>CAYOSQ010000016.1:0-3370 GCA_964406665.1 uncultured Planctomycetia bacterium | reverse complement strand
GAGGCCTCTGGTGTAAGTACCGAGAGACGCTCTTAATGATATTGAGAAAGATAAATGGTTATGAGTGAATTGGATGAATTAGGTTGACAATGAGTATTACGTGAGATATACTAAAAACCAGACAATTAGATATTTGTGGCGCGTTTCGAAGGGGGAACCTCCACGTTAAAAAAGTAAAACCTTCGCGGTAAAATGCTGCGAAGGTTTTTGTATTTTTAGGGGAGATTTATGGATATTTCGAGAGAAGGCAATAAAATATTAGAAAAAACACGAAAAGATATAACAGGCTCTGCTAAAGGCGATGCCGATAAATGGTTTAAGCTCAACAGATGGGTATATGCTCGGCTTCAAGAGGATGAACGAAAGACAAAGCGGGATTTAAAAAAGAAACTAATAGGGAAAATTGATTATTGCGGACATTGTGGCAAAAAGTTTAATAGCAAGAAATTTATAGATATTCATCGAATCAATAAAGACAAAGCCTATTCAGAAGATAACTGTATTCTTGTGCATAACGGAAAGTGCCATCAAGAGGCTGAGGCTAAGCATAATTATGCGAGACTATTCAATAAGAAATTGCTGCTTAAGAAATCGAAGCGTTATGATAATTATGGGAATACCCTTTATTGGTGGGATATAACGGATAATGAAAAATTCAAATATATTAAGCGAGAAAACGGGATTATCGTTTTTCAAGAAGCCGATACTGAAACCAAACATTCTTACCACTATCAAGACTTAGCTGCATTTTTAACCTCCGATCGAAAAACAACACGAAATCGAAATAATAACTGGGGATTTAGAATCTTGAAGTCGAGAGTAAATAAACTTGCTTCTGAACCGGGCGCAGAAGACAAAGTATGGAAATACATTGAGCTCAAATAGAACAAAGGTTAATTATGTTTTTGCCTAAAAAAATGCTAACGAAAATCATACTCTGCACACTCTTCATGTGTGTGAATTCGGCATCAAGTTTTGCCTATGATAATGTCAAAGGAAAAAGAGACAGCTAATCAATGCTAACCAGCGTCTTTACTCACATTTAAAGAAAGGTTCAGTGTGCCAGGGATAGTATTAACTTATAATAAAAAACCAGATGGTGTAGGTGTTCAGAATATCGGCAAGGATATTGCAGGGCGGATGTATGGCTACGATCCATTTCGATCTATAGACATTGATACATATAAAACAATTTGCTGCAAACTGATATGTAGAAATAATGATTACTCAGGTATTTCTAAGTCGAACGAAGGATTTCTTGCTTGGTTCGGTAGGCCATTGTATAGAGGCAAACCGCTTGACGAAAAGATATTCAGCGTTGTTAAAGATACAATGGATAAAAAAGGAATTAATTCATTAATTGACAAGACTTCCGGCCATTTTCAATTGGTTATCTATTTGCAAGAGAGTGGGGTATGTTACGTTGTTTGCGATAAGACAAGCTCACAGCCCCTTTACTACGTTGAAACTGAGGACTTCATGGCTTTTTCGCCGGAACCCCTAACCTTTAAGGCATTAAAGAAATATGGCTGGCATCCATCCATCAGGAGAGAATCGGTTTTTGAGTTTATGGCAAGCGGTTACCTATGGGAAGATAAATGTTTTTTTGGAGAAATAAAACGTCTTGGCCCGGGACAATTCATTTGTCTTAATCGAGATGGTATTAAGATTGAATCTTATTGGAAAATAACCTTTGAAGCAAGACGGGAAACGGAGCAATCTTTAATAGCGAAGCTTTTCGATGCTATACAAAAAGATATCAACGATCTTCCAAGTGGTAAGAAAATACTGACGTTAAGCGGAGGATATGATTCTCGGGCATTATTAGGTTTTCTAAAAGGGTCAGATGGGCAATTTAACACTGTAAGTTATAGTTTTGGCTCAAAGGAAAATAATGGAATGGACATGGACGTTGGAGGATATTATGCCGACAAGGCAGGCGTTTCGCATAGTTATTACAGGTCATCTTTGGATAACCCTTCCCGCTTAATATCGGATATTAACAATGCAATTTTAGCAACAGGCGGAGAAAATTATCTATCGGTCTTTCAGGATGCGTTTTTAGGAATAGAATTTTACAGAAATTTGGCGGAAAATTATGATTATATGATAAGAGGAGATGAAGTCTGGGGATGGGGAGACCTTGCGGTTAATTACAACATGGCTTTTTGGGAAAGCCGTTTATTCAGTTTGAATGAAATTTCACATCCTAAAAAGATAATGAAAGCGGAAATGTTCGATAACGGCATTAAATACATAGAAGAGCAAAGACAAAAGTTTATAGAGGAATGCGGAGATTTAAATATTTCAGCGAATGATCTTAAGGATTATCTTTATTGGAGGCATAGAGAGGCACGCCTTTTGCAGAATATGGCGTATTTCAGGAGATGTTATATTCCTCATTTTGCACCTTTCCTTTTTGACCGTACTCTTTCGGTAATTAAAAGAACGCCGTCAAAGTTTAGAGTTCAGAAGGACCTTTTTATAAATATGGGAAAGAAAATGTTCCCGGAGTTGTTCTTGGATAACAAGGCAATATCTCCCCATTCTTCAGATGCTAATAATTTCAATTTTCTCTATAAGGACAAAAAGTTCAATTCGTTTGTAAAAGGTGCTTTACTGGAAAGCAGTTCAGATGTTTTCAACGATGTTTTTGATAGAAAATCATTTGAACCTTGGATAGATAGTATATTAGACGGTGATTGTGCGGATGCTGGTAATTTGCGAAGGAAACATGATCTAAAGCGTTTGGCTATTGGCTTCATCGGCAGATCGAATTATCTGAAAGGATGCATGAAAGCATCTATGGTTAAAAAGGGAATGAATACATTCCCCGTGCTTAAAGTTAATTATTTGTTTCGTTTAGTGGTATTGTCTCTTGCTCTGCAAGAATATGAAAATAATTAGATTTGCTCTGAAAAAGCAAATTTGTTTGAATGTGAAATAATCTAACATTTTTTTGTGAACATTCGCAAAAATGAGTAAATATAAAGGAGGCCTAAAATGATGTCAATATTCAAAAAGAAATGGGTTTTGGTAGTAGCTCTGTTTTTAGTAATTAATATCGCAGGTCTCCTTAAAATTATTAGCCTCATGGAACACGAGGAGAGCATAACCTCGTATATAGACAAGAAAATAAGGCAGGTTTTGTTTATTGGTAAAAAGGCTTCCGTGGATACTACTAAAAAATCCGTCAAAAAAGAATTTGTTGTAAAAAACATTTATCCACGAATGAAAGCCGAAAATCCTTATATAAACATCCGTTTTTCTCAGGATGTGGATCTAGAAAAAGCAAAGGGCTATATTGTTCTTACCCCGGAACTGCCTTTTCACATCGAAAAGAGTTATTCAGGCGTAAACGTGTATGCCG
>CAYOSQ010000015.1:0-3686 GCA_964406665.1 uncultured Planctomycetia bacterium | reverse complement strand
CGCAATTTTAGTGACAAACGCTGCCAAAAAAGGTACAAGCGGATTTTTTGTAGAGAAAGGGATAATTGTGATTAATCCCGGAGGCGCGCTAGCTGTCGCCAGCATACTAAGAGAGCAGACAGTTAAGATGTTTCAGCTGAAATTATCCCGTGCCCAGAAGGACGAGGCCATTGAGCAAACGCTCCAATATTTACAAGGTGCTGAATTTAAGAATTCTTTGGAGGTTGTAATTAGAAAAACAATAGAAATGCATGAGGATTTGAAAAAAGAGTGCCGTGATCACGTTAAAGGCTGGAAGAAAAGGCACGATTCCTTAAAACACGTGTATTTAAATACTGCACAAGTGCAGACTAAAACAACGGCATTAATTTCAGGTAAGACCAAGGTAGCAAAAAAAGAGATAAGCGTTCAACCATTTCCTGCCTTACCTGATTTGGTTGAGATTGAAGAGAAGTAAAGTATCGTTCATTTAAGGAGGCAATCATGAATAGGATTTGGGTCATTTCTCCATACGGAAAAAAGTCGGAAAGATATGGTCATGGAACTTACTCGAAGGAGCGTAGAGATAAGGGATTTAAAGCTGTTTGGCAATACGATTTAGATAACGGTACCATAGCGTTAGGCGGCAGTTTCATGGGTGATCCTTCTGGAAAGTCAGAAGACGAAATAAGAAAAGAAATAATGAAGTCTCGCAAACTTCCTTACAGAAGTGCTAAAGGTTTCGCAAAAGACATTTGGAAATTTCATAATGAGATACAAGAAAGAGACATTGTCCTTGCGAAGAAAGGCGTAAAAGCTATTTTAGGATTTGGTAAGGTAGTCAAAAGAAATGGAAAGACAAGTTTTTATTCAGAAGAGAAAGGGCTTGAAAGGAGCGGAAATAAATACAACCCCCACCCTAATTTTTTAAACGTGGAATGGGTAGAGCAAATAATGGATTTTGGTGAGCGAGTCTTTGTAATAAGAAGATTTAAGGAGCTGCATGAAATGTTAATCAAAAGCAAATATTCTCGTTATGAGCCTATAATTAAAGACAAAATCAATAAGTTGTTTAAATAAATCAAAAAATGGCAAAACAAAAATTACAAACTTTTTCCAAGAGGGACTTGCGTTGGGATTATTATCCTATGTTTCTTAAGTTAATGGATAAAGGCTGTGAAATAGAAGCATATATGTTTATTTTATCAACTTGGAATTTTGCTAGTTTCAGGTATGCTATGAAAGAATTTGATCTTGATGCGTTTGAAGAAAAGGTTAAGCGACTCGCTCCTTTATTTAATAAAATGAAAGATGAGGATTTCCGTACCATGGATATCGAGAAACACTCTAAAGAGATAAAAACGATTTTTTCGACTTTTGCCGATATTAAGGGTATAAAATCTACCGGTACACCGAAGCTAATGCATTTAAAGCTGCCGAAAGTATTTGTTATGTGGGATAGTTATATCAGGCAGGCCTACGGCTATAGAAAAGGTGATGCTGATGACTATTTTGTTTTTTTAAAGGAAATGCAAACTAAGTTCTCTGATTATGAAGTACCATCAGATAGAACATTGGCAAAAGTGATAGACGAGCATAATTATAAGAAATTTACTATGCCAGCTCTTGAAAAGGAAAGAAAGAAAAGAAAAAAGGAAAAGTAAATGAGAGATCCGCATCAAAATATATTTTATTATTACAGAGGGCCTTCAAAAAAGACTGAAGACTCTCTACGTGATATACAAATAGAAGACAATACAACAAAAGCCCTCATTAATCTGCTTGAATTTGCCAAACGAGTTGATTATGCAATTCTGCTTAAGAGTTTTTTAAAATTAATAGATGTTCCTCAAAAACAAATCACTTCTTTTAGGTTACAAAAGCATGAAGAGAAGAGTAGACCTGATGGCATAATAAATTTTGCTAATAATAAGGTCTGTGTTGAGTCTAAGGTAAGAGCCAATTTATCAGTAGAACAGATCTCGCGTCATCTCAAATCCCTTTCTCGCCAAGATTATTTATTAGTTGTTACAAACAACAAAACCGATAAGCTAACACTTAAGAAACTTAAAGATGCAAGGCTAAGATATGTTTCTTGGCATGATATTCATAAGTTATGTTTAGAGATAATAAATGATATAAGAAATAACAAGAAGTTGTCAGCGATAGTAGCCTTTCTACAGGAATTTAATAATTATCTGGAGGTAATTGTTATGACAGAATTCAGTGGTTTTAAAGATGAAGATTTTGATTTTTGGACTACCTTAGACGATCATTATATCCCAATATTAAAAAATAAACTTGAGTCGTTAGCAACTAGTATTCGCAAAGGATTGCCAGTAGAATTAAAGAAATATTCATTTATCAGGCCAGGTAATATATCAAAATCTATTCATGATGAGCGTTTTGCATGGGTGGCTATTAAGAAGCCAGACAATAAAAATGACATTTTTAGTCAGTGTAATTTTACAATCGAGGTATCCAAACGCAGCCTTGATATAAATACCGTCATACGCAATGGCCGAACCAATAATCTTAGAAAACCACTTGGAGTATTTTATAGTAAATTAATCAATAATCCAAAAAGATTTATAAGTGTTTTGAAGGGAATTAAAAAAGATGGTCGTTTCGTAGTTGCCAGAAGACTGCCTAAAGTCGGACCGCGCCTCATGCGCGGTAATGAGAAATGGAAAGGCTTCTTTGAAATAAGGCTTCGGGATATAACCAAGCAGAGAGATGTTATGTATCTATCTGAAATTTTAAAGAAAGCTGATGCGAAGCCAGCAGCACCGGGAATACATATTCGTTACTCGATAGATAGAGGAAGTACTATCCTAACAAAACCAGCCGAACTTAAAAAAGAGATAATTTCAACAATAGTTGATTTCAAGCCCATACTTGATTTTCTTGAAGAGTAGTCTTTGTGAAAAGTAATGTCAAAAGTGAAACTTTCGAATCCCCACCCCCTTATAACAAACACATTAAAGAATATCGATAAATCCTATTTAGACAAAGGTTGCATCAGATGCAGACACCACGGGCTTGATGTTCGCGTTAGCCCTAATAGTTTGGACAGGGCTATAAAAATTATGGATACCTTAATTAAAACTCTGGAAAAAAGAAAAGCCAAGGTTTCTTTAATAAAAAAAGACTATAAAAATATCACCTGCGTTAGTATTTCTGATGTGGCACTAGAGATCGATCTTTATGAAAAGTTCAATATTATTAAGAAAGGCGAGGACCGGCTTGGCTTTAATCTGTATGACTATATTCCCAATGGCAAGCTTGTTCTAAGGATTAAAAATGCAGCTTATGGAACTCGACGTGAATGGATTGATAGACAAAGAAAGAAAGTCGAAGACCGTATTGATAACTTTATTGAAGGGATGTTTCAATCTGTAGCAAGAGAAAAAGAATTGCAGAAGGAACGAGAGGCGTGAAAAGAAGAGCAGAAACAAAGAGAGGAAATACAAAGATTAAGAGAGCTAGAACAAGCACGTAAAAATGATTTGGAAAAAGAAGCTATATGCTGGCAAAAAAGCCAGATAATTAGGTCGTACGTTTCAGCTGCTACAAAAGCACATATTGAAAAAAATGGCCAGATCGAGCCAGGAAGTGAATTTAATAAGTGGCAGACATGGGCTAATCAACACGCCGATTCTATCGATCCTCTCGTAAAAAATCAGCCATTACATCGAGATAGTAAA
>CAYOSQ010000014.1:0-4263 GCA_964406665.1 uncultured Planctomycetia bacterium | reverse complement strand
AGAACCTTCTTACCAAACTGAGCTAAGGCTGCAGAAAGATTAATTGCCGTAGTTGTTTTACCACAACCACCTTTCTGATTCGCAACAGCCAATATATGCATTGTTACCTCCTTATTTTATAAAAACAAATATCGTCTAATAAAACCATTCCTTTTGTATTATCTAAATTCCATGCCTCAAAAACAAACGAGATTTTTTCAATCGATGACCAATCAGTAATTTTTTTAAATTCTCCTAATGGGATGATTACTTCTTTCCAGGTTGTATCAACATCGTCAATATAATAATCTGCTTTTTCTCTTTTAGTATTTTCAATGGTAATCTTAAATAAACGCGGATATGCTCTCGAGGTTCCTTTTACTGATAAACCGAGAAAATTATATTCTCGAAAATCTTTCCCTCCGATAACCATAGAAAAATTTTCTACCTGGGGACCTAACTCTATAAAATCATATTTTAGACGCAGTGGATAGTGATTCAAGGCAAGTTTAATCGAGCTAGTTATTTCCTTTACTTCACCATGCCTTGCTTGATCAATAGAATAAAATAAAAAACATCCCAAGAAAATTATTATAACAAGTATATTTACAAAGAGCAACACATGTACTTTATCAAAAACAATGCTCTGCTTTTTCTTTTTTTTCTTTCCTAAATATACCTTAGCGAGATGATCGTAGATTTCTTCTTTAGTCATTTTATATCACAATTTGCAATAACTGTCAATATTTACTGATGTTTTTTTTATACAATATGTTGTATATGAGAATATCACTTATTCAAATATATTGTGTTTTATGTATTTTCAGGAACTTCCAGAGGTTCTTTTAAATAAGACGGTGGATCAACATCAACTATCTTATAAAAATTACTTAGATGCATTCTAAAAACATCATCAAACTCTCCAGGATTATCATCATACCACCAAAACCAATCGCTTCCCTCAAGAATAAGCATTTGCTTAATAGCCAGTTCATGCTTTTCTTCATCTAAACCACTCTTTACGTCATCAAACTTTCTGCGCGCTTCTACCAACCACTCCCAGGCAATATTTTTGTGTTTACTTCCAATCCACTTTGAAAAATCTGCGTTAATCCACGAACCAGCAGATAATTTCCTAATATTTGCTTTAGGCGGAAATTGATTTAAATATTCCGAAACGGTAACAGTTTTAACATTTTTCTCTTGGGAAATCTGCCCGTACAACAATTTCAAGAAATCTATCCCATCATTCTTATAATACTCCCAGGCATTTTCTCCATCCATTGCGATAGCAACCAAAATATCTCTGTTCTTAAAATGCTTATTTATATTTCTAAGATGCACAATGAAATCTTCTACAGCCTTTTTCTCTGGCCACTTATGATAAACAAATCCTAAAAGATTTGAAAGAGGTGCATCTCTGAAAATTATATTTAAATCAAATTTCCTTCGTCTTAGGGAAAACGGTCTATACAGAAATCTTCCGGCTCTTCTTTTACGAATTGATTTAAAAAGTAGGGCTTCATCTGACAACATCCATTTTATTCCATGTTCACTTATGGATTGTAATATCTCTTCGCTTACAGCTTCCTCTGAAGGCCAAATTCCCCTAGGAAGACATCCAAAGTTCTTTTTATAAAGCTCAACTGCTTTTTCTAAATGCAGCTTCGCATCTTGAGGATAGCTAAAATGATCATTTGGTAATGCTGATTTAGGCGCAGGCCTCAGTGCTATTTTAGAATCAAAAAGGAGTGGTAGAATCGGATGGTAATATGGATTAGTAGTTATCTCTATCTGCCCTGAATCCTGAAATCTTCTATAAGTGGGTATTATATCCTTTATGATATCTATCTGTTTATCAAGCAGCGCAACCTTTTCTTCTTCACTGAAGAAGCGCCCCTTACCCGGTAAACACTTTAACTCAGGAATTCTTTTTCTAAATGAAGGATCAAACCAAGCTAAATTAAATAAAACCTGAAGGTCCAAAAAATCTTGTGTGGAAAAATGCTTTTTATTCTTTTTCTTAAACCATAACTCATAATAACGAGGAAATGCAGCAATAAGATTCTCTGGATTTGCCTTAAAAAAATTATTTAATATAAATCCCTTCTCTTGCTCTGAAAGGTCTTCGGCTCGCTTATATGAGATTCTTTGAAACTCATCGCTTACCCCACTTGCATAATCCTCTATTTGTTCGAGAAGACAAGGAACCAAATTAAAAGTCTGATGTATCTCAGGAAAACCTTCAAGGATATTAACCATATCAAGATAATCTTTTATCCCATGAAGCCTAACCCAAGGCAAAGCCATGTTGTTGGTCAAAAGATTTTTATAATATGGCTGATGCATGTGCCAAACAAAGGCAAGATAAAGCATTTTCTTTAAAGTTTTTAAAAGTTTTGAATTAAAAGGAGTCTATAAAAAAGCCCCTCCGATTTTGGTCGGAGGGGCTTAATCACTCTACATAATTAGAATACTACTTTACAAGTTCCAATGAGCTCTTTTGCAGCTGTGTTATTAGCGGCATTCCAAGCTTCACCTGGTTTAAAGTAACCAAACAAAAGACCGAACTGTACATCTTCTGTATAATCATAATTTAGTTCGGCATCGATTTCATAACCCAAATATCTCTTATCTGGGTCTAATGTAAGGTTAGTTGCTGTAACACCAGGTTGTGTAGTTACAGTACCTGATCCAGCTACTTCACCAACTTCATGTGCTAACCAAACATTGATCCAGCTAAGTTTGGCTGTAACATCTTCCATTGGCTCAAGCGTAACGCTAGCATCTGCAATATGGCAGTTTGTTGGCTGCAATAATGCATTGATCAAGCTACCTGCTGTTTGATCTTCATACATTGGATCCCATCCTCTATACTCTTCATCAGAATGGGTATATGGATTATTTTCACCTGAATAATAAGCATATGTTAAGTTTAATACAGGGCTATAATCCATATCTAAAGCATATGTGCTGATGAACTGACCAGCCATAGCTTTTCTCTGTCTGTTTTGACCAGCTACGTGAACAGGAGCTAAGTCGGAGCTTACTACTTGCTTGCTACCGGTCTGATAAGCAAATTCTGCTTGCAGATTTAACTTCTTTGTAGGGTTAGTGCTAACCCTTAAACCAGGACAGTAAACTGTATCTGGTTTGTTGTCTGCGATAACTCCAGCAGCAGTTCTTGTTTTATCAACTTTTGTGAAAAAATATGCTTCAGCCATTGTTCCATATTCATCGCCAAAATCATATTTTGCATTAAGACCATAAAGATTATCATCATCATCTTCTTTACTGGTGGCAGCAGTTACCTTATTATCTTCATCAATTACTGCATAGATAAAATCGATAACTAAAGGATCATAATCTAATGTAGCACGAGTAGCATCAAATGCTTTTCTTGCGCTTAGATCCTGATTCAAAATATCACCACCTGGTTCATCAGACATATTATTGGTATGAGGATCACCAACGATCAATCCATTACCAAAGCGCAATTCCTGACGACCAATTGTTACTGTTAAAGGCGAATAAAGCATCTCTCTCATGGTTACATAAGCGAGATCCAGGTCAACATGTGTTCCTGTTGCAGCATCACCTTCATCATCCCAATCTCTTTCATTAATCAATCTTACTGTAGTTGATACGTTATCAGTTAAATCAGCATCAATTCTAACACGTACGATTGAATTCATTACATTTGCATCGTCATCTAAACCGCCTAGCAATCCTAGATCTAAATCACGTCTTCCGATTGCGGAAACGGTAAGATCACCACTTACTTTGACATTCTGTACTGCTGCAAATGCCGGAACTGCTAATCCGAGCACTAAAGCAATAGCACAAAAAGCTATTAAGCGTTTACCCATAATTTGTTTCCTCCTAAATTTTGCATCTTCAATAAACATATATATTAAATAGGTTTCTAAATTTCCTATACTTTCTATCTTTACACCAGTTTTATGATAACCTTTGGCTTACTATTTACTCATCTCCTTTCTCGCCAATGATTAAAGCTATCTCCGGTGAATTAATTACTTTCTTTTTACCATGTGTGCTCACTAGTGTCAAGATTTTTTTTTATTTTTTAGTTTCGAACAGATTTTACTCATAACTTATTGATGAATAGGCTGTTAGGTTAAAAAAATCTTGCTTATTTTGTACGACCGCAATTCATTGATTGAAGCTAAAAACTATGATAAGCTTTTAATATGAAACTAACTAAATTGTGTCCGATTTGTGGCGGAAGAGGAAAATTCTTAGGAAGTCTTTGTCAACACTGCA
>CAYOSQ010000013.1:0-8315 GCA_964406665.1 uncultured Planctomycetia bacterium | reverse complement strand
ACTAAGAACATCTTTGGTCTTGTAAACTGTCTGGTAATCATTTCTTCCTCCTTGTATAAATATCTAAAAATTACAATTTCCTGCTGGGCAGTCAATTGTTCCATCATCAAAAACTCTCATCATTCTTTCAGTCCCAGGAGGATCAATTAAAGAAGTTACCTGTCCAAGCTCTAAAGGTCCTCCCCCATCAAACGTTTCAAAATCCCAATCAATCTCAAAAAGTTCAAGTTGAAGATTATCATTAATATCAGCAATAATGTCAGAATTATAATAAGAACCATATCTCATACGGTAAACCTTCTGTCCTGCTAAAACCATACGCAAGGATGTACGAGCATCTTCGTTTTGGGCTTTAATTACTGTTTTTCGAAATCCCGGTATTGCCATAGCAGCTACAATACCTAAAATCACAACCGTGATAATCATCTCTGCTAAAGTTAAACCTTTTTTATTTCTCATTTTCTTTCCTCTAAACAAAGCAAAAAATCCAGACTCCGGCGACCGAGCACCTTTATCTGGACTCTCTAAGAACATCACCACGTTATCGGTTCGCTCGGCTACCATAGATACCTCTTTAGGCCCGAAACTTTGCGTCCTTAGGTTTCCCTAAGTTTGCCCTTCTTCGCACCCACGAAGAAGCCCCAAAAACTTTGGGGTTTTCGGATATTTATTTCCTTTATAAGTAAAGCACATAATTATTCCATTTCAAGGGGGTAAAGCCATGTTCGTGAAAGCGCTTTCTTTCTCAATCCCCCTAATAGATATTTTGTCAAGATCCCCTGTTTTTATGGCTAATAGCTGTTTTTATCTTTTTTAAACGGGCTCTAGCAGTCTTTTCGCAGATAACCGCAGTTATTTTTCCAAACCTTACTGGGAAATCATCGATAATCTTACATGAATTTAACTTCGAGTTTTTCATTTTAATCAACCTACTCTCTTTTAAAGAATCATTTGTACAATTAAAAAAGCTCTATTCCCCTTAAAAGAAATAGAGCAAATTGCGCTGGGTAAAAAAATACACCGTTTTGGCAACCGGCTACCCATTTCTTTAAAAGGGCCCTGCCCCGACGCTTTTAGTCGGAGTCCTGATTTTCTTAATTAGGAAATATCAGGATGGCTTTCCGCCTCTTAACTTTCGTATAAGAGTTGGCTTTTCAATCGGTTTTTAAAAAACAGATACAAATTCCGTAAAAGTATAACATGGATTCTGAAATTTTCAAGTCTGGGAAGAAAAATTGCTTATGATAGGATTGGATTATTTATTAATGCTGAGGAAACTCTGGCATATACATCATAACTTCAGCTTTCCTATTATGTACAAGATAATCCTCTGCAAAATATGTGTGGGCATTCTCTACCTCAAGGTTGTAGACTGTACTCTTAGCATCAACCTTTCTCATGGAAGAGATAGTTGTTTCAATAAGTTTTCCATCCTCAAGGATCATCATTGGAGAATCAATGGTTAGTTCTCCAATAGACTTATATTCACCATCGCTCATTACCCTGTGTATTTTGGTTACTCTTAACTGTTTACCTGCCTTTGTTTCAACTAACAGAGACCCTTCTTCATCAGGATGGATGAAGAGTTCTGTTACCTTATTTGGCACAACATTGTTTTCTTCATCTGCACTTAGTACTATATCTCCTACCTTTATATCCTCGATTGGCTTAAGGCTGCCATCGGCTAAGGTTATTGCTGTACCAGGAAGGAAACAACCTCCACCTCCACAACGAGTAACACAGTAACCGTTCTTGGATTTTTTATTAGGATAATTACAACAGGCAGATGAAGTATCACAGCTCTTTCCGTTCTCCGGCCCGGCATAATACAATCCTGTATCATATCCACATTCAAATCTATATTGCAATATATCATAGGCATCTCGAGGTGTCATAATATCAGGATCGCCGGCTATCGGATTTAGACTTATTGCCATAATGCCAAACCACTCCTCATTAAAAAAAGTATCCGGGGTTGGAGGATACCAATCAGGTATACCGTCACAATCAGTATCAGTGGGACCATGTCCAAAATGCTCCTGGGTGCTATTGTAAATTCCCCCATCAAGCCACTCCCAGGGCTTCCACCATTCGTCCGAATACTCCATCATGGTCCCACCGATTGCAACATCACTATTTAATACGATTTCGTCCCACAAAGTTCCCAGCCATAATGCTTGAGTTGCTTGATCCTCATAGCCATCATCCGGATTTCCGATATCATTTGTATGCCAGGCATCAAGGCCAAACTCTGAAATCCATAAAGGTTTTTCAGAGTAAGTTGCAAAATCTGAAAATAAACTGCCGAATGAAATTCCTCGGTAAACATTAGTACCCCAGATATCTAAATCAGGCATCTGGTATTCATGTTCTGCAATTTGTAAAATATCTCCATTTACACATGCCACAGGATGATATGTTGATCCTTCAGAAAGATGAGCCTCATAAGCCATCTCATTAATCAGAGAATACCAAGGATAACGATACTGCTCCTCGGGAATCTTGAAATTATTCTCATTACCGATTGCCCAAAACAAAATTGCTGGATGATCTTTAAACTCTTCCACGAAAGCTTTAAACCTAAGAATGATAATATCTCTTTCTATATTATAATAAGGATTGGCAGGATCAAGAAATGCAGGTGGATAATAAACCAGATTACTCCCCTCACACCAAGGACCTGGTGTGTCAATCCAAAATCCCGGAATAACCTTAATTCCATAACTCTCTGCAATATCTAAAGTATTTTGTGTAAGCTTATTAGGAAAACGACCTGCAACTTCAGTATCATCACCTTTCCAAAGACGTATTGTATTAACATTCATGTCTTGCAAAAGAGCAAAATCTCGGTTTAGGATTAGAGGATCATCAAAAATATTATGAATTGTCCTAGGATCTTCAGGAGGATAACCCCAATCACTGGGATGTCTTCCGATAGGCGAAGGAGAATATCCTACACCTTTAATAAGATATGGCTCATAGTCACCATTCATATCAAAATCAACCATAAGCTGCCTGCCAACTACCTTGACATACTGATAATCTGTATCTGCTTCAGCTAAGGCTGACAAAAAAATACAGACAAATATTAATGTTAAAAGTAAGCACAGACGCATCAAATCAAATTCACCTTTTTGCATGTTCCTCCAAAATAAAAAATGGGCCATTTCTGACCCATTTTGTTCAATACATTATTATTGTATTCCGCATTGAAAGTATAACATATTTTTAACAAATTTCCAGTAATTGTTACCATTATTATAGTTATGAAAAAAAATATCATAAAATATTACTAATTTGATTAAGCTAAGATATTGCAGTTATTTACAGAAAGAGGCTAAGCGGTTAGCTGAAATTACAGGAAGGTTTGCCTGGATCTCAACATGCTCAGAAGTATAATTAATACTAAAAACTTCTCCTTCTTTGTAAATCATATCTACTAAATCCATACGATTAATCGGAATCGCTAGATCAACTATCAACAATAGCGATGATAATTTCTCTTCAATTTTACCTAGAAGCTGCTTGATCCCTTCTTTTTCTAAAGCAGATATCTCAACACAATTAGGAAAATCCTTTTTTATTCTCTGCAGCCAAGATTTATCTTCCAGCTTATCTATTTTGTTTAAAACAGTAATTATCGGCTTATTCTCTATCTTTAGCTCACTTAAAACATCATAAACTGCCTTGTTGTGCTCATAAAATTTATCATCGCTGATATCCAATACATGAATGAGCAAATCAGATTCAACCACTTCTTCTAATGTAGCCTTGAATGCCTCAATAAGATTATGAGGAAGACGGCTTAAAAATCCTACGGTATCAGATAACACAACCCTTTGCTTATTAGATAAAACCAGATTTCTTGATAAAGAATCAAGCGTAGTAAATAAACTATTCCTTACAGCTTGCTTGGCATCAGTTAAGGTATTAAGCAAAGTGGTCTTTCCGGCATTTGTGTATCCAACCAATGACACGCAAGGAATCAATTTCTCTTTTCTTCTTTTTCTTATGTTTTCTCTGTGCCGGCTAAAATCATCCAAGTCTTTCTTTAATTTTGCAATTCTTTTCTGGATTCGACGTCTATCAACTTCAAGCTTCTGCTCACCAGGACCTCTTGTACCAATTCCGCCACCTAAACGAGAAAGCACAATACCTTTTCCTATAAGACGGGGAAGCAAGTACTCAAGCTGGGCTAACTCAACCTGGATCTTTCCCTCCATACTTTTAGCATGCTTAGAAAAAATATCCAGTATCAGCTGAGTCCTATCTATTGTTTTCGCAGTGAGTATTTCTTCTAAGTTTCTTTGTTGCGTACTGCTTAAGTTGTCATCAAATATTACAACATTTGCCCCTGAATCCTGAACTACAAATGATATCTCTTGGGCTTTTCCTTTTCCTATTAGAAGAGAAGGCGTTGGCTCATGGCGGGAGCATAAAATATTTTCGATTATCTCGACCCCGCTGGTTTTAGCTAACTCGATAATCTCATCCCTTAAATCATCAGACTCAGAACGCCTGAATTTCTTATCGGTAAAATCTATATTTACGATAATCGCTTTTTCCATTAATTATTTAATCTTCCCTCTTAATTCTTTTTTGATTTTAGAAACAACTGAACTAATTTTTTCCTTGCTGCCGATATCTATCCAGATAATGCGCTTATCTTTCCTAAACCACGTCAACTGCCTCTTTACCAGACGCCGAGTATTTTGCTTCAATATCTCTTTTGCCTGATCTTTTGTAATTTCTCCTTTAAGATAAGCTCTTATCTCCTTAACCCCGATTAACTGAGAAGCTGTTTTGCTTAAACGCCTATTTGACAATTTTTTAATCTCAGCCACTGCCCCTTGCCTAAACATTGTTTCAACTCTGTTATTAATAATATTGTATAATTCTTCCCTATCTCTGTTTAACCCGAAAATCAAAACCTGATATTTATCTATAATACCTTTTCTTTTTTTCTGCAATTTAGAAATTGGCAATCCAGTAACTCTATAAACTTCTAAAGCTCTAACAATTCTACGTAAGTCGTTGGGATGGATTTTTTTCGCAGCTGCCAGGTCAATATTTTTTAATTCTTTATATAAATCTAAGCATCCCTTCTGCCTTGCTTCTTCATAAATATTATCTCGGACTTTACTGTTCTTTATTTCTCTTGTAAAAATTCCATCCAATAAAACACTCATATATAAACCACTGCCGCCAACTACTAGCGGAACTTTATCTTTAGAATGAATCTGTTCAATTGCTTTTCTTGCATACTTAAAATAATCTGCAACATTAAAATTTTTGTTAATTGATAAACTATGAATCATATAATGCTTAATCTTTCTTCTCTCTGCAATGCTAGGCTTTGAACTAACTATATTTAGCTCTTTATAAATCTGCATAGAATCACAGGAAACAATCTCTGCATCTATCTTATGTGCAAGAGAAAGCGAAACCGCCGTCTTGCTCACGGCGGTAGGACCAATAATAAAAACAACTGTTTTCATAAATTAATACTTAAGGAACAATTAAGGTAGGATGACCATCCTGAGCCATTTGTAACTCTAAAACCACGGCTTCCTTACGAGTAGACAATCTTCCAACTCTTACTCTGTGAAGAATGCCCCCAGAAGTTCTAGCTTTTTTCATATATGCGTCAAAGCCTTTTCCTTTTAATGATTTTACTAATTTTTTCGCGCTATCCGCATGTATGAATGCACCAACTTGAACTGTAAAAAAATCATCCTGGGCCAATAATCTATCAACTTCTGAGACCAAAGGACTTTCAGGAAACTTTTCTTTCAATTCTTTAAGAAAATTATTTCCTTCTTTCCAATTACCAAGTTTCCTATTAACCTGTCCAAGGCGAAAATATATTAAGCTAGCACCATCAGATTCTTTCCCAGAGGCAAACGCATCTTGGTAAACAGATAATGCCTTTTCCAATTGACCCTCAAGCAGATAAACATCGCCAAAACTGACATGCGCTTTTTCAGAAAACCTACATCCGGGGTATTTGTCTTTTGCAATAGTTAAATATTCTTTGGCTTCATCATAAAACGCCTGTTTCATATAGGCGATACCCATATAGTAATAAGTTTCACAAGATATATCCGCTGAAGGCCTATCCATCAAAATTACTTTTCCCTCGATTATAGTTTGGTGATAATTACCTTGAAGAAAAAGCGAACGCAGTTCATCCATATCCGCTAATGCAGAATTAACAAAAACAACACTGCTCAATATAGCAAAAACTAAAACTACGCAACCTTTTTTCATTTCTGCCTCCTTTTTGATTTAGAAATATTTCTCTGAAGCTCAAGCAAAACCTGATGCCTCCTTTGTTTTTCTTCCAAAGAAACATCATCGGTAAATTCTTCAGCTTTTGTATGTGGGCGTGGTGAATATTTAAAAATATAGGAACAATCGAATTCCACATTCTTTAAAACTTTATACGTATCTTGAAAATCTTTCTCAGTCTCGGTTGGAAAACCAACAATAATATCTGTTCCTAAAACTCCATTAACAATCTTACGATACTCTGCAACAAGATGAAGATATCCCTGAGCCGTGTAACCCCGGTTCATCTTATCTAATATTCTATCTGAACCTGACTGAATTGGCAAATGTAAAGATTTTTTTACCTTATCCAGATCTCTCATGGCAAAAAACAACTTTTTGGATGTATCTTTAGGATGAGAAGAAATAAAACTAAGCTCTTTAAGTCCAGTTAACGAATTTACCTGCTCAAGTAAATTTACAAAATCTACACCATCGAACTTATAAGAATTAACGTTTTGTCCTAAAAGCGTAATCTTGCTAACCCCTTTATCACTCGCCTTTTTAATCTCATCAAGGATATTCCTATAATCCCTAATATGCAACCTGCCTCTTACAAAAGGTACTACACAATAAGAGCAAAAGTTGCTGCACCCTTCAGAAATCACAACATAGGCATGATCTTTGTCTTCTCTGTGATTAGAAACATAAAAGTTCTGCTCGCGCTCCATAGTGCTTACAGCTAAAGCCTGTGATCTTTCTCTTAGAAGTTCTTTTATTAAAAGTGGAACACTTAATAAATCATTAGGGCCGGCAACCAAATCAACATAAGGGGCGCGATTAAATATTTCATCTTTGTAGTTTTGTGCCATACAGCCGATGATGCCAATTAATGCCTTAGTTTTTTTTGAATTTTTCCTTGGTCTGAATCTTCCTACCTCACTCCAAACTTTTTCTTCAGCATGCTGCCTTACCGAACAGGTATTAAACAAAACAATCTCTGCGCTTTCTGCTGAATCAACCATAGAAAAACCCGCATCTTGCAGCAATCCTGAAAGCGCTTCTGAATCCCTATCGTTCATTTGACATCCGAACGTGCGTATGTAGAGACGCTTGCCGGTATTGCCACATCCTCTTGATTTTCCGTCACTTGCCACTTTAATCTCGCTCCTTCATATAGGTTCTGAAACGGCTGATAAAGCTCAAATTTCTTAATCCTGCCATCCTTAATAACTAGCTTCTTGAAAATAAGCCTAAGCAATCCCTTTTTGCCTGCAATATCCAGATCAGACTTAATAAACTCACAGTGGTTAATAACTGCCTTTAAAAGCCTTTGATACTCTGCTGATCTTTCCTTCTCGATAAGCTTAATCTTAAGCCTTGATATTTTCTCCTCATGCTCTCTTTCAGAATCGCGCAGAGGCATTATAAGGTCAGAATAAACCTTTTCTGCCATATACCCTTTAACATAACTGTCAGTAAGGCGTTTCTGTTGTTCCAACACCTCTTTAAGCTCATTTTGCTCTCCCTGAATATCCTGTTCAATTTCTTCGTTCCTTACACTGCTTGTCAATCCTACAATGCTCTCAATTCTCCTTTCATCGAGACCAGGATTGCTCATTATCACATCAATTATGGAATAAGCCTCATCTTCTATATCCACAGCCCTTACAGAAACCTCATGACAATCAACATAATGAGTTGACCTCCCGCAACACCTGTAATATCTTCTCTTTGCTTTAGTTTTCCTGTTTTCTCTTGAGGCTATACTCAAACAACCTTGGAATCTATGGCCACATTTACCGCATACAACAATACCAGTCAAAGGATATTCACTGCTTCCTTTCCTTACAGCTATGCCTTTACGATTCTGCTCTAGCTTTTTCTGGACTGCATTGAAATCCTCTTCGGAAATAATTGGGTCGTGTTTCCCCTTACCCGAAACAATCTTGGAAGAATCATTCTTCTTGTATTTATGCCCTCTCAGCGTTTTATCTTTCTCAATATCATTAAGAGCGTCTCTCGGTACTTACACCAGAGGCCTC
>CAYOSQ010000012.1:0-26182 GCA_964406665.1 uncultured Planctomycetia bacterium | reverse complement strand
CTAAATTTAAGGAGCTCTTACTGGATGTTAAGAGAGGAGAAATCACTACTATTTTATGCACTGAACTGAGCAGGATAAGTCGTTCAGTTATTGATTTCTTAAACGTTATGGAGTTTTTTAAAGGACATAAGGTCGAGCTTATTGTGCTTAAGCAGAATATTGATACCACTACACCTTTCGGGAAAGCAGTGTTTACCATATTGGTTACTTTGGCCGAGTTTGAGAGAGAGATGACTTCGGAGAGAACGGCAGAAAATTTGTTTGCTAGAGCAACGCGCGGCTTATGGAATGGAAGTATTCTCTTAGGGTATGATGTGGATGAGCTACATAAGGGATATCTGCTTATTAACAAAGATGAGACTAAGGTTGTTAAATTGGCTTATAGAAAGTACCTAGAGTTGAAATCATGTTCTGACGTAGCAACCTATTTAAACAAGCGAGGCTATAGAACTAAAGATTATACCTCTAGGAGGGGGAAGCACCATGCAGCGGGAGAATTTACAAAGCAGTACATCCATAAGATTTTAACAAACCATGCTTATATAGGGATGAAAGAAGTTAATAAAAAGAATAGATGTAAAAATCAGGAATCCCTTGTTGAAAATAAACGATACTTCATAGTGGATGCGGTATGGGAACCTGTAATCGATAAAGAAACCTTTGAAAATATCCAACTGTCTTTAAAGAGAAAGTTTAAGAGATCCGAGAAGCAGTCAGTCAATTACCCATTTTTACTTTCAGGACTTGCGAAGTGCGGAGTTTGCGGCTGTTATTTGGAGGGGGCAAGCTCAACGAAGAAATCAGGGAAGAAGTATTTCTATTATAGGCATTCAAAGAGATCTAAAGACGGACGTTGTCCCGCAAAGGCTTTCAGGGCAGAATTTCTAGATAGAGCGATAACTGAACGGATTGAGAAATTGATTAGAGATGAAGGTTTGCTTGAGCAAGCGGTGAAGGCGGCTAATGATAAATTGAAGAAAAGGATTCCTGAGTTAAAGGCTCTTATAAGAAAGAAAAGGAAGGAACTTCATACGCTTGTATTAGACAGGGATACCCTTATTAAAGGCCTGGCCAAGGCCACTGAGGATAAAGTCCAAAAGGTAGTCGTTCCCTTACTTGAGGAATATCAAGACCGAAAGTCGCAAATTGATAAGGAGGTGGTTCAGCTTACCTCAGAAGCAGCGGCTTTAGAGGAAAACTTTATTAAGGCTGATAATTTCAAGAAAAGGATTGTTTCTATCTCTGATTTATTGAAGAAACTCGATTCCCACAGGAAAAGGGAGTTGATTGCGAGTCTTATCGATGAGATTGTACTTTCAGAAGAAAACGTTGAAATTAAATTCTTTGGATCTTCAACAGTAGTTTCTAAGAAAGAGTTAAATTTTTTTTTAACAGAGTTTGACCTCGGTCAACACCGGGGAGCTTATATTAAAAAGACCGTTCATCAAGAGCGGTCTTTTTGTATACACTCCCTTTGTAAGACGAAGAATCTTGTGCCAGCCCGAGAACGAAGTTCGAGACAGTCCCGAGCAAAGCGAGGGGAAGGCACAGTGTTCGCTAACGAAATGTTTTCTTGTGATTTCATTGACAAACAGGAGGAATTAAAGTATACTAAATCAGTAGTAAATAAGGGAATAGATGTCTTAGACCGCAAGGTAAAAGAGAATTAGCCTTACGGTTTTTTTAGTTTCTGCCATTATTTACTAAAATCTAATAAGAAGGAGGTAGTAAGTAATGGCAAAAGGAAAAGTTAAGTGGTTCAATGACCAAAAAGGTTATGGTTTCATAACGCCAGATGATGGAAGCAAAGATTGTTTTGTTCATCACTCTGCAGTTCAGGGTGATGGTTTCAAGTCTTTAAGCGAAGGACAAGAAGTCGAATTTGAAATCGGAGAGGGAGACAAAGGACCTCAAGCAACAAACGTGGTAAAGGTATAGCTTAGATGCAAATAAGGCCCGAATATAGAGTCGGGCTTTATTTTCTAAGGAGACACAATATACATAAAGGTTAATTCTTCATGGAGAATTTTAGCTTCTTCAGCATATAGCCAGTTGTGAAATTCGTCCAATTGAGGGTGCCAAATTAAAAACCCCATGTAGCGAAATAAGTTGCAAGGGGTTTTTGTTTGGAGTAGACTGAAGCTATATAAAGAGGAATAAGAAAATATTATCTCGTAGTGTAATTCTATTCTAACGTTGCTTTTTCTAAATAGAGGGAGGATTAAAATGGTCAAACTAAACCATGGTGGGTTAGAGCAAGTTGCTATTTTAAGACAAAAAGCAATAGAGATGTTAGAGAAGGCGCGGTTAATGTTTCGTACCCTTTTTGATGGATTAATGGAAAACGATATCCATATCTTAGATAAGGCACTTAAGTGTGAAACCGAGATTACGCAGATGTACAATAGCCTAACTACATTTGTAGTGGATATTTCCAAGATGCAACCTTCAGAAGAGGAAAAGAAAGCTGCTTTAGATTTCGTGGATATTATTTCACATACTGAGGAGATTGGAGATTCCTGTACGAACCTAATAGAGCAAATTGAATACAAAATTACAGAAAAGCTATTGATTAGTGAAGTAGCAGTAGATGAATATAAAGATTTGTATAGCAAAACAGAACAAATTTTATCTGACACAATTAAAGCGATGAGTGCAGAAGTAGATAAAATAGCTAAAGAAATTATAGAAAGTAAGCCTGATTTGGATGTATTAGTCGACAAATATAGAGCCAATCATATCGATAGATCAGCGAAAGGTATTTGTAGCGAATGGGCAAAGATTCGATATCTGGAGATGTTAAATATTACACAGACAATTGTTCATCATTGTATTGATATAGCGGGCATACTAGTTAGAAGGTAGTCCACGCACTTATGAAATAAGTTTAAAACTAGTCAATAAATAGTAACCAGTTTAACATAACCCTATCTGAGCAAAAGCTTGTAGAGGGTTTTCTTTTTCGTGATATAATGATAAAAAAGGAGGCTGATATGGAAGAGCGAGAGATTGGGATAGCTGATCATTTCTTTGACAAGATTTCTGTTGGAATGATTAGGTTAAGCGGCACACTTAAAGTAGGGGACACTATTCATATCAAAGGGAAAAATACGGATTTCTCTCAAGAGGTTGAGTCGATGCGGATAGAGTTCGATAACGTGACTGAGGTAAAAGAAGGGGATAGGGTAGGTATAAAAGTCGCCCAACCTCTCCATGCCAGCGATAAAATATATCAGGTGATTGCTTAAAGAATAGTAGGGGCACGAAAGATAACGGGGTCAGCCCTTGGAGCGTAAATGATTTCCACCCTCTCTTAGTAAATTCAACACCTAAGCTTTTTCAAAAAAATTCTCTTTTCTCTATATTGCTTCCATTGGTTGTGCAGCATAGGTATCATGACTGTTTTTCTTCGAAAAAACTAGCGAAATTCGTCTACGGAGGAAGGTTGACTTCTTGGTCTTTTGTGATACAATGCACTCAAGATTTATTACCACTATTATTTTGAAATGTAAGTAGTATAATTAAAAAAAGGGAGGTAATAAAATGCCAAATAAAGATGGAACAGGTCCAAGAAGTAATTCAAAAGGACCAAGAGATGGCAGGGGTCAAGGTAAAGGTAGGGCAAGTGGTAAAGGAATAGGAAGAAAGCAAGGCGGCAAAAAAGGCAAGTGCTGATTCATTAGAAGATGTAGTTGAGAATAAAAAGAAAACAAATTAGAAGAAATTACTGAATTTATTGTTTGTATTGACCATAGCTGTTATTAAGTTTTTGGTTCTTTCGGTAAGTAAATAAATTCGAAACTCGCCAACGAAGGCAGCGAGCGGAAGTGAGCAGTATTTGTTTCCTCTGTATTTATTTAGAAAAGCAAGTGGGAGCCATTTCAACATAACCCTATTTAAGCAAAAAGCTTGCATAGGGTTTTCTTTTGGGATAAGCTAAGCCAAAGAAAGATAAATATATGACTAAAAAATTTGCTACTGCAATAAATTGTATGGATGGACGTGTTCAAAATCCTGTTATAGACTATATTCGCGATAATTTCGGCGTAGATTATGTTGACATGGTTACAGAGCCAGGACCAAATAAAATACTATCGGATGGCAAGAACATCAATGTTTTGGAATCATTGAAGAAAAATGTAAGCATTTCTGTAGAGAAACACGGTTCACAGATTATTATTGTTACGGGACACTATGACTGTGCAGGAAATCCCGAGATGGAAGATGTACAAAAAAAACATTTACGCAAAGCTGTTGAAGTTATTTCTTCCTGGGGTTTTCCAGTAAAGAAGATAGTCGCATTATGGCTGGATGAGAATTTCGTACCTAATATTGTTGTTTAGATTATAATTATTTTTGTTAAGAAAAAAATATAAGAGAAGTTTGAATTTTCCTCCAAGAACTTTGTAGTAATTGTTTTTTTCAGTGATATTGTATTCCTTAGAAGGATTTTGTTGTATATGGGAGCGTTAAATGCATAAATTATGGATTAGGAGAATTGTTGTTATCGCATTCTTATTATTTTTTACTGGTAAAGCATTTTCTGATTCAAGCAGAAAGGGTGTTCAGTTTATTCCTCCCGAGGGAAGAATCCTGTTAATCATAGGTCAGGATAAAGAGACAATTGATACATATGTAAAGGAACTCGGGCATATTCCTGCTGGTCTTATGGTATATACGTCAGTACAGCGGGCAGAAGGAATCTATTGTGCATTTGATCACGGAGGCGGTGCGCAGCATTTGCAGTATGAGGTAGAAAAATACCCACATACAGTAATACAGGTAGGTCTCTATATGGTTGATGTGCTTAAGGAGACAGTTGACGGTGAATATGATGAAAATCTGAAGAAAATTGGTACGTGGATAAGAAATACAAAAAGGCCAGTATATTTAAGAATTGGATACGAATTTGACGGACCTCATAACCACTACGATCCTAAGCTATACGTAGAAGCCTATCGTTATATTGTCGAAAAGTTTCGTACGATGGGAGTTGAGAATGTTGCATATGTATGGCACTCTTATGCAAGTCATTTAGAGAGGCCTGTTATGGATTGGTATCCTGGTGATGAGTATGTTGATTGGGTTGCAGTTTCTTATTTTAATTCCGTTCAAAGATTTCTTAACCCAATAATAAAGATTGCTCAAGAACACAACAAACCTTTGATGATTGCAGAGGCAACTCCCAGCGGAATCGGTGTAAATTACGATGATTATGCCATAGAGAGATGGTATGAGCCTTTATTTAAGTTTATCGATACCTACGATGTCAAAGCAATAAGTTATATTAACTGTGATTGGGATACATTGCCTATGTGGAAGGAGTTGGGCTGGAGAGATTGCCGTGTTCAGGTCAATCCCAATATTAAAAAACGTTGGCTTGAAGAAGTCCAGAAAGAAAAATATCTTAAGTCCTCACCAGAATTACACACCCTTTTAGGTTTTGAACCTGACAAGTAAACATTTCTAATCTGATAGGAATTAATCAAAGAATTATAGTGTATTAAATTAAGCTGATTATGCTGTAATTATATATAAAAAAACCCTCAAGCCAAGTTGGTCTTTTTATAAATTCTTAAATAAATTATTTGTTTATTTCAAGAAACAATTATATAATATTATAATTATGAGCAAGAACAACCTAGTTAAAAAACAAAAAATAGCAGTAGGAAGATTCGTTATTCCTTATCGCATATATGGAGATAAGGGACCTCATCTTATTTGTTTAAACGGAGCCCAGCAATCAATGGCAATGTGGCTTAGTTTTGTTCGTCAGTTTTCTTCCAACTACCGCATTGTTTTGTTTGATTTTCCTAATCAAGGGAAAGCCCAGGCTTTGGAAGGAGATACAAATGCGACAACTGATGAACAGGTTGATATTCTTTATAATATTTTGAAAGTTTCAGAAGTTGATAAGCATGTTACAATTTGTACTGCTTCTTGGGGAGGAATTGTAGCATTGTTATTTGCTGTAAAACATCCTCAGTTAGTAAGACGGTTGATTTTAGCTAGTATTGGGACAAAGCCAAACCGTAAAATGATTGAAACAATTAAAAAAGGTATATCAATGAACACGAAAGATCGCGGCGAGATGGCTAAAGTTCTTATTGAGAGTTTTGGGCAAAATCTTCCTCCTGTGATAAAGAAGCAGATAACTACACAATTTCGTACAATGAGCGAAGATAAATTACGCTCTTTTTGTGAACATGGTTTATTTGTTTTATCTGCTGAGAATTTAACCCGTATTGTTGACCTTAAAAAGGTTAAGGCGGAAACTACAATCATCCGTGGCGAGAGGGATACGATTATTGATTCTGAAGATGTCTATTTCTTGGCATCTAAAATTCCAAACTGTAAGATAAAAGTTGTAGAGGATATCGGTCATTTTATGCATTTAGAGAATGAAGAAATCTTCAATGTTTATCGAGAAGTATTAGAAGTAAAGTAATAAAGAAATTTTTTCCTCAACAGTTGCAAAATTTTTATGAAATTTAATAAATTAAATATACAATTATGGTTTTATTTTGTCGCGGCATTTTTTGCCGCTTTTCTTTTGTTTCAAATCCAACCTATGATTTCCAAGGCAATACTGCCATTGTTTGGCGGTAGTTATCTAGTGTGGGCATCTTGCATGATGTTTTTTCAGGCAGTACTGTTATTGGGATATTGGTATGCGCATAAAATTCAAAGGTTATTTAGTGTTTTGCGTTATGCTAAATGGCACTGGATATTATTATTGATACCATTGGTTATGTTTCCCTATAGGTTTAGCAACCTTTACGGGGCCGAAAATAATCTTCCGCTTTATTTGTCTGTTCCCATGCTGCTTTTGTTTAATGTTGGCCTACCATTTTTTGCACTTTCTACAGCAAGCATTATTCTTCAGAGTTGGTTTAGTAAATCTGATTTACCCGGAAGCCAGAATCCTTACATGCTTTACGGTGCATCTAATATTGGTTCAATGCTTGCATTGCTCAGTTATCCTGTTGTCTTTGAACCATTATGGGATTTATCTAAACAAGGATACATCTGGTGGATAGGTTATGCAATTTTATTTGGCTTGTTCGCTGTATGTAAACCTAGAGGGGATAAGATTTCTGGCGAATTAAAAGAAGAAACCCCACCAGAGAAAGAAAGCTTCCGTAATATAGCAAGTTGGTTTTTGCTTAGCTTTGCTGCTTGTTTTTCACTACTTGCCGTTACCAACACTTTGACTTTAGATATTGCATCTGTTCCGTTTCTTTGGGTTTTGCCGCTTAGTGTTTATCTTCTGACCTTTGTGTTGACGTTTAAAAGAAATCCTTGGTATCCTGCTTGGATCAATATTGCTTTTGCTAGCAGTATTTCAATCGGCATCATTTCTTACTTGTTAGTGCTTGAGCGCATGGGTTTGAAGATGCTGCACTTGATACTATTTCAGCTGATAGTTTTATTTTTTGTCTGCTTGAATTGCCACGGTTTATTGATCAAAAATAAGCCTAAAGAAGTAGGAAATTTAACTTTATTTTACTTTATAATTGCAGCCGGAGGTTTATGCGGAAGTGTGGCTGTGGGTACAGTAATACCGCTGGTAACTAATTCACTAATTGAATATCCGCTTTCTTTTGTTTTTGTCGCTTTGGCCATGGCTGTTGTTCATTGGAAGAAAGAGAAAATTTTTAATCTTACTACCATTATCGCATCTATACTGTGTGCGTTTAGCTTAACAGTTCTTCCTTGGATTTTTATGAACATTATCAATCTTTCCAAGAGATTCTGTTTTGTATTTATGGCAGCTTTTGTATTTATTTCGATTTTACTCACAAATAAGAAGCCAGCCAGGTTAGCTGTGGTACTGCTGGTAGTTGCTGTTTGTTCTCAGTGGACAGAGCAAATTTCATTTAAGGCAGGAAGCATAAAAAGATTCAGGAACTTTTACGGTATATATAATGTATTTGAATCTGAAGGTCAAAGATGTCTGCAGCACGGTAAAACTTTACATGGTAGGCAATATATTGATAAAGAAAAATCATACACCCCGTTGTCATATTTTCATCCCAGTACTCCAGCCGGAACGCTTCTATCAAATGATGTTTTCGAATTTCGTAACATTGCCATGATAGGTTTGGGAACTGGAGCCCTGGCTTCTTATATGAAAACAGATCAGTCTCTTACAATATTTGAACTTGATCCGGAAAATCTTACAGTTGCAGATGAACACTTCTCATATTTACAAATTGCCGAAGATGCAGGGGCCAATTTGGATTTTGTATTCGGAGATGGTAGGATATCTTTGCGTAAGAAACAAGAGAATTTCTATGATTTACTTATCATTGATGCATTTAATGGTGGCTCAATACCTGTTCATTTATTAACAAGTGAAGCAGTTGAAGAATATTTTAGGGTACTAAAACCAGATGGTGCAGTATTGTTGCATATCTCAAATGCCAAGCTGAACTTGCTTCCGGTAATTTACTCTGTTGCTAATAGGTTAGGGTTACTTGTTTATGATAATTCTAATATTTCTTTTATACATTCAGATGCTGATTATACAGTATGGATGTTTTTATTTAAGAGTGAACAAAAATACCTAGAGAAATTAAAAGAGTACAATTGGAAATCACAAAAAAATAAGTATGGTGATATTCGTCCCTGGACGGATAGCTATACTAATATCTTTGGAATAATGAAGTGGTAGTTCATTTCTCATAAATATTTATAATTATGGTTAGAAAAAGAAAAGGATCAAATAATAGCTCTGCTTTAGGTTACGCCAACCGTAAAAGAAGGCGAAGGAAGCCTGGGAAATTGCTGAAGCAGCATTTCAAGAAAAATAATTCGATAAAGATATTTTTTAATCTTGTTTTTATAATATTCTTGATTTACGTTGTAAATAAAAGTGAGATTATTTCTGATGCATTCAGAAGTTCTGATAAGCAAAAGAAAATAAAAGTTTCGGAAACTAAAAAGAAATTATCTTCAGCAAAAAAAACTTTAAGCCAAGAAGCTGAACGGAAAAAATTTTCAAAAACAGCTACTGCATCTAAGGGCAAAGTCACTTCTTTTAAAGATAAAACTTCTTCACAAAAACAACTCGTAGAAGAACCAAAGGTTACCTCTGTCTCTAAAAAAAGTAAAAGGAAAAGAGATGGCTCAGATGAAATTGCATATCATGTTATCCCGCCGGTCATTTCTTTAAAAAAGATTTCCACTAAGCGACCTAAATTAGTTTTTATTATAGATGACATTGGTAATAATTTAGACTATGAAGATGAACTTGTTGCCTTAGGTGATCAAGTTACATACGCAATACTTCCCAAGCTAACCTATTCGCAGCATTTCTCCAGATTGAGTAGAAAAACAAATGCAGAGGTTATTACCCATTTACCACTAGAGGCTATGGGTGGGAGATTTCCTGGTCCAGGGTTAATCGCTGATGATATGACAGAAGTCCAAATAAAAAAGATGTTAGTCGAAGATTTAAAAACCGTTCCTGAAAGTATCGGAGTCAATAATCATATGGGTTCTTCAGGAAGTGCTAATCGAAGAGTTATGAATATAATTATTGAAGAATTAAAAAAAAGAAACCTTTTTATTATCGATAGCTATACAACAACTCAAAGCGTTATTTTAGATATTGCTAAGGAAAATAAAATGCCAATACTTAAGCGAGACATCTTTATCGATAACCAAAGTGACGAGAACTACATTCTTGGTCAATTGCAGTTTTTAGTTATAGAGGCAAGGAAGAAGGGATACGCAATTGCCATTGGGCATTATCGTCCGGAAACTTTAAAACTTCTCTTAAGGGAAATTCCCAAGTTGGAAAAGAATGGTTTTGATATTATTTCAATTAGCAAATTGATAAAATTTATCAAATAATTAACAAAAATGACCTTGAATGACAAGTTTAATTGCTGTAACATATTGTAAATAAAAGACTTTTATCTCAGAAATAATTTGTCAGATTTTCCTTTTAAAATATGCTATGGTTACAAAAAATGTGTATAATGGCTGAAATTGTAACGTATTGTAATATAAATAGTTTTATTCCAAGATAATTATGTTTTTTTTCGTGTTTCCGTGATGACAATAAAATTATATGATTCATCACTTAGTAAAAGCAAATTCATAAAAGCAAATGCTGAAAAAAAATAAATATAGTTATTTTTTTCTTGACACTATATTTTGCTGATGTTATACTCAATTCAAACTTAGAAGGAGGTGAAATTTTATGAAGAAAGTTATTATTTTGGCTGTTTTAATTTCAGTTTTCCTCGTCGGAAGTTTGCTTATTTATAATGTTGTTCCATGTTATGCCCGAAGAATGATTATTCAGGATGCGGATAATACAATTTGTCCAGTAACTGGAGCAAAAATTACAGTAAAAAGGTTTAATACAACTTATAAGAATAAAAAATATTGGTTTGCCACTTATGCTGCTGTAAGAGAATTCAAAAGTAATCCTGAAAAATATATAAGAAAATTAGAAAGATTGCAGGCAACGACACCTACAAGGCGTCGTTACTAATCTAATTCAATATAAATAAGTTTTATGAACGCTGCAGATAAATGATAAATAACTGCAGCGTTTTTTTGTTTATTTTCTTCGACAGAGAAAAAAGAAGTTACCTCAAAACCTTATTTTCTTCCTGAACTCATAGCTCCAGATGAGGCAAAAAACATAGATTATAAAAGGTTAAAAAAACATCAAAAAAATAGCCAATTATCAGCCAAAATCAACATTCCCGAATTTTCTGTAAAGTTATAAATATCATATATTTATTGACAGGTTTCGCAATTTTATTATATAATTAAATTCAGCATGAAAAAGTTGATACATTGATATTATATATAATTAATATTATTATACATTACCAATGTTCGGAAGGGTCAAATGAGTTATTTTAAACTTTTAGGTTTTGAAAGAGAACCATTTTCCACAAGTCCAGACCCGGACTTTTTATATCTCTCCAGAGAATATGATTTAGCACTAACCAGCGCATTAATCGAACTTAGATTAAGAAGAGGCCTTAGTGTTATTCTTGGTGACATCGGAACTGGTAAAACAACACTTTGCAGAAAACTCGTTAAAGAGTTGGGCGAACGCGAAGATTTTGTTTTCCACGTAATCTTAAATCCCGCATTTGGCAGTGAAAAAGAATTCCTTTTCTCATTAATAAAAAATTACCAGGTTACTTTTCCTGAAGGTTTTCATAATGCTACCGTATCTGACGTAAGAGATGCATTTGAAAAATTCCTTTTTCATAAAACGATAAATGAAAATAAGACTATTGTTTTGATCATTGATGAATCTCAGAATATTTCCCAGGAGACATTAGAGTCTATTCGCATACTTTTGAATTACGAGACCAACGAATTCAAATTAATTCAACTGGTTCTTTTAGGTCAGCTAGAACTTTATTCTAAGATTTTACAAATTCCTAATTTTTTTGATCGGATTGATTTTAAATTTACATTAAATCCACTCGGTTTTGAAGAGACAAAAGATATGATCGAATTTCGTATTCGCCAGGCCGGGTTTAAAGATTCTAAATATTTATTTTTAGATGAAGCTGTTAAAATTATCTACGCTCATACAAGAGGGTACCCGAGGGGAATTATAAGAATATGTCATAAATGTTTACGTGCCCTTGTAATGAGTAAAACAAAATCTGTTGTAGATAGACAGTTGGCTTCAGAGGTAATCGAAGGAGATTCAGATACACAATGGCACAAAACGGCAATACCGCAGAAAGGGAGCTTCTAAAAGCAATTGAGGGAGCGGACGGAAAACCTGAGGTTAAGAAAAAACCAAAAGTTGGCGCAGGTGCCGATCCTCTTTCTGTATTAAAGAGTCGCTTATCTTTCTTTTTGAACCAGGTTAAGCAAAGCGCAACGCCCGGAACGCTTAAATTCAGCTTTAGTCAGGTTAATAAAATCCTTTTTTTAATTATTGCGCTGTTTCTCTTTTGGTTTGTTTCTGTATTTTCCAGAGGGATGATCAGATTGCAAAAGATTCCAAAGTTTGATCTATCTTCAATGAAGACAACGTCAGATTTGGCTAAAACAGTTATTTTGCCATTGAAAGATTATGCTTATTACACGGATATTTTGCTGGGAAGAAATATCTTTAATCCTGTTGAGAAGCAGCAGCAACAGCAAGTAAAACAGCAAGAAGTTGCACCTAGAATAAATACTTTGATAAAGAATTTAAAAATAGTGGGCATTTCTTGGTCAGAGAAAAAGAAAGATAGATATGTAATGATCGAAGATACGAAGGCGCAACTTACTTACTATCTTCAGGAGGGTGATAAAGTTTCTACGCTTATAGTAAAGGAGATTTTTGAGGATAAGGCAGTCTTGGCACACAAAGAAGAGGAGGTAGAGCTCCGTTGATTATGCCTGTAAACAGATCTAAAATTTTAATCACATTGCTAATTTTAGCTTTATTTTCTGCAGTACCTGTCAATCATCTGTTTTCGATTAAACAAGCACAAGCTCAAGAAGGAGTGGCTGTTCAACCAGAGCCAAAGACTGTACTCCAGCAGAAATTAGATAAACAAATCTCTCTTGATTTACGCGATATGGATGTTGTAGATGTTTATAAATTTTTGGCATTCAAAGGAGATTTTAATATTACAATCAGTAAAGCTCTAGCCGGTAGGGTAACTCTTTATCTTAAAAGAGTAACCATTAAAGATTCGTTGGATATTATCTCAATTGCTAACGGTCTTGCTTATAGAATTGTTGGAGACAATATTATTCACGTTATGACTGAGCCGGAATATGTGGCTATGTACGGAAAGAAGTTTTCTGATAAAACAGATGTAAGGATTATTCACCTTTCTTATGCAAAACCTGCTTATGTTCTTGAAACTCTCAAAAATATGAAAAGTGATATCGGTAGGATTGTTATTGATGAGGATACTGGTTCAGTAGTAATGATTGATACTGTCGAAAATTTAGATAAAATGACAAACATGGTAAGGGAGATGGATTATCCTCTGGAAACCAGGATTTATGATATAAAATATGCCAATGCAGAAGACGTTGCTGCAAAGTTGCGGGCCAAGCTTGATAACAAAGCTGTTGGTTCTGTGCAGGCAGATACTAGAAGCAGTCAGCTTATTATCCAGGCATTCCCCGGTAGAATAAAAGAAGTTGAGGAAATTATTGCTGTATTAGATAAAAAGACAAGGGCAGTTCTTATTCTTGTTAGGATACTAAAAGTCACTCTCAATCCAAAGTTTGATATGGGCATCAGCTGGGATACTCTATTTGATAAAGTAAAAAGCATGCAACTAGTTGGATCATTTCCCATATCCAGTACAATTTCTACAGCTTCATCTTTAGGCTCTGTGGGTAAGATCGGTATCGGTAGTTTAAGCTCTGATGATTTTACCGTAGAGCTAAAATTATTAAAACAGGTTGCCGAGACAAAAGTATTGGCAAATCCTAGTCTAATGGTAACCAACAACAAAGAGGCGCGAATCCACATCGGTGATAAATTAGCCTACGTAACAACAACCACAATCGGAACCGGAGAAAGCCAGCAGGTAAATGAGGCTGTTACATTTATTGATGTTGGTGTACAGTTCTCTGTAACTCCCACAATTAATGATGATGGTTTTGTGACTATGATGATAAAACCTGAGATATCCTCTCAGGCAGGTACGCTGGAAACGCCTCAGGGCTCTGAAGTGCCCCTTATTAATACAACATTAGTTGAGACAAGCGTAATAGTTAAAGACGGCCATACTATTATTATCGGTGGTTTAAGAAAAGACGACTTTGCTAAAACAAGAAAAGGTGTTCCTTGGCTTATGGATGTTCCTGTGGTGGGAAACATATTTGCTAATACAACTAAATCAAAAACTCAAACTGAGATTATAATATTGCTTACTCCGCATATTGTAACCGGAGAAGAGCATTATTCTGAAACTAATTTGGCTGTTGAGAGAGATATCCAACCTGATAAGAAATATAGCGATTTGCCTAATACGGTTTATGTAGGTGTAAATGAAAAGGGCGAAGACATTAAAGCCGTTCCTTCAATTCGCTCTGATAAAAGATATTAAAACGGAGAGGAAAAAATATGGGGAAAAAATCAAAGCGCACTGTAAGGGTTATTTGCGCGTCGTTGTGTTTCTTAATTTTTTCTAATGTTGCCTTAGCCCAGGAAAACCAGCAAGAAGTAATTCAAGAACCTATAAAAGTATCTGCCAGGGGAGCATCACAAGAAGTCACGCCGAAACCTGTTGAGGAAACAAAAAAACAGGAGAGTCCTTTGGTTGTGCGTGAAACCACGCTTGACTCTTCGCTTGCAAACTCTCTTAAGAAAGCTTTATCAGAAAACAAAAATCTCAAAACTGCTAATCAAAATTTAAAAAATGAATTAGATAAATTTATTTCGCGAAATACTATTTCTGTTGACAGGATAAAAAGATTGGTGAGAATGACAGGTTCTTTGGAAAAACAGCTTGAAGATGCTGAAAATTCTGCTACTAAAGACAAAGAAAAATTAAATAATGAAATTAATATCATAAAAGAAGAAAAAGAAGAGCTCATCAAGCTCTTAACTCGCCTGAAGGAAAAAAGGCGCGCTGATGAATATTATATTTTATGGATGAGTTCTGAATCAAAGCGCATCAGCACTGAGGCAAAGGTAAAAGAAGTCGCCGCAGAAGGTGAGCGTTTAAAAGAAGAGAATGGTAGGTTGCATTATAATCTGGGTAACCTATTATTTAAAAAAGGAGATTATGAAAAGGCAGCATATGAATATAAGTTTGCCCTTAAGTATCTGCCTGACGATTCTGATCTTTTTTATAATTTAGCCATTGTTTACGATTATCATTTAGAAGATAACCAAAAAGCAACACAATATTATGATGAGTATCTAAAGAGACAGCCTCAAGCGAGAGAAGCTAATTTAATAAAAGAACGCATCGCCGAGAACTCACTAGAAGAAAAAATGTTGGAATAGTTGTTTTTATTTATCCGTTTTTATATTTTTGTTTAATTTTAATGCATAAATCAATCAAAAAACATTTCTTTACAATTGAAATGAAATTATCAAAGGACTGTCCTTTTTTTGCCTGTGTAAGTCCGGCCAGATTTTTATTTTTATTGGCTATGGGAGGGGTGCTTTTGTTAATTCCTGCCACTGTTTATGCAAATAACTTATCCATAACCAACGTTACCTGGGCTAATCATGACAGCACCAATGATACTATAGATGTTCAGTTTGATATATCCTGGGATAATTCTTGGAGAAACAGTATTAATTATGATGCAGTCTGGGTGTATTTTCGCTACATGTATACTTCTGTTGACGACACCAAGGCTTGTTTGCTAAAGACAGCAGGAACTAATCCTGCTAATTGTTCTCAGGGGACAGGTACGCCTATTGATATCGTTGTGCCTTCAGACTTGAAAGGTGCTTTTATTATGCGTTCAGAGCCAGGCTCTGGATCTGTCAGCGTTACCAGTGTTCAGCTTTGCTGGGATTATGATGTAGCAGTTGGTGTGAGTGATGGTCAGCTATTGGATGAAGCGGATGTATCAGGTATAGAAATGGTTTATATACCTACGGGAGATTTTGCTCTGGGTGATGGAAGTGGTTTTACGGAATCTACCTATGCTCTTCATGTTGCTGACAATAATGATACTCTTATTAGCGATAAGGTAACAGAGGATTTAACTTGTGACTCTAATGGTAATGATGATATTGATACATCGCCAATTGCCATTGACGGAGATGGCGGTATTGATACAGACGCAAATGGTACTATTGATAATGCTGATTTTCCTACAGGATACAATGCGTTTTATCTGATGAAGTACGAAGTTACTGAAGGCCAGTGGGTAAAGTTTTTTAACGAGCAGGACGATGCCTATAAGACTGTTTTAGATATAACTAGTGCAACGGGAAAAAACAGCGATTCTACAGTGGACAGAAATACTATTGCCTGGACTTCTGGTGATGCTACTACGCAAAGGGAAGATAGGGCAATGAACTGGCTTAGCTGGCCTAATTTAGCTTCCTTTTGTGATTGGTCGTGTACAAGGCCGATGACAGAAACTGAATATGAGAAAGCTTCCCGTGGTGCTACATCAGCATTTTTATCAGAGAAAGCATTTGGTTCTGCCACTGATATAAATGGGATACTCGCCGCAGAAATAATATCAGGCGCCGGAGAAGATGGCACTGAGACAGTATCTGATACAGATGCAAATGCCTGTTATAACAATATTACTTTTACCACTGGTCATGCTACTTATGATCAAGATGATGGGCCAGTACGCTCAGGGATTTTTGCTGAGTCAGCTACAAACCGTAGATCTTCAGGGGCAAGTTATTATGGTGTTATGGAACTTTCCGGAAATGTAAATGAATTTGTTGTTTCTATAGGAGCAAATGATGGAAGAAACTTCCAAGGTACGCACGGCGATGGTAAATTATCTAAGTACGGTGTAACCGAGTGGGGTTATGCAGATAATACTGATTGGCCTGGTTATGACGGTACTTGTTGTGTGGATCTTGGAACTGGCACTGGAGTAAGAGGTGGCGCTTGGGATGATACCAGCGTAACCAGGCTAAGTGTATCTGATAGGTTGGTGGCTACTAATGAGAGCGCTTCAAGGGATAATTCTTACGGAGGCCGCTGTGCGAGAACAGCACCGTAAAAAAACTAAAATGCGTTTACTTATAATTATTTTATTAATATTATTTTTCCAGCTAATAATTTTTGAGGCAAATTCTTTTGCCAATAATCTTCAACTTACAAATGGAAGAATTAATTCTGTCGATACTTCTGCTGATACAGCTGTGATTCAGTTTAATATTGACCAGGATAATTCTTGGAAAGATGCAACTAATAATGATGCCATCTGGGTATTTGTAAAGTACGAAACTTCTGATGGAGGTGGTTGGTCGCACGCCACACTTTCAGCTTCGGGAACAAACCCTTCTGGCTTTTCTACGGGTACAGGAACTGCAGTTGAAATAATTGTTCCCTCGGATTTAACAGGGTGTTTTATTCAAAGAGTAGATATAGGTTCAGGCAACCTTAATACTGATTCAATTCAAATTGTCTGGGATTATGGTTTTGATAACGTAACAGATGCCCAGGTTGTTGATACAGGTATTAAAATATTCGCACTGGAAATGGTGTATATTCCTGAGGGAGCATTTTATGTAGGCGATGGCGATGGCTCTAATGAAATGATATATGCGCTACATGTTACGAATAATACTTCTTTTCAAATTAGCCATGTTATTCAAAATAATGTTACTTGTGATACAAATGGCAATGATGATATTGATGATACACCCATTGCTATTGATGGCGATGATGGTATAGATACAGATGGCGATGATGATATCGATAATACACTTTTTCCCACAGGCTATACTGCCTTTTATATTATGAAATACGAGTTAAGTCAAGGGATGTATGTAGGTTTCTTGAACACTTTAGATAGGGATAGCCAAAATAGCCGCACCAATACTGATGTTTCTACGGCTAGTATTACCAATATTTATGTTATGTCTAATAGTGCCACCATCGCCAATAGACTAGATATTACTTGTCCTACCACAGCCAATGGAACTACTCCTTCAGTTGTATTTACTGCAAATCGTCCTTACAGAGCACTTGGTGGAGCAACCTGGATGGATGCTTGTGCATTTTTAGACTGGGCTGCTTTAAGGCCAATAACAGAACTTGAATTCGAGAAGGCTGCTCGAGGATCAGCTAGTACAGTTTTTGCTGAATACGCCTTTGGTTCTTCTGTATATAATTTTGCAGGGGCAGGAGAGATTGATCCTGATCAAGTGCCAGAAGATGGTACTGAGACAATCTCTGATTATCGCGCCAATTGTTGCGGTGACAACGTAATTTTTACTTCTGGTGATACAGGTGTTGGTCCCTTAAGGGTGGGAATATTTGCTGAGTCTTCAACGACTCAAAGAGTAGAAACTGGCGCAGGATACTATGGTGCTATGGAACTTTCAGGAAATGTTGCTGAGCGCACTGTAAGTATTGGCATCCCAACAGGCCGTAATTTTGCCGGTACTCATGGAGATGGAGAATTACTTAGCACTTCTAGCTATGAAGGGAATGCAACTAATGATGATTGGCCGGGATATGTTATTGATCAAGGGGTAAGCGAAGCAACTGGTGCAGGTAGGCGCGGCGGAGCTTATTCTACTGGCGGTATTGGTTCTTTGGATGAGCTATCCATATCAGATAGGACAGCTGCATCTGGTAGTGTTGCAGCCAGAAGTGCTTCTTATGGAGTACGCGGCGCAAGAACAGCGCCGTAATTATAGAATTTTTTTATTATGAAAATATCTCTGAGAAAAATGATGATTGCCAAGATTATAGTTATCCCTCTGTTTATTTTTGCAGTGGTTGATATTGCTTTTTCCAATAATTTATCGATTACAAATGTTGAACTTACGCATGATGCAGATGGTGTGGCAAGGGTAGAGTTTGATATTTCTTGGAATAATTCCTGGCGGGGTTCGATAAATTACGATGCTGTTTGGATATTTCTAAAATATAAAACATCCGCTGAAAATAATTGGTACCATGGGACTATGTCTACCTCTGATACATCTTGTTCATCAGGGACAACGTTAACTGTTGATCCTAGTACTTTAAGCGATGCCGGTACTACACTTTTAGGAGCTTTTGTCTACAGAAGTGAAAGTGGAGCAGGTAGTGTAAGTTCAACAGATTGCTATTTTCTTTGGGATTACACAGCAGATTCAGTAGCCAGTACAACTGTAATAGATGAGATTGAAGTGTTTGGCACTGAGATGGTCTTTATTCCAGAAGGAGATTATGACTTAGGTGATGGTGATGGAAGTCTTGAATCAAGCTATGCATTGCACACCACTGATAATAACTATGCAAGCATATCAGATGCTTTGGAGGCCGACATTAAGGTTGATAGTATTTTAAACGTAAATGATGATGCGGTATTAAAAGCTATATCTGGTAATACCGGTGTTGGCATTGACGGAGATGCAGGGTTAGACACTGATAATGATGGTGATTTTGAAACCCCATATTTTCCCACAGGCTATCCTGCATTTTATGTAATGAAATACGAAATTACACAAGGGGAATATGTGGATTTTCTCAACAATTTAACTGGAACACAAGCAGGCAATCGTTGGTACGATACAACTTCAAACCGTTATACTGTTACCGAGGAACCATATGAAGCCGGTGCGGTTGATAGGGCAATGAATTATATGTCCTGGATGGACTTAGCTGCTTATTGCGATTGGGCAGCATTAAGGCCAATAACTGAATGTGAATTTGAAAAGATTAGCAGGGGGCCTACAACTGCCAATTTGTATGAATATGCCTGGGGCACAACTTCAGTTAATGGAGCTGAAGCAGATGAAATATACCCAGATGCAGCAGAGGATGGCGATGAAACAATCTCCGATTTAGATGCAAACGCCTGTTATGGCGACATTACTTTTACTACCGGCGACGGAGGCACTGGTCCGCTTAGAGCAGGAATATTTGCTGAATCAAATACCAAACGTAGGAATTCTGGTGCAAGTTATTACGGGGTTATGGATTTATCCGGGAACATGGCTGAAATCTGTGTAACATTAGGTCATTCGGAAGGCCGCGACTTTTATGGTACTGGCGATGGAGTTTTGCACTCTACAGGAAATTCAGATGAAGCAACCTGGCCGGATTATAACGGTAAAGCTGGATATATTGATGATGGTGATGGTTCAGGAAAAAGAGGCGGCAACTGGTATAACAATAGTTCATACCTCAGGGTTTCTGATAGGAGTTATATGGCCACTGCTGCTGCGAACAATGCTGTTACTGGTGGGAGATGTGCTAGGAATGTAGCAGGTTATTGATTGATATGCGAATGGACAAATTATTTATCATGACAATTATTTTTTTAGCAAGCTCGTTTTTGTTTGCTAAAAATGCTTATTGTAATAATCTTCAGCTGATAAAAGGAGAACTTATTCAAGATACAAGCGCTGATACTGCGGATATCCAACTTGATATTTCCTGGGAAAATTCCTGGAAGGACACTGTGAATTATGATGCAGTTTGGTTATTTATCAAATATTATGACGATAGCACTTCGACCTGGGAACATGCAACGCTTTCAGCTTCAGGCACTGACCCTTCGGGATTTTCCGCAGGATCAGACAATGAACTTGAAATAGTTGTACCAACGGATAGAAAGGGGTGTTTTATTCAACGCACAGCAAATGAAAGCGGAAGCATTAAGTCTGATAGTGTTCAGATTGTCTGGGATTATGGTTTTGATGGATTGGCAGATGCAGATATTGATGATATTGGCCTTAAGGTTTTTGGTATAGAAATGGTTTATATCCCCCAGGGCGCATTTTGGGCAGGAGACGGAGATGGCTCTGATGAATCTGGAAAGGCCCTGCACGTAACTGACAACACTGCTGTACAGATAAGTACAGTTAAACAAAATAATGTAACTTGCGATACTAATTCTTATTGTGATATTGATACAACGCCAATTGCTATTGACGGAGATGATGGTATTGATACAGATGGCGATGATGATATTGACAATGCAAATTGGCCTACAGGATATAATGCTTTTTATCTGATGAAGTATGAGTTAACCCAGGGGCAGTACGTGGGTATGTTAAACACATTAAACAGAAATGAGCAAAATACGCGTACCCAGACAGATGTGTCTACCGACGCAATTACGAATATATACGTAATGAGTAATAGCTCATCAATTCAGTGGAGAAATGATATTACTTGTCCTGCGACTGATAATGGTACAACAGCCCCGATTGTCCTTACAGCTAATCGTCCTCATAGGGCTATGGGTTACGCGATAAGTTCAGATATATTTGCATTTGCAGATTGGGCAGCTCTAAGGCCTTTTACTGAACTTGAGTTCGAAAAGGCTGCCCGAGGGCCTTTGTCTCCGGTGGTGAATGAGTATGTATGGGGGACAACTAACTACAACAATGCGCAGGCTGATGAAATTTATCCGGATGAGCCAGAAGATGGTGATGAAACTATTTCTGATGTAGATGCAAATATACTTTGTGGCAATGTAACTTTTACTACCGGAGATGGAGGTATTGGGGTTGTTAGAGTAGGAATATTTGCAGAATCTAGCACAACTACTAGAGCAGAAACAGGAGCAGGTTACTACGGTGCTATGAATTTATCAGGAAATGCGTCTGAAGTTGTTGTTTCTCTTGGCACTTCAGCTGGAAGGTCATTCGCCGGTACTCATGGTGATGGGGATTTATTTGACGGAACCGGAACAACTTATGACGGAAATGCATCAAATAATGATTGGCCAGGCTTTGCTGTGGATGAAGGGGTAAGCGGAGGAATCGGATGTAAGATGGGATATTCATCGATTACTTGTGACACCACGCTTGATTATTGCAGACTATCGGAAAGGAATTTTGTTAGTTATAGCTGGAGTAGCAGGGCAGGTTCTTGGGGAGGGCGAGTAGCAAGAACAGCGCCATAAGATTAAATGCTTTGAGTAATTGCCGGTAATCCGGCTTAATATAAAAGCGCAAATAAGCGCAAAGAGAACAAAAAAGTTTATGCATCAAAGAGAAAAAGAACAAAAATCAGCTGGTTTAAGATTTTATCTGACAGTGGCATTTTTCTGCCTTAGTCTTTTGCTGCCATATTTTTCTTACGCAGCAATTTATACGGGTGGCAGCTACGGCGGAGATGATTCCATCGATACCGAAGAAACTATGTTTCAGGGTGGCTCTTATGATGGTTTCAGCCAGGATGATTATACAACAAATACCTATGCTGGCTTTGGCGGTGAAAGCTATCTTTCTTTTACCACCGAACCTGTGGACACGCGCGCAGGCCATCCTTTTACTCAACAGCCAGTAGTTAAAATTTATGACGAAGATGGTAATTTGATTACTGTTGGTGCAGATGCCACCCAAACCATTACTATCAGCATTTCTACTAATCCTGGAAATGGTACATTAAGCGGTGATGTAGACATTGCAGCTGTTGCTGGTATTGCCACATTTACTGATCTTGAAATCGATGAACCTGCCGAGGGTTATGTTTTACAAGCTGTTGATGATGATTCTGGATGTACCTCTGATACATCAAATTTATTCAACGTCTTTTCAGAAGAAGGATATGAAGTACAGTTTGGCATATATTTCCAGGGTGGCTGGGAAGTTTCTTGTTGGCTTACCCTTGCAGGTGAGAAGGTGCAGTTAAACAATGATGACGCTGATGATTCTTGTACAATGAATCTTTATAAATTTGTCGGTACTCTTATAACCGGCAATCCTGGTTCCTTGGATACTTTTTCTGCAACGCATGATATTTGGTCTGAACAACCTATGATTGATGAAGCTGAAATGGATCAGGAATTAAGGGTTGAAATAGACCTAGAGCACGACGGCACGCACTATTACACTGTTAGCACAATAAGCCCCTTTGCAGCTATCCTTCAGGACATTGAAACAGATGTTGATGATATCGAAACAGATACTGCAACTATAAACTGGGCAGATATAGACGCTATTAAAGCCGCAACAGATACAATCAACTGGGCTGATATCACTGAGATTGGCACTACACTTGATGAGGTAGAAAGTGATTCTGCAACAATCAGAACCGCACTAGGTACCTACGGAGATACACTTGCGAACGAGACCATATTCGGCATGCTTGATGAGCTAGTTACAGAAATGTGGCAAGGCCAGCTAGAGAATATTAACTGGACAGATTTTGAAAGATTAACTGAGGCAGGCATCAACTGGGAAGATTTAGCAGAGATGACTACCTTAGGAGTAAACTGGGCAGATATCGAAGCCCAGACTACTGCAGGGGTAAATTGGTCAGATCTCACTGTAATGACTGAAGCGGGTATAAACTGGCAGGATATCCAGGTCTTAACCGAAAGAGGAATTAACTGGTATGACATCGTTGCCTTATCCGAAGCTGGCATCAACTGGATTGATTTGCAGGTTATGTCTGAAAAAGGTGTTAACTGGGCAGATATCCAGGTTTTAACCGAAGCCGGTGTTAACTGGACAGATTTACAAGTAATGACGGAGGAAGGCCTTGATTGGTCATCTTTCCAGAGCATGCTTAGTGGCCTTGTTGCTTTAGATAGCACAACATGGTTTTTGATTGCAACTTTGTGGTCTGAGATGGCTGATGGGTATGATAATGTAAGCTTTAATGAAGATGACTGGTTAAGCCTATTCGAGATGTGGGATGCCATGATTACTGCTGGTATCAACTGGACTGATATAAATCGTATGAGCGATGCAGGGGTCAATTGGGAAGATTTAAATGTCATGACCGAGATTGGTGTAAACTGGTTTGATTTAACAGTTATGACTGAAGCCGGGGTTAACTGGAATGATCTCCAGGTTTTAACAGAAGCCGGTGTAAACTGGAGTGATATCCAAATTTTAACCGAAGCCGGTGTTAATTGGTCAGACATAACCGCATTGACAGAAGCAGGCATAAACTGGGCTGACCTAACACCTATGAGCGAAGCAGGCATAAACTGGGCAGATCTAACACCTATGACTGAAGCTGGTATTAATTGGACAGATATGCAGGTATTAACAGAAACTGGTATCAACTGGCAGGATATCCAGGTTTTAACCGAAGCTGGCATCAACTGGTCTGATATGCAGTTTATGACAGAAGCTGGCATCAACTGGTCAGACCTAACCGTAATGACTGAAGCCGGAGTTAATTGGGTAGATATGCAGGTTTTAACTGAAGCTGGCATTAATTGGTCAGATTTTCAGGTTTTAACTGAGGCTGGGTTTAATTGGTCTGATTTACAGGTTTTAACTGAGGCCGGTATTAATTGGCAGGATATTCGGGCAATGAGTGAAGCAGGAACTAACTGGGCAGACTTGACTGTTTTGTCTGAAGCTGGTATTAACTGGAATGATTTACAGGTGTTGACTGAAGCTGGAATACTCTGGACTGGTTTAGCCGACATGACTAACACTGTAACTAGCTCGACTTGGAAAAATTTTAATGTTGTAAATTGGGCTGATATACTCGTATTATCAGCAGCCGGAATAAATTGGTCAGACTTAACCTTTATGTCTGAGGCTGGTGTAAATTGGACTGATCTAACTGTTATGACTGAAGCCGGGGTTAACTGGAATGACCTTCAGGTTTTAACAGAAGCCGGTATAAACTGGAGCGATATTCAAGTTTTAAGTGAAGGAGGTATCAACTGGCAGGATATCCAGGTCTTAACCGAAGCTGGTATCAATTGGTCAGATATAACCGTAATGACAGAAGCTGGAATAAACTGGGCTGACCTAACACCGATGACTGAAGCTGGTATTAATTGGGCAGATCTAACACCTCTGACACAAGCCGGAATAAACTGGACAGATATACAGGTATTAACCGAAGCTGGTGTTAATTGGCAGGATATCCAGGTTTTGACTGAAGCTGGTATCAACTGGTCTGATATGCAGATTATGACCGAAGCGGGTGTTAATTGGGTTGATTTAACAATTTTCACAGAAGCCGGTGTTAATTGGAGCGATATCCAGGTAATGAGCGAGGCCGGAGTAAACTGGTCTGATTTTCAGGTTTTAACAGAAGCTGGTATTAACTGGAGCGATTTTCAGGTTATGAGTGAAGCAGGTGTCAACTGGTCTGATATTAGGGATATGACGAGCTGGAATATTTTGTGGTCAGAGTTGGATTCTTTGCTTGCTGGTTTTAACGCGGTAACAGGTGGTTCGCCAGGTGACTATCAGACAGTGATGACAGAATTGTTAGCCATGAGTGCTGCCGATATCAACTGGACTGATATACAAGTAATGACAGAATCCGGCGTAAACTGGTCTGATATGCAGTTTATGACCGAAGCCGGTATTAACTGGACTGATATACAGGTAATGAGTGAATCCGGTGTAAACTGGTCTGATTTACAAGCGCTGACCGAGATGGGTGTTAACTGGGCAGATATCCAGGCTTTCTCCGAGCTTGGTGTTAACTGGGATGATTTGCAAGTTATGACTGAATCCGGGATTGATTGGGCAGAGATTGCTAGATTCTCAGGTTATTCTCCTGATTGGGCAGAATTTGTAACTATGTTGGATGGTTTTGCTGGTGTTGGACTTACTGAAACGGATTATACTGATATATTACAAATGCTAGATACAATTGAAGGTGCAGGATTTGCAAATGTTAATTGGTCCGACATTGAAGTATTATCTAAGGCCGGTGTGAACTGGTCTGACATGCAGTTCATGACAGAAGCAGGCATAAACTGGACAGATGTAACAGTTTTAACAGAAGCCGGTATTAACTGGCAGGATATCCAGGTCTTAACCGAAGCCGGCATAAACTGGTCTGATATCCAGGTTTTGACTGAAGCCGGTATCAACTGGGAAGATATTGTAGAAATGGCTGCCCAAAATATCTCTTGGGTAGGCATTGATGCCATGATGGATGGTTTTCAAGCAGCAACAACCGGTATGGCTGGTATTTACCAGGCTGCAATGCAGGAGATTCTGGATATTACAGCTGCTAATATTAATTGGACTGATATACAAGTCCTCTCAGAGGGTGGCATTAATTGGTCTGATATGCAGGTAATGACCGAAGCAGGTATTAATTGGACAGATGTAACAGTTTTAACCGAAGCCGGAATTAACTGGAGTGATATACAAGTTTTAACCGAAGCAGGTATCAACTGGAGTGATATGCAGGTTTTAACTGAATCAGGAATTAACTGGAGTGATTTTCAATTTATGAGTGAAGCCGGAGTTAATTGGGTAGATCTTGCCTACATGACCGGTGCAGGTGTTAATTGGTCGGAGACTATTAACTGGGATAATTTAGCAGAATTAAGCAATGCCAATGTGAACTGGACGGATATACAGGTAATGTCAGATACTGGTATTAACTGGGATGATTGGCAGGTAATGAGTGAAGCAGGAATTAACTGGTCTGATATCGGAGTTTTGACTGAATCAGGTATCAACTGGAGTGATATAACCACTATGACAGAGTCCGGTGTAAACTGGTCAGATATTCAAGCAATGACTGAGTCTGGGGTTAATTGGTCCGACTTACAATTTTTAACCGAAGCCGGCATCAATTGGTCAGATATAACCATAATGACAGAAGCTGGAATAAACTGG
>CAYOSQ010000011.1:0-60266 GCA_964406665.1 uncultured Planctomycetia bacterium | reverse complement strand
TGTCCGATTTGTGGCGGAAGAGGAAAATTCTTAGGAAGTCTTTGTCAACACTGCAAAGGAATCGGAGGTTCTCTCTGTAAGAATAATGAAGCAATTACAGATCAAGCTGAAGACACAAAACTCCAAAGGCTATCAGAACAAGAAACAAAAATACTTCGACTATATAACCAAAAACTCAGCCTTATACAAATAGCTACGGAAATGGATTTAACCCAACCTCAAACATTGTTGTTGTTCCATAAAATAGAAAAAAAGCTAAGCGAGGATTTCGAAGAGCTCTAAAAGTAAACTACGTCTACCCCGAATAAGTTGGGACAGGCGCAAAAAAATGCGCCTGCACTCAGCATGAAAAACTAGAGAGTACTGGCGCAAAAAAAATGCACCTGCACTCAGCATGAAAAACTAGAGAGTACTGGCGCAAAAAAATGCACCTGCACTCAGCATGAAAAACTAGAGAGTACTGGCGCAAAAAAATGCGCCTGGGAGGATTCGAACCTCCCACAGACGGGCCTTAGGAGGGCCCCGCTCTATCCAAATGAGCTACAGGCGCAAAAATTCTTTGAATGTTTTTTGGAGTGAACTAATACTTAAGTAGAGAATAAACCGGATAATCTTTTAACTTCTTGATTCCTTTTAAAAACTTCAACTCAATCAAAAACAAAATCCCAACAATGTTACCATCAATCTTTTTTATCAAATCAGATGTTGCTTTAACAGTTCCACCAGTTGCCAAAAGATCATCGACAATCAAAACTCTAGAACCCGGCTTAATAGCATCTTCATGAATTTCCAATGTATCAGTGCCATACTCCAAATCATAAGTTATGCTATGCGTCTTGTAGGGAAGCTTTCCTTTTTTTCTTATGGGAACAAAACCGGCATTAAGCTTATAAGCTAAAGCACCACCAAAAATAAAACCTCTTGCCTCCACAGCAACAACAGTATCAATGTTCTCTTTCTTGAATTTTTTTGTTAATTTATTCATAGCTTCTTTAAAAGCAACTTTATCTTGCAATAAAGTAGTTATATCTTTAAACAGTATCCCTTCTTTAGGAAAATCAGGAACATCTCTTATGAATTTTTTTAGATCAGCTTTTTTCATGACTTAGCCTTTCTTGTATTTTTTGACTTGCTCTTAAGCATGGCACAAGAATCACGTTTAATCAATTTTGTAGGCAAGAGCATCTTAAACGGAATATTTGCTTTGCGCAGAACTATCTGATTTAAGTTTTCCAGAGCCAGCCGACCCATTTCCATCAAAGGCTGCCCGATAGTGGTCAACTCAACACTGCTGTATGTGTGAATAGGGTTGTCATCAAAACCAACAACAGAAAGATCCTGAGGAATTCTTAATGCCTGTTTTTTAGCTAGATCCATCAACTCAAGAGCCATTACATCTGATGCGGCGAATACTGCCGTAGGCCTGTCTTTTAACCTTAATAGCTTTTCTGCTGCTTCACGTGCAGGAGTTCTCATAAAAGAACCAACTTTAATATACTTGTCATTTATCGGTATCTTATGACTATTCAAAGCTTCCTTGTATCCTCTTAACCTATATTTACCCGCTTGGGTTGTTAAATCTCCAGCTATCGTAGCTATTCTTCTGTGGCCTAATCCTACAAGATAATTGACAGCATCCTTTGATGAATCTAGATTATTAATAGCTATGCAGTTGAAGGGTTCATCGAAATAATTATTCATTACAATATAGGGAATATTTTTAGCTACTACCTTTTTCAATGTTGCTCTATCGCCATTGATATCGCCAAAAATAACTCCATCCACTATCTTAGGATTAAGCATGGGGTGCGAAAGCCAGTCTTCATGCTTATGTCTATCGGTTATATGAATCAATAAATCAACTTTTAGACGACTGGCAGCAAGGCTAACACCTTTAATAATCTCTGAGGAATAATATGAGTGGAATATATCTTCGAAACGGGGAATAATTAAAATAAAGATTTTATTCATTATTTTTATTTTCTTCCTTACCTTCCATAATTCCTTTTTCTTCTTCGGTAATAATTTTGCGCAGCTTTTTCAGTGCCGCTTCTTCAATCTGACGGACGCGTTCTCTGGAAATATTCATCTTATTAGCAATCTGAGCAAGTGTTCGAGAATCTCCATCAGATAAACCAAATCGCAAATTAAGAACATTTTGTTCTTTTTTATTCATAATACCCAATAAATCAATTGCCCTTTCACGATTAAGAAAATTCTCCAATTCTTTATCGGGAGAAACCAAACTTTCATCTTCGATCAAATCCTTAACCTGACCTTCTTTATTATCTCCTATAGGAGCCTCTAGGCTAGATGTTTTTGTAATCCATTTACCAATACTTCTGACCTTAGCAATAGGTAGCCGCATTTTCTTAGCAACCTCCGCATCTGTAGGCTTTCTACCAAACTTCTGAGTAAGTTGATCAGTAGCTTTTTTCCACTTAACGATTTCTTCATTCATATAAACAGGTATGCGGATAATTTTTCCCTGTTCGACTATTGCCCGGGAAATACTTTGTTTAATCCACCAAGCACCATATGTAGAAAATCGATATCCCTTTTTAGGATTAAATTTATCTACTGCACGCATAAGACCGATATTCCCCTCTTCTATCAAATCCATCAAGGGGATACCTAAATGCATATAGCGCTTGGCAATACTAATTACCAAGCGCAAATTTGAACGAATCATCTTTTTTCGTGCAGGCTCATTTCCCTTTTTAATCAATTTCGAAAGAGAAATTTCCTCCTCGGCCTTTAATAGCGGAATACCCCGTATTTCTTTTATATACGCTTTTATTGATTCCATAGGCTCCCTTTATTTCTTTAGAACTGCCTGAGCTGCTGCTAAACGAGCAATAGGAACTCTAAATGGAGAACAGCTTACATAATCCATTCCTATTTCATTACAGAACTCAACTGAACGTGGTTCTCCACCATGTTCACCACAAATACCGATTTTTAATTTTTTGCGAGCTTTTCTTCCTCTCTCGATACCAATCTTGATTAACTCACCGATACCATCTTGATCTATGGTCTGAAACGGATCGTCATCTAAAATTCCCTCGCTGATATACTCCGGCAAAAATCCACCGATATCATCTCTGGAGAATCCAAATCCCATCTGAGTCAAATCATTAGTTCCATATGAGAAAAACTCTGCAGTATCAGCGATTTTACCTGCTGTTAAAGCAGCACGAGGAATTTCTATCATAGTCCCGAACATGTAAGAAAGTTTTTTCATTTTGTACTTTGCAAGAACCTCTTTATATACTCTCTCCACAATCTGCTTTTGCTTCTTTAGCTCATTGACATCACAGAGAACAGGAATCATTATTTCAGGATAAACCTTTTTACCTTCTTTGGTTAGCTCTGCCGCAGCCTCTAAGATTGCACGAATCTGCATTTCAGCAACCTCAGGATAAGTAATGCCTAACCTAACTCCTCGATGCCCCATCATTGGATTGCTCTCACGCAGTGCAGATGCTCTCTTCTCTAACTCTTCTTGAGAAATATTTAAACTCTTGCCTAAATTCTCAAGCTGCTCTTTTTGATGAGGAACAAATTCGTGCAGAGGTGGATCAAGCAATCTGAATGTAACAGGTAAACCTTTCATTGCCTCAAGAGTTCCCTTAATATCTTTCTTTACATAAGGAAATAACTCTTCTAAAGCAACGCATCTTTCTTCCACAGTCTTAGACATTATCATCTTTCTTAAAAGAAACAAAGCCTGCTCAGAACCTTTTCCGTAAAACATATGTTCTGTTCTAAAAAGTCCAATACCTTCTGCACCAAAGTTACGAGCACGCTGTGCATCTTCAGGCGTATCTGCATTAGTGCGAATCTTCAACCTGCGAATCAAATCACAAACCTTTAAGAAATCATCCAATGCCTTATTTTCTGAAGCATCAATCATGGGAAGCTCACCAACATAGATATTACCCTTGGTTCCATTAAGAGTAATCCAATCACCTTCATTTACTGTTTCTCCATCAACAGTAATAGTTTTATTTCTAAGGTCAATATTTAAAACGCTGCAGCCAACTATGCAGCATTTACCCCAACCTCTGGCAACTAATGCTGCGTGGGAAGTCATGCCTCCTCTAGCAGTAAGAATCGCCTCTGCTGCCCTCATACCCTCAACATCTTCCGGATTGGTTTCTTCACGAACTAATATAACTTTTTTACCTGACTTATGCCAAGCAACTGCATCTTCAGCAGAGAATACCACCTGACCACTTGCCCCACCGGGACCTGCAGGTAAACCTTTGGCCAAAGATTTCTTGGCTTTTTCTGCAATAGGATCAATAATAGGATGCAAAAGCTCATCCAACTGTGCAGGAGTTACTCTTTTTATCACATCTTCTTTTTTGATTTGCTTCTGCTTGAACATGTCCATAGCCATCTTCACAGCTGCAGGACCGTTACGCTTTCCTGTTCGAGTCTGAAGCATAAAAAGCTTACCTTTTTCAATAGTAAACTCTAAATCCTGCATATCATGATAATGTTTTTCTAAACGCCTCTGTATACTAAAAAGCTGCTTGTATATTGAACTCATTCCTTTTTCCAAGGTAACGAGATCTTTATTATGATCACTCTGAGAATATGAATTAATAGGTGCCGGAGTACGCAGCCCAGCTACAACATCTTCTCCCTGAGCATCCATTAAGTACTCTCCGTAGAATTTATTTTCACCGTTACCTGGATTCCTCGTAAAAGCAACACCTGTTGCAGAACCTTCACCCATATTTCCGAAAACCATAGTTTGAACATTAACAGCTGTGCCCCATTCATGAGGAATGTTTTCAATATTTCTATAGCTTATAGCTCTTTTTCCATTCCAGGATTGAAAAACTGCTCCGATACCACCCCAGAGCTGATCCATAGCATTATCAGGAAAATCTTTCTTCAAAACTTCTTTAACTCTTTTCTTATATAAATCACATATCTTTTTAAGATCTTCGGCATCAAGATCAGTATCATCCTTAATATCCTTTTCTTCTTTGACCCCATCCATGATTCTCTCAAGCTGCTTTCTGATACCCATGTCTTCTTCTGGCTCTATGCCTGCAGACTTCTCCATAACAACATCAGAATACATAGTAATCAAACGACGATATGCATCATAAACAAATCTTTCATTGCCACCAGATTGCTCAATAAGCCCAGGAATTGTTTTTTTCGTAAGACCAACATTTAAAACTGTCTCCATCATCCCTGGCATAGATTGCCTTGCGCCGGAACGCACAGAAACCAAAAGAGGATTATCTTCACAGCCGAAATCCTTTCCCATTAAATTTTCAACCTTCTTTAAAGCTTTTTCAACTTGAACTTTTAGTCCAGAAGGATACTTCTTTTTACTTTTATAATAATGAGTACATACATCTGTTGTTATAGTAAATCCCGGAGGTACAGGTAGCTTTAGATCTTTGTGTCCTGCCATCTCTGCTAAATTAGCACCTTTTCCACCAAGTAGGTTCTTCATAGAACCATTGCCATCTGCCTTACCGCCTCCGAAAGAATAAACATACTTTGCCATTTTGAAAATCCTCCTTATTATTTTGAAAACTTATCTAAGAAATAATCTTTTAACTTATCTACAGAAATCCTCTCTTGCCCCATTGTGTCTCTGTCTCTTACGGTAACCTGGTTATCTTCCAGAGACTGAACATCAACGGTAACGCAAAAAGGAGTACCAACCTCGTCTTGTCTTCTGTATAACTTTCCTATAGCCGCAGTATCATCATAAACTGTCACAACCTCCTTCTGCATTTCTCGTTTAATTTGTTTTGCCAATTTAACTATGCCTTCGTTCTTTTTTAATAAAGGTAAAACCGCAACCTTTATTGGAGCTAAATCTTTATGAAATTTAAGCAGAGCTCTAGTTTCATCCTTTACCTTTTCTTCATGATATGCATCAACCAAAAAAGCCAGCAGGGCTCTATCTATCCCCCCTGATGGCTCAATAATATACGGGAAAAACTTTTCATTAGTAATTTTGTCATGGTATTTCAATTCTTTTCCGGAAAATTCAGAATGTTGTTTTAAATCAAAGTCTGTTCTATTTGCAATTCCTTCAAGCTCTGACCAGCCAAAAGGAAAATTATATTCGATATCAGTACAGGCTGCTGCATAATGGGCTAGCTTATCCTTAGCATGAGCTTTCTTCCTAAGATTTTCTTTCTTAATTCCCAGCTGCGTATACCAGTTAAATCTTTCATCGATCCACTGCGAATACTGCTTATCGGCTTCTTTAGGATCTACAAAATACTCAATTTCCATTTGTTCAAATTCGCGAGTGCGAAAAGTGAAATTCCCTGGTGTAACTTCATTGCGGAATACCTTACCCATCTGAGCTATGCCAAAGGGAAGTTTCTTTCTGGAAGTATTTAAAACATTAGAGAAATTAACAAATATACCCTGGGCCGTTTCCGGACGAAGATAAACCTCACTCTTATCATCATCAAGAGCCCCGATAAAAGTTTTAAACATTAAATTAAAGTCTCTCGGGTCAGTAAGCTTCTTATCTCCGCAGAAAGGGCAAACTCCAGCCTCGGCGTCTTTTAAAACCGGGTCATCAGTTCTGACTCTCTTTTTGCAAGACTTGCAATCAAGATAAGTGTCAAAAAAGTTCTTGATATGGCCAGATGCTTCCCAAATTTTTGAATGCATCAAGATACCTGCATCCAAACCTACCATATCCTCACGTCGGTGAACATTGCTCTCCCACCAAGAGTTCTTAATATTACGCTTAAGCTCAACGCCCAATGGCCCATAATCCCAGACACTTCCTAGGCCACCGTAAACCTCCGAAGATTGGAAGATAAATCCACGACGTTTACATAAAGAGGTAATCTTGTCCATTAATCCTGAATTATTCATAAGAGAGTATTTATTCTAGCGAACTTCTTTAAAAAAATCAAGAATAATTAATTACTTTAATGCCTTAACCAGACAAATACAATTAGTATAATGTTTAGACTTTATATTTGCTGCTTCCTTTTGATCAATTTCTTTCCAATAATTCGCCTTACTTCTATCATCTTTAAAACTAGCATGATACTTAATTTCTTGCACTTTGAAATCTTTCAAAAGCCTCTCAAGTGAATCTTTGGAATAAGCTCTCTGAGAAGCACCTATACTAGCAACGCCATAAGGAGCGGTGAGGCAAAATATTCCATCTTTTTTCAAAACCCTACATGCCTCAGCAACTGCCTTTTCATCATCATTATTATTTCCCTCAGCCTTACCATATACACCTATGCCAATATGTTCAAATGTAGAAATTCCTAAAACAGCATCGTAGCTTTCATCTTCAAAAGAAAGATTTAATATATCTCCCTGAACAAAAGAAAAATTAGGATGATAATATGGAAAATATCGAAAATCAACTCCTGTAACAAAATATCCCAGACCTGCTAAATAAAGTGCCAGAGCACTCTCCATACAGCCTAAATCTAAAACTTTTTTCCCTTTTTCTAAGTTGGATAAACACTGAATAGCAAACGGAATCTCTACGATTCTCTCGTTGACAGAAACGGTTCTTAAACATTTAACCCATTTAAAACACTCTAGGCTAAACCTAGCTGAGAACCTTACAAAAATCGGGTTGTTGATAAAATACTTCAACACATCCTGGTTTATTTTATCAGCAATTTTCTTCCTGCTCATAAAAATTCAACTTTCCTTTATTCCTGTTTTCCTAAAATATACATTTAAGAAAATAGCATATTCAACTTAAAACTCTTTTAGGAATTTTGCCTCATCAGATTTTAAAAGAAGATCGGGCTAGGCAAATACGGTTCTAAGCTTATTTCAAAAAATTATAAATTCTTAATCAATCTTTATAAAAGTGCTTTGATAATCTTACTATTATCTTCAGCCTTCATGATTATCCTGCTTGCACAACTTCCCCCGCAGGTACTGCCATAGCAATAAACCAGATTAACGTTCTTTGCTTTTAGCTTCTCAGACAATTCTTCTAAAGCACCAGGCTTATTGGTTAAATCAACTGTAACAACTTCATCTTCTTTTACTCTCCAGCCTTTATCTTTTAAAGCGGCTATTGATTTATCATTGTCACTGGTAACAATATAGAATACTGCGTTACCTTCCATGCTATATGCACAAACGGCCTCCATATTGATGCCCTCAGATGCTATAGTGTTCGAAACTTCTGCAAGCATACCTGGCTTATCTACGGTTACTATTTCTAATTGCTTTACTATATTTGCTGACATTAAAGCCCCTTTCTAAAAAGATTATTTTTTATTGCCTAAATCCTTCTTGCAAGAAGATATTTGACTGTTAATAGATTTTAATTCTTTATCTAGCTTTGCTAAAGTGACTGTTTTTTTCATTCTTTTTAAATTCTTCGCAACGGCTTTCCCTATCTTGTAAAACAACTGTTCTTTCTTAACCTGCAACATCGTAAGCTCAAACTGAATCTTACCTTTTTCAGATAATTCAATAAGCTGCTTTTCACTTTTTTTAGCAAGTACCATTGCATCCTTAGCCACTCTATCCAACTGCTTTTTGGTCTTAGGCCAAAGCTTCTCCAGCTCTTTCTGCATATTAAATTTCTTTGCCATTATCACCTCCTCCTTTAAAAAAAATTAAAGTTTTTCTACTTCTTCTTTTTTGATTGAAAAACTATGTTCTTTAGCAGGAAATTTTTTCTCTACGACTTCCTGCTTATACTGTTTGATAACACCCAAAATAGTTGATGAAAGATTAACATATTTCTTTACAAACTTGGGAGTAAATCTTTCAAATAAACCCAACATATCCGGAGTAACCAATACCTGCCCATCACAGCTGATGCCAGCACCTATTCCTATAGTCGGAATGGAAAGTTCCTCTGTAACCATCTCAGCAACCTTGTCTGGAACACACTCTAAAACAATGCTGAAACAACCGACTTTCTCAAGATCTTTAGCCTGTTTAATAATTTTCTTTGCAGCCTCGGCGTCTTTTCCTTGAACCTTGAAACCACCAAGCTGCGCTGCCGTCTGCGGAGTTAAACCAACATGCCCCATTGCAGCAATACCAGATTTAACTATCGCCTCAGTAACTTCTAAACACTTATCAAACCATTCAAGCTTTATTGCATCGCAACCAGCCTCTTCAATAAAACGCTTTGCGTTTTTGACTGATTCCTCAGGATTAACCTGATAAGATTCATAAGGCATATCACCAATAATTAAGGCATTCTTAACACCTCTTCTTACTGCCTTGGCGTGATGTATCATCTCTGTCATACCTACTTCTGTTGTTGATTCAAGACCTAAGACAACATTAGCAACAGAATCTCCCACAAGAATCATATCTATTCCTGCTTGATCCACTAAAGACGCCAGAGGAAAATCATATGCCGTAAGCATGGTAATTTTCTTACCGTCTTTTTTCATTTGCAAGATATCATTTATGGTTATTTTTTTACCTTCCATTTTTAACCCCTTTGTTTCTTAATATAGCTATTAATAGCAGCGGCTGCTTTTTTACCAGCGCCCATTGCAGAAATTACAGTGTCAGCTCCAGTAATTATATCACCTCCGGCAAAAACTCCATCGATTGAAGTCATATAATTTTCATCAACTTTAATAGTTCCACTATCATTAACTTTAAGATCTGGAGTAACTTTTACCACTAGAGGATTTGGTTTCTGTCCAATAGCTTCGATAACAGTATCTGCCTCAATAATGAAATCTGAATTCTCAATTGGTAAAGGTCTGCGTCTTCCTGAATCATCAGGTTCTCCCAGTTCCATCTTAATACACTTAAGTCCCCTAACCCTACCTTTTTCATTTGCTAAAATTTCAACTGGCTGAGTCAAAAGCTTAAATGCGAATCCCTCTTCTTTAGCATTCTCTATCTCTTCTAAGCGTGCTGGCATCTGCGCTTCTGTTCTTCTATAAACAAGCGTAACTTCCCTATGCAAACGCAGCGCTGCCCTAGCACAATCCAATGCTACATTACCACCTCCTATAACAACAACTTTCTTTCCAACATCAACGGGAGTTGCATATTCAGGAAAGAGATATGCCTTCATCAAATTAACTCGGGTTAAAAATTCATTAGCAGAATATACTCCGGAAAAATTCTCTCCAACAATACCTAGAAACTGAGGTAAGCCTGCCCCCAACCCCAAAAACACAGCTTTAAAACCATCTTTGAATAGATCATCAAGAGAACAGGTTTTGCCAACTAGAAAGTTTGTTTTTATTTCCACTCCTAACGAAGCTATATACTCTACTTCCGATGAAACTATATCTTTAGGTAATCTGAATTCAGGGATCCCATAAACTAATACACCCCCTGAAACATGTAAAGATTCAAATAAGGTAACACGATATCCCAACCTAACAAGATCAGCAGCGGTAGTCAATCCAGCTGGCCCGGAACCCACAACAGCTATTCTTTCTAAATCATCTTTTGCAAGTACCTTACTTTGCTTCTTTAAGCTCTTATTAAGTTCGTAATCTGCAGCATACCGCTCTAGGGCACCAATATTTATTGGGTTGCCTTTATTGCTTAAAATACACAGCTTCTCACATTGATCTTCTTGTGGACAAACTCTGCCGCATACCGCAGGAAGATTATTTTTCTCTTTTATTTTACTTAGAGATTTCTCGCGCGAGTTTTCAACAATAAGTTTGATAAATGCAGGGATATCTATATTAACCGGACAGCCTTCGACACACTTAGGTTTCTTGCATTGCAAACAGCGCTTAGCCTCTTGCAAAGCCTGTTCATCAGAAAATCCAAGAGATACTTCACTAAAATTCTCTATTCTTTTTTCTGAATCTTGTTGTCTTACTTTATTGCGCATACTATTCACCGATAATCTTCACCATCACTCTTTTCCTACGCTGGCCGTCAAATTCTCCGTAAAAAATTTGCTCCCAAGGACCAAAATCGAGTTTCCCATTTGTTATAGCAACAATCACTTCTCTTCCCATAATAGTTCTTTTAATGTGAGCATCAGCATTATCTTCACCAGTTAAGTTATGACGATATCTTGTCAAAGGCTCATGCGGAGCAAGTCTTTCTAGAAAATCATCTAAATCATGAATCAATCCATCTTCATCATCATTAATAAACACACTTGCTGTAATATGCATAGCATTAACAAGGCATAGCCCTTCTTTTACTCTTGATTCCTTTACAAGCTCCTCAACTTGAGGAGTGATATTTATATAAGCTCTTTTTGTTTTTGTATTGAACCAAAGATGTCTTGTTAAACTTTTCATTTATCTATTCTTAGCTCCTGTTGCTTAAAAGTGTTTAGCCTAATCGTTAATTCTTCAAAATCTACAAGATGACCATCAAACTCCGGACCGTCAACACAGCCAAAAACTGTTTTTTCACCAACTTTACATCTGCAAGCACCACACATTCCTGTAGCATCAACCATAATAGGGTTTAAATTTACAATGGTTTTAACTTTAGCCGCACGGGTTACTTCTACAATAGCTTTCATCATTGGAACAGGACCAATTGCATAAACAAGGTCAACATGTTTTTTTGCCTCGAACAAACGGCCTAAAATCTCTGTGACAAAACCCTTATCACCAAGAGAACCATCATCAGTTGCAATGTAGAGCTGATCACAGATTTCAGACATCTCGTCTTTTAAGATAATCAACTCTTTACTTCTTGAACCGATAATCCCGATTACTTCGTTTCCTGCGGCCTTAAAAGCATTGCTAATTGGCAGGACCTCGGCAATACCAACACCACCACCAACACAAACAACAGTACCAATTTTCTTAACATCCGTGGGATTTCCTAAAGGCCCCAAAAGAGAAAAAATCTTATCCCCAACACCCAGCTTACCCAACTTCTTAGTAGTAAAACCGACTTCTTGAAAGATAATTGTAATAGTGCCTTCAACTTTATCCCAACCGGCCAAGGTAAGAGGAATCCTTTCTCCTTTTTTATCAGGGATTACCACAACAAACTGACCAGCTGCTGCTTTTTTTGCAATATGTTCAGCTCTCAGTTCGATTTTTTTTATTCCTACAGCAATAACTTCTTTTTTGATTATTTCAAACATTTAAATCAACCTCGTTAAAAATAATTGTCTTAATATTAGAAAAGTTTTTTATCAATTCCCTAGAATCTGTTTTCCCTAAAATGAAAATTGAAGTTGCTAGGGCATCGGCTGTTAAGCAATCATCTGCAATAACCGTAACAGAAACAATTCCGGAATCAGCCGGACAACCTGTGCGTGGATCAATTATATGTGAATAATGCGTATCTTGCAAAAGAAAAAATTGTTCATAATCTCCAGAGGTTGCAACGGCTTTATTCTCCAACTCTAGATATTCTATCATATCAGAACTACGCGGATGCTTAACCCCAACCTTCCATGGCTTACCGTGCTTTCTACCTAAGCAGTAAATTTCCCCTCCGGCATTTATAAGACAAGAGTTAACACCTAATTCTTTCAACTTTTTTACCGCGACATCCACAGCAAATCCTTTTGCAATAGCACCTAAGTCTAATTTCATACCCCTCTTTGCCAATTTGACAGATGAGGCAATTTCATCAATTAATATTTTATTTGAATTAACCAAGTTTTTCGCTCGCCTTATATCACGGTCTTTCGGCAAAACTTCATCTTTGATTGCTTTTTTCCATATTTCAGACAAAGGTGCTATGCTAATATCAAAAACTCCTCCGGAAACACTATGAAAAAACTTTGCTTTCTTTATTATCTGTAACGTCTTCCAGGAAACTTCTGATTTTCTATGACTATTTATTTGGCTAATTTCACTATTTTCATCAAACTTATTTAAAAGATTTTCTACAATCTCAATCTGCTGAAAAGCCGCATGTATAGCTTCTTCATCTTGACAGGTAATCTCAATAACTGTACCCATTAAGAATCTACTTTCTCTAGCATAAGGCTTCTCTCTCCCGCAACCAAAAAATGATAAAGTCAGTACTAACAAAACCGGGTAAAAAATTATCTGTCTATTAAATATATTTTTATTCATAATCAATTTTTACAAGCTTCAACTAATAATCCTGACCTCTAGAGAAAATCTTATGAAATAAATCATCAACACCCAAAAACATAACTCCCATGAAATATCCGAAAATAATTCCCGCAACAATATCTAGCGGATAACACCTTCCTGAATAAACACTCGCCAAACCAACCAATAAAACTAATATAATAAAAATTGGACTAATAACTTTAAACTTGCGTGAGATAATCGTAGCGACCACAGTCACAGCTATTGCTTGCCATGAAGGAAAAAACGAAGAAGATGATGACCCCATAAGATTAACATTCTCAAAAGTTTCCATGGGAAGAGGCCTGGTGAACAAATCTTTAATCCCTGAAACAATTAACCACGTAAAAAACAAACAAGCCATTGATAAAACAGCTGCAATCCTTCCTCTGTTTTTTCCTAATAGAAAGAAAATAATACAAATAGCTATTAAACCTGGAATTTTGATAAAAAACAATACATTAGAAAATAAAAAATCGCAAAAGCTATTATTCAAGCCTATATTAACACGCAAAAAGAACTCATGATCATAAGCTATGATTGTATCAACTAATGATTGAATAGACATAACCACCTCACTTAGTATTTTTTTCGATAAAATCCTTCAATTTTAAAGCGCTTCCCCTTATTCTTCTTTCAAAAGTATTATAGTCAACATCAATAAGTCCAAAACGAGGGCTATATCCGCTGTCCCATTCAAAATTATCTAAAAGCGACCAATATAAATATCCAAAAACAGGAACGTTTTCATCTACAGCTTCTTTGATTTTGGCTAAATGTTCTTTTATATATACCCAACGATTATCATCGCTGTCATTACAAGTACCATTTTCTGTGATTAGAATAGGTAGCCTGAATTTATTCAATTTAAGCAAAGCTTGTAAAAGCCCTTCTGCAGACACAATCCATCCCATAAAATTTGTCTTTTTGAAATGCTGATGAACGCTGTTACAGTTTTCCCCAAAAATGAATTTGTCTTTTTCAAAAGAACACTTAACTACCTCTCGAGTATAATAGTTAAGACCGATAAAATCAAGAAAACCATTAACTCTATTTAAAAAGTAATCATTGTACAACTTGCTCCTTAAAAAAGAAGGAATTCTGTTAAGAAAAGACGGAAAATTATCACAAGGAGAAAAAACCTCAAAATTCTTACTGAAACTAACCATGGGAAAAGGCCAAGAATTATAATTATAAATCTCGTGGATTCTTTTATATGCTAGCTTGTGGGCCGCAACAAAATTATTAATACATGCGAACGTACTCTTTAAAGACTTTCCACCCGGTGGCCATTTTTCTATCAAATAAGAATGATAGGCAAAAACCACTGGTTCATTAATAGTAATCCAATATTTTACTTCAGCGCCTAAATAACTTACTACTTTCTCAACATATCTATTGAAATAAAAAGCTGCTTCTTTATTTAGCCAGCCACCTTTTTGAAAAAACCATAATGGATTAGTAAAATGGTGCAAAGTTATTATCGGCTCGATGTTTCTTGACTTAAGCGCAGTAATTACTTTTTTATAATGATCTAGTTCTTTTTCATCCCAAGAATTCTCTTCTGGCTCAATGCGACTCCACTCAATTGAAAAACGATGCGCATTATGTCCTAATTCTTGAGCTAAATCAAAGTCTTGTTCAAATAATGCATAATGATTACATGCCTTTCCGGAGCGCTCTCTTACATTGCCCTCTTCTTCCCAAAAACACCAATCATTATTGGTGTTAGAGCCTTCTACCTGATGGCTAGATGTTGCCGCACCCCAGAGAAAATCTTTAGGAAATTTATCCATATTTGAATAACAACTAATTTAAATTAAAAAATTTCTTCGCCGTATCACGCGTAACGGATGCAACTATATCCTCTTGTTCTGACTTTAAACCAGCAACCAAATTAATAGTTTTCAATACGTCTTTAGGCTCAGACCTAAAACCAGCTTGATCATCCCGAAAAAAAACCGGGGAATCAGTTTCGACTAAAAGCTTATCCAGCGGAACACCCTTAACTGCATCTTGATGTTGAGGACTATAATACAGAGATGGTGTAGCAGAAATTAAATATCCACTCTCAATAATTTCTCTTAAGATATCAAGTGGCCCACTGTACCAATGAAAAACAGCTCTTTCTATTCCTGACTGTTTACACATTTCAAAACAATCTTTCCAAGCTCCTCTACTATGTATAACAACAGGAAGATTAATCTTTTTAGCCAAAGTCAGCTGCTTTAAGAATATATCTTTCTGCTCTTCTCTTTTGGATTTATCTTTTTTAACCGGTCTATACCAATAATCTAAACCAATTTCTCCAACCGCGATAATATAATCTTTGTTATCTTCTATGAGTTGTAAAATTTCATCTTGAGGTAACTGCTCTATTTCGCCCGGATGAAAGCCCAAAGCAGAATATACTCTTAAACTAGTTACCTTTCGGCTAATCTCTAATATTTTTAGACTGGATTGATAATCAATGCCGGCCGCAATCACTGCTTCAATACCTACCTGCGCAGCTCTGTCTATAGCACCATCGATATCTTCTATCTGATCTAAATGGGCGTGAGTATCGATTATATTTGAAATCATTTACTATTGATAATAAATGTAACTGGGCCGTCGTTTATTAAATGAATATCCATCATTGCACCAAAAATACCGGATTCCACCCTTAAAGAACTATCTCTTAACTTATTTATAAAATACTTATACAGCTTTTCTGCTTCCTTAGGCTCGGCAGAACTATCAAATGAAGGCCTTCTACCTTTTTTGCAATCTGCACTTAGAGTAAATTGAGAAATCACGAGTAATTCGGCTTGTACTTCTAGGGCGGATAAATTCATTTTACTCTGAGAATCATCAAAGATTCTAAGATTTAGAATTTTCCCCGCAATGTAGTCGGCATCAGATTCTTTATCACCGCGCTCAACACAAAGTAAAATCAAAATACCTTTGGAGATTTTACCTGATGTTTTTTTATCAATAAAAACTTCTGATTCACTTACCCGCTGAATTACTGTCTTCATTAATTTTAACTAACTCTTATATTGTGAGTCTTTTCGATTGTCTTAACCAAATCAACCAATATTGAATTAACAGGTGTGGGGATACCTAAGCTTTGACCTTCTCTGACAATTACCCCATTTATAAAATTTATTTCTGTCTTTTTCTTTTTTAATACATCCTGAAGCATCGAAGCAACGTTTGAAGAAGTTGCTTCACATACTGCCTCTACCTTTGTTAACGGATCATCATACAAAAGCTTGATCCTCTTTCTTTTAGCAACTCTTACAGCCTCAGCTACAGCTTTACTCATTATTTGCCTAACCCCATCAAACTCAACAAGTCTTCCATTGTTCAATCTGGTTATAGCGGTTAAAGCATTAATACCAACATTAACAATAAGCTTCGACCACAGCAAACCTTTTATGTCTCGAGAAATCCTTGTCTCAAGCTTAGCCTTATTAAATGTTTCTCTTATACCTCTCATCTCAGCAGGGATTTTTCCGTCAATTCTGCCTAGAACTGTTTCTCCCTTACCGGCATGACGAATATAACCATCACCCAATAAAGTAGCTCCAAGGTTAGTTACTCCACCAACAACTCTTTGCTGACCAATCAATTCTCCTATAACCTCAATATTACCTACACCATTCTGCAAAGTTATCACAATAGCAGAATCATTAATTGAATCTTTTATTTTACTGATTGCATCTTTCGTATCGTAAGACTTAACACAGATGAGGATAACCTCACATCCCTCAATCTTTTTAAGGTCAACCGTTGCATCTACCTTTGCACTCCATTTGCCAGAGATACCCTCAACCTTTATACCCTGCTTGCTTATTACCTGAGCACGCTTAGAGCTTTTATCGAATAAAACGACTTCGTTTTTTTTTGCTAAATGAGCAGCAAATAAGCAGCCCATTGCTCCTGGCCCTATAATAGCAATCTTCATTTTTCCCCCTTAAATAGTCCTGTTTAGGATTATATCTGCAATTGCGATGTCGGTCAACGAAAATTAAAAATGCTTGGATAAGTTTGACAAAAAAATACCCATATGCTAAAAGAATATAGTATGTTTGACAAAAAACTCGCTAAGAAATTCTCCCTTCCCAAAGAATTAGTTTCTACGCTAGAAGACTCTGGAATAGAAAAGCTATACCCATTTCAGGTATCAGCGCTTAAAAAAGGTATCCTGACCTCAAGAAACCTGGTTCTTGCACTACCCACTGCTTCAGGAAAAACTCTGATAGCTGAAATGTGCATGGTAAAATCCATACTTGAAAATAAAGGTGACGGGCTTTGTCTATATATCGTTCCCCTAAAAGCTCTAGCCAGTGAAAAATATGATGATTTTAAATCAAGATATGAACGCCTAGGTATTAAAGTTGGTATCGCAACAGGAGATTTCGATCTAAACAGCAACAACCTTGCAAACTACAATATTCTAATAGCAACATCCGAAAAAGTAGACTCCTTGCTTAGATTTCGTGCCAAATGGCTTACCAAACTTTTGCAAGTCGTTGTTCTAGATGAAATACATTTTATTGATGATGAACGCCGCGGACCAACCCTTGAAATACTGACTGCTAGACTAAAACAACTTAATAAAGAAATCCAATTTCTTGCACTAAGTGCAACTATAAAAAATGCCGATGAAATCGCAGGCTGGCTTGATGCTGAATTAATTTTCAGCGACTGGCGTCCTATCCCTCTTAAAGAAGGAGTTTACTATCTGGAAAGCATAGACTTTGCAGATGGCACAAGCAAACATATAAAAGCCTTTGGCATTGATGAATTAACTGCACTTTGCTTAGATACAATTAAGAAAAAAGGACAAAATCTTATTTTTGTAAATAGCCGCCGCTCAACTCAAGCAGTTACAAGAAATATTGGAAAAAAAATCGCTGCGTATCTGTCTGATAATGAAAAACAGCTTTTAGATAAAGTCGCTGCGAAAATTGAAGGCACGTTGGGAGAACCAACCAAAATTTGTAATCAGCTAGCCAGCTCTATAAGATTCGGCGTTGCCTTCCATCATGCCGGTCTTCATCATGCCCAAAGAAAACTCATAGAAAATAATTTTAAAGAGGGGCTTATCAAAACAATATGCGCAACCCCAACACTGGCTGCCGGAGTAAACCTACCTGCAAGAAGAGTAATAATCCGAGACTATAAAAGATATCGTCCTGGTTTAGGCTCTGTCTCTATTCCTGTTTTTGAATATAAGCAATGCGCCGGACGTGCTGGTAGACCTAAGTATGATAAATTTGGAGAATCGGTTATCCTGGTAAAGTCTCTATCAGAATATAAGGCCGTCTTTAGTGATTATATACATTCGACCCCAGAACCCATAAGCTCAAAACTAGGCTCTGAAAATGCGCTTAGAACACACATTCTATCTTCCATAGCTAGCGGATACGTTTACGATATTAATGGCATGTTTGAATTTATCTCACATACATTTCTCGCGCATCAGAGAAACACGCAAAATCTCATAGAGCTTATAAGTAGATTATTTGAATTCCTTGAAACAGAAAATCTAATAAAGCGCGCAGGGTTCCGCTTTTACCCAACTGCATTTGGCAGCTGTGTTAACAGACTTTATATTGATCCTCTAACAGGTATCGTATTAAGAGATGGTTTAAAAAAATTGTCAGAATCACAGAGTTCCATTTCAGACTTCCATCTATTATTCATTATTTGTTCCTGTGCAGATATGGAGCTGCTAATGGTCAATAAGTCTGACTTGGAAAAATTAGAATTATTTCAAGATGTAAATGAAGAAGAAATCTTTAACTGTGAAGAAGATGAACTCTATTCCTTCGATCATTCAACACGGCTTTCAATGATTAAAACCGGCTGGATGCTTTTAGACTGGATGAATGAAGAAAAAGAAGAAGCCATGTGTGATAAGTTTAACGTGGGTCCAGGAGATATAAGACGAATCATCGACACTGCGCAGTGGCTTCTTTATAGCGCTGTATCAATTTCTAAACTATTTAAATTTGACAAAGTAATCGAACCACTAGAAATGCTTCAACAAAGAATTAGGTATGGAATCAAGGAAGAGCTGATTGATCTAGTATACCTAAAAGGAATCGGCAGAGTCAGAGCAAGAAACCTCTTTAAAAAAGGCTTTAAAAAACTTCGCGACATTAAAGAAGCCCCGATTAAAGACCTCTCCAAAATCCCCAGAATTGCAGAAAACTTAGCTGAAAACATAAAACAACAAATAGCTAAACTTAAAGTCTAAAAATAATATTTTTTATTTGGATAATAGGACTGAATGATAATGAGGATCCACTACAGTATCTGAATTTTTATCCTCATACTTTAAACCATAAGGACATTTTGGAGGGCCTTCTGGAAAGATACTTAAATCATTAAGCAACTCATGCAAAGATAGGTTAGGTTTTTTCTGCCACCTAGCATTTATAACAGCGATAGTACGAAGACATACTTCTGTGGCTTTTGTATGAACCAGCTTTTCCTTCCCTACAGATTTGGCAACAATAACTGTATAGTCATCATCTGTGAGTAAAGCTTTTCTATCCCAACCCTTTAAAGGAGAAATACCTATAGTTTCAAGAAGCATAACACAATCTCTTGGTAACGCCGCAAGTGGAAGATGATCTGAAATCTCCATACTTTTAACTAATTCAACAGCAAACTGCTCCTGAGTAATCGGGCCTTCTTGAGAAAACACTGTTTTATTCAACAGGCCGATTAAGCCCAGAACTATCAAAGTTAATATAATTGCTCTTTTCATAATATCAATAATTTGCTGTTAAGCTTAAACTTACTTTGTTATCGGAATAACCTTCTTTGGTAAAATCTGTATTTCGTTTTGTAAATTCATATCCTAAATGAAGATCCAAATAATCGTTAAGGCTTCTTTTTAGGGATGTCCCAAATGAAACAATCTCTGTTGCCCTATCTATTGTAGATTGCCCTGGCAAAGCATCAGAAGAATCAAAATATTGTTTTTCAACACTAGCTGCGGCAAAAATAGAAGTCTTCGGATTTATAAGATGCTCAACGCTTAAATCTATGGAGTTTGAGAAATATTGAAAATACTCTCTTCTCGCCGAAGGTAGCACCCGGTTAAATGTATAAACAAAATTCAAGACTGTATAAACTGAAAAGGTCGAATTAATCACTAATCTTGCATCTGTATTTGAATCATCTCTCAAATAATTTGTATGTTTATGCTCATGCCCAACTTCCGTAGACACATTAAGCAGCCCAGGAAATTTTTTAGTCGCTCCGTAAAAAACCCTAGAGCTTAAAGCATCTTTTTCAGCAACCTTGGGAAAATGCGCATCATAATATCTATGACCAAGGAATAAAGCAACATCAGGCCACAGATCATAAGTTAAAGAGAATGTTCCAATGTTATCATCTCTATCAATAAAGTCATCGTTAGTCGCATCTGCATCAATCCAATAATGTGAATAAGCAGCATCAACTACCAAATTATCAATCGGTTCCCATTTTACTTCAAAAGAAGGATAATCTTCTTTATAACCTCTGGTAAGAAGTCGATCACCAAAAGGAGTAACAATACTTTTTGAAAAAACCTTTTAAAAATTATTAGATATGCCGACAGAAATATCCTCATAAGGCCTGTATGCAAAAAGGAAACTGGCCAAATGATCATGCAGATGATCACCTTCTCCCATATAATAGGAAAGATTTCCCAGATAATCCACCTTTAAATAAAACGGATCCTCAGGAATCTCTAGAGAAACTTCTTGAGTTAATGTATTTTTAAAATCAGAAGATTCTGCATCTTCAGTAAGAAAAATATTTGTTTCATACTCTGAGGTTACACCAGTGGTAAAATCAACCTTCTGAAGAATGCTTCTTAGGAACTTAATAAAGGCAGGATATTCAACATCATCAGCAGCAAGAACAGGTTGAATAAAATAAACTGTAGAAAATATAATGACTAATGTAAATAAAAATATTCTCTTTTTCATAATAATATTCAATTATTTAAGAAATACCAATAACTGAAAGAATTATAAGTTATATGAAGATGTGTGTCAAGTTATTTTGAATCTATAATACAAAGATGCAAACTTGACAATGAAGATGCGGCAGGCTTGTTATTCTTATCGATGATTGCTCAAAGATGGATAATCTGGCTCCTCAGGCTGCGTCCAGCATCTTTTATCCCAAGGAGGACAATCAGGAGGTGGAGGTTCCTCGGTTAAAGTAATATCACCACTGCTTACTCCTCCATCTGGACCGGCTGCGCCAGAACCAGGTGGGATATAAACAAAATCTCTTCCACCGGCAGCAAAACCGCTTTCAGGATCAAAGACATCTCCCATTTCATCTTGGATTGCCTCAGCAAGTGATGGCAGGCCGCGAAGATGTAAATCTCTCCTCCAAATATTCCAATCTACAAAGTCATTTTCGCCCAATTCAGCAGTGTCACCTGGCTCCTGTGAATCTTCTACCTCTACTGAAAAACCAGCAGGAAGATCAATTTTTCCCAAAGGATTACCGTCTCTATCTTTACCGGAAGCATAAATACTTCCTTCAAATTGCTTAAATGTTGTAACGCCATTTAAAAAATCAGTAAGCCAACCTGTTCCTCTTGCACCACCAATAGCAGTTGGAGTATGAACTTCAAAAGTAGAACCTTCATCTAAATTAATTAAAGTGAAAACTCTTCCTTTAGATAAATATAGTTTTATAGGAGATTCAAGCACTATTTCCGTATTTTCCTTAATTCCGATTACATTATCCAAACTTCCGTCAAAAGCAACTTCACAGGAAGAAGCCGCCTCTGCCTTAACGATTGTACCTTCAGCAAGAAGCATGCCCACCTCAATACTTGTCCAATCGTCATCCACTGAAGCTTTTGAAGAAACACTGCCTTCAACATAAATAACTTTTGCAAAGCCAGCATCTTGACAATAGGCTGAAGCAGAAAAAGAAAATACAACAACTAAACAAAACACAACTAAAAAGATTCTTTTCATAATTTTTGCTCCTTTTATTTGGAAGTTATTGTAGCTTTTTTAAAAAAATGTTTTTGATTTTCTAATGCAATTTACCGTGGCGTGTTATTAAAGTGTAGCACGTGGAAATTTAAGTGTCAAGGAAGCGCTTTCTTTTATATTTATATGTAACTAACTATAAAATAAAGACTTAACATAGATAAATGCAGTTTTTTAAATATCAAAACAAAATTTAGCACAAAAAAATAAAAAAAGTGGAAAAAAGTGCTGGTTGTGATTGGTTTTGTTAAATGGTTAGTCTATTTCTTTAAGGCGAGCTTTAAATCTTTGATGGAAATATCTTCCTTGAATGCTAATAATTTAGATACTTTACCTGTAACTCTGGCACATGCGAATGAAGTTCCTTCAAGTTTAGCATAATCTCCATTAGAGAAAACGTCCACATCTTTGGTTGAGTAACCCGTAACTCTTCCTCTAATATCCTTTGCTCCAACTGAAATTACATAATCACCAGATGCAGGAAACTTAGGACCACTATCTTTCTTGTTGAAACATACATATCCATCAGAATTAACTGCGAATTGGCTAAAAGCTGTCTTATTTCCAGCAGCTGCAACAAAGATAATGCCTTTTTCAAGATATGCTTGCTTTATTGCCTTTTCTATTTCCTTATTGTATTCAATTACCAGCGAAAGATTGACTATGTCAATGTCGTTTTCCATGCACCATCTTATTGCATTAAGAACGCTTTTCTTCGAAGGATTGTAATGGCCATTTTCTTCTTCGCATACCTGCAACACGAAGAGCTTTGCGCCGGGATTATAATCCCTTATAATCCCGGCGATCTTTGTCCCGTGGCTGATGGGATCTTCGCTTGCTGGAATTGAAGAAAAACTTATAGATTTAAAATGCTGTTCTGTTGACCCTGAATCAATAACAGCAATTTTAACTTCAGCAAATGCTTCGCTGGAAAATAAAAACACTATTGCCAGCATTGCAAAAACAGATAATGTTTTCAATATTTTGTTCATTGTAATCTCCAAAAAAAATACACCCAATCTCATTTGAAGAATGGGTGTAATAAAAAAATTCTCACCCGGTAGCTGACTGCCTTTTTCTTTTTAAGAATTAAGGCTCTTAAGCTTTGCGCCCCATTCTTTCGAATGGTTTGCCTTTATCAAACGAGAATCAAATTGTCTATAAAAGTATAATACAAAAATGCAAAATGTCAAGTCAGGCAAGAAAAAATGTTCATAACTTGCTTATTAGCAACAGGTTAAATTAATTATTTATTTCAAAAATAACGCTTTTTTAGTGTAATTTTAGGGATTTTTAGGTTCTCTTATACGGTGTTACAGAGGAAACGGAAAGATTTCATTCTCTTATCAAGATGAAAAGAAAGAAAATTATATAATACACTTCGAAGTTCAAGGCGCATTTGTTTACTTATACCTAGATTTAAAGCTTTCACCCAAGAAAAAGTTTCTAAATGAATTAAAGAGTTTATTGTCCCTTTCAAGACTGGACTTGCGTTCATATCCTTGCTTTTACAATCAGAGCATATCAGACCACCAAGATAGATGCTAAAATGTGCCTCTCCATGAATTTTATTTTTGCAGGTTATACATGCATCTAAATGAGGTTTAAATCCAGAAAGTGATAATACTTTTACTTGAAAACAGTACAAAACTTTCTCAAGATCACCAGTTTTCATACTTTTTAAACTACTTATTATCAAATTGAAAATTTCTATATTTGGATCATGCAAAGGCATCACCGTATCAACAAGCTCTAAAATATAGCTAGCCAATGAAACTTTTTGCATATCGGTTCTTAAAAAACTAAAATCTTTCATCAAATCACACTGACTAATAAGATTAAGCTCACTATTTCTTTTTTCATAGAAAACAACTTCGTTTAACGAACATAAGCTAAGATTGCTGGAAATCTTTTTAGGATCCTTCCTCACTCCTTTTATTATTCCCTTAATCTTACCAAACTCTTTTGTAAAAAAAGTAACTAACAAACTGGTTTCTCTGAAATTAACCCTCTTTATCAATATTCCGGTTGCTTTTCTTATCATTTCTTTATTTTACTTAAAATGTATTTCTGTCTTTTATCCATGCGCTGTTTATCTTTTACAGCTCTATCATCATAACCACAAAGATGCAATATTCCGTGAATAAGATACAATACAATTTCATCCCATAATAAAACATCAAAAACATTTGAATTTCTTAAAGCCGTTTCCAATGAAATTATTATTTCAGCATTCAACAATCGTTTTGACTGGTTTTTTTCCTTAAAATCAAATGACAAAACATCTGTAGTGTGATTTTTCTTAAGGTATGTTTTGTTTAATTTTTTTATAGCGGAGTCATTAACAAAAACAAGGGAAAGTTCTGCTTCGGATCTATTTTGAAGGAGCAGAATCTGTTTGACTATTCTTCTTATTCTGCTTTCCTTTATAGGAATTTTCTTTTGAAGATTTATTACGCTTATTCTCATCTTTTATCTCATCAGAATCTGCAGGATAGGCAACCCTGCTATGATAAATCGCACTTAAGATTTTAATAAATGTTGTAGAAATTTTCTCAATCTCTTTTAATGTTAGCTCACACTCATCAAGCTGTCCGTCGATAAACTTATTATTTATGATCTTTCTCACCAGCTCTTCTATCTTGCCAGGAATTGGCTCCGCAAGCGTCCTGCAGGCAGCTTCGACAGAATCAGCTAAAAGAACAATGGCTGTTTCTTTCTTCTGTGGCTTAGGCCCAGGATAGCGAAATCTTTCCTCTTCCACTGAATGTTTTTCATTTTCTTCAGCTTTACTTTCTAAAGCCCTCCGGTAAAAATAAAATACTAAGCTTGTCCCATGATGCTGGGAGATAAAATCTATAATCGAAGGTTTCAGTCTATGTTTTTTTGCTAATTCAACTCCTTCTTTTACATGATTAATAATCAACAAACTGCTCATGGAAGGTTGTAGTTTATCATGCTTACTTCCTGAATGAAGCTGATTTTCACTAAAATACTCTGCCTTGTCAATCTTACCTATATCGTGATAATAGGAGCCCACCCTTGCAAGAAGTGAGTTAGCGCCAATAGTTTCAGCAGCAGCTTCCGCAAGATTTCCTACTATCAAACTATGTTGATAAGTACCCGGAGCTTCTAGAATCATTTTTCTCAACAGGGGATGATTGAAATCAGACATTTCCAATAAAGTAAAGCTTGTTGCAACCTTGAAAGGATTTTCGAAAATTATCAAGCTAGAAAGAGCCAAAAATGATGATATTATTCCGCTAAGCATAATGTGTAAACCTGAAAGAGTATCTGAAGAGAAGAATATTCCGCTTCTGATTATCGGCTCAACATCTACTTTGATGATCTCGTAGATAGGGGTGTCAAAATGATATGAAAAAAGTACAATACAAAACAGCTGAATTATGCTTGCAAACATAGCTGCTTTATAAATTTGGGCTCTCCTGCGAGAACCATGGGCAAAAAATGATGCGACTATCCCGCCGATCATTAAAATGAAAGTAAGCACAAAATCATTACCGGCCATAATTCCTATTGTAAGACTTGAGAAAACAGTCATGGCCAAAGCCAATTCCAGGCTCTCAAAAAGTATTACAGTCAACATGGCTAAAGCAACAACAGGTATATAATAAGCAGATATATCAAAAAAATTAATAATGATTTTTCCAGCAACAATAATAGAAACAGCTAAAAGCGCTAACTGTAAAATCTTTCCTGCGAGCTTTTTATACGACATTCTTAAGTAGCCTAAAATTACTATGAGTAGAACTGGAATAGCTAAAGAGATATCTATCAAATAGGCAATAATAAACAGTGCTAGCACAATTAAGATAAGAATAACTGGTTGAGATAACAAAGAATTATTATTTATGTTCTGCAGCATCGTAAGCCTTTATAATTTCTTGCACTAAATGATGGCGCACTACGTCTGCACCTGTCAAATAAGAAAACTTTATTCCCTGAATGTCTTTAAACAACTTCTCAGCCTGAAGCAACCCATCAGGCTTTCCTCCGGTAAGATCACTCTGGGTGATATCTCCGGTTATTACAGTTTTAGAATCAAATCCCAGACGAGTTAAGAACATCTTCATTTGATCTGACGTACAATTCTGAGCTTCATCCAATACCACAAATGCATCATTAAGGGTTCTTCCTCGCATGTAAGCAATTGGTGCAGCCTCAATAATTCCCGTCTCCCGATATTTCTCAATCCGCTCAACCTCCATCATGTCATATAAAGCATCGTAAAGCGGTATTAAATAAGGAGAGATCTTATCAGTTAGATTTCCCGGCAAGAAACCAAGGCTTTCTCCGGCTTCTATTGCTGGCCGAGTCAAAACAATTCTTTTAACGATTCCTTTTTTCAAAGCAGCTACCGCCATAGCCATTGCTAAATATGTTTTTCCAGTACCAGCGGGACCAATACAAAATACGATATCATAATGCTTAATCGCTTCTATATATTCATTTTGACCCTTGGTCTTAGGAACTATGGTGATATCTTTCAGCGGAACATCAATAGAGCCGTCCAGTAATGAATTTATATCAACAGATTTGCCTAATTTAGTTGCTCTAATAATTGTAGTAACATCTTGCCTGTCGATTAAACGCGTCCTTCTTCTTTTTTCTTGAAGGGACTCTAAAACGCACAGCGCTTTATCAACCTGTTCTTGAGTACCGGAAATCTTAAGGCCTCCATGTTTAGGAAATATCTTAACGTCTAATTCAGCCTCAACTAATTTTATATTCTCATCAAAATTTCCAATGAGAACCTGAAGCTCTTCATTATTTTTAACGCGTAATAACTTCTCCATTTATCCTATTCCTCAGGAACTAAAATAATCATACCAGGTTTAATCCTGTTAGGATCTTTAATAGCGCCTTCGTTGGCATCATAAATCTTCTTCCATTTTCTATAAGTTCCGTAAAATTTCTTTGATATCTTTTGTAGAGTGTCGCCCTCCTGAACTTCGTATTCTACAAAACCAAGTTCAGCGACTAAATTATCTTCTACCTCTAAATTAACTTCTTCCCGTTCATATGGATAAACTGCCTCAGAATAATCTTCCTGTGGCCCACCTGTTACATAACCAAGATTACCGCTTTCTTCGATAATTTCGTCGGTCTCCATTCCTTTCTTTTCCTCTTTCTCTCTAAACGGAGAAGACATCTCAAACTCAATTACGAAAGTCTTTCTCTTTTTTTGAGGTTGAACTTCTTCATCAGCCGGAGATGCTCCTTGAAGATATCCTCTATTGCCGGAAACTTCCTGGTCAACTCTATCCTTTCTTACAGAATAGGTACGAATAAGACATCCTGAAAAAACAAAGGCCAAACATAAAATAAGCAGACAATGAAAAATTCGTTTAAACATTACCACCCTCCTTTTTTTTAACATCAATCCCTAAATCTTTTAACTGATTACCCCTAACCTCTGAAGGAGCATCTGTCAAAGGACAAACTGCCCTCTGTGTTTTAGGAAAAGCAATGACATCGCGAATGCTTTGTGAACCTGTAACTATCGCAATCAACCTATCTAAACCCAATGCAATACCTCCGTGAGGTGGAGCGCCATACTGAAAAGCCTTTAATAAGAAACCAAAGCGTTTTTTAATCTCATCCTCGCCTAGGCCGATTATTTTAAAAATCTTAGACTGAACATCTTTATTGTGTATTCTGATAGAACCACTGCCAATCTCTACCCCATTTAATACCAAATCATAAGACCGCGCCCTGACTTTGGATAAATCATCAGAATCGATAAGTTTCAAATCATCTTCTTTAGGAGCAGTAAATGGATGGTGCTCACTATCCCAGCGTTTCTCTTCATCGTTATAAGTAAAGAGAGGGAAATCAACAACCCAAACAAATTTGTTCTTCTCGGTCTTCCTTAAATCAGGCTTATCACTTTTGTATTTCTCGATTGCCTCTTTATAAGTAATTCTCTCAAATGGAACAGAAAGATCTTGATCCAAAAGTTCCTTAAATATCTTTTTTAATAATTTTTCAACTAAAGTAAAAATATCATCTTCTTCAACAAAAGACATCTCGATATCTAACTGAGTAAACTCCGGCTGTCTGTCGGCACGCAAATCTTCATCACGAAAACATTTCGCAATTTGAAAATACTTATCAAAGCCGGAAACCATTAGAATCTGCTTGAACAGTTGAGGTGATTGCGGAAGTGCATAAAAATAACCTGGGCTTACCCTTGAAGGCACAAGATAATCGCGTGCTCCCTCAGGAGTTGACTTAGTAAGAACTGGTGTTTCCACCTCAAGAAACTTTTCTGAATCAAGAACATCTCTCATAAATTTACAAATCTTATGACGCAAGATAAATTTGTCCAGTACTAAAGGATTTCTTAAATCAAGGTAGCGATAAGCGAGTTTAATTTCTTCTGATACATCTTGCTCTTCTCCGATTTCAAACGGGGGAACCTCTGAAGGATTTATAATCTGAAAATCTTCAACTTGGATTTCAATAAAACCAGTAGGCATCTTTGGATTTTCTGTTCCCTTTGGTCTTTTGGCAATCTTTCCCTTTACCGAAACAACAAACTCCGAGCGCAACTGGTCGGCCTGTAGAAGCTTCTCAGAGCCCTTTAAATAAAAAGTAACCTGAGTCATACCATATCGATCTCTTAGGTCAATAAATATTAACTTTCCATGATCCCTTCTGCGGTGTACCCAACCACACAACACGGCTTCTTTTCCAATGTTGCTTTCGTTAAGTTCTCCACACGTATGAGTTCTTAGCATAATCTTGCCTTTATTTCTACACTAATTTTTTCTAGACTAATTTCTTCCTGATCACCGGTAGACATATTTTTTAACATTACAGCTTTTTTCTTTATTTCATCATCACCAATTATGGCAACAAATTTAGATTTTTGTTTATTAGCTTTTCTCATCTGACTTTTTAAAGAAGGATTATCATAATCAAGGTCACAAGAAATGCCAACTTTCCGCAAATCATCCATTAAAGAAAACCCTGACTTAAATGCTGCATCTCCAAGCAAAACAACAAAAATATCAAGACTAGAATCAGTTCTTTTCTTTTCTGCACAAGCAAGCATCACTCTTTCAAACCCAAGCGCAAAACCAACAGCAGCCTTATCAGGACCGCCTAATTCTTTAACAAGATTATCATACCTGCCACCAGCACCTATAGCATCTTGACTTCCTAAGGCGCTATGAGAAATTTCAAATACGGTTTTCGTATAATAATCCAATCCTCGGACCAGCAAAGGATCAACTTCAAAAGCAATATTCAACTGTTTTAAACCTTTTAGGACAAGATCAGAAAAACTGGTACATTCTTTACATATATGCTGTTCTTTTACTTTTAAACCTTTTACCAAAGAAATACAATCTTTATTTTTACAATCAAGAATTCGAAAAACGTTCCTATCAAACCTCTGCTGACAAAGACCGCAAAGTTTATCTTTTTTAGATTCAAGATATTTCTTCAAGAGCTTAGACCAAGCCAACCTATCCTTAGCGCACCCTAAATTATTAATGCGTATCTTATAATCATTTACTCCAAAACTAGTTAAAAGATTACTTGCTAAAGAAATTACCTCAACATCAACATATGGATTTTTATTGCCTATTACTTCAACTCCAATATGATTAAACTGACGCAGGCGCCCTTTCTGAGGCCTCTCTCCTCTGAACATCGAACCAATATAATAACACTTACTGTAGCTTTCTTTTTTATCTAAACTATGCTCTATATAGGCACGTACAATTGAAGCAGTTGCTTCAGGACGAAGAGCAAACTTATTTTCAGACTCTCCAGCTGGCTGCAAAGCAAGTAATTGTTTCTGAATAATATCTGTGGTTGCGCCTAAAGAACGTTCGAAAAGAGTTTGTTGTTCAAAGATTGGAGTACGAATTTCTTTATAATTATAGGAATTGAAAAGTTCATGAGCCTTCTTTTCTATGTTTCTTACAACAGAAGAATCTTCTGGAAGGATATCTTTTGTACCTCGAGGTGCTATTATTTTCATATTAAAAGTATAATCTTAAGGGCGAAGGTGCATTTCATTATCTTTCTTGCACCTTCGCCCTTCATACTTATTTATTTACTAATAGTTACAGTTATTTTTCTAAACAATTAATTAAGAAGATAATTATACGATTTTCTTCTTCATCTCTAAGCCAGGCTTGAAGACTGCTACTTTTCTAGGTGGAACTGGTACGGTCTGTCCGGTGCGAGGATTTCTTCCTGTTCGCGCCTTCCTTTCTTTTACCTTAAACACTCCAAAGTTACGCAGCTCAACCTTTTCTGAACGAACGAGGCTATCAACGATTTGATCGAATGTCTTCTGAACAACTTTCTTAACATCTACCTGCTTAATGCCTGTTTCATCAGAAATCTTCAAGACTATGTCTTTTTTTGTCATCGAGGCACCTCCTTAAATGTATAAATATAATACCAACATAAACTTACAGTGTCAAGGAAAACTTCTCCGCCCCAACAATTTTCTCTAAATCCTGCACTAATGCCTCATTAGGCTGCACAAAAAACTCTTCACCCACAACAAGTTGAATTCTTCTGGAATCACTTGTATCTAAATCTAAATAAACAGGGACTTTCCCAGGATAATCAGCTAGTTTTTCCTTAAGAACTCTGAGCAACCCTTCTTTTACTCCAGAAAGCTCTATCCTTATAGCTGATACAGACTTATAAACCTCGTCAATAAAAACAATATCATCAACAACTATTTTAGGAATGTCTTCTCTTAAATTAGCTTTTCCTTTAACAAAAACAACCATGTTAGGCTTAACATACTTTTCAACAAGCTGAAAAGTTTTAGGAAATACTAATATTTCCACTATTCCGTTTAAGTCTTCAAGTTTAGCAATAGCCATTCTCTCGTTAGTTCTTCTTGTTGTTAGATGCTTTACCTTAACCAAAAGACCAGCCATCTTAACCTCTTGTCCCTCATAACATTGAGGAATGCTATCTACATTTACAGAAGAAAACTTCCTGACCTGGGTTTCATACCTTGCCAAAGGATGACCAGTTACATATAAACCTAATATTTCTTTTTCAAAAGCCAATATTTGCGGCTCTGGCCATTCTTTTATCCGAGGTACATCCTCAAGCTTTCTCTTAAAACCGTTAAATTCTTCAGTGGTGTCGAAAAGAGAAATCTGCCCCCTGCTTCTTTCTTTCTGAAATCTATTTCCAGAATCAATCGCAGAATCCAAAATTGCCATCAATTGAGACCTGTGTAATCCAAGAAAATCAAAAGCGCCGCATTTAATCAAACTTTCAATAACCTTCCTATTTGCCAAGCGCAAATCTACTCTTTCACAAAAATCAAACAGAGAAGTAAAATTACCGGATTTTCTTACCCGTACAATCGAATCTATCGCTGTCGAACCAACATTTTTAACAGCTAATAAACCGTAAGAAATAGTCTTTGCATCAATAACCTTAAATCTAGAAAAACCCTGATTAACGTTAGGGGGCAAAACTTCGATACCCATCTTTTCAGATTCATTAACATATTCAACAACCTTATCGGTATTATCTTTTTCTGAAGTCAACAATGCACACATAAATTCAATAGGATAATTTGCCTTAAGATATGCAGTCCGATAAGAAATCATTGCGTATGCAGCAGAATGACTTCTGTTAAATCCATATCCAGAAAAATATTCTATAAGATCAAATATCCGCTCAGCCAAACCTTTAGAAATATCATTTTTTGCACAGCCGTCGGCAAAAGCCTTTCTTTGCTGTTCCATTACCTCCGGAATCTTTTTACTCATAGCTCTTCTTAAATGGTCCGACTGAGTCATGCTAAAACCTGCAAGTTGGGATGGAATCTGCATAACCTGTTCTTGAAAAACAATAATTCCGTATGTCTCTTTTAAAATTGGCTCTAATTTAGGATGGTCGTAACGAATAGGAGTAATACCTTTTTTCCTATTTATAAAATCATCAAGCATGCCACTTCCTATAGGACCAGGTCTATATAATGCCAAAAGAGCTATCAACTCCTCGAACTTGCTTGGATTTAACTTTTTTAAGAGTTCGCGCATACCAGCACTTTCCAACTGAAAAACGCCCATAGTTTTAGCAGCGCTTAAAAGTTCAAAAGTTTTATTATCCTCCAAAGATAAATCCTCTATTCTAATTTCTTTACCTTGAGTATCTTTTATAATTTCTAAAGTCTGACTAATTACCGTAAGAGTCCTAAGGCCCAAAAAGTCCATCTTTAACAATCCAATCTTTGCCAAAGAATTCATATCACATCCGGTAGTAATTTGATCGTCAGATGTTTTAAACAATGGCAAATAATTAGTAAGCGGCTCGTCAGAAATAACAACTCCTGCAGCATGAACAGAGGCATGACGGGTGAGCCCCTCAAGGTGCTGAGCAGTATCAATTATCTGTCTTACCTTAGGGTCGCTTTTAGCCAGATCATTTAATTTAGGCTCTATCTTTAATGCCTCACTTAACTTTATATTGGGTTCGGGAGGAATCATCTTAGCAATTCTATCAACATCAGCATAAGGAACATTCATTACTCTTCCAACATCTCTGATAGCAGCACGAGCCTGCATAGTTCCAAAGGTCATTATCTGAGCAACATTTCCTTTTCCGAATTTTTCAGTAACATATTCGATTACTTCCGGTCGACGCTCATAGCAAAAATCAATATCAATATCAGGAAGCCCTAGCCTCTCAGGATTAAGGAATCTTTCAAAGATCAGCCCATATTTCAGCGGATCAATATCTGTTATTCCTAATAAATAACTTACCAAGCTACCAGCTGCAGAACCCCTGCCAGGACCTACGGGAATATTATGCTCTTTAGCATAGCGGATAAAATCCCAGACGATTAAAAAGTAACTGGTAAAACCCATCTGCTTAATGATCTTCAGCTCATGTCTTAATCTTTCCTTGATCTCATCTGTAACGCTAGAATACCTTCCACCCAGACCTTTATCGCACAGTTCTATCAAAAGCTGTTCCTGGGTTTTTCCTGGAGGAAGACTATAATGTGGCAGATGAGTTTCACCAAAGCTAAGCTCTAAATTACATTTTTCAGCTATTTTTATTGTATTCTTTATTGCCTCAGGAATTTCTTTAAACAATTCCTTCATTTCATCAGCAGTCTTAAGATAAAATTCCTCGGTCTGTAAGCGCATATGGTTAGGGTCATCTAAAGTAGTCTGAGTTTGGATGCACAGAAGTGCTTCATGAGACTTTGCCATATCTTTAGTCAAATAATGAACGTCATTGGTAGCAACCAAAGGAAGTCCCAAATCTTTGGAAATTTTTAGCAAAGCTTTTCTGGTTGTGCGTTGCTCAGGAATAAAATTATCCTGAATTTCTAAATAGAAATTATCCTTACCAAATATCTGAGCATAATCATCTGCTGCCTTTACAGCTTCTTTCATTTGTTCCGCTTGAATTAACCATGAAATTTCACCTTTAAGACAAGCGCTTAATCCCAGCAAACCCTTTGAATGCTGAGCCAGAATATCCTTATCGATTCTTGGTTTATAGTAAAAACCTTCCAGGTATCCAGCAGAAACCAGCTTAAGTAAATTTTTGTAGCCAGTTTCATCTTTAGCCAAAATTACTATATGAAAATTTGGCTGTCGATTAATTCCTGGAGATTTATTAAACCGACTTTCTGGTGCAATATACATCTCGCAACCAATTATCGGTTTAACTCCATATTTAACGGCGGTTTGATAGAATTCTATGGCACCGAAAAGATTACCGTGGTCGGTAATTGCCAAGGCGGGCATTTTTTGCTGACTTGCAGTTGCGCATAAATCTTTAATGCGACATGCGCCATCTAATAAACTATATTGGCTGTGCACGTGAAGGTGCACAAAATCGGAATGTGACAACATTGTAAAATTACTCCCACTCGATCGTGGCAGGGGGCTTGGAGCTTATATCGTAAACTACTCTATTTACACCTTTTACTTCGTTAATGATGCGGCTAGAGATTTTTTCTAATATATCATTTGGTATTTTTGCCCAATCCGCAGTCATGCCATCTCTGCTAGTAACGCAGCGAAGGGCAACTACATTTTCATAAGAGCGCTTATCTCCCATAATGCCAACTGTCTTAATGGGCAACAATACAGCAAAAGCTTGCCAGATTTCTTCATAAAGCCCGGCTCTCTTGATTTCCTCTAAAACTCTTTCGTCAGCTTCTTTTAAAATCTCTAAACGTTCTTTGGTGATATCTCCGATAATGCGAATTGCTAGACCAGGACCAGGAAAAGGTTGTCGCTGCAAGATATGATCAGGAATTTCAAGTTCTTTTCCTATTTGCCTAACTTCATCTTTAAATAAATCTCTCAAAGGTTCAATAAGTTGAAGTTTGAGTTTTTTAGGAAGCCCTCCCACATTATGATGGCTCTTAATCTTTGCTGTAGGTGAACCAGTCACTGAAATTGATTCGATAACATCAGGATAAAGAGTCCCTTGAGCTAAAAACTTAACCTTTCTTACCTTAGCAGCCTCAAGTTCAAATGCTTTTATAAACTCGGCACCGATGACCTTTCTCTTTTCTTCAGGGTCAACAACTTCCTTTAACTTGGTCAAAAATCTCCTAGAAGCATCAACGCAAACTAGAGGAATATGAAAATTTCCTCTGAATGTTCGCTTAACTGACAAAGCTTCATTTTTTCGCAGAACCCCGTTATCGATAAAAATACATTTTAGTTGATTCTTTATAGCCTTATGTATTAAAACAGCAGTTACTGAAGAATCCACTCCTCCGCTTAAACCACAGACAACTCTTTTATCCCCAACCTGTTCTTTAATATTTTTTATCGAATCCTGGATAAAAGATTGCATAGTCCAACGAGGGAAACATTTACATATTGTAAACAAGAAGTTCATCAATACCTGATTACCCCTTTGGGTATGAGCTACCTCAGGATGAAACTGTACTCCAAAAATCTTTCTATGTCTATTTGCAATTGCGGCAATAGGAGAATTGAGGGTATGTGCAATTCTTACAAAACCAGCTGGAAGTTTTTTGAGACAGTCTCCGTGACTCATCCAACAAGTGAGGTTAGAAGGCAAGTTTGAAAATAAATCTTTATGGCTATCTATAAAAAGCTCAGCCCTACCATACTCTCTTTCTTTAGTCTGCTTAACCTTTCCCTGAAATATATGAGTAATAACCTGCATTCCATAACAAATACCTAGAATAGGAATTCCCAATTTAAAAATAGCTTTTTCAGGAATAGGACTCTTCTTATCGTATACACTTGCCGGACCACCGGAGAGAATCAAACCCTTAGGATTTATCTTCTCTATTTCTCTTGCAGAAATATTGTAAGGTACTATCTGACTAAAAACTTTATTTTCCCGTACTCTACGAGCAATTAACTGTGTATACTGTGAACCAAAATCTAATATCAAAATTATGTTTTTTGGACGCATTATTTACCCATCCCAACTCTTTGAACTGTTTGTAAAATTTTACCCTCTGTTTTTATCGAAGGTGCAATAATCATTTCCACATCATGCATCTCTTGAATATTTCTAGACCCTAAAGAACCCATGGAAGTAGCTAGGGCACCAACTAAGTTCTGAGAACCGTCATCAACTTTTGCAGGTCCAAAAAGAATTTCTTCAAGAGTACCCGTAGTGTTAACACGTATCCTGGTACCTCTGGGTAAATTCATATGTGACGTTGCCATACCCCAATGATATCCTCTACCAGGAGCTTCCTTTGCTCTGGCAAAAGAAGAACCAACCATAACAGCATCTGCTCCAGACGCAAAAGCCTTGCAGACATCTCCGCCAGACTGCATGCCACCATCAGTTATGATGGAAACATATTTTCCTGTCTTTTTATGATAATGATCTCTTGCAGCTGCTGCATCAACAGTTGAAGTAACTTGGGGAACGCCGATACCTAAAACACCTCTAGTGGTACATGCAGCACCGGGACCAATACCTATCAAAAGACCAGCTACACCTGTTTCCATCAACTCTAAAGTAACATCATAAGTAACGCAATTACCGACAATAATAGGAAGCTTTGCCTTCTTGCAAAACTTAAACAAATCAAGAGATTTATATTCTTTGGCAATGTGCTTTGCAGTAGTAACTGTAGATTGTACAACAAAAAAATCGCAACCTGCTTCACGTGCGATCTGAGAAAATCTTTCAGCATTTGAAGGAATACAACTTACTGCAGCAGGAACTTTTTTAGCCTTTATCTGTTTTACTCTTTCGGCAATAAGTTTTTCTTTAATTGGCTTAACATAAACACTTTGAACTAGTTTTGTTGCTTCTTCAGGAGTCGCCTTAGAAATTTTGTTTAATACTTCAGAAGGATTATCATAACGAGTTTGGACACCATCTAAATTTAATACTGCCAGACCGCCCAATTTGCCCATTTCTATGGCAAATTTCACATCCACAACACCATCCATAGCTGCAGCCATTATGGGCACTCTAAATTTTTTACCTGCAATTTTCCAGCTTGTATCAACTTCGGCGGGGTTTATCGTCTCTCTACCTGGGACAAGAGCAACTTCATCAAAACCATAACAACGCCTTGCGCGTCTACCTATGCCTATCCATTCTGCCATTTACCTCTCCTTTTTAATGTTTCTATATTATAAGGTAAACATTAATATTGTCAATAGGATTATCACAAATAATTAATAGCCCCTTACATGATTTTGTAAGGGGCTATAGTGTTTAATGATTAGCTGCCTAGCGGCAATATTAATACATTCCACCGCCCATACCACCCATGCCACCAGGTGGCATAGGAGGCATTGCAGGACCTTTATCTTGCTCAGGCTTATCAGTAATTAAAGCCTCTGTTGTAAGCATAAGAGAAGCAATGCTTGAAGCATTCTGCAAAGCGGTTCTAGTAACTTTGGTAGGGTCAACTACTCCGGCATCGATTAAATCAACATATTTATCTTGATTTACATCGTATCCTACGGTTGATTTCTCTTTCATTACATTTTGAACCACAACAGAACCTTCTAAGCCGGCATTTTCAGCCAATTGTCTTATAGGTTCTTGAAGAGCGCGTCTTACAATATCAACACCGGTCTGCTCATCTTCATTTCCTAATTTCATTTTTTCCAGAGATGAAATTGCACGAATCAAGCCAACTCCACCGCCAGGAATAATACCTTCTTCAACAGCAGCTCTAGTTGCATGAAGAGCATCTTCTACTCTTGCTTTCTTCTCCTTCATTTCTGTTTCAGTAGCAGCGCCAACGTTAATTACAGCAACTCCGCCTGAAAGCTTAGCAAGCCTTTCTTGAAGTTTTTCTCTGTCATAATCAGAATCTGAATCTTCAATCTGTTTTCTGATCTGAGCTATTCTACCGTTGATAGCATTTGTTTTTCCTGCACCTTCAACGATAGTGGTATTTTCTTTATCAATCTTTACTTTTTTGGCCCGACCGAGATCATCTAGGTCAATACTTTCCAGCTTTAAACCTAAATCTTCGGTAATTGCCTTGCCACCTGTAAGCACAGCAATATCATCAAGCATAGCTTTACGTCTATCGCCGTAACCAGGAGCCTTAACAGCACAACAAGTAAGTGTCCCTCTAATTTTATTAACAACTAAAGTTGCTAACGCTTCACCCTCAACTTCTTCGGTAATGAACAAAATTGGCTTACTTGTTTTAGCAATTTTTTCCAAAAGAGGAAGTATATCTTTTAAATTAGATATTTTCTTCTCGTAAATCAAAATGTAGACATCTTCTAAGGTACATTCCATTCTTTCAGCATCTGTAGAGAAATATGGAGAAAGATATCCCTGATCAAACTGCATACCTTCAACAACATCTAATGTAGTTGCCATGGATTTTGCTTCTTCAACGGTAATAACACCGTCTTTTCCTACTTTTTCCATAGCTTCTGAAATCAAATTACCAATCGTCTCATCAGAATTAGCTGCAATTGATCCAACCTGAGCAACTTCTTTTTTTTCTTTAATTGGCTTGGAAAGTTTTTCTAAATCCTCAATAACCTTTACAACTGCCTGCTCAACACCTCTTTTAAGAGCCATGGGATTAGCACCAGCAGTAACGTTTTTTAAACCTTCGCGATATATCGCTTCAGCTAAAATCGTTGCTGTAGTAGTACCATCGCCGGCATTATCAGATGTTTTCTCAGAAACTTCCTTTACCATCTGAGCGCCCATGTTTTCATAGGCATCCTCTAAATCAATCTCTTTTGCAACTGTAACACCGTCTTTTGTAATAGTAGGTGAGCCAAACTTCTTATCTATAACAACATTTCTTCCCTTTGGACCAAGAGTTACTTTGACGGCCTTTGAAAGTTGTTCAACACCGCTAAGTATTTTTCTCCTGGCTTCATCCTGAAACACTAACTGCTTCGCCATATTTAACCTCCTTTAAAAACTTACTTACTTCTTAATAATTGCCAATATATCTTCTTCTCTAACTATTAAAAGTTCTTCTCCATCTTTAGAAGTAACTTCAGTTCCTGAATATTTTCCGTACAATACCACTTCACCAACTTTTACTGAAACTGGCTGAACCTTGCCGCCATCAGATACTTTTCCAGAACCCACAGCAACTACCTTACCTTCCTGTGGTTTCTCTTTAACAGTATCTGGTAAAACAATACCACCTTTAGTTGTTTCTTCAGCTTCTAAAGGCTTTATCAAAATACGATCACCTAATGGTTGAATGCTCATGCAACTCCACCTCCTCTTTTTTTATTAGCACTCATTTTGAATGAGTGCTAATCATACAACAAAGCTCATTTCCTGTCAAGTGTTTTTTAATAGAATTATTTTTTAACAGATTGGGACACTAAAAGATTCAACCCTCTTAGAATTAAGGTTGGCTCAACTACATCTATTCTCTTGCAGAATTTTGACAGAAGCTTTGAATAACCGCCTGTTGCAATAACCTTAGGATTACCCTTAACGTCCTTTTTTAACTTTGCAATGATTCCATCACATAAACTTATAAAACCATAAAAAAGTCCACTTCTTAGACTTTCAACAGTATCTTTTCCAACAAGGTTTTTTGGTTTTTTCATCTCCACCCAAGGCAAAAGAGCAGCTTTATTGAATAATGATTCAATTGATATACCTATTCCGGGAGCGATGATACCACCAGCATAATTACCTTGTTTTGTCACAACATCAAATGTTGTCGCAGTACCAAAATCAACAACAATTAACGGTGCACCATAAAATAAATATGCTGCATAAGCACCAACCAAACGATCTTTTCCCACCTGCTTAGGTTTTCTATAAAGGTTTTTTATAGGAACCTTCATATTTTTCCCCACAACAAAAACCTTTGCTTTTGTTTTCTTAAAAACCGCTTCAACATTTTTGGTTACATCAGGAACAACACTAGAAATAACAATACTATCTATATTATAACCTTTTAAAAAAAGATGAAATTTAGAACGGTAGCTTATTTTCTTTATTTTTGAAGAAAAACTAAATGTTTTTATTAAAGTTTTTCCTCTAAATATACCACAGACAATTTTTGTATTGCCTATATCAATCGCTAAAATCAATCCAACCTCCTAAATAATTATTTTTTTAAATCTTTAAGCTCTTGTATTTTGTCTCGTAAAACAGCGGCTTTCTCAAACATGAGATTCTTAGCAGCTATCTCCATTTCATGCTCTAGCTGTGAAATAATCTCATTTAACTCAAATTGTTCTTCTCCTTGACCTGTTACTTCGCGAGATAGCTCCTTGGAATCTTCCAGCTGCTCTATGCCATCTTTAATAGCTTTTTTAATAGACCTAGGTGTAATATTATTATTTTTATTAAACTCCGCCTGCTTCTTTCTCCTTCTCTTGCTTTCGGCAATGGCTTTTTTCATGGAATCTGTAATTCGCTCAGCATACATAATTACCGTTCCATTTATATTTCTTGCTGCTCTTCCTGCAACCTGAATCAACGAAGTAGCCGATCTTAAAAATCCTTCCTTATCAGCATCCAATATAGCAACTAATGATACCTCAGGCAAGTCTAATCCTTCTCTTAAAAGATTTACTCCAACCAAGCAATCAAACTTCCTTTGGCGCAATTCTTTGAGAATTCTTATTCTCTCAATAGTTTCGATGTCTGAATGAAGATATTCAACTTTAAGACCTGCATCTTTCAAATATTTTGATAAGTCTTCTGACATGCGCTTTGTTAAAGTTGTAACCAAAACACGTTCTTTTCTTTTGGAACGCTCTTCAATTTGTGTAATTAAATCCTGAACTTGACCATCAGTGGGTTTTATAATTACCTCAGGATCCAAAAGCCCGGTAGGCCTAATGACCTGCTCAACCACGTCTCCAGTACTCTTTTTTAGTTCGTAACTTGCAGGTGTGGCCGAAACAAAGATAGTTTGTTCAATAAGCTTATTAAGCTCATCAAATCTAAGCGGCCTGTTATCTAAGCAAGAAGGTAACCTAAAACCATGCCTTACCAATACTTCTTTTCTAGCCTTATCTCCCTCAAACATACCACGAATCTGAGGATTAGTAACATGAGATTCATCAATTATACACAAGAAGTCTTTGGGAAAATAATCTATCAAACAATATGGTCGAGAACCCGGCGGCCTTGCGGATAAATGTCTGGAATAATTTTCCACTCCATGACAGTAGCCTGTTTCTTTAAGCATTTCCATATCAAATTTAGTCCTGGATTCTAACCTCTGGGCTTCAAGAAGTTGATTATTCTTTCTTAAAAGCTTTAAATGTTGGGTTAATTCACTCTCAATGAAACTTAGAGCTGTTGTAATCTTGTCCTGTGAAATAATAAAATGTTTTGCCGGATAAATTGCGATTTTCTCCAACTTCTGCAAAACCTTTCCTGTAATTGGGTCGATTTCGGCAATCTTTTCTATGTTATCACCATAAAACTCAACTCTGATCCCAGTCTCTTTATAGGAAGGAAAAATTTCAAGCACATCCCCCCTTACCCTAATTTTACCCCGAATAAACTCAAAGTCATTCCTCTCATACTGAATCTCAATAAGTTTTAATAATGCATCATCTCTTGATACTTCTTGACCAGCCTCAAAAAAAACAAGTAAAGCCTCATACTCCTTAGGTGAACCTAAATTATAAATACAAGAAACTGAAGAAACTATTATAACATCCTGTCTGCTCATTAAAGAACTTGTTGAAGAAAGTCTCAATCTATCAAGTCGGTCATTAATAGATGCATCTTTTTCAATATAGGTATCCGTCTGAGGAATGTAAGCCTCGGGTTGATAATAATCATAATAACTAACAAAATACTCAACCGCATTTTCAGGAAAGAATTCCTTAAACTCACTGTAGAGCTGTGCCGCCAAAGTCTTATTATGAGATATTATTAATGTGGGCTTTTTTACTTGGTTAATCACATTTGCCAACGTGAATGTTTTACCACTGCCTGTGACACCAAGCAAGGTAGAATACCTTTTGCTTGCTTGCACTCTGGAACTTAGATCTTTAATAGCTTTGGGTTGATCACCGCAAGGTTGGAATTTACTCTTTAGCTTAAACATTTTGAAGGTTTATTTCCAGCTAGTGGTTTTTTTAAAAGAGGACAATCTCTTATTTATAAGCTTACTTGAAATACCAGATACCTTATCAGGTCCAAACCCTTCAACATTAAAAGAAGCCAGCATAGTACCATAAATAAGAGCTTTCTTAATAGCTTCTCCATTAATATTGCGTGATTTTGATAAAGAACCCATAAAACCACCTGCGAAGGAATCTCCAGCTCCAGTAGGATCAACTACAGAATCTATAGGAAAAGCGGGAAGGCAAAATGTAATTTTATCAGAATAGAACATAACACCATGTTCACCTTTTTTGATTATTATCATCTTGGGCCCTAGTTTACGCAAAGCACGCGCTGCCCTTACTAAATTTTTTTCACCTGATAGCTGCCGAGCCTCGGCATCATTTACGACAAAGAAATTAACCTTTTTTAAAATACGCTTTAATGATTTAAGCTTATTGTCTATCCAAAAATTCATACTGTCTAATCCAACCAACTTAGGGCTACGAATTTTTTTCAAAAGATAATACTGTATATCAGGATCAACATTAGCCAGAAACACATTTTCTATTCTTTTTTCTTCCTCAGTAAGTGAAGGTTCAAAAGTTAAAAGAACTCCTAGCTTAGTATCTAGTGTTTGGGCGGCATTTAAATCACTGCAATAGTCTCCGGACCAACGAAATGTTTCACCCGATGTTTTTGATAAAGAATCAACAATAATCCCCTTGTTTTTGAGGAAAGAAACGTGCTTTATAGGAAAATCTTTTCCCACCACTGCAACAATATGTGTTTTCGCGAAGAACCTAGCACTCAAAGCGAAATGGACTGCTGAACCTCCCAGCAAATTATTCCTTTTTCCTGTAGGCGTAACTACTGTATCCAATGCTACTGTACCTAAAACTGCAATCTTCACTAATTAATCTCCTTAAAGAAAAAAATTCTTGTTTTAAACTCTACTGCTCTGGCCTATTCTCTTTTCCCATTAAAACATTAATTAATCCACCATCAATTATTTTCTCTTCTATCCTATCCATAATCCTCTTTGAGGTTCTCAAGGTTACTTGAAGATTATCCACTAGGGTAGACATCTTTTTAGTTAGATAAATGAAGTATTTTGTAGTTTCACTAAAATCATCGGCAAGATTTTTGATATCCAAAGCATCTTGACCAATAACATATCCATCCTTTACTGGACTTTCATAATCATCTCCATAAGAAGGCAGTTCAATGTCGATAAGTTTATCTCCCAGCAGCCCTTCAGTTTTAATTGAAAAAATAGTGCTTGAATCAACCTGTTTTTTATACTTCTTCAAAATTCCTAGAGTCGCCTTTACTCGCTTATCTCCCAGTGCAGGGCTATCAATAAAACCAATATCCACAACCGTACCTACACCAACTCCGGCTACGCGTACCGGAGCACCAACTCTTAAACCACCAATATCACTAAAAGCAACATCTAAATAATATTTCGGTGCGGCGATTCCGGTCTTAGAACCAAGAGATAGAATCAAGACTACGATAACAACAATCCCAATCAAAAAGAATAATCCCGCCAATATCTCTTTACTAAATTCGTATTTCATATCTTTTACCCTCCATCATAAATCTTTCAAAAGAAAATCTCTTACCTTAGGGTCTTTAGATGCTTCTATCTCATCTTTCGTACCCACTGCAATAATTCTACCTTCATCTATAATCGCCGCTCTATCAGCTAGCGGCAGAAAATTCCCTACATCATGAGACACCACAACAGTCGTAACATGTAATTCTCTACACAATTTAAAAATAAGACGAGAAATCGATCTTCCCGTAGAAGGATCTAACCCTGAAGTCGGTTCATCACAGAAAAATATACTAGGATTAAGAATAATTGCTCGAGCAAGCCCTACTCTTTTTCTCATTCCTCCACTTAGCTCAACAGGATATTTCAATTCAATCCCATGTAGATCTACTTCATTTAAAACCTGCTTAATAAGCAGAGAAATCTCTTTTTCTTTTTTATGAGTATGCTCTCTTATTGGAAGTGCCAGATTATCATAAACATCCATGTAATCAAATAATGCTCCCTCCTGAAACAAATAACCAAATCTACTTCTTAAAGAGAGCAGCTTATGTTCACTAAGTTTATTTATTTCGATATCATCAATTTTTACAGTTCCGCTATCTGGTTTAATAAGCCCGTTGAGATGTTGAAGAAAAACGCTTTTTCCTTGACCGCTTTTTCCCATCAAGCAAAAGAATTCACCTTTTTTTATCTCTAAACTTATTTCATCAAGAACCTTATGATCCTTGAAATACTTATTTAATCCTTCAACTTTAATCATTAGGTTTTCTTTTTGAAAAAACTCTAAATTTATGATATCCAAATTTGGTATAAAGTCTTTGAAATGGGCGTACGTCTCTTTTCTCTATATAAAACGGTACACTTTCATACTCTCCCATATATTCCATTTCTCTATCAAGGAGATTTTCTACATCATCAGTAGGATACCACTTTGTATCTTCAAATACCAACGGCTTTCCTTCACGAATCCAATTAGATTCCTTAAAAGGATAATCTCCTCGATATCGAGTTCCAGTTGAACAGGCCGCTGTAAACGAAAAGATAAAAATTAACAAAACAATTAAAAAAAGATTTTTGAACATATTTACCCCCATATTGTTAAAATTAATTTTGTCAAAACGAAATTTGAAATAATAATCAATATCGTGCTAAGCGCAACAGCTTCGGTAGTATAACAACCAACACCAGTAGAGCCACCCTTAGTTTGAAAACCTTTATAGCAACAAACTATACCAATAATCATTGAGAAAAATAAAGTTTTTATCATACCCCCTACGTAATCAACGAGTCGTAAAGAATTAAACGTATGATGCACATATGATTGAAAAGAAATGTTCTCTTGAAAAACTGAAATCAATAAACCCCCAGAGATACCAATTACTTCCGACCAGCAAACAAGAATTGGCAAAACTACCATACAAGCCAATACGCGACTTGAAGTAAAAAAATCCATAGGATCAATACCTAAGGCTCTGGTAGCCAAAAGCTGTTCATTCACGTTCATTGCTCCAATCTCAGCAGAAATCTTTGCACCAGATTTACCTACGAATATAATACTACCCAAAACTGGACTGAGCTCTCTTACAAGTGAAAGAGCAACAAAACTAGAAATATATTGCCTAGCTCCAAAACGAGATAAAATCACTGCAGCCTGGACAGCCATTACCATCCCAGTCGCAAAAGAAGCAATTGAGATAATAGGAAATGCCTCAACACCAAGTTCATATATCTGACGCACAGTAGATCTAAAACGAATTTTACCTTTTAACAATAAAATAAACGTTTCTAAAGAAAAATAAAAAATCTTCCCTGTAATATTTAAAAGATGCCAAATCTTTTTTTCCATAGTTGTAAATAAAGCGATCATATCAGCAAATCTCCAAACTAAAATCAATTGATGAAACAGAATGTATAATCCTACCGACTGAAATCAAATCAACGCCTGTTTTTGCAATTTCCCTAACATTTTTCAAAGAAATATTTCCAGAGGCTTCGATTTTCGGCCTTGTTTTTTTAGATTCAAGTGAGTTCAGATTAACTGCAAGCTTAATTTCTCGCAAACTCATATTATCAAGCATTATTATATCAGGAATAGCTTTGAGAACATTTTTAAACTCAATCAGATTCTCCACCTCTACTTCAATCTTTTTTGAACTTCCATAACGGCTCTTTGCCTTTAAAATATAATCTATGATATTTTCATTTGAGTCAATGATTTTCTTATGATTATCTTTTATTAAAACCATATCATATAAACCCATACGATGATTTATACCTCCGCCGCAACTAACAGCATACTTCTCCAGAATCCGCAACACTGGAGTAGTTTTACGAGTATCAATTATTTTTGCTTTATATTGCTTTATTTTGTTGGCATATTTTTTTGTCTCAGTTGAAATACCGCAAAGTCGTCCCAAGAAATTTAAAGCTGTTCTCTCGGCTTTTAAAACAGAACTAGCCCTACCTTTAATTTTGGCAACTACAGTGTTTGATTTAACTAAAACTCCATCTTTGACAAGTGAAGAAAATTTAATATTTTTATCACACGCTCTAAAAACTTCTTTTACAACATCTAAACCACAAAGTACTGCATTTTCTTTACATATAATTTCAGCATTAATAATCTTAGTTCTAGCCACAAATAGATTAGTAGTGATATCCCCACTACCGATATCTTCTTTTAAAGCTTTTATTATGATATTTTTAATTAGATCTCTATTCTTGCGCATTTTGCTGTTGCCTCAGCAATAAGATTACCTTGGTTATCCCTTGCTTGAGCACTAGTATATATTATTCTAGGGGTCTCTTTAACCAATTTTCCAATAAACTGAATAGATTGCCCCACTTTTGCCGGTATCTTAAGATTTAGCTTTAGTTCAGCAGTAACCGCAGGCTTACCGGTTTTCCAAAGTAAATTCACCATGACTTCATCCAACACTAAGCCGATAATTCCTCCGTGAACAACATTCGTATATCCTTGATAAATCTTATCTGGTACAAAAGTAGTTTTAAGACAGTCATCCTCTAATGTAAATTGAAGTTTTAGTCCAGCTGGGTTGTTAGAACCACAGGCAAAACAATGTTGATCGTCTTGCAATTTTAGTTTTGGCATTATGATTTCTATTTCTCTGGTGATAATCTTGACTTTACTAATCCACTAACGACTTTTCCATCTGCTGCACCAGAAGTTCTTTGTGTAACCTCTTTCATTACTGCACCCATATCTTTCATGGATGTTGCGGAAAGCTCGCCAATTACTTCATCAACTATCGACTGTATCTTATCCTGGCTCAATTGTTCTGGTAAATACTCTTTTAAAATCTCCAACTCATTAGCCTCTTTATCCACCAAATCCTGACGGCCACCTTTTTTGAATTGCTCGATAGAATCTTGTATTTGCTTAACTTGTTTCTTAAGCACAGCAATAACTTCTGGATCTTCAAGCCTTTCTTTCTTTTTCTCCTTGGCAGAATTCAGTAAATTCGATCGCAAAAAATTCAAAACAGATGCCCGGGCTGAATCCTTAGACTTTAAAGCTTCTTTATAATCATTTAAAATTTTCTCATCCAACATATTTTGACTCTCCTAAAGTTAATCTTTATCCCACTTTTTTCTTTCAACAATATCTTGCTTCCAATGTTCATAAAAAGACTCCAACAAATCAAACTTATCTTCGGGGCGAACATTAGAGAATTCAGCGCCGTAAGTATTCAAAACATTTCCCGGATAAGACCATACAACCCTCAAAACTGCAGGAATGTGTCTTTCTATCCCTGCATAATTGATAGTAAAATCATAGACCCCGTCTTTTTCTAGCTCACTTGTTGATGAAAGTGCAACTCCTTCACGAGAAATATTTTTCAAACTGCCTAAAAAACCCCCACCACTTTTTGATGTTACCGTACAAAACTTATCCTTAGGACAAACAAATCTTGGAAACTTTCTTCTTTCTGAAAAATTATCCATACAACACCTCCTTTATTTTAATTCTTTACGTAGTTTACCCAACGCCATAAGCTCCTCTGCAACTTCTTTCTGCCTACTCTGCTCCTTAACAACAACGTCCTTAGGTGCTTTTTTAACAAACTGCTTATTTTTTAACCTAGCCTCAATTGCCTCAACAATCTTCTTGCTTTGATTAATCTGATTTTCTATGCGATTTTTTTCTTTCTCAATATCAATTATACCAACAAGAGGAATGTAAAACTCGATTTTTCCAACAATTCCTACAGCAGAATTTTCAGGCTTTTTAACAGATTTCTTTATAGCAATATCTTCAACTTTGGATAGCCTTTTAATGATTGCAGAATTTTCCTGGATTAACTTAGAAATCTTGGAATCACCAACCTTGATTAACACATCAACTTTCTTCTGCAAATCAACTTTCCACTGGGCTCGGATATTCCTAATCGACGTAATAAAATCAATAATCATCTGCATTGAGTCTTCAGATTTCTTATCTATAATTTGCTTCTGGATAAGAGGCAACTTTTGATTCATAATAGAACCCGAATCAGGATTAATTTTTTGCCATATTTCCTCAGTAATAAAAGGCATAAATGGATGCAACACTCTCAAAAACTTCTCCAAAATCTTATAAACAATTATTTGAGTATTTTTATCATCAAACCTATCTTTGATAATTTCTAAATACCAATCGCAGAATTCATGCCAAAAAAACTCATATAAAGCATTTTCTGCCTCGTTGAATCGATAACTATCAATTTCCTTATTAACCTTTTCAATCATTCTAAAAAGCCTACTTAAAATCCACCGTTCAGGCAAAGGTAAATATTCACTTTTGTAAACTTGGCACAGGTCAAACTCAGAACCTTTTTCTTTAAGATTCATTATAATCAAACGAGATGCGTTCCAAATCTTATTGGCAAAGTTTCTCCCGATTTCAAATTTGTCTTTTGATAAAAAGACATCCGTACCGGTTGCTGTAATCGCCATTAGGCTGAACCTTAAAGCGTCGGTACCAAACTCACTGATTATCTCCAAAGGATCAATGGTGTTTCCTAAAGATTTAGACATCTTTACTCCGGTTTGATCGCGCACTGTTCCATGGATATATACATCTTTAAAGGGAATATCCCCGGTAAACTCCAAACCTGCCATAATCATACGGGCTACCCAGAAAAAAATAATTTCTGGTGCGGTAACCAAGACTGAAGTAGGGTAAAAAGATTTCAGGTCATCTGATTTCTCCGGCCAATATAAAGTTGCAAAAGGCCACAACCAAGAAGAAAACCATGTATCCAATACATCTTCGTCTTGCCTTAAATTTGCGCTGCCGCATTTTGGACATCTCTCAGGAACATCTCTGGAGACAATAATCGCATCTTCTTCAGAACAATCACCGCAATACCACACAGGAATTCTATGACCCCACCAAATCTGCCTAGAAATACACCAATCACGGATATTTTCCATCCAGTTTAAATATACTTTTGTCCATCTATGAGGAATAAATTTAACTTTCCCTTTTTTTACAACTTCAATGGCTGGCTTTGCCAAAGGCTTCATTTTTACAAACCACTGCTTTGACAAATAAGGTTCAACTACTGTATGACATCTATAGCAATGCCCCACAGCATGCACATGTTCTTCAGTCTTTACCAACAACTGCTTTTCTTCTAAAACCTCTAAGATAGCTTGGCGCGCTTCAAATCTATCCATGCCATCATATTCACCGGCATTTTCATTCAAAACACCATCCGGATGCATAATGTTAATAAATTCTAAGCTATGACGTTTCCCTATTCCAAAATCGTTTGGGTCATGGGCTGGAGTCACCTTAACACAACCGGTTCCAAATTCAGGATCAACTGCGCTATCTGCAATGATAGATATTTCACGATTAACTAAAGGCAAAACTAATTTTTTACCTACTAAATCCTTGTAGCGTTTATCTTTAGGGTTAACAGCTACAGCAGTATCTCCTAACATTGTTTCCGGTCTTGTTGTGGCAACCACAACAAATTTTTTCAAGCTATGCTTCAATGGATAGCGGATAGAATAAAGTTTTCCATTGGTCTCTTTATGTTGAGACTCTTCATCAGATAACGCAGTATGACATCTTGGACACCAATTAATTATGTACTTGCCTCGATAAATCAATCCCTTTTCATAAAGCCGGATGAAAACCTCTTTGACAACCTTGCTATAATGTTCATCCATTGTAAAGCGAGTCCTCGACCAATCACAACTGGAGCCCAATTTCTTAAGCTGATGAATTATTGTATCCCCATACTCTTTTTTCCAATCCCAGAGTTGAGAAATAAATTCCTCCCGGCCGACATCATCTCTTTTCTTTCCTTCTTTTGCAAGTTTACGCTCAACGACATTTTGCGTTGCTATCCCAGCATGATCGGTTCCCGGCATCCATAAAGATTCGAATCCTTGCATCCGTCTATATCTAATCAAAATATCTTGAATAGTATTATTAAGGGCGTGACCCATATGAAGAATTCCTGTAATATTCGGAGGTGGGATAACTATGCAAAATGGCTTTTTATCAGAGTTGGAATTTGCTTCAAATAGATTTTTCTTCAACCAAAAAGAAAATATTCTATCTTCGACTTCTTTAGGATTATATCTTGTTGATATTTCAGTCATAGCAAAAAATTAATTCGTGTAAGGTTTCAGCGCTTCCTTAATCTCAGGATCAACATCTCCTTTAAGCCTAAGTAATTTACTATAATATATTGCCGCATGATGCATTTTATCTATTTCATAAAAAGTTTCAGTCAATCTCTTATGCACCTCAACGTTGTCTGGTTCAACTGATGCAACCTTTTTATAAACTCTAATAGCTTCATCAATCCTATCAGCTTTCTTTAATGCTGTACCTAAATTCAATAAGGCATTTACATTGCTTGAATCAATACTTAAAGCCCTCTTATGTTGTTCTATTGCCAAACCATTCAATCCCATCTGACAATAATAAAGCCCTATCTTATCGTAGGTGTCGCTATTTCTTGGATTTATATCGATAGCTTCTTTCCATTCATATAAAGCCTCATCCCACATGCCTAACTCCATATAAGTCAAGCCTAGATTCTCATAAACCTTAGCATCCCCAGGAATTATTTCCCGGGCTTTCTTTAACTCTACTAAACCCTGCACCCAGTTCTCATCATTGCCTTGCAAGATTCCCCTAAAAAGATAAATTAGTCCATCTTTTTCCATCTTTCCCTCGGCCACTTTACCAAACCGAATTATCCATTCTTTAACATCTTGACCATAATCTTTATCGGACACAATTAATGCAAATTCTCTCTGCGCCTTTTCAAATTTTCCAGAAGCAGCAAACTTTAGCCCTTTTTGATAGCGAGTCTCACTCTTTACTCCGCAACCATAATAGAAAAGAACAGACACTATAAAAAAAACTGCTAGAATATTTTTACTTGAGCTTTTGTTCATAGATTTAAATAAATTATTTGTTTTTCTGATCCTTTAACAACTTATATTCAATAGAATCTACCAAAGCATGCCATGAAGCCTCAATTATATTTTCATGAACACCTACAGTAGTCCATGAATCAGTCTCATCTTGAGATTCAATTAATACACGTACTTTAGCGGCAGTTCCGGATTTTGCATCTAAAACACGTACCTTAAAGTCAGACAGGTGCATCTTTGCCAAACTAGGATAAAATTCATTAAGGGCCGTCCTTAAAGCATTATCCAAGGCATTTACAGGACCATCACCTTCAGCTGCCATATAGCGTTCTTTTTTATTAACCTTAACGCGAATAGTCGCCTCGGCCAACACCCTGTTATCAAGTCTTTTCTCAACCAAAACCTTAAAACCTTCAAGTTCAAAAAACTTTTTATATTTTTTGAATTCTCTTTTCATAAAAAGCTCAAACGAAGCATCGGCAGCTTCAAACTGATACCCTTGATGTTCTAAATTCTGCAGAAGCTTTAAGACTTTTTTAGCCTTGGGAGATTTTTTATCTAGATCGAGTTGCATTTCTTTAGCTTTTAACACAATCGGAATCTTACCAGCCAATTCAGAAACCAAAAATCTGCGCCGATTTCCCACAACATGAGGATCAATGTGCTCATAGCTTTTTGGTTCCTTTTTCATGGCATCGATATGCACGCCACCTTTATGTGCAAAAGCTGAATAACCCACAAAAGGTTGGTTATCACGATGCTTCAGATTGCTAATCTCACTAACAAAATAAGATGCTTCTGTTAATTCTTGCAGATTTTTTGTAGACAAACAATCAACCTGCATTTTTGTTTTGAGGATTCCGATAATAGTACAAAGATCAGCATTGCCGCAACGTTCTCCGTATCCATTAAAAGTACCCTGAACCTGGACACAGCCCATCTCTACAGCAGCAATACTATTGGCAACAGCTAAACCCAAATCATTGTGCACATGAATCCCCAAAGGAGCTTTTACTGATTTCTTAACTTTAGTTATAATTTTTACTATTTCACTGGTTAGCGTTCCCCCATTGGTATCGCAAAGAACGATTACTTTCGCACCAGCATCTTGAGCTGACAATAAAGTCTCAATAGCATATTTTGAATTTGATTTATACGCATCAAAAAAGTGTTCAGCATCATAAAATACAGTTATACCTTTAGATTTCAAAAATTTAATAGAATCTGAAATCATCTTAAGATTTTCTTCTAAAGATGTCTTAATAACATTCTTAACATGCAAATCCCAGCTTTTTCCAAAAATAGTAGCAACTTTAGCTCCGGACGATGCCAATTCTTTTAGGTTTTTATCTTTATTAGCAGAAATTCCCAAGCGACGCGTTGAACCAAAAGCAGCAAGCTTAGAATTCTTCAACTTAACCTTCTTCATCTGTTTGAAAAATTCCTTATCCTTAGGATTAGACCCTGGCCAGCCACCTTCGATAAAATGAATGCCTAAATCATCTAGTTTTTGTGCAATACGAATCTTATCGTGAGCAGAATAAGAAATACCCTCTGTCTGTGCTCCGTCACGTAAAGTCGTATCATATAGTTTAACCATTTATTTTCACCTCTTTGTTAAGTTAAATTTTTTAGCCAATGATTTCATTGCAAGATTAGCAAATTTTCTCTGAATCAAACAAGATATACTTATTTCTGAAGTTGAAATCATTTCTATATTAACTTTATTTTCAGCCAAAGACTTAAACATCTTTGCAGCAATACCTGGATGAGATTTCATTCCTACACCAACTACAGATACGCGTGCAACATTTGCATCTTTTAAAACACTCCCAGCCTTAATCTGTTTTGCAACTTTTCTTGCGATTTTTATAGCTTTACTCAAGTGACTCTTGGGAACTGTAAAAGAAATATCAGTCTGACGGGTATGGCTGACATTTTGAACAATCATGTCAACATTTACACCTGCTTTAGATATCTCACCGAAAATCTTTCCAGCAATGCCCGGTTTATCGGGGACGCTGCAAATAGTAACTTTAGCTTCTGCTTTATTCAAAGTAACTCCCCTAACAACAACTTCCTCCATTTTCTTAGATTCTTTAACAATCATTGTTCCCTCCTTAGCGGAAAAAGAAGATCTCACATGTATTGGAATATTAAACTTTTTAGCTAATTCGATAGAGCGCGACTGCATCACCTGCGCACCTAAAGAAGCCATTTCAAGCATCTCATCATAAGTTATATAGTTTATTTTCTTTGCTTTTTTTACAACTCTAGGATCAGCAGTAAATATCCCCTCTACGTCAGTATAAATTTCACACATATCTGCGTTTAAAGTTTTCGCTAAAGCAACAGCAGTTAAATCAGACCCTCCTCTACCAAGAGTGGTAATATCATCATTTCTAGTTACTCCCTGAAAACCAGCTACAATAACAACTTTATTTTTATTAATCGCTTTGTGTATGCGCCTAGCATCAATCCTTACTATTCTGGCTTTGGTATGAATAGTATCCGTGATTATTCCTACCTGACCACCGGTAAAAGCAATAGCATCAAATCCTAATTCTTCTATGGCCATAGCTAATAAAGCACAAGAAATCTGCTCTCCGGTAGCCATAAGCATATCCATTTCTCTCTCCGGAGGATTCTTGGTAATATCCTCAGCAAGTTTAACCAAATTATCAGTAGTGTCCCCCAAGGCAGAAACCACAACGACTAAATCACAGCCTTTGTTTTTACAGGCAACAACTCGCCGCGCCACCTCTTTAATTCTATCTGGATTAGCCACGGACGAGCCACCAAATTTTTGCACAACTAACTCTCTAGGCATAAGCAACCATCCTCCTGAATGCCGATATTGTTTCTTTCACCATAAAAAATGTCAAACCTAATAAAACCATAGATACAGTAAGAAGTGGATAATCGCCTCCCTGATAATATTGAACCATTTGATAAACTAACGCAGCCACAGTAGTAACCAGCATAAAAATAGCAGGCAACAATGTATATCTGGTCGGCTTTTTTCTTGCCAGCAACCAACAACTTAAAACCAATAAAGCTAAGGCTGCAACCAATTGATTAGATGCACCAAAAGCCGGCCACATCTTCTTCCACAAAGGATTATTCAGCTTATCCTTACCTAAAGCAAGATAGCCTCCAGCAACCACAACAAACGACGTTGACAAAAAACGATTTTTAATCTTAAAAAATTCTTCTGTAATATATCTAGTAATCCTCGTAGCTGAATCAAGAGTCGTCAAAATAAAAGCATTCAAAATTATCACTCCGATAAAGCCACCAAATCCACCGAGCACGGTCTTTGTAATATTCCCATAACCCTGGCCATAAATTACAATGGGGCTGGATTTATCAGCGATACAAACAGATAGTTCTTTAAAATTTAATCCAGCGCTTACTGCTAAAATTACCATAACAGCGAGTAATCCTTCAGTAACCATACCGCCGTAACCAATTCTCTTGGCAACTCCTTCACTAGATAATTGTTTTGAGGTTGTACCTGATGCAATCAATGAATGAAACCCAGAGATAGCTCCACAAGCAACAATCACACTTAACATCGGCCAAAGATTTCCGCCCTCTGAAGCAAACTGGGTAAATGCCGGGGTCTGGATCAACGGACGCGTAACTATCAATCCCAAAAAACCAAACAATAAACCAAAGAACAAAAGAAAACTAGACAAATAATCACGAGGCTGTAAAAGTATATTAACTGGTATTATCGAAGCAAAGAACGCATAACCAAGTAAAATCAGAATCCAGGTTGACTGATTATCAATAGCAGTAACTGGATAATTCTGCCCCAAAGCCACTAAGCCAACTAGAATAGCTAAACCAAGAACTGTTGTAAAAACAGGATTTGCTTTTACATTGTAAAGCATAAAACCTACAAAGATTGCTGTAGGGATTAAACCTAAAGACGGAATTACTATCTTGGGATTCTTTATAAATGTATCAGCGCAAAGATAAGCGAATACAGCAATAACTAAAATCAAAGCCAACCAAATAAATAACGAAAAAACAATCTTTGCGTTTCTAGAAATTGCCCCTGATGCAATATCTGCTATGGAATTCCCATCCTCCTTAACAGAAGTTAAGAGAGTTCCAAAATCGTGAACACCTCCGATGAATATCGTTCCAACAATTACCCAGATAAGCGCAGGCAGCCATCCCCAGAGAGTAACAGCTATTACAGGACCGATTATTGGACCAGCTCCTGCAATCGAAGCAAAATGATGACCGAAAAGGACTAACCAATGTTTTGCTGGAACATAATCAACGCCGTCATACTTATCTACTGCCGGAGTAGTTCTTTTGCAATCAACGCCCCAAAGATCTTCCAGCTTTTTTGCATAAAATTTATATCCCAACCAAAAACATACAACAGCTATAGCAACGACTATTAATGAATTCATAGAGATTCTTTAACAAGATAATTCATTAACTCATGGCCCTTTTCTATGACGAAATTAGCCTCTTTTGCAGTTTTTTCAGAGAATTCTTCAACACCAGAAGCATCAATGCCTTTTCCACACATTGTAAAACAAACAGGATCGCTCGCATGCGTACGAATACTAACAGGGGTTGCATGATCAGGACTAACTAAAATCCTGAAGTCACCATTTACTTTCAAGTATTCTAATATTCTACCAACGATCTCTTGATCAAATTTTTCAATGCAAGATATTTTCATCCTCAAATCACCATTATGTCCCGCTTCATCAGTAGCCTCTACATGCACAAAAACAAAATCATCCTTTTTTAAGGCTTCAATAGCATGCTCAGCTTTACCTTTATAATTAGTATCATAATACCCAGTTGCCCCAGGAACTTTTATTACCTCAAGGCCAATAATTTTTGCAATGCCTTTTATCAAATCCACTGCAGAGATTACTGAACCACTTAAACCAAACTTATCCATGAATTTTGGCATCTGAGGCTTTATTCCCTGACCCCAAAGCCAAATCATATTAGCAGGATTTTCTTTAAGATCAATTCTAACCTGATTAATTTCATGTTTAGTCAAAACCTCTCTGGAGCGCTGAATCAAATCACTCAAAAGAGAAGCTTCTTTTCCTTTAGGTAGATTCTTGGAAATTTTTCCCCCCATAATATCATGTGGAGGCAAACACTTAACCTGCAACAAACCATCAACATTATCAGTTTTTATTACAGCAAGATGTCTATAGCTTATCCCTGAATAAAACTTCAAGTTTTCACCACCGAGTTGTTTATCAAGAAATTTAATTAATATGGAAGACTCCTTAGTACTAATATGACCGGCGCTATAATCTATAAGTTTATCGCTCTCAGCAGTTATTAGATTACACCTGAAAGCAACTTCCCCCTCTTTTAACTCTACACCTAAATTAGCAGCCTCTAAAGGACCTCTACCTGCATAATATTGTTTTGGGTCATATCCTAAAATTGCTAAGTTGGCAACATCAGATCCCGGAACCATCCCCTTAGGAATTGTGTTAACCAGTCCTACAATGCCTTCTCTAGCAATCGAATCCATATTAGGAGTATTGGCAACCTCTAAAGGAGTTCTGCCCATTAGCTCTTCAACAGGATAATCAGACATTCCATCAGGTATTAAAATTACATATTTCATATTTTTCTATTGAGCATGTTTATCAATTTAACAGAAAGCTGTTTCTTATTGCTAGCGGAATTTAAAATATTGCTTTTTTTATCAATGATAAAAGCAGTATACTTGTCTCCACTTATTCTATTTGCTACTACTAAATCTGCCTTGGATGATTTCAACAGCTTCACGGCATTTTTAATTAAGCTAGCCCTAGAAATACCTATACCTAACTTAAATGCAACTAAAATACTTTTATTGCTAATTTTCTTTATTCTGTTAACTATTTTAATTGTTGGCTTAAGTTCCAACTTAAAACCAGACAAACCTGAACGTATCTTCCCAGAGAAAAATTTCTTTACACTATAATCCGAAACTGCTGCTGAATGAATTACAATATCGTACTTTTTAGATGTTAATTCTTTCCTGAGTTGCATATAAAAATCAGAAAAATATTTAAATTTTATTACTCTAATATTTTTTCTATTTAATCTTTCCTTTACCTGACCTTGCAATAATGTTACTTGGGCTCCTGCTTTTTTTGCCTCATCTGCGATTAAGCCACCCACTTTCCCTGTAGCAATATTACTTATAACTCTAACCTTATCAATTGCAACCCAGGTTGGTCCAGAAGTAATGAGAATTTTTTTACCTTTTAGTTCGCTCAATGATCAAAACCCAATTTCTTTTAAAACTGCTTTAGCGTCCGCTTTGATAACTCTAGGAGGTTTAACCGATTTTATGGCTCTGTCAGGATCCTTTAAGCCATGACCAGTTAAAACACATACTATCTTCTTTTTAGTCTTAGATCTATTTTTTCTAAAGAATCCTTTTTTTACCAACTTTAATAATCCAGCAACAGATGCAGCAGAGGCAGGTTCAACAAATACCCCTTCTCTAGAAGCAAGAAGTCTATACGCGTCTAAAATTGATTTATCAGTTACAAGATCAATCAGTCCACGAGATTCATCTCTGGCCTCTTCTGCCTTTCTCCAACTTGCCGGATTACCGATTCGAATTGCTGTAGCTATGGTCTCAGGCTTTCTTACAATGCGCTTTTTTACAATCGGTGCAGCACCAGCAGCCTGAAAACCCATCATCTTAGGAAGACTTTTAATGCGTCCAGCTTTTTTATATTCTTTGTATCCCTTCCAATAAGCAGTTATGTTTCCAGCGTTACCTACAGGAATAAAATGATAATTTGGTGCCCCATGTAAATAGTCACATATTTCAAAAGAACCTGTCTTTTGACCTTCAATTCTATAAGGGTTGAGAGAATTAACTAAAGTTATCGGATAATTTGAAGTTATATCTCTTACAATACGTAAAGCATCGTCAAAATTACCATCAACGGCCAAAACCTGAGCCCCATGAATTAATGCTTGCGCTAATTTTCCTAAAGCAATGGCACCTTTAGGAATAACCACTATACACTTTAATCCTGACTTCGCAGAATAAGCAGCAGCGGAAGCAGAAGTATTTCCAGTTGATGCGCACATAACTGCTTTTGATTTTTCTTCTTTAGCCTTGGAAATTGCCATAGTCATTCCGCGGTCTTTAAAAGAACCAGTGGGATTTAACCCTTCGTATTTAAGATATACTTCATAAGTGCTGGAACCTGCCAGCTCCGATAAAGTTTTAGAATATATCAGCGGAGTATTGCCCTCCTGCAATGTAATTATCGGAGTTTTTCTACTTACCGGTAAAAACTTCTTATATTTTTTTATTACACCTTCCCAGGACATTAAATTTCCCTTTCCATGCGTATGGCCACAGGAGCTTCTTTTATAATTGCTAACTTGTAGATCTTTGCAAGTGCCATGCGCATATTCTTTTCGCTTGCTTCATGAGTCAACATTACCAATGGCACCACCTTTGCACGACGCCTACCCTTTTGACTTACAGAAGCAATACTAATTTTATATTTTCCCAACACTCCAGAAATTCTAGCTAACACCCCAGGCTTATCAATAGCCATAAACCGAATATAATATTTAGACTGGATGTCATCAAGCTTACGCAACTTTAACTTTTTTCTACGGGATCTTGAAATCCCATACCCATTCATCCCAAGATTATTAGCTAAATTAATTAAATCGCTAACCACAGCTGAAGCTGCAGTCATTTGGCCTGCTCCCTCACCATAAAACAATAAATCACCAACTAAATCAGAATTGATATATATCGCATTAAATATCCCGTTAACCGAAGCCAAAAGATGATTCTTGGGAATTAAAGTTGGCTGAATCCTGGTCTCAATAAATTCATTCTTTTTCTTTGTTATTGCCAGAAGCTTTACTTCAAATCCCATACCGTGCGCATATTTTATATCAGCAAGTGAAATTTTAGAAATGCCCTCAGTATAAATATCTTTAAAATTAAACATCTGACCAAAAGCTAAATAATTCAAGATAGCAATTTTGTGAGCGCTATCAATACCTTCAATATCTAAATGAGGCTTAGCCTCAGCAAATCCGTTTCGTTTTGCTTCTGCCAACGCATCAGAAAAAGAACAGTGCTCTTGAGACATTTTTGAAAGCACATAATTAGAGGTACCGTTGATAATCCCATAAATCGCATTGATGCGATTAGTCAATAATCCTTCTTTTAAAATTTTGATTACAGGAATTCCTGCACCAACCGAAGCCTCAAAATAAATGCTACGCTTCAGTTTTTCAGCAAGCTTTAAAACATCTTTTCCTTCCTCGGCTAAGAGTGCTTTGTTTGCAGTTACAATATGCTTACCTGACTTAAGTGCCTGCATGATAAATTCTTTTGCCGGGTGTACCCCTCCAATTAACTCAACAATAATCTCTATCTCAGGGTCAGATAAGATATCCTGGGGATTGCTAGTCAATATACCTCTATCAACCTTAAGCTTTCTTTTCCTCCTAAGATCTTTATCGCAAATCCTTTTTATGCAAAATTCTAAACCTGCTTTCTCTTTAATAAGGCTTCTTCTTTCTTTTAGAATCTTGATAAATCCTTCACCAACATTTCCAAATCCAATTAAACCTATTTGCAACTTTTTCATTTACACTCTTCTCCTCAAATATTCTTTGAAAAATAATCAACCGTCTCTTTAATCACCTTTGCACTATCTTTATCTACATCCATAAAACTCACATGAGTATCATAAATAAGATTCTCTACAACCTTCTTAGACTCTATAACATTTCCGGTGACTTCAAACTTAAAAGCGGAAATTGGAGTTTTAAACTGAAGAATCAAAGTTGTCCCCTCAGCATACGGCTTTGAAGTCATGAATCGCACACCGCCGACACTAATATCTTTCATTTGAGAAACATCAAAAGCAGTGTTCTTTCCATACGGCCTAAAAGAAACGATAAACTTTCTCTTTAATCTCTTATGCTTTCTTCTCTCTTCCATAGGTTTTCTCCTTTTTCAAAACCTATACAACAAGTTAATTTGTCCACGATGTTAATTCGCAATTGCTAAAATATAAACGAATTGGTCTATCAAAAAGTTGATTTTCTCCAAGCACAGTATCATACGTCCAGATTTCCAAACTACTTACATCAGATGAAGATCTAAAAACATCTTCTGGCTCTCCATATAACGTTACGATATTCTCACAGGTTTGTCCTAAAAAAAGATTTTTTTCTTTTGAATCAGTCCTTAACTTCTGGTAATTCTCTTCCTGCAATTCGCGTTTCTCTCTTTCTTCTTCTCGTTTTTCCCTAAAAGAAGCGCATCCAAACAAAAAACATGTTAAACACAATGCTATAATTATTCTTCTAGTCAACTTTACCTCCTCGATATGTCGGGGCGCTGGGACTTGAACCCAGGACCTCTTGAACCCCATTCAAGCGCGCTAAGCCAAACTGCGCCACGCCCCGTGTTCTAAAACTCATTCCTTTTCTTACGAAGCATAAGATCATCAACGGCTTTTAAAGGATTTTTGTTTTTGTAAAGAACTGAATAAATCTCTGTTGTAATCGGCATATCAACTTTATGCTTAAGACTCAGAAGATAAGCTGATTTCGCCGTCGGAATGCCCTCAGAAACCATTTCCATTTTTATAAGAATATCTTTTAATTTTCTGCCTTTTCCGATTTGTTCGCCTACGAATCTATTTCTACTAAAAGGACTAATAC
>CAYOSQ010000010.1:0-71182 GCA_964406665.1 uncultured Planctomycetia bacterium | reverse complement strand
TCCTGCTATAGGAGATATAGATGGAGACGGTGAACTTGAAGTTGTAGTAACCGCAATGAATAATAAGGTATATGCTTGGGATGTAGATGGGCTAACCGGAACTATAATTTCTGGATTCCCTGTAGCTTTACCTGATGATCTTTATTCTTCCGCTGTGTTAGCAAACACAGATGATGATGATGCGCTTGAGATCATAGTGGCTGCAGAAGATGTTTATGTGAGTAGCCGTGATGCAGTTTATATCATAGATGTACCTGCAGGAGGTCCTGCTGAATTAGAACAAGTATTTTATTTCAACGGTCATGTAAGACATACAAATACACCAGCAGTTGCTGATTTAGACGGCGATGGTGAGATTGAAATAGTCATAGGAGACGACGCAAGTTATGTTTATGCCTATAAACTAGACGGCACTGAGTTATTTACTACTGCAATCCCTGGTGGCCGTGATGTATTCGCTGCTCCGGCAATAGGAGATATTGACGGAGATATGGAGCTGGAGATTGTAGTAGCTACTAATGGTGGGTTTACATTCTTGCTTCAGCATGATGGAACCATTGCTCAGATAGGAGAAGATTTACCTTCAACTATTTATGCTGCTCCAATCATAGCTGATATAGCACCAGGTACTGTGAATCCGAATCATCCAATACCATTTATCTCTACACTAGAGATAGCTGTTGTAGACTGGGCAGGTAATACTCGTATTTACGATAGCACTGGGGCAACCCTGGGTTCATGGAATACAGATGCAACAGATTCATCTCCTTCTTTAGCTGATTTAAACGGAGATGGAGCTGTTGACTTAATTATCGGCACCGACCATGATACCAATGATAACCTTGTAGCTGTGACTTTAGGTGATCCTAGTATTACAGAAATCGCTTATATAGGAACAGCAGGAATTACTGGCGGTGTTAAAAAATCAACTACTACAATTGTAGACTTTGACCAAGACGGTGATGTTGAATTATTAACAGGAGGTGAAGATGGATATCTTCACTTAACTGATCTTGAAACAACATTCGAGAGAGGTAAAGCACGCTGGCCAAAGTATATGCATGACTTAAATAACAGCGGTGCTTATTTGGCAAGAAATGGTGACGCACAACTATTCCATGATGATTTTACTTATGAGTTAAGTGAAGAAAAGTGGGTAGTTGGAGATAGGGCTACTCATGCTAATATACCAGATGATGACGGTGAGCTAGGCCATGCACAGTTTATTGGTAATGAAACACCATTTCGCAATGACGGTATAGGCTATAGGAAAATGTATAGAAAAGACCAAAATATGATATTCCTAACAGAATTTTCATTTGCTCGTAAAAAACCTAGTTTGAATATTGGTTTAGGAGGGGGTCGTTATTTGAGCATTGACGAGATGGGCCTTAACCTTGTTGCCGGAAAGGTAAGTGATAGCGGTGAAGAGCCCGAAGTTTTTGGTTTTAAGGTCCTTGTCCGTAACAAAGAAGCGAATATTGGCTATGGATGGGCTTCAGGAAAGCAAAAAACACTTTCTACTTCTAATCCAGGTAAGCCAGAGTACAATCCTAACTTCCCTACAGAATATCCTTTGCCAACTGGAGAATCATATACTGCAATTCTTTGTTGGCTACCAGAGCCAGCTGAACCTACTGAATTGGCAAGGTTGGATGTATACTTGATGAAAACTGAGGATCTTGATAATGGATCATTCGGTTTAAATCCAAACAATTATTTGGTAGCTACATGGAATGAAGATTCAATTGTTTATGATGGATATGATCCGGTTCCATATCCAAATGAATTGGATTATGATATATCAGGAGGTACGGGTATATATAATGGGGATGGTCCTAGCTGGATAGATAAAGTTTCTATCTTTGGATCACCCGAGGCAGTAATGCTTAAGAATGCTCCAACTCATACGATTGAGAACTTAGAAACATCTTATGAATGGGCAGATGTTAGAACTTCAGGTGTAACCATTAATGTTATTTCTGACATTGAACCAGCAGAAGAAGATCTTGATCCAGAAGTAATAGTTAGGTGGCATTCGCATCAGAGCATAGACTATCCTGGTAGTCTTGACTTTGACCCTCCTTATGTATATTGGAGAGATGTTCCATTTGATTTGGAAGTTACTTTTGTTCCTCCTTACCCTGGACACTTTTATTTCTCTCCAGCGATCTATGCGAAAGATGGCGTTATGGTTCGTAAGAGATTTGAGATTTACGTAAAAAGTTCCGGTTCTGGCTGTTTCCTCCCTGGTACAGCAATAACCTTAGCCGATGGCAGCCTTAAGCCAATCGAGGATATAAAGGTAGGAGATATAGTACTAAGTGCAGATGAAGAAAACAATGTTGTGCCAAATAAGGTAACAGAACTCTTCATCCATCCTGATGAAGAAGGGTCTCTGTTAGTTGAAACAAAGGCAGGTAAACAGTTAAGAGTAACCAAAATACACAGGGTAATGAGCGATGGTGAATATAAGTCTATTGGAGAACTAACCATTGATTCTCCAATGATGATCCTTGAGGATGGAAAACTTATTGAAACAACTATCTCTTCCATGAGAAAGGTTGATGCTAAGAGTACAGTCTACAACCTTGAGGTAGAGAATGCCCACACATATTTTGCTGAAGATTACCTTGTGCATAATATGAAGCCTAATGTTATAGACATTGGTGATGAACCATTTGATCCATAAATCCGTAAGGTGACATTTTTCCAAACGCGGAAGGAGGCTATGGCAGGCCGCATGCAAAACATGCGGCCTGTTTTTTTATTCATTTCTTTGAAAAGAAGACCCAGAATTAATTCTTTTTTGTTTGTTGACAAAGTTTAGATTTGTGTTAGAATAACGTCTTAGCATTCTCAACTTTAGAGTGCTAACAAGGAGGCTAAGTTGGTTAAAATCACAGACTTTGAAACCAGAAGAAAAGAAATTTTATCAGCAGCAATCGATTACTATGTGCGCACAGCTACGCCTGTAAGCTCTAAGGTTTTAGTGAAAGAATATAACTTTAATCTTAGTCCGGCAACTATCCGTAACGTCTTTGCTGATTTAGAGAAAATGGGTTATCTGACTCATCCGCATACTTCTGCCGGAAGAATTCCTACGCAAGAAGGATATCGTTATTATGTAGATTATTTAATGAGAGAAATGCAGCTTATTTCTGAGGAAAAAAATCGTATTGATTCTGAATATCGCAGGAACATTAAACAGCTGGAAGTTTTGCTGGATAAGACTTCACAGGTTCTCTCTGATTTAACTCATTGTACAGGAATAGTATCTCTGCAGGAAGATGATAGGTTGTTTTATAAGGGTACATCCTGTATTCTTGAGCAGCCGGAGTTTAAAAATATCGAGAGGATTAAAAAGATATTGTTTTTACTTGAGGAAAAAGAAAGATTGCTTGAGATTTTTAACCGTCAGCTGCAAAAAAGAATTGAGATATACATTGGTAAAGAACTGGAATGTGAAGGTATAGATGGATGTTCTTTAGTAGTGTCACATTACAGCATACACAACAAACCTGCGGGAAGCCTGGCTGTTTTGGGTCCAACCAGGATGCATTATTCAAAGATTGTATCTGCTTTAGAATATGTTTCTGAGTTGATGGAAGATATGCTGGAAGATTTCTAAAGGCGCAAAAATTAAAAGATGAAAAAAGACGCAGAAAAGAAAGTTGAAATAAAAAAAAGTGAGCTTGATGCACTTAAAGAGCAAGCCGCTAAAGCTCAAGAGTACTGGGATAAGTTGCTTCGACTACAGGCAGAATTTGACAATACTAAGAAAAGAGTTGATCGTGAAAGATTTGAATTTATCAAATATGCCAACGAAGAAATTATCTTAGAGCTTTTGGGAATTCTCGACGATTTAGAGCGTTCTTTGGAGGCCATGCATTCAAATCACGAAGATCCTACAGCTTTCTTAAAAGGCATTGAGATGATTTTGGCTCATCTTTATGAAATGTTGAAAAAAAGAGGTGTTAAGCCAATAGAAGCAAAGGGAAGAGTTTTTGATCCTAATTTTCACGAAGCATTGATGCAAGAGGAAAATGATGAACTTGATGAAGATTCTGTGGTTGAAGAGCTCCAAAAGGGTTATCTTTTAGAAGATCGGGTAATTAGAACATCAAAAGTAAAAGTATCAAAGAAAAAGAATAATTCAGAAGATAATTCTGAAGAAAACTAAAAAATATTTAAGGAGGTAATATAATGGCACGAGTAATTGGTATTGATTTAGGAACTTCAAACTCAGCTGCGTCAACTATGGAGGGTGGTCGTCCGACGATAATTCCTTCAGCAGAGGGAGCAGGTGTTGCAAGTGGTAAGGCTTTTCCGTCTTATGTTGCATTTGGTAAAGACGAACAGCTTTTAGTCGGAGAGCCTGCACGCAGACAAGCTTCAGTTAATCCTGAGGGTACTATCCAGGCGGCAAAGCGAAAGATGGGTACTGATTTCAAATTCAAGATATCTGGCAAAGAATTCAGCCCTCAACAGATATCTGCTTTTATCTTGCAGAAAGTAAAAAATGACGCAGAAGCTTATTTAGGTGATAAGATTGAAGAGGTAGTCATTACCTGCCCGGCTTATTTTGATGATAATCAAAGACAAGCAACAAGAGATGCTGGAGAAATTGCTGGTCTTAAAGTTTTAAGAATTATCAATGAGCCGACTGCGGCTTGTCTTGCATACGGTTTAGATAAAGCTGGTAAAGAGCAGAAGATCATGGTTTTCGATTTTGGTGGTGGAACTCTGGATGTTACTATTTTAGAAATGGGCTGGGATGATGCAACTAAAGCTGCAACTTTCGAGGTATTGTCAACTTCAGGAGATACCTTTTTAGGCGGAACCGATATGGACAATGTAATAATTGAATATATCGCTGATCAATTTAAAACAGACTCCGGAATAGATTTAAGGAATGATAAAATGGCGATTCAGCGTCTGCGCGAAGCAGCAGAAAAAGCTAAAATTGAACTTTCTAGCACAATTACAACTGATGTCAATCTTCCGTTTATCACAGCCGATGCAACAGGACCTAAGCATTTAACCATGAGCATTGCCAGGGCAAAGCTTGAGGAGTTAATCGGTCCTATTGTTGAAAAATGTAGCGATCCAATGCATCAGGCGATAAAAGATGCTGGATTAGATGCTGATAAAATTGATAAGGTAATTTTGGTCGGCGGTCCAACAAAAATGCCGGTAGTTCAGCAGTTTGTTGAAAAAGAAGTCGGTAAAAAGATTGAGCGTGGAGTTGACCCTATGGAATGCGTTTCTATGGGAGCAGCTATTCAGGCGGCAATTATCAAAGGTGATGCAAAAGAAGTTCTACTTTTGGACGTTACTCCTTTATCTTTAGGTATAGAAACATTAGGTGGGGTTTGTACGAATTTAATTGAGAGAAATACTACTATACCGACAAAAAAGTCTCAGGTGTTTTCTACCGCAGCAGACAATCAGACAGCCGTAACTGTGAGGGTCTTGCAGGGTGAACGTAAAATGGCCAATGATAATGTTGAATTAGGCAGGTTTGATTTAATTGGGATTCCTGCAGCGCCACGCGGAGTACCGCAAGTAGAAGTTTCTTTTGATATTGATGCCGACGGAATCGTTCATGTTTCGGCTAAAGATCTAGGAACCGGTAAGGAGCAGTCAATTAAGATTACCGCACCTAAGAAGCTTAATAAAGAAGATATTGATAAGATGGTTAAAGAGGCAGAACAATACGCTGCCGAAGATAAGAAGAGAAAAGAAGAAGTAGAGGTATGTAATCAGGCGGATAGTTTAATTTATTCAACTGAGAAATCCTTGAAGGATTTTGGTGATAAGGTATCAGCTGAAGATAAAGAAAGCATTGAATCAAAGTTGAAAGAATTAAAAGAAACAGTAAAGACAAAAGATGCTGATAAGATAAAGAAAGGTATGGAAGATTTATCTAAGGCAGCTCATAAATTAGCAGAAGAGATGTATAAGGCTTCTAGTGCAAAGCAGCAAGCTCAACAACAGCAACCAGGTCAACAAGCTGAAGGTCAAAAGCAAGAAGAACCAAAAGCTGACTCTAAAAAGAATGAGGATGTTGTTGATGCAGAATATAAGGTAGAAGACGAAGATAAGAAGTAAAAGTATTTTTGTTTAGCCGACGATGCCAGAAAGAACTCAAACAATGAAGCGTGATTATTACGAAATCCTAGGTGTTGAAAAAAGCGATCCGCTGGATAAGATAAAAAAAGCATATCGATCTTTAGCTTTACAGCATCATCCAGATAGGGTTCCTGCAGATAAGAAAAAAGAAGCTGAGGAAAAATTTAAGGAAATCTCCGAGGCATATGCTGTTTTATCTGATTCAAAGAAACGTGCATTATATGATCAGTATGGTCATGCCGGTATCGATCAACAATATACACACGAAGATATTTTCCGCGGCGCTGATTTTTCTGATATCTTACGTGGTTTTGGTTTCGGCGGCGGATCTTTCGATGATATTTTCTCTGATTTAGGTTTTGATATTTTTGGCGGAGGAAGAAGAGCTGGTTCTTCTCGTAGGCAAAGAGGCAGAGATATTCAGATTGAGGTTGACATTACCTTGGAAGAGGCATTCTCCGGCATTGAAAAGACTTTGAAAGTTCCTCGATATGAAACATGTAATACATGTAGTGGTTCTGGAGCCAAGCCGGGTACTAAAAGATCAAAGTGTTCTCAGTGTAAAGGCCAAGGACAAGTTTTGCTTTCCAGTGGCTTTTTCAGGATGTCTCAAACATGTCCTCAGTGTTCAGGCGAGGGAACCGTAGTAACACAACCTTGTGTTAAATGTAATGGACAGGGAAGAAATAAGGTAACACGAAAAATTCAAGTTAAGATTCCTCCGGGAGTTGACAGTAATTCCCATCTGCGCATTAGAGCAGAGGGTGAGGTGGGCGTTGCTGGCAAGGGTGATCTTTATGTTTTGATTGGCGTTAAGCCCCATCAAGCTTTTAAAAGAGATGGCAGCGATTTATATATAGAAAGCATGATAAGTTTTACTAAGGCATCTTTAGGAGGAGAAATTGAAGTTCCTACCCTAGAGGGAAAAGTAAAGATGAAAGTCCCTGCTGGAACTCAGAGCGGGAAAGTTTTTAGGATCCGCGGAAAAGGCATGCCTGATTTGCGAGGTTATAGTAAGGGTGATGAATTTGTTGTGGTAAAGGTAAGAGTCCCGACGAGTTTAACATCAAAGCAGAAGAAAATTCTTGAAGAATTTGCTCAGGTAAGCGGTGAAGAAGTTGACAGCGCTTCTTTTACTGATAAAATCAAAAGAGCTTTTAAATAACTGAATTAAGGAGTATTGTATGCCAACGTATGGATATGAATGCAATAATTGCGGTTTTGAATTTGATAAGTTTCAATCAATGAGTGCACCAGTTTTAAAAAAGTGTCCTAAGTGTAGAAAGCTTAAATTGAAAAGATTAATTGGTGCAGGTGCTGGAGTAATCTTTAAAGGTTCAGGATTCTACGCCACAGATTACAGAAAACCTGATTATAGCAAGAAAAAAGGCCTTAAAGAGCCAGAAAAAAATCCTTGCTCTTCTTGTAAGGCATCTGCGTCAGAATGTCCGGCGAAAAAATAGAAAGTTTTATTCATGGTAGAGATTAAGCCATTTAGAGCTACTATTTATAATCAAGAAAAGATCAGTGATGTTTCCAAAGTTGTGTGTCCTCCCTACGATGTAATATCCCCGAGTGACCAGGAGTTTTATCATAAAATTCACCCCTATAATTTCATCAGGCTTATATTAGGAAGACTTTATCCAGATGATAATGAAAAGAATAATAGATATTCTAGGGCCAAGAAATTATTTGATGAGTGGGTTGAGGATAGGGCATTTAAAAAAACCAGATTCAGAAGTTTTTATTTTTATCTACAGCGCTATACTTATGGTGGGCAAGAAAGAGAAAGGTTGGGGTTTATCGGTCTGTTAAGGCTGGCTAAAGATAGGGAGTCCAAGATTTTTCCACATGAAAATACTCAGGCGGCAGCAAAAGAAGACAGATTTCAGCTTATTGAAAAGGTTAGGGCTAATTTAAGTCCTATCTTTGTTCTTTTTCAGGATGATAAGGAAGTAATCGAGACTACTTTTGATAAAAGCTTCAAGAATGCAGATCCAATAATTGATGTTACAGATAGAGATGATGTAAGGCATATGCTTTGGTGTTTGGATGATAAGAATTTAATTGCTAAATTGGAAAAAACAGTAAGTGGCAAAGATATTTTTATTGCTGATGGACATCATAGATATGAAGTTGGTCTTGCGTTTAGAGATCATATGAAAAAGATGCATAAGAAGAAGGTTACTTTACCAAGGTCTTATGAGTATTTGATGACTTATTTTACTGATATGAATTCTGATAAACTCCAGATATTGCCAGTTCATAGAGTAGTTAAGAAAAAGATTAATGAGAAACAGTTAGGTGAAATTTTTGAAATAAAAAAATGCAAAAATAAAAAAGAGCTATTTACGTTTCTTGAAAAAGTGGCTTTAAAAGCAGGAGTGTTTGGTCTTTATCACAAAAATAGTTATAGTTTTTTGAAAATAAAAGATAATAAGCTTTATTCAAATGATGATATCTTAGATGTAAACATATTGCAGGATATTGTTTTTAAGAAACTTAGAATTGATTCAGGCGATGTGGTATTTATTAAAGGAGCCGAGCAATCAATCCAGATGGTAGATAATAGTGAAGCTCAGGCAGCATTTTTCCTGAATTCGGTTAGAGCCGAACAGCTAAGCAATATTGCATCTAAAGGAGAAAAGATGCCGCCAAAGTCAACGTATTTTTATCCTAAGGTTTTATCTGGACTTACGATAAATAAGTTTAAAATTAAGTAATTTTCTAGTAGGATAGAAGATAACTATGGCATTATTTGGAAGAAGAAAATATACTACTGTTAGGGTTAAGAAAAAAATAATTCCTGATGGTCTCTGGAAAAAATGCGAAGGTTGTTCGCAGCCACTTTATAAAAAGAACCTTGATGAGAACTCAAAAGTTTGCCCTAAGTGCAATTATCATTTTTCCCTAACTGCACATGAGAGGATTAAGTCAGTAATCGATAGAAACACATTCAAAGAATTTGATGCTGGATTACAATCAGTAGATCCTCTTAATTTTAAAGGCCCAAAAACTTATATTGAGAAACTTTCCCAGGATCAGAAGAAAACCGGGTTAAAAGATGCGGCGATTACCGGCGAAGGAAAAGTTGAGGGAAAGAAAGTAGTTTTATGTGTAACAGATTCTCGTTTTATAATGGGTTCAATGGGTTCTGTTGTGGGAGAAAAAGTTGTCCGGGCTACTGAGCTTGCTACTGAAAAAAAGCTTCCTCTTATAATAGTATCAGGTTCAGGTGGTGGGGCAAGAATGTATGAAGGTATGTTTTCTCTGATGCAGATGGCTAAGACATCAGCTGCCTTGGCTAAGCACCATGATGCCGGGTTAGCTTATATCTCCGTTTTGACTAATCCTACTATGGGTGGAGTTATGGCGTCTTTTGCAGGTTTGGGAGATGTGATTGTCGCCGAGCCGAAAGCGCTTATTGGTTTTGCTGGTCCTAGGGTAATTGAACAGACAACAAAACAAAAATTACCAAATGGGTTCCAAAGTTCTGAATTTTTGTTGGAGCACGGTTTAATAGATACGATAGTGGATAGAAAAGATATGAAGGCAACATTAAGTAAATTAATTGATTATTTTGGTTGAAATAAGATCTCCATTTGCTATAATTAACACTTAAATCAAGAGGTAGCAATGGCTCAAGTAAGCCTAAGAAAAATTAATAAAATCTACTCAGGTAAAGTCCGTGCTGTTTCCGACGTAAATCTAGGCATTGAAAATAAAGAATTTATGGTTTTAGTCGGACCTTCCGGCTGTGGAAAGTCTACTACGCTTAGAATGATTGCTGGATTAGAAGAAATTTCTGAAGGTGAAATTTTTATTGGCAATAGAATAGTAAACGATATTCCCGCCAAAGATAGAGATATTGCCATGGTATTTCAAAACTATGCGCTTTATCCTCATATGACCGTTTCTGAAAATATGTCATTCGGGCTTAAGTTAAGACGCTATCCCAAAATGGAGATTGAGCGACGCGTTGCTGAGGCGGCAGAGATTTTAGGAATTAAAAAATTACTTGATAGAAGGCCTAAGCAACTATCAGGTGGAGAGCGTCAAAGGGTAGCAGTGGGAAGGGCTATTGTGCGTAAGCCTCTAGTATTTTTGTTCGATGAACCTTTGAGTAATTTAGATGCAAAAATGCGTGTTCAAATGCGCACTGAGATTCACAAGCTGCACTTAAGACTTCAAACAACTATGATATATGTTACTCACGATCAAACCGAAGCTATGACAATGGGGAATAGGATTGCTGTTATGAAAGATGGAAAGATTCAGCAAGTTGCTGATCCTATAACAGTATACGATAAGCCGGCGAATAAGTTCGTTGCCGGTTTTATTGGTACTCCTCCGATGAATTTCCTAGAAGGAAACATAGTGAAAAAAGATGGGCGTCTTTATTTCGATGAAGGTAAAGTAAATGTTAAAATAGTTGAGGATATGTATCCTTATCTTAAGAAATACATAGGAAAAGAAATCATCCTTGGGATAAGACCCGAAGATGTTTATGATAAATTATTTGTGTCTGAAGCCCCGCCAGAGAACATCGTAAGAGTTAATTGTGAAGTGTTTGAGCCCATGGGTTCAGAGGTGTATTTATACCTTAATACTGGCAAACATACTTTTATTGCTCGAGTCGGAGCGCATGATAGACCAGAGATCAACCGCGATATTGACCTAGTCTTCGATATGAGTAAGGTTCATTTCTTTGATAAGGAAACAGAAAAAACCATTATTTAATAGCGTTGTTCTTCTAGTGGCTGCTTTTGTAGTCTACCTGTCTCTTTTTCTCTTTTATAGCTTTAAATTCAATCCGGATTTTTTAAAAATAACAAGCATAACGTATTTTATATTTGCTTGTTTTTTTATTGGCATATGGAAACAATATCAAAAGAATAGAGGTATTTTACTGCTCGATAAGGAAAATGTTCAAGAGCAGATAAATTTATTTTCCGATAGAGCTCATAAGGATGATTTAAGAATTGAGTCTTTAGGCAAATCAATTTCCAGATACAGTTCTCTAAAAGGATTAACAGAGAATTTAGGTAAGAATTTTGATTTGGAAGATACTATTAAAATTCTTATTAAGGAAATTTATCGACTGATTCAGAAAAAAGATAATACTTATATTCTATATCTGGTGGATAAAAAAACAAAACAGCTTTCTATTGAAGCAACTAAACGGCCAAGCGTAAAATATGGAATTCAGACCAAGCAGGGAGATATTTTTGATAGTTGGGTATTAAGTAAAATGCAACCGCTATTGGTTGAAGATGTAAAAAATGATTTCCGTTTTGATTTTGAGAAGATAAGCAATGAAAATCCCAGAAAGATGCGCTCTATTATCAGCGCGCCTTTGATTATTGGAAAAAGAATCATTGGTATAATAAGGATTGATAATGGAAAAGACCACGAGTTTTCATCGGAGGATTTAAGATTACTTTCTACCATTGCCGATTTAGGTGCAATTGCAATTGAGAATGCACAGTTGTTTAGAAGAACTAAGGAGCTAGCAATTAAAGATGGATTAACTGGTTTATTTTTAAGAAGGTATTTCTTTGATAGACTAAACATCGAGTTTCAAAGAGCTGTATCAAGTGAATCAGAAATTTCTTTATTGATGATAGATATTGATAATTTTAAAACTTATAACGATAAATTCGGCCATATTGCCGGAGATATTCTTTTGAGGCACATAAGCAAGACTTTATTGAGTGTTTTTAGTCAAGCAGGTAATATTGTTTGCAGGTATGGTGGTGAGGAGTTTGCTGTGCTGCTGCCAAATGTTTCTAAGAAATCTGCTTTGCAGCTGGCAGAACAAGCCAGAGAAAAAGTTAAAGAAACCCAAATTCTTCTTAGAAATAAGTATATTCCTATAGCTGTTTCTATTGGTGTTGCTTCTTTCCCTAAGGATTTACGCCAGAAAGAAGAGTTGGTGCAAAAGGCTGATAGCGCATTGTATAAAGCAAAACAAAAAGGAAAAGATAGAGTATGCAGTTGTTAATGTTGCTTTTGTTAATAGTTTTCTCAATGCTGATTTTGTTGCAATTTCGCAAAATACTATCTGACCGTTTTATTAATTTAAATCATGATTTCCTAAAATTAAAAAAGCGTTGTGATGATCTTAAGGAAAAAAGTGAATTACACGATTTTTCCATAACTAAGCTTGAAACCTCTGCTCATGATATATTTACTCTGTATGATCTTACTAAAGATTTAACTAAATCATTAACCGAGGATGATGTTGTTAATGTTTTCATATCTAAATTACGGGATTATATGAAGTTTGATGACTGTCGGGTATTAAGTCACCATATAAATCTGGAATCGTTTTCAGAATATGAAACATTTCCGATTCGTTCTCACAGAAAGACTTTGGGAAATCTTGCGGTAAAGGGTTTATCTGATTTTGATAAGGAGAGAATGAACGTCTTACTTAGTCAGCTAGCACTGCACTTAAGAAGGGTTAGGTTGTACGAAGAGATTGAGCATCTTGCAATTTCGGATAGCTTAACTCAACTGTTTACTCGTCGATATTTTATGGAAAGATATAACGAAGAAATTCAACGAGCTAAAAAATATAAACTCGATCTTTCTTTTCTTATGCTAGATGTTGATAACTTTAAATCTATTAACGATAGATATGGCCATCTTTCCGGTGACGTAATTTTAAGGGAAGTTGCTGAGATAATAAAGGAAAACATACGAGAGATTGACCTAGCTGGTCGCTACGGTGGGGAAGAATTCTCCGTTGTTCTAACTGACACTGCTAAGGGTGCTGCAAAGCTAGTTGCAGAACGTATTTGTACTGCAGTAAGCAAAAAACAGATTAAAACATATGATGAGAAATTCAGCGTGACTATAAGTATAGGCATTGCAACCTTTCCAGAGGATTCTAAGAACCCGGAAGAGTTCATAGATAAAGCCGACTGGTCGCTTTATCGGGCAAAGAAATTAGGTAAGAATCAAGTCTGCATTTTCGGCCACTATCAACAAAAATAGCTTCAAATAAGCTTGCAATCCATCTTGATTTAGGCTATAATCAATCCAAAATTAAGCAAAAAACTATCCTTAGCAATGAGAAATAAGTTTATAATTGGCATAGACTTAGGTGGAACCTTCGTAAAAATTGGATTGTTAAATCCCAATATGAAGATGCTTGAGAAAGAAAGCATCTCTACGAAGAAATATTCAAATAGATTAAGCTTGTTAAAGGAGATGGTAAGGCAAGTTAATGAGCTTCTTGATAAAAGAAACATCAGAAAAAATGAAGTTTTGGGTATTGGAATTGGGGTGCCAGGTCCTGTTGATGTAAATAAAGGCCTGGTTCATTTTTTGCCTAATATTCCGGGATGGAAAAACTTTCCTTTAAAACGTTGGATGCAAGAGACTGCCGGAATTAAAACTTTTATCGACAACGATGTTAATGTTATTACTTTAGGAGAATGGAAGCTAGGAGCTGGAAGAGGTTCTGAAGATATGATTTGTATTACTTTAGGCACTGGAGTTGGCGGAGGATTGATTCTAGATGGAAAGATGTACAGGGGTTCTAGTTTCTTAGCTGGAGAAATTGGGCATATGCCAATCAATGAACATGGTTCTAAATGCAGCTGTACCGGCAGAGGATGTCTTGAGAAGTATGTGGGAAATAGGAATATCTTAGCTATCGCAAGAAGTAAAGTTAGCCCTCACATTACTTTAGAAGGATTATCTAAATTATCTAAACAGGGTAATAAAAAAGCAATAAAGGTTTGGCAAGATGTCGGAGAGAAGGTAGGGGTTGTTTTAAGTGGAGTTGTGAATCTTTTAAATCCAAAAAAGATTGTTGTTGGCGGCGGTGTGTCCAATGCGGGAAAAGTTCTTTTTGACAGTATTAATAAAACAGTGAAGTCTAGAGCGATGCCTAATCATTCCAGAGCAGTGAAGATCTTAAAGGCACAGCTTGGTTCTGATGCTGGAATTTTGGGTGCAGCTATTTTAGTTAAAGAAAATTTGCAAAAGAAATTATAGGGGAACGTTGAATGAAGATTTTTATCGATACAGCAAATGTTGATCAGATAAGGGAAGCTGCAAGTTGGGGAGCAATAGATGGTGTAACTACAAATCCAACTTTAATGTCTAAAGAAGATCGTAAACCAAATGAACTTTTAAAAGAAATTTGCTCTATAGTGGACGGACCTATTAGCGCAGAAGTAATTTCTCTTGAAGCGGATATCATGGTTGAAGAAGCAAAGGTTTTAGCTAAGATTCATAAGAATATTGTTATCAAAATCCCCTTAAATAAAGAGGGCTTAAAGGCAGTTAGGGTGTTATCTAAAGAAAATATAAAAACCAATGTTACACTTTGTTTTTCTGCATCTCAGGCACTTTTTGCCGCGAAGGCCGGAGCCACTTATATTAGTCCGTTTATCGGACGGCTGGATGACATAAGTCATATAGGCATGAGTATTATTGAAGATATTCGTTTGATTTATGATAATTATGATTTTCAGACTGAAATTATAGTTGCCAGTATCAGAAACCCTTTGCATGTTTTAGATGCTGCAAGATTAGGCGCAGATATTGCGACTATCCCTTTTAAGGTAATTGAACAGCTACTTAAACATCCATTAACAGATATAGGTATTGAAAGATTTCTAGAGGATTGGAAGAAGGTTGCTCAAAAATGATAAAAAAAGTTTTTGTTTTTAGTTTACTGTTTCTATTTTTATTTGCATTGACTGCAGTAAATTTTGCTATATCCGAAGATGATTCTTTAGCAGATAAGGGTGAAAAAGTTGCAAAAAAGATTCCTATAGAAGTTAATGGGGATACAGTTGAATTTCTGTTTGAAGGCAAAACTGTAGTTGCTGAGGGTAATGTAGAAGTTGTACATGAGGATTCTAAACTACTCTGTGATAAGGTTACAGTTAATACAGAAACAAAAGTTGCTGTTGCAGAGGGGAATGTAAGGTTGTATTCTCCGAAGGGAAATTTAGTCGGGGAAAGGATGGAATACAATTTCGAGAAAAATTTTGGTACTATTATTAATGCAGATGTAGCCATTGCTCCTTATTATGTTCATGGAGATAGGATAGAACGAGTTTCTGAAAATGAGATGGTTATTAAAAACGGATATATGACTACTTCTGATTTAGATAACCCTCATTATCGTTTTACTGTTGACGAAATAAGCATTGTTCCCGATGAAAAGATTTCTGCAAAAGATGCAAAATTTTTAATTGGAAAAGTCCCCGTACTTTGGCTTCCTAAATATACCCATCGCCTGGATGAAAATCGTCCAAAAATTAGAGTTATTCCTGGAAAAGACAAGGACTGGGGGATATTTTTTCTTACATCTTGGCGTTTTTATCTGGCGGATAATGTTGAGGCTAAATTACATGTTGATTATCGAGAAAGAAAAGATGTCGGCTCTGGTTTAGACTTAAAATATGAAACCGGATTTTTCGGAGAAGGTATTCTTAGAACATATTATATGAATGAGAGAGCTATTGAAGCTAAGCGTTTATATAAAAAGATTATGGATGAAGAAGGAGGACCTACTTCAGAGAGAGAGCGCTTTCGTATCCAGCTTCGCCACTACAAAGAAATAAACGATACTACCGATATTACTATGGAACTTAATAAAATGAGTGACATAGATTTTCTTGAAGATTATTATTATAAAGAATACGAGAAGGATATAGCCCCTAAATCATATTTTCTACTTAAACATTATAATCAAAATTATACTTTAAGTTTATTATCACAAAAGCGTTTAAACAGATTTTATGCCGAGGTTGAGAAGCTTCCTGAGCTTAAGCTAGAAACAGTAAGCCGAAAAATCGGAAATTCTCCGGTATATTTTAAAAGTACAACTTCCGCAGCGTATTTAACAGATAGACAGATTTCTCCCACAGATATGGAAGATAGTTCAACGCGCATAGATACATTTAATAAATTCTCAATACCTAAGAAGATTGGTTTTATTGAGACAAATCCTTATGTTGGTTATCGTGCAACTTATTACGGAGATACTAAGGAAAATGGTTATGAAGATGTTGTCAGAGGTGCATTTTATAGCGGTATTGATTTAAGCACTAAATTTTATAAAATATTTGAAGTTGAGTCAGATTTTATGGGAATGGATATTAAAAGACTTCGACATGTTTTTAATCCTGCAATAAATTATAGCTATATTCATCCTCCGAGTGTTCCTTATACTAAATTGCATTCGTTCGATGGAATAGATAGTTTAGAAGGCGAAAATAAATTTACTATTCAATTAGATAATAAACTGCAAACAAAAAGGAATGGTAAGTCTGTTGATTTAGTAAGGCATACATTAACCAGTGATCATGTTTTTTCATCGCACTGGAACGGGAAATTTGAAGATCTAAGATCAGATTTAGAATTTAGACCTAATGATTGGTTGCGGTTTGATAACGAAGTTATCTACGGTTTTGACGAAGCAAGATATGGGACAAAAGGTAGGTACGTTAAAACGGTTAATACTGATTTATATACATTTCAGGATGATGATTGGTCTATCGGCGTAGGGCATCGATATGAAAGAAAGTTTAACAAACAATTAACTGCAGAATTGTCATATAAGATTAATCCTAAGTGGAGAATAAGGGCGTATGAGCGCTTTGAATTTGATGTTGGAGATTTGAAAGAACAGGAATATACGATTTATCGAGACCTTCATAGCTGGAGTGTAGAATTAAGTTTTAATCAGACTAGAGGAGAGGGCTCTACCATTTGGTTGGTTTTTAGAATCAAGGCATTTCCTGAAACTGGCTTTGAAATTAACAAAAGCTATAATGGCCGCAAGACAGGTTCCCAATCATCAGAGCAATAAATACGGAGGAGTAATGAATATTGCAATAGTCGGTACAGGTTACGTAGGATTAGTTACAGGGGCATGTTTTGCTGAGTTAGGCAATAACGTTGTCTGTGTTGATAATAATAAAGAAAAAATTAAGCAGTTAAAAAAGAACATTATGCCAATTTATGAACCTGGGTTAGGAGAAATGGTTCTGCGTAATGTCCAGGCAAAGCGGCTTTCTTTTACGCATAGCATAAAAGATGGAATGAGGAAGGCGGAAGTTGTTTTTATCGCCGTGGGAACTCCACCAAAGGTTAACAGTGAAGCAGATTTAACAAGTATTGAGAAAGTAGCGTTGGATATTGCCAGTGGGCTAAATTCATATAAAGTAATTGTAGAAAAATCTACCGTTCCGGTTGAAACCGGTGAATGGATAAAACATACTATTCAAAGCAATAAGAAAAATAAGGTTAAGTTTGACGTTGCTTCTAATCCTGAATTTTTAAGGGAGGGCTCAGCGATTAAAGATTTTATGCATCCTGATAGGGTGGTTGTTGGAGTTGAGTTAAAGAAGGCAAAGGATATCTTGACTCATTTATATAGTCCGCTTAAAGCACCAATTGTGATTACTGATATAAAGTCTGCAGAGATTATTAAGCATGCTTCTAATTCTTTTCTGGCTACAAAAATATCTTTTATTAATGCTATTTCTCAAATATGTGATTGTGTGGGAGCCGATGTGGTTAAAGTAGCCGAAGGTATGGGCTTAGATAAACGTATTGAAAGAGGTTTTCTTGATGCGGGTATTGGATATGGCGGAAGCTGTTTTCCTAAAGATATAGATGCTTTTATAAAAATTAGCGAGAAGCATGGGTATGATTTTAGATTATTGAGAGAAGTGAGAAGAATTAACGAAGATCAGAAAAAAATGTTCGTTAGCCTTATAGAGAAAAAACTCTGGATTCTGAAAGATAAAGTAATCGGTATTTTAGGTTTATCATTTAAACCTGGCACGGATGATATGAGGAATTCTCCTTCAATTGATATTATTAACACTTTACAGGAAGAGGGTGCGAAGATAAAGGTTTTTGATCCGCAGGCTATGCCTAAGGCAAAAGAGGTTTTAAGTGATGTTAAATTCTGCAAAGATCCTTATGATGTTGCCCGTGGGAGTGATTGTTTGGTTTTAGTCACTGAGTGGAATCAGTTTAAAGAACTTGATTTTAAGCAACTAAGGAAACTTTTAAGACATCCTGTTATTTTTGACGGTAGAAATATTTACGACGAAAAAATGATGAAAAAGCTGGGATTTAAATATTATACAATAGGAAGAGGGAAGTCGTAGTATTCCATTCTTTATTCAATTCTAAGAGAATTTTCAATGTATAAGAAACTAAAGAAAAATATCATTAGTAAAAAAGCAAAAATTGCTGTTGTCGGTCTTGGTTATGTTGGTCTTCCTTTGGCAGTAAGTTTTGCAAAGGCAGGGTTTGAAGTTTGTGGTATTGATACGGATAAAGATAGAATTAGCAGGCTCAAGAAAGCAATTCCATATATTTTGGATGTGAAAAAAGATGATCTGCAACGTCTAATCAAAAGTAAAAAACTTAAAGGCACTGCTGATTTTAAGGTTTTAAAAGATATCGATATAATTTTTATTTGTGTACCCACTCCTTTAAAAAGAAAATATCATCCGAACATTTCTTTTATATTAAGTGCTGTTAAAAAGATTAGAAAGTACATTAAGGGTAAGCTTGTTGTTTTAGAAAGTACTACATATCCGGGAACTACAGATGAGGTAATTTTGCCATTGTTTGAAAAAGGTGGGCTTAAATGTGGAGAAGATTTCTTCCTTGCGTTTTCTCCTGAGAGAATTGACCCTGGTAATAAAGTTTATAGCGTCGAGAAAATAACAAAAATCGTTGGCGGGGTTACAAAAGAATCAACAATCCTTGCAAAGCTTTTGTATCAGAAAGCGATAAAAAAAGTTCATTCAGTTTCTTCGGCAAAAATTGCTGAAACAGTAAAGCTTCTTGAAAACACTTTCCGTATCGTTAATATCGGATTAATAAATGAAGTAGCGATGATGTGCCATAAATTGGATATAGATATTTGGGAAGTAATAAGGGGTGCTAAGACTAAGCCATTTGGTTTTATGCCGTTTTATCCGGGGCCGGGAGTAGGGGGACACTGTATTCCTAAGGATCCTCTTTATTTATACTGGAAAGCGCGTAAATTCGGCTTTCGTTCTCGTTTTATAAAGTTAGCTGCAGACATAAATTCAAGTATGCCCTATTACATCATTGAGCGCTTAAAAGAAATTCTTAAAGATAATAAGAAAAGTTTAAAAGCAGCAAAGATTTTAATTTTGGGAGTTACTTACAAAAAGGATGTGAAAGATTTAAGAAAATCTCCGGCGCTTGATATGATTGCTCGCTTGCAAGATTTTGGGGTAGATGTTTCTTATTCTGACCCATTAATTCCATACTTAAGATTTAACGATATTCATCTAAAATCTGTTTTGATGAATAAAAAGAATCTAAGTTGGTTTGATTGTGTGGTAATTGTTTCTGATCATGAGAAAATTAACTATAGCAATATTTTAAAGAATGCAAACCTAATTTTTGATACGAGAAATGTTTATTCAGGTAAGAATGATAAGAGGATAAAAAGATTATGAGCAATTATCTAGTTACTGGTGGTGCTGGATTTATAGGTTCTCATATTGTTGATAGATTAGTTAAAGATGGTCATAATGTGAGGGTAATCGATAACTTCTGCTCAGGAAAAAGAGAAAATATTGCTGGTGTTTTAAATAAAATAGAGTTAATTGAAGGAGATATAAGAGATTGTGAGCTGGTGAAGAAAGCAACGCAAGGTGTTGATTTTGTTTTACATCAAGCCGCGCTTAGATCTGTGCCTAAATCTTTAACTGTGCCGCATGAATATAATGAGGTGAATATTGACGGCATGGTTAATTTGCTTCAATCATGTATTGAAAATAAGGTTAAGCGCTTAGTTTTTGCATCTTCAAGTTCTATTTATGGTGATACTGAAAGCTTTCCAGAGAATGAAGAGATTATGCCTCAGCCAATTTCTCCTTATGCTTTGACAAAAATAGCCGGTGAATATTATTGTAGAATATTCAGTGAGATATTTGGTTTGTCTGCTGTGGCATTAAGATATTTTAATGTTTTCGGTCCTAGGCAGTCGCTTGATGATGAATATGCAGTAGTTGTGCCTAAATTTATAACTTGCATTGCTAAAAATCAACCGCCGCCGATATATGGCAATGGTAAACAATCAAGAGATTTTACTTATATAGATAATGTTGTAGAAGCTAATATTTTGGCTGCGGAAACACCTGATATTAAATGGGCAGCCATAAATATAGCTAACGGCAAAGATAACTCAGTTTTAGAATTAGTTGATGCCATAAATAACATTATGGGTAAGAATGTATTGCCAGTTTTTGAAAATTCTAGACCTGGAGATGTTTTTAAAACTCTTGCAGATATAGCTAAGGCTGAGAAAATATTAAGATTTAAACCAAAAGTTGATTTTGAGAAAGGGTTAAGGTTGACAATAAAATGGTTCGAAAAAGAAAAACTATTGTAATTACTGGTGGGGCAGGTTTCATTGGTTCACATTTATGTGATAGATTGCTTGCCGACGGATATAAAGTTATTTGTTTGGATAATATGATTACTGGAGCAATGGAAAACATCGAGCATTTGGCTAAAAACAAAAGCTTTGAGTTTTTGATGCATGATGTCAGCAAGCCAATTTCTCTTAAAGGTAATATCGATTATGTTTTGCATTTTGCTTCTCTTGCTAGCCCGGTTGATTATTTAACATATCCAATTAAGACATTAAAAGTTGGATCTTTGGGAACCCACAATACACTTGGTTTAGCTAAGCTTAAAAAAGCAAAATTCTTACTTGCATCTACATCAGAAGTTTACGGAGATCCGAAAGAGCATCCTCAGAAAGAAAGTTATTGGGGTCATGTAAATCCTATAGGCATAAGAGGTTGTTATGACGAATCAAAAAGATTTGCAGAAGCAATTGTTATGGCATATCATCGGGAACATAAAATTGACACACGAATAGTACGTATATTTAATACATATGGTCCTCGTATGAGAAGTCATGATGGGAGAGTTATTCCGAATTTCATTACTCAAGCATTAGATGGTAAATCATTGACCACATACGGGGATGGAAAACAGACCCGGTCTTTCTGCTATATTGATGATTTAGTGGAAGGAATTTGTAGGTTAATGAAGACTTCTTTAATTGAGCCGGTCAATTTAGGAAATCCCGGTGAGTTTACTATTAATGAATTAGCTAAAAGAATTATCAAATTAACTAACAGTAGCAGTAAAATTATTTTCAAAGCATTGCCGCAGGATGATCCGAAGCAGCGCCAGCCTAATATTTCCAGAGCCAAGAAATACCTTCGATGGCTTCCAAAAATAAAACTAGAAGAAGGGTTAAATGAAACAATTAATTGGTTCAGGAATAAGATCGATTAGCGACCTTTTGCGTTCAAGTAGCTTACTTTTTCTTGCCAACGTATTTATGAATGTCTGCAATTTAGTTTTCTGGCTTTTTATGGTCAGGAAGTTAGATCCTGTTGATTATGGTACGCTTAATTCCTTACTTTCCTTGTTGATGATTGTCGGATTACCCATGGGTACATTCCAGACGGTTGTAACTAAGTTTGTTTCTCGTTTTCATAGTTTTGATCAGAAAGAAAAAATTAAATGTTTTTTTCATTATTTCGGTAAAAGGTTATTTGTTTTCGGATTCGGTGTATTTTTAGTTTTTATGTTGTTTAGTAAGAATATAGCTCATTTCTTGCAGATAGAATCGACAATTTTGATAGTTATAACAGGTTTTGGTTTGTTTGTTGCTCTTTTTCTACCGATTACCATGGGAACTATTCAGGGAATTCAACGCTTCGGCGCTATGGCAGTTAATTCTGTAACTAATGGTTTGGTGCGTCTGATTACTGGGATATCTTTTGTTAATTTAGGATTTAGAGCTGGTGGAGCTTTATGGGGATTTATTTTAGCAAGTATTTCTTCTTTTGTTGTAGCTTTTTCGTTCATTCCTAAGAAGATATTTAAAGCAAGAAGCTGTCACGTTTCAGAGCTTAATTTACGTGAGATCTATTCTTTTTTCTTTCCTGTTGCAATCAGCATGTTGTGCTATATGGCTTTAATTAACAGCGATGTTATTTTGGTAAAACATTTTTTCTCACCTCTTTTGGCAGGAAAATACTCAGTGGCACAGATGGTCGGTAAAATCATTCTTTTTTTACCCGGGACTGTTGGAATAGTACTTTTTCCTAAGATGAGTGAGGCTGTTGCAAAAAATAGAAGAGTTGCTCCGTTTTTGTTGAAAGGGATTATTTTGGCTGCTGTCTTGTGTATTTCTGCAGATATTGTTTGTTTTTCTTTTCCTTCTTTTGTTATGAAGACTTTAACACGTAAAATGTTTGTTGAGTGTATTCCATTAGTAAGATTATTTTGTACTGCAATGACTTTTTATGCTTTAGTACAAATTCTTATCTTTTATTTTTTATCTGTTCATAGTTTAAGATTTATTCCTTATTTAGTAGGTGGAGTAATTTTGCAGACTACCCTGATAACTTTATTTCATGGGAATCTAACCAATGTTCTTATTGCTCTAGTTGTTACTTCATCAATAGTATTTATAGCTGGATTATTTAATGTTGATTGGAAATCTTAATCAATGAAAACTTTAATGGGTAAAGTCTCAGTTATAATTCCTGCTCACAACGAACTTTCAAGAATTTTTTCTTCACTCGAGGAGACAATAAAAACATTCGAGGAGTTCGGATGTCAGTATGAAATTATTATTATGGATGATGGAAGCACTGATGGAACTTATGAGGCAGTGCAGAAACTTTGCCGCAAAAACAATAATGTTTTCATAAAAAAGAATTGGCAAAACTATGGAAAGGGAAGGGCAATTAAGAAAGGAATACGTTACGCAACGGGCGATTATATTGTTTTTCTTGATGCGGATATGGATCTACATCCTGCTCAGCTACAGACGTTTATTGATATAATGAGGCTTGATGATGCAGATATTGTTATAGGTTCTAAGATGCATCCAAATTCTGTTGTTGATTATCCTTGGCGCAGAAAACTTATTAGCCGTATATACTTTTTGATCATAAAAGTTTTATTTGGATTACCAATTCATGATACTCAGACCGGTTTAAAGCTTTTCAAAAAAGAGGCAATCAAAGAAATATTTCCGAGAATTTTAGTAAAACAGTTTGCCTTCGATTTAGAAATTCTTGTAAATGCATATCATTTAGGTTTTAAGATTGCAGAGGCACCGGTTGTTTTGCAAACTAAAAGACCGTTTGGCAGAATAGGTTGGCAGGCAATGTATAAAACAGGTATTGATACATTGGCAATTTTTTATCGGATGCATATTTTAAAATATTATGACCGTATCGATTATTATCGCCGTAAAAACCTTCAACGACAATCTAAAAGAGTGTCTTGAGAAGTGTTGTAATTTGGATTATCATGATTTTGAAATAATCGTCTTTCCCGACGAGAGATTTATTTTTGATAACCCAAAAGTTAGAATTATAGAAACTGGAAAGATTTCTGCACCTAAAAAAAGAGATATAGCGTTAAAAGAGGCTAAGGGAGAAATTTTAGCGTTTATCGATGATGATGCATATCCCAAAAATAGGGATTGGTTAAAAAAGGCAATAAGGCATTTTAGCGATCCAGAAATTGCTGCAGTAGGTGGTCCTGCGATAACACCCCTCAACGACAGTCCTAGACAAAGTGCAAGTGGAAGTTGTTATGAATCTATTTTAGTGAGCGGATTTTATTCTTTAAGGTATAAACCTAAAACTAAATGTTACGTAGAAGATTATCCATCGTGCAATTTTATTATCCGTAAGTCAGTTTTTCAACAAATAGGAGGTTTTAATGTAGATTTTTGGCCAGGCGAAGATACAATTTTATGTTTAGAAATAACAAAAAAGCTGAATAAGAGGATTTTGTATGATCCGGAAGTAATAGTTTATCACCATAGAAGGACTTTATTTAAGAAACATCTGCAGCAAATCGCTAATTATGCACTTCACAGGGGATATTTTATGAAAAAATTCCCTCAAACCTCCAGGAAGCTTTCTTATTTCCTGCCTTCATTATTGCTTAGCTTTATTTTCTTTGGGGCTATTGCAACTTTCCTGTTTCCTAGGCTCAATTTGCTGTATTTTTTAGGCACAGGCGCATATTTATTGCTGGTTCTTATTTGTAGCATTTCCAAAGATTTACGATTGATTTATTTGAAATTCTTTGGTATAATTTTATCTCATATGGTATATGGCTGGAACCTGCTAAAAGGCCTATTTTCAAGCAAATTAAGCGAAGAAAAATAACTAATGAAAATCTTAATTTCTTATCCACCTCTTTGTAACGATAAAGGGTTTCCGACCCTTGGACAGAATAGACAGTTTCAGTATTTCAAAGAGCCAACCTTTATTTATCCTGTTGTTCCTGCAACTGCTGCAACCATGCTTAAACAAAATGGGTTTAATGTGACATGGAATGACTGTGCAGCAGAGGATATTAGCTTTGAGAATTACATTAAGTTGCTTAAGGCAGAGAAATTTAACCTAATTGCATTTGAAACAAAAACCCCTGTTATTAAACAACATTGGGAAATTATTAATAAAATAAAGTCAGTTTCTCCAGAAACAAAAATTGTGTTATTTGGTGATCATGTTACCGGATTACCTGGGGAATCATTTGTTAATTCAAAGGTTGATTTTGTATTAACAGGTGGAGATTATGATTTTCTTATGTTGAATCTTTGCAGAAATCTAAATGTATCTGGTTCGATTTCTGAAATTGATAATTTAGAGCCAGGCATATGGTATAGACATGGGGAAAGGGTCAAGAATACGGGAAAATTTGAGTTAAATCACGATTTAAATTTAGCACCATTCATAGATAGAGAGCTTACTAAGTGGGAACTTTATGCTTATAAGAACGGAAATTATCGCAGAACTCCTGGAACTTACATTATGAGCGGTAGAGATTGTTGGTGGGCCCAGTGTAGTTTTTGCAGTTGGCCACAACTTTATCCGCGCTTTAGATCTAGAAGCGTAAAGAACGTTTTAGATGAAATAGAATTACTGCATAATAAATATAAAGTTAAAGAAATCATGGATGATTCAGGAACTTTTCCTGTTGGAGAATGGTTGGTTGAATTCTGTAACGGAATGATAGAAAGAGGTCTTAATAAAAAGATTACCCTTGATTGCAATCTACGATTTGGTGCTGTTGATTTTGATGGATACAAATTAATGAGGAAGGCGGGCTTTAGATTCCTCCTTTTTGGCTTAGAATCAGCAAATCAATCAACCTTAGATCGAATAAAAAAGAATCTAAAAGTAGAAACAATTATAAGTTCCTGCAAAGATGCAAGAAAAGTGGGTCTTTATCCTCACATTACGATGATGTTTGGTTATCCCTGGGAAAGTTATGAAGATGCTAGAAAAACTCTCGATTTAGGTAAGTGGTTACTCAAAAAAGATTATGCATATACTATGCAAGCAACAGTGGTTATACCCTATCCTAATACTCCTTTGTTTCAAGAATGTCGCGATAAGGATTTGCTTTATAGTTTAGATTGGTCTTATTATGATATGAAAAATCCTGTAATGAAACTATCTTTTGATCGCAAGGACCTTTTAAATCTTGTTAAAGGAATGTATTCTGTGAGTTTTTCACCTGAGTTTATTTTTAGAAAAATAATTAGCGTAAGAGAGATTGACGACATCAAATATTTTTGGCGCGCTTTTTTAAAAGTCATAGGACATATTATTGATTTTGGTTTTGGAAAGTCCAAAACTCAATTATGTAACTAAAGGTAATTATGAAAAAAGTTAATATCGGCATTATCGGATGTGGGCACTGGGGACCGAATTTTGTAAGAAATTTCAGTCGACTCCCAAACGCTTCAGTTGTGGGTGTTTGTGATATGGATAAGAAAAGGTTGAAGCACGTAAAACAGTTCTGTCCAAGTGCAGAATTCCACACTAATTATAAAAGAATATTGAACAATAAAGATATTGATGCTGTTGTTGTATCAACACCAGCGGCTACTCACCATAAGTTGATTAAGGAGGCGTTGCTTTTAAAGAAACACGTTCTGGCTGAGAAGCCAATAGCCCTAGATCTCTCAGGGGCTGAGGAGCTGGTAAATTTAGCTAAAAAAGAAAAACGAATTTTAATGATTGGACATACTTTCCTCTATAATTCTGCGATAAGAAAAATGAGAGAGATTGTTAAGAAAAAGACATTGGGAAGAGTATATTATTTGCATTCTAAAAGAACAAATTTAGGTCCTCTGCGAAAAGATGTTGGAGCAACAGGTGATTTGGCTTCTCATGACATTTCAATTTTTCTATATTTACTTGGTTCTTTGCCGGTGAAGGTTATGGCTAGAGGACAGGATTATTTACAAAAAGGGAAAGAGGACGTTGCTTTTATAACTTTAATGTATCCTAAAAAAATAATTGCCAATATTCATGTTAGTTGGCTTGATCCTAGAAAGGTTCGGGAGATAACTATTGTTGGTAGTAAAAAAATGGTTGTTTTTGATGATCTTGATTTAAAAGAACCAATTAAACTTTATGATAAGCGTGTAATGAAAAAGAAGTATAAGCATGACTATGATTCTTTTCCTGAGTTTCAAATGATTATTCAGGATGATGGTCAGGTTTCTTCTCCGAGATTCAGAAAAGATGAACCATTAAAGGTTGAATGTAAGCATTTTTTAGAATGTGTCCAGAAAAAAAATAACCCGTTGACTGATGGAATTAATGGCCTAGATGTTCTAAGGGTTTTGCTTGCTGTTGGGGAGTCAATTAATAAAAAAGGTAAGCCTGTTAGATTGCGAAAAAAATAAACCGTTTCTTTTTTAAAAAATAATTGGGAATAAATATGAAAAGATTAATAATTTTGGGAGCCAGGCAACATGCTAAGGTAATTGTTGCCATGGTAAAAGAATGTCATGGTAAAGAAATAGAAATAGTCGGGTATCTAGATGATAATTCAGCTTTATTTAATAAAAAAATACTAGGTTATCCTGTGTTGGGCAGCATAAAAGATATCACCAAAATTGTCAAAAAACTTAAAGTTAATTGTGCCACTATCGGTATTTCAAACAGATATATGAAGGTTAGGGAAAAGCTGTATTCTGCAATTCAGAAGTTAAATTTAGAAATCCCTAAATTGATTCATTCTAAAGCGTATATTAGTAAGTTTGCTAATGTCGGCAAGGGTGTGGTTATTAATCCTGGTGTTGTGGTTAATGCTTTTGCAAAAATTGGTAATAATTGTGTTGTTTACTCAAATTCAACTATTGAGCATGAAACAATCTTAAAAGACAATGTTTATATTGGGCCAGGAGTAAACTTTTCTTCAAATGCAAGAGTGGGCAAAAATACTTTTGTTGGTGCAGGAGCAAAAATTGTTCCCGATATAAAGATAGGTTCTAATGTTTTAATAGGTGCTGGTTCGGTTGTTGTTAGAAATGTACCTGCAGGAATAACAGTTGCAGGAATACCTGCACGAAAAATAGGTTATAGTTCAAAATCTAAGATATAAAAGGTAGTTAAAAAGTGTTTAAATTTTCTGTTTTTATTCCGACGTATAATGCTGGGAAGTGGTTGAAAAAATGCTTAGATAGCATATATTATCAGAATTATCCTAAGGAGAAGATCGAAGTTATTATCGTTGATGGAGGCTCGTCTGATAATACCAAAGAAATAGCTTCTCGGTATCCTGTAAAATTTCATATCAATAAAAGAAAACTAGCACATTACGCTTTTACTATTTATGGAGAGTTAGCATCGGGAGATCTTACTGTTATGTTTGCTGCAGATAATGAACTGGTGGGGAATGATTGGTTTTCTACCGTAAATGATTGTTTTGAAAGCAATTTAGAGCTTGCAGCTGCCTGGGGAAGGATTGTTGCGGATAAGCATGACGCTGCTGTAAATCATTATTTTTCGTTAATACAAAGCGAACCATTATCTTATTTCTTGAATAAAAATATAAGTTATTATTTAGAAAGAAGTCAGTCAGTTAACTCTAAAGAAAAAGAAATAAATTTTTTCAGAATGGATTCTCAAAGGCCGTTAGTTTGGGGTGCCAATGGTTTAGTTCTTAGATATGACTTTGTTAAGAAATATTTTTTGGAAGAAGATTTTATCGGAGATAATGATATATTCCAGAAAATGATAGAAGAAAACCATGATTTAATCGGCTATATACCTAATCTGAATATTATTCATCACCATGTAAGCTCAGTTAGGGAATGGAGATCTAAGCTTAAAAGAAATTATTTCCAGCATTTTCTTAAGCATAGGAAAAAAAGAAATTTGAATTGGATCATTGATAAATTCTTTTTCAAAAAATTATTTATTTGGTTTTTCTATGCAGGAATTCCTGTGTTTTCTGGTATTCATGCTCTATTTTTAGCAGTTAAGAATAAGAATAAATACTGGCTTTATCATCCGATTCTAAGTTTTCTACAATTCGTTACATATTCTTGGTTGACCGTTTCAACTCAAGAGGGCAGAGGTTTTATCAAAGACGTTTTTTTGAAAAAAGCTAAATAGGAGATAGTATGTATTTTTTAGGAATTAGCGGAGGAGTGATGTCGGGAAATCAGGACGGTGCTGCGGCATTGATAAAAGACGGGATTGTTGTAGCAGCGGCAGAAGAAGAAAGATTTCTTAGGATTAAGCATGCCTCTGGTTTGCTTCCTAAGAATGCAATTAAATTTTGCCTCAAATTTGCCGGTATTGAAATAAAGGATGTGGAAAGTGTTTCTTTTGCTGGAGCAACATACAAAAATTTTGAAAAGATCTTAAAAGATTATTTTGATTTTACTTTTGGATATTCTCCTAAAATAGTTCTAGTTGATCATCATTCTGCTCATGCCGCCTCAACTTTTTACCTTTCTGGATTAAATAAATCTATAATATTAACTATGGATTTTTCTGGTGATAGAGTAAGCACTACTGCTTCTGTTGGTCAAAATAGCGCTATTGAGGAAATTTATAGAATAGCTAAACCAAATTCTTTAGGTATATTTTATTCTATGCTAACTCAGTATTTGGGATTCCAGAAAGATAATGATGAATATAAAGTAATGGGGCTTGCTGCTTATGGAAAGCCTAAATATGATCTTAGCAAAGTTCTGTCAAAAGATGGTGAAGTCTATAAATTAAATCAAGATTACTTGAAATCTGCTGTTTCTCCTAATATGCCTGCGCCTTCAAAGCAGGAGAGGATTTATAGCAAAAACTTATCTTTGCTTAATCCAGGACGTTTATCGGATGAAGAAATAACAGATTACTATAAAGATGTAGCAGCAAGTGGACAAAAGTTACTTGAAGATATAGTTTTGCATTTGATTGAGAAATTGGTTAAGAAAACTGGATCTCGAAATTTGTGTCTTGCTGGTGGGGTTTCTTTAAACTGTTCAATGAATCATAAAATCAAAGAATCTGGTTTGGTGGAAAACCTTTTTGTCCCGCCAAATGTTTCAGATGCTGGTCTTTCTGTAGGTTGCTGCTTGTTGCAAAGCATTAAGCAAAAAGATAATATCCAGAGATTAGAAAATCCTTATCTAGGGCCAGAATATAATATTGATGATATCAAGAAAATCTTAGATAGTTGCCGTGCTAAGTATTCAAGGCCAAAAAATTTAGAGCAGTGTATCGCAAAAGATATTTCGAATGGAAAAATTGCTGGTTGGTTTCAAGGAAGGATGGAGTTTGGTCCTAGAGCATTAGGAAACAGAAGTATTTTAGCTGATTGCAGAAGAAAGGATATGACCGCAACTATAAATAGATTGGTAAAATTCAGAGAATCTTTTAGGCCATTTGCTCCTTCAGTTCTTGAAGAGGATGCTGGAGACTTTTTTGAGAATATCAGCAGTTCCCCATATATGACGGTTACTTTTAAGGTTAAAGAAGATAAAGCTTCAGTTGTACCTGCGATAACTCATGTTAATGGTACTGCTAGAGTTCAAACAGTTAATAAAAATGCCAATTCTAAATATCATAAATTGATTTCTGAGTTTAAAAAAATTACAGGGGTTCCTATGGTGCTTAATACTTCGCTCAACGTTATGGGTCAGCCTATTGCGTGTTCTCCTAGGCAGGCTATTGAGAATTTTTACTCTACAGGAATTGACGTTATGGGTATTGGACCGTTTTATTTAACAAAAAAGTGAAAGGTTTTTGAAAATAAATTTATGAAGGTTGGATTAATTATAGATGAATTAGCACCAGGGAGCACTCCAAAGTTGATTGGGTGGCCAATTAAGGAGTTGGCGAAAATTGGAGTTGATGCTGAAGCCATTGTTATGATTGAAAAAGATCATTGGCAGAAGCACAAAGAATTTTACGATTTTCATTTAGGCGGAACAAAGATTCGATATCTTTTTCCAAAATATCCTTGGCTTTTTAAAAAATTTAATTTTAAGTTTCCCGGAATGTCTTTTTTTTCTTTGCATCATGTGGCAAGTTTTTTCTATTCCCACCGAAGTTTTAACCCAGGAGAATTTGATATTCTTATTGCAAATTGTCAATACAGCACTTTTGTTGCTAGGAACTTAAAAAAACATTTTTCTCTTCCTTTTTTAACTTTGATTTGGGATCCGTCTACGTATACTGCCAGAAAGATTTATAAAGAAAGGTTTGCTTGGAAATATCCTTTACTTTATAGGGCATCTCGCTGGTTGGATAATTTTGCATTTAAAGAATGTGAAGCGATAGTCACCAGTGGTAAGTTTCATCATGATTATCTGAAAAAAATTACAAACAAGCCGATAGAGGTTTTACCAACTGGTTGTTTTCCCAGTGAGAATCTGCCGGATTTTTCTTCTAGAAAAAGAATGATTTTAACTTACGACCGTTGGGATATAGGCAATATTCCTAATATTTTCTTAGATATTCTTGAAGGGATAGAAAAAGATGATGTCTTTTTAACCATCGGTGGTTTTTGGCACCCGAAGTCGCTTTATGACGAATTTGTTTTACAGGTTGAAAAAAGAGGTTTGCAAAATAGAGTTAATTTACTCGGACCTCTGGATGAAGAGATGATTCATAGTCTTTGTTCTACTGCTATGCTTCATATTCATCCTGTTCATGAAGGATTCGGAATGCAGACACTAGAGGCGGCTTCATGTGGTTGTCCGGTGATGATACCAGAGGGTTCAGGTGTTGCTGATTTATTTGAACATGGTGTTCATGGATACTTTCCTAAAGAAAGCAATGCCAATGAATTTATTAAGTACGCGAAAATGATATTTGATGATTTAGGTAGATCTTCTTCTATGGGGAAGAGGGCATGGGAAGTTGCCAAAAAATATTCTTGGCATAGCTATGCTCAAAGACTTAAGGATATATTAGAGCGATATGTTAGGTAATTTTTATTTATAGAAATGATAGAAGCCTCAATATCCATAGATAAAAAAGTTCGTTAGAAGAATATTTAAGGAGAAAAGATGAAGGATTTGAAAAATGGTATTTCGGTAGTTGGGCTAGGCAAGTTAGGATTATGTATGGTAGCTTGCTTTGCAAAGAAAAACAAAGTTATTGGTGTAGACATTAACAAAAATCATGTTGATTTGATAAATAGCGGAAATAATCCAATTAATGAAACCGATTTATCAAAATATCTAAAAGATAATAAGAAAAATATCACTGCAACTACTGACTATGAAGATGCGATTCTCAAAACAGACGCAACTTTTATCGTTGTTGCCACTCCTTCAGAGGCTGATGGATCTTTTTCTAATCAGCAGCTTGAAGAATCGCTGAGGCAGATAGGCCCTGTTTTAAAAGAAAAAAATACTTATCATTTAGTTGTAATTACGTCAACGGTCATGCCTGGGACTACAGAGCATGTAGCTAAATTTATTTTGGAAGAATCTTCTGGGAAGAAGTGTGGGAAGGATTTTGGTTTAGCTTACAATCCGGAGTTTATTGCTTTAGGCAGCGTGATCCATGATTTCCTTAATCCTGATTTTATTTTGATTGGAGAGATGAATAAAAAAGACGGAGAGATGCTAGAGTCAATTTATAATAACTCATGCGAAAATGAGCCAAGTTTTGCGAGAATGAATGCCGTCAGCGCTGAAATAGCTAAAATTTCTCTTAATTGCTATGTTACTATGAAAATAACCTATGCTAATTCTTTAGCAGCTGTTTGTGAAAAAGTTCCCGGTGCTGATGCAGAAACTATTACTAGTGGAATTGGTTTAGATTCTCGTATAGGGAGGAAGTATTTAAAACCTGGTTTAGGTTATGGGGGCCCGTGTTTTCCTAGGGATAACGTTGCCTTCGCTGCATTCGCCAGGAAAGTAGATCAAAAGGCAAAGTTAGCTGAGATGGTTGATGAGGTTAATAGGGATCAGGTTGTTAGAATCGAGAAAATTATAAATGCCCTATCTAATAAATCAAAAAAAGTAAAGTCTGATATATGTGTTGGTGTATTAGGTCTTTCATATAAACCCAACACGCATATAATCGAAGATTCACAGGCTATAGATATTGTAGAATTGTTGATTAACCAAGGCTATAAAGTTGCAGTCTATGATCCCCAAGCTCAGGATTTTGCAAGAGGAGTATTTGGAGACGGCGTAACATATGCAAATAGTAGAAGAGAATGTATTAAAGATGCAGACATTGTGGTAGTTGCAACTCCTTGGGGAGAATTTAAGGATATCAAAGATAGCGAATTAAAAAACAGTGCCAGCATTTTGGATTGCTGGGGTATTTTAAAAGATAAAAATATTAAGGCAAAAATACAGTTCATTGGAAAAGGCATTTGTGCGTAAAGGAGAAGATTTATGAAAGGTAAAAAAGTTTTAGTTGCCGGAGCTGGTGGTTTTATAGGTCATCATCTTGTAAAATATTTGAAAGATAAGGGTTTTTGGGTTAGGGGAGTAGATTTGAAAAATCCTGAATTTGAGGAAACAGCTGCAGACGATTTTCAAATATTGGATTTAAGAGAGTTTGAAAATTGCATGAAGGCATGCCAGGGAGTAGAAGAAGTTTATCAATTGGCTGCTGATATGGGCGGCATCGGTTATATCACCTCATCCCACGCCGTTGTTTTAAGAAACAATGCCTTAATAAATTTGCATATGCTTGAAGCAGCTAAGGAGAATAAAATCAAAAACTATTTATATACAAGTTCAGCTTGCATATACCCTCAATATTTGCAGAAAGATGCAAATGTAAAAAGACTCAAAGAAGAAGATGCTTATCCAGCAGATGCAGAGCCAGGTTACGGTTGGGAGAAGCTTTTTTCTGAATTAGCCTGTCAGTATTTTACCGAAGATCACGATTTAAAAACTCACATTGTGCGTTTTCATAATATTTTTGGGCCTTTAGGAACTTACGAGGGAGGAAGAGAAAAGTCACCGGCCGCAATTTGTAGAAAGATAGCCTTGGCAAAGAATGAAGATGAAATCGAAGTTTGGGGGGACGGAAAGCAAACTCGTTCATACTGCTATATTGATGATTGTGTTGAAGGTATTTATAGATTAATGAATTCAGACTATTTTAAACCTCTTAACCTTGGACAGGATAGGCTTATTAGCATAGATGAGCTGGTTGATATTGTAGCTGCTGCTGCCGGGAAAAAGATTTCTAAGCAGCATGATCTTTCCAAGCCTCAAGGTGTAAGGGGGAGAAATAGCGATAATACAAAATTAAGAGAAGTCTTAAAATGGGAGCCAAGCATAAGCCTTGAAGAAGGACTAAAAAGGACTTATGAATGGATAAATGAAAAAGTAGGTTCTGTGAAAGTGAGTTGATAGCATCATGGGTCAGGCAAAATCATTTTACAATAGGTATTGGCGGGATGAACACATAAAGGTAAATCCTTTTGATGTTTTACCTGGTGAGTGGACACAGGAGAATTTCGATTACCATTTGAAGTTTTTTAAGCCATACATTAGCGGCCGCCTGTTGGATTTTGGATGTGGAGACGGCCAGTTTTTGCATATGGTTAATGATTATATTGATTCTGGTGCTGGGATAGATGTTTCTCAAGTTGCCATAGAAAAGGCAAAAAACAATTATCCTAACTTGGAGTTTCATGAATTAAAGAGTGCTTGCTTGCTTCCGTTTGAAGATAATTCTTTTGATACTGTTTCAGTTGTAGATGTCCTTGAGCATGTATTAGATGTAGAGTTAATTCTTATGGAAATTAACAGGGTACTGAAGCCCGGAGGCAATATGTTAATTGCTACATCAGAATTAACACGCATTAAAACAATTTTAATTGCTCTTAAGGCTCTGGACGATTATTTTTATCCTGCTTCTCCTCATATAAGGTATTTTACAAGAAAGAATCTTGCAGATATTCTTAAACAAAAAGGTTTTGAAGTAATTGATTATCAGAAAAACAGGACATACTTTGGGTTTATTCCTCGGGGGCAGATGGTGGTTGCCTCTAAAGTAGAATTAGGTAAATAGTATGAAAATTTTATTGGTACAGCCGTTTAAAGAACCGGGATTATACGGAGATTCTTATCCTCCTGTAGGGTTGGGGTATTTAGCTACTTCACTTAGAAAGAGTAATCATTCGGTGGAGATATTGGATTGCCTGAAAGATAATTTTAATTATGATGGATTTTTAGACAACGTTGAAAAATCATCTGCGGATGTTGTTGCATTTAATCTGTTTTCGATTTCTGTTCCGTTTGTGAAGAAAATGATAGATCTAATAAAAGATAAAATGCCCGAGAAAATAATAATTTTGGGTGGGCCACATGTTTCTTCTTTGCCAGGTAGAATTTATGATTATTTCAAGAATATTGATTTTGCCATAAGAGGTGAGGGAGAGGTTCCTTTAAGGATGCTGGTAGATAGTATTGACAAGAAGAAAAGTAATCTAAGAGATATTCCTGGTTTAATTTATAAAGAAGGAGTTGATGAAATCTGCAATCCTCCTTATTTTGCCAAGAATGTTGATGAATATGGTTTCCCGGCATGGGATTTAATAAACCCGAAAGAGTATTTTAAGTTTCTAAGCGTGGGTCAACATAGTGTGCCGGTATTTTTCTCCAGAGGTTGCCCTTGTCCTTGTACTTTTTGTGCTGCCAAAGTTACATCCGGGCAGAACCTAAGGCGTAGAAGCATGGATCACATTTTTCAAGAGTTATGTATTTTACAGAAAGATTATGATGTTAAAAGATTCATTATCGAAGATGAAGGTTTTGGCGTTACTAAGCAGTTCATCATGGAGTTCTGCAAAAGAGTAAAACAAGAAAATATCAAAGCCTTATTTTCTATGGGAGTAGGCATGAGGTTAGATATTATTGATGAAGAATTGCTAACGACAATGGCAGAAAGTAACTTTGAAAAGACTATTGTTTTAGGAATTGAATCTGGTTCTGAGCGCATGCTGAAGCTAATGAAAAAAAATACTAATTTAAAGATGATTTGGGAAAAAGTTAACTTAATGAAGAAGATGGGTTTTGAGCCTACGGGATATTTCATATTAGGTTATCCAACAGAAACAAAAAAAGAGATGGAAAAAACTATCAAGCTTGCATTGAGTCTTCCCATAACCGAGGCTAGTTTTACTGCGTTTCAGCCTTTGCCGGGAACAGAAGCAACAAAATTGCTTATGGAGAATAATGAATTGCCAGAGGATTTTGATTTCACTGTTTTGGCTCAGAATAAGGTAACTTATGCTCCTGAAGGAATAACTATCGGAGAATTAGAGCGAATCAGAAAATCAGCCATTCTAAGATGTTATTTAAGACCAAAAACCTTATTAAGATATCTTAGTTCCTTTAATATGATCAAATTTGCACTTAACAAATTTATTTCAATTTTCTTCAAAAATAATTTAGTAGATTTAGCAAAGAAAGATAACGCTTAATTCTATGAATAGAAAGAATTTTCTTTTTTCGATAATTGCAATTATTCTAGCTGTCAGCGTGACTTTTATTATCTGTGAGGTATTTTTTAGAGTATTCGATATTTCAGTTATTCCTGACAAAATTTTGATAAACGATTTTTATCAAAATGATGTCGATCTTCGTTGGCGCCTGAAGAGCAATTTTGAAAAAATTGATGTTATTCGCTATGCTACCAATGCTCAAGGTTTTAGAGCAGATGCTCCTTTTTATCAGAAGAAAAAAGAAAATGTTATGCGCATTGTTTCTTTGGGAGATTCTTTTACTTTTGGAGCAGGTTGCTCAATAGAAGATACTTATTCGGCTATCTTGAAGGAAAAATTAAATAGCCTTTATGATGAAGCAGATTTAACTTTTGAAGTTTATAACGGTGGCGTTCCAGGTTATGGAACTGTTCAAGAATATTTAATTTTTGACAAATATCTAAAGCAATTTAATCCAGATTTTGTCATTTTACAAGTTTATTTGGAAAACGATTTAGTTGATAACTATCGTTTTATCCTCGAAAAGCATCAAGTAATGGGTGGTTATTTAGTTAAGCGCTATACAGAAGAGACTAATTGTTTACAAGATATAGACTTTATGCTTTTTCGTTTAAGTCAATTTTACAAATTTGTTAGGGTTAGGATTGCACTTTTGTTGGAAAAGGTGAGTGCGAGTCAGTATTCACATGATAAACAAAAAACTAATGAAGAGATGCAAAGAATGTCTGATCTCATTCATCCTTGGGATGCGTATTATATTGATCGAAAGGAATTAGAAAAATATGATAAGATACGTAAAGCTTCCCAATTATTTACTGAACATGTAGTAAAGATTAGAGAACTTTGCGAGCAAGGAAACGCTAATTTTTTAGTAATGGCGATTCCTTCTATTGTTATCAATTATTCCAGCATGTTTAAGTATAACCTTAATAATTGGATGATTGAAGAGCTTCAGCCACTTGAATTAAATATTATTAATTTAGTTGAAGAATTTGATAAGATAACTGGTTTCAGTGAGAATTTTGCTCAGCGGCTTTATGTTTCAGGAGATTATCTTCTTTCTGCTTTAGGAAATGAGCTTGTTGGTGAAATTGTTGCGAAAAACTTGATGAAGCATGATGATCTCTTATTGAATAAAAAGCAGTCATTTAAATATATGCAGGATATTTTTCTTCCGTTACAAAATTCAGAAAATCTTCTTAAGCAGTGGGAGTTAGATTATGTTGAGTCAGGTGTAGAATCTGTAGTATCTTTACTTGTATCGGAAGCACCTTCATCATCTGGACCTTTTCGAAAAAAAGATGCCTCCTCGTTCAATGAACTTGTTAATCGATTTATTCATAATAAAATAACAAATAGTTCTGGAGAAACTATTATAGATTTTATGATTTCTACTAAGAAAAATCATAATATTGTTGGTAGGCAATTTATCCTGGGAGCTTGGGTTAAGTTTCTTTCTAAAAAAACTGACGATCGTAGCAAAATAGTTATTTATATTGATAATGAAATTTATAGCCAGACTATTTTTTTATTTCCTGAAAATTCATATTATTTTGTTGCATTGCCTCTTCTGTTAGATGAAGAGCCTAAAGAAATTAGAATAAAATTCTTTATTGGTGAGTTTGATGAGTATATTGTTGATGGTTTAGCATTAATTGAAAGCAATTATCTTCTAGCTAGTAATAAGAGATAAGAATGAAAACATTGCCATTAATTTCAATTGTTAATGTTACCTGGAAAGGCAGGAAACTTTTAGAGAAACACTTACCTTCTTTGAAGGCTTTGAATTATCCAAACTATGAGGTCATTATTGTTGATAATGCCTCAGAAGATGGAAGTGTAGAGTTTGTGAAAGAGAATTATCCTGAATTTAAGATTATTGAAAATAAGGAAAATCTTGGTACGGCTGAAGGTAGTAACGTTGCAATTAAGGAAGCGGAAGGGAAATACATCTTTTGGGTAAGTAATGATATGGAGTTTGACCCTGAAATATTAAATCATCTAGTTGATCGTTGTGAGTCTGATGAAAATATAGGGATTTGCACCGTAAAGATGTTGAGAATCAAAGACGATAAATTAATTCAGGAAATCGATAGCGTTGGTGCGGACGTGGATATTTTTGCATTTCCTGCTTCCAGAGGAATAAATCAACGGGATAATGGTCAATACGATCATTTTTCTGATATTTTCTTCTCATTCGGTGGAGCAATGTTTATTAAAAAAGATCTTCTTTCGATAATTGGAGGCTATGATCCTGATTATTTAACTTTAGTTGATGATACAGATTTATCTTGGCGCGTTCATCTTTTGGGCTATAAGGTTGTTGCTGAGCCTAAAGCATTTCTTTATCATAGAGTAAGTGCGACTTTAAGCACAACACATAACAGAGCCCAGAAAAGATATATTTCCGAAAGAAATACAATAAGAACTTTACTTAAGAATTATTCTGGCGGCTTTTTGTTTTTTATACTTCCAGCACATCTGGTTATTTTGATGCTGGAATTATTATTTTTTGCTGCTATGGGTAAGTTCGATATTGCTCGTTCAGGGGTTAAGGCTGTATTTTGGAATATATGTAATTTTAAAAAAACATTGTTTTTAAGGCGCAAGGTTCAATCTTTTAGGAAAGTAAATGACTTTGTTATCATAAGAAAAATGTTAAAAAGACCAGAAAAAATTAGAATATTCTTTGATTTTTTAATATATGGAAGAACACCTCGTTGGGCTGGGTATTTCTGATAAAGCGATAAGTAATTATGGATGTAAAAGATAAAAAAATTCTGGTAATCGGGCAGCTAAAAACTAGCCGTACTGAAACGCTGGAAGAATATTTCTTAAAGAAAGTTAAGAAATTAGGCGTAATTGGTCTTATGAGTCCATTTGCAACTCATAGTGAATCTCGTTGTTCTTTATTTGAAAATGGAGAAAAAGTTAAGGAATTCTGTCTTCCTAGCTTTAGCATTAAAAGTGTAAAATGGTGGAATCGTCCTTTGATGAGTATTTCTTTTGCTTTATATGTTTGGGCAACTTTTTTTGCTGGTTTAAGATTGAAAGAAAAGTTTGATTTATGTGTAGGAGTTGCTACTTTTCCATCTTTATTAGCAATACTGTTGAAAAAAATAAAAAAAGTAAATAAAGTTATCTATTATTGTCTTGATTATTATCCTCCGCCACCAAAGTTTAGTTTTAATAGTTTTATTTATCCAATTTATAAGGCTTTAGATAGATGGCTTATTAAACGTGTTGATGTAGTTTGGGAGCTAACTCCGCGAATCGCCCAAGCGAGAGAGATTTTTGCCGGAATCCCGAAAAATTCTTATCCTCAGCAGATTGTTCCTTTGGGCTATGCTGATTATGTGCAGAGAAAATTAAATGTTGAAGAAAGGGAGGAATGGACTCTTGGTTTTGTGGGTACCCTCACTGAAAATCAGGGATTGCAGATGGTAATTACTGCTATGCCAAAGCTAATTAAAAAATTTCCCAAAATTAAGGTAAGGGTTATTGGTCATGGTCCCTATGCTCCACAGTTAAAACAGATGGTGAAAGAAAACGGAATGGAAGACCATTTTATATTTCATGGTTTTGTTAAAGATGATGAGGAAGTTTTTGATATCCTTTCACGCTGTATGGTTGGATTAGCTACTTGGACTGGAGATAAAGCGGATAATTCTTTATACGCTGATCCAGGAAAGCCTAAACTTTATGCATTATTAGATTTACCAATAATCATCACTTCTGCTCCCTGGGTTGCAAAATTGATATCTGATTTAGGAGCCGGAGAAATGATTAATTATGATGTTGATAATTTTGTTGATACTGTTGAAAGATTATTCTCAAACAAAGAAAGAGTTCAGTCTTATCTAGAAGGTATCCAGAAATTTAGGCCCTATTGTTTGGCTGAAAATATTTTCAATACTGCATTTGAAGAGGCTAAACATATTGATAAAATTCAAGAAGATGTTTCTGTATCTCGATTTAGAAAAGAAAGGATGCAGAATAAAGAGGCAGAAAAAGAATTTTATGACAATCTTAATCAAAGCATTGCAAGGGTAGATGTTGACGCAGAGCATCAAGTAAAGCATCAAGAGGATGTGCTTGATAGAGCTATTAAGTTTATCGAGCGACAATTAGATTTGTCTAGCTTAGTTAATGTAAACATTCTAGAAGTAGGAAGTGATGGTATGTTTACAAGCGCCTTGCGCAAATCATATCCGAACTTAACAATAAATTCTTTTTTAGGAGACATTGCCTTTGCTCAGCTTAAAAATTTTAAAGATGATATAGAGTGTTCAAAAGTAAATCTGGATTTGGAATTTTTACCTTTTCAAACTAATTCCTTTGATTTTGTATTTTTGAATGGAGTTTTACACCATCTTCCAAGTCTTGATAGATGTTCCGGTGAGTTGATGAGAGTTGCCAGAAGAAACATTATCGCAATTAATGAACCCTGTGGAGATAACCCTATGATAGTTATAAGTAGAATAGTAAGCAGGCTTCTTTCCAGGTTCATGAATCTAAATACAACAATTAATGAAACAATGCATAGTATGAAGCTTTACAGAACAATTTTTCATAAAAGTGGAGCAAGCTGTATATCGCTAGTAAGCGGAGATGAAATTTATTCTAATAACGAGAATTGGAGTTCTTACGTTTCTTATATAAGAAAAAATCTTAAAGGAGTTATTAAAGTTTTGGTTATTTGTAAGATCTATTTACAAAAGCTGCTCATGAGCTGTTTTTCAAAATATCCTTTAAGTTGGAATAGTTTTATCATTTTTGTAAAAATTTAATAGTTTTAGGAGAAAATAAAAGATGAAGGAAAAAGTATATAAGTTTATCGCAGGAACAGGAATTAAGGTACTTACTAAGATTTTTCCGGAGTATTTTGCAAGTGAGCCGCTAAGGCCTACAGATAGATATCTGGAGTATCCGTTCGTCTTTAAGAATCTGCCTAAATTACCCGCTAAAATTTTGGATGTTGGTAGTGCTGGTAGCTTTTTTCCTTTAATAGTATCTTCGCTTGGTTATGATGTTACTGGATGTGATATTCGTCCTTATAAAATTCTTAATAAAGTTAAATTCAATAATTTTACTTTTTTGCAGAAAAATATTTGTGAACATAGCCTTCAAGAAGAAGGTTTTGACGTGGTTACGTGCATTTCAGTATTGGAGCACATAGGATTAAAAGGAAGATATGGTTCTGGGGATGATTCTGAAGGTGATATCAAGATGGTTGAAGAGATAAAAAGAGTATTAAAACCAGGGGGTAGGGCAATAATAACAGTGCCGTTTGGTAAGGCTGAAGTTTTTGCTCCTTACCAGAGAATATATAATTTAGCTGGAATCAAAATTATTTCTTCTGGTTTTGAGATTATTGAACAAAAGTTTTATTGTCTTAATAAAAATGATGATTGGTGTGAATGCAGTGGCGAACATGGCGAAACTTTTAAGGGAAGCGCTTCTAGATATGGTCTGGCTTTGCTTTGTTTGAAGAAATGATTGCAGGAAAAAATAGTTTTGGAGAGAGCATGAAGCAGACAATTGTAAATTCTTTTGGAAGATTGTGGAACAAGTTAGATGTTCCTAGGTTAAATCCTGTGAGGTTTAATATTCTTGTTGGAGTATACAAAATGCTGCCTTTTATTGGTGGAGTTAATTATCCAAGATTGGTAGAGTGGCAATTTGTATTAAAAAAATTACCTAACCCTCCTGCCAAGGTAATCGATATCGGTTCTACTACAAGCCTTTTTCCCTATAAGCTTAATTCTACTGGCTATAAGACTTTTTGTTTAGACCAAAGGTCTCCGAAATCTCCATTCCCTAAATCGATTATTTTCTATCAAGGAAATATAATGGATTTACAAATCGAAGAAAATTCCTTTGATGGCATATCTTGTATTTCTGTAATTGAGCATGTAGGTATGGGCAAATATGGTGATCCCAAAAGCCCTAAAGGTGGAGATACTATTGCAGTTGAACAAATGCTTCGAATACTTAAACCGGGAGGCCGTTTAATAATTACTACTAATATCTGTAGAAATACATGTGAGTTGGACGGGGAAGTTCGTTATGGGTCAAAGCGTTTAAAAGAATTAATGTCTCTAGGTAAATTTTTGGAAGTAGAGTATCGATATTTTGATGGAAGGCGTTGGTTGGTTTGTGATGAGGCTTTTGCATTTGACAGAGATGCTAATAATTTTGGCATAGCTATGTTCGTTTTGTCGAAATAAGAGTGTTAAAAAGGGGTGGTTGTAATTATGGTATATAAATTAAATATATTAATAAGAGGGATATAAAAATTGAGAGTATTGCTTATTTATCCTCCGATTACTTTACATAGGTTAGATGTAAGCCCGCCTTCAAAATCTGCCTTGGTAGGATTAGGTTATATTGGCTCGGTTCTTCAGAAAGCTGGACACACAGTGAAGATTCTAGATTGTTTAAAGTCTTCCCTCGCTAATTTTGCAGTAGATTCAGATTTTAGAAGGCATGGGATTCCAGATGAACAAATTCTAGAGGAGATAAAATCTTTTAATCCTGAAGTTGTTGGTATTTCTAGTATGTTTACTTCATATTTTAAGGATGCCCATAATATTGCTAGGATAGTTAAAGAGTATAATAAAGATATTTTTGTTATATTTGGTGGAGCTCATGCGTCTATATTTCCTGATTCAGTTATGAAAGATTCTAATGTTGATGTTGCGGTAATTGGAGAGGGCGAGAGGACTATAGTAGAGCTTCTAAGAAGTTATCAGGATAGGGAAAAGCTTGAGGGTGTTAAAGGTATATCTTATAGAGAAAATGGAGTTGTAAAAAAAGAATCTGCCAGGGAATTTATTGAGAATTTAGATGAGATACCATTCCCTGCCTGGGATCTGCTTGAAGAAGAATTAGAGACAATTTGGCAAGAGCACAAGAAGAATAAGTTTCTTATGAGAAGACCTATTGGTTATATTCTAACAAGCAGAGGTTGTCCTAACGATTGCTATTTTTGTTCAGTTAAGCTTGTTTGGTCGAGAAAATGGAGAGCTAGAAGTGCAAAGAATATAGTTGATGAGATTGAGTTTCTTAAGAATAAGTTTGGCTGTTGTGAATTTCATTTTGTTGATGATAATAGCTCTGTTTCAAAGAAAAGGATGCATGAAATTTGCGATGAAATACTTGCGCGTAATTTAAATATAAAAGTAGCAACGCCAACAGGTATTGCCATCGCTACATTAGATAAAGAAATTTTGCAGAAAATGAAAAGAGCGGGTTTTTACAGGCTTTGTTTTGGATTAGAGACAGGGGATCAGGAATGTCAGAAGATAATCAAGAAAAGAATAAATTTAAACAAGGCTAAAGAGGTTATAGCTGATGCTAACAGAATAGGTTTTTGGACCAGCGGAACGTTTATAATCGGTTTTCCACACGATACTATGAAAGAAATACGGGCAACCATTGATTTCATTAAAAGTACAAATATGGATTTTGCAATCGTATATTTACTTACGCCACAGCCTGGTACTGAAGTATATAAGATATTCAAAGAGCAGGGTCTTATAGATTTAGATAGCTATATAGATCCGCATTCTGAAGATTGGTATAAGATTAGCATTACCTATTGTAATGGTTTTAAATCTTTACATTTTTCTAACGAAGAATTACAGCACATTTTATCCAATTTGTACAAAGAGTTTCTCAAATATAAAATATTTTCATTTCAAACATACGTAAATATTCTTAGAAAAATAAAATCTATTGAAGATTTGAAGTATATGTTTAAATTGATAAGCTTTCCCATGAATATGATTATAAAGATGATTACTCGAAAAGATATCTCAAATGTATCTATCAGAAATCCAGAAAAGGAATTAAGCTCGGATATCGCAAATAAAGTTACTAGTGAGTCTTAGGATATGTTAAAGAAAAGAAAAATTAACAACGTATTATTTCTACAGCCAGCGGGAGGGGCATTAAATTTCTCTCCACCTTTGGGCTTAGGATATGTAGCTACTTATCTTAAGCATAAGTTACCTGAAATCAATGTTAAGGTTGTAGATCTTTCAGTTGAAGATGTCGATTTAGAGATTCTCATAAATTCCTTTAAGCCTGATCTAATAGGTGTTACGGGTGTAACAACTATGGCTAGGGATATCCGTTTATTGTTAGAGCATATTAGAAAAATTGATTCTTCAATTCATATTGTTTTAGGTGGTCCGCATGCATCTGCGATAAAGGCAGGGGCATTTTCTTTAAGCTTAGACTTTGTGGTCATCGGAGAAGGTGAGGAGACTCTATTTGCTTTAGTAAAAGCATTGAATAGTAGGGGCGATTTAGCTAAATTAGACGGTTTAATATTCAGGTCAGAAGACGGTTCAGCGATTATCAACGAACCCAGGTCGTTTATCCAAGAGGTAGATCGGATACCTAAAATAGATTGGTCATTATTGCCTATGGATAAATATGTAGTCAAGGGAACTATTACGTCTAGTAGAGGGTGTCCGTTTAATTGTGTTTTTTGTTCACAGCAATTTGGTAGAAGTTGGAGGCCCCATTCTCCTGAATATGTCTTTGATGTTATAAAAGAGTTAGTTGATGATTTTGGCGTTGATACGATTAGGTTTATGGATGATAATCCGCTTATTAGCAAAGAAAGATTTAAAGCAATTTGCAGTTTGATAATAGAAAATGGCTATAAAGATAAAGTTATGCTTAATCTTAATCATGGCACTAGAATGGATATTATTGATAAGGAAGTTTTTGATCTTTTGAAACAACTTGGAGTGAAGAGTTTGTGGTTTGGTTTGGAGTCTGCGGTTCCTGAGGTTCTAGCCGGCATGAGAAAGAAAACTACTCCCGATAGTATAGCTAATGCTATTGCCTTAGCTAGATCATGTGGTTTTATCGTAAATGCTTTTATAACAATCGGCATGCCAGGAGATACTTATGATAGAAGCATGGAGACAATGCGCTATGTAAAGAAACATAAAGTAAATTTAGTTTCTCCAGCAATTGCCACTCCATTTCCTGGAACAGATTTATTTATTTGGGTTGAGCAAAACGGTCGTTGGATAAATAGAGACTATGAAACATGGTATTCTACTCAATCCGTTTTATTTGACACCGAGGATTTTACCAGTCAAGAGAGGATGGAAGCTCTAGATAAGTGGCTTAGGTTTTCTGCTTTCCAGCGATTAAGATTAGCTTTAGAGAATCCCGTAGTCAGCTTTAAGCATGTTTTAAAAAATCCAGGTATAATTGTAGATTCTTTGCGCAACATCTTTGGTAAACCCTGGTATCAAAAAAAGTAATGAGAATAGGTTTAAAAAAGCTCATCGGATGGCAGGACTAAAGCAGATTTAGAAACAGGTAGCGCCAAAATTATTAAAGGAGAAATAAGATGAATAAAGATAACAACAAGCCAGAAATAAGCGTTATTCTCCCGATGTATAATGAAGCTGAAAATATTTATGCCGATCTTGTATCTGTATTGAAGGTGTTAAAAGAAATGGATGTAACGTGGGAACTTTTTGCTATTGATGATGGAAGTATTGATGATACAAGAGAACAGGCTGAAAAAGCATTAATGGAAGAACCAAATGCATGCGTGATTTCATATAGCCCTAACAGAGGTCGAGGCTTTGCGTTACGTAAAGGTTTTAGTCATGCCCAGGGCAAATATATAATAACTACAGAGTCAGATTTGAGTTGGGGAGAAGGTATCATTAGAAAGATTTTTGATTCATTAGTTTCAAACGACATAGATGCCGTTATCGTTTCTCCTTATATTCAAAAAAACGGCTTAATTAATGTGCCTCTAAAGAGAAGATTTCTTTCTAGAATTGGAAACAAAATTCTTACATTTGGGCTACCGGTTAAATTAACAATGGTAACCGGAATGACAAGAGGATACAAAAAAGAGATAATTGAAAGCATGATTCTTCAGATGGATGGAAAAGAGATTCATCTAGAAATAATTTCTAACTTGCTTGCAATTGGTGCAAAAATCAAAGAGATTCCAGGAGTTATTTCATGGAAAAAAAGAAGGAAGCAAGGAGAGCGTAAGCAAAATTTTGAAGCAAAAAGATTAATTTTATCACATCTCTATTTCAGCTTTGTAGAATCTCCTCTTCATTTTGTTGGTTTGCTTGGATTAATGTTTTTTATTCTTGGATGTATCGGAATAGCAACAATAGTTTTCTTTAAGGTGATTGGTTTTAGTTTATTAAATATCCCTTATTTTCCAGTCTACTCTTTTGTTTGTTTAATTGTTGGTTTGCTTGTTATGGTGTTTTCTTTGCTTTCTTCCCAAATAAGAAATTTGCATCGTGAATTAATACGAATTTATGCGGAGATTAGTAAAAAGAAAAAATAGTATCGCTAGTTTTATTTAATAGTTTGCTTAGGATAAGAAAAGAATATTATGCCGATTAAAAATCAAACATCTTGGGATAATGCTTTTAAGGAAAGTAGCAATAAATATAGAAAATTTCTTGATTTATTGTATGCTAAAAGGCTTCGTAGGCTAGGAATATGCGATAGGCTTAAATTTGATTCTTCTGTGCTGGAAATTGGTTGCGGAGATGGTTCTGCGATAAAGGCAATTAAAAAATGTGGTTATGAGAATGTTTGGGGAATAGATATTGTAGATTATGAAAAAGTTATAGATTTTCCTTTTGTAAAAGGATCTATGACAGCGATGTCATTTCGCGATAATTCTTTTGATTCACTTATCCTGATAAATGCATTTCATCATTTAATTTCTGAGGAAGAATATGCTATGGCTTTAAAAGAAATGAATAGATGTTTGAAGCCGAATGGATTTATTTTTTTTCACGAACCTTCCAATACTTTTTTCAGAAAATTTTTGTATTTTACATCATTTGTTTTGCCGGTAAAGGTTTTAAAGCAATGGAGATTAAGATCAGACGAAGAAAAAGAAGAGTTGTCTCTATTTTGGGAGAAAAACCCTTTGAAAAATATTGTAGGTTTTAAATTAGTTCAGTCACTGCGTTCTTGGAAGAGCGCGTGTTTGATTTTACAAAAAATAGACTTAACACATGAAAACACGGCATTATAGAGTAATAAAAAATAAAATCTCTAGTAAAGATTTTAATTGGTTGAAAAAACAAATTAAGAAATACTTTCTCGTTTTTGCTGGTTCCAAGATTAGACGTCCTTTATCTGGCCCTATACTTGGTGGAATTATTGTTACTTATAGGTGTAATTTACAGTGTATTATGTGTGATTATGTCAGCAAAAATAATCGATATTCTAAGCTTTTTAGTAAAGAAATGGATGTGGCTGATTTTAAGATTATTATTGATCAATACGCAGAGCTTGGTGTAAGCGGCATAGGATTTACCGGAGGAGAGCCGTTATTGTACCATGATTTAGAAAAGCTAATAGTGTACGCACAAAGTAAGAAGATTTTAACAAGTGTTGGAACTAATGGAGTGCTTCTTGACGCAGAGAGATCAAAGAAGATTCTAGATACTGGTGTTTCTAGTGTTCAAATTTCTCTTGATGCTCCTGATGCAAAAATCCATGATGCAATTCGAGGAGTTGAAGGGTCTTTTTCTAAAGCCGTTAAAGGAATTCAGAACATTGTTAAGGAGAGAAACGAAGGTAAGTACAATACCAAATTAATAGTCTCAATGTGTATTACTTCTGAAAATCATAAATATATTTTAGAAATGATTGAAACCGCCAGGAATTTAGGGGTAGATAATATTAGTTTTATTGGGTTTGAATCTATGGCCATAAAAGACAATGTTGAGCTTAATAATAACATGCCTAAAATTACTCTGCAGTTGCAAGAAGAGATTGATAGATCTATGGATGTTTTAATTGAACATAAGAAGAAATCTGATTTCATAGATAATTCTATTTATGGTTTAAAGTTAATGAAACATCAATTTAGGGGGGGAGAATTGCCGATTAAGTGTTATGTCGATTATAGCTCTCTTTATGTTGATTGTTATGGCAATATTTTTCCATGTCAGGGTTATGTAGAAATGGGTAAAGCAATTGATCATATTGATAACGGTACTTTGAAGAAATTATGGTATTCGAAACAGTACGGGGATATTAGAAGTAGTCTTGCTAAATGTCGGGAGTGTTTTTTTCCTTGTCATAGCGAGTTAAGTTCTTTATTTAGTATTAGGTCACATTTGTGTTAGCTTATTTCTTTCAGAGAGAGAATGATAATTGAAAAGAATATGGAGATGGACTTACTTTTAGTTAATGCGCCGGCAGAAGATATCTATGGTATTTTGGAAGAAGCACGCGGGTATCGTCAGCCATTAGGCATAGGGTATATTGCTGCTTTTGTAGAACATAGGGGATATTCAGTCAAAATCATTGATTGTGATGCTGAAGCAATAACATCCAAGAATTTCAGCGGAATTTTAGAAACATTAAAGCCAAAAGTAATTGGTTTCAGTTGTACAACTCCACTTATTGCAACTATTATAAATATGGTTAATACGGTTAAAGCTTTTGACAAAGAAATAGTTGTTATCGCAGGCGGTCCTCATGTTACTGCCTTACCAGAGGAGACTTTGAGGAGTTCAAAAATTGATATCATTGTTAGGGGAGAAGGCGAGTTAACGACTGAAAAAATCTTGGAGTGTGTTAGAGATAGAAAAGATTTTTGTGAGGTTATGGGTATTTCTTATAAGAAAGATAATAAGATTATTCATAATTCTGAAAGGGAATTAATTAAAGATATTGATTTTTTCCCTTTTCCAGCTCGACACCTTTTATCTATGGATAAATACAGAGCAAGTGATTACCTAGAATTTTTTGGTGACAAATTAGCTAATATTATGGCAACAAGAGGTTGTCCTTTCAGCTGTAGTTTTTGTGGGCAGGATATAATATTTAAACACAGCGTAAGAAAAAGAAATTATAAGAGAATCGTTGATGAGTTAGAGAAGATACAAAAAGACTTTGGTGTTAACATATTTTTGTTTGAAGATAGCACTTTTACTGCTAATCCAGATTTAGTGAAGGAAACGTGTAATGAGATAAAGAAGCGTGGGATTAAGATAAAATGGGGAGCTATGGGTAGGGTTGATCTTGTAAGCGAAGAATTATTCCAGTTAATGAAATTGGCTGGTTGCATCTTTATTTTTTACGGGATAGAATCTGGAAATCAAGATGTCCTTGATGGAGCTCATAAGAAAATTACTCTTAATCAGTGTAGAGAAGCGGTAAGTATTGCGAAGAAGGTAGGTATTCCGGTAAATACGTCATTTATACTAGGGCTACCTGGTGAAAATAAAAATACACTTGAGAATACCATAGACTTTGCAGTTGAGCTTGACGCAGACTATGCAACTTTTTCTTTAGCAACTCCTTATCCGGGGACGGAATTTTATGAGACTGCTTGCAAGGAAGGTACAGTTCTTTCTAGCTGGGAGCGTTATAGGAATGCCAGATATTCTGAACCTTTATATATTCCAACAGGTTTATCTTTAACAGAGCTTAAACATTTTCATAAATTGGCTTACAAGAAATTTTATCTTCGGCCATCCTATATTTTGAAATCTATATTTAAGGTTAGGTCTTTTAGTGATTTAATACACAAGATTCGCGTTGCTAAAGATATTTTAAGGTGAATTAAATAAATTTAATTATGAAGATAACTCTTATTAATCCATGTATCAGCCAAGAAATTGCCTACGGTAAAAGATTCAAGAGATTAGGGGCAGTTTTACCACCTCTGGGCTTGTGTTATTTAGCAGGTATATTAGAAAAAGAACGCTATCCTGTTGAAATTATTGATGCCAATCTTTTGCAGTTGCCTAACGTCGAAATTATAGAAATGATTAAAGGTCAAGACCCACAAATAGTTGGGATATATGCAACAAGTTTGGGTATAGAGGGAGTTGAAGAATTAGCAAAGTGTATAAAAGAATATTTTCCACACATAGTGATTGTACTAGGAGGGCCTCATGTATCAGGTTATGGTAAGGATACTTTGCAGTGTAAATCTTTTGATTTTGGCATAATTGGTGAAGGAGAAGTTAGCTTTTTAAATCTTGTCAAATATTTAGAAACGAAGAGTGGAAAAATAGAAGATCTTAAAGGGCTCGTATATCATAGAGATGGAGAAGTTTATCAGAACGAACCGATGGATCTAGTTGAGAATCTTGATGATTTGCCATTTCCTTCACGACATCTTTTGCCAGACATGCGGGATTATCGTTCGAAGTTTATGCTTTCTCGTAGAGAACCAGTTGCTCATATATTTACTTCTCGGGGTTGTCCATTTGCGTGTATTTTTTGCCAAACTCCTTTTGGTAAACGGGTTCGTTTTCACAGTCCACAATATGTTATTAATGAGATAACTCAACTGGTAGAAGATTTTGGAATAAAAGAGATTAAAATAAATGATGACACTTTTAATTTAGACGAAAAAAGAGTTTTTGAGATTTGCAATATTTTAAAAAGAAAAAAAATTGATATTTCGTGGTCGTGCAATTTACGGGTTGATGCGATTAAAAATAAGGATGTTTTGAAAACAATGAAGGAGAGCGGTTGTTGGTTAGTTAGGATTGGAATAGAAAGTGTTGATCAGCGAATTTTAGATGTTCTTAAAAAAGGGATAACAATAACACATGTCAAAAAAGTCTGTGACTGGGCAAAAGAGGTTGGTCTTAGAATTCAGGCATCTTTTATTTTAGGCAATCCTTTGGATAACGAAGAAACAATTAGAAAGACTATAAAGTTTGCTAGAGCTTCAATAATTGATTACCCTACATTTTCTCTAATGACGCCTTTTCCAGGAACAGAACTTTGGAATAGGGTTCAAGAATTTGGTACCTTTGATTTCAGCAGATTTAGCGATTTGGCGTTATCTCATAATCCTACATTTGTGCCAAAGGATTTAACTAAACAGCAATTAATTTATTTTTATAGAAAAGCATTCTCCGATGCATATATAAATCCAAAAATGATTTTTCGTGAGTTGCGTGGTATCTCTAACTTTGCTGATTTTAAAAGATTGGCATTGGCGGCGTATGATATGGTAACCGCTCAGAAAGAGAACTAGGGTAAATGGTAAAGAATAATCCATACTATATTTTGGCATTGAGTAAAGTTCCTTTAGTGATGTCTATGCTTGATAGAGAGCAATTGACTAGAACTCATGGTTGTTTTGATAGGAATTATTGGTGTTGGAAATTTAGTGATTTTCCAGGTGCCAGATTTCAAGAAGGGGTTTGCACTTTGGCATTTTTGTATTCTAATCAGTTCCCAGGGAATTATTTATTTGCTCATGAAAAAACTTTGGAATGCATTCTTTCAGCAATGAGATTTTGGTCAAAGATTCAACACAGAGATGGTTCTTTTGATGAAGCTTATCCCCATGAACATAGTTTAGCCGCAACAGCATTTACCTCGTTTTACGTTTCAGAGGCATTTCTTTTGCTTTCAAATAAAATTACAGATGAATTTCGCAGCGAGCTTATTGGAGTATTTTCCTGGGCAGGGCAGTGGCTTTGTAGGCATGATGAAAAACATGGATTTTTATCAAATCATTTATCCGCCGCCGCAGCCGCACTGTACAACATTTATTTGATTACCGGTGAAGAGAAATTTAAAAGTAGATGTGACTATTATATTCAAAAGATATATTCACATCAGTCACGAGAAGGCTGGTATGAAGAATATGGGGGTGCTGATATAGGATATCAGACGCACAGTATATTTTTTCTATCAAAGATTTGGCAACATACAAAAGATGAAACTCTTCTTAGGAGTCTTAGGAAATCCATTGAGTTTATTTCTTATTTTATACATCCCGATTCTACTCTAGGTGGAGAATATGGTAGCAGGAACACAACATTTTATTTTCCTGCAGGTTTTGAAATATTAGCAAAAAAGATTCCTCTTGCAGGAACAATCGCACAGTTTATGAGGGATGCTGTTAAGTCGCAGACTGTCGTGGGTCTCTCAGCTGTTGATTCGTACAATTTTTTCCCCTTACTTAATAATTATCTTTTTGCTGGGTTAAATATGGATAATTATTCTTTTTCTGAAGAACTCCCCTTTAGAAATAATATGTCAAAGCATTTCAGTGATGCTGGCTTGTTAGTTAAAAGCACTGATTATTACTATGCAATTTTAGGAGTAAATAAGGGAGGAGTAATTAAAATCTTTAGTAAAAGAGAATCAAAATTGAAGTATAGTGATTGCGGTTATTGGGGTAGAACTCAAAAAGGTGAAGTATTTACAAGCCAATCATTAGTTAGGGATAATCAAATTAGTTTTTCGGAAAATAAAGTTACTGTTTTTTCTCATTTATTCAAATTACCCCAAAAAGTTTTTAGTCCGCTTTTGTTTATTTTATTCCGTATTGTTTCACTAAGCTTGGGAAGATGTATGTTTTTTAGCAATTTTTTGAAATTTTCACTTGTGAAATCTCTAATTTATAAAAGAGAAAAAACAGCTTGTTCACTTTCAAGAGAAATAACGTTTTATGATAAAACGGTAGAAATAGTCGACAAGATAGCTAATATTAAAAAAACAAAATTGGTATTTCTTAAAAAAGACAATCAATTTACTGGTTTGCATATGGGATCGTCAAAATACTTTCAAAAAAATGAGTTTTTAGCAGATGGTTCTGGTAAGCAGAATATTTTGAATGATTTAGATGGAAAAGATGCATTAATATTGAGAAATAAGGCTCAAGTTTAAATGTATATCATTCATGGTAAGAGGAATGTCACGCTATAAATCTTTAATAAACGTTGTTCATGTTGTTGGTGCAAGACCAAATTTCATGAAGGCTGCTCCTGTATTTGATGAGATGCGAAAGATTCACAAGCTGCGCTCATTTTTAGTCCACACAGGACAGCACTATGATAGGAATATGTCTAAAGTATTTTTTGAGGATTTAGAGTTACCTAGAGCAGATATTTCATTAAATATTGGTTCATTTTCTCAAACTACTCAGATGGCACGTATTATGTTGAGATTTGAGGAATCAATCAAAAACCTCAATGTTAAATTAGTCATTGTTTACGGAGATGTTACTTCAACTATTGCGTGTGCATTGGCTGCAAAAAAGATGGGAATTATGGTTGCTCATGTAGAGGCGGGACTAAGGAGCTATGACAGAGATATGCCAGAGGAAATAAACAGAGTTGCTACTGATGCAATTTCTGATATTCTTTTTACTCCATCAGAAGATGCGAATGAGAATTTGTTAAAAGAGGGAATTGATAAGCATAGAATACATTTTGTTGGCAATACCATGATTGATTCTCTTTCAAAAAACATTAAGCGAATCGAAAGCTCCAATATTTTAAGAACTAAGAATTTGCAGAAAGAAGATTATGTGGTTCTAACATTACATCGACCATCTAACGTTGATAATATTGATACATTAAATTCTATTCTAGTTGCCATTAATAACATTGCGCAGAATTTTAAAGTTGTTTTTCCTGTTCATCCCAGGACATCAAAAAATATCAAATCATTTTTTGCAAAGAGGGGAGCCGCAGCAAACAATAATTTAATAGCTGTGTCACCTATGCGATATTTTGACTTTATGAAATTGATTAAGGATAGTTATTGTACCTTAACAGATTCTGGAGGGATACAAGAAGAAACTACATTTCTGGGAATTCCATGTCTCACATTAAGAAAGTCTACAGAAAGACCCATCACCGTTTGCAAAGGCACTAATACCGTTGTTGGTATAAAATCATCAAATATCCTCAAACATTTTGAAGACATCGGTTGTAAACGTAGAAAAAATAAGCCTATAGCATTATGGGATGGCAAGGCATCAAAAAGAATAGTAAAGATAATAAAGAGACTTTCGTTGGGTAAATAGGAGAATGTATGTCTGAAGGAAATATTTTTAATAGAAAAGCATGGCTTTGCTTTTTTGTTTTGTTGCTTATTTCTGTAACGTTCAGTTTTTTTGATTATGGAAAAACAAACTTATTTTTTTCTAATCCTTACCAACTGCTTCTTATTGAATATGAAGATCAAGCCAGACACGAAGATTGGAATCAGATTATTGCCGCTAAAGATGATCCTTTTCTCCTCGAGTTTTTTGGCGATAAAAAGAAAGTAATGGATAATCTGTCTTGGAATAGCTATAGAAACTTGCCTGCGCATTGTTTTTATAAGATCTTTGGTTTCAAGGATGTTAAGCTATGGCTTGCCTATAGGGTGTATATCTCTTGTTTAGGAATAAGCGTTGTTATGCTTACTTTTCTTATCGGGAATTTATTATATGGTCCAATCGTTGGACTTATAGCTGGCGTCTTAATTGTTTTTTCTCCCCATGTATTTCTTCACTTTAATGTAATTGATCCTTTTTTGCGGGGGCACAATATTGTTTTTAGTTTATTGATTATTTATTTATTCTTGCTTGCAGAAAGATTTAAAAATAAACATTTTATTATTCTTGCGGGTATATTCTCTGGCATGAGTTTATCATTTTCTTTTTTCACCGGTTCTTTCATGATACCTTTGGCTCTTTTTATATATTGTGCATGGAATGCATATACTATAAAAAAGATACGTCCATATATATCTTATTTTGCCTTGTTTTTAATTGTTGCTGTTTTTTCTGCTTTTATTCTCGATTATTTGCGTTACTTATACTTCAACTTATCTGAGAGTGTAGCTCTTGGTTTTTTTAAATCATATTTTGCTAGTCATAAGTCAGCATCTCATTCAATATACGGGATGGTTTTGTTCGATATTAAGCGCTTGTTGTTGAATTTTAAAATGTTTTTCTTAGGAGTATTCATCAATGGAAAGAGCCTGGGAGGACATTATTCAATTGAGCCTCCGGGTGTTCCTCTTATGTATAATTATGTAGTTTCATTTTTCTTTTTAATTGGTTATTGGGTTTCTTCGAAAAAAAGAAAGAAAGAGGATATTTTTTCTCTGATTTGGTTTAGCACTTTTTTAGTTTTTTACTCTTTTATTATCGTAATGAAATTAAAGAATATTTGCGTTTGGATAATTCCGCCAATGTTTATTTTAGCGGCTCGCTCAGTATATCCGATTGGAGAATATATACATAGTAAATTTAAGAAATTATCAAAAAATGTATTGGTAGGTTTCATATCGCTTTTCATTATTTTGTCATCTATTTTTTCTGGAGTGTTTTGGATTTTTCAATTTCTACCTAAAAAGAATTATTATCATAGCATCTCTGCTGCAGGTACTTATAAAGCCTACGAATACATTGCTGAGAAGGGATATTCCAAGGCAACGAAGATTGTATTTACTACATATAATGCATATTTCCATAATATGTTAATGCGTCTTTTTACTGGAAATGTTCCTGAAGTTATATCATTAACGAATGAATTTTTTACATTCCCCGATTTTATAGATGCTCCTTCTGTAACAAAAGAAGATTGGCTCGAGCGTGAATCTAATCTTAAAAAGGAAAGTGATAGAATCTATTATTGTTTTGTTTCTTACACGCAGTTACCCGAGGGGTGGCAATATAAAACGGACGATAATTATCGTGTTATTTTTGAGAAAATTCATCCAGAGCTAACCCCGTTTATTATTTATGCTCCTTCCGGAGCGGTGTTATGGAGAGTTTATGAAGTTCAATAAGTTGATTTTAGGAAGAGACCAATGATGAAATATCTGATTATTGTCATAATTCTTTTAATAAGTTTTGCTATTTGGTTTAGCCCTAACTTTTTTGAGAAAGATACATTTTACAATGGAGTAGATTCAGTTTTTCCATTTAGTCCCCAGGATTATTTTAAAGTCAGTATTTATTCTTGGAATATCCAAGATCCATTCGGCTATCCTAATTTGATTTCAAATACCTTTCCAGTAGCATTAGTGGTTTATATCCTTAGTTTCCTCAAGATACCTTTGTGGATTATGAACAGATTATGGTTACTTCTTCCTTCTTTTTTGACAGGCATATCAATGTGTTATTTATACCGAAGTTTATTTAGGGAGCGGTATTCATATTTAGGATGTCTTATTGCTGCGAGTTATATTATGTTAATACCTTTTCAGTTGCCTCCTTTATGGCAGATCGGTATGATTGGAAACATGATGACGCTTGGGGCAATCTTTCGCTTAGTGTATTTTAATTCTGAAGAAAGGTTTAAATATTCTGTAATCGCTGCTATAGGAATCTCTTTAACATTAATAGTTGTGAGATTCACCGCTATAGTCATGCTATTTATTGCTTTATTTATAGCACTTCTTTTAATAATCCGTGGTTATAAAAAGTTGGTAATTCATAAAAAGACATTAGTAATTTTATTTGTAATGTTTTTATTGATTAACGCATATATTTTGGTTCCTGCCGTAGGAACTTTCATTGAAAGCAACTCATCCGAATTTGCTTCTTCTGAAGGGGTGCTACAAACTCGCTCTAGCTATATTCAAGGATATCATGAAATGGGGGTTGGAACTCCGTTATTTGTATTTAGGCTATTAGGACATAAAGGCAATGGTATGGGGATTTATTTTTCCAATCCTCTTATTAAAGCATTGACATTATTCTTCCCGATATATGCTTTTATACCCTTTTTATTTGTTAGCTATAAAAAAGAGAGGGAAAAAGCTATTATTATTTCATTATTGGCTGCTGCGGCGATGGTTTTATCTACTGTTGCTTATTTTGGTTTAACCACCAAAATATACGCTTTTCTTTCTGGAAAAATCGGTCTTTTTATAACGTTAGTAGATCCGAACTACTGCTTAGTTTTCTTTCCGATTTTTCTAGCAGTCCTCTTGGGAGTATCAACTGAAATATTATGGAAGCATTTCGATGGCCTTAAATTATCGCAATTTCGCGTTACTCGTTATAAAAGTATTAGTTTTGCATTTTTGTTTACTCTTATAATCTTTGTTCACGGAAAGTCTTTTATATTGCCCGAAAGAATTCCCCTTCTTACACAAAATCATATTCCCTATGTTAAGATTCCGAAAGAATATTATGACCTTCGGGATTATTTAAAAAATAATATAAAAATCGGAGAGAGGATACTTACTTTACCCTGGGTTAAAGAAAGTTATGTTGTGTATAAATGGTGGCCAGATCTGCATATGCCGGATATTGTGAATCGCTTAACGTATTTGCCAACGATAGGAGATAGTGGCGGAAACATGTCTTTATTTCCAGAAATTATAAAATTCAACGATTCGCCGTATCTAATTTCAAATTTTTCTTGGTTAAAAAATAAGTTAAAGGTAGCTTCCGTAAGATATGTAATTATTCATCGGGATTATTCAGAAGAAAAATCGATAGGTTCGATGGCTTATGGAAAGAATTCTGGTTTACTTATAAAGAAATTAATGGATGAAGCATTTAAGGAAAAATGGTTGGGGTTGGTTTTGGAAAATGAGTATTTTGTTATGTTTGAATATAAGGATATGTAGGTGAGTAATATTGAATCTTATACTAAAATGAAATCACTTAACTTAAAATCATTAATCTTTTTAGTTGTTACAGCGACTGTATTAGTATCTGTCATTTGTTTTGCGGATGAGAGGGGAGTGGATAATAAATCATGGCTGGGAGGTGAAAGCAGCTATTTTTTTAGTGCCAATAAGCCAACAGTTATTAATAATGGCGATATTAATTCTTGTGAATTGATTATGACAATAAGAGAAAATAGAGAATCGCCAATTATAGCATTAAAAAAACAAGCTCAAAGACGCATTGTCGAAGATATTCCCAAATATTTAGTAAGCGCTGTCAATTTTATTTTTGTTGATTCGAATTACGAAGATTTTTTAATAGAGAATATAGGTTATTCTGTGGACATTTTTCCAGGTAGGGATGAATTTATAAGTAAGGAGACCAAGGTAAATATTAACGATTCTGGAGTATATGAATTTTTTTATGATGTTTCAGAAAAAGAGGAAGAATCAGTCAAGTTTGCTGTAAAAGTAAATGGTGAGTTTATTTCTAGATTAAGCCTTTTGACGGATGGCAGTATAAATTATAAGAAATTAGGCGAATTTGAATTTAGAAGAAAAGGAGAGTACGCAATATCAGTTTTTTATTTCAATTATAGAGCTCAGAATCAAAAGCGTCTTAAGTTCTATCTTGTTAGTAAAAGCAAACGAGAAGTTACGGAAAATCAACTTATCCAAATTTTAAGTAGCTCTGATACAGCATTAAGTTATTTGTTTACAAAAAATAAAGGTAAATTCATTGTTACTGAATGATGAAAATATTTAAAATGATTTACAAAAAAGTAATAATTTTATTTGTTAGCGTTTTAATTTTAACACTGTTTTCTTATTGTGTAGAAGCACATGAGCTAAAATTGAAACTAACTCCAAAAGTAGCTGAGATTAAAACATATTGGAGGGCAGAGAAATTTCTCAACTGGGATGATGATTTGCCTAATTGGTGCTTTCGCACTACTCGCCTGAGTGAATTCGTAGAATTATATCCTTATTTCTTTAGCAATGATCAGATTATAAATCAATTAAAAACTACTGAATTTTCTGAAGAGGGTGAGTTTTTAATTCCAGCAAAAGATAGTTTGGAAATTTATTTACCGGATGGAAAAGCGGGAGTGTTAAGCCGCAATGTTGAGATAAATATTGAAGAATTTCCCTTCTTTTCTTTCGGAGAAGAATTTATCGGAGGATATGTATCTTGTTTTTTAGGTATAGATTATCTTGGAGATAAAAAAATAGATAGGTATATAAGAATTGATGATTTTGGTGAGGTCGATATTCTGCAAATGGCTATAGAAGAAGGAAGAGACTTGAGGAAAATTGAAAGCTATATTCTTAGAGAGGTAATTTTTTTGATACAGAATATTCCTGAAAACGATGAACTAAGACAAAAATCTAACCCGAGCTTGGAAAAAATTAGTTTTTACAGCAAACGTTCTTTAATATTAGAAAAAAATACTTTTCATAAGAAAGATTTATTTTTTGAAGATGAAGAAATAAATAGTCAAGTAACTGAGAAGAAAGATGACATTACCATTAAGCCAGGTGGTTTTTTAGGAACAAAGGTTTATATTAGTTTAGTAGATAAAGATGTTAAAAACTTTCCTCTATTTTCTTTTGAGTATACTTTAACTAATCCTGAAGTCCAAAAAATAGATTTGGCTATTGTTGTTAAAGGGGACTTTTCTGATAAAACTATTATACTTTCGCCCGAGAAATACACAAGAGATCCGGGATATATTGAACTTGATATTCCTAAGCTTATTTCTAATATTAATGATTTAAAGTTTTTGATTGTTTCTTTTAGATACCCTGTAGATTATGGATTTAATCTCGGAATCAGTAAATTGAAATTATTTACTAAGTTTGCATATCCTTTATTATCAAAAGATCAAAAAGAAAGATTTCTTTCTTTAGTCAAAAACATTAATTTTCCTTTGATAGAAATTGATGGAAGTATGTTTTATCTTGATGATTTCAACGAACCTAAAAAACATGAGCTTTTTGAAGTAAATAAGCTTTCTAAGAAGATTGAGTTATCCAAAGGAGAGCATACTTTCAAAAAGTTTGAGAATCAGACATTTGATGTCGACTCTGTTGCTTTTAAATGTTTCTCAAAAAATAAAGAAAATATAATTAGCAATGGAGCAAAAATTTCTCTTAAAAGAATAAACCCTACTAAATATTTGGTTAAAATTAGGGGAGCGACTGAACCTTTTTGGTTAGTGTTTGGTGAGCGCTTTCATCAACAATGGCGATTATATTCTTATCAAAATAATGCTTCAAATCTGTCGGAAACTGCAATGATTTCCCAAAGATATTCTAATTCTTTGCATTCGGAAGAGATTAAGCAGTTTTTGAAATTTGTTTTTCAAGATATTGCTTATTTATTCAGAAAGCAAATAAGCGCTCCTCATTATAAAGTTAATGGATATGCCAATGGATGGTATTTGGAGCCGATTAGCCTAGGAGAAAAGAAAGATTTTAATCTAGTGATTTATTTTTCTCCCCAAAGTTATTTTTACATTGGTTTTATAATTTCCATTGTTGCACTCGTTGTGAGTCTAGTGTATTTGTTAATGAGGTTCGTGTATAAAAAGGTGAAAAGATGTTAGTGCAGAAGAAAATATTGTTTCTAATTATAGTTTTCAGCTTAACTTTTACGTTTTTTCAAAGCAATATTGTAATTGGTAAATTTGAAGATTTTGACGAAAAGTATTTTGATGTTAAGAGAGTTAATCTTAATTTTCCTGAAAAGGATACTTATTTGTTGAAAATATGGGGACTTGAATGGCCCGAAGCAGTTTATTTTAATAATGAACCAATATCGTCTTTTCATTCTCGAGATAGGGGTGAAAGCAAGGAGCTTTATTTTGAGTTGTCTTCAGAAAATATTAAAAAAAGAAGTAATTATTTAAATATTATCAGCGCAAGTGACTATAGTATTAAAATTAGAAACTATTACGGCAAACTAGAATCGGGAAGGGCTTATATTTTATTTGATTCATCCCCAATTTTTGAAAAGAGACACTTGGGTGTCATCCGATTAATTTCAATTGTTGTGATAGTTCTTTGCTTATTTTTGGGTAGTTGGATACTAATTTTACATTTCAATAAAGAATATTTACAATTTTCCTTTAAAAAAATTAAATCTATATATTTTTGTTCTCTTGCAATGTGTATTTTATTAGAGTTATTGATTTATATTTTTTCAATATTCTCTCCACATCATGTTGTCATTTCCATAGGATATTTTTCTGTTTTATGTATATCTGTAATAGGTATGACACAATTTTTTCTTTTTAGCGTATTTATATTGAGAGAAATAAACAGCAAAGTGGTAATTTGGTATAGAATTTTCAAAAAAAATGGAAAGAAGCTTATTCGGCAGAAACTTGAGAATAGTCAAGAAAGAGAGGCATTGCTTGGGAGATTTAATGTTCCCAGGATCTATAAGATTATTATTTTTGTAGCTCTGTGGTTTTATTCAAGAAAACTTTTCGAAAAGTGTCTTTCTGTCTTTATCGTTTCTCTTTTGCTGTCCGCATTATTACTTTTACTTAACTTAGATTTTATTGCTGTTCAAGTTGCTAATGTTGCTTATTTTTGTTTATTAATCGGCATAGGGGTTAGGTTTGTTGAGTTTGTCAAAGAGGAGAGGAATAGCGAGCAATGAAGCGCTATGTACTAATAATATTATTATTTTTGATTTTAACTTCTATTGTGACTTTTCCTTTAGCCTTTAATATGAATAGTCATATAGCTGGTTGCTCTATTAGTAATGAACCTTTTTCTTCGATTTGGGGTGCCTGGTGGCTGAAGTTTTCTTTTGCTAATAATATATCTGCAGAGAGCACTTTTTTCTGGGGATATCCTTTTGGTGTTGATGTTTATGCTAATAGACCAATAAATTTTATTTTTACATTTACCAATTTTATTTTGTCGCTTGTTTTTTCTCCAATCGCTACTTACAACATTCAAATTGTAGGAAGTATTTTTTTAACTGCTTTTTTTACTTATTTATTAGCTAATTATATTACTAAGAATAAATTAAGTAGTATTGTTGCCGGAATAACTTTTGGTTTTTGTCCTTATATTATTGTTCACTCTTGGCAACTTATGGCTGAAACATTTTTATGGCCTATACCTTTTTTGTTATGGAGTGGGTTTCGACTAAGAGAAGAAAATAAACTTTATTTGAAAGTAATTTTTGTTGCCTGTTTTGCTTTCTCTTCGATTAATTTTGGCGTTGCTTATTATTCTGCTTTTATAATGGGCATATTTCTTGTTTATCTTATGGGGAATTGGAAGATAAATAAGAGGTATTTAGGTGGTATGGTTGTTCTTCTATCAGTAGCTTTTGTTATTTTAATTCCTCAAATTTTACAGATAGTTTCTGCGTCAGGTTCTCATGTTGGAAGTTCTCCTTCGGCGTTTAATCCTTATCATCGTCCTTTTGATGATTTATTTAATCAGGCTGCAAGGCCTCTTAGTTACTTTTTGCCAACTGTTTATCATCCTTTATTTGGGTCTTTTACTGAGAAATTTGCCGGTTCTTCTTTTTATGGGAAGAGCTTAATTGAACACGCACTGTATTTAGGATGGGTTCCATTGGTTTTAGGGGTTTTGACTTTTAGTTTATGGAAGAAAAAACAAGGCTTTTCTGAACAGGAAAGATTTTATATTGGTTTTTTTGTTATTTTAAGTATTGCAGCTTGGTTTTTTTCTCAACCTCCTTGGTGGAGATGGGGGCCGTTTAGAATTTTTATGCCAAGTTATTTTATGTATAAAATACTGCCAATGTTTAGAGCATATTGTCGCTTTGGAGTAGTTGTAATGTTTTCTCTTGCAATGTTGGTAGGGTTTGGGATGAAGTTTATTTTAGAAAGATTGAAGGCTGATAAGCTGAAAATTTCTACAACTATTTTATTTGTTTTATTAGTCCTTTTCGAATTCATGAATTATCCACCTTCTAAAGTTATTGATCTTACTCAGTATCCTAAGGTTTACGATTGGGTTAAGGTTCAACCAGAAGAAATAGTTATCGCTCAATATCCACTGGACTTAGATGGGCAAAATGCAAAGTATAATTTTTATCAAACAATTCATCAGAAAAGGATGGTTAATGGAACTGTCCCGGGAAGTAGGGCAAATAAAATACTGCACAAAATAGAGAATTTAGGAGATGAAGATTCTGCAGGTATTTTAAGTTGGTTAGGAGCTGATTTTGTTTTGCTTAATGTTAAATGGTATAAAGATAATGATGACATTGAAGAAGGAAAGAAGATTGAAGGAATTTCCGTTAATAATGGCTTAAGATTTGTTAGGAAATTCGATGATATTGAAGTTTATCAGGTTATAGCTGAATCACTAGATCCGAACATCAAATAAGAGTAAATCGTATATGAAAATATTATTGACTAATCCAGCTACAAGAGTATCAATTGACAAGAAGCGAGAACGCTATTTTATTAAAGCTGGTAGTCGTTGGCCGTGGTCCTGTGTAAAGAATAAAAAAGACAAGAACACTAATTGTTTTTTTCCATTCTTTCTTGCATATGCTGCAAATATTTTACGAGATGCTGGTTTTGGTGTTTCTGTGATTGACGGCGTTGCCTTAGATATGCAGGAGGATGATTTTTTAAATAGAGTAAAAGAAGTATCTCCTGATCTAATTGTTATTGAAACTGCAACGCATGCAATAAATCATGATTTATCACTTTGTAAAAAGATAAAAGATGCATTGCCAAATTCTTATATATTGCTTTCTGGGGCACATGCTACCGAATTTGCCAGTGAATTGATTTCAGCTAACGATTTTATAGACTTTGTTGCTTTAGGTGAATATGAATTTACTGTTCTAGAATTGGTTAAAAGGCTTCAATCAAATAAAAAAGATTTGAAGCTTCAAGGTTTAGGCTATAGGACAACAAAAGAAGTTTGGGTTTCTGAGAAAAAAGGATTTATTGTAGATATTAATTCTTTACCATACCCTGCTTTTGATTTGTTTCCTATAAACGATGGCCCGGATCTTGCAATTTATCGCGATGGAATTTGTACATATTGGCCTGCAGTGACATTGCATTCTTCAAGAGGATGTCCTTTTCAATGTGATTTTTGTATGTGGAATCAAATTATGTATGACAACGGCCCCTACAGGATGTTTGAACCAAAGCGTGTTGTTGATGAAATGGAGCACGTAATAAAAAATTATGGCGCTAAAGAGATATATTTTGATGATGACGATTTTTGCATTAATAAGAATCATGTTTTAGAAATTTGTAATGAAATAAATAAAAGAGGCCTTAAGATTAAATGGTCTTGCATGGGTGATGCCATGGCTTGTGATGAAGAGATGATAAAATCTATGGCAGAAGCTGGATGTATATTTATGAAGTTTGGGGTGGAAAGCGGCAATAAACAGATTTTAAAGAATATTGGAAAGCCGCTTAATCCTGAAAAGGCGGTTGATGTAGCTAATTGGTGCAGGAAGTATGGAATATTAACTCATGCAACCTTTTCATTTGGGCTTGATGGTGAAACTAAAGAAACCATGGAAGAAACCTTACGACTTGCTAATAGAATAAAGTTTGATACTGCTCAGACTTCGATTACCACACCTTTTCCTGGAACGAGATATTATAAAAAATTAATTGAGCGTGGCAGTCTTAAGAAAGAAGATTGGGATGCGTTTGATGGTACTTTAACCTGCGCCTTTGATGGAGAAGGGCTAAAGGCAGATGAAATCGAGGCATTTCGGAAAAAAGCAATAAAATCTATGGTTCTTCATAAAGTTATTGATCCTGTATGGCTATTAAGATTTATGAAAAGAAATTTTTTGCTGCTGAAAAATTATGGCTGGAGTACAGTTTTAGAGCCGATTAGGGCATTGATACATTTATGAAAGGAAGTCAATGAGCTATATTTATAATATTCATAACTTTTTAACAGTAAAATCGGATATTGATTTGCGTCTAAATTATTTCAGAAAAGAAGAAGATTTGAGTAAATATAATTTAATAATAAAAGAAGTTCCCTATAAGCGTATTGATAAATCTAAGTTTCAACAGATTGCTCATGGACTCTATTATTCTAAGGATGCTAACGAGATTGTTTCGAACTTGAATATTCTAGGATTGAGAGTTTCTTGGTCAATTAAGAATCTTTTACAGGAAAATACGCAATTTGAATTTAGTAGTTCATATAAATTTATTTCCCAACATGTTTTTAAAGTCCCAGTTTCATCTGTTTATCAACTAGAACCCTTAGTTAAGATGATTATGCAGATGAAGCTTTTGGCTAAAAAATGTATGTTTGTTGCTGGTGGAATGGTGGTTTCAAAAGACAAGGGAATTATTTTAACGGGTACTTATGGTTCTGGTAAGACCACAACTATTCTTTCGTTGATGGATAATACTGACTGCCAGTTTATCTGTGATGATTTAATGATTATTTCTGGAGACCAAATTTATAATTTTCCTTCAATGATAAAAATAAGAAAGTATAATTTAGCATCAGTGAGTATTCATAAATTCTTGGATCCGGCTGAAGAATATAAAGACAGAATTTCAGAAAAATTTAAAGGGTATCCTGATGTTTATTTTCTAGAGCAGTCTTCATCAAATTGTATTGAGGAAGTTAATGCAGAAATAGGTGTTGAAAAATTATGTGTAATCAATAATAAAATAGTTCCTTATTTTAATGAAAGATTATTGTCATTCGTTCCTTATGTGGAAGACGGATATTCATTTTTAGGGACACAGAAAGCTCAGAGAGAAATCTTATTGTCTTTATTTAAAAAGACAAAGTTCTACATATTGCGTTCATCAAGCACTGATAAAAGCATAGAAAGCATTAAATTGCATCATAAGTTATGGATATAGAAAATCTTAAAGATAAAAATGTGATTCTGGCTACTCACGCACATCTTGTAGATGGTGAGTTTAATCTAAGAAGTGGACCAACGCTTCCTTTGCTTAATTATTTTTCTAAAAAGATTAATTATTTTTTCTTAATCGGTCAACCTCCGCCATATGTGAAAGATTCTTTATCGCCATTTTTATTTATATATAAAAATGGTGTCTTAAAAGAAAAATTTTATTTTAATAACTTTATTTTCAATATTCCAGTTAGGTTAAGAATGAACAAAACTTCTTTGAGGCTTAAGATAAGAGATTTTGTCAGCGTATTGTATTTTTCAAAAATTATCAGACGTTTTGTAAAGGATGAACCAATATGTATTTATTTTGGAGTTGAATCAGTAAATGCGGTTGCTGGGAGCTGGGTTAGAAACTATCTTAAGATCGAGAATGTCGTTTATTATATCTTTGATTGGTCAATAAAGTGGTTTTTAAATCCTATTTTTAATTCGATATATTTATTTTTCGATAAGTTTGCTTGTTATCATTCTAATTATATTTGGAATATTTCAAATAGTATTGCTAATGCACGAATTCAGAATTTAAAGTTTAGTGAAAGAAGAATGGGCAGGCAAATTACCGTTCCTTATGGGATGCCATTTAGAGAAAATTTGGTAAATGATGAAATTGCTGAGAATCCAAATACAATTGTTTACTCAGGATATATATCAGAAGAAAATGGTGCAATGTTGCTACCTGATATTGCTAGAGAGATAGCCAAAAGCTCTGGAGATTTTAAGTTAGTCATCGTTGGTGACGGAGATTGTTTTGAAGAAATGCAACAAAAAATTAATGAATACGGATTAAATAATGTAATTATCGCCGGTCATTTTAATAATCAAGAGGAGGTAGATAAACTGTTGGTTAAATCTCATGTTGCTGTTGCTCCATATAAGCCGGTTCCCTTTTCCAAAAAACTTTACAGCGATGTCATCAAAATAAGAAATTATATTGCTTGTGGTTTACCCGTTATAACTACAAGCGCAGTTCCTCTTTCTGAGGAGATTAATAAAGAAAACTTAGGATTCGTGGTAGATTTTGATGCAAAAAATATTGCTGAACATTGTTTAACTCTTTTAAAAGATAAAATATTATTTAAGAGTATCAGATTAAAAGTAATAGATAAAGCAAGAAAACATTCTTGGGAGAATATTTATAGTAATACTTTAGAGAAGATGTCAAAGTAATATGGAAACTGTTAAAACATTACCTTTCATTAGTTTTATTATTCCAACTCACAACAGGGTAGAGAAGTTGCTTCGCCTGATAAGCTCAATTGAAAAGTCTTATTATGATAAGAGCAGGATGGAAATTATTATCATTGACGATGCCTCTACTGATAATACCTCAGAAGTAGTAAAAGATAAGTACGGAAATTATAACAATCTTATGCTATTAGGAAATAGCAAATCAGAGCTTGTTTCTAAATCACGCAATAGAGGAATTAAGCAATCGAAGGGGGAGTATATATTTTTTGTCGATGATGACGTATATTTAGATAGTGATACTTTGCCTGAGCTAGTTAAATATTTCCAAGAAAACAGAAACACGGGAGCTTTAGGTCCTTTGATATGTGAACATAATGACCATGGTAAAGTTTGGTCTGCTGGAGCAAGAATGAATATTTGGACCGGTATAGCTGCTTTTCCTTATAAGGGTAGGCAAGCCGTAGAGATAAGGGAAAGTATAATTGAGTGCGATTGTTTGTTGACTAGTTTTATGATACGAAAAAAAGTTATTCAACAAGCAGGGTATTTTAATTCAGAATTATTTCCATTTTTTCATGAAGAGCTAGATTTCTGTATGAGATTAAGATTTTTAGGTTATAAGAATTTTTGTTTACCTTCAGCAGAAGTTTGGCACGATAGATCTACAGGGTCTCTAGCAAATAAATATGAAATTTATTATTATGGTACTAGAAGTATTATTATTGCTCAGGCTCTTTGGAGTAAGAATATCTTTCAGTATTTTATATCAAAACTGTTTGCTGTCATGATACCATTTTGTGTAAACCTTATTAAGAATTTATACAATAAAAATACTTATCCCAAAAAAATCTCTACAATGTTGAAAGGTATAAAAGATGGCCTTAAGATTTCTAGGCAAGTTGATTCTTACAAAAAATTAATAAAGCAAAATAAGAACATAGGGTTTTTTGAATAGAAAATGATTGTGAATAAGCTAAATAAAGAAACACAGTTAATTGTAAAGCTTACTGAAGATTTATATAGAAAATCTTCAGCGAGTGATATTGATATTTCTGAAGTAGATGTTGATAAATTTGTTGATAGTGCTTCACGCAATAATATTTTATTTTATGTTATGAAAAAGATTTCTGCCAAGGCAGAATCATCTTTTGCCAAAAAAGACAGATTTGAGAAAATAATTTCTGACGCTAAATTAAAAATAACTGCAATGCGCAAAAGCATTGATGAGATAAATGAACATGTTAATGAGGGTATAATTTTTAAAACATATAGAGGCTTTGAAAGAATCCCTAGCGATATAGATGTTTTGGTAAATGATTTTGATTCTGCGATGTCTTCTTTTGTTTCTATGGGATACGAAATTGAAAACTACGATAAAAAAGAAAAGTCGGTTGGTTTGTTAAAGCAAGATCAGGCAAAGATTCATCTACAAAGTTCTATTACTTGGGCTTGGACCTATTTTATGAATGAGGATTTTATCATTTCTAACCCGAGAAAAGTAATTTTCTTTGGAAAAGAGATTGTAATTCCAAATGCGAGTGCTGATTTCTTAATCCATCTTGCCCATATGAATTTTGAACCGCTGCACATGACTTTTTCAGAGCTAATATATCTGTTTAATCTTATTCCTGCTGTTAATTTTGATGCAATTTTTAAACAGGCAAAAAAATTCAGATGGTACAAAACATTGATTGAAACATTAAATTTAATGAATAATTTTCATGATATTATTTATGGCGGCTTATGTTTTGACAAAGTACCATTTAGAAAGTTGACTTTCAAGAAATTGTCGCTTCCATTCAATTTCACCAGAGGACATATTATTAAATCTGCTTTTGAGAAGAGGTTGTTTGTTTATCCTTTAACAAAAATAATTAAAGTTATTGATGTATTGCTTAGTGGGGATCCATATACAAAATACTATACACCTCCAGATAAAGAAGAGGGAGAATTTAAACATTTAAAGAAATGAAGATTTGCATATTACATAGATATCCATTAAATATTATCGAAGGGACAAATCCTTCTTTTCCTATTTTTTTGAAAAAAACATTAGCCTTGGGGCATGAAGTTTATCTTGTAACTTTCAAGAATCAACGTGGTAGTTTTCATAATGATAAATTAAGGATAAAAGATATCGGGATTTCTTTTAATAGGCGTAATTCATTTGATATCTATATAAAAAGCTTACTATTTATAATTCTTGCTCCATTAAAAGTATTTCTTTTAAATAAAAAAGAAGAGTTCGATATTATATATTGTGATGATTCTTTTCCATTTTATGAAATTATGGTTAAGCTTTTAACAGATAAAAAAGTTTTTATTAGAAGAGGCGATTTGATGTGCGCTTATATATTAGATAAATTTGGGGGGCTGTTTAAGTTCTTTGCGGCCTTAGTATTTGCAGTTGAGCATTTTACTTGGAGAAAAGTAGATGGTATCTCAGTTATCACGGAAAGGTTTAAGCAGTACATGCTAAAATATGGCGCTCGAGAAGATAAAATTAGCGTGATTGAAGACAGTTTAGATTTCGAGAAATTTGAATTTTCAGGTAGCTCAGTTGATTTAAAAACAAAATATGGAATCACTGATGAATTCATCGTTATGTATCACGGAATTATGCTTAGCATAAAAGGCTTAGAAGCTTTCGTGCGTGCTGTTCCTTTAGTGGTTGAACATAACAAAAATGTTAAGTTTTTTATGGTTGGTGCAGGAGAGGAGTTGGAAAAAATAAAAAGTCTTACCCAGGAATTAAAAGTGGATGATCACATAATTTTTACCGGCTGGGTAAAGTATGATGACATTCAATCGTATATTAATTTATGCGATATCGGCATTCCTATGAGGAAAAATACTTTAGCGAATAATCTTATTGTTACTACTGCTCTGCTGCAGTATTGGGCTTCTTCAAAACCAGTAATTGCACCACGTTTAGAGGGAATAAGTCAAATAGTTGAAGAAAGTAAAAATGGTTTTCTTTTTACTCCGGAAGATCCAGAAGATTTGGCAAAAAAGATACTTGAAGCAGTTGAAAAAAGAGAAATGTTAGCAAATATGGGACAAAACGGTAGGCGTTTTGCAATTGAAAGGTATAATTCTGATTTAATTGCTGATAAGATGATCCAATTCCTCCATCTTTCTGCTAAAAAAAATAAATAGATTATTATGAAAACAATAAGTTTTAGCGGAATCGATGGATGTGGAAAAACAACTCAAGTTGATTTGCTTGTTAGTTTTTTACGTGAGCGTGGTATTGATTTACAATTGATTCATTTGCTTTCAAAGAAGCAGACTACTTTTTCAAAATTTCATGAATCTAGAGGAATTAAGCAGATAATTTATAAAATACGGAGCTTGAAAGATAATCCTTTGGGCATTTTTTTGAAAGTGAGTCTTAGGTTAGCTAATGTGCTTTTGGATTCCTGGATAACAACGGCACTAAATAAATTCCGTTACAGAAATAAAGTGCTTGTTTATGATAGATATTTCTATGATGTTGTGGTGATATTGGCTTTTTCTTATCCTAAGTTATCTGATTTTATTATGAGATTCATAAGTTTTATTCCTAAACCAAAAAAGATCATGATATTCGACATTGATCCTGAGGTTGCCGTTATGCGTAAACAGGGGCATTCTTTAGATGAAGCAAAAAGATATTGTAATTTATATAAAGATTTGTTCAAAAAAGTGGAAGGTTCTTTGCTTATAGAATCGGAGCTGGGAATTGATGAGATTTCAGAAAAAATAAAGAGGTATTCTGTTTCTGCGAATTAGCTTATTTATGAAAAAATATTTATCATTAATATTTATTTTTATTATACTTGCAGGGGTAATGACTTATCCTTTATTATTTAATTTAGATAGTTATATTCCTGGAATATTTTCAACTGATGATGGATATGGGACTATTTGGCAGTTTTGGCATATGAAGCATTATTGGCAGGGAAATGATGTTTCTTGGAGAACTACAGATTTTGTTGCTTATCCATTTGGTGTAGACCTTTACCGCTCAGGGTTTGTTTCTTATGTTTTTCTTTTCATATCATTTGTTTTAACAATTTTTAGCTCACCGATAATTACCTACAACTTAATATTATTAATCAACTTTATCATGATTGGTATATGCATGTATTTTCTTATGTTTTACTTACTAAAAGAAAAATATATTGCATTATTTAGCGCGATAGCCTTTGCCTTTTGTCCTTATCAATTTGCCCATGCTTGGCAGCATTTGGGTTTGACGTTTAATCAATGGATTCCACTATGTTTTTTGAGTGTATTTTTGGTAAGAGACAGATTGACTAAGCTTAGGGCTTTGCTATTTATTATAAGTTTTCTTATGTTATTTTCTTTCGATCTGCATATCATGTATTTTGTTTGTGTGGCCTTAGCGGTTTTCTTAGTGTATATGTTTATCTATAATTGGAAGAAAAAAATATCAGGTGATCGGGATATTATAAAAAAAGATGTTTTGGATTTTAAAAGAATATCATTGCTATGGATTTCTGCTTTTGTGTTGGCTTTGCCGCAATTTTTCTTATTTTTGAAGAATACCTTTTTTACTTCTTCTGCAGCAGCATCATCTGCACACAATCTATATAATCGTCCTTTTGAGCATTTATTTTCTTTTTCTGCAAAACTACTAAGTTATTTTTTACCAACACCAATGCA
>CAYOSQ010000009.1:0-72493 GCA_964406665.1 uncultured Planctomycetia bacterium | reverse complement strand
TCTTCTGGTATCTGTTTATCATGTTCCATCTTTTTGACTGCATCGTTAGCGTCGCGCCTGATGGTACGCAGAGATATTCTACCTTCTTCTGCCATTTCTTTTACTACCTTAGCAAGTTCTTCTCTTCTTTCTTTAGAAAGTTGAGGCAAGGCTAAACGAATTATTTTTCCGTCGTTAGAAGGATTTATGCCTAAATTTGATTTTTGGATAGATTTTTCTATCTCTTCAATAGCTGACGGATCCCAGGGCTGAATAACAATAAGGCGAGCGTCAGGAACAGAAATCGATGCAATCTGTTTTAAGAGCATCAAAGTACCATGATAATCAATGTGCAATCCTTCTACTAAAGAAGGATTAGCCCTGCCGGTACGAATTTCTGCGAATTCTCTTTTGCAGGATTCTATTGCTTTTTTCATCTTTGCTTCTGTTTGAACTACAATTTCTTTAACTGACATTTTTAACCTACCTTTTAATGTACGGCTGTTCCGATTTTCTCACCTAAAATTACCCGCTTAATATTCCCCTTTTTGGTGAAGTTAAAAACAACTATTGGTAAATTATTATCCATGCAAAGACTAATCGCAGTTGCATCCATTACCTTTAGTCTTTTATTAAGTACATCAATATATTTCAACTCTGAAAACTTTTTTGCTGATTTAACTTTTTTAGGATCTGCTGAATATACTCCATCAACTTTGGTTGCTTTAAGAATTGCATCTGCATTAATTTCCATCGCCCGAAGCGCTGCTGCGGTATCAGTTGTAAAATACGGATTTCCTGTACCAGATACAAAAATAATTACCCTGCCACGCTCAAGATGTCGTATGGCTCTTCGTCTAATATAAGGTTCAGCTATCTCGTGCATCTCAATTGCTGTCATAAGACGAGTAGGGACACCAGATTTTTCAAGAGCATCCTGAAGTGCCAGACCATTTATAACTGTTGCCAGCATTCCCATATAATCAGCAACAGAACGGTCCATGCCAAATGCACCTTGTTTGCTTTTGCCGCGAAAAATATTTCCTCCGCCGACAACTAAAGCAATTTTAACTTTTAGGCTAATTAATTCCTTGATTTGTTTCGCAAGCGACATGCAAATTTCAGGATCTATACCATGCTTCTCTTTACCTAAAAAAGCTTCTCCGCTTAATTTTATTACAACTCTTTTATAAGCAGGTTTTTTTGCCACTATTCACCCAATTTATATCTTACAAAACGGCGGATTGAAACATTCTCACCGGTCTTAGAAATCACAGAATTTAAATAATCTTGGATTGTTTTATTCTGATCTTTGATAAATAACTGATTTAAAAGAGCGTTATTTTTTAAAAAATCATTTTCGTTCTTTTCTTCTTTCAGAACATCCCCAGGAACTTCTTCTTTAGAGAGATACTCCGGATCAGTTGCTGCAATATGCATAGCAACGTCTTTTGTAAACTGCTGGAACTCTTCGTTTCTTGCAACAAAATCTGTTTCACAATTTACTTCTACAAGAACACCGATTTTATTGCCTAAATGTACGTAAGATTCTATCCTTCCTTCATTAGCAGCCCTACTTGCTTTCTTTGCGGCGATTTCTAATCCACGTTTACGCAAAAGTTCTTTGGCTTTTTCAATATTTCCTTTTGATTCCTGCAATGCCTGCCGACAATCCATAATGCCAGATGCGGTCATTTCTCTTAACTCTTTAACTTGTTCTGCTGTAATCTTTACCATTGTTTAACTCCTCTAATTTGTTTATTATTTCTTATTAGAACTAATCTGTTTTTACAGATTTATTTGCTTTCTTTTCTTTCTTCTTTGCAGCGGGTTCAGTTGCTTTCTCACCCTTTTTATCTTCTGCCTTTGCAGCTTCGGTATCAACTTCCGGTTTTTTCTCCTTAGCTATAGGCGTTGCCATATCTTTTAGAAACTTTTCTCTCCCCTCAATAACGCTATCAGCAAGAATATGTACAATTAAACGTATTGCCTTTAAGGCATCATCATTTCCGGGAACAGGAAAATCGATTAAATCCGGATCGCAATTAGTATCAATTAACCCAATAATTGGGATATCTAACTTTCTTGCTTCTCTAACGGCTGTTTCTTCTTTGTGGGAATCAACTACAAACAAAGCACTGGGTAAATTTTCCATCTCCTTGATTCCCATAAGGTTTCTTTCCAGCTTCTCTCTTTCCTTATTCAAAGAAGCTATCTCTTTTTTGGAAAGTTTTTTAAAAATCCCGCTTTCTTCCATATCTTTTATCTCAACCATACGGGCAATAGACTTTCTAATTGTCTGAAAATTTGTAAGAAGACCGCCTAACCAGCGGTTATTAACATAAAACATCTTACATCTTATGGCTTCTTCTTTGATAACTTCCTGAGCCTGCTTCTTAGTACCTGCAAAAAGTACTGTTTTTCCCTTAGAAGCTAATTCTTTTAAGAAATCCCTGGCTTCATTAAGAAATACGACGCTTTTTTCGAGGTCAATTATATAAATTCCCTTTCTTTCGCCGAAAATAAATCTTTCCATCTTGGGATTCCATCTTTTGGCTTGATGCCCAAAATGCACTCCAGCTTCAAGCAACTGCTTAATTAATTCATCCGTCATGCTTCCTCCTCATTGTGCCTAGTTTAAAACTATGCTTTTTTTGCTTAAAATGGTTAGTTTTTGTTGCATTATTTCGATAATGCAGTTTAGTATATCAAAACTAGTTGTTTTTGCAAGTTTTTTTATTGGATTTTACATTTTGAATTGTGTCTCATAAAGTCGCTTATAAAGACCACTTTTGGAGAGCAAATCTTCGTGTTTTCCAATATCAACGATGTTTCCATCATCTAAAACAATAATTCTATCTGCTTTGCGGATAGTAGAAAGTCTGTGGGCAATACAAAAAACTGTTCTATTTTGCACTAAACGGTCTAGGGCTTCTTGCACATAGCGCTCTGATTCAGAATCAAGCTGTGAAGTCGCCTCATCAAGAATCAAAATAGGGGGATTTTTCAAGATTGCTCGAGCAATGGTCAATCTTTGCTTCTCTCCTCCTGAAAGCTTAAATCCTCTATCTCCAACTATCGTATTGTAATCTTTTGGCATTTTCATAATAAAATTATGAGCAAAAGCCATTTCTGCTGCATTTTTAATCAAATCATCTTTAACATCGCCACTTCCATAAGAAATATTTGCTTTAACAGTATCATTAAATAAAATCGTCTCTTGAGTAACCACTGCTATCAAAGAACGCAACGATTTGGTATTCATATCTTTTAGATTAACTCCGTCAATTGAAATTCTTCCCTTAGTCACATCATAAAACCTAGGGATAAGATTAACCAGAGTTGACTTACCTGCTCCCGTCGGGCCAACAATAGCAATTAGCTCCCCGGCTTTTATCTTAATATTTATATCTTTTAAAACATCTGCCGTATCTTCTTCATAGCGAAACCAGACATCTTTGAATTCTATAGTCTTGTTAATTCCTGATATTGTTGCTGCATCTTTTTTCTCTTTAATGCTGGATTCTGTCTCTAGTACATCATGTATTCTCTCACTGGCAGATATTGCCTTTTGAATGATCGCATTTACACCTGAGAGTTTCTTGCAAGGTCTGATTAATGAAAACAAACCACCCAAAAATAAACCAAACGTACCAAAAGAAATAGATCCATCAATTACATTGCGTACTCCTAAAAAGAAAATCGTTATTCCGCAGGCAGCTCCGATAAACTCTGTTAGAGGGCTTAAGATCAAATTCCTACGGATTGACTTCATATTAATCTTGTAAAAATCTTTATTGTGATCTGCAAATCTTTTAGTTTCATATTCTTCCATACAAAATGCCTTTACAATGCGCACACCGGAGATTGTCTCAAATAGCAACGAATTAATATCTGCCATTTTTTCTTGAGAACTTCTTGCCAACTTCTTAAGCATCCTTCCAATTGTAACCATAGGTCCGGCAACTAAGGGAAAAAGTATAAAAGAAATAAAGGCAAACTTCCAATGGATGAAGAAAATCAAAAAAGTAAAAAATGCTACTTGCAGAGTTTGATAGATAAGATCCGTAACTCCGTATGATACAGCATTTTCCACAAGCATAACATCGTTTGTAATTCTTGAAATAAGTTCTCCGCTGCGTTTCTTGCTATAATAATCTAGGGATAAATCTTGGAATTTTTGATATAATCTAAGTCTCATATCCCGAACAGCCCTCTGTCCTATATTAGACATAAGATATGACTGCCAGAAGAAGAAAAATCCTTTCAATAAAAACAACGCCAAAATTGTAAAAGCAATATAATTCAATAGCTCTGGTCTAGGAAGATTATTAGTTTTGTCTACCAGCGAAGCTAAAAATGGAGGTAAATTATTAAACGGAATAATAATCTTTCCGTCGCTTAACACCCTGTCGGAAAGAGGTGCAATCATTGTAATTGTTACACCATCAAACAACGCAGAAAATCCCATGCATACTACTGCCGGGATAAAAAGCATTCTGTGTGGCTTGAGAAATTTAAGTATTTTAAGATAGTCTTTCATGGCTATTTAAGCGGATATATTAGCATCTTAATTGACTTTTGTCGAGTTATTTGTTATATTTAACCTATGCAAAAAATCAATTTAGCCGTAATCGGAACAGGACACCTGGGTTCTAAACATGCTAAGGTTTATGCCGCAATTAAAGAGCATTCTAAGCTTGTTGCAGTTTGTGATTGTTCGCAGGAAAAAGTTGATGTTGTAGCCAAAGAGTTTAGCGCACAACCTTACCTTGATTATAAGAAGATACCCTTAGAAACCATTGATGCGGTAAGCATATGTGTGCCCACAAAACTTCATTATGAAGTCGCCCACTATTTTCTCTCCAAAAAAATACACTGCTTAATAGAAAAACCTATTACTTCCACAATAAAAGAAGCAAAAAAACTCACAAGCTTAAGCAAAAAACAACGCTTAGTATTGCAAGTTGGTCATATAGAAAGATTCAATTCTGCATTTCAAGCAATTAAAGATATTGCATCAGATGCACGCTTCATAGAATGCCACCGCTTAAGCCCTTTCTCCGGTAGATCCACTGATATCGGCGTTGTGCTAGATCTTATGATACATGATATTGATATCGTTTTAGGTTTAACAAAGTCCAGCTTAAAAGATTTACAGGCCGTTGGTGTAAACATATTAACTAACCGCGAAGATATCGCTAACGCTAGGCTTTCCTTTAAAAACGGCTGCGTCTGCAACCTTACTGCCAGCAGAGTCTCTCCTGAGGCCATGAGAAAGATCAGGCTGTTTTTAAAAGATACCTATATTTCTTTAGATTACGTAAAGCAAGAAGCCTTCATGTATAAAAAAGATGGCAAGCAAATTGCGAAAAACTCCCTTCCTATTGAACGTGAAGAATCCCTAAAACAAGAATTAGAATCTTTTCTGGATTGTATTACCAATAATAAAAAACCAATAGTTTCCGGAGAAGAAGCAACCAGCGCCCTAGCTCTTGCCATAAGAATCGAACAAAAAATATGGAAAAGATAAAAAAACTTGCGATCGTCGCCGGAGAAGCCTCCAGCGATTTACACGCAGCACACTTAATTGAAGCAATAAAAGAAATATCTCCTGATATAGAGTTTTTTGGTTTAGGCGGAAAAAAAATGCAGGAAGCCGGAGTAAGAATAACCTATAACATTGTTGATCTGGCTGTTGTAGGTTTTTCTGAAGTATTGAAAAACCTAAGTAAGTTTAAAAAAATCTTTAAAGACTTTCTTCTTGAAATTGACAAAGAAAAACCTGATGCAGTCATTCTTATTGATTATCCGGGGTTTAACCTAAGACTTGCCAAAGAATTAAAAAAAAGAAATATTCGTGTTATTTATTATATTAGTCCGCAGGTCTGGGCTTGGGGCAAAAACAGAATAAAACTTATTAAGAAATGCGTAGATAGAATGATCGTTCTTTTTAAGTTCGAAGAAGAGCTCTATGGTCGCCACGATGTTGAAGCTGCTTTCGTAGGACATCCTCTACTAGATATTGTTTCTATTTCTCAAGATAGGAAACAATTCTTAAATGAAATTGGACTAGCAGAAAAAAATGTTACTGTAAGCCTTCTTCCCGGATCCAGAGAAAGAGAAATAAAATCTCTCTTGCCCGAAATGCTGGAAGCTGCAAAAATAATCCATGACAAAATTAATAACTCTCAATTTATCATCCTGCAATCTCATTCATTGAATGATGAATCAATTAAAAAATATACCTCTGGCTATAATCTACCTATTAGAATCTGTCGAGAAAATACTTACAATGGAATCAACGCCTCTGATCTAGCTATAAGCGCTTCGGGAACCGCAACGCTAGAAATTGCAATATTAAAAAAACCATTAATAATAATATACAAAGTATCTTTCTTAACCTGGTTAATTGCAAAGATGCTTGTTCGACTTCCTTTTATTGGATTAGTAAATGTTGTGGCCAGAAAAAAGATTGTTCCTGAATTAATCCAGAACGATGTAACGGCTAAGAAAATTGCTGAAGAAGCCCTCAATCTTCTCTTGAGTCCAAAAAAAATAATCGAAATGAAAAGTGAGCTGGAAAAACTAGAGAATTATCTAGGTAAACCCGGCGCAACAAAGCGAGCCGCAGAAACCATCATCAATTTTATTTAAATTAATAAGGTTCACGCTGACTTCTAAATAAGTTATAAAGACCAGATAACTTCATCCAGAACGTTGCTGATGTATCTTTGTTGGTAGGCTTAATTCTTTGCAGACTATATACATCGCGGTTGAATCTATTAGATCCTCTATTTGTCGTGCAGGCACCTCTGTACCCTGCTAATTTAACCAAATGTTTTATCCTATTATTAAAACCACCTAAGGGATAGCAGAAATATCTTATCTCTTTTTCCAACTTACTTTCTAACGTCTCTTTACTTAAGAATATTTCTTTATGTAAGACTATTTCGTTTTCTATCGGCAAATATGCCTGGAGAACTCCGTGAGAGCCAAAATCAGCCCCCCAGTCCCTTATTTCATAAATCTCTCCCCAGGTCATAAATTGCTTACCTACTGTTTTAGAACCGATAAAAATAGTTACAGGAAAATTATATTTTTTTAAAACCGGAAACGCATTCGTATAAAAATTCTTATAACCATCATCAAAGGTAATCACAACAGTTTTGAAAGGAAACCTCTTATTAGTTTTTATCCCCACAACTAACTCGTCTAAAGAAATTACATTATATTCTCTCTCCTGGATAAACTCCATCTGCCAGGAAAAGTTTTCAATGCTTACAGCCGGGCTATCCCTGTGTTCTTCGTCATCGATATGATGATAAGTTAAAATAGGAACTGTATATAACCTAGGAGTAGAAATTAAAAAAGCCGAGATGGAAAAAACTATAATTGTAGTTATTATTATCAGAAGTCGTTTCATTTTTATCTTTTTATTTAAAAAAGTCATGAAATGTATTATATCAAATATTATTTTGTCTGTCTAATTAATGACTGTTTTAAGATGAGATAATATCTACAGAAACTTCTCTTAGGCTATATGGCACTTCTAATCCATGAACTTCAAGAAGTTCTTTGTCTAAAAGGATTTCCCTGGTTTCTCCTGCAGCACAAATCTTTCCTTTATCTAATATTACAACTTTCTGACACGTCTCAACTACAGCTTCAAGATCGTGAGTAGCAATAATCTTTGTAGTGGACATTTGATTAAGCAAATTCAAGAACTCTCTTCTGCTTTTCGGATCTAAATTACTAGTCGGCTCATCTAAAGCAATAACTTTTGGATCTAGAGAAAGTACTGTGGCCAAAGAAATTCTCTTTTTTTCACCAAAACTAAGATGATGAGAAAGCTTCTTTTCGAAACCATACATCCCTACTTTTTCTAATGCAACAGTTACCCGCCGCTGTATTTCTTTGCTAGGATATCCTAGATTAAGCGGGCCGAATGCGATATCTTCAAATACGGTTGGATTAAATAATTGATCATCCGGATTCTGAAATACCAATCCTACTTTTTTGCGAATTTCAGGTAAATTTTCTCTATTTACTTCTATATCATCAACAACTATATTGCTCTCAGAAGAAAATGACTCCGGTAAAACTCCGTTAAGATGCAACAAAAATGTAGATTTCCCTGCGCCGTTAGGACCAATGATAGCAACAGACTCACCTTGATAGATATCCAAATTAATATTTGAAAGGGCTATGGTACCATCTGGATAACCGTAATTGAGTGAATAGACTTTAACAATTTCTTTATTCATATAATTATTTTAGATAAGGTTAAAACGTATTAAAGCAAAAACAAAAAATAAACAAATAAGAAAGCAGATATCAAATTTACTGACCGAATTACTTTTAAGCGTAACTATTTTTCCGCTGAATCCCCTCGAACACATAGCCGCATACACCCTTTCGGCTCTCTCATAACTACGTACAAAAAGAACTCCGATTAATCGAGCAAGCACTTTTATCTGAGAATGCCTTTTTATAACTGATGCACGACTATCCATTGCCCTCTTCATGCTCATAAGTTCATCAATAATTACAAAAATATAACGATACATAAATGACATTATCATAACGATTATTCTAGGCAATTTTAAATTCTCCATTGCCTTAAGTAAATCACTAAATTTTGTTGTAACTGAAAGTAAAATCATACATAGAATTGATAAATACGCTTTTGCTATAATATTCCAAAATATCATTAAACCTTCATATGTTATTGTAATTGGAAACGTTCCAAAGTAAAATCTGCCAACAATTTGTCCCTGTTTAAAAAAAGGAATAAATAAAGCAATCGCTACAACAAAAGGAATAATTACCAAAGACCGTTTTAAAATAAAACCTACGGGTATTTTTGAAACAATTAAAAGCAAACTAATAACTACGCCATAGAACGCAAAAGCTATAAATGAATTAGCTGGAGTAAGAATTACAAAAAGGATTGACCCGAGCAAACTTATTAACTTGATTCTCGGGTCAATCCGATGAATCACACTATCAATATCACAATAGTGGTCTAGATAAGAATGTCTCATAGAGTTTTAGGCTTTTTAAGTAGTCCCACTACACCATAAACCACACCAAATGTAATTAACACCCCGGCTAAACCTGCGGACGCGGTAGCAAATCCCTCGTTGTTTAATCCCGGCCATTGATAATCAGGAATAGGCGAAGACAATATTGGCTCAACTTCACCTAATTCCAAAAAACCTTTATCTTCTGCAACTTTTTCCAACCCATCTGGCCACGATGAAGCAAACGGTGAAATAAGCAAGGCTAAAAATAAAGCAACAGTCAAACCAAAAAGTATTTCTTTCTTATTCATAGTTATTTATCCTCCCCATAAATCAAATCAGGACGTGCTTCTAATACGAAACCAATAACCAAACAAGTGATTATTGCTTCACCGATACCTATCAAAACATGCACTCCTACCATTGCAGGAAGAGCAACCCTAAGTGGTGAAGTACCCGAAAAAGCTAACTCAAAAGCGCAAACAGCTGATGCTGCAACCACTGAAATCCACGCAGCCACTGCTGAAGCGATCATTATGCCTCTTTTGCCATTAATTGCTTTCCTTATTAAGCTATAAAGCATATAGCCGCCTATTGCACCTATGAAAGACATATTAAAAATATTCGCACCAAGTGCAGTAAGCCCTCCATCTTGAAAAATAATACACTGGACTGTCAAAACAATAGCAATAACAATTGCACCTGCATATGGCCCCAGCAACACCGCTGCTAGAACCCCTCCTAATAAATGACCTGATGTCCCACCCATTACAGGAAAGTTTAACATTTGTGCTGCAAAGATAAATGCAGCCATAACTCCCATGAGCGGTATCATTCTATCTTTTAATAATCTACCGGCTTGCTTCAAACAATATCCCAATCCCCCTATAGACATTAGCCAAGTCGGTATCCATGTATTTGCTGTTAAAAAACCATCTGGAATATGCATTATTTTTTTCTCCTTATAATCATCTATCTAAAAATCAACCTGTGCTCTTATGCCTCCTACGACAATAGTATTATCTCCGTTTGTAGCATCGCCGCCGTAAGGATTCATAATAACCTGAACATCAGGACTTACTGTTAAATGATCATTACATTTATAGCTGTAATAAAGTTCAACATGTCCTTCGGCATCAGCATTTAAATTGCTGCCGGCATCTTTATAGTCTCCTGACGGAAAGATTTGACCGAATGCAATTCCTAAAACATCATCAGATCTTCCCCAGGGTTCGCCGGCTATCTGCGTTCCCAAACTGTATGAATGCTCAAGTGAAAAACTTTCACCGTTTAAGTAAACTTCAGGATTCTGCCAGGCGTAGCGAGCAAACACACCAATAATATCAGTAAGCTCTTGATCCGCACTTAAACCAAAGCCATAAGAGCTTTTTTGAACTACTGATGAATCATTCCATTTAGTGTGATCACGACCACTACCCCATCCAAATACACGATAGTTACCTGGTCTTCCGGCAATTCTAGGACTAATTGTAAGTTGTCCACCATAAAAGGTATCTTCAAACATATCTTCCCAGTCAGCATTTCCATCCATTATAATTGCCTCTGCGGTGAACATATCCGAAAGAGCTAAGCCGAAAAAGAAACCTGCAGAATTGTCAGGGAATTCTATGGTTGATGAGTGTTTAAATTCTGAACCTAAGAACTGAGTTGTTTCATCATTTGCATACTCATTGGCATCCATAAAAGCATCCGCAGCAATTTTACCAAAAGTAACAGTTAGAGGATCTAGATTGTGCTGGTACCATGCTTCTGTAACAGCTATGTTTGAATCTCCACCGGTTGCATCAGCATTTACTGCGCTAAAAACAGCAAGCTCATCATCGACTCCAGCACCCCCTCCTGCTTCTGTAGCAATAAAGGCAGTTCCATTTTCAAACTCTTTTGTTAATGTTATATCTACTGAATAGCTTGGATCAATTACATCCTCGCTATTTGCTGAGAGATCATCACCGTTAGCATTGTTAGTGCCCTGTAAAACAAATGTTGCACCTGCGCCAATAGTAAGACCATCAATACTAGGAAGTATACTTTTTTCCTGAATTCCTGTCACTTCTTTATCCTGCGCAGCTAACTTGTTTTCAAGCTGGGCAATACGAGATTTAAGTGCATTTATTTCAGTCATTATCACATCATCATCTGCACAAGAAATACCTGCAGCTCCCAAAATACCCAAAAAAGTTAAAAAAACCGTTAATAAAATAGGTAATTTTAATCTTTTCCCTGCTGACTGGACTTGATCCATGCCTCCACCTCCTTAGATTCTATCCCTCTGGTGGTCCAGTCGGCTTGATATAATTTTAAAATTTAGCTCTACTTGTGTAGTAGCTCTTACTTATCAAATCTTTTCTTCTCTCTCTTTTCAACCTGCACTACTTTAGCATTATGAATTGTTACCACTACTTCTCCAAAGTTTACTTGCTTAATTGATTTATTTATTTCTTCTAAGGCTGCTGACAATTTGTTTTTTTTGTTCTCAATATTTTTCATTTCGGTTGCGTTGCAGTTTTAATGGTTATTATTTTATTCGGATTATATTTAAAATTATATATCTTTACCCGTGCTGGACATACTTAATGCAGCATGCTTTACACCTTTAACAGATTTTAGGCTATCACTTAATTTCTTAACGTCACGAGCATTTCCTTTTACAGCGATTATTTCAAAACAATTATGATGATCTAAGTGTATGTGCTGAGTAGAAACAACTAATTCTTGAAAATCATGCTGTATTTCCATCAATTTATGTATTAATTCTCTTCTGTGATGATCATAAATAAGAGTTATGGCCCCGGCAACCTTTTTTCCTTTGTGCCAGTCAGATTTAACCAACTTATCTCTAATCAAATCCCGGAAGGCTTCAGAACGATTGGAATACTTTTCTTGTTTTATAAGATTATCAAACTTATTTAATAAGTCCTGCTCTAAAGATATGCTAAATCGTGTTAGTTTTTTCATAATTTCATGGTGTTACGATATCAATAATCGTAACACTAGCTTATATTATTGTCAATTGTTTTCAAGAATATCTTTAATATATTATTGAGATTGTTTTCTGGCGGGATTTACTTCCTCTTTGGATAGAAATTGATTTCTTGCTAACTTTAAAATGCTTTGATAATAATTCAATAAGTGCTTTATTAGCTTTTCCCTCGACTGCCGGTACCTTAACATATGCCTTTAAAACCCCTGCTTCTTCTTTAACCATTTCTTTTTTTGCATTGGCTATAACTTTTACACTTACTATCATTTCACTTTACAATGCTTAAGTCTTCTTTAGCTAAATGCTTCTTTTTCCAATGGCCAGTTAAAAACCATAACAAGATGCACAATCCGTTTGCAATATAGGAAACAACTACAGCCCACCACACACCATTTAGACCCAAAGCAGTATGCTTTGATAAATAGATTGCAAGCGGGATTTGCACTACCCAGAGAGAAACAAAAGTAATAATCATAGGAACAACTGTATCTCCGGCACCCACCAACGCACGATTAAGCACAACACCGAATGCAATAAAGCTATAGAATAATGCGGTTATTCTAAAATAAGTTTTTCCTATGGCAATAACCTCAGGAGTTTTATCGAAGAAACTAATTATGTTCTCGGCAAATACAAAGAATAAAATGCCTAAAACAATCATAAAAATTAAATCCAGGCTAACTGAGGCAAGTGCACTTTTTTGTGCTTTTCTAAACTGCCTTGCCCCGATATTCTGACCAACTAATGTTGCCGCAGTTGACCCTAAAGCAAATGAAGGCATCAATATAACCATCTGCACCCTAAGCCCTATGCTATAAGCAGCCAAGGCAAACGTACCAAAACCTGCAACGATAGACATTATTACTATCATCATAGTACTTCTAAAAAACATCTGCAAAGAACTAGGTATGCCTATCTTTAATGTTTCAACTATGATCTTCGGTTGAAATGAAAATTCAGAAAGACGAATACGTACATTAGAATATCCTTTAAACAAAACAAAAAGCACAATACAACAAGAAATAAATTGCGATATCACAGAGGCTAAAGCAGCTCCAGCTGTACCCATCTTAGGAAAACCAATACCAAAAATAAATAAAGGATCTAACACAATATTAAGAATATTTGCAATAACCATTACTATCATCGGAATAATCATATCGCCGGAACCTAAAAGTATAGAGTTCGATAAAAACAATACAAACATTATCATCCCACCGGAAAGAATTATTCTAAGATAACTTGTTCCTACTGTAACAACTTCTTCACTTGCACCTAAAATCAGAAGAAGTTTCTTGGCGAATATAATTCCGATTATTGCAACAACAAGAGACCCTAAAGCAGCCAATAGTAAAGAATGCATAGCAACTTGACCGGCTTGAGAATGTTTCTTCGCACCAATATTCTGCGAAACTAAGGCAACGGTTCCTGAAGATACGCCAAAGATCAGCGTTATCAATATCATGATTATTGTTCCGCTTATTCCGACGGCAGCAATAGGTGCAGAACCAAGACGGCCAACCCAAAACATATCTACAAGGCTTTGGGTAGTGTGTAATGCAGAACTGATCATTAGAGGGAAAGCTAGTTGGAAAATAGTGGGAAGTATTGGTCCGTTGACAACTTCTTTTTTTCGCCAAGACAAAATCTTGTTTATGATTTTTTTAAACATAGATAATTTTATAATAAGTCTTCTCAGGGGTCGAAGGAAAGATTATTTTGATTCTTTTCTTTCAAGACTCGCACTAATAAATTCTCTAAATAATGGATGAGCCTTATTCGGTTTTGATTTGAATTCTGGATGAAATTGACAAGCAACAAACCAAGGGTGGTCTTTTAATTCTATTATTTCAACCAGATTACCTTTCTTATAAGTTCCAGCAACCATCATTCCTTTACTCTCAAATTTCTTCCTGTATATATTGTTAAATTCGTATCGGTGCCTGTGTCTCTCGCTGATAGCACTTTTCTTATATGCTTTATGCGCGCTAGTACCTTTTTTTAATATGCAGGGATACGCACCCAAACGCATAGTCGCACCCATATTTTTTATTTTCTTCTGCTCCTCTAATAAACTAATAATAGGATGTTTTGTCTTTTTGTCGAATTCAGTTGAGTTTGCATTTTTAAGATTACATACGTTTCTGGCAAATTCAATTGCGGCACACTGCATCCCTAAACAAATCCCAAAAAACGGAATGTTGCTTATGCGTGTAAAGTTAATTGCTTCTATCTTGCCTTCAATCCCTCGCGTACCAAAACCACCGGGGACTAAAACTCCATCAACATCATTTAAGAAAGCATCAGCTCCGTCTTTCTCTATGTCTTCTGAATCTATACGTTTTATTACCACCTCTGCATCGTTTGCAATACCACCGTGGAGCAATGCTTCATAAATAGACTTATATGAATCCTGTAGCGTAATATATTTACCGACCACTGCGATATTAACAGTCTTAGAAGGAGAAATAATACGCTTTACTACCCTTTCTTCCCAATCGGATAAATCTTTATCTTCGCATCTTAAATGAAGCAATCTAGCTAGAAGTTTATCTAAGCCTTCACGCTGTAAACCTACTGGAACTGCATAAATCGTTTTAGAATCAACCGCAGGAATTACTGCTTCACGATCCACATTACAAAAAAGTGCAATTTTCTCTTTTGCATTTTTGCTTAACGGCCTATCTGCTCTACAAACAATAATGTCAGGCATAATCCCGATCTGTCGTAACATCTGCACACTATGCTGTGTCGGCTTAGTCTTAATCTCCTGGGCAGATTTTATGTAAGGAACTAATGTTACATGAACATTAACCGCATACTCTCTTCCCACCTCTAGTTTAAATTGTCTAATGGCTTCTAAAAACGGCAAGCTTTCGATATCACCAACGGTTCCACCGATTTCCACAATGACAACATCAATCTTTTTACCATGTGTAACCTTTTTTATACTTTCTTTAATTTCATTGGTGATATGCGGAATGATTTGAACTGTTTTTCCTAAGTATTCACCTTTTCTCTCTTTAGAAATAACCGAGTGATAGATCTTACCTGTGGTAAGGTTATTATCCTGCGAGGTTCGCGTATTGGTAAAACGCTCGTAGTGGCCAAGGTCTAAATCAGTCTCTGCACCATCATCAGTAACATATACCTCGCCGTGCTGAAACGGATTCATTGTCCCCGGATCAACATTAATATAGGGATCACATTTGACTAATGTTACCTTCAATCCCTGTGATTCCAAAAGAGTGCCGATTGAGGCAGCGGTAATGCCTTTACCTAAACTAGAAACAACACCTCCGGTTACAAATATATATTTTGCCATAATTCACCTCTTATATTATATTTTACGCTACAAAAAGATTACTACTAGAAAAATCAGGTTCGCTGGTCAAATTAACTCCCAACTTCCTTAATCCGGCCTCGTCGCCAGGGGTAGGAATATGAGTTACATGAACTTCGCAACCTTGTAACTCCTGCAGTTTTTCCATAGCCAACTTCGATGTTGGATTGGTAGCTGCGCTTATGCTCAATGCTATAAGGGCTTCTTCTAAATCTAAGCTTACCACTGTCTTCTTCGACATGGTTTTTTTAAGCTTACCGATTGATTGTATTATTGCCGGTGACAATAAATGTATTTTGTCTGGGATTTCTGCTAACACCTTTATTGCATTTATAATTAAACTTGGGGTTGCGTGCATAAGCGGAGAATTCTTACCAGTAACTATAGAACCATCACGAAGCTCTATAGCAGCACCGCAATATATCCCTTCGTTACCCGTGCCTTTCTTTTGAGCTTCTGCAGCTGCCTTTTTGGCATGATCAACAACAACCCTGTCCTTCGGTTTCATACCTATCTGTTCCATAATAAGCTCAACTCTTTCCACAGTTTCCTTATCTACAAAACCAAGAACATACTCACAGCTGTATCTAAAATAACGTCTGATTATTTCTTGTCTCGCTGCCACTTTTACTGCATCATCATCAATAATGCCGAAACCTGCTCTATTACAACCCATATCAGTAGGAGACTGAAAATCAGATTCTGCCCCAGTTATCTTCTCAAGTATTCTTTTTAATACAGGAAATACTTCCACATCTCGGTTATAATTAATTGCCGTCTCACCGTAAGTTTCTAAATGAAATGGATCAATAAGATTGAAATCCCTTAAATCTGCGGTTGCTGCCTCATAAGCGATATTAACTGGATGCTTTAAAGGTATATTCCAAATTGGAAAAGTCTCAAATTTAGAATATCCGGACTTATTACCTTTTTTGTAATCATGATAAAGCTGCGAAAGACAGGTTGCCAACTTTCCACTTCCCGGCCCTGGTGCAGTAACCACAACCAAGGGTTTTTTCGTTTCAATATATGCATTTGTTCCATAACCTTCATCGCTTACGATGGTATCTATATCAGAAGGGTATCCCTTAGTAAACTTATGCGTATAAACTTTGATTTTTCGACGCTCTAACTTATTTTTGAATATTTTAGCCGCAGGTTGATTGTCGAAGCGAGTTATTACCACCGCACGAATACTTAAACCCCATTCTTTTAAATCATCTATCAGTTTTAAGGCATCGACATCATAGGTAATGCCAAAATCAGCTCTTACTTTTCGTCTCTCGATATCACCTGCATAGATACAAAGAATAATATCTGCTTTATCTTTAAGTTTCTGCAGTAGGCGCATCTTAACGTTGGGATCAAACCCTGGTAATACTCGAGAAGCGTGATAATCAAAAAGGAGTTTCCCGCCGAATTCGAGATACAGCTTATTGCCATACATTTCAGTTCTCTCTAAAATTGCAGCGGTCTGTTCTTTTAAATATTTTTCATTATCAAAGCCAACTTTTTTTACCATAATCAATTCCTCTTTTTTGAAATTTATTTTTTGTTCTTGTAATAATCCTGAAGCGAAACAGGAACTACTGCTTTTTTCTTAGCAGCCTCGATGCCTTCAATACTTGCCTGAGCAGCTGCTAAAGTTGTAATGTAGGGAATCTTATGTTGAATTGCAGCTATGCGTATATAGCTATCATCGAATTTGCTATTTTTTCCAATAGGAGTATTGATAATCATATTTATTCCCTTATTCTTAATCGTATCAAGAATATTGGGTCTTCCTTCGTGTAACTTCTTGATTAAATCAGATTCTATTTTATTTTCTTTTAGCAATTTATTCGTACCTTCAGTTGACAAAATATTAAAACCTAATTTAATAATCCTTTTAGCAATTTTTAACAGCTGAGTTTTATCCTTATCCGCAACGGTTAAAAGCACACTTCCCTTTAAAGGAAGTTCCAAACCTGCTGCTGCTTCGGCCTTATAAAATGCCATACCAAAAGAATCCGCAATACCCATAACCTCTCCGGTTGCCTTCATCTCAGGCCCTAAGAGAGGATCTACTTCTGGAAACATATTAAAAGGAAATACTGCTTCCTTAACACCAAAATAAGTTAATTTTTGGTCTTTGAGTATTGGAAAATCCTTGAGTTTTTTACCCAACATCAGCTGAGTAGCTATATGAGCTATAGGAATACCCCGCATCTTAGAAACCACCGGAACAGTTCGGGAAGCCCGAGGATTTGCTTCAAGAATATATACCTTATCATCACATATTGCATATTGGATATTCGTCAAACCAACTACCTTCAATTCTTTTGCAATCTTTTTGGTATATTCTTTAATTGTCTTAAGATGCTTCTCTGGAATCGTCCTTGTGGGAATTGCACATGCAGAATCACCTGAGTGAACACCCGCCAGCTCAATGTGTTCCATTATCGCAGCAACATAAGTATTTTCTCCATCGCATAAAGCATCTACTTCTGCCTCAATGGCCTGCTCTAAAAATCTATCAATAAGCATAGGATGTTCAGGGCTCACCTGAATTGCCTCAAGAGCATAATGCTTTAGGGATTCTTCTTCGTAAATAATTTCCATGCCTCGTCCACCAAGAACAAAAGAAGGTCTAACCATTAAAGGATATCCGATTCTCTTACCGATCTCTAAAGCCTCGTCCAAAGTTCTGGCAGTACCACTTTCCGGCTGAGGAATATTTAATGCGATCATCTTATCGCGAAAACGTTCCCTGTCTTCTGCTAAATGTATACTCTCAGGTGAAGTTCCCAAAATCTTCACACCATTTTCTTTTAATTCCTGAGCAATATTCAATGGTGTCTGACCACCAAACTGAACAATAACCCCCTCAGGTTTTTCTTTCTCATAAATAGTTAATACGTCTTCAACAGTCAAAGGTTCAAAATAAAGTTTATTCGATGTATCGTAATCAGTTGAGACTGTTTCAGGATTACAATTAACCATTATGGATTCAAATCCTTCTTCTCTTAATGCAAAGGCAGCATGAACACAAGTATAATCAAATTCAATACCCTGGCCAATCCTGTTAGGGCCACCGCCTAAAATCATTATCTTTTTATTTTGAGATACCGGAACTACATCTTCCCCAATATAAGTAGAATAATAATAAGCTGCATTTTCTACGCCACTTACCGGCACTGCTTCAAATCGGCCGTGCTTACCAATCGCAATTCTTCTAACTCTCACTTCTTTTTCTTTCACATCAAACAGCTTAGCTAAATATCTATCAGAAAAACCCCATTCTTTTGCCTTGGTCAACATTTTATCAGAAAGGGTATTCCAATCACATTTGAGCATCTCATTTTCATATTCAGCCAATTCTTTTATCTCATTGATAAACCATCTGCCGATATAGGTTAATTTATACATATCTTCTATGTCTGCACCTTTACGCAGTGCCTCATAAAGCAAAAATATTCGCTCGCTAGATGGATGAGCTAATTTTTTCTTCAGCTCATCAAGAGAAAGATCTCTGAAGTTTTTTACCCAGCCTAAGCCGTAGCGCTTTGTTTCCAAAGAGCGAATCGCTTTATGAAATGACTCTTTGAAGGTCTTACCAATGCTCATTACTTCCCCCACAGCTCTCATCTGAGTACCTAAAATATCTTTTGCCTGAGGGAATTTTTCAAATGCCCATCTGGCAAATTTAATTACTACATAATCTCCGCTGGGCTCGTATTTTTCTAAGGTCCCTTCTTTCCAATAGGGAATTTCATCCATTGTTCTACCTGCTGCCAACTTTGTGGAAATTCTCGCAATAGGAAAACCTGTAGCCTTAGATGCCAGCGCTGAAGAGCGTGATGTTCTAGGATTGATTTCAATAACTACCAACCTGTCATCTTCTAAATTATGGGCAAATTGAATATTGGTTCCCCCCACTACACCAATAGCATCGACAATTTTATAAGAATATTCCTGCATACGTTTTTGTAATGGTTCCGGGACTGTAAGCATCGGAGCTGAGCAAAAACTATCTCCGGTGTGTACACCCATCGCATCAATATTTTCAATAAAGCAAACCGTGATCTTCTGATTTTTTTCATCCCTTACAACTTCAAGCTCAAGCTCTTCCCAGCCAGTAACCGATTCTTCAACCAATACTTGATGCACTAAACTTACCGCAAGCCCTCGGGCAACAATAACTCTTAACTCCTCAACATTATAAGCTATCCCTCCGCCGGTACCACCCATAGTATAAGCAGGTCTTAATACAACAGGAAACCCTATGCGCTCAGCAATAGCTTCGGCTTCTTCTACAGAATGAGACGGCTCAGATCTAGGCATCTCTATACTAAGCTTATTCATTGCTTCTTTAAACGCAATGCGGTCTTCCCCGCGTTCAATGGCATCTGCTTTAACGCCAATAATCTCAACATTATATTTTTTAAGTATTCCGGCTTTATGAAGACTTGAAGTTAAATTCAATCCTGTTTGTCCACCTAAATTCGGAAGTAAGCCATCAGGCTTTTCCTTAGCAATAATCTTTTCTATGCTTTCCACTGTAAGAGGTTCAATATATGTTTTATCAGCCGTTTCTGGATCTGTCATAATGGTTGCAGGATTTGAATTAACCAGAACTACTTCATAGCCTTCTTCTTTTAATGCCCTGCAGGCTTGAGTTCCAGAATAATCAAACTCACAAGCTTGTCCAATAATGATTGGACCTGAACCAATAATTAATATTTTATGGATGTCGTCTCTTCTTGGCATTTACCTCTCCTTATTTAAAATGATTTAAAAAATTTAAAGACTAGCCTGTGCAAATTCCTGAATCGATTTAACCTTGAAATCTCCTTTGGTCATAGCTTCAATTCCATTAACCGCAGCCTGGGCTCCCTGAATAGTGGTAATGCTGGGTACCCCGTGTAAAACAGCCAAGCTTCTTATCGGACGCATATCCGATTGACCACGCCGACCTGATGGAGTATTGATAATGAGTTTTATTTCATCTCTTTTTAAAAGGTCTAGAATACTTTCTTTGCCTTCACCAATCTTACCCACAGTGGTTGTTTCAATACTGTTTGACTGAAGCACCTTAGAAGTTCCCTTAGTGGATACAATCTCAAACCCTAAATCAAAAAGTTTCTTCGCGATAAAAATAATATCTCTCTTATCGTCATTTTTTACACTTATAAATATTTTGCCCTTATCCGGCAACATCTGTCCGGCAGCCACCTGTGCTTTATAAAATGCCATTCCAAAAGAATTATCCACTCCCATAACTTCTCCCGTAGATTTCATCTCCGGCCCTAAAATTATATCTACGCCGGAAAATCTGGAAAATGGCAATACTGATTCTTTAACAGATACATGAGAGACTTCTTTTTCTTTTATAATTCCTAAAGATTCCAGAGATTTTCCCGCCATTACTTTTGCCGCAATCTTAGCCAAAGGAACATCTGTAGCCTTGCTCACAAAAGGAGCTGTTCTGGAAGCCCGGGGGTTAACCTCTAAAACATAAACATCATCACCCTTAACAGCAAACTGAATATTCAATAAACCTTTAACTTTAAGTTCTCGGGATAATGCATAAGTATGATTTCTAATTTTCTCTATAATTTCATCACTTAAAGTATGCGGGGGTAATACACAGGCAGAATCTCCAGAGTGAATTCCCGCTCCTTCAATATGTTCCATTATCCCGCCAATAATTGTTTTCTTGCCATCTGAAACAGCATCTACATCCACTTCAACCGCATCTTCTAAAAACTTATCAATAAGAATAGGATGTTCCTCAGAAGCTTCTTGTGCTTCGTGGATAAACGTTTCCAATTCGCCTTCGGTATAAACAATGCGCATTGCTCTTCCGCCTAAGACATAAGAAGGCCTGACTAATATCGGATAGCCAATCTTGCGAGCAATTTTCTTGGCCTCTTCCTCAGATTTTGCTGAACCATTATCTGGCTGATAAATCTTTAATTTTTTAACAACCCGAGAAAACTTATCTCTGTTCTCAGCCATATCAATTGATTTTACACTAGTACCTATTATTGGTGCACCAGCCTTTTCTAACTGCTGAGCCAAGTTCAGCGGGGTTTGTCCGCCAAACTGAACAATAACTCCGTCTGGTTTTTCTTTATCAATAATATTCATTACGTCTTCAAATGTAAGCGGCTCAAAATATAATTTATCCGATGTGTCATAATCCGTAGAAACTGTCTCCGGATTGGAGTTAACCATAATAGTTTCAAAATCTAACTCTTTAAGTGCAAAAGATGCATGACAGCAGCAATAATCAAACTCTATTCCCTGACCTATTCTGTTTGGCCCCCCACCTAAAATCATTATTTTCTTTTTATCTGAGGGCCTGGTCTCATTTTCTGTCTCATAAGTAGAATAATAATAAGGCGTATATGCCTCAAATTCTGCAGCACAGGTATCAACCAGTTTATAAGTTGCCTCTATCCCCTGTTTTTTTCTTAAAGCCCTGACTGATAATTCATCAGAATTAATTATCTGTGCGATCTGCTTATCACTAAAACCGCACTGCTTAGCTTCTCTTAAAGATTCAACGCTTAATTTTTTATTCTCGGCAAATTCTCTTTTCAATTCATCTTCTAACAACACTATCTGTCGAATATTTTCAATGAACCAAGGATCTATCCCGGTAAGATTTAATATTTCTTCTAAGCGGTAGCCTTTCTGAATAGCATATTTAATATAGAATATTCTTGAGGCATTAGGTTCTTTCAGTCTAAGCCTGATTTTTTCATCTGGGACTTGGGAAAAATCCAATTTATTATCTAATCCTATATGGCCGATTTCTAAACCGCGCAATCCCTTCTGCAAAGCCTCTTTAAAAGTTCTACCAATTGCCATTGTTTCGCCGACTGATTTCATGGAAATACCTAAAATATCTTTTGCCTCAGGAAACTTCTCAAAAGTAAACCGGGGGATTTTCACCACACAATAATCAATGCTCGGCTCAAAAGATGCCGGTGTCTCTTTTGTAATATCGTTTTGAATTTCATCTAAGGTATAACCCACGGCAAGTTTAGCAGCAAATTTTGCAATAGGAAATCCTGTAGCCTTACTGGCTAAAGCAGAACTTCTAGAAACTCTGGGATTCATCTCAATTACAACCATTCTCCCCGTTTTAGGATCAACTGCAAACTGTATATTGGAACCTCCAGTCTCCACTCCGATCTCCCGGATAATTTCAAGTGCTGCATTACGCATTTTTTGATATTCCCGGTCAGTTAAGGTTTGTGCCGGAGCTACTGTAATTGAATCTCCTGTATGAATTCCCATTGCATCAAAGTTTTCAATGGAACAGACAATTACTACATTGTCTTTTCTATCACGCATTACTTCAAGCTCATACTCTTTCCAGCCGACGATAGATTCTTCAACTAGAACTTCGCTGATCATACTGTTCTTTAAGCCCAGCGCGGCTATTTTCTCAAACTCTTCTTCTGTAGTTGTGATTCCACCACCCGTTCCACCTAAAGTAAAACTGGGCCGGATAATTACAGGCAAGCCGATTTCTTTTAAAGCAGCTCGGGCCTCATCCATGTTATAGGCTAAAGCACTTTTAGGTAAATCTAAACCAATCTTAAGCATTGCCTTTTTGAAATCATCTCTGTCTTCAGCCTTTTTGATTACGTCATAATTCGCACCGAGCATCTTAACATTGTATTTTTCCAAAACGCCATTTTCTACAATCTTCATTGCAGTATTAAGACCTGTTTGACCACCTAAGGTTGGAAGCAAAGCATCAGGGCGTTCTTTCTCGATAATTTTCTCCACAACTTCTGGAGTAATCGGCTCGATATAAGTTGCATCAGCAGTTTCCGGGTCTGTCATAATTGTTGCCGGGTTAGAATTAACCAGAATAACTTCAAAGCCTTCTTCACGTAAAGCCTTGCAGGCTTGAGTACCGGAGTAATCAAACTCACAGGCCTGGCTAATTACTATTGGACCTGATCCGATAATTAAAATTTTATGTATGTCTGTTCTCTTAGGCATTTCTATTTTTTGTGCTTTTTCATTAAATCTACAAACGTGTTAAACAAATATGTTGCATCGTGTGGCCCGGGGCCTGCTTCCGGGTGATACTGCACAGAAAATACCGGCAGCTTTTTATGACGAATACCTTCTAAGGTATTATCATTTAAATTAATATGAGTAACCTCTACATCTTTGCTTAAAGAATCTATATCTACACAGAACCCGTGGTTTTGGACTGTGATAGCAATCTTACCTGTTTTAAGATCCTTAACCGGCTGGTTTCCTCCGTGGTGGCCGAACTTTAACTTATAGGTCTTCCCACCTAAGGCCAAACCCAGCATTTGATGTCCTAGGCAAATTCCAAAAATCGGGAATTTGCCCAAAAGCTTCTTTACAGTTTTTACAACATACGGTACTGCCGCAGGGTCTCCGGGGCCATTGGATAACATCATACCGCTTGGCTTTTCTTTCATAATTGATTCGTAAGTTGAATTCGCCGGCATAACAATAACTTCACACAGTAAATCCTGCAAATGGCGTAAGATATTAAACTTAACCCCGCAATCAAGAACAACTACCTTGAATTTATTTCTCTTCTTTGTCCTACCCTTACCAAACTCTGAATGATTCCAACAATAACTTTTTTTGCAAACTACTTCTTTTACTGTATCCACCCCAACTAATCCGGGAAAGGCCTTTGCCTTCTCAATCAAACTTTTATCATCCAAATCTTCAGTAGACATCACTGCCCTCATTGCACCCTGCAGCCTGATATGCCTAGTTAATGCCCTGGTATCAACGCCTTCAATGCCAATAATATTATTTTCTTTAAGATAAGCGCTTAAGCTTTTTTGAGAACGCCAGTTGCTAACAATATGACTGTGCTCTTTAACTACAAAACCTTCCACAAATGGCTTGGCTGATTCTACATCTTCTAAATTAACGCCATAGTTTCCGATTAAGGGATAAGTCATTGTGACTATTTGACTTTTATAGGATGGATCTGTGAGGATTTCTTGATATCCGGTGAGACTAGTATTGAAGACTACTTCGCCCTTGCTTTCTCCTGTTGCACCAAAAGAAAAACCTTTAAAAATTCTTCCGTCTTCAAGTACGATCTTTGCTTTCAACTTCATAGTTTAAAATCTAGGTGAGGATATTTTCAGCTATTATAACTAAACTCGACAACAAGTCAAGACATATAGAACAAAATTTAATTATAATACGGAATTAATATTAATGCTGCCCAAACAAAAACCAGTGTCGCCAAACCAACTATTGCACCAATCTTGAACCAATATAAAAAACTAATAGTCGTATTCTTCTGCTTCTCAAGTGTACCTAAAGCAATAAGATTTGCCGTAGAACCAATTACTGTTATGTTGCCGCCAAAACAAGCTGCAAATAACAAAGCCCACCAAAGTATACCGTTCGAATGTGTAATAGCTTCCAAGCTGTGCAATATTGGAATGGAGCCAACAACTACAACAACATTATCCAAAGCACTGGAAACTACTGCCCCGCCGAATAAAATTGTGCTAACCAGCAAATTCTGATTATGGGATACCAGCAGCAAAAGCTTCTTAGCAAATATTTCTGCTACTCCGTGATCAGCCAAAACTCCTGCCTGAGCAAAGAGAAACATAAAAAATAAAAGCGTTGACCACTCTACATCCTTTTCAACATATTCTCTGGCTTTGTGTCTGCGCCAGACCATAATAACCGCCGAGGCAAGCATAGGTGCGATAAGTAAAATTGTGTTAGTTTCAAGCCCTAAGAGAAGTTCCAGGCGGTGATGAAAACCTATCAATCCTAAGGTAACGCCAAAGATTACAAATCCAATCTTTACGTTTTTCTCCGGAGGAATTGACAATAAGCGCACTAAAAATTCATTTGGGCCGAACTCTTTCATTTTCTCATCCAGCTCTTGTAAGTGTTTTCTAAAAATCACCAAAAGCAACCCACTAACCACAAATAAAGACATAAACATTAGCGGAAATGCATACTTAATAAAATCTTCAAAAGTCAAATGCGCCTTAGCTGCAATCATCAAACCAATAGGGTTGCCGATTACTGTTCCGGCAGAACCCACATTTGTTGCAAGTACCGCTGCTAAGATGTAGGGAATGGGGTTGATTTCAAAGTAGTCACAAAATTCGAAAATTATCATAACCACAATTAAGATTGAGGAAACTTCATCAATAATACAGGCAAGTATTGCGGAAGAAAAGACTAAAGACACTAAAAATTTCTTCGCACTGATTTCCTTCATAACTAATGCGCGCTGTAAAAACCAGGAAAACACCCCAATCTCTTTTAAGAATCCCACGATTATCATCATTCCAATTAAAAAGAGAATAATCTCCATTGATGAATGGTGAATAAAATTATCTAAGGTTGTAACACGGGTAAGCAGAACCAAACTCGCACCCAAGAATGCAAAGCTTAAGCGGAACTGCCAGAAAAGAAGTGTTCCTAAAATTGAAAGTGAAAATGCCACTAATGCGATTATCTGATTGAAGTTAAGGCCGAAATGCCCGCCTAATACAGCAATCAATATCGTTGATATTGTTATAGCAACACTTTTCTGAGGTATATGTTTGCTATCCATAATTAAATTTTATTCTACTTGCTGACTAAAGCCTTCTCCATCAATATTCTTAATTTATTCACCAGTGGTCTGGGCAGACGAAATTGTGACCTTAAAACCGGTGTGGCAATAGTAAATTCAAACATATTTGGGTTCTCAGGAACCTTCCTTATGCTTACATTCATACTTAATTTAGTCATTATCACTCCTTAAAAAGAGAAAAGACAGCTCTTTTTCAAGCTGTCTAAATATGTTTCGTATAAGTAACTGATCAATTTCTTCTTCCGCTGTTTTTAAAGTATTATACACCTTTTGTTTCTCAATGCAACAGGAATTTAAAATAATTTTTACCCAGGAAAGTAATTTATCAGCAGTTATGTAAGCCGCAGAACATAAGTCGTAGATTGCAAGAATCAATGAATCAGGTGCAGAATCTTATAAAAAATTGCCTTAGGGAAACAGTGGTCTTCTCTTCTCAACCAGGTTACTTTTTTCTAAATATTCCAAAAGCAGCCTACCGGCAAAATAATGACCATACTTATTCCAATGTTTATCTCCGGGCGAACAATCTATCTTCTGACCACTTAGCTTCAACTTATTTAATACTTCGTTTAGCTGTGATACAAAAATAATATTGTGCTCCTTGCAGATTTCTTTAAAAACACCCTGGCCCACCCCAATTTCATCTACGGAAAAGGCAACAATTGGTATTGCGCCTACTCGCTGTCTCACTAATCCCATAATCAAAGAGGTCGTGCGCTTTGCCCGTTGGAAATCAGAACTATCAATATTTAAATCATATTCTAAAGTATTTTCTAGTACGGCTTTTATAAGACTTAATTTAATATTAAGCCAACGTAAGAAATGCGAATTATAAAAAATATGGTAGGACACTCCTTTAATCGGAGTCGGATAGAGCAATTTTATTTTTCCATCAATATAATAGGGCCTCTGCATATGATTATTGATTATGCTGCTCGATTCCAACTCATGGTCATTGTTAATAAAATCTCCGTCACTAAATTGCCAGAGGATAATATCAGGCTTAATCTCATCAAAATATTTATCAAGAATCATGTATTCTTGCAATGTCCCGTATCCACCGCAGCCATAGGCAAATATTTCTATCGAATTATTAAGCCTCTTTAAATGATCATAATAGAGATCGCCGTCTGAAACAACATTCCCAAAAGTATATGAATCTCCCAGAACCAAGATTTTAGTCTTATCGGTATTCACATCGCCAAAAACGCGGAAGCCGTATTCTGTTGTGGTGACGATTACCGGGCCGTAACATTTTAGGTTACCTTTTTTGTACGATTTTGCCTTGGTCTGCCAGCCTAATGATTCAGAAAACGTCATCATGGGAGGATTTATCTTGTTTTTAATGAAAAAATAGAGGCGTGTCGCTGCCTCCAGCATAAGAAAAAACAGAAGAAAAAATATCAGGAGGAAAATTATTCTACGAAAAGCTACTTTGATAAGATTGAAGAATCTAGCCATGCCACTCCTTTGTGGTCCAGCTTGCTGTCGCTCGATGACTAAAGCGATAGCAACTATTTTACACCCTAAACCAAGTACTGTAAAACTAAAAACATAGAATAAACTCTTATGATTAACATCAAAATTGTCTTTATTAATTATTGTAAGTTATGAAGTTAGGTGTGAATCAAGTGCCGATGCTTGAGGTGTCTACTTCCGTGGTCTCCTGCGTCTTCTTCGATTTCTCTTGCGCGGTTTAAAAGTCTGGATTTTTTTTGACCCTTCTTGAAATTCCTCTTTAGGGAATTCAGGATGTTCTACTATTTGTAAGGCAGTCTTAATAAGTTTTTCAATGTTTTTAACATCCCTGCCCTGTTCAGGTGTGGCAAAAGATATGGCGCGGCCTTCGTGTCCTGCGCGGCCTGTGCGCCCAATGCGATGTACATAATTCTCAGTTTCATCAGGAAGATCATAATTTATAACAAGCTCTATACCTGTAACATCAATACCCCTGGCAGCAATATCAGTGGCAACAAGTATCTTATACTTTCCTGATTTAAAACCATTCAAGGCCTCTTTTCTCTGGCCCAGAGAACGGTTGGAGTGAATCTCAGCAGCCCTGCGGTGCATTTCCTGTAAGCCGCGGGCAATCTTTTTAGCTCCTATTTTTGTCCGGGAAAAGATAAGTACCGGGCCGTGATATTTATCTAACAGCTTAATTAAAAGTCTGCGCTTTGAACTTCTCTTAACAATAAATACTTCCTGAATAATGTTTTCTGCAGTAGTTCCCGAAGGAGCAACCTCAATATGAATGGGGAGCCTCATGTGCGCGGATGCAATTCTTACAATCGCTCCCGGTATAGTTGCTGAAAAAAGCATAGTCTGTCTGTTTTTGGGAACACATCTAATAATTCTTTCGATATCCGGCAGAAATCCCATATCCAGCATACGATCCGCCTCATCCAAAACCAAAACATTCACATCATTTAAAACAATTGTGCGTCGCTTCATATGATCTACAAGCCGTCCGGGAGTAGCCACTAGAATGCGCGGGTTTTTGCTTAATGCTCTTAACTGCAGATTTATGGACACCCCACCTACAATAACAGCTGTCTTTATGCCAAACGACGGGGCAATCTTGGCAAACTCCTCATTTACCTGAATAGCAAGTTCTCTGGTAGGTACAAGAATCAACGCACGACCTTCTTTCTGGGAAAGGCGCTGAATAATAGGCACAGCAAAAGCAAGTGTTTTACCAGTACCTGTCTGTGCAACTCCTATAATATCTTTGTCTTCTATAACAATAGGGATGGCTTTATGCTGAATCGGTGTAGGAACAGTAAACTTCATCCGATCCAGTATATCGAGTATTTTTGGGGCAATCCCCAAGCCGTAAAAAGAATTGTTTACTTGTGTCATAATAGCCCATAATAGCACTATTAAGGAAAGAAGTATATAACTATTATTCAAGAGTACGTACTTAAGGTACGTACTCTTGAAACTACGTCCCACAGGGAACTATTAGGGTAAAGCCCAATTCTTTAGGGCTTCCTAAAGCAAGCTTTAGAAAGACTGTAGTCACTATAGTCTCCCTAAGATTTATCTTAGGGAGCAATCCCGCGCTTTTTGCGGGGCGTAGTCAAAAGCCGTTAACGAACAGCCCAACTAACAAGCCCTCTTGACAAGCTCATAAGACAATAGTAAAATACAGCTTACCTAATTATCTCTCAATATTATTATTGTGAAAAGTATATTAAAACCTCATTTCAAAAAAGTTTTCTCCTGTCTCTTTCTTTTTAGCTTCCTATTTATATCTTATACTGTTAATACTTTTGCAAGCTGTTCTGAGGAACATGGCTCTTCGCCACCGCCAGCAAGCACACCTGATTCAACTCCAGCCACTACTACTGGCGAATCACCTTTCACTTTTGGAACAGAGAATCTTCCTATTGGCACAACTACCGAAAAACATCATTTGGGTGCTCCGCCGGTAATTATTATTGATAATTCCCGGCCAGAATATCCCTCAGTTGCGCCTCCTGAAAGTGATTGTTGCGAATTCGAAAACATCACCATTCAAAACCGCTGGGAGAGAAGGCGTAATTTAGAAGTAACCATAACTTCAGATGCCGGCAGGCAAACCGTGATAATCCCACCTTACTCCAGTCATACTTTTAGCGGCGATCTTGGCCGCTGTATTAGAATTACTGTCAAATCAACTGACCCCAGAGAAAGACATCTTATAGTTGAAGATGTTCGAGCCTGTTGTGATGATGTTAATTCAGGGAAGATGCCTCGGCTATACAGTGTTTCAATCTCTAATTTTAAAGTTAAACCTTGTGATGAACAACCTGAGCCTGCGCCTGCTCCCGCTCCTGCTCCAACTCCTGAACCTGAACCAGAACCCGAGCCTGAGCCTGAGCCTACACCAGAACCCGAACCAGAGCCAGAACCAACGCCACCTGTCCCACCAGCTCCTCCAGAAGATCCGGTTGATCCTGGCCCAGAACCAACTCCACCTGAAGAACCAGACGTAACACCTCCGCCTGAAGTTTTTCGTATTGGCATAGATATAACTAAATGTCCTGCTGCTTGGTTACCAGAAGAAAATAATATGGTTAGATTTACTGCAAGAACCTATAGATGGGTCGGCGGACAAGGCTGGGTATATCCAGGTCCGCCACGTAGAATAAAATTTGATTTAAGCCGTGTTTCTAATGAAAAAGGTGTTTGCCTTAACAAAGGTTTTCAGACCAAGCCTGATCTTCATTTTAATGAACCTATGCCGGGATTTCTTTTAGGCGGTGGGCGAGGAAGTTTCTATACAACTGCTGAAACTCAAAGATTAACCACTACTGCAACTGTTACAGTTACCAGCAATGACTATGGCTCTTTCGGATTTATTAAAGCAAGTGCCGAGGGTTGTGAAGATATCGCTCCCAACGGACCAGTCTCGATTCCTCTTGATGATAACAATAATAAAATTGCTGATTCAGCCCCTCAGGATAAAAATGGTGCACCAGCTACAAATGATAATGATAACACCCCCAATTTAGACGGCCATGATGGTGACGGATACTCAAACTACGAAGAGTATCGAGGCTTTTTTGTACAAGGTTCTCAGACCAGATTCCATACAGACTTCAAGGATCTGTTAATAAATGACAGAACCGGCAGGGGTATCGGGCATTACCCTACATCAGGCATAATGTGCCATTTAGTAGCAAATAATGAATTAAGACGCAGAGTGGGAAATCCTAATAGAGGTCATGCCACAACCGGAGCCCAACACGGTCTTATTCTGAAAATGAATTCCGGCGAAATCCCAACAAACATAGGTGGCCGCTCAATGCAAATGAGAATCAACGAAGGCATTATGGGACCGCCGATAAATGTTACTGCCACAGTATTAAATCACTGGACACCACGCATAGCTGCTCACGAACTGGGCCACTCTACTTGCGTCTGGCATCACGGAGAAGCACCCTGGGCAAAAACTACGATCTATTCCCCTGAAAGCAGCGCTGCTTACAACAACAGAGCCTCTGCTGCAATAAGGACATCTTATAGATATTGGACAGGATCACCTCCTCTATACCTTTGCGGACACAGACTTCCTCATGATTTTAGATTCCACCCTAAAGGATCTCAACAAAGCGGAGATGTAAACTGTGTTATGAAATACTGTCGTTTCTTTGAAGTTTTTTCTGACGCAGGGATGTTTGGCTGCTGGCCCAGAGATCCTGATGGAGCAGCTTTCTGTACTTTTTCAACCGGTACTGGATATAATAGTGGCGGCTTAGTCGGCGGAAACGCCAACAGAGGTAACTGTCTGGGGCAAATGAGGGTAAATGACAAATGATGAAAAAAATAATCTTATTTCTTTTAATCGGGCTTTTATTGTTATCAATCAATTCAGCTTACGCTGCCAATTTGAAAACCGTAATTTACTATGATGTAGCAATAAATGCTAAAGGCTTTCAGCCCGGTGAACCAATAATTATTTTTCTTATCCTCTCTAATCCTGATGCAATGAATGCTTACTATCAAAATATTGCCTACGGCAATGAAGATAAAAAAATTATTCACACCCAGTTAGGCACTAATAAAGAATCCTGGATAAAAGGTATAAAGTTTACCTTACGCGACAGCCAGGACAATATTGTTAAAATCGATGTCCAAGCAACTGCGGTCACAGAAAATAAAGTTATCCTTGATGAGGTCAATGCTATTGAACATGTGTTCTATATTACACCCCAGGAAACTGCAAAACTTAAGCCCGACAACTATTCCTTATCCGCAACGATTGATAATGCCGAAAGTAACTCTCTGAACTTACCAGTTATAGCAAATGCTCGGAGGGACAATGAAATAAATCACCTGGTTAAAAACGGCCGTTACGCTTTAATAAGAGGTAATTTTGCAGAGGCAAAAAAAATTGCAGATTCAGTATTGGCAATTGATAAACATTCTCTGCTAGGACTCGATATCTTAGGAGATGCCTTAGCAGGATTAAAACTATATACACAAGCTTATAAAACTTATGACGAGCTAGTTAAGGAATACTTTATTCAATACCCGCCTGTGCCTGGAGACGGCACCTACGAAGTTCCAGAAATTACCATTGATAAAATGCGCAGTTTAGAACCGCATCTCGATTGATTCCCTAGCTTATGGCTGCGACGTTTTTGAATAATAACTAGCTGCTGTCGCTGACATAAATTAGCTGGAATCAATCGCACCGCGAGACGAGCATAGCTCGGCGAGCAGATGCATTAGAATAAAAAAAGTACGTACTCGAGTACGTACTTTTCTTTTACATATTCTGGATGAACCAGCCCAAGATTTCTTTATTGATTCTTAAAGAACTTCCAGATTTCGTCTGTTGCATTTATTGATTGTGAAGGGGAATTTTTTTCAAGAGGATTTGGCACTTTTTTTGCCCCAGCCCAAGAATGCCCACCATCTCTTGTTGTACAAACTTTTACAGTCACATTACTTTTACAGCCTGAATACTCATCACAAAAAGCATTCTCATTCTGAAACACTCTTCTAGGACTTTTGTTGCACTGGTTTATATTAACCCATTTAGCAATAGTCTTAGGTACTGAAACAAACTCAGTCTCACCCCCTACGAGACAATCAGGACCACAGCCCCCTTTATAAAGCACATGCGAATCTTGCAAAGAATGAATGTGCATAATTGATATTGGCTTTGTCGGATTACATTCATCATAATTATCTGTTCCTGAAATAGCGGCAATCGCAGAGAATGTATCAGACATATCACAAGCAAGGCGATATGACAACATACCCCCGTTGGACATTCCGGTTGCAAATACCTTATTAACGTTTACCTTGTTTTTGATATCATCAATAACCGCTTTTATAAAACCAACGTCATCGCTCTGACTCTCAACAGCATAACCACAGCAGTTGCCTGCGTTCCAGGTGGCAAATTTTCCTGTTGGCAATCTGCTTGCCCCATTTGGAAACGCAACTATAAAACCTTGCCTATCTGATTTTTCTCTCAGGCCATAATATTTTGACATAACTTCTGCAGAGCCCATGCCTCCGTGAAAAGCCAAAATAAGAGCGGTGGGCCGGCCGCTATAAGACCGAGGGACATGCAGTTTGTAGGTTCTCTTCTTCCCATTATGCTTAAGAGAATAATCATAATCCCCCGGCATTCTTTCCCTGTCTTCTTTAAGACCTGTACACTGGCTGCGCTTTTTCTCTATCCTATCTCTTATCCTGTCCAATAATTTTCCTTTAGCATAAACCTCGGATGCATATAGAGTGATACTAACCAACAAAGAAAAACATACAATTCTATTTCCTTTTTTCAATTTATTACGACTCCTTTTTTTTCGCTCGAGGCCTTCGGCCTCGACGCACCCGTTAGTGGCTTACTTACATTTTAGCCACAACACTCACTAGTCTATATCTTAAGTGTAGGGTGTTACGCCCCCACAAATTTGAGTACTTCGAAGACGAGGAATGCTGGCCAGACAAGGGCTTTTAGAAATCCTAACACGCCAATCCAAAAGCTCGTTGCGGTTGAAATGTAATACACTACCGCGCCAATTATCCCTAGAAAATACCAAGCCCCTTCACATCCATCCATCTTACATACACCTTCTGCTTTTCCCATGTTTTTCCTCCCTCGCTTGAGTTCCTTATTATTTATCAACTACAGAAACTTGTTTTACTTTTTTTGAAGAAGCTGTATATTGAATGGCGTCAACTGGACAAACATTCAAGCAGCGCGCACAACTAAAACAATCTGCCGGCATCTTTTTACCGTTAACCAGACCCTCTGCGGCTTCCAGAGGACATGCCTTTATGCAAGCACCACATTGGGTGCACTTTTCTTTATCAATGCGAACACGAAAAATGCTGAATCGCTCAGCTATCCATGAGATAAATCCAAAAGGACAAACTAACTGACAAAATGGGCGGTAGACAGCAAATGATACCAACAAAACAATGATTACTGTCAACAGGATACTGAATGTTTCAAAATCAAAATTAAATAGGTTAAAAGGATTAATATAGTGGTAAATCACAAATCCCCTGCGTCCCCCAATAACTCCAAACAGGAAAAGAAGCATCGCGATAAAAAGACAGGTGCGGATTGTGTTTATGAATACAAATGGAAGTTTCTCTTTTTTGATTTTTTTCAAAATTGGTATGCTATAAATAAGTTCTTGCAAAGCACCAAAAGGACAGGCCCAACCACAGATCATTTTATTTCCAATAACAGCAAGTATAATGAAAAAACCGAAAGCGATTGCTTTAACCATCGGGTCAGGATAAAGTCCTACCATTGATTTGAATACTTTGACTGCCCCCTCCATGGGATTAGGCGACTTGCCAAGAATGAATCCAGCTACTGCTACAGAAAACAACAGAGAAACAATGTAGGGTGTTCGAGGATACCACTTATGTCTGTGCTTGATATCTGATCCATCTGGCCGTCCTAGTTTGGTAAGAAATACAAGACCAAACAATACCAATGCCGCGTAAATATAATATTTGAGTATGCTATCGCGATGAGAAAGAATATGTTCAACAGCATGATGAAGTTCTTCGTTTGTTATCTTTAATAAATTGAGAGGTTTTCTCTTGGAAATATCAATCGGTAATTCAAGTTCACGGGCAAGGCCTTTACCTGTAACTCCAATTTTGGGAGCAATGTCCTGGATAGACATATTAATGTTGAATTCAATTGATTCCCCTGGCTTGCTTGATGAGCTTAGAAAAATCCCCAGGATTGTAATCGCAAGCATTCCTGCCACAGTTGCGAACAACCAAATCCGTTGCTTAAAAGAAATTTGAGAAAACCAGGAACTATTATTCATTTTTCTCCTTTTGATTATTATCGATTGATTTTCTGACTTCGTTCGAGGCCAAAGGCCTCGACGCACCAGCGAGCGCTTCTCAGCAAGCTGGTGTTTCCACAGAGTACGTACTCGAGCTTGCGAACTTTAGTGAGCAGCACTCGAAGGGTGTACGTACTTTTAGAATTCTACTACACCGCCTCAATTGTTGAAGGTGGTTTTGTGGTTATGTTATAAGTAACACTCACTACACCCGGTACTTCAGCGGTGATTTTATCAGCCAGCGCGCGCAGCCGCTTAAAGGGTATTTTTGTAGGCGTAGCCTGACGTGCATCCACACTATCCCAACATCTAATCTCAATCTGCATGCCAAAATCCCTTTTGTTATCACGCATGCCGGTAACCCTGTCTTCGTGTAAAATCGCCATATACTGAAATGCCTTAGCATAGGAAAGCATCTTTTCGGTGATGACTGTTGCCTGCCGTACGATTTCAATGCGCTCAGGCGTAGCTTCTCCGATAACACGCGCGGATAGCGCAGGACCGGGAAACGGAATCCTTTTAAAAAGTGACTTCGGCAACCCTAATGCTTCGCCCAGTTTACGCACGCCGTCTTTACGCATCTGCACTAACGGCTCGATAATCTTATACCCAAATGCCTCCTGAGGATCAATACCTAACTGTTCAAATACATTATGCTGCCTTTTGATACCGGCTTTAGTCTCATCCACGTCAGTAAGGATTGTCCCCTGCAGGAGAAACTTCGCACCGCTTTCTCTTACCAGCTTACCGAATATATCTTTGTAAAACGTTTGGGTAATCGCTTCTCTTTTCTGCTCGGGATCAGTGATGCCTTTTAAAGCGCTGAAAAACGCATCCTGAGCATCTAAAATCTCAACCTTAACCCCTAACTTCTTAAATGCTAAAGCAATACTTTTTGGTTCTTTGCTGCGCATGAGACCGTTATCAATAAAATAAGTCTTTAACCTGTTGCCCAATGCCTTGTGTCCGAGCAAGGTAACTGCTGAAGAATCCACCCCACCGGAAAGCGCGTTGATCGCACATCCGTCTTTGACTGTCTCGGAAATCTGCTTGCCCATACTCTCAATAAACTCATTTGGATTTAATGCACTTGCAGTAATCTCTTTTTGCGCCATGTTCTTTCTCCTTTCCGCTCGAGGCCTTCGGCCTCGACGCACCCGATGTGAAACGAGGGTGTACCTTCGATTAATTCCCTGACTTATGGACGCCAAGGAACATAAGTCAGCTGGAATTAATCGCACCTGTTGTGCAGGTGCCTTCCTTAATCGCACCCGTTAGTGGCCCATTATTTACATCCTGGCCACAACACTCACTAGTCTATATCTTAAGTGAAGTGTAGGGTGTATTCCTCAAAGTACGTACCCGAGCTTGCGAACTTTAGTGAGCAGCACTCGAAGGGTGTACGTACTTTTTAATTTCAACTACGTAGTTGAAATTAGGTACGTGTCCCCGGAATTCCGGGGACACGTACCTATTGTACAAATTTCGTTATAGCATAATACTTTTTGAAAACTACTACTACGTTTTGAAATTTCCAGGAACCTACATTTATCTTCCGAATTGCCTACAACGTCTATAATTTATTTGTTGTTAACACTTACTAATAAGGCAACTATTTAGGCATAAAATAACTAATTACTCTGTATATTTCTTAACCAGCTCTAATAATTTCTTAGGATCATATGGCTTTGCAATAAACAGATTCCCGCCAGAGGCATGTCCGAATTCTTTTTTTTCTTCTTCTTTTGTCATTATTTCGGTAAGATATATAATCGGTATTTTTTTTGTATCTGGATCATCTCTTAATATCTGCTCAATTTCTGGGCCAGACATTTCCGGTATATCAATATCAAGCAGTATCAAATCAGGCCGCTTTCTTCCCATTAGCTCAATTGCCTCTTTGCCGCCTTTAGCTTTAATTACTGTAAATCCGGCTTTCTGCAAGTCGTTTTCTATTAATTTTAAAATAACCTCGTCATCATCAACCGCTAAAATGTTTCTGCCTTCCATAAGAATATTCTCCTTAAGTTTATTGTTGTTATAATACCTCTTCTGCCTTTTTCAAAAGGACATCAGGGCTATCAGATTTAACCAGTTTTATATTTATTTTTTCACATATCTTATCAACCACAACATGGTCTAAACTACTGCTGTAGGGCGTATATAAAACAACAGGAATATCCATTGTTTTCGGCATCTGTTTTAATTTCGCAACAAGCAAATCTCCCGATAAATCAGAAAGGCCTAATTTAACCACTATCAAATCAGGTAAATCTACCATTATTTTCTCGATGGCATCCATACCGCTCCTTGCTGAATTCACCAAAAAACCGGCGTTTAAAAACGCAATAACTATCTTGTCGAAGGCATCCGAATCATTTTCAATTATCAAGATTTTTTTAGGGCCACTTGTTTTCTTGGGCTTTTCTTCTGCGACGACCCCATATCTTTTTTCCATTATAGCATCAATGTTATTGAGGATGACTTCAATCTCAAATGGCTTTGTCACAAATCCATCAACATCTAAATCCTTAAATAAGCATCCTAATTCTTCACGCACCGTTAAGACTAAAACCGGAAAAATAGGCCTATCCGTTCCTACGGATAACTTCTTATATACCTCAATACCGCTCATTTTCGGCATATTAATGTCTAAAATGACTAAGTCCGGTCGCGATTCATGGATCATCTGCAAGCCTTCCTCTCCATCCTGCGCCTCAATCACCTGGTAACCTTTATTCTCTAAATGAAACTTAAGCAACTTTCGAACATCCGAAGCGTCATCAACTACTAAAATTGTTTTTTTATCATCCATATTCTCTCCAATACTTAAATAAAGTTATTGATCGCTTTTAGCAATCTCTTGATATCAACAGGTTTACTCATCTTTCGCTGATAACTTTGCCGATAACACTGCAGGTATCAGAGTTTTTTCTATCAGTATAATATCAGGATTTATCCTTATGTTGAAGAAAATCACAGTACGATTTTCTTCAACTCTTCAAACAATATTCTCAGTCTAGCGACATCAACCTCTATAGCTTTTTTATCCCTGTTCTCTTTACTGGCGAATTCTATCTCTTTAGCCAAAATGTGAATTTCTTCTATCCTCAGATTCCCCGCCGAGCCTTTGATAAAATGAGCCGCCTTCCTTATTTCTTCAAAATTATCTGTGGGTACAAGCTCCTCAAGTTGCTTAACTGATACTTCTGTCTGTGTAATAAAATCACCCAGAAGCTCATCATACATCTCCTCAGGGATGCCGAGCTCGCTCAAAGCTTTCTTTTTATCTATTCTAATCATTATTTTTTCCTTTTTCCATATTGCCTAATGTTCCCCATTGGATAATCTTTTCCTTCAATTTCTTCGGTACAACCGGCTTTGTAATGTAGTCGTTCATTCCGGCCGCCATACTCTTTGTCTGGTCCTCTTTCATCGCGGCAGCTGTCAGGGCTACAATTGGAACTTCCTTTTTTAATTTATTACGAATATATTCTGTAGCTTCTATACCCCCCATAACAGGCATCTGTAAATCCATTAGCACTAAATCATATTTGCGTATTTTCACCTTATCTACAGCTACCTGACCATTAGAGGCTATGTCTGTCTCGCAACCAATATTTTTAAGCAACACTCGCAGAAGTTTCTGATTTACTATATTATCCTCTACTATAAGAACCCTTAATCCCTTGCAGGATAATTCTTCCGACATATGGCGGGTAATAATCTGACCTTTTTGACGTTTATCCCCTAAGGTTGTTTGTATGGTCCTGATAAAATCAGACTTTTTAATTGGCTTTGGCAGATAAGCATCGAATCCGGAATCCTTGGTTTCCTTTGCCGCTCCGGGCCTTGTGTCAGAAGTTATGGCAATTACTTTTATACCTTTTAACCGTTTTCTTTTCCTGATGCTTTTAGCTAGCTCGTGTCCGCTCATCTCAGGCATCATAATATCGCTTAAAACAAGCTCGGGTATTTCAGACTGTTGAGATAGCCAATCCAAAATCTCCTTAGCGGAAGCCGCCACGTATAGCACATTCATCTGTATCTGCTTACAATAACGCTCCATTAGGTTGCGCGCATGCTCGTTATCATCAACGATTACTACTTTTTTGTCTTTAAGCTGTTCTAATTTAACAGGAAATATTTCTTGCTCTATAGCAGAGGGAACTTCTTTAAGTTTAAGGGTGAAGATAAATTCGCTTCCTTTGCCCGACTCTGACTCAACCCAGATTTTTCCTTTCATCATTTCTACGATAGCCTTTGAAATTGCAAGCCCTAATCCAGTCCCCCCGAACCTCCTTGTTGTGGACATATCAGCTTGTTCAAACGCGTCAAAAACACTTTGCTGTTTTTCTTCAGGGATACCGATTCCTGTGTCCTTTACTGAAATTCTCATTAAGCGAATATTATTCTGTGAATCTGAAGATTGCGGCTCTTGCAAAGCTACCGTTATGTCTATTTCCCCCGCTTCGGTAAATTTGATGGCGTTGCTCAAAAGATTAGAAACCACCTGTCTTATTCTAGTAGGATCACTGTCAAAACTTCGAGGTAAATCATCATCATAATCGCAGAAGATTTCTACGTTTTTACCCTTGATCCTCGGAGAGTTTATCTTGATTACATTCCTTATTAAATATTCTAGGTCAAAATCCACACTCTCAAGCTGCATTTCCCCAGCTTCAATCTTCGAAATATCAAGTATGTCATTTATCAAAGCAAGCAACATTTCTCCGCTGTCGCGCACAGTAGTGACATAATCCTTCTGCACAAAATCAAGCGAGGTATCCCCCAAGAGTTCAGAGAAACCTATAACAGCGTTTAGCGGGGTACGGATTTCATGAGACATCCTGGCTAAAAATTCGCTTTTCGCTTTATTGGCAACCTCTGCCTGTTCCTTGGCGTGCCTAAGTGCGTCCTGCGCTACTTTTAAATCCTTTATATCAACAAAAGCCTCCAGCAAAACATCTTCTTCCTCAAGAACAATCGGCAGTACAGTTTTTAATACGGGAACTCGTTCCCCCTTAACAGTAAGCAGTGTCTGCTCTGACGTATCTATCCTCCCGCCTAAATCTAATACAGGGCAGTTGTCCTCTTTAGCGGGACAAATAAAATTGTGGCACATCTTACCAATAACGTCTCTACTTTCACCTGCGCCTATCCCAATCATCTTCTTTGCAGCTTCATTTATCTGACGTATCCTCTTATCTTTTCCTACGACAATAACACCAAAAGGCAACTTCTCAAGAATAATCTTTGTTGTTTTGTACGCTTGTATTAAACGTTCCTCTGCTTCTTTATAAACAGTAAGATCTTTCCATGAAGTATGAAGCATATTCTTTCCATGAAGAGGTATTGACGTCAGGGTTACTTCTGCAATAAAATCCTCGCCATTGGCCCTACGATGAACCCACTCAAACCGATGAAAACCCTTTTTAAAGCCGACTCGAATCATTTCATCTGCTTTTTTTGAAGATAGCTGTCCGTCCGGCTGCCTTTCCGGAGACAACTGCGATGGATGGACAGAAAGCAGTCTTTTCTTTTCTGAATATCGAAGCATTTCTACTGCTGCATCATTACAATCTACAAATCTATTTTCGTTAATCAACAAACTCGCATCAACTGAATTATAAAAAGTATTCATAAACTTTTCTTCACTTGTTTTTAACGCTTCCTGCGCTTTTTCTAAATGTTCTTCTGACTTTCTGCGCTCAGAAACCTCTCGAATTAGGTCTTCATTAATAGCCTCTGATTCCAAAACCCGACGCTCTATCTCTTCGGCCATTTTATTGAAAGAACTAGCAAGCTGGCCAACTTCATCTTCAGTTTTAACGATAACCTTAAAGCCAAAATCGCCTTCCGCAACTCTTTTTATTCCTTTTAACAATTTGCCTACAGGCCGACTCAAAACAAAATAAACCAATAAACTAATAAACACAACAGCAAACAAAATACTAGCTATAACCAATATAATTAAAGCTTTCTTTACTGTGTTTAATCTTGCCATCAAATTACCAAGCGTAAAGATTAACTTTACCTTACCGATTTCTTCAACTTGAGTTTCCCCCATGCCTAAAATAAAATCCTCGCCATCATCCCCTAAGATCTTCTCAGTTAAGATGCTGCTTTCATGCTCCCTAATATATTGCTCTTCTTTTAATCCTCCCCGAAAGAGAAAATTATTTTCATTATCCGTTATTTCGCAGTAAATAACGTCTTCCAGATCTAAGGCTTGGCTGCCTAGTTTATCTAAAACCTCGATATCCTCAATTAGAACCGGGTACTCGCTACTGATAGTTAAGCTACTAAGCAAAACCTGCGCCCTCTTATCAAAATCCAAGAGCATATTCTCTTTTTGCTGATTAAGAAAATAGGCGCCGAAAGACGCCCCTAAAACAGAAACAAAAAAAACAAATAGCAGTATAATTTTTTTCGATATGTTAATTTTCATTAATTTCTAAAAATACGCTTCGCCTCCGCTATAGCCGTAGAAGAAAAATCAACTCCTAGCCTTTTCGCAACTATAAGATTTAAAGAATAATTTGTTTTTCGCGGATTCACAAATTCTGCTTTTGGTACATTTCCTGAGAGTATCTCCAAAGCGATCTCTCCTGCCTGCGCACCTAAATCTTCATAATCGCACTCTAAAGAAATCAAAGCCCCGGCCTTAGTGTAAATTGAAGAAAGGCCCACAACCGGAAATCCTTTTCTTAAACTCTCAACCAACAGATACTCAACAGATTCGGGAAAATAAACGTTTGAATCAGGAAACATTAAAAAACAATCTATTCTACCTGATAAGTTTTTAAGCGCTTGAGGAAATTCCTTTTTCGAATTTATCTTCTTTCCGATAGCTTCAAGACCAAATTCTACCGCCAATCGCGATGCTTCCTTAAAATCAGCAGACGAAGAACAAATCAATCCGATTTTTTTCACATCGGGGAAAAACCTCTTAATTTCCTTAAGCTTCATCTTCAAAGGAATATGCATCGACACGCCCGGAGGATTAATCTTGTTTTTTTCTGGATCCAGTATCATAGCAAACACTACAGGAATGTTGTTGAACTCTTTCCCCTGAATAATCCTGGTTGCAGGGGTTCCTATGCTGAAAAAAAGTGCTGGATTATTTTTCTTAACTATCTTGTTTATCTCTGATACATCTTCCTTTCCTTTAAGCTTGTATTCTATAATATGGACGTCAACTTGTTCTTTCTTCAAATATTTCTTAAATCCACTCAAAGCAAGGTTGTAAGGAGCAGACTTCCGGCTTTTTACAACGACAATATTCTTACTTTCTCCCGGATAAACAGAAGAAGAAATAAAAAAAGCTGAAATAAAACAAATTAAAACCTTTTTCATCATATTTTTCCTTTAAACACCTGAATTTAATACATCTACGCGACTATCTTTTATATAACAATATAGCAGAACCAACCATAGCTTTAATTAACTTATTTAAAACTTATATGATATACTCCCTGTTATCCTACGCCCAATTTCATCTGCCGTATGATAATCGTCTGTATTGGATTCATAATGACTGTCGTTAAACAAATTATAGGCGGCTATTGCCAGCTCAAGATTATCCGTAGGGGCGTAAGCTATGCGGGCTTCAACAGTAGTATATGCCTTCACCTTTGAGGGTCCCGGTGAAACTAAACCGAATACAGGATTAGACGTCAGGTAAATCTCATGGTATGAATCTACGTAATGAAAAATAAAGTTTGTTGACCACTTGCCAAATTTGCTCCTTAAACCGCAATTAACCTTATGTTCCGGGTCAACATGCATATTATCAAAATCCTGCCTGTGAATATTCTGATAGGCGTAATTAGCAAATCCAGTCAGCCAATCTGTCACAATAAAATCTAAGCCTAGTTCTCCTCCATATTGATAGCCATCAGCAACGTTTTTCATCGGGCCGGACTGTGTATTATCAATCAAGTCCTGATAGTCATTGTAAAATATTGCGGCGTTCAACTTCAGTTTCTTGGTCAGTTGATTATAATATGCCAGCTCATAAGAAATAATCTTTTCTTCCTCTACAGAAGAATCACCGAGGGCAAAAGGATAAGCAGTTCCTTGGTTGGTGTGCTGAAACAAAGAAGGTATGTAATAGCCGTTAGCGATAGTAAAGCGGATACTCTGATCATCAACAGGCTTATAAATAACACTGCCTCTTCCTAAGCCGAGAAAATCCAGGTGAGAATAATACTCACACCGACCACCCAAAGAAAAGATAAGCTGGTCGTTAAAGCGGTACTCATTTTCAATGTTTAAAGCGTAATCTTCCACGTCATGAACTTCCCGAGTACCTTTGACTACGCTATAGGCCGGCCTATCCGCAAGCGCTGCCACTTCCCAAGCAGTATGTTTTAAGTATCCACCGAAAGACGTAATATTTTTTCCCCATTTTAAGGTACGAAAAAGTTCAAGCTCATAATTAGAATCATCCACGCCATGAAAATCATTCCAGAAAGTCTTTTGGTGATTATTGTAAAAAAATCTGGCCCAAAAATCAGGCCTATCATAGCGTAGCGAAATCAAAGTTGTATCGGGATTACATACACGAGAAATTACGTTCTTCGCCTCAGAATGTCGTGCCGTTAATGAAATGGAAGATTCATCATCAATGTTATAAACCGCCCTTCCGGAGAAAAAATCAACAGAGAAATATTCTTTCGTTTGTGCCATTTTCGGCTTTTCCCATTCTTCAGCCTCGCGATGACCTCCTGAGACACTATACTCCCAGTTACCCTGCACTCCGGCATGAATAACATTGCTGCGAATCGTACTTTTATGACCACCGGCTACATTTACCTGAGTCCCTTCAAGCTGCCGGGGAGTTTTAGTTATAATATTAATTACGCCGCTAAAAGCACTGCCGCCGTAGAATATCGCTCCCGGACCTTTGATAATTTCAATACGATCAACCTCTTCTAAATCTATCGGGGCCCAGTCGAGAAAAATATGGTTGGCATGATACATAAAAACATTATTTCCGTCTATCGTAACCAACACGTGAGCGGTATCGGCAAAACCTCTGATACCTATAACGTGTTGACTTGCATGAGCTTCTCTTATATCAACCCCCGCAACTGAACGCAAAACATCACCAAGATTGATAGCCCCTGACTGCTTGATGTCTTCGGCCGTAACCACCATTACGCTGGAGGCAGTCTCAGTAATAAGCTGTTCTCGTTTAGAAGAAGCCACTACCATGGGTATCTCCATAAAAAAAATATCTTCATCGCCGGCTTCAACAGGTTCATCGGCCCCGAGCTCGAAACCAAACCCTAAAATCAGCAAAATAGTAATTCCCACGGCAAAAACGCATCTTTTCATTTCACTCCTCCTTTATAACTTTTATTGTTTCCGCTATAACAAAACATTAACCGGAATTACAAGGAAAAAATATTATTAAAACCCTCGTTATCATTTGCCTAATGTTATCTTAACCTCCTGCAATAAATCATTGTAGCTAAACGGCTTGCTTATAAAACAGACTGCGCCTTCCATCAAACCGCTTGATAAGTCTTTTTCCTCTGCCAGGGCTGTAAGCATAATAACCGGAATTTCCTTTGTTTTCTTATCTTTCTTCAGTAAGCTACAGATTTCAAAACCGTTTAGCTTCGGCATAAGAATATCTAAAAGAATTAGGTCTGGTTTTTCTTTAGCTGCTTTTCTTATACAGCTTCTACCGTTTGAGGCAGTAATAACATCGTATCCTTTTTTCTTCAGCTGAAAACTCATTATCTTTACGATAGCAACGTCATCATCAACAACCAGTATTTTTTTCTTTGACATATTTCTATCTCCCCTATTTCAAAACATCCCTCTAAAGAATATTCTATCATTTGATTTTTTTAAAGCAAACATATTATAAATTTAGTCTTTATTAATATTATTCCCTTGCTAACTTCAGCTTCCGTGTCAGTTTATAATTACGGCTTGTTCGCCGAAACCGTAGGAAAACAATCAGGGGGCGCGGCCCTAATCGGACCGCGCCCCCTTTATCAATCACAGAGTACATACCCGACGATTGATTTCCTAGCTTCGTTCGAGGCCAAAGGCCTCGTCGCACCAGCGAACATCGTGAGCTGGTGTTTCCTACAGAGTACGTACCCGAGCTTGCGAACTTTAGTGAGCAGCACTCGTGGGTGTGTCCCCGGAATTCTGTAATTCAATTAGGGCTCAACGCTTCATATGCTCCGTTAACGCATCCCATCCGCTCAAGATTTCATTAGCAGCTTCGCTAAATTCAGGAATAGTTTGCGATTCTTCCACGAGTGGCTTAAACGCATCAGCATCACTTCTAATATAGAAAATTGTTGTAATACGTCCCATTTGACTGTCGACACCTTTGTCTTTATATATGGTATGCCATTCATCTATCAGCGCCTCGGGTGTTTGTGACAAGATATCTTGTTCATAGGCATCTAGTGCACGAAGGATAACCGCTTTCTTTTCTCCTAACGGTATTTCTTGCGACTGGGTTAGCTCTCTTAAATATATGTAAATGACATTCTCAAAATCCGGGTCATCCAACAAGGCCAATACCTCAGGAGTTGCTTCTTCAAAAAGTTCAGGCTGTACTAGAAAGGCAAAACCTTGCCACTTATCCCACGTAGTGGCGTTAACCAAACTTTTTTTATAATCTTCAATTAAGTTTTGATGCCACATATCGTCATTGGTCGCAGATCTCTGAGCGTGCGCAATGCCATGCGACAAAACCAAAATTATAATTACTGACAATAAAAACAATATTTTTCTCATAATAAATTTCTCCTTCTTTCTTTGACCTTCAAGCACATAAAAACTTAAAGCAAAAACTTAAAGGACCGGATCTATCTAACTACTACCATACCATTAACTTGCTACTAAAATGTTCCTTAAGTGACACCGAGCGAAGCCGTCCCTTCAGGGATTTATTCAAAACTCTTTATATGATAAATACTTAACGAGAACCGGTCCTAAGCTTTGCTTAGCTTTGCTTCTTAGTTTTCTATCCGGAATTCTATCTTTTACCCTCCTAAATGTAAAGTATCAGCTTTTGCAATCAGCCAACTTAAAGCATTTGAAGTAAATCTAAATAATTCTTTAGCAGTATCAGATTGTAACCCAAGTGTAAGAATTTTGCTAACTAAAAATCCAGTAAACATCATTAACCAATCTTTTCGCCCAATCCTTTGCAAAGAATTCTTAAAATAATCAAACTGCTTATCTACTAATTGAACTTGCTCTTTAGATAAATCCGTCGTCGTTAATAAGTATTGTTTTATTTCTTCTAAATTTGCATTTATCTTTTTCTGCTCTTCAACATTAAAGAGCTCATTATAAAAAATTGGTTCATTGACAACCTCCAGTATCCGCCTTTCCTGAGATATCGCATCCCACAAATTTGGAGATTCAACTTCACGTTTTAACGACTGAGCCCAATCTATAACATTACCTAATTGCACTCCCCAGCTTGCAGTGTATTTTAATGTTACCACAGCTACAGATCCCCCAGGCGAATACTCAGACCAATGTTTTCCATCTCTATCATATTCAAACAAAAAATAGTATCCCGTTGGTAAATGCACAAGCGAAGAAACAACGTCCTTTGTACTATTAAGCTTGGTTGTTTTTTCAAACCATTTAAACTCTGCAGGAATTAAACCAAATTTTTTAATTATCTCAAGGACTTGGTTAGCTTGTGATTTGAGTATAACTTTTCTAGTCAATTATTTTCCTCCTTTTTTTCATTCGAAGGCTGCTCATTATTAGTTATGCGAGGAATCATCTCGTTCATAGTATAATGAATAAACCATTTACCTAGCCCTGTCAATTCATACTCTTCCTCATCATCAAATGCTGATTTCATTCTAGAGCCCGAACTTCTCTGTTTTGCTTTCTTCAAGAAATTTCCCATGTAGTCTTTATCTCTATGTTGCCTTATTACATGTCCGACACTTAAATCATGCATCAGCGTTTTATACAAATCAGCCTCTGGAGAATCTTCCCTTTCTGGTTCACCATATAAGTTCTGCCATATTCCTAACCTAGTTATACCTTCATTTTTATATATTTCCTTTACAATCAAGAAATGCTTCTCTGTATAACGGCCTATCCATTCAATGAACATCCGAATAATGTCATCCCCACATATTTTCTCTCCGCCTGCGGCATTACATAGAAGATTTCTAATTAGAATTCTTTTTTCTTCACTTTCTGCCGCACTCCAATCCCTGAAGCATTTCTTTATTAATTTCAAATATTCTGGGCTTTGTATTCTTTCTTGAATTCTTTCATCATCTTTATCAATTCGCATCATAACTTCCATTAACGTAATACCAATCTCTTTTATCTCATCTTCTTGAAGCTTTAACCAAGAGGCGAATATTTTATTGATTCTCTCCTGCTCTGATTCTGACCACGCCCCTGCTCCAGCACCAAAAACTCCTCCTACTCCAGGAACTAAACCGCTTAAAAATGCCAAAGCTATTCTAGCAGCTTTTGGACCGACACCAGATTGCAATGCCTTATTAATTTCATTTTCTATCTGCTCTTTCTGTTTATCGCTGTTTTCCATGTACTTACCTTCTTTCTCTCTACCTCGCTAACTCCTCTGCCATTTTTCGAATTACTCTTTTATGACTCCAATAGCGTTGATGAGCTCTTAGGGGAGTTAAGCCAGTATCAACTAGCACATCTTTTAAAAATCCTTTAGCAAAATTTTTGGGAAAATGTGGTTCGCACCTTCCGGACACACCATCATGCGGATCCCAAAGATTTAACCATTTCTTGACGTTTTTCGGTCGCTTGATTTTGCTAGACATAGGATGCCCCATACCGGATGCAAAAAGCGATATCGGGCTACCGAACGTAACCAAGGCGGTTAATTCCAGATTTTTTGGAAAGGCGTATTTTTCCCGAAAACGGAATACATAATCATAAGCTGCGACAGTGCCTAAGGAATGTGCAAAGATAACAACTTTCTTAAACCCTTTAGCCTTTGCTTTCTTTACAGCATTATGAAGTCTCTCTAAAATTACCATTTCACCCGGTGCATTAGCGCTACCTTTGTTTTTTACATAAAAAAGAATATCAATAACTGCCGGATAAATAAAATTACGCAAAGCGCCGCTTAGAAAACCTTGTCTTCTTTTAAATCCTAATTCAGGATTTGCATCAAATTGTAACTGCGCTAATTTTCTTTTAAATCCAATAGTAATATTCGACCAACTTACTTCGAAACGCCTTACCTTAGATACATCCTTGCCTAACCTCTGCAGCTCTTCTAATATCTTTTTATGAAACTCCTTAGAATAACCACGAGCTTCCGTCTTCAAATCCGGCTGTACGCCGTGAATATAAACTAAGCATGTCTTGTCCATACATGATCTCCTTTTGAAAGCTTATAACTTGATATGAAATAATAATATAATTGCAGTAAATAAATACGGTGTTGCTAATGATAACGTGGGGTTTGCTTCTATGATGAGTGTTAATCTTACAACAAATTCTCTTATTTGTCAAGTAGAAGAATACAATATATTGTACTTTTTTTAAGTATTAGCCACATCACATGGTATAGAGATTTTAGAAGATACATCTACATTTGCAATTTATGCGCCCTTCCCCCTATACCACCCATCCACCTTCTTTATAGTAAAAATTATCTACGGCTGTCGCAATTTTAACAATCTAAATCCTGACAAGACACTTTCAAGAATAAACTTAACTAAATAAGTACCTTCTTTTCTATTGGCATAATCCAAAACTTCATAGTAGCGGCTTCTGTCTTCTATCTTTACTATTGCCGGTGCAAAGTTTTTATCCAGCAACATAATAGTTATAATCAGCCTGCCTAACCTCCCGTTTCCGTCAGAAAATGGATGGATAGCCTCAAATTCATAATGCATCCTAGCAATATGTTGCAAAGAATCACCAGCTGGCCTATTTATCTTTTTAAAAAAGTCAGCCATTTCTTCTTTTATATCTTCAGGAGCTGGCAAGACCAAATCTACTCCAGTAATCTTAATCCAGTTTTTGCGATATGATCCAGCATCAGCAATTATTCCCTGCATAAGCTGAGCATGCATCTTAAGAATAAGGCTTTCTGCAATAGGACCTTTAATCTCGCCGGTTAATACTTTTCTTAAAACTGATTCGTGATTTTTTACCTCCAGATGCTCAATAAGGGTTCTATCTTTAATCAGGGATTTATCCTGAATTATGGCCTTGGTATTAGCCTTGCTCATACGGCTACCTTCAATGGCATTGCTATTATAGGTAAGCTCGATTAAAAAATCACCAAGAAGGTCTTGATCTCCAACGATACATTTTCTTATATCTTTAAACTTCTTCTTTAAAGATTCAATATTCTTAATAAGCCGCTCTAATTCCTTTTGCGGGACAGGCTGAATCCCCACCATATCCTGGAATATTCTTGTAATTAATTTAAGGCGTGAAGGCTGCGGCTTTGCGTGTTTATTGAGCCAACGATTAATAGTAGCAAAAGAAACGCCCAGCTCATCAGCTAATTGACCTTGAGTCCAGCCGGTTTTCTCTTTGATCTGTTTAATTTGTCTTATATAGTTTCCCATATTTATCTATATAATATATAACATATGTTATATCATTTGTCAAGCAAATTGATAAATGTTATATCTACTAGTCGAGGCAATACAATTAGAATTAACAGCCATTTTTATAATGCCTATCTATTTTCTTCACTGTCAAAAACGTAAACAGCGGTAGGGCGACTAATAGTATAAGCAACGTTGTTCCGTCCTTGCCGACAAAATATATGTCGACATAGTAGGCAGCAACTAATACAACCATCATAACCAACATAACCAATAAGTACATAGGCTTACGGATATTGCCTGAGAAAAATAAAAACAAAAGCGCTCCAACCAATATTTGCAATGCACCTGTTTTATATTCATTATCGCTAAATGCAAAAGCTCCAAAAATAATGGCAAGAATCGCTGCAGCGCCAGCTAGCGCTCTTATAAGATAAATTAACTTATCAAGGACTGTTTTTAGAAATGATAGGGCTTTATTCATAGTTTCCTCTAATAGGCAAGTAACCCCTATCTTAACTCTAAATTCTGCCTTTGTCAAACCCTCGCACCTTCTCTATTTAAGGTTGCGCGAGGACTGTCAATTCAATAAGAAAGCCCGCTAAACAATACAGTTTAGCGGGCTATTGAATCGACTGACTCTCACGCTTCACCTACTTGCTGAGATAACCATCTATCGCCCTAGCAGCCTCGCGGCCTTCATACACCGCCCAAACAATAAGTGATTGGCCTCTTCTCATATCTCCTGCACAGAAGATTTTCTTTTTGGAAGTTTGAAAATCTTCGTCTGTCTTTACATTACCCCTAACATCAAACTCTAACCCAAGCTGATTAAGCAGGCCTCCATGTTGGGGATGAATAAATCCAACTGCCAGAATAACTAAGTCTGCCTCAATCTCAAACTCACTGCCCTTTACCTCTTTCATAATAGGGCGATTGTGTGCATCCTTTTCTGGCCCAAACTCAACTTGAATACAATGAAGTTTTTCAACCTTAACACCCTCACCGGAAAACTTCTTAGTCAGAATACTCCATTGTCTATCTGCGCCTTCTTCATGTGAAGTAGAGGTTTTAAGCAACATTGGGTATGTTGGCCAAGGGAAATCATCCGTGCGATCGACTGGCGGCTTAGGCAATACTTCAAGTTGCACTATCTTGCTGGCACCCTGCCTATTGGCAGTCCCCACACAATCTGCGCCCGTATCTCCACCGCCGATAATCACAACTTTTTTATCCTGGGCATCAATAAGATTATCCTTAGGGATCTTTTCACCTGCCACGCGTTGGTTTGATTGAACCAAATAATCCATAGCAAAATGAATGCCGGCTAATTCCCTTCCCTCGATATTAAGATCTCGTGGCACAGAACTGCCACCTGTTAAACACACAGCATCAAATTCATCTAAGAGTTTTTTGCTAGGATAATCTTCGCCTACCTCAACAGAAGTCTTGAATTCAATGCCTTCTTTCTGCCAAAGCTTAAGACGCCTATCGATTATTTTTTTATCCAGTTTAAAATCAGGAATGCCGTATCTCAAAATTCCGCCGACTTTGGCAGACTTCTCAAATACAACAACATTGTGTCCGGCTTTGTTAAGCTGGGCTGCACAAGATAATCCTGCCGGCCCAGAACCTACAACTGCAACACGTTTGCCTGTACGTTGCTTCGGCGGCCTGGGTTTAATCAAACCATGTTTAAATGCAAGCTCAATAACATCGAGCTCATTTTCTCTTATGGTTATAGCATCATCATTAATTCCTAAGACACAGGCATATTCACACAATGCAGGGCAAAGCCTGCCGGTAATCTCCGGCATATTATTTGTAGCATCAAGCAGCTGAAATGCCTTTTCCCACTTTCCCTGAAACATAAGGTTATTCCACTCGGGGATATGGTTACCGATAGGACAGCCCCAATGGCAAAATGGCGTACCGCAATCCATACAGCGTGAGGCCTGTTCTTTAGAACTATCTTCAAGGCGCAGAATACTGGCTTCTTTATAATCAGCCACACGTTCTTTTACAGGACGGTAGGCAGATTTTTTTCTTTTAAATTTTAGGAAACCTCTAGGATCAGCCATTGTTCATTCCCTTAACCGTCAGAAACCTCATCTGATTTTGACTTCTTCACTTTCAAACCTTCTAACACCCGCTTATATTCAATAGGCATAACTTTGACGAATTTTTCTAATTCGCTTGTATGATTATCTAAAACATTCTTTGCAACTTCGCTCTTTGTATAGTTGTAATGGTTATTGACCAAACTAATAATTGTCTCTCTATCTTCCTCCAAAAGCTCTTCTAGCTCGACCATTCCCATATTGCATTTTTCTTTAAATGTATTATCTGTATCATACACATAAGCAATACCTCCGGACATGCCGGCGGCAAAATTCCTCCCGGTTTTACCTAATACTACCACTCTGCCCCCAGTCATATATTCACAACCGTGATCGCCAACACCTTCAACAACTGCGTGTAATCCGGAATTACGGATGCAAAATCTTTCTCCGGCTAATCCCCGGATATATGCCTGGCCTGTTATTGCACCGTAAAAGGTAGTATTACCTATAATAATATTATCCTGCGGTGAATAATCGGCTTTTGAACTGGGGTAAACAATAATCTTTCCACCGAAGATACCTTTTCCGATATAATCATTAGCCATACCTTCGAGTTCAAAAGTCACACCCTTAGCCAACCAGGCGCCAAAACTCTGCCCAGCCACTCCGGTAAATTTACATCTTATAGTATCTTCAGGCAGGCCCTGCTCACCAAACTTTTTACAAACCTCACCGCTTAACATTGTTCCTGTGGTGCGGTTATTATTTTTTATTTCTGATTCAATTGTTACCGGCTGGGATTTTTCCAACGCCGGCTTAGCAGACTTAATTAATTTTTTATCCAACACACTTTCGATTCCGTGATCCTGCGCCTGCGTGCAATAAACCCCAACTTTCTTATCTACTTTGGGCTTGTAAAGAATCCGGGAATAATCAATCCCTTTTGCCTTCCAGGGGACAATCTCCTGATTTACTTTAATTAAATCTGTTCTACCCACTAAATCTTCCACGCGCCTTATTCCCAGCTGTGCCATAACCTCTCTTAATTCCTGGGCAACAAAATGAAAATAATTTACTACGTACTCAGGCTTTCCTTTGAATCTTTTCTCTAAGACTTCATCCTGAGTGGCAACTCCCACAGAACAATTATTCAGATGGCAATGTCTTAACATAACACATCCGGAAATAACTAATGCACAGGTACAAAAACCAAACTCCTCAGCGCCTAAAATTGCAGCGATGGCAACATCTCGGCCGGTACGCATCTGACCATCGGTTTGCAGACGCACACGGCTACGTAAATTATTTAAAACTAATGTCTGATGAGTCTCCGCAAGACCTAATTCCCAAGGCAGGCCCGCATACATAATAGAACTTCTCGGTGACGCACCTGTTCCGCCGTCTGCACCAGAGATTAAAATCATGTCTGCGTGGCCTTTGGCCACGCCTGCAGCAACTGTTCCCACACCTATTTCTGAAACCAGCTTTACACTTATGCGTGCTTTAGGATTGGCATTCTTTAAATCAAAGATAAGCTGGGCTAAATCTTCAATTGAATAAATATCATGATGCGGCGGAGGTGAAATTAAAGTAACCCCGGGTGTAGTGTGTCTTGTCCGGGCAATAATTTCACTTACCTTATGCCCGGGAAGTTGGCCGCCTTCACCGGGCTTAGCACCCTGAGCAATCTTTATTTGAATTTCATCTGCATTTACTAAATAATTAGTTGTAGCACCGAATCTTCCGGATGCCACCTGCTTTATAGCGCTGCGGGCAGAATCTCCACTGGGCAATGTTTTAAAACGCTCTGGGTCTTCCCCGCCTTCTCCTGTATTGGATTTTCCCCCGATTCTATTCATAGCAATGGCTAAGGTCTCGTGTGCACCACGAGAGATTGAACCAAAGCTCATTGCCCCTGTAGCAAAACGCTTGAATATACTCTCAACCGGCTCTACTTTATCAATAGAAATAGGTTTGGTTTGCTTAAATTCCAGAAGGCTACGCAAAGTTGTGGGCTGGCTTGATTGATCATTAAAAAACCTAGCGAATTTTTTATAAAGCTGGTAATCATTAAACCTAGTGGCATCCTGCAAAGCTGATATGCTCTCAGGGTTCCAAAGATGAAACTCTCCGTCTCTTTTCCACTGATAAACCCCACCTGTGGGGAGAAACCCCACGTCGTCGTTTCCCCGAAGGGGAAACGCCTCTTGGTGGCGAAGCATTGTTTCTTTTTCTATGACATCAATCCCTGCACCGCCAATACGCGATACTGTGCCTTTAAAACACTTCTCAATAATCTCATCATTTAAACCCAAGGCTTCAAATATCTGGGCACCGCGATAACTCTGTAAAGTAGATATTCCCATTTTTGAAAGTACCTTTAATACCCCTTTATTTATTGCCTTGATGTAATTTTTCTGTGCTGTTTTAAAATCAAGGGATAAATCTTTTTCTTTAATAAGATATTCTAAAGATTCATATGCCAGATAAGGATTAACACAACCTACGCCAAAACCAAAAAGCACGGCAAAGTGATGTACTTCTCTAGGTTCTGCACTTTCTAAAATAATTGCAATTTGGGAGCGCGAAGTATCTTTAACCAGATATTGATGCACTGTACCAATTGCAAGTAATGCTGGCAGGGCTGCAAAATCTTTGTTTACACCGCGGTCACTTAATACCACAAAAGAACATCCTTCCTGTATTGCTGCCTTAGCTTCTTTAGATATACGTTCCAGGGCTTGGGAGAATGCATTCTCTTCTTTTGCTTTAAATAGTAGAGATATTGTTCTGGTTTTAAAACCTCTTTCATTTATATATTTTAATTTTGCTAATTCTTTATTAGTTAAAACCGGCTGCTTTAAACGCACCTTATGACAATGCTGAGCTGTTTCATCAAGCAGATTCCTGCGAGAACCCATATAACATTCCAGACTCATTACCAGATCTTCCCGAATAGGATCGATCGCAGGATTAGTAACCTGAGCAAACAATTGTTTAAAATAACTATAAAGTAGCTGCGGCCTCTTTGACAAAACTGCATGTGGCGTATCATTACCCATTGAACCTGTTGGCTCTTGACCGGTTTCTGCCATAGGTCCAAGTAAAACACTTAGGTCTTCACGCGCATAACCAAAGGCTTTCAACTGTGTAAGAACATCATCTGAAGGTTTTTGTTTTTCTTGCGGAGCAGGTAATTTTTCTATCTCAATCAAACAATCTTTAAGCCATTTATCATAAGGCCACTGACTTGAGACTGTATCTTTAATCTCTTTATCATCAATAATTCGACCCTCTTTTGTATCGATGAAGAAAATTTTTCCCGGCTCAAGCCTGCCAGAATAGGCAATGTCTTCTGGCTTAATATCAAGTACTCCCACCTCAGATGCCATAACCACCATATCTTGCTTAGTGACAATGTAGCGGGCAGGTCGAAGACCGTTTCTATCAAGCACTGCGCCGATTCGCAAGCCATCAGTAAATGCAATCGCAGCTGGCCCATCCCAAGGCTCCATTAAACAAGTATGATATTGATAAAACTTTCTCTGCTTTTCATCCATCAAATGATTTTGTTCCCAGGCTGAAGGAATAAGCATCATCATTACGTGAGGCAAAGATCTACCTGAGAGCACTAATAATTCAAAGGCGTTATCAATGCTTGCAGAATCACTTCCCCCGGGAACTACAATTGGTTTTATCCGCTCAATATCATCTCCAAATAAAGGACTAAATAATAAATCTTCTTTCGCCCTCATCCAATTGATGTTGCCGCGTAAAGTATTAATCTCTCCGTTGTGTGCTAGAAAACGAAACGGCTGAGATAAATCCCAGGTAGGAAATGTATTGGTGCTATAACGAGAGTGCACCAGGCACAAAGCACTCTTTAAATCTTTATCTTTAAGATCAACAAAGAAATCCTCAAGTTGATTGGTCATAAGCAGACCCTTATACAAAAATGTACGCGAAGAAATATTTGTAATATAAAAGTAAGATTTTTGTTTTAAATCTGAAGCACTGATTGTGTTTTCAACAATTCTTCTGATTACATAGAGCCTGCGCTCAAAGGCAAGCTGTTCTTTGAATGCCTCATTTTTCTTAATGAATATTTGCTCGATCACTGGCTGTGTAGCTTTGGCAGTCTTTCCGATACAGGAATCATCAACTGGAACCTTGCGCCAACCAAGAAGTGTATGATCATCTTGTTCAATTGTCTTTTTGAATACATCTTTACAGAACTCACGCTCTTTTTTATCAGGGGGTAAAAATATTAATCCAGTTCCATATGAGCCTTCATCAGGTAAAGTAATTCCTTCACGTTGCGCAATTTTTTGGAAAAATGCATGCGGCGTTTGAATTAAGATTCCTGCGCCATCACCGGTTTCAGGATCTGCTCCCACAGCTCCGCGGTGGGCTAATCTTTTTAAAATATTCAAACCCTGATTGACGATCTCGTTAGACTTATTGCCTTTGATATTGCAAATAAATCCTACGCCGCAAGCATCATGCTCGAAGCACGGATCGTACAATCCTTGTTTTTTGGGAAAATGATTATTCATTGTTTTATATTACCCAAATTTTATCTCGCCAAGGCGAGATAAATCGCTTTCTAGCTAGGGTTAACCCCGATAGTCGCAACTTGTCGCGCCGTATCGGCCCTACGGGCGGATTTGCCTGCCCAGTAAAAATTTTAACTATGGCAAACCCGGGTTTAAAGCTTCCATTTATTAACATCTATTTTGAGCCTTTTAATCTTATCGCGCAAGGTATTTCTGTTTATTCCTAAAAGTTTCGCTGCTTTAATCTGATTACCATATGTTCTCTCAAGTGTCCTTTCAATAAGCGGCTTCTCAACTGTCTCGATAATAAATTTATACAACTCCTTCTGCTTACTCTTTAAGAAAAAATCATCAATATTGTCAATTGCTGTTTTTAATTCCAACTCTTTGGTCATTTCTTGAGCATGTTTCTGCATTATTCTCAATCCTTAACCGCCTAAATATCAGGCATAAAAATTGTAAAGGAATCCTTAGTGCGCTGTGGCTTTTTAAAAAAGCCACAGCGCGAGCTTATCAATTACAAAATAGAAAGATATTTATCAAGCTCATGCTGCGGAACCTGAATTCTGTATTCATCCCATTCTTTTTTCTTTAACTCAACAAACCTAGGAAATATATGATCTCCCAATGTTTTTCTTACAAGATTACTTTCCTCAGTCATTGAAATTGCATGTCCCAAGCTATCCGGCAATGTCTGGATACCTTTTTTCTTTCTCTCGGTATCGCTTAAGTGATAAAGATTCTGCTCCATAGGGGCAGGAACTTTATATCCTTTTTCAATCCCATCTAACCCAGCGTGTAACATTGCGGCAAAGGTAAGATACGGATTACAAGCCGGATCACAGGCTCTAAACTCACAGCGTGTTGCCTTCTCTTGTCCCGGATGATACAGAGGAACTCTGACCAACGCACTTCTGTTTCTACGGCTCCAGGCAATGTAAACTGGTGCCTCGTATCCAGGAACTAATCTCTTATAAGAGTTAGTTGTCTGAGCAAAAATAGAACAAATCTCTTTTGAATGCTTTAGGAGACCTGCAATATATCTGCGTGCTGTGTCTGATAAAAAGTCTTTTGACTTTACATCAAAGAATGCATTCCTTGATCCCTTAAAAAGTGACTGATGTACATGCATGCCTGAACCGTTCTCTCCGAAGATTGGCTTTGGCATAAAAGTAGCATACACACCGAACTTACTAGCGATCTCTTTAACCACAACCCTGTAAGTAATTACGCTGTCAGCCATAATCAAGGCATCTTTATAGCGCATATCTACTTCATGCTGTGAAGGTGCAACCTCGTGATGAGAATATTCAATATTAATTCCCATCTGCTCAAGTGCTAAAACAGTCTCACGTCTTAGATCACTGGCAACATCGAGAGTAGTTAGATCAAAATATCCACCCTTATCCAATATCTCAATACCATCGTCCTTTTTAAAATAGAAAAACTCCAGCTCCGGCCCTAGGTAGAAATGATCATATCCCATTTTTTTAGCCCGCTCTAAAGCTCTCTTTAATACATAACGCGGATCTCCTTCGTAAGGCTTTCTATCAGGAGTTAACACATCACAGATCATACGCGCCACTGCCTTTTCCTTTGGCCTCCAGGGAAGAATCGCAAAGGTATCAGGATCAGGCATAGCAATCATATCCGACTCTTCAATATCCTGATAGCCTGTAATTGAAGAACCATCAAAGCCCATGCCGCTTTCTAGCGCATTTTCCAATTCGCTATCGGTAATTGAGAAACTCTTAACCTGTCCAAGAACATCCGTAAACCATAACCTGATAAATTTTACATCTTTTTCTTTTACTAACTTTAAAATCTTTTGTTTCTTTGTTAATTGTTTAGCCATTTTATTCCTCCTTAAATGAGCGCATGATTTACGGAGTCTCCTTAAACGACGTAAATCATATGCGCAAAATTACAGCACAAGCAGCACTTTACGAGCTGCTTGACTGCTCGTAAACGTGATCCCGCCCTTTTGGTGACTTTTTTATTTTATCCCACCCTACCAAAAGGGCGGGGAAAATTTACTATCCGATAGCCTCATTCCCCCTTTCCCCTGTTCTTATGCGTATGCATTCGGGTAAATCTAATACAAATATTTTTCCATCTCCAATATTACCTGTGCGGGCACCTTTAACAACCGCCTCAATTGTTGGTTCAACAAAATCATCATTGACCGCGACCTCGACTCGAATCTTCTTTAGAAGATTTACCTCTTGTTCTACACCACGATATGTCTCAGTATAACCTCTCTGCTGGCCACAACCCAATGCATTTGTCACAGTCATCTTAAAAACCTCAGCACCATAGAGTGCTTTCTTTACATCCGGCAATTTATGAGGCTGTATCATCGCAACAATTAGTTTCATTTTATTTCTCCTTTATTTTCTTATTGCTCAGGGCATTGAACTACAACACCCTGAGCAAAGCATTATACTTTATTTATTCATTTGTAAAGATTTGAAAACCAGAATAAGACTCCATCCCATGCTCGCTAATATCAAGCCCTTTGAGTTGCTCTTCATCTGAAGCTCTCAAACCTACTGTCTTCTTAACTACGAAAAACAAAATAAATGCAGATGTAAATACCCATAAAAATACTGAAACAACACCTGTTAGCTGTGTTAAAAACTGGCTCCATCCACCGCCGAAGAAAAGACCATTAACTGCTCCCACGCCGCTGGCTTCACCATAAGCAGCTTCTGCAAACAGACCAGCACACAATGTTCCAAAGGCACCGCAAACACCATGCACCGATATAGCACCCACAGGATCATCAACCTTCAGTACCTTATCGATAAACTCAACACTGAAAACAACAACAACTCCAGCAAGAGCTCCTATAATAATTGCACTCAACGGAGAAACGCTTGCACAAGGAGCCGTTATCGCAACGAGTCCAGCCAAAGCACCATTTAAAGCCATACTAGTATCAGGTTTCTTAAATTGAATCCAAACAGTAGACATCGCAGCTATAGCTCCAGCTGCTGCTGCTAAGTTAGTTGTAACCGCTATTGTAGCTATGCTTAAATTAGTGCCTGCTGTCGTACTTCCGGCATTAAAGCCAAACCATCCAAACCATAAAATAAACACACCCAAAGCTGCCAAAGGAATATTGTGCCCTGGGATAGCCCGAGAAGAACCGTCCTTATTATATTTACCCAAGCGAGGACCCAGCAAAATTGCACCTGCAAGCGCAGCCCAGCCACCAACCGAATGAACCACTGTAGAACCAGCAAAATCAATCATTCCCTTGGCGGAAAGCCATCCACCACCCCAAATCCAATGACCTACAACAGGATAAATAAGAGCGGTTATAAAAACACTATACCAAAGGTAGGCAGAAAATTTTGTTCTCTCTGCCATTGCACCAGAAACTATAGTAGCAGCGGTAGCTGCAAACACAGTCTGAAACATCCAAAATGCAAACTGCCATAAACCTTCACCGGTGGAAGGATCACCTGAGCTTAAGAAAAACCCGTCCTTACCGAAAAGCCCCCACGCAGATGTGCCAAACATAATTCCAAATCCAATCAGCCAATAGGCGATAGAACCTACACTAAAATCCATTAAGTTCTTCATCATAATATTGGCTGCGTTTTTTGCCCTGGTGAAACCAGTCTCAACCATAGCAAATCCAGCCTGCATAAAGAAAACCAGAAATGCTGCAATGAGGGTCCAAACTGTATTAATTGCTACGGAATTACTTTCAGCTGTAGCATCATCAGCAAAAGCAGTTCCCAGCATTATGCTAACTGCCACAATTCCTAATAAAACAAGTTTGATAAATCTATATCTAAATAAGCGTCTCAACATCGTTGCCTCCTTTATAAGCCCGCTAGTAATTAGTTCGCGGGCCAATAACCCCTTTGGGGTTATTAGAATACATAACTGATTTCTATCCCGGTCCAAATTTCACTATCCCCTGAATTGATCGCTTCCTCATGGTTCATAGTATAATTTAAGCTAGGAGATACACTAATATCACCAAATGCATATGAGGTTGAAAACGAAAAATCAGTTGCATAAAGTGTGCTGGGCTTAAGGTCAGCAACACCGTCATTGCCCCAATTAGTAATACTACAAGAGACTACTTGATCTTCCTGGAAGATTTCCCACTCAGGTAAATCAATATCCCCAGCAAAACCCCAGGAATAATACCAGCCCTCATCAGGCCCACCTGAAGCTGCTGCAAAATCATATCCCATAAACACTGACATTGAAATGGGAATTGGAAGTTTAGGAATCTCATTAAGCGTAATGTTTACCCAAGGTTCACTCACATCTGCAGTATCTGATGTATTAGGATAGTCAAAATAGGTGTAACCCTCTGATATACTTACCAGGCCATCAAAGAAATCTTTGGAAAAACTCAAGGTATAATCAAGCTCTTCGCCGTCTTCGTGGCCATCTGACAACGGAAACGACCCCCAGATATTCAAACCTACATCTGTCCCAAATAAAAACCCGGGAGCAGATATATCAATACTGGGTTGATAAGCTGCATCATTTTGTGCATAAAGATCCTGCCCTCGCCAGATATATCTTGAAACAAAAACTTGCGAAACAGAAATATTTACTTCCTGATCATTTACTTCAACAGCATATATAGGAAGAGCAAGAAACACTGAAACAACTATTGCTAAAACAATAAAATTTATTTTTGATCTTCTCATTATTTTCTCCTTTTTATTCTTATCCTTCCCCGGACTTTGTCCGGGGTTGCTTGTGACTTACAACTTACGTCTCGTTTACGCTTACGTAAGTTGTGTCACAATCTAAAAAAAAGACGTTCTCCAACCTTTCTTAGGTCATTAAGAACGTCTTCGTTCAAAAAAATAAAAAAATCCTCATCGAGATTCTTTAAATCTCAATCAGGACATCTTTGTCTAAAAAAATTGCCCCATTACATTGGGGCTACATTGCCTCTTTGACTTCCATCGTCATGTTAAATATAACATATCTGGCCATTTTGTCAAGTTTTTTTGTAAAAAAAGATTTTACTTGACAAATGACAAGTTTATGGTATACTTGTCAATTGACAAGGAGGTACGACATGAATAAAGAATATTTAAGTCCAACAGAAGCAGCGAAGCTTTTAGGAATTTCTAGACAAGCAGTGAACGATAAAATCAAACACGGCACCCTCCCTGCTGAGCGAGCAGGCAGACAGTACATAATCCCTAAGGATGCGCTTTTGCCTAAACGTAAATCTCAAGCAGCAAGGCGCGCTGAAAACCCAGCGCTTACTTCATCTAAGAAACGTATTGCACGCGATATCCTAGCTAAGGTCGAACACAATAAGATTCGCACCATTCAGCTGTGGTTCGTGGATATTTTAGGTATTTTAAAGTGTGTTTCCATAACCCCTGGTGAACTTAAAGAAGCTCTGGAGCATGGTAAAGGTTTTGATGGTTCTTCAGTTACCGGTTTTGCAGAAGCTGAGGAAAGCGACATAATCGCTCAACCCGATCCTACTACCTTTAAGATACTCCCTTGGACTAAAGGTGATTACCCTATAGCACGCATTTTCTGCGATATCTTAAACCCTGATAGAAGTGCATACGTAGGTGATCCTCGCTACGTCTTAAAACGAGCAATGGCACGTGCGAATAAATATGGTCTTACATTTTTTGTAGGCGCTGAGATTGAGTACTTCTATTTTAAGTCTGCGCATAAACCTGAGATTATTGATGAAGGTTCATATTTTGAGTTAATTCCCAACGACTTGGCCAATACGCTTCGAAATAAGACTATACGGGTACTAGAAGAAATGGGTGTATCGATGGAAGCCAGCCATCATGAGGTAGCCCCTTCTCAACATGAGATTGATCCAAAATATTCCGATGCGCTTTCTGCTGCAGACAATGTGATTACATCCAAATATGTTATTAAAGAAATCGCCCAGCAAGCAGGCGTCTATGCTACCTTTATGCCTAAGCCGATGTTTGGTGTTAATGGTTCAGGAATGCACGTACATCAGTCTTTGTTTAAAGGTAGCAAAAATGCTTTCTTTGATAAGAAAGACAAGCACCACTTATCTCCTATTGCAAAGCGTTTTATTGCCGGACAATTAAAGCATGCACGTGAAATATGTTCTCTTACTGCGCAGTGGGTAAACTCTTATAAAAGACTTGTCTCAGGATACGAAGCTCCGGTTTATGCATCCTGGGCACAGAGAAACAGGACTGCACTTTTGAGAGTCCCTTTGTATCGCATGGGAAATGAAAAAGCAACACGCGTAGAACTACGTTGTCCAGATCCTGCTTGCAACCCGTATTTAGCATTTGCGGTTATGTTAGCAGCGGGCTTAGAAGGCATAGAGAAAAAATATGCCATCCCTGCTCCTGTCGAGCCGAATATCTATAATATGGCAATGGAAGAACGCGAGCGCCGTGGTCTGACATCTCTACCGGGAAACCTTTTCGAGGCAATTCTTGAAACGGAAAAAAGTTCATTCGTTAAAGATGCCTTAGGAGAACATATATTCAGTAGATTTCTGTTTAACAAAAAGCGGGAATGGGAAGAATATCGTATCCAGATCACGCAGCATGAAATAAAGAAATACCTTCCCCTACTCTAATAAGCAGTCCCGAGCAAGGCGAGGGGCAGCGAAGCCCTAAAGGGTTGCTATCGCTAACAGTCCCGAGTGACTGGTTGTAAATTAAAGCGGCGTCTGCCATTTTGGCGGACGCCGCTTTTATAAACCACACAAGAATTTCTTCTTGTCTTTTCTTACTTCAATACCTTATTTGCTTCTTCTCGATATGCATCCATAATATAAGGAATGCCAGAGATCTTAGCTGCCTCTTGGGTAAGACAGGCAACATCTTTACGAGAAATAGACGGAAGACTAAAGTTTCTCGTTCCTGCCATTAACTGCTGCAGACCTACTCTTAACTTCTGAGAGAAACTATAAATTCCTATAGCACCTAAAGGAATCTCTTTTATTCTCTTACCGTATTTCTCTTCAAGCTCTTTGTAACAAACAAAGATCTCTTCTGGTTTTTTACCAAAACGAGAAACTGTATTAGGAAGATCTTTTCCTTCAATCCAGTATCCAATATTCTTACCAACCATACCAGGAATCATAAAGGCTCTCCCCATACATACAGATTTAACATATGGAGCACCCATTGATAATACTTTGAAGATATGATCCTCGGTAGAAAATCCTCCTGCAATAGCAATATCAGGAAGCTTCACACCTTTTTTGGATAGCTTCTCACAGATTTCATGAGTTAAAGACTGAAGATAGAACGTAGGAAGTCCCCATTCTTCCATCATGCGCCATGGACTCATGCCTGTTCCACCCGGAGCACCGTCAATGGTTAGAAGGTCGATCTTAGCTTCAGCACTCCACTTAATCGCCATTGCCAATTCTCTCATAGGATAGGCGCCGGTCTTTAATGTAATGCGCTCAAAACCTAAATTTCTTAAACGCTTAATTTCCTTGAAGAAATCTTCCTCAGTAACAAACCCTAGGCGAGAATGACGTTCGAACTCTTTAATTGCTCCTGCCTTATACGCCTGCTTAACTGATTTAAGCGTAGGATCAGGTGTTACAATGTATCCGCGTTTTTTGAGTTCCAACGCTCTCTCTAAAGATTTAACTTTAATTTCTCCTCCGATACATTTTGCTCCTTGGCCCCACTTAAGCTCGATAGTCTTTAGCTTATGCTTTTTACTAACATACTCAGCAACACCAAGCCTAGTATCTTCAACATTCATCTGAACAAGAATTTCTCCGTATCCTTGGTGAAACTTACGGTAGGTCTCAATCCTTCTATCCATATCAGGTGCTTTTTTAATCATTCCCTTAGAATCCAATTCTAATGCAGGATCTATACCACAGACATTCTCTCCGCAGACAAGCGTTACGCCCGAAATAGCAGCACCGATGGCAAAATGTTCCCAGTTCTTTCTAGCGATTTCAGTAGAACCTAAAGCGCCGGTAAATGCAGGAATTGCCATTTTTACTTTATCTTTCCAACCATATTCAGTCTCAGTATCTACTTTAGGAAATATAGCAGTATCAGGATCACCTTTAACTCCTTTAGGAAGTCCCTTTGCTCCCATAGCATAACCTAAAATATTAAGATGCGAATAATCAACCGGATAATCTTTATCTCCTCCGGCAGTTATTTCTCCAAACGGCCCTGGATAAATTACCTCTCGGCCACGAAAACTAGCTTTGAATACTTCACAGTTACCGCGACAACCATCGATACAGCGAGTACAAAGTCCTGAAGTAGGAGCAATATTCCTGGATCGATTCGCTGTCTGTGTTACATCATTTGCATTTGGTCTTTGCAGATTCATTTTTCCTCCATTTAATGAGCACATGATTTACTGAGCTGAAAGCGATGTAAATCACTTGTGCGAATTAATCCCGCACCTTTTATCTATCTACTTTTTTATCACCTTTTTAGCATCCCCTTGGATACCAAAAAGGTGCGGGTCTAACCTCAAACTAAAACAAAAGACGTCCTTGACTAAGAACGCCTTTGTTCAATCTTAAAATACAACACTGTAGAATTTGTTTAAATTATAACTACTATTATAATTTTTGTCAAGATTTTTTAAGAGGTCTTTTTAACGCAATTAAATCCTTCTCCTAGCCTACAATCTACACAACTATCCTCAATTTCCTTGGCCATAGATAGCTGTGATTCACATAAACCACAAAGGGCTTCTTCGCCCTCTTTCATAGGACCAGGACAAGGAGTAATCGTCATAGGACAAGCATCTATGCAATTATTGCATTGTTTGCAAAACTCCGGTCTTTTGTCAAACGGCAATCTTACGTGGCGCTCATTGCCACGGCCGACAAATCCTAAAGATTTAGACCGCCAAAGTTCATCGCAAACTCTCACGCAACGCCCGCACAAAACACACTCTTTATGGCGAAACGCATATCTTACATTTTTAACACCACATCTAACAGCAATATCCTGGATAGCCCGCGAATTCGGTGCTTCCGCGACTAACATCTCTGCAACATTTTTTCTTGCCTTAAGTATCTTTTCGGTATGAGCTAAGATTTCCATACCCTCTTCTACTTCAAGTGTACAAGAAGCAGTTACTTTTGACCTTCCATTCTTAACAACCTCTACAATACACAATCGACATCCTCCGAAAGGAGTAATCCCCCGCATATGACACAAATGCGGAATACAGATTCCGTAATCAAGCGCTGCATCTAATACTGTTGTTCCTTCTAGTGCCTTAACCTTTGCTCCGTCGATAGTAAGAGTTATGTATTTTGACATTTTTATAACACCTCTATGGCTTCAAATTTGCAGACCTCTTTACAAATACCACACTTGTGGCATTTGCTCTCGTCAATTTTATGAACCTTTTTAATTTCTCCGGTAATAGCATCGTGAGGACATGCTTTTAAACAAGCTGTACAACCTTTACATTTTTCTTCGTTAATAGAATAATGAATTAGCTCCCTACATACTCCAGCAGGACAACGCCTTTCCTTTATATGCGCCTCGTACTCACTGCGGAAATATTTAATCGTAGATAAAACCGGATTGGGCGCAGTTTTACCCAATGCGCATAACGACGCTATGGTCACAGTTTCGGCAGTATCTTCAAGAAGCTCAAGCTTCTCTAAAGTGCCTCTGCCTTCGGAGATATCATTTATCACCTCAAGCATTCTGCTTAAACCTACTCTACAAGGAACGCATTTTCCACATGATTCATCTATGAGAAATTTCAAAAAGTATTTTGCTACATCAACCATACAGGTTGAATCATCCATTACTACCATGCCGCCAGAACCCACCATTGAACCTGCTTGGGCTAATTCTTCAAAGTCTACTGATAAATCAAACATCTTCTCGGGCAGACAACCACCGGATGGCCCGCCAGTCTGAACAGCTTTTATCCTATTGCCATTAGTAGAACCTCCGCCGATATCATATATAATCTCACGTAAACTAATTCCCATAGGAACTTCCACCAAACCAGTATTTCTTATTTGACCGGTAAGAGCAAAAATCTTTGTTCCTTTACTCTGGGCAGTACCCTTAGAAGCAAACCAAGAAGCACCGTTATTAATAATTGAGGGGACATTTGCCCAGGTCTCAACATTATTCAAGTTTGTTGGTAAATCCAAAAATCCTTTTTCTGTAGTATGAATATCTTTGGGCTTGGGCTCTCCCACCATTCCTTCTAAAGATGCCATTAATGCGCTTGACTCACCGCAAATGAATGCACCTCCACCTCGGGCTATCTTTATATCAAATGAAAATTTCTTCCCTAATATATTCTTACCCAGGAGCCCCAGTTTTTTTGCCTGCTCAATCGCTATCCTTGAATGTTTAACTGCAAGCGGATATTCATTTCTTACATATAAATATCCACTTTCCGCGCCAATGGCAAATGCTCCGATAAGCATACCTTCTATAACCGCATGAGGATTTCCCTCTAAAATACTTCTATCCATATATGCACCGGGGTCACCTTCGTCAGCATTGCAGATAACATATTTAGGATCGCCTTCAGCCTTACGGCAAGATTCCCACTTCCTTGCTGTAGGAAAGCCGCCTCCGCCACGTCCTCTGAGACCTGATTTTTTAACTTCTTCAATAATTTGCTCTGGTTTCATGGATGTTAAAACTTTAGTTAAGGCAGAATACCCACCGCTTGCAATATAATCTTCTATATCGCAAGGATCTACAAGCTTATTTTGACCAAGAACAGTTCTCTCTTGAGCCTTATAAAAAGGAATGTCACTTTCACGCTTTACCTTTTTACCTGTTGCAGGATCTACATATAATAATTTCTCAACAATCTTATCTTTCTTCAATGTTTCATCAACAATCTCTGGAACGTCTTCTGGTTTAATGTGGCAATAAAATATATTACCCGGCTCTACAACCATAAGTGGACCCTGTTCACAAAAACCATGACAACCAGTAATTCTTATTTTAACTTTTTTAGTTATTTTTTTCTTCTCCAACTCTTTGCTCAAAGCAGTTAATATAGCAAGACATCCAGAGGCGCAACAACCGGTTCCTGCGCAGAGTGTAACAACCTTGCTATACGCTTGATTCTCTTTAACCTTTTTTGCTGCGAATTGCTTTAAATCTTTTATGTTGGATATTTTTTTCATTTTTTCTTTCTTTTCTTTTGAGATTTTTTCTTAGTTTCTTGAATAAGGTTTCGCAATTTCCCTGAAGTCATATGATCATAATATTTATCATCTAAAACTACTACCGGACCCAATGCACACGCACCTAAACAATTTACTGTCTCAACAGTAAACTCTCCGTCTTCAGTAGTTTCTCCAGGTTTAACATTGAGCTGCCCTAAAACCTCATCTAAAAACCTAGGCGCACCTCTAACATGACAAGCTGTTCCCATGCAAACCGTGATAAGATGCTTACCTCTGGGTGTAAGAGTAAAAGCCTTATAAAAATTAGCTACCCTGAATACTTCAATAAGCGGAGTATCCAACTTCTCGGCAACAATTCTCAGGATATCTTCAGGAAGATGATTATAAGATTTTTGAACATCCTGTAAAACTTCAATCAATTCGCAGGAAGTGCCTTCTCTTTGCTTTAATATACTTGTAATTGTTTTTGGCATTGTTCTTGTTTTTTCTTTAGTTTTCATCTCTCTCCGGTTATTCTCTAAGCATATTTTGCCTAGTTCTTAATCACAAATTCTTAAAAAAAATAATAGCATTGTTTCACTATTCATATTCAATCAGATATTTCTAACAAATAGCTTGCTGTTAACTTTTACTAATATAACAAATTGCTGGTAAATTTCTTTTATGCTCCGTCTTGGATATAATTCTTTTTACCTTTTCGGTGTTCTTAGGTTTTTTTCGTGAACCGTTTTTTGATAACAAACAACAAAGAATATTATCTAAATCATTGTAGGTTATACCCATCTCTGCTTCGTCTGTTTGACCAAGCCAGAGACCTGCAGAAGGCGGCTTAGTAATTATTTTATCGGGCACATCCAATTCTTTTGCTAATTCTCTCACCTGCGTTTTATAAATATCAGCAATAGGTAAAATATCTACGCCGGCATCACCATATTTTGTAAAATAACCGGCATAAAGCTCTGATTTATTTCCAGTACCGGCAACAAGATAATTCATTTTATTGGCGAAATAATATAAGGTAATCATGCGCAGCCTGGCTTTTACATTACCTTTTGCCTTGCTATCTGAACCGGGCAATATCTTCATAAACGTATCAAAAACTTTTGCCAAATCAATAAATTTTGTCTTAAGTTTTAATTTTTTTGCTAATAATCTAGTATCTTGCACATCTTGTTTTATGCTGTGGCAAGGCATTATGATACAGAGAAGATTTTTCCCTACAGCTTTTTTAGATAATGCAGCGATTACGCTGGAGTCAACCCCACCGCTAATACCCATAACTATGCCTTTTGCCTTGGCATCTTTTACCTGTTTTTTAATCCAGGTAACTATTTTTTTCTCAACAGCTTTCATTTTTTGTCCTTCCTAGTCCGCCAAAGTAAACATAAGATCAGCTTCAGCAACTATCTTATCATCTACCTTTGCTAAGGTTCTTACCTGCCCTGCGCGGGAACGTACCTTAACTACCTCAACTTCTAAAATCAACTGATCTCCAGGAACTACGGGCTTGCGGAATTTTACATTGTTCGCTGCCATAAAATATGCTATTTTACCGAGATTCTTTTCTTGTGAAAGCATCAGAACACCGCCAACCTGAGCCATAGCCTCGATCATTAAAACTCCCGGCATTACCGGCTTAACGGGAAAATGTCCATTAAAGAAATTTTCATTAATGCTTACATTCTTAATGCCCACCGCACGCTTACCTTCTTCCAAAGCTATAATTCTATCAACTAGTAAAAAAGGATACCTATGAGGCAATACTTTCATAATAGTTGCAATATCCATTTCATTTCCTTTATGTACGTACTTAGAAGCTATCCCGCCTGCTTCATATCTTCTTTTTTGTTCGGCGAGCTTCTGGACTACTTTAACATTAAGGGAATGTCCGCTCTTTAAAGCAACCACATGACCTTTGATAGGCACACCTAAAAGATATAGATCACCAATAAGATCCAAAATCTTATGTCGGACAAATTCATCTTCTTTGCGCAATTTATTCTCTAAGATACTGCTTTTTGCGACCACAAGCGTATTTTTATAATTAGCACCTTTACCTAAACCTAAGCCTTTTAGACCTTGAACCTCATCTTCTAAGCAGAAAGTTCGAAAAGATGCTATCTCGTTTTCAAAGTTATCTGGACTTATCTCAAGATCTAAGTACTGGGAACTAAGCACAGGATGATTATAGCTTAAAGTATATGATATTCTAAATGTCTTATAAGGCAAAATAGTTAAAGAAGAATCTTTATCTTGTGCCCAAGCAGGTTCTCTGACAACAAAAGATTCTTTTGGGGCATCTAGTTGTTTTATACCAGATTTCTTTAATGCTTCTACATATGCTAAACCACTACCGTCAAGCCCAGGTGTTTCATTATTATCAATTTCTACTAAAACATTATCAATGCCTAAACCACTTAAAGCAGCCATGAGGTGTTCGATCGTATGAATCTCAAAACCATCTTTACCAATCGAAGTTCTTCTGGCCATGCGTGATTCATCAAGAATGCTACCTGTATCTGCTTTTACCGTTGGGCTTTGGGGTAAATCGGTTCGCACAAAATTAATCCCGGTATTAGCATCGGCCGGTTTAAATCTTACGTTGACTTTATTACCTGTATGAAGACCCACGCCGCTAACTTTAATCTCTTTATCAATAGTTTTTTGATATTCCATCTTAGTTATCTTTTTTACCTTTTTCTAAATTCTCGACTTTCTTTCTGAGTTCCTCTATTATTTTAAACAATTGAGGAAGTCTCTGGATGCAGGCGTTTACTCGCTTGGCAATATTGTGCGGCTTAGCAGGATATCCTGAAACCATAGTATTGGCAGGAACTGATTTTATAACTCCGCCCTGTGCAGCAACAATTGCGTTATCTCCAACCGTAATATGGCCTACGAGTCCTACCTGCCCAGCTAAAGTAACATTATCTCCTAAAATAGTACTACCAGATACTCCTGCCTGAGCTACAATAATACAGTTTTTGCCAGAGATAACATTGTGAGCTATCTGAACTAGGTTGTCTATTTTTGTGCCTTGGCCAATTACTGTCCTGTCGAACCTTGCGCGGTCAATTGTAACATTTGCACCAATCTCTACATCATCTTCTAAAACAACTATTCCAATCTGCGGAATTTTTTTATGCACTCCATCAACTGTTACATACCCAAAACCATCAGAACCAATTACTGTTCCACTTTGTATGATTACTCTGTCTGAAATACTAGTTCCTTCTTTTATAGTTACATTAGGATGTACCAGGCAGTCAGATCCAATTTTTGTATCTTGACCTACAAAACATCCGCCGTAGACAATAGAGTTATCCCCGATAGAAACATGGTCTCCAATAATTGCATGTGCGCCGATAGAAACATCCCTACCTAGCTTAACACCTTCACCAATAATAGCTGAAGAATGAATTCCTTGGGGATGTTTAATTTTTTGGCTGGAAAATAAAGACATGATCTCGGCAAAAGCCAAAGAAGGATTCTCTGTGCGGATTATAGGCTTGCTTGCTGAATTTATTTCTTTAGAGGTAATTACTGCTGAAGCTTTAGTTTGATCTAATAAAGATTCGTATTTCGGGTTTGCGATAAAAGTAATATCGCCCTCCTGGGCTTCTCTGATGCCACAAACTCCGGTAACTACCACATTGCCATCACCAACGATTTCGCCTTTAACGATATCGGCGATGTCCTTTAATGTTTTCTGCATTGTAAAACTCTATTTCTTTTTTGAATACTTCTCATTAATAATTTTAATTAACTCATCGGTTATATCAAGCTCGGCAGCGCCATAGAGTAAAACACGATCGTTAAAAATAAGCATAAAATTTTCTTTTGCTGAGAATTCATTAATCGAATCCTGTATCTCCTTTAAAATTTCTTGCAGAAGATCGTTTCTTTCTTTCATCAAATCTCTGCTGGCCTCATCATCAAATTCACGCAATTTTTCTAATTTTGCATCTATCGAATCTTGCGTCTTTGCTTTTTCTTTATCATTCAATAATGCAAGCCTATCTTGCAGCTTTTTGATTTCTTTAACTTTCTTATCTCTCTCTGCTTGTTTGGCTTCTTTTTGCTTTTCTAATTCCTGATCATATTTTTCTGTCTTCTTATAGGAATCGAATAAACGACTTAAGTCAACAAAAGCAACCCTTCCCACTTTTGCATCTTCAGCAGAAAGTTTTGTTGTCCAAACGAATACCAAAGAAATTATCACCAACAATAATGCAAATCTTTTCAACTTATCCTCCTTTTGTTATTAGAATCCATGACTGAAGCTAAAGTAAAATTTTCCTTCTTTATCTTCTTCACCCGGTTCATCGTTTAAAGGAAAACCATAATCAAGCCTGATTGGCCCAATAGGAGTCTTCACCCTAAGACCTAACCCTATACCTGATTTGAAGTTCCCGCTTCCGATATCTCCAACATCACTCCATACATTACCAGTATCAAAGAATGTAGCCAGCTTAATATATTCTATAACCGGTACGGTATATTCGATATTTGCTACAACCATAGAATTTCCTCCGATGGGATCTTCGGAAACCGGATCAATAGGACCAACTTTTCTTTCATTGTATCCACGTATAGTATATGCTCCACCTGCGAAGAACCTCTCATAAATTGGAACTTCGTCAGAATCGCCGAAGGCATCTACCACACCAATTCTTCCGCGGAATTCTAAAACTGAACCGAATGGACAAGGTATATCGTAACTACCTTTTCCAACAAATTTGGCAAAATCTTTATCAAACCCTAAAGGTCCACCAGCTATTTCACCAAATCCGCTTAACATATATCCTTTGGTAGGATCAAATGGATTATCTCTTTTATCCAGTGTAAGATCTAAGCCTAAGCTGCTAATTACATTTGAACCTATTTCTTTTCTTAATTCATTAGTTGCATCTGATGAGACGTTTGAAATTTCAATCTCTTCTATTCTATAAACAAGATTTCCTCTTAAATATTCCGTAAGCTCTTTACCAAATCTTATGTCACCACCAACTGTTTCTTCATCATAACCATAACCAATATCACTTTCTCTTTTATGTACTTTTTTGTACAAATCAAAACCAAAAGACAAAGGATAATCTAAAAACCAAGGTTCAGTAAAGCTCAACTGCAAATTCTCTCTTACTGTTCCTAACTCTGCGTGCAACAATAAATCTTGTCCGTCTCCGGTAAATGTAGGCCAATTTTGAAAATCAAAGTTTCTCTGTCTGATTTCTACAAAACCAACAAACTCATCTATGGTGCTGTAACCACCTCCAAAACTAAATTCTCCGGTCTTTGATTCTTTTACCTCAACAACCAAATCTTTCTTACCAGGAATATTGCTTTCAACAATATCATAATTTTTT
>CAYOSQ010000008.1:0-80866 GCA_964406665.1 uncultured Planctomycetia bacterium | reverse complement strand
CACCAACGCCTCAGCCATCTGTGTCATAGTCCTACTATAACGAGGCCATCGGCCAACCAAATGTTCTCAGGTAGAGACGATTTCCAGAAAAATGATTAGTTTTTTTATTTATCTTCTTATCATTCATTGATTAAAGCACCCTGACAGCTAGATCCCTTTCCTGCAGTACAAGCTAAACAATGCTCTACAACGATAACTTCTCTATCATTAAATTCTTTAAGGTTTAATTTAGCTAAGTTATGATTATATTAAGAAAATTAGTACACCTGGAAAATGATATTCCTGTAATCTTCGTACACTTTTTTATACTGAATCATATATGCGTTAATGCTGCTATCCCTTAAAAACTTTTTCTTAAATAAATCTTTATGTATCAAAATATACTTAATGCTATTGTTGACTAATTGTTTTTGCTGTTTCACTAAATCTCTAAATTCTAAATAATCAAGTAGAGATTTATCGATCTTCCTAGCGATATACCCTTCAACAATTGGTATCTCATGAATAGTTTGATACATCATATATCTGGCCATATCAGTATAATCATTTACCGGTAAGTTTAATACTCCAAAATCACTTTTTTCATTTTTTATCTTCGAATAAACAGGCGGACAATATACTTTAGTTTTATTGTTACAAACAGAAAAATAATCGAAAAATATCAATACGGTAATCAATAAAAGAAAGAATCTTTTTGTTTTTACTTTAAAGTTAAATGAATTGTACGCATACTTTATAGCGCAAGAAACTATAATTGCCAGAAACAGATAAGCGAAAACGATTGCCCTTGACGGCGTACGCATTGATGATAATAAAGGGACATGCTTAATTATTGCATATGGCAGTGCAATTGATGTCTGCCTTCCTAATACATGAACATAAGTTCCCATCGATAAAACAATAAATAAAAAAGCAGCTAAAAAATATTTTGCCGTGTTTTTAATAATACCTTTGAAAGTGAAGGCAATAAGGACAATATTAACCATGCCTAGATAAGCAGTAAACTCCCAAGAAAAACCAGTAAATGTATTATTTATATATTCTACAATTGGCAATCCTGCAAATATGTGGTTTGGATGCGGCGTAAACAAAGCAAACAAATCAACTACAAAAACATCCATCCTTGAACTTGCAGTAACGTCAGGATGTTTAAAACTCAATGTAATCATCCTAAACAACCAGGGGGAAAGAATTGTTACGGTGCTACCAATTATCAAACCAATCTTAGCAAGTGCCTCTGGAAGTATTATCTGTTTTTTCTTCCATATTAAATACACGTAGCTAAATACCATGAAATATATTCCCAAAATAAAATAATACAAGCTACATAAACCATTCAAAGCAAAAAATAAACAAGCTAAAAATGTATCTCTGCGAGAATTGCTTCTTAATGCTTTTATAAAGAACAAAACAAAAAATGGAATAAATTGAATAGAAGAAATCTCAATATGATGCAAAGAGTGAGCGAAATGTGAAGGATTAAAAGCAAAAATCAAACCCCCGATTAAGCTAATATCCGAATCATCAGTTAAGTATCTAATTAATAAATACGCACCGAGGCCTGAAAGTACAAAAGTCGATAATATCAATAAATTATAAACAGTTACAAGGCTGAAAAATTTGGTTAATACAGTGGATAAAAAGATATTATAAAAGGAGTATGCCTGAAATAATAAAGAGCCTCCTTCAGGATAAAATATATATTTTGAAAACGCTAAACTGCCCTCCTGTTGAAAAAAAACCTTATTTGCCCACCACATATTCCAAAAATGTACCATATTATCTTCAGGCGGGCCAATTAACTCAGTTGCAAATGATTTTAAACAAGGGGCAAAAAATAAAATTGTTAACAAGCTATATATTAAGATGATAGCTGATAGATTGTTTTTTAAATATTTCTTTTCATTACTCATTTTGGCGACGTATAATCTTTTAACCTTTTGAAGTTAAGTTTACTTTCTCGTTAATTTTGTCTATCGTTAAAAAACCATAAAATTAATTTGTTTTTCTCCAGGTTCGGTAAAAATTAAATATATATCCTAAAGACCTAACTTCTCTTTTAAAAAATAACTTACTAGTTTTACGCTCATTCCACCATATAGGTATCTCTTTTATCTTATAACCATGATCAATTGCCCTTAGCAGTAACTCCGTATCCCAAAATATACCTCTTTTTAAAGTTTTATCATAGCCCATTTCGTCAACTATATTTAATATTACAGATCTTTTGAATGCTTTAAAACCACACATATGATCGCGTATATTAGTCCTAAACACTACCCTTATGCAAAAATTATACAAACGACTGATTAGTAATCTAAAAATTTTCCTTTTTATTTTAGAACCAGAAACATATCGACTACCTGTAGCAATATCATATCCTAAAACAATCTGATCAATTAAATCTCTCAAAAATCTAAGACTTCTAACTACATCAACATCAACAAAAGCAATTATATCACTGTCAACCATCTTGAATGACTGAGCAAGATTTTCTCTCCTGGTAGGCCCAAAATCATAATTAAGAAGCGAGACTTTTCTTTCGCTGCGTTCAATAGCTCTAGAAATCAACTTAGTCTTATCGACTGAAGCATCATTTACAATCAAAATCTCATAATCGATAGGAATTTTTCTTATTAAATATTCAAGAATATCTATAGATCTCTCAAGTATCTTTTCTTCGTTAAATATCGGAATAAAAACCGATACTTTTTGCTTATTTTTTAAATCATAATTAACTTTGTATTTTGTAGCTAAAATCGTAGTGCCAAAATTAAGATGTCGCTTAGAAAGGCTATAAAATATTTTATCTATCAAGCCAGGCAATGGTTTGTGCTTTAATTTAAAAATCTTTCTTAAAAAAAGTATTGGAGTTAAAAACCAAAAAAGGTGCTTTATTTCAAAACCAGAGAAATCGTTAGTGTTGTATCTTCGTCTATGGCCCAGAAGCTTATCATATTCACCATACAACCAACTATACGCGGGAACGGTAATAATTACCTTTCTTCTCGCAACTCTTAATAATTCACCAATCGCTAGCTTATGCTTGCCTATATGTTCAAGCACATCAGAACAAATTACTGTATCGAATGAATTATCTTCATAGGGCAAACTTGGAAGTCCCTCATCAATATTTACAGCGTTTTTTATAATATGGCTGCCGCAGCCAACGTTTAAACAGGAACCTTCTATCATCGATTCCAACAATTCACGCTTATATCGAAAATAGAAATTTGGCTTTCCTTTTAACCATTTTATATTAAGCTTATCCACTTCTCTAACTCCGACTTTATAATTCCAAAGAAATAAATAGCTAAACGGCTATAGATGTTATTCTAAAGAAATTAAGAAGAATTATTTTTTGCTACCGTTTATGAAAAGAATTTTCTCTAAAGACTTCGAATTAAGTTTCTGTTGAGCCCAAAGCGCTACAGGCTTATTAATTCTAAAGGCTTTTTTTTCTAATTCTCGCGCTTGAACAACATTACCGTGCTTTCCTTCTATAAAAGATTCAGCCAAAACAGCCACAACATTATCTTGATCTAACTTGTTTAAAAGAATAATTCTTTCTTCAGCAAGCTCAAACATATCTGCTCGTAATTCTAACAAAAGTAGATTTTCTAGTGTTTTTATACTCTCAGAATGTAGACCTATTGCAGAAAGATACGATCGATATGCCATCTCATAATCACCCATTGCTTCCTGAGTAACTCCCAAATTGTTCCATACAAGATAAAGCCGAGGATAATGCGTAGATACTTCCTGGAAAATATCTCTGGCTTTATTATAGTTTTCCTGTGCAATTAAAATATTACCATAATGCAATTGAACATTAAAATCACTATCATCCAACTTAAGACTTTCTTCTATATCCTGCAACGCACTATTATAATTATTTGTTTTGTAATTAGCAATTGAGCGAAACCAATAATCCCGCGCAAAAGAAGGGGTTTTTGACCGAGTAAGATTTGTTAGAGAAAATATTGATAGAAGAATTATTGTTGCGGAAAATAATAAAATACGCTTAATTTTTCCTTGCTTAAGAATTAACCAATAATTTCTAAGGCCGCCTCCGGCTAAAACAGCCATAGCAGGCCAAAGAGGAATACGAAAACGTCCACTTACATGAAAAATAACAATACTTATAATATATGAAACAAGGAAAAAAATAAGTAGAAACAATAAGTTTTTATTGCCACTTTCCCGTGCCATTAAAACTCCCAATGGAACAAAAGCAAAAAGAATAAACCAACGCACAGGCAGAAATTTTAGCAGTACAGACTCATTTTCAATAATAAAAGAAAAAGATTTATTGCTAGGAATTTCATAATTCCAGAAAATCAGAAATGTTTTCTTTACCATAAGTCGCAACCAGCTAAAAGGATCAAGTCTTAAGGTATTAAACGTTCTTTTAAACCAATATTTTGAAATTGCCGAAGGATCTTCTTTTGGCTCCTGCGCTTTCTTTAACATATCTTTACGGTACTCTTGACGCGCAAACAAAAGTACAGAATCTTCGTAAGTATCTTTATAGTTTGCAAAAGTATCTTGAACAGGAATCATTCCATCAGCACCGGGTTTATTACCAAGATAAAAATTGATACCGCCCGCACTCGGGATAAGATGAAACCGGCCTGACTGCTGCATATTCACAAATCCAAAAATAACCATAACGAAAACTGCTCCAATTAAAGCAGACAGCGGTAGTAAACTCCTAATATTCTTTGATTTCAAAAAGAGATATGCTGCATACAAAGGATAGAAGCTAAGAAAAATTAAAATATTTGTCCGAGCTTGAGCCGCTATTGCTGTCATAGCTCCACACAAAATCCATGTAATAATATTAGTCGGCTTAGCGGTTTTGCAAATTTTTGTATGCAGAAATAACGTGGTGGTAACTAAAAACGTATAAAAACTAGTGATAAGCAACTCTCCTTCAAAAAAAAGCGCAGGTCCAGCAAAAGCATAAAGAAACCCTGATAAAATACCGATACTAAAATTTCTAAAAAGACGCGTTGAAATCAATGTAACCATAAAAACGGTAATAACGCCAAAGAGGTGCTGTATCAACAAAGAAACTTCAATACCATATGAACCACTAAAACGGTATATTAATGAAAGGAAATACGGATATAGTGCTGAACGATAACCGGAAAATAACCCTAAGTCTCCACCGGTCATAATACGCTGAGCAAAAAGATTGTAATAATTCTGATCGAGGATGGGTACGGCAAAGAATGGTGAGTTTATATGCTCTATAAAATATAACAACCTTACTACCAAGGTAAAAAGCATAAGGTAGCAAAAAAGATTAAAATTCTTGTGATGAATTGATTCTTTCAAAGAAAAGTTATCATTTGATGATGAACAAGTTTCCAACTTATTATTTTCTAGCCTTGGCATTATAAAACTTTTCTAATCAATTATAAAACATACCCACAAGAAATACTGCGACCTATAATTATTTTATAATTTCTTTGCCGATATTTTTATACTAACTACAGAATTATCGATTGCTTGTATTTCTTTTTCAGGTAAATCTCCGGCAAGCTCACTTATGACCTTATCAGAACCAATATAGTCAGAAATACGAACAGCATCTTCTCTGATTATAGTAATATTTTCAAACCCTGCCTTACCTATTTTATTTATATAATCATCTTTTTTAAGAGCACCAGAGATGCAACCACTATACATCTCTTGAGACTCTAATATTTTCTTTGGCAAATTTGCAATTAGAACCATATCAGAAACCATAATTCTTCCACCAGGCTTAAGAATTCTATAGGCCTCATTAAACACCTTCTGCTTATTCTCTGCCAAGTTTATTACGCAATTACTTATTATGCAATCTGCGCTATTGTCTTCTACTGGAATATTTTCAATATCGCCTAAACGAAATTCCACATTCTTAAATCCACTCTTTTGGGCATTCTTTCTTGCCTTCTCAAGCATCTCCTCAGTCATGTCTATCCCTATTGCCCTGCCGGTTTCTCCGATTCTTTTCGCAGCAAGAAAAACATCAATGCCACCGCCAGAACCTAAATCAACCACTGTTTCACCTTCTTTTAAAGACGCAATCGCAACAGGATTTCCACAGCCTAAGCCCATATTCGCCTCATCTGGAATAGAACCTAGCTCTTCTTTCGTGTATCCAATTTTCTCTGATACGCTTGCATTTTTTACACTACAGCAAGTAGGGCCACAACAATCTTTTTTTTTGCCCTTAGCAATCTTTCCATAGATTTTTTTTACAAAATCTTTCATTTCTATCTCCAATTTTAAAATGAATAATTAATTGAATTTATATCTTATTGAATTCGATTAAGCGAACCTATCAAAGTAAATACTCAAGAATTAACAAAAACTATAAAGACAAGCTAGCTACTGCAGAATAGAAGTTTTTGAAGACGTCCCGTCTTCCGATAACTCCTACAGCATCATCTCCTTTAAAAACCGGAAGAGTATGAACATTTTTATACTTCATGATTGTAATAATCTCTTCCAAGGTTGTAGTCGGTTTTATTTTAACAACCTCTGTTGACATAGCAAATCTAACCGTAGGATTAAATACTGCTTTTTTCTCACCTTCAACAATATCTCCGGATTTAATCATATCCATAACAACAAAAAGATCCGTGGCAGTAATTACTCCCATAATTTTGCCAGTTTTACCCACTACTGGAACCCCGCTGATTCTATCTCTAATCATCATCTGCGCAATATCAACTAAGGTTGTATCTTCAGTGGTAGTAATTATATTTTTGGTCATAATATCTTCTGCTTTTATGGCTTTTAACTTTTTAGTTAATAAATTTTGTCCGGCCTTTGAAACTTTTTCCATAATAATTCTCCTTTCTAAAAAATAGCTTAACCTGAATCAACATCCTCTTCACCAAAATATCTTTTTATTTCTTGCAACATCAAATCTACATCGTAGGGTTTGGCAAAGAAAGCCTGCGCACCTAAAATCTCAAAAGTTCTTCTCATTGCTGTTTTACTAGATTGAACAACTATAGGAATATTTTTGTATTCATTGCGGCTCTTTATTTCCTTAAAGAATTGAAAACCATTCATCCCGTCTTGCAAAGATATTGCCATAATGATTAAATCGACCCACTTATTTTTCAAAACGTCTAATGCCTGATTACCGTTACGTGCACAATCAACTAAATAACCCATTGCCTCAAGCCTGTCTTCAAGGATCTCTGATAAAGTAAGATCTCCGTCAACAATCAATATTCTCTCTTGGGCCATCTTCAAGCTACCTCCCCACTTGACAACCTTTCCACCCTTCTTTAAGGATATCTTTTGAGGCTGACCGCAATGTAAATAATAACGTTTACCACTTACTTCTACTGGTAGCTTAAACGGTTTGGCTTTTTGACCATGAATAAGAATCGATATATGACGAGTATCAAGTGCTATGGATATCCAGTTTCTTTTATGGCGAAATTTGAACTTTACACTTTTCCAGTTTCTGGGCAGATTCGGATCTATCTTTAACTTATCAGGAAGTATTTTTACTCCTGCGAATCCACGCACCACAATATCTAAAGAACCTCCCATAACTCCGCAATGAATACCCTCGGGTGTTGTGCCGCCCTGGGTATCGTAAATATCAGATTTCAACACTTCCATAAACCATTGCCAAGACTCATTAGGCCTATCTAATAAATGTGCAAGAAAACAATGTACAACCTTACTTAAAGTTGATCCATGAGAAGTTCTTTTAACATAATATTCATAATTTTTGTTTAGAATGTTTTTATTAAACTTATAGCCTAACCTCTGGAATATTGATCTTATCTCAGATAATGGCAAGAGATAAAATATCATAAGCACATCAGCCTGCTTGGAAACTTTGTAGTCGTTTGGAGATTTACCTTCTGTCTTAAGAATTCTATCCATGCGTTGAATATTTCCGTATCTTAAGCGATAGGCATTCCAGTTCAACTCTTGCAAATCAAAATACCCATCAAACTGACTGATAACACCCTCTTCATTAAAAATAATCTTCATCTTGTGAGATATGTCATCCCAGCGGGACAATTCTTTTTCAGTGATGTTAAGTTTCTTAAGAAGCCTGCGCTTAGATTGCTTAGAAACAGATTCGAGTATCTCTTTTGCCCTTAACAAAGTCCATACAATCAAAATGTTTGTATAGGCATTATCGCGGAAACCGGCTTTTGTTCTTCCCGGTAACTTTTCATGAAACTCATCTGGCCCCATTACCCCCTCAGAATGATACCTCCCATCTCTAGCGTTATATTTAGAAAGGCTTGCACCAAACTGAGCGATTGAAAGCATCATCTCTGCCCCGTATTTAGAAATAAAATTTACATCTCCTGTCCTTTTCCAGAGCTGCCAAACATTATATGCAATAGCAAAAGATACATGTCTTTGAATACGGCTATTATCAGGACCCCATTTTCCAGACATAGGATTAAGGTGTATAATTTGAGTTTCTTCATCTCCGGTTGCGCTACTTTGCCAAGGGAACATTGAACCTTTATAACCGCTCTTTTTAGCATATTTTCTTGCCTGGTGTAGACGTCTGTGCCTATACATAAGAAGCGATTTTGAAATATCAGGAGAATGAAGATCAAAAAAAGGCATTACATACATTTCATCCCAGAATATATGTCCCCGATATGCTTCTCCGGTTAAACCCCTTGCGGGCAAACCTGCATCAATATCAAAATTATGAATAGATGCCGTCTGCAATAAATGAAATATATGAAGCCGCACTACTTTCTGTGCAAAATCATCTCCTTCAATTTGAATATCAAATTTCTTCCAAAGAACATCCCAGGCTTGTTTATGAGTCTTAAGCAGCATATCAAATCTATGCGCACTCCTTACACATTTTATTGCTGATTTAAGCGGACTGCGTACATCTTTATCTCTGGAAGTATAGATGCAAACTGTTTTCTCGATTTCATATTTTCTATTTCTTCGAAGATAAACTCCAAACTCTTCACAAATCCCTTTTTTATCCTGGGTTAAAACTCTGTTGGCATATTTGATCTCTTTTCCGGAAGAAAAAATATGAATTTTTGAGGCTAAAGCAATTTCAATTTTTGACTGGCTGGTTTCAACAGAGCAAAATATACCATTCTTACTAAAGGAACCCAACGAGTTTGCTTTAAAATGTTTCGAATTAAGCTGTCCGTACCGTGCGACTCCTTTATTTTCAACTGTACCATCAAGTGCAGAACGAACCACAATCCAACCATCATAATTCTCCGGTGTAATAACATATTTAATGACTCCCCGATGCGGATCTGCCATATGAACCATTACCTTAGACTCAATTAGGGTAACCTGATCAAGCTTATCCTGAACTCGCATCCTTCTAAAAAGAATACCTTTACGTATATCAAGCTCTTGATAAAAAGAGATCAATTTACTTGTAGACGGAGTTACCCATTCACCCTTACCTACTCTAAAGGTAAGAAGCATCCAGTTAGGACAATTTACAAGATCATCATTATGTATTGTACGACCAGAAATGTGTGTGGCGAGTTTATTATATACCCCAGCCATGTAAGTTCCGGGATAATGAACGCGTGATGCACAAGACTCAATTGCAGCGCCTCTTGTGGCAAAATATCCGTTACCAAGAGTACAAAGTGTCTCCCTTAAGCTTTCCTGGGCAGGTTTAAAGCGATCATAGGTTAATTTCCACGATGATGAACCATCACCATTGGTTATTTTTTTAAGAAAATCTAATAACATTCTCGAATAATTTTTTTACCTCATCTGAAGAAGCTAGCCCGAAATCTGCAGCAGAAGGTTTATTATTTTCAGCTACTAAAATACCGGTCCCTCTGGTTCTAACTACCCTGAAGGCAAATTCATCAGTTGTATCATCTCCGATATAAACAACCGTAGAATCTTCCCAGGTAATTTTCATAGCATCCATAATCCAGCGGATGGCCATACCTTTATTCCATTCTATGTTAGGAAGAATTTCAAATACTTTTTTACCGCTCATCAATCTAAGCGCATCATTATCTTCTACAACCTTTTCAACCACCTCTTTAATCTTAGATAAATATTTATCCTCGTCAACAAGTCGATAATGCACAGCTGTACTGAATTTCTTTTCTTCAACAAGTAAACCGGGGATATCACCAAGCTTTTCTTTGAGTTGCTCAATTATTGATGTTACTAAAGGAACAATCTCTTTAACTTTGGGGTTGATCATAGAAAATCCCGGACCAACAATATCAAAACCATGACTTCCTGCATAAAAAAGCCCGTCTATCTTAACCAGATTCTCAACGTCCTCTCGCATTCTACCACTTACTATGGCAACAGTATGTTTTTCTGACAGCTCTTTTACCACTGAGCGCATTTCTTCAGATAAAATTGCAAGTTCGGGTTTATCTACAATAGGTGTTAGAGTTCCATCGTAATCTAAGAAAAATACTAATTTTTTGCTGTTAAACAATGCATCTTTGCTTGTGCGTAAAAAATAATTATTAGCAATTATCTTTCCCGACGATACTGCACTATCCAATAATGCCTTAGCTGTATTCAAGGGCTTATCCCAGGCCTCCAAAAGTAACTCCGGGGGTTTTTCAAACCACTTACTTATCCATTCAATATTAATATCAGCTAGATCTCGCACAACAACATCCGCACCATTTTTTATTAAATCGTCTTCGTTGTCTTTTCTAGCAACACCTAAAACTAAACCAAACCCACCGTTTCTACCTGCCTGTACACCAGAGGTAGCATCTTCAACCACAACTGAAGTTGCCGGAGCAACTCCCATGTTCCTGGCTGCAGTAACAAAAATATCTCCTTCAGGCTTACCCTTCAATCCTGTTTCTGCTGAAACCACTCCGTCTACTCTGGTTTCAAATAGGTTTTCGATCCCAGCAGATTCAAGGATAGATTTACAATTCTTAGATGAAGAAGCAACACCTATATGCACACCACACTGTTTTAACTTTTGAATAAAATCAACTGTAGACTGATAAACTTCTGCACCTTCAGCCTTAAGAACCTCATTAAACATGGCATTTTTCTTATTGCCTATGCCGCAAACAGTTTCTTTATCAGGAGCATCGTTGGGATCTCCCCAGGAAAGATTAATTCCGCGGGATTCTAAGAAGCTTTTTACTCCGTCGTATCGAGGTTTTCCATCAACATAGGGCAGGTAATCGTCATCGTGGGTAAATTCTTTGAAGGGTTCATTATCGCGTTTCTGACGCAACAGCATATATTCATCAAATGTCTTCTTCCAGGCTCCAGCATGAACATTAGCTGTCTGCGTTATTACGCCATCAAGATCAAATACTACGCCATCAAAGGGGTATTTAGTCATAAAATTCTCCTATTTACATGAGATACAAATAGTTATTATACACCAAGTTTAGGGAAAAGTAAACCCTGCTAGGGGAAGGAGTGCTTTTGCGGAATAGATAGAATCAGAATTAACCTTCAGAATATATCTGAAGGCACAATGAAAGAAAAAACAATATTTAATAAGAAAAAAGGAATTTTTAGAATTTTTTTAAAAAATCCTTCAAAAATCGTCTAACTCCAGAAGGAGCAGAATAAAGCTCTGATTCACTTTCTTTATTAGACTCTTCTTCAACAGAAGCTTGCTCCTGAGAACATTTTTTGCCACATCCTGAAGCAGGACATTCCCCAGTCCAGCAATACAAGCACAGCTTCTCTTTTGGCAGACCTACTGCTTCAACCATATCATCAACAGTCTGATACCTAAGAGTGGTAACTTCAATATCTCGGGCAATCCAATCTACCATTTTCTTATATTTGTCTGTTCGGTAATCAACATATTCAGAAACATCGCTTAAATCGTGTCCTTCAATACTTCTAATTGCCCTACGGGCAGCTAACTCATGTATGCTGCGTGTCGAAAGATTAAACCTACAAGGAAACATTAAAGGCGGACAAGCCGGCCTTACGTGAACCTCTCTAGCTCCACAATCCCAAAGCTTCTTTATGGCAAAATTCTTCAACTGTGTTCCCCTGACAATAGAATCTTCGCAAACCACAATTCTGTTATTTTGAATTATTTCTCTAATAGGCACTAATTTCATCTTTGCTACCAAATCACGCGTCTCCTGTGAAGGAGGGGTATAGCTTCTTCCATAACCTGGTGTATATTTTACCAGCGGGCGCCTATATGGCTTTTTTGATTCCATGGCATATCCAATAGCATGCGCTACACCAGAATCAGGAACCCCACTTACCACATCAACCTCAATATCTTCATCTCGTTTTGCCAAAAAACTACCGCAACGTTCTCTTACCTGTTCGGTATTAATTCCCTCATAATCAGAAGCCGGAAATCCTGTATATATCCACAGAAAGGTGCAAATCTGATTCACTTCTCTTGCAGACTTTTTTTGATCTGCACCTTTTTCATTCAAAAATACTATTTCCCCAGGCCCAAGATATTTTTCAACCTGAAAATCACTATTTGGAAAAGCAGCAGTCTCAGAAGTAACTGCCCAGGAATCTCCTTGTCTACCTATAATTAAAGGTGTATAACCACGCCTATCTCTAGCAGCATAAACACCATCCTTATTCAAAAGCAACAAAGAACACGAACCTTCAATCTTATCAAACATCTTATCAATTCCATCAACGATATTGTCTCCTAAACTAATAAGCTTAGCAACTAATTCTGATTCGTTAACCGAACCATTTTTTACCTCGCTAAAAGATATTCCCTGTTTAAGCATTTCTTCGGTTAATATCTCAACATTCTCAATAAGTCCGTTAGTAACTATGCAAAAAGGTCCTAGACGAGAATTTAGATAAATCGGCTGTTCGTCAAGGGCGCTTATAACCCCAATACCCTTATTGCCTTTCATGTTCCTATAATCTTGATAAAATTTTGATTTAAACTGACTTTGGCTGATATTATGTATCTGCCGGGAAAATTCTCCGTTAAATACAGCCATACCCCCATATTCAGTCCCTAGATGAGAATGATAATCTGTTCCATACAGAAGAATTTCGCTACAGTCACCTTTAGAAATAACTCCAAAAATGCCGCTCATATTTTATCCTCCGATTTTAAATTATTTTTTGGAAATGTTTTTGGCGTGTTATCAACAGAAATTATTATAGCAATGAATTTAAGTAATTCAATTATTTTATTAAAATAATTTAGAGAGGTTAAGCTTCTTATCTAATTATCTCGAGCTCTTTGACTGCAGTAATGAACACATCGTAACTTTCCGGCTTTCCTAAATACCTGCTTGCACCGGCAGCGATACTTTTTTCTTCATATGCCTGGAAACCAGTATAAGAATATACAACTATAGGAACATCTTTGATGGATGAAATTTCTTTTATTTTTTTGATTACTACGTCACCACTTAATCCTTGCTGCATATATTCCATTAATATACAACAAGGCATTAAACCACCGATAGTTGTCGCACGGATTTTTAATGTTTCCGCGTCTTCCAAGACAGCAACAGAATACCTTTCTTGCTCAAGCTTTTCTTTAATTTCTTTTGTGCGAGAATTTCCTTTAACATCAAGCAAATATATATGTTTTTCCGACTTTCTGCTAACTATTCTATCAACCTCAATAATTAATTTCTCTATTTCGAAAGGTTTAGGCATAAATCCATCAACCTCGATATCTTTAAATGTTTCTTCAAGATTTGCCCGAGCTGTTAGAACTAAAACTGGATATTTTGCCTTACCGTGTGATGTAGATATTTTATTATAAAATTCCAGTCCGCCCATTTTCGGCATATTTATATCTAAGACAATTAAATCAGGATTAACCTTCTCTAAAACTTTCAGCCCCTCGACTCCATTAGAAGCCATAGTAACAGCATAGCCTTTTGCCTTTAACTGAAAGCTAACCATTTCTGCTAAATCAGTTTCGTCATCAATCACTAAAATTATTTTTTTATCAGCCATAATTCATCCTTTTACTTTAAATGCTTAACGATCTATACGTCTTTCCTTAATAGGTAAAAGGAAATAAAAAGCACTTCCTTCACCAGATTTCGATTCAACCCAGATTTTTCCTTTATGCTGCGACGTAATCTCTTTGCATATCGCAAGGCCTAAGCCTGTACCGCCTGTCTTCCTTTCAGCAGGATCACCCAGCTGTTGGAATTTCTTAAACAGCTTAGGAATGTCTTTTTCTTCAATCCCCATACCGGTATCACGTACACATATCTTTATATAATTATGTTCTTTTTCTGCAGAACTGCTCACCACCACTTCACCTTTTTCAGTAAACTTAAATGCATTACTAATTAAATTATTCAGAACCTGATTAATCTTATCAGCATCAAACGGCATTTCCGGAACATCGGGGTCGAGCTCTGCCTTTAAAACAATTCCTCTTTCTTGAGCAACCGATTCCTGTAGCTGCACAATATCGCTGATAATTTTATTCATATTGTTTTTCTTTAAATCCAAAGAAGTCATGCCCGATTCTAACTTAGAAAGATCCAATATATCGTTAATCAAACGATTAAGCCTATCTATATTGTCTTTGGCTTTATTTAAAAAGTTTTTCTGATCATCATTCAACTCTCCTGAGGTCTCACTTTTAACAATATCTATTGCCGTTTTTATCGAAGCCAAAGGCGTTCTCAGCTCGTGAGATACAGTAGAAGTAAACTTCTTCTGCGTCTCGTACATACTTCTAAGCTTCTTATTGACTTCCATCAGCTCTTCATTGCGAGTCTTTATTTCCCCAACTAGATGTTTATTATGCTCAATTAAGTCGAATTTATGAACTGCCTGACGCAAAGTTGCTTTTAAATCTTCATCGTTCCACGGTTTATTCATAAACCTGTAAACTTGATCCTTGTTAATCGCATCCTCAGCAACCTTTATATCAGCAAACCCAGTAAGCAATATCCTTAGGGCACTTGGTTTTTTAACTTTTGCCTTCTCTAAAAAGTCTACTCCAGAAATTCCAGGCATCCTATGATCTGATACAACTACTTTAATATTCTCCTTACCAATTACATCCATAGCTTCTTTGTAGTCAACTGTCGTAAAAACACCGAATTCCTCCCTGTGCAAAACTCTCTCTAAAGAATGCAAAATATTATTTTCGTCATCGAGTATAACCACGTTAATCTCTTTCATAAAAAAAGTCCTTTTTTTAAAACACCAAAACTATCAACTAAGTTTTCTGGCTTTAGTCCAAAATGATGTTTCCAGAACTATCCTTTTTTATCCTAGTAATTCCAGGATTATCCCTTTCCAATTGCTCAATAAGAGAATTACGTTTCTTGATCTCATTAATAAGAAGCTTGTTTCTAACAATCAAATCACGATGCTCCAGAGCCCTCATAATTGAAATTCTCAGCATCTCATTATCCCATGGTTTAAGAATAAATTTATATACAGAGGTCTTATTAACTGCATCAACAGCTACTTGTAAATCAGCATTTCCTGTAAGCAAGATAGTTATTATCTCGGGATTAGTCTCTAGGACTTTTTCTAAAAAAGATATTCCGTCCATACCGATTAGCTTATAATCACATATTATAAGATCAACGATTTCAGCTTCAACTATTAATAATGCATCTTCTGCGCTTTTTGCAGCTACAATATCGTGCTTTTCATTACGCAATACCCTAGACAGAGAACTCACTACATTTTCTTCATCATCTACAATCAGTATTTTATACCGTGCCATGTTTACCTCTCTTATTAATATTATTTGAATATAATAAACATAAATTAAGAAACATTGGTCGTTTTTAAAAGTTTATAAAATGAATTTATCACATCTCTTCTGCCTATAATGCCAACAATTTCATTGTTTTCAACCACGGGTAACGTATGTATATTTTTACCATACATTGTATTAACAATATCAAAAAAAGATGTAGTCTTATCTACAACAACGACATCCTTTGTCATAACGTCTTTAACCATAATATTACCTTTATATAAGGAATTCTGCACAATAACATCGTGCACTACTATCTCACCCATCATCCTGAATAAATCTGAGGCTGTTATTATTCCAGAGATTTTTCCTTCATGAGACATAACCGGAAGCCCGCTTATTTTAAATCTCATCATAAGATGTGCTGCATTAAGTAAAGAAGAATCCTCCTTAACAGTAATTGCAAATCTAGACATTACATCTCGGGCTAAAATCTTTTTTAGCCCAGCATGTATCAAATTCCTGTTTTCCACAGCCAGATCACGTTGCTCCAAAGCCCTACTTACTGAAGAAATCAACATATCATTTTCCCAGGGTTTCATTATAAACATATAAAGAGAAGACCTGTTTATAGCATCCATGGCCATCTGCATATCTGCTTTACCGGTAAGCAAAATTGTGATTATCTCAGGATTTTTCTTAGAAACCATCTCCAGAAAATCTATGCCGTTCATTCCACTTAATTTATAATCGCAGATGATTAGGTCTATCTTCTGTTGGGAAATAACTGTAATTGCCTCTTCAGCAGTTTTTTTAACTAAAATATCGTATTTTTCATTGTGCAAAGTCCGTATCAGAGAATTCAGAATATTCTCCTCATCATCAACAAGTAATATCTTATATTCTGCCATTTTTTTCTCCTTGCGTTTTCGACCTATTAATCAAACTAAATATTTTTGCTGACAGGAAAAACAACAGTGAATTTAGTTCCTTTGCCAACTTCACTTTCAACTGTTATTGTGCCGTTATGTTTTGTAATAATTTCGTGACTGATACTTAAACCCAATCCGGTACCTTTCCCTACTTCTTTAGTGGTAAAAAATGGGTCGAATATTTTAGCCAGTAGTTCTTTCTTAATACCCTTACCGGTATCGGAAACCTCTACTACAACTTCATTTTCCCTTTTATATGTTTCAATTGTAATAACACCTTTATCCGCTATGGATTGAGCAGCATTAACCAAAAGATTTATAAACACCTGGCCGATCTGCTGCGTGTTACACTCTACAAGGGGAACCTCCCCATATTTTCTATTCAGCTCTGCTTTATATTTTATTTCATTCCAAACTATATTTACTGTGCCATCAATAACTTGATTTATGTTCGCGGCTATTCTAATTTCGTCGTCAGAACGTGAAAAGGTTTTTAAATCCATTACGATCTTCTTAATTCTTTCTACTCCTTCTTTCGACTCCCTCAATAAACTATCTAAATCATTTAGGATATATTCTATATCTAGACTTTCCTCAAGCTCTTGAAGCTCTACTCTAATTTTCTCTGCTTTATTTAAATCTTTTTGTTCGACTACCTGCTTAAAATTTTCCAGGGCTCTCATAATTTCTGAAATATTTTCAATATATTGTTCCAGCGTAGAAAGATTACTGCCGATAAAACCAACAGGATTGTTTATTTCATGTGCAATACCAGCAGCCAGCTGACCAATAGATGCAAGTTTCTCACTCTGCACCAGTTGCTTTTGGGTAGATTTTAATTCGTCATGGGCTTTCCTTAAATCATAGAGAATGTTTTTTAAGGCCCGTTCATTTAAAGCTAATCCTTTATTAGCTTCTTGAAGTGCTTTTTCCGCTTTTATTCGTTCTTTAATCTGAGCATCCAAATCATCCCGAGAAGCGGTTACAATATTTAAGTTTTCAGTCATTTTGTTAAAAGTTTTTGCTAGCTCGCCAAACTCATCAGTCTGCTTCAAATCTATTTTATAGTCAAGTTCTCCCTTTCCAAAATGAGCTAATGCAATCATTATCGAGCGAAGAGGGGCTAAAACAATATGTCTATTGAAAAGTATAACTATCAAAACAGTAAATATTATAAATATTGAGGATAATAATACAGAGCGTTGAATTAGTGCTCTAATCTCCTTATTAACAACTTCCGACAAAACACCAATATGTACCATTCCGACAGCATGCAAATGATTTTCATCATCATGGATAAGCAAAGAGTGGTTATAAATATTACTTCCGATAACCGTTTTAATAAAACTAATATCTCTTTGACCCGAACCCCTGATTTCTTTAATCTTCAAGTTTCCAAAAATCAGCTCTGTCTTTTTAGAATAATCTTGATAAATAATTTTACCATCCAAATCTGAAACGAAACAATATTGAGCATAAGGTACACTTCGTTTTAATTTCTCGCATTCTTCATTTAAACCTTCCAGCTCTCCAAGACCAAGACCTAAAGATAGGGTATCCTCTATGATATTTCTAAGATGCTTAGCTTCAGCAAATATTTTTTCTGAAATCATCTCTTTATATCTATTAATAAAATCATTTATGTTTAAATATGTGTTAACGCTAAAAGCAATCAAAACTATACTTGTAGTAACTATTAACAATTTTTCTCTTAAATTAATTTTTAATTTCATTTGACTTAATGCCTTTATTTTATCAGCTTGGATGCTTTTCTTAAAACCTGAACTGGAAGTTTTAAACCAATCTTTTCAGCTGCAGGTAAGTTGATAGTCAGAGAATATTTCTTGTAAGTTTCTACAGGTAAACCCCCCGGATCTGTCTGATGTTTTAATACCCTTATTGCCTGCTTAGCTGATATCTTACCTAATTCTGAAAAATCTATGCCTAGAGAAAAAAGTGCCCCCTCACTAAGGAGCTGAGATAATGAAACATACGCAGGAATGTTATTTTCTTCAGCCACTTTAATCATTCCTCTACCGTAACGAGAAAGAGAAGTATCCTGATGGGCAACAAGAACATCAACCTTTCCTACTAGTTTATTTGTTGCCTGCTCGACTTCCTCTTGAGAGTCGCAGTCTTTAGAAACCAAAGATGTTAATACCTCAACGCCTAACCCTTCTGCCGCCAACTTAAAGTCAGCAGTCTGATGCTCGGCATTTGGCTCATCTGCTGTATAGACTATTCCTATTCTTTTAACACTAGGGATTACAGTCAATATGGTTTTCAGTTGAGCATATTCAGGAATTCCGCAATGCGTACCGGTTACATTTTTCCCGGGGTTCTCTCTACTTTCAACTATGTTAGCCCTAACAGGTGCGGCTACGGCCGTAAAAACAATAGGGATATCCTTGACTAACTCGACTACTGGGATAGTGCTTCGGGTTCCGGTGGCAAAAATAAGGTCGACTTTTTCAACCTCAACTAAATCTTTTATACCTTTTTTGTAAACTTCCATATCCCCAAATGCATCTAAAAGCTTAAATTCAAAGTTTATGTCTTTTTGATTCTCAAGAGTATCCACAAAAGCTCTTCTACCTGCACTGTAATCAGGATTATCTTTTAGAACAGCTAATCCAATTTTAAAGTTATTTTTAACCTCATCAGCCTGCAAGCCAAAACATAGAATAAAATTACAAATAATCAAAAAAATAAACAAAAAACTCACTCTGAACTTATTTACCTTCATCATCATTTTCCAAAACATTGCTTTAACCTCCTAAATTTTTTCTTTATACTATTTTAAGGCTAAATTAAAACTTAATTGTAACTTCTGTCCTTAAAAATAATGCGTCGTCAGCATTATCAGCATGGAAACTTCCCGGAATAAAATATTCTCCTAAAATATAAGCAGATATATTTTCGTTTATTGCATAATCAAATCTTACCTGAGGAAGATGGCCTCGGGTCTTACCTAATCCAGTAACAAAAGATGTTCCCACAGGAGTTTCATTCGCCCATAAAACATTGTACCAAAAACGAAGTTTTGTTTTTTTGCTCGGCTTAAGAGCAAGCTCAGCCCTGGCCATTTTTAAATTCGTCCAATAATCAATGCCAGACTCACCGTTATATGTAAGCGAATATAGCTCTGACATCCACGGCCAGCGGGAAAACAGAGCATCCCATCCTTCGTTTTTTGTTGTTGAAGGATCATCACCCGAGAGATAAACAAATCCTACGCTTGCTGAAGGAGACCACAAGTTATCATCAAAACTTCTATCTAAAAATAAATAGCCACCTAAAGCTTCACGGTCATTAAGACCATAATCTCCAAACTGAAAAGCCAGCTGTCCTCTTAGCGCATAAGGGGAAAAATTATATTTTGCAAAAGAACCAAATGTATTGATTTTACCCTTCTGTCCCTGCAGCCTGACACCTCCGTCGTCGTCTTCTCTTTTATATATGTAATATCCTTCAAGATGCAAATCCTCAAAAGATTTACTTTTTAGATAAAGCATATAAGCTTCTTCATCGGTAATATTTAACGCCTGCGGTGATTTACCTTCGTTAATTATAGGTAAATAAAGATCATCTCGGGGATTTCTAATATATACAAAGTCTAAGCTGTTCTTTTCATTTATTTTCCAAGTACTTTTAAAAGCATTAAAATAGAATGTTCTTGAACCATCTAACGGAGTTCCATCCATAATCAAAAAGCCTTCTCCGTAGGTAAAAAGAAAATCTTGTCTTCCAAAGCGCAAATCCACTGGTAACCCTAAGACATCCTTAATATCGAGATAAAGATTATCAAAAACTGTCTCATTAATATCAAAGCCTAGACCTTTTTTACGGCTACTAGATTGATAAAAATACGTATACGCCCTAAATTCATCGGTCAATTTAGTGAAGAGACTAATCTTGTCACTAAAATCCAACTTGCCTAAAAAGCAATATTTAATCCTAAAATAGTTGCGGTTATCTTTGCTGCTGTTTTCTAAATCGAAAATGTTTTTCCATAGTTCGTGACGAAGACGTAATTGGACTCCCGGCTTAAAACTCATATCTGCAAAAGCGCAACAAGAAAAAAATAATAAAAAATAGGCCGTTAATAGCAACAGTCTTTTATTTTTCATAAATATACCTCCTTTTTATTATTATCTTGTTAGCTTATCAGCCTACTCCAAAAACGATAAATCATGTGGAGCAGACCTGCCCAATTCTTGCGATAGCTTATTGATCTCTTTCTTAAGCTCTATCATAACATTTTCCCGAGCTATAGTAGCTTTTTTGAAATTTTCCAAATCGGACAAAGTATTTTGCATTTCCTGCTCTACATTCTTACAATCAGTGATATCTCTCATAATACCCTGAACAGCTACTATTTTACCTTCTATCCTTATAGGCAAAGCATTAATCTCCATATCTAAAATACGCCCGTCAGCATGCCTTTGTTTCATATTGAAACTTTTTATCTTCTCTCCAGAAAGAACCCGCTTTAAAGCGTTTAAGGCTTTAGGCATTTCGGTTGCTGGAGTCGTAACCTTTAAATGCTTACCAATAAGCTCTTCAGGCATGTACCCCATCCAATCTTTAGCTCCTGGACTTACATATTCGATAGTGCCAAGCGGAGATAGCTGAAAGACAACATCGTCTAAATTCTCAAGCACAACACTGTATTTATCTTTCATTTCCAGTAGAGATACTTCCGCTTTCTTTCGTTCGGTGACATCTTGCCCAACAGCTAACAAACCTAGAACATTACCCTTATTATCTTTAAACGTTTTATCATACCATTCGATAAAACGCTCTTCTCCTTGTTTTGTTATAATAGAATTGACGTTTCCACGCGTTTGAATATCGTCTTTTGCCTTTTGGAATATTTCTTTAATTCTCCCTCTGTCTCTCTTAGGCAAAAAAGTAGTAAACCAATCCTTGCCTTTTACTTCTTTTAATGAATAACCTGAAACTTCTTCCGTATAAGGATTAAAACGAACAACACGACCCTCAGTATCAAGCATAAGCATAATTACCTGAGCTGTATCAAACAAAGCATCACTGAATTCTTTCTTTTCCTTTAATGACTCCATGGTTTTTTTACTCTCGGTGATATCTCTAGCAATATGAACAGTACCTGCTACTTCACCTTTATCATCAAAAAATGGTGAAGTAGATACCTGAAGATAAACCCCCAAATTAGGCTCAAAAAACTCCTCCGTTGCTGGTTTTTTTGTCTCAAGCGTCTTCTTGTGAGGACATTGCTGCCTCGGTTCTTTTGTTTTATGGATTAATTCGTAGCAGGTCTTTCCAACAATTTTTTCGGGCTTCATTTTAAGAGCATCAGCAAAGGCCTTATTCACCTTTATATACTTATAATCCTTACTTTGGATTGAGATCAAATCTGTAAAAGAGTCAATTATCTTCTCCCAATCTGAAAATGTTTCAGCCATAATAAATTCCTTCCATCAAAAAAACATGCTAAAGAATTTTAAACTTTCTTAAATCATAGAAAATCACTATTTTAAGAGATAAGTCCTTTTACTTTATTCAACAATTCCTCATTATCAAACGGCTTATCCAAACAAGCCTCTACAACAGGAGAGGCAACATTTTTCTTTCCGTCTTCTTTAAAATAAGCAGATATCGCGATAATTTTTGTATGTTTGCCTCCGGGCATTTCTTTTATTCTCCTTATCACCTCATAACCATCCATCCCTGGCATCCTAATATCTAAAATAACCAAGTCAGGTTTAAATTCCGCAACTTTTCTTCCAACATCAAATCCATCATAAGCTACTTCAATATCAAAAGAACCATTTTGCGTTCTAAGAATCCTTTTTATAGAATTAACCATATTCTTGTCATCATCGACAATAAGAATCTTTCTTTTATTAAGCTTCTTTTCGAACTCTAATGGAACGGGCATATTGTAGGCCTTAAGGAAATTAAGGAAATCTCGTAGGTGGATGCGATTATGACCACCTGGAGTACGGAATGTTTTCAGTTTGTCGGCCTCAATCCATTTGAGAATACAGCGGTAGGTAACGTGGCAGTACTTGGCTATTTCACCAGTGGTTAGCGGTCTATCTTGTTTAAGCATTAATCTTCAAGAAGTCTTGCTATTTCTGCTTTTAATTTATCGTTATCAAAGGGCTTTTCAAAAAAAGCATCGGCACCCAATGCTTCCATGATACCTTCTCCAATCTTCCCTGAATATCCTGTAATTGCAACGATTTTAACGTCTTTTAAAATAGGGTTTTTTCTAATATCCAAACAAACCTCATATCCATCTTTTCCCGGCATTTTTATATCAAGAATAACGAGATCCGGCTTAAGCTCTCCTATCTTTTTCTCGCCATCAACACCATCGATTGCTTCATGAACTTCATATTTTTTTTCAAGGCCTAGAATACGATTTACAGCATTACGCATATTGGTATCATCATCAATAATTAAAATCTTCTTCATGCTGTTACTCTCCTTTCTTTATGCGGAAAATCCTAGTTCGCATTTTTCTCATTATTCTTATTATTCATATTACTTCAATTAAGTGTTTATGTCAATATTATATTTGAATATAACTATAATTCAGAATTGAATTAAGACCATTTGAACCTAAAATAACTATAATTAAAGAATTAAACAATTAGTAGCTGAAGGCGAGGTTTAAGATATCATGCCTTCCAACTATGCCGACAAGGCGTTCGCCTTCATATACAGGAATGGTGTGGATATTTCTTCTATGCATAAGAGCAATAGCTCTTTCGATCTTAATATCTTTCTGCAGATTTACAACATCTTTATTCGCAACTTCAACAGCTAGACGCTTTGATACATTTTCAATTGCCTCTTTCCTTTTCTTCTGCTCTGACATAGCATTATCAAGCAATCTCAGAAGATCTGTTGTGGTGAGAACTCCTTTGACACTATTTTTGTCACTCTGGTCAACTATAAGTATTCCATTTATCCTAAATCTAAGAAGTATATGAGCAGCCTGTCCAACAGTAGCATTGTCCTTAATTGTAACTACATCTTCTGACATTATATCTTCAAGAGAAGCTTTTAGCATATAACCGACTCCTTAATTTTTAATATTAATTTATTATACATTCTTTTTATTAAGGTTTAAAGAAAATTATTCACCTTCAAGAAAATCAGCCTGCCTCTGTAGTTCCATCATCTTAGTAGAAATTACCCTGTCAAGCCTCCTTCTCTCAATCAATCCTATTAACCTATTATCATCCAAGACTACTGGGATACATTCAAGATGATAAATTTTCAGTAACTTTATTATTTCGGCAACTGTTGTTTCCGGTGATGCCGTTTTTACAACCGGCTCCATAAGATCATCGGCAAGCAAAAAATGGTTTAGGCTTGTTTCCATAAAAGTATTTTTAATATTATCCACAGTAATAATCCCCAATAGTTTTTTTTCGCTATCTACCACTGGGTAATAAAGATTATTGCTTTCGCTGAAAATCTTGATAATTTCACCCAATGAAACATTCTTGACGATAAAAGGAAAATTTGCTTCCATTATATCTTTTGCATTACTGGTTTGTATTAAATCCTCTTCAGTAATATTTAGTCCGGCTTCCCCTGCCTTTACAACGGCAACCTTAACTAATGGAGGACCAATAATTTCAAGCACGAAAGTAGAGGCAGTAATTATAATTACTATCGAATTACCTAATTCTCCCGAAAAATAATGACTAGCTAAAATAGATAAACCGATCGCAACCCCAGCCTGACTAAAAAGACAAAGAGGCAGATATTTCCTCACTGTTGCAGGTGCTTTTGCTAAGTGCGCACCAAAGTTAGACCCGATAAATTTACCTGCACTTCTTCCTAAAAGATAAATTCCAAGAAGTATAATAATCGGTAAAGTCATATGGCTAATATCTAATTTTGCTCCAACTAAGACAAAAAATAATACATAAATCGGCGGTGTAAAACTTCCGACTAATTCAAAAACTTCTTTACTTTTTCTAGGTATAAAATTACCTACAACTAACCCTAGCGTCATAGCGGCAATCAACATATCTACATGAATAACCAAAGATAAACCGACAACAAGCAATACCGCACCGATAGTAAAAGCAAGAATTCTGCTGGCCTCGGGATACTTTCGAAGCATTTTATTAAGTATAAATCCCGAACAAATACCTACTATTATTGCAACACCAATTTCATACAAAGGATGAATAAATGTTTTCAAGGCGCTGCTTTCAACAAGGCCGCTTAAATTACCAGCAATGCTAGCAGCAATAGCAAAAAGCACAAGTGCTAAACCATCATCTAAAGCAATAATACCAAACACCGTTGTAGTCAGCGGACCGCGTGTTTTATATTCCCTAAGCACCTCTGTAGTGGCAGCCGGAGCAGTGGCTGAAGCAATAGCGCCAAGCAGCAAACCTAGCGACCATGCGATTTTTGCATCAAAAAACAAACTTCCTACGCTTCCAATTAAAGCTGCAACAACGATAAAAGCAGTTATGCCTTCAGATAACAAAATATAAAGAAACTGTTTACCATATTTTGCAAAAATCTCTCTTTTAAGCTCACCACCTATCATGAAACCAATAAGTCCAAGTGCAAAATAGTTAAACGGTAACAAGGTTTCAATCATTTCGTGGTTAACTATATTAATGCCAGATTGCCCAAGTGCAATCCCTATAGCGATATAGCCGACCACTTGAGGAATCTTCAGCTTCTGGAACAAACGTCCTCCTATGGTGCCACCAAAAAGGGCAAGGCCCAAAAGGAATAATACATTCAGATGAAAAACAGATATTTTAGCTATTATCTCTTCAAACATATAATCACCCAATAAAAAAAACTATACTATAAGATATAATTCAATGGTTAATATTATAACAACACTGAGGAATAATTCAACATGGAACATGATAAACCATTAGCGATGCCTCAATTCTGCCAAATGGTGAAGCATTATGGCCGAAGCGCTTGCAACATTTAAAGATTCAAAATTAACTTTGATTTTAATAATATTATCTGCCAATCTTAAAATATCCCTAGAGAGACCATAAGCCTCATTTCCTAGCACCAAGCATTTATTGTGAGAAACGTTCAGTTTATCTAAACCAACAGACCTCCCCTTAGAAGAAGCTGCGATAACTGAAAAACCGAGTTGTTTCTTCAGCATTCTTAATGTTGCAGCAACATTTTCAACCATAATAATAGGTAAACTAAATACCGCTCCCATGGATACTCTAACAGCTCTACGTAAATAAGGATTACTCGATCTTTTGTCAATGATTAACGCACCTACACCGAAAGCAACGCAGTTACGGACGATCAAACCAATATTTTCTACATCGTGGATAGCATCAAAGGCAACGAATAAACAAGGCTTAGAATAAAGTTTTAAAGCCTTATTGATTGTGATTTGCTTAGGGATTTTTGCGGCTGCCATGATGCCCTGATGCAACTTAAACCCGACAACTTTTTCCATCTCTTTTTTATCCAAAAGATAAACTTTAATTTTAGACTTTTTTGCTCCTTTAAATTTTGAGTTTATTTTTTCTAACCATTTTTCGGTTATCAAAACAGAAATCAGGTCTAATTTGCTTCTTAATAAGTATCCGACTACCTTCTCTCCTTCACCTATAAAAACACCTTTTTTTATATAATCCTTTCCTTTGAGGGAACGAAAAATACTAATTCTTTTATCTTCAATACTGTCTATACGGCTAATTTTCATTGTTATCCTAAAATTTTCAGATTAAATCTAAAGAATATTAATTTTAAAAAGGCAGGAATTATAAAATATCATTGTCTGGAGGCTTAGTTTCTTTCTTATTTCTCAAAAGAACCATTATGGCTGAATTCGGCACGACTATATATTTCTTTTTATTGTATTCTATTTCTATGCCGTCATTCCTTAAAAAAATACAATAATCTCCCTCTTTTGCCTGCAAAGGAAAATATTTGTTTTCTTTTTGATAATTCTGCCATGGCTCATCACCTAAAGAAGAAGGATCAGGTACAGGATACCCTGGACCAATTTTAACTATTATACCGCTTTGAACTCTTTCCTTTTCTCGAACTCCTACCGGTAAATATAATCCCGTGTCAGTACGATTCTGCTCTTCATCAGGCGTAATTAAAACTCTATCTCCAACTACTACTAATTCTTTATCCATCACTGCTGCTCCATTTTATAATGATTATAAAAAATCATTGATAGTGTTCTTTAGCACCAACTAATTCTTCTTCAAAACCCCAATTCCTTACAAGATTATTAGCCTCCTCTTCCATCAACTCAGTATATTTACTAGAGCTGTGCCCCAGCATTCTATGAGCAAGTTCATGCGCAACTACTCCCACGATATCATTCACTGAACCAGAAACCTCAAGTTCAGCGCTCAATTTAACAAAATATAAACCCTCTGTAAACGTTGGCGGATCATCCTCTAAGATAATAATTTCTGAAGAATTTGCAAACCTAGGCATATCTTGATAATAATATTCTGTAAACAGTACAGGATAATTTCTTTCGGTTAAATAAAGAAAATCTTTTAATGGAATTTTCCCTAAAACATATTTTATTGCAGAATACATTTTAGGAAAGTTTACAACTATGGTTTTGGAGCAAAATTCTCCCAGGTATTCTTTGATTATTTCTTCTCTATCGTCTAATTTCCACTCAACAACTTTGTTATTTTTCAGATAAAAGGTTACCGCCCCGCCTATAATCCCTCTTTTTCTTCGGTTAAAAGTAATCCATTCATTACTACCTTCTATACGGTATGTCCTTTCATCTTCTTTACCATAAAGAGCAAAAAGCATGTCTTTAGATATCCCCGGGGTTACTTTATTTAAATCGGGATTGCTTTTAACCTTAGACTCTTTAAAATTTACAAAATAATACAATGAAACTAAAATGCCTAAAATAAACAAAAATAAGACTAAAGTTTTCTTCATTCTATTTTTTGGGTTCAAATGTTCAGATGACTTACTTTTTTAGGAATTTCTGCACTTTCAAGAAATATATCAATAAAACTATTAAAGATATAGAAGCTGCAACTATCAAAAAAATATTAAAGTGCTCTGTTGTCATCATGTCTGGATAGACGTAAAAGAAAAGTTGTGAGTTTAGTACTCGCGGTCGAAAATAACCTTGCCCTTATTGTCAAAGTATATCTGCTTGACAAGCGTTCCGTTTTTATATGTATCTTTATACATCAGGCGTTTATTTTTATAAAAACCCTGAAAAATACCTTGTTGTGCTCCATTAAGAAAAGTTCCTTCGCTGCGTAACTTTCCATTTACGTAATAAGTTTTCGTTACTCCACTTAACAAACCTTTGCTTACTCTCCACTCACTCTGCAATATACCGTTTTCATAATAACCTTTGAAAGCTCCATCTGGTTGACCATCTTTAAAATGACCCTCACTCCAAAGAGTTCCATCTTCATAGAATGTTTTAAGCTTTCCGTTTAATTCATCATTCTTAAATTCTGCTTTGCTAAGGATAGAGCCGCTCTTGTAATATCTTTTTACTATACCGTTTTTCTTTCCATTTTTGTAAGGTTCTTCTATCCAGAGCGGACCATCTTCATAATAGGTAGAGCAAACGCCATTTACTTTCCTGCATCCAGGGCTATCTTCTAGGAGAAAATCAATGCTTCCCTGTGATATTTCCAAAACATTCTCTAAGTCATCTGCTGTACCCTGTTGAGCCAATAGCTCTGCAGAAGTATAATCAGTTAAACTAGCGGTCTCTTCAGTATTATCCTTAAAACCTCTTAAAATCTCTAATTCCTTTTTGAGAATTGCTTCTTTATTTTTTAATAAATTTATCTCTGTTTTCATACGGGATTTTGTTATTGCGCTTTCACTCTGCAACAGTTTTAATTTACTCTCAAGCTTATAAATGGCTTGTTGCTTTGATTTTTCGATAGATGAAACTTGCTGTTTATACTTACTCTCAACATCTTTCTTGGTATCTTCAAAAGCTGCAATGCGACTGTTCAATTCTTCTATAGCCACTTCTCTAAATTCTTCCAGCTCATTAAGTTCTTGGGCTAAACCATCGACGATTTTCTCCTTAGATGTCTGCAAGCTCTTAAATTCACTTTTTAAAAAGGTGTTATTCTCTTTTAAGGAAGTAATCTGCAATTCCAGCAGATTCTTAGTTTTAGAATATTCCTGTTTTAATTTAACAATTTGCGAGTTAAGCTCCTTAATATTCTTCTGACTATTATCTTTCTGGGAGTTGATTTTTTTAAGGCGAGATTGAGAATTTTCAAGTTGTCTTTTCAGCTTCTCTAAATCAATATTTTTCGATTTTTCCAATGTAACAAAATTAGATTCAAGAGATTTAAAATCTTCTTCAAGAGAAGCGATTTCTCCTTCAAGCTTAGTCTTTTCTTCAGTGTTAATATTTTTCAAAGAACTAATCTGTCCTTTAAGGTCAGATATTATATGCTTATTGACACGTTTAGCTTCGAGTACTTGTTCCATAAGACTTTTCTCGGTATTTTCTCTGGCAGATTTCAACATCTCAATATCTTTCCTGAGAATGGAAGTATTTTTGTATTTATCTTGCAGCAGAGATTCTATTTCTTTTTTCAGTTCAGATTCACGTTTTTCTTTTGATCCTTGCAAAGTAACTATTTTATTTTTTAGGTTAGATTCAGATTGTTCTTTAGATTTTTCTAAAACAGTTATTTCACTTCTCAACTCAGATTCAGATTGACCCTTGGACTTCTCTAAAGCAGCTATTTCACTTTTTAAATCAGATACTAATTTATCATTGGATCTCTGTAAATTAGCTAACTGTTTGCTCAGTTCTTTTTCTTTATTTTTTAAAGAATTGATTTTTGACTCAAGGGTAGTTTTTAATTCAACATTTCTCTTATTGAAAGCAATTGACTGATCTTTCAACAACGAAATCTCTTTTTTACCAAAATCTTTGGCCTTGTCAGCTCTATCGATAAGCTTCTTCTCCATTTCTGATTTAGAGTACTTAAGGTCAGTAATTGTCTTTTTAAGTTTTGACTCGTTTGCATTTTTAGAATCTTCAAGGTTTTCTATCTTTTTCTCAAGCTCGGAAACACTAAGTTTTTTTGAATTTTTAAGCTCAGAGATCTTTTTATTAAGCTCTGACTGAAGAGAATCTCTAGATTTTTTCAATACACTTAATTCAACGATTAAGTCTCTTTCTTTTTTTCTAAAAGAAGAAATATCAGATTCTAACCTTGAGCGAACTTCAGTATTTTCATTTTTAAGCGACTCTATTCTTTTATTTAACTTTGCCTCAAGCTTTTTTAAAGACTCTTTGGATCCCTTCAAAGAATTTAATTCACTTGATAACTCTTTTTCCTTCTTTCTAAGTAAAGAAACTTCAGATTCAAGCCTTGAACGAACATCGACATTTTCATCTTCAAGAGAATCAATTCTCTCGTTTAATTTTACCTCAATTTTCTCTTTTGATAACTTAAGAGCAAATAACTCATCTTTTAGTTTTGCTGCAGCCTTGGCATAATCTATTTGAATATCTTCTGATAGCTTTCCTTGTCTATAAAGCTTCTCCTGTAAAACTATCCCTTTTTCATCATATATCCTGAAAACTCCTTCTGGTTCACCGTCAACATAATTACCTTCCGTCCAAAGATTCCCATTCTTGTAATACGTATTGGCAATGCCCTCGGGCTTATTGTCTTTATATGATTCCTCGCTTAACAATGCACCATTTATATAATATCGCTTAACAAAACCATTTAGCTTTCCATTGACATACTGCTCTTCTATCCACAGAGAACTATTTTCATAATAAGTTTTTGCAATCCCGTGTGGCCTTCCAGATTCTAATCTAGTCTCACTCTTAACTGCTCCACTTTCATAAAACTCTTTTTTTAATGAATCATCTGCAAAAACAACGCTCTGCACAAAACACAAAAAAGCAATAGTAAATAATACTATTGCTTTCAATAAATTATTTTTGTCTTTTTGCAGATGAATACTTTTACAATTGTTCAAATAAATATTCTCCATATTGTTTTCTTGAATATGGCTAAAATTTTGCAACCGCAAGTTTACTTCTTAAACTTCCCGCCAACTTCAATAAATTCTAATACTGATTGACGCGCCAACTCTTTTATTTCTGTACTCAAAGAATCTGGTACAGGACGTTTTTTGCTTAAAAGCTTATATTCCAGCATTCTTTTTTCATAAAAGTCTAACAAAATTTGATGGTATTTTTCATATTCTACCGGTGCGGTAACTAACAGAAGCTTGGAATGAATCTCTTCAATCTCTTTTGCAGCAGAAGAAGCAGATATCTGCTTTTCTTTTAACTTAGCAGAAATCTCGTTACCGTCACCTTGCATAGCAAAAACCTCATCAACATATGGTTTTACCTCTTGAAAACTACGCGTAGCCTGATCTTCTGCAGCAAAACTAAAAACTGCTAACAATATAATTAAAAGTATATTTATCCTTTTCATAAATATTCTCCTTTCGAATATCAAAATAAAATCTTACTTGTCAACGGTGTTTTACGTAACAGTTACGTTTTAAATCATCAAGATAATCATTTATAGACTCAGATTCTCTCTCAGATAATCCACAACCAGAACCCTGATTATCTTTTTTGCAAGCTTGATCCCATTTTTCTCGATAAAGCGTAAACGCTTCACCTAAACAAGCTTTATATGGAACTTCTTCTTGTTGGGTCTTTGCAAATTCCGGGTAAATCTTAATAAAATATACAGCCATAGAACCCATAAGCAGCAGTCCAAAAACAATGCTTATTTTAATTCCTACTCTTAAATGAGCTATAATAGTAAAATATTCAGCTGCTATATCCTTTAGTTTTCGAATCAGATCTTCTTTCGGCGCACCAATTTCCTGTTTCATTTTTCCTTCCCTTGTTTAGTTTCTTTTAAAGTTAAATTATACAATACGTCTCTTTGCGATGCTATGCCTACTAGCTTTCCTTTATCCATAATAGGAAGATGCCTGAATTTTATTTCACAAAGTGTTTGGTAAATCTTTTTTATTCCATCGCTAAATTCAGCCGTAGCAACATCTTTAGTCATAAACGTCTTGGCTTTAGTTCTTGACGGAGTTAAATCCTTAGCCACAACTCTTCTAGTTATGTCTCTCTCACTAACAATACCTACGAGTTTCTCACCTTTTAAAATAATAACCGCACCAATATTATTCTCATCCATAAGACAAGCTATTTCTCTCGCAGAAGTACTTTCGTTAGCTACAACAACCCCTCTGGAAAGATGCATACTAAATGCCCGCTGTTTCTTCATTATTCCCCCTTAAGTCTAATTATTAGTTAAGCTACAAAAATATAAGGAATGATCAAAAAATCAAATTTGCTGAATTCTTATGCTTTATTTTATATCTTTTGCTGCAATTTAGCAAGAATAAATCAAATGAATTATCAATGTGTTGCCTCTAGTTTCTTTTTTGTAAATATAATTTTAAGAAATCTTCAGCGATAGAATAAAACTTGAGCCTATTCTCAGGTTTCATGAAACCATGCCCCTCATCAGGAAACAAAAGATATCTTACATCTATACCTTTTTTCTTTAAAGCCTCGACTATTTGCTCACTCTCTTCTTTCTTTACCCTCACATCGTTAGCTCCCTGAACGATTAACATAGGAATTTTAATATTATCTGCGCTAAATAACGGAGAGCGCTCTTTCAACATGTCTTCTTCTTTTTCTAAATCTCCTACGCGAACCCTAAACATATTTTTCATTGGACGCCAATAAGGAGGGACAGAATTCAAAAAACTAACTAGATTACTCGGACCGAATGCATCCACAGCACATACAAATAAATCAGGAGTAAATGCAGCGCCAGCCAATGCCGCATATCCACCATATGAAGCCCCAAATATAGCAATGCGCTTAGAATCAGCAATGCCTTTATCAACGGCCCAGTTAACTGCATCGGTTAAATCATTCTGCATCTTCCTGCCCCATTCCTTTTTCCCTGCGTTTAGGAATCTTTTGCCAAAACCGGAAGAACCTCTAAAATTAACCTGCAATACCGCAAAGCCTCTATTAGCCAACCACTGAACCTGGGCATCATATCCCCAGCTATCTCTAGACCAAGGACCACCGTGGACTAGCAACACAAGTGGCAAATTACTTTTATTGCCTCCAACAGGAAGAGTTAGATAACACTGCATGCTCAAACCATCGCGAGAGACAATCTTTATTGGTTCCATTTTAGAAAGAGAATAATCTTCTAGCTTAGGCCTTGCACTAAAAAGAAATGTAGGAGTTTTATTTTTTCTATTATACAGAAAATAACTTGCGGGAAAATCATCTCGCCAGAACACTACTATCCATTTAGAATCTGATAAATCTCTACTAAGAACATGAAAGTTTCCGGAATTTAGTTTTTCCAAAGCTTCAAAATCATCTTCAATATCTTTATCCAGAACTTTCCACTGCAGTCTTTCTTTAGTAAAACTTACCGCCTGAAGATGATGTTTAGTAGGATGAACCATGACACTGCCAACATCTACCTCATCATCAAAAGCGATTAATTTTTTTCTCTTAGTTCTAATATTTATTTTGTACAAACGGCTAGTGTTCTCTGCGGTACTATCTGTAATATATAGATATCTATTATTTGGAGTAAACCCTATTCCTCCACCATATTCATCGGCTGGCCAAGTAATTAATTCTTTAAAATCATGATGCTTACTTTTTTTTCTAAGAAGCTGACTGCCTCCGTCAGGCATGGCCTTATAGGCAAGCCTAATATTAAAATCGTTATCTGTTGACCATCCAATTATATCTCCCGGATTTCTCTGAATTTCAACCACTGCACCGGTATTCAAATCAATACTATAAGCATCAAAAATGCTTTTATCGCGAATATTAAGTTTTACCAAAACTTCATCGGGAAAATTATTGTCCGTTGCTATTACTCCTGCTTTTACTCCTAAAAACGGAGTTAAATCTCGAATAGTTCCAGTTTCTAGATTAATTGAGAAAAGATGCCAATTTTCATCTCCATCAGCATCCTGCAGATAAATAACATGTTTATTATCTTCTGCCCAAAAATAATACCAAATACCCCTGTGCTTATCTTTAGTAATAACCCTATCATCTTCTTCGCCCAATGTCTTAATCCAAAGATTAGTTACGCCTTCATAGGGAGCTAGATAAGTCAAAAGTTTTCCATTGGGAGAAATTTCAGGATTGGCCCGTTCAGGGTTTCCAAAGAGTATTTCAAGAGGAATTAGAGATTTCTGCTGGCAATATGCGGCATTAGCTGATAAGAAAAACAGCGCGCATAAAATAAATATGATTTTCTTCATAACAAAGTTAGCAAAAATTTGTATAATTTTGTCCACGCAGCTTAATCGGGGTTAACCTGGGAGATATTTTGAAATGTCTATTATTAATTTATTTTGTTTCTTTAAGTTTCAGCAAATATTTCAAATCTCTACTGGAAACCATGCCAATAATTTCTTTTCCTTTCTGAACAGGCAGATGCCTAAAAGGAATCTTTTTCATGGTTTCATAAAGATCTTCAACACCTTTATCTAAATCTATGGTAATTACTTTCTTTGTCATTACATCTTTTACTTTAGTTTTATCCAAAGATTTTCCTCGGGCAACTACTCTCCAAACGATATCGCGCTCAGAAATAATACCAGAAAGATTACCATCTTTTTCTACAACACAGGCTCCAATTTTATTCTCTAGTAAGACATTGGCAGCTTGGCAAATTGAAATAGTGCCTTTTACTTTAATTATATGACCTGTAATTTTTAACCCGAAAGGAGTATGTTTTTTACCCTTTACCTTTACTAGTTTTTTCATTGATTCCTCCTTTTTGACTATAACTTAAGTTAAATTAAACAAATTGTGTTCACAAAATTATGTTACTATGCTACCAAAATAAGTCAAGAAAAAATGACAAAAACAATATAAATTAAATATTCGCTGCAACAAAACTAGCCATAACCGCTACATCTTCAGTGCAAAATATATCCTTAATGCTCGCATCGAAAAGCATATTAGCCTCAGGACCAAACTCTTCATCAGCCCGAGATAATGTTATAAGCACGGGAACATTGTTAAATACTTCTAGAACAACGCTAACATCTGAGAGCTGTGCTCTTTTTGCCTTCAGGCGCTCCACGGTTTCAAAGATGGCATCAGGATTACTACCATATTTCCCTACGATCTGATCAATTGTACGTTTTTTGAATGCCGGGTAATACCCCATCCCACCGTCAAGCTGCTTGAAAGAAATCCACTCACCGGTAGTCTGCGGTAACCATTTTAGTTTTTGCGCCAAATAATGCAAAACCAAAATACTTACGAAATCCTTTGCGGGAACATTACAGGATAAAGATAAAATACTCTTAGACTCTGCATCTATCTCATATTCATCAGAAAGTATTCGGACCGAATATTTCTTTTCTTCAGTAAGATTATTTACCTGCTCCCAGGCTTTAGCTAATGCAGCGCCGTATCCCATTTTATTTCTTTATTCTAGATAATTATACCGAGACAACTTCCTTGACTTCAGGAACTTCTTGCTTTAAAATCCTTTCGATACCCATTTTCAGAGTCATCTGACTCATAGGACACCCGGAACAAGCTCCAGTAAGCTTAACTTTAACTATACCATCATCAGAAACATCTACAAAATCAACACTGCCGCCATCAGCTTCTAATGTCGGTCTAATTTTGTCTAAAGCAGCTTCTATTCTTTCTTTCATTAATGCACTCCTTTTATCTAATAATCAATACTCAAACTAGTATCTCATTTTTATGCTCATATCAATAAGTGTACGCACTAAAAACGCTCTTAGAAAAAAGATAAGCAAAAAAGCTATTATCGGAGATATATCTAACCCAAACCTAAAATTTAAAGGAAGCATTCTTCTAATCGGCTCTAGTATTGGTTCGGTTGCTCTATGCAAAAATTGCACTATCGGATTATAAGGATCAGGATTCACCCAACTGATAAGCGCACGTATCAAGATCAACCAATAAAGAATGGTTAGAATCATATCTATGATTTGCGCTACAGCGGCTAAGAAATTACTGGTTACAAACATAAAACAAACTCTCCTAGATCTCTTCCATTGCCTTTCTGTACACGTTGAGGGTATTTCTGGTCACATGCTCTTTTCTGTAATACTCATCAACTATTTCTTTTCCGGTATCTCCCAATCTTCTGCGTAAGTTGTCATTTGCTAGAAGTTGAATAATCCTAGAAGCCAAAGCTTCAAAATCTCTAATGGGAACCACAAAACCATTTATTCCGTCTCGAATAATCTCAGGCATACCGCCGGCATTAGTAACCACCATTGGTTTTGCTGTTGCTAAAGCCTCTAGCATTGTAAGGCCAAAAGGCTCACAGCCAGTAGAAGGATATATGCAGACATCTGTCAGAGCGTAAATCTTTGAAATTTCCTTTCTAGAATAAACATCTATTAATACACTATCTTCGAGATCAAAAATTTTAACCAATTTAACCAAGTAAGCAATATCCTTTTGTTGGGTTTCACCCCAATCAATAATATGTTTTGTTCCAGCCAAAACAAGCATTGCATCAGGAAATCTCTCCTTAACAATACTAAACGCCTTAATGCTTGTATCGCACCCTTTGGCCAAACCCATCCTCGCCGGATGAAATATAATTCGTTTATTCTTAAGCTGAGGATATTTATCTTCAATTTCTTTAGTTTTAACTGTAGGATGGAATTCTTTAGCGTCTATACCATGATGAACTACGTTTATCTTCCTATCATTGCAACCCGCACCTATCATTTCCTTCTTGATAAAATGGCTTACCGCAATTATTCGTGTCCATTTTATATCACGAGAAAGCTGCAAAAAAAGCATTTCATCCCAAACATTATGAGCAGTCAAAATTAATGGAATTTTTCTTTTAAGCGCCTCGCGCTCTATCACTCTTGCATGTACAAGACTGAAATAATGCATATTATGACAATGGATAACATTGGGCTTAACATGATTCAAAAAATTCTTAAATGTAGTGGTTAGCTCATCTTCAAGACCATGCAATCCTCTTTTATACAACCAGTTCAAATCCATCAAAGGTGTACGAAATATATCTATACCTTTGTATGCATAACGAGTCTTCACTCCTTCTGCAGTACCAGTAAGAAGCGCGACACGATGCCCAAGCTTTACCATCATGGGCATAATCATATCTAGGTGGGTTTCTACCCCACCAATAATAGGAGGAAAACCCCAGTGTAGCTGAGCGATATTTAACTTCTTACTTAAATTTCTTTTCTTTTTTACCAAGTTGCTACCTCCTTTTAAGATAAATCTAAGACACTAAAAGACTATGCACAACATCTCTTCTGGAAACAATCCCCACAACTTCACCTTTTTTTACAACGGGAATATGACGGAAAGGATTGCCCGAAAATATTTTTGATACCTTGGTCAAATCAGTATTTTCATCAACAGTAATTAATTTCTTACACATGAAATCCTTTGCTGTTTTATCACAGTAATCACCCGATGCAATCATAAGTATAATATCTCTTTCTGAAACAAAACCAATCAGCTTATTGTTGTCGCTAACTACAGGAACTCCACTTAAGCTGTTTTTCGTAAGAATTTTACAAATTTGTTCAATGGGCATATCCGTGGGTATAGTAATAACTCTTCTTGTCATTAAATTTTTTACCTTGCTCATACCTACCTCGCCTTTCTGGAAAAAGTAAAAGTCTTATTGATTGTTAAATCCCTAATAGTTTTATAAACCATGATCCTCAAACTTTTTCTTGTAGATGAGTTAAATGAAATTTTTATTTTATTTTTCTGCATTGATACATTTATTAAGCAGTTTCTCCAAAAAACAGAAAATTCTAAAGATTTTATCTGGCTTGGGAGTTTAGGATCAAAAGTTAAAATGTTTCTTTTTATCCTCATACCACCAAAACCTTTAATCAAAACCTGCCACACCCCTCCCAAACAAGCTGAATGGATACCATCAACGATATTGCCATGAACGTCTTTAAGATCAGTATAAAGCGCCATAGAAAACAACTTAAACGCTCTCTTAGAATCTCCAACTTCTGCCCCGATTATCGCGTTTATAGATGGACTAAGCGATGACTTATGCATGGTCCTTCTAACATAATACTGATAATTATTTCTCTTCTGCTCATCAGAAAACGAATTGGAAAGCAAGTATAAAAGCATAACCACATCAGCCTGCTTTATAAGTTGTGTTTCCTCAAGCTTCCTTTCGGAAACAGACTTAGGCACAAGCGGCATGCCGTTTTCGTCATAATCAGAAATCTTAACATCTTCTTTTGCAAAATATCCATCGCATTGTTCAATTAAATTCTTTCTTTTTGACCTAGGAATAAATAATTTTCTACCGATTTGGCGCCAAGTATCACACTCTGATTTTTTTAGTTTAATTTTTTTAGAAAGCTTTTTGAAATCAGAACTCTTCTTTTCAAATTCCCGATAAAGCTCAACCGCCCTTAAAAGATTCCAGCGTGCCATTGCATTAGTGAAGGCATTATTATTTATATCTTCTCTAAATTCATCAGGGCCGATAACATGCTTAATTTCATATCTTTTCTTCTTTTTATTAAGTTCTACTCTACTAGCCCAAAACTTTGCAGCCTCAAATATTATCTCCAAACCATGCTCAACCATAAATTCACTGTCACAGGTAGCGTTATAATAATGATCTACTGCATAAGCAATATCAGCAACAATATGATGCTCTTGCTGTCCAGTATAAATCTTAATAATACTTCCATCCGGCAATTTATGCCAAGATGGCGTTGTTTCCTCTCCGGTATCTGCAGATTCCCAGACAAATTGAGCTCCTTTGTATCCATTCTTCAAAGCATTCTTTCGGGATGCCGGTAATCTATTATATCTATAAATAAGCATGTTTTTGGCAACAATAGGATTATTGTAAATAAAAAACGGCAAGATAAAAATCTCACCGTCCCAAAAGATATGGCCTCTATAACCCTGCCCGGCTAAACCTTTAGCACCTATGCTTGTATCGGTTCCCCGGTCATTTCCTAAAATGATTAGATGATATATATTAAACCTGATTGCTTTCTGTAATTCATTATCAGGCTTTACTTTCACATCACTTACAGCCCACTTTTCTTCCCAGGCATTAATATGCTTTTTAAGACATTCATCAAAACCGAGGCTCAAACTTTTTCTTAATGTTTTTTTTGTTTGAATAGGCAAATCTTTCAACAATACATCACGGGTTGAATAAATAGAAAATATTTTTGTAAATGAAATGGTTTGGCCTTTTTTAACTTTTAAATGAATAGCACGTTCTTTGACGCGATAAGTTTTTTTGCCATCATTGATTAACAAACTATTAGCAAACCCAACCGATATCTTACTTTCAAATGTCTGAATACGAAAATAGTTAAGCTCCTTACCTCGAGCAACCCTCATCATCTGAAAATGTTTCTTATTTCCCTCAGTAAGTAAACCTTTGTTAACAACAGAAACATCAGTTACACTCTGAAAAATTATCTCAGCTGGCCCATCTAGCGGGGTAAAAGTCGCTCTCATTGCCCCTAAATGAATATCATCCATACTAAAGAATCTTAAAGATTGATATTCAAACCTTTGCTTTCTTGCATTGGCAAATTTGGTTTTTCTCAAAAGGATACCTTTTTTCATATCTAAAATGCGTTCATGATCCAAGACATCCATCGCAACAACTCCCATTTTTTCACCCTGTACTATAATCTTAAAATCAATGGGGTTAGGAAGATTAACTATTTCTGGAATTTGTGCACCTGATTTGTCAAAAACTCCTGCAAGAAATGTACCCGGCTCAGCCCCAAGAGGGATTTCCTCTAAAACTCCCCGCGAACCTAAATATCCATTCCCTAAAGTAAACTGTGTCTCGCGAATTCCTTGAAGTTCCTTATCCCAACCTTCTTTATTAATTACCCAATCTTCGCTAGAAGTATATTGAGTCAACAGATCTTTCATTTCTCTTCTTTCTTTTTTAGCAATTCTTTCAATTTAGAATAATTGACTTCAGATAGATCTTTAACCACTAAATCTGCTTTCTTAAGACGCCTAGAATCCCTGTGTCTATTTACACCAACGGTTACAACTTCTGCCTTTTTTGCCGCCTCAACACCTAAAGATGCATCTTCAAAAATAATACTCTCATCACAACACACATCAAGCTTCTCAAGTGCCATGAGAAAAATTTGTGGGTCTGGCTTACTTCTAGTTATATCATTACCATTTACTTCAACATCTACAAATTTGAGTAAATTGGCTTTCTCAAGAATAAGATGACAGCTTTTACTTGCTGAAATAACGCCGATTTTGACTTGTTTTTTTCTTAAAGCCTTTATGAGATCAACGGTGCTTTGATATACTTTTACACCTTCTTTTTCAACAAAATCCAGATAATATCCCTGCTTGCGGGCTGCAGCTCTATCTAGCTCACTTTTGGATACATCGGATAATATTGCTCGAGCACCGTCTAGCCTGGAAATACCGTCTACTTTTTGCTTGTAGGCAAAAAAATCAAAATCAGTTTCATATTCATCAAACATTTTCTTCCAGGCCTTAAAATGCAAAGGCACAATGTTAACAACCACACCATCTAAATCGAATATCGCAGCTCTAAAAAATACCATTTTCTTCTTTTTGTTTTACCCGCTAAGATGACGAATAATGCCGACAGAACGAGGAACAACAATATCTGTCTTACGTTTTCCTTTATCAGCCATATCATATTCAACGTCCATTACTTCAATAAATTCTGCAGTATATCTTCGTAAAACACCGGAATATTCGACAATTTTTCCTTCCTTAGCAATTTCTAAGATTATTTTCTTACCTAGATGTTTCTCTAAAAGAGGTTCGAAAGAAGTATTCAACGAAGAGAAAACTCCTTCTTTCATTTTATTAACATATTTATCTCTTCCTTCCATAACTTTTCCAACAGAACCAGCCTGCCGTACTCTACCCATTAATAAATTAGCTACCTCCATGACAGAATCTCTGACAGTAGCAAAAAAGTTTCTGAATCTTCTACCTAAACGCCTGACACCTCTTTGGCTATGAAGTTTCTTTAATGCACCCTCTCGCTTTTTTGCCTGTGATTCATTTAAATCTTCGACAAAGCGCGCAATACACTCAATCGTGGAATATTCGTGCTTATAAAGCAAAAAGCTATTTTCAATGTGATTATCTGCTTTATCTAAATAAGATTCTTTATATACGAGCTCTAAACCAGTTGCCTCGATACGCAAAATCCCCCAAATCACTTTACCGTCTTTAAGTTCTAAATTTACCGGCTCTGCGTTAAAATCCAAAAGACATTTATCGCGGATTCTTCCCTTTATAAAAGCACCCACGAGAGTAGAAACAGCAATGAAAATTATAGTGATCGTCAACGAATCCATCTATTTCTTTCCTTTTTCTTCAAATGCTTTTTCTTGAGAATAATTTATTGCCCTGATAGGATAAGGAATATTAATTCCCTCTTTAGCATAACGTTCATGTAATTTCTTTATGAATTCGTGCTTAATAAGATAATTATCAACGAACTCTTTACAGCGCAATATAACAGTAAAGTCTATGCTGAAATCATTAAAAGTGTGGTATCTGATGAATGGTACAAAATCAGGACATCCACCGGTAGTGTTCATAATCTCTTTACCAACATCAATAGTAACTTGTTCCACTTTTTTCAAATCAGATTCGTAATGAACGCCAACTTGAACCAAAACAGCCATTTCTTCCTCGGGATAATAATAATTAAGTATTTTAGAATTAACTAAAACCTTATTAGGAATTACCACCATGTTATTTGGAAGCTGTCTCACCCAAGTAGAACGCCATCCTATCTTATGAACATACCCCTCTTCCCCGGAATCAAGTTTAATAAACTGGCCTACGCGTATAGGTTTATCTATTACTATCTGAATCCCAGAAAAGAAGTTTTCCAAAGTCGGCTGAAGCGCTAAGGCAACTGCCAGAGAACCAATACCTAAAGAAGCAAGCACAGGAGTAATTGAAACCCCAAAACTATCCATTAGGATCAACAACCCTAAACCGATAACAACTGCCCTAACAACTCCCTGAGCAACACCCTTAGAAGTTTGAAGTATATCAACCTTATGGCTATATGTTTGAATTAAATTCTTAAGCAGGCGGTCAAAAAACATCACAACCGCAATAATGGTGGTAGCTTTAAGAGCAACGATAAAATATGTAGTAAGCTCTGCCTCTTTACTAATCGGAGAAATCTTCTCCAAGATAACAGCACCGCTTACAAAAATCAGCATAACAAGCGGAAGATTTAGAGCACTTAAGATAATATCATCTAATTTAGAAGATGTTTTTGCAGCAAATTTTTCGATTCTCCAGAATACTATCTTTTTTAAAAAAAGAAAGAAGCTAACCCAAACTAAATAAACAGCTGGTGCGTAAATCCAAGCTGCTACTTTTATTCCTAAAATAGTCAAATCTTGCATTCAATACCCCCCCCATTTTTTAAGCACGAAAGTAAGTTATTATAATAACATAGATTACGGAAAATGACAATATTTGATTCCTTAACAAAAATACTCTTTTTAACAGTTTTTTCTTAATTAAAGACGTAAAGAGAAATAAAATATTATGTAAACAATCAACCAAAAAACAATACCACATAAGACCATAAGAACAGTTTTCTTCTTCTTTTCGCTCTCACCCGATAAAACACTGCGCAAAATATCCACAGATGCTGTTTTTCCTACAAAAATCTCAAGAGAAAAAACTATCTGTCGCAAAAACATACCCAAACCATTACTGGTAGCCAAACCTCCCAATTTTGCACTATGCAGTAACCTTGTCTCTCCCGGTTCCCAAATAATGTCATATATAAACATCGTATTATTGATATATTTCTCTTTAATCGGAAGGGGATCAGTTAACTTCTTGCCCAATGAAGTTGTATTGACTATCAATTCTTTACCACCCATATCAATATCTTCGAAAGATGCAATGGGAAGAATCTCAATATCAGAGAAAACTACTCTTATCAGAGAAACCAATGCATCCAATTGCTTTTCATCTTTATCATATATGCAGATCTGTTTGGCACCCTCTTGGGCAAGGGCACAAGTAACAACCTTTCCCCAATAACCAGCACCAATAACAATGCATCTTTTATCATGTGGATCAAAATGATCTTTTAAATCATCTATAAAAGCATCTACAGAAACATTATGCCCTTTCCATTTTCCATATTTCTTCACTACTGTATCTACTAATTTTAGATTATTTAAGTAATCGGCTGCTTCATCTAACTGAACCATAGCTGAAATTTTATCCTGATGCTCAATGCTAATATTAAAACCGTAGATACCTTTTGAATCTAGCTTCGAGAAAAAAGCATCAAACCTTTCAGGCTTAACCGGAAAAACTTGATACTCGTATTCATGATTAAGATATAGAGATTTCAGCGCTGCATTGTAGAGCTCAGGCAGCCTTGACTCTTTTTTAATACTATTAATTAAACCGAGTAGTTTCTTCTCCATTGATCCTGCAAGTTAATTATTGCATAAACGCATTTATTATCTTCAAAGCAGTTTTATTATTTTCTGAAATCATAACAATGCTACTTGTCTTTTCTTTTTTCTCAACACTTCCATAAATAAGTGTTAGGTCAACCCCTGATTCAGCTATCTTTTCTGTTATAGACTGCAAGACTCCCGGCTTATTGTCAATAGAAAGCAATATTGCTTCTTCACTGCGAACATTATATTCTTTTGCCTTTAATAATTTCTGTGCCTTTACATTATCTTCAGAAACAAACATAATAATGCCAGTATTGTCAACGGCATAAGCACAAATTGCGACTAAATTAATACCCGAAGACGAAATAGCACTAGTTACCTGTGCTAAAGTTCCGACTTTATTATCAACGGTAACAATTAAATGTTTTCCTAATACGGCTTTCATTTTTCCACCTCGCTTTTACTTATGAATTATTTTCCTTAAAGCATGAAATCTTCTACCTTTGCTTCCGGATGACAATAGCGCTTACGCCCGACCGTACTTTTCTTAAACTGAATTGCTTCCTGCGGACACCATTGAAGACAAGCAAGACATTGTTCACATTTATGGAGCCACACAGGTTTACCATCTACTATTTCAATATTGCCAACGGGGCAAACCTTGGCACAAATTCCACAACTATTACACTTTTCATCTATCCAAAAAGAAACATCCATCATGGGAATCTTGGGAGCAAATATTTTATACAGTGTGCTTGAAAAAATCCAATTGGCCATAAAGAAGCTCGCTTCTATTTGAGACTTCTTTTTTTCTTTAACAATTTCTGCGATAAGCTTAATCTTTTCTTCGGCTTTTTTGAACATCTCTTTTTGTTTCTCTTCGGGAATTGCCCCATAGAGAGGCGTATAGTTACCGGGCATCTGCACCAGAAAACCGGCAGATAACTCCATACCTTTAAGCGATAGCTTTTTCCCGGTATACTTCAAAGCACTTCCCGACATCCCGCCAAAAGTAGCAATCGAAAAAATATAGGCACCCTTATTAGTGTTAAGCCTCTCGATAAAATCAGCAACAAGCAAAGGCATCCCCCACATATAAACCGGATAAACTATTCCGATACACTGTGCATCAGGATAAATACAATCATCAGAAATAGCTTGAGATATAGAAATAATTTGAGCATCTTCGAGTTTATTTGCGAGATCGCGGGCTACTTTTAAAGAATTTCCTGTTGCAGAAAAATAAAATATTAATGTCTTCATAATTGCCATTCCCCCTCTTGAATAATAGTTTCTACCATTTTTATCTCTACTTTTGGTGAAGAAGAGCTGCTTTCTAATCCAATATATTTTATCCACTCAAAATTTTTCTCTGCTGCATGCCATGTATATGCTTTTGGCAAAATTATCTTTATAAAATTCAGAATTCCAAGATTAGGATCCAGACACAATTTAAGAGCTTTTACTTCTTTTCCATTATATTCAACATTAGTTTCACCAACTGTTCTTATGGTCAAATTGTAAAGCTGCGGTGCAGTGGTCAGCATATTAACTCTTCTTCTGGTTTCTCCGTTTTTAAGAAATTTTTGAATATAAAACTCAATGAGCATTCTATCTACAATATCACCCTTAAACCTAAACTCTTTCTCTATCTTAGTATTTTTGATTAAGTCCTTTTTACTGAAAAAGACTTTATTTTCTTTATGATCATACCTCTGCTCTTCTCTGGCAATTAATTCTCCCTGCTTATCATAGAAATTTCGGTATCCCAGAAGAGGCACAAGTGAATCTTCAGTGCTTCTAAATTCTAAAATCGCAGTCCAGTCTATCTCATATTCAAAATCTCCGTATCTTCCAGCTCCTCTCTCGACTAAACGGGAAATTTTGTTTTTACCAGTTGATTTTTCAAGCTGCACTGTAGCATTCCAACGTTTGTTACCCTTTAAATCAAAACACTCATAGGTTACTTTAACAAGGGGTTCTTGAGCAAATAAACTTTGCTGACCAAACGACAAAATTAATAAAAGAAATAAAGTTATCTTCTTCATGTTATTTCTTTTTTCTCCATAAAAAAACTTTATCTTTTGCCTTAACAACAAAAGGGAGTTTTACACCAACTGCATCGCCTTTTTTCACACTTTTTACAGGCTTATGATTTAGCTGCAATTCTTTAACTACTGTAATATTAGCTGGCGTGTTTTTTCCAATGATTAATATCTGATTACCACTGCTTAGCGATTCATTTCTCAATTTAATTTCAGCAACTTTAATTTTATTAAAAAACTTTTTTACCTCTCCAATAAAAATCTTCTCGTAGAGATGCTCTAAGTTTCTACTGATAGAATCAACTGGTTTACCAAAATAAAACCCTGTAGAAAATCCACGATTGTATACTGTTTTAAGTTGCTGCTTCAAAGATTTCCTTAATGAAGCATTTAGTTTTGCACTGAAAAAAGCATCTATCGCCTGTCTATAAACCGAAGTAGTTATCTTTATATATTCCTCAGAACGCATCCTGCCTTCTATTTTAAAAGCATTTATTCCTGCTTTTATTAAATCTTCAATAAAATCGATTGCGCATAAATCTTTCGGACTTAAAACATAATCGTTGCCAAGCACGTAATCTAACTCTTTATCTCTATCTGAAATATAATATTCTCTCCTACAAGGCTGCAGACATTCGCCGCGATTTGCCGACTTTCCAAAAGAATAATGAGACAGAAAACATCTCCCGGAAATGCTTACACACATTGCTCCGTGGATAAAGGCTTCTATTTCACAACGAGCTTTAAGCTTACTTAATGATTTTTTTATTGAACTTATATCCTCAAGAGTACACTCTCTAGCGAGCACAGCTCTTTTTACACCTAGACTAGCAAAAAAAGACAATGCCTTAACATTGGAAACGCTAGCTTGAGTAGAAAGATGGACACGCAGACCTATTTTTTTAGCCAAAGAAAGAGCCGCCATATCCCAAACTATTACTGCATCAACCTTTGCTTTTTTTGCCTCTCTAAGGAGCTTCTCAGCTTTAGTTAACTCCTTATTCATAATAATTGTATTTAAAGCAAGGTAGCCTTTTTTCTCATACGAGTGTAGAAAATTCATTATCTTTTTTAGCTCTAAGATATCAAAATTTTCCGCGTTGTTTCGCATATTAAGACCCTTAACGCCGAAATACACGCTGTCGGCGCCGTTTTCTACAGCAGTAATCAACGACGACCAATTTCCTGACGGAGCCACTAGTTCTGGTTTATTTATTTTCATTTTTCTTTTTTCTCATAAGCAAGCTGGCGATTTTTTCTTCAATTTTAGGATGGAGTAAAACAATCAATAATCCTCCTATGATGTTTCCTATAGTAACAGGTATTAGATTATTAAATATTGAGAAAAACTGAGATAAAAATTCACCCCTTACTAAAAGCCCCATGGGTAAAAAGAACATATTTGCTACCGAGTGTTCATAACCCGAAGCTACAAAAGCCATAATAGGAAAATAAATTCCAAAAATCTTACCTACTACAGAACGCGAAGCAATCGCCATTATTACAGCAAGACAAACAAGCATGTTACATAAAATCCCCCTAGACAAAGCTTCAACAAAACCTAGCTGCATTTTTGCATCAGCTATTTTAGCAGCAACAATACCCATCGAAGTAATCTCTCCTGAACGCACCAGCAGTCCGGAATTATATAACAACCAAGCTATAATAAGAGCACCTAACAGATTTCCAAAGTAAACGAATAACCAATTACGCAGGATTTTAAGAAATGAATACCTCTTATAGATAAAACCTATGGTCATTAGAATGTTGCCGGTAAAAAGCTCTGAGCCAGGAATAAGTACAAGCATAAGACCAACACTAAAAACACTTCCGGCTAAAAATCTGGCCACTCCAGGATCAAGCGTACCTCCGCTTAAAACAGCTATTGAAACATTAGCACCAAAAGCTACATAAATTCCAGCCAATACTCCAAAAACCAAAAGTTCAAGGATAGTTGCCCTTGCCTTCTTAACACCAATTTTGCTTAAAGTTCTCGAAATTTCAACTGGGCTCAAAAAAAGACCGTCCAATTAATACCCCCTTTTTCAACAAAGCTTACCTAGAGATTTTTAATATTTTATATTTTAAAGTTCCGGCAGGAATAATTATTTCAGCCGTCTCTCCTTCTTTTTTCCCCAAAAGTCCTTTGCCTATTGGTGAACCAACAGAAATTTTTCCTTGATCATAATCTGCTTCCAATTCGGATACCAAAGTATACCCAAACTCTTCTTCTGTATCTAAATCTTTAAGCATTACCTTAGCCCCAATTAAAACCTTATCTTTTGCTATATTTTCATCATCAAGTATTCGCGTCCTACTTAACTTAAGTTCTAACTGTGAAATTCTTTCTTCGTTTAATGCCTGAGCTTCTTTGGCAGCATCATATTCTGCATTCTCGCTTATGTCTCCATGATCTCTGGCCACTCCAATTGCTTTAGCAAGCTTTCTGCGTTTTTCGGTTTTTAAATATTCAAGCTCTTTCATTAATTTCTGATAACCTTCTCTTGTCAAATAAGTATCCTGGGAGCTCATCTCTTTCCTTTCTTAATAATTAACAAATATCATTCTGGAACCACGCAAAGCTCTTTCCTGATATTTTCTAATTTTCCAAAACAAATAACTTTATCCCCTAAAAGTATCTGAGTATTTGCTGCAGGATTAGGCATTACCAAATGTTCTCTTTCTATAGCAAGAACAGTAATGTCGTGAGCCCTTAGATTAGATTCTATAAGAGATTTATTTAAAACAGGGCTATCCTGACAAATTTCAATTTGTGAAACACCATATCCGCCTGTTGCGATAATAAGCTCTTCAAAGGTCACGCGCTTAACCAGCTCTCTTTTTACCATGCTCGTTCTTAAAAAATCAGTTATTCTATCGCCTATTTTTACACTTGCGAAAATTTTATAGAATACATAAATAATTATTAACATTATTAAAAGATTTACAAAAGGAACTAAATTTACTGGTATAGCAGAACGTAAATACGCAGGGGAAAATATAGAAATCACAGCATCAGGCCTTAGGGAATTTACAAAAGTTGCAATCAAAGTAACGAAACCTGCATGACCTAGAACAATTAAAACGGTAGCAATGCGCCGTCTTTGAGGATGCCCAGTTACAAGCTCAGCTTCTCTTGTAGTAAATCCTGTACCGGTAAAACAAGAAAGTGATTGAAATTTAGCTAATGACCACTCAAGACCAGTAAGCTGGAAAGCTATCGCGCCTATTCTAACAGCGATAAAAGAAACAACAATAATAAATACAAATAAGAATAAATTCATCAAAGCTCCCTTCTATGTTCGAATTTTCTTGTAAAGTGAAGACCCCTCAGTAAAATTTACTATCTTACTCATTATCCCCGCAGCCAAAACAGGATATTTACCCTTTGCAGTCTCTCCGGATAACATAACAAAATCAGTGCCATCTAAAATTGCATTGGCAATATCCGTAACTTCTGCTCTTGTAGGAATTCTATTTTCAACCATATGTTCAAGCATTTGAGTTGCGGTTATAACAAACTTCTTTCTTTTGTTACATTTTTTGATTATTTGTTTTTGGATAATTGGTATTTTGTAAATCGGAACTGATATCCCCATATCACCTCGTGCGATCATAATGCCATCAGAAACATCAAGTATTTCATCTATATTTTTTATTCCTTCGGAATTTTCAATCTTAGAGATTATTTTACAATCCGGTAGACGATTAGCAATAATTTTCCTTACCTCTAAAACATCTTTTTTTGTCCTAACAAAAGATTGTGCAATAAAATCAAATTTTTGCTCAACAATAAAATTAATATCTTTTTTATCTTTTTTGCTTATTTTGGGAAACTCTAACTTAGCTTCAGGAACATTAATACCTTTTTTTGACTCAAGCAAACCTCCAACAACCACTTCTGTCTTAAGTCTGTATTTCTCAACTCCCTTTACCTTTAAACAAATACGCCCATCATCAATAAATATTAAATGATCTTTTTTAAAAACCTTTAAGTTGCCAGAATAATCAAAAGGAATGATATTATCTTTATCGATAATATTCCTTTGGGAAAGATAAATTATTTTTCTCTTTTTTAAATAAATCGGCTTGTTCTTCCAAAGCCTACCAATGCGAACCCTATGACCTGCTAAATCTCCCAAGATTCTAATGTGTCTACGATATTTCTTATTTACAGTTCTTACTATTTTTACTGCGGATGAATGAGTCTTATGCGTACCGTGGGAAAAATTACATCTTACAACATCCATACCCAACAAAGTTAGCTTACGAATAACCGTCTCGGAGTTGCTTGCAGGACCTAGAGTACAGATGATTTTTGTTTTAGCCATAAAAAAATATAAATTACCTATTTATTCCCTAATCTTTTCATTCTTCAACTCCATACTGCTTCAGTTTCTGCTGCCTAATCTGTTCCATTTGTTCAAAAGCTTGCTGCATTTCAACATTGAATTCTTCTAAATTATATTCCTCGAGAGAAAGCTGATTGTCAGATATCAAATCACCGCCTCTGTCATACTGTCTAATATTTTGAATGCCTTCACCTAATACCTCAATTTCAGATTGCAATCCACCATCCTTATAATAAGTTTTCATGACTGACGAAGCTCCATCCCCATGCATTGCTTCTGAAGACAATTCTCCGCTTCCATAATAAGTCTTCGCTCCCTTGCCGTAAGATACATCAATTTCTAAATTTCCTTCTTCTCCATAAAGTTTTTTACGTTCAGGTAAATTGCCTTTAAAGAATTCTTCTGTAAGTAAAATTCCATCTTCGTAATGACCTTTCCAAATTAACGAACCATTCTTATCATATTTTTCACAAATACCATGTTTTTTTCCATCTTTATAGCTATGCCTAAACTTAAGATTTCCGTTAAAGTAATTACCAGTTATCATTCCATCTTTTTTTGATTGAACAAAATACCAAAAAGAAAATAACAAAAATAAATTAAGAATAATTGAAACAACAATCAGTTTACTTTTTTTCTTCATCTCTATTTATAAATTGATTTATAATTAAAATCTATAATTAACCACTACTCCAGTTACATCTTCCTCAATAAAAGGAGCAAGTGCTAAATTTTGCTCATCAGATTTTCTGTGAGCATTAGCAACTAATTCTCCTATTGTAAAACCTATGGCACTACCTAAAAGACAATTCCAGACAAAATGATCGTCATCATTCAATCTTGACCAACTAGTTAACAAAGGTGCACCGTAAACAACTGCCTTACCTGTATATTTCATAACTTGATTGAAATTAGTATCATCATCTGTTATTTGTAAATACTGTTTGTTTATCGGGCCTGCTAAAGCTGCAGCTGTTGCAGCATGACCAGAAATACCATGCCCTCCGATTTTAAAAAAATGCATATCTCCGCCTTCATCAGGTCTATCTTCAGCAAGTATAATCTGACCTAAACCAGTTATTGCGCCAGTATAGATAAGAGATTCCAATAGCATAAGCCCGGTTTCTCTTTCTCTGTCATTTTTAAATAAAGCACCCCCTAAATAAAGGCTCGCAGCCAAACCACCGGCAAAATACATTTTACCTAATGGTTTAAAAACATCGGCTAAATCATCGCTATCTTCTGTGCGATTTGACTGAAACCAATCTCGCATCTTATCTTTTTCAGCATACATATAGCCTGCCGCTCCAAGCAAAGCAACGGTAGTCGCATAGCTTAACCCATCCATTCTCTCAGGAAAATCAACGATATATTCAAAATCATCCTTAACCTGTTGCCAATCTTCATCAAAAGTTCTTGCTTGGGCAAAATTAATCAAGCCAAAACTATTAAAAATAAAACATGCAACAATAAAACATACAAAAATCTTTTTTCCCATTAATTTCCTCCGTTAGTCAAAAATGAAGTAAATACAAATGCAACTGACAGCGCCATCATGCCAATTACTACAAACCATGAAAATACATTATACGCTTTAGAGTTAACATAATCACCCATGAGTCTCTTATTATTAACTAAAATTAACATAAATATAAGAACAAAAGGTAAAAGCAAACCGTTAACAACCTGAGTAATCAACATAATCTTTATAAGTGGGGCATCAGGAATCAATACAAATAAAACTCCCAAAACAATAATTCCGGTATAAAGGATATAAAACTGAGGCGCTTCCTTAAAACGCTTGTCTACTCCAAGCTCCCAGCCCATCCCTTCACATACAGAATACGCAGTACAAAGCGGCAAAATCGAAGCAGCAAAAAGAGAAGCATTAAACAACCCAAACCCAAAAAGATAAAAACACCACTTGCCAGCCAATGGTTTAAGCGCCAATGCAGCATCTCGGGCACTCTCAATCTGAACACCGTTTTTAAATAATGTAGCCGCACAAACAACAACAATAAATACTGCAACAATATTAACAATAAAACTTCCGATAATTATATCTAATTTGTTGTATTTGTAATTCTCTAATTTAATTCCTTTCTCCACGATAGAAGACTGCTGATAAAATTGCATCCAAGGTGCAATAGTAGTTCCGATTAAACCAATCAGCATAAAAAGATAATATTTATCAAAATGAATTTCTGGCTTTATAACATTTAAAGCCACCTCGCCAAAATCAATTTTAACTAAAAATCCTGTGACAATATATGATACATAAAACAAGCAGGCGGTCAAAAATACCTTTTCCACAATCTTGTAAGTTCCCTTAACAACAAGCCACCAGACAAAAACCGCACTCAAGATTACCAAAACATTCCTGTTAATATTAAAAAGCTCCGCACTCGCTGCAATGCCGGCAAATTCTGCCATAGTATTTCCCAGATTGGCAAGAACTAAAATAATCATAGAATAAAAAGTAATCTTTAACCCGAAGTTTTCTCGAATTAAATCAGCAAGACCTTTTCCGGTAACTACTGCCATTCTACCGCACATCTCTTGGATAAGAATAAGCGCTATAATGATTGGGATAAAAGCCCAGAGCAAACTATACCCAAAACTTGCTCCGCAAACAGAATATGTAGTAATGCCACCGGCATCATTATCTACGTTTGCTGTAATAATACCCGGACCCATTATGGCCAGGAATATCAAGAAACTTCTCCAAAAAACTCTAAACCTATTAAACATTTTTAGTATTGTTTTAAAAGATTAATCTTTTCTAAACTCTCTCCAGGCAATTGCAACAACTTGTTCAAAAATATCATCTAAAGTAATTATACCCTGCAGTTTCTTATCATCATCTACAACAGGAATTGCAAAAAATCTATATTTTTCCATTAAGTACGCAACTTCCTTAACTCCCGCATCAACATTTACAGAAATGGTTTTAGGAAAAGCGGCGCTTAAGATCGTATCATTTTCGTCTGCAACTATAAGTCGTTTCAGTGAAGTTGTGCCAACTAAAACATTATCTTCATCAGCAATATAAACATACTGGATAGTCTCAACCTTTGTTGATTCTGCTTTAATTTCTTTTAACACATCTTTAATAGCCATATCCTTTGCAAGAGCAATATATTCTGTAGTCATCAAACCACCGGCGGTATCGCTTGAATATCCTAAAAGATTAGAAAGCCTGCGCGCCTCCGATCCTTCCATCAAACTGAGAAGCTTATCCGTAGTTTCTCTGGACATGCGGCTTAAGAAGTCTACGGCTTCATCAGGAGGGATTTCTCTAAGAATCTCAACTGATTCTTTATCACTTAATTCCTCAATAAGCAACTTCTGGCTTTTAAAATCGAGCTCGGCAAATATTCTGCTTTTATTCTCAATATCTAAAACTTTAAAAAAAGCAGCTCTGTACTTAGGATCAAGATCTTCCATAATTTCGCTGAAATCAGCTGTTGGGATGTTACGAAGTTGATTTTGAGGAACATTTACCTTGATAGTCTTACTAACTGGATTAATCGACAACAACTGAACGAACTTCCAGCGGATAAATTCATCCTGAAGATAGTTAGGCTTTTTAAATACCGTCTTAAAAATAAAATTAGCCAGAGGCTCAAATCCTAGCCTTCTAATAATACCTCTAGGACCAATATCAACATGAGCTAACATTAAATCCAGATTCACTCTCAAAAGATGCACATCATTAACTCTTATAACATTATGATGAAAAGTATCGATTATCTGCTGATCTAATATATCTCTACAAAGAGAAATACTATTTACGGATTCTTTTTCTTGAGTAAACTCCAAAGACTCAGAATCAACATCTAGTCTGATATCTTCACCATCAAAATCGATAACCTTACTCCAAGAAACAGTAGCGAATCTTTTCTTTACAAATCCCTGAGATATAATAATATCTGACAACTTAGGGTATACTTCCGTAGGCTGAAGAGTAACGTCATAGAGTTTACCGATAAATTTATTGTTTTTATCGACAATTTCCTTCTTCAGAAACTGTGAAAAGAAAATGAATACATGGCGGTTTGAATTTCTCATTTTTACACCCATTTACCCTAAATTAGCGTTTTTTTATGCTAATAAATCTTAACAGAAAATGCTCGACGAATCAAGCTAATTATACGCACATAAGGATATGTAATACAAAGGGATATGATGATATTCAAATATAATAAAATGCGAGAGAACTAAAACTCGCTCTTGGAAGGGATAACAACTCCACGAGGAATGATAACAACCCCACCTCTAACATAAAACTTAGGGTTATCTATGTCTTTTTTGTAGCGCTTATAACCTATCTTACAATAGTCTCCTATTGTTACATTCTTATCTATTATTGCCTTTTTAATCATAGTATCCTTGCCGATAGACGGTCTATTGATTCTATTGACAAGTTTTCGCTCATAATAGTCATTTCCCATAATTACAGAATCATTTATGGTGACATTTTTCTTTATAATACTTCGCAAACCAACAATAGAACGATTGATTTTAGCCTCTAATATCTGTCCACCGTCAGAAATAATCGAGTCTTTTATGTTAGAATTTGTTATTTTTGTCGGAGGAAGAAATCTAGGGTGGGAAAACAAAGGCCATTTTTCATCGAAAAGCTTAAACCGAGGTTTTTCAGAAATCAAATTAATACTTGCATCAAAATAGCTCTTGATAGTTCCAATATCGACCCAATAACCATCAAACATATAAGAAAAAACTTTATGATTCGCTATGGCTAAAGGCAGTAGCTGTTTTCCAAAATCAGCTCCATCCGTTGTCTCTAGCATTTTTAACAAAACTTCCTTTTTAAAAACATAAACCCCCATAGAAGCCAAAAATGATTTTCTTAAAGATTGTTGTTTTACCTTAATCTTGAAACTTTCTAAGTTCTGATTCTTATCCGGCTTCTCTAAAAGATTAATTATCCTGCCGTTTGACCTACAGTTTAATATTCCCATTCGAGATATTTCTTTTTTTTCGATTGGAACAGAAGCTATAGTGATATCAGCATCTTTCTCCTGATGAAAAGAAAGAATTTCCCGATAATCCATCTTATAAAGATGATCACCTGAAAGAATAAGTATATTTTCATGCGGTAAGCGGCGAATATGCCTCAGGCTTCTGCGTACCGCATCAGCCGTACCCTGAAACCACTCAAAATTAGTTTGCGTTTGCTCTGCAGCCAAAGTCTCAATAAAACCTTTAGAAAAAATATCAAATCGATAAGTCTGAGAAATATGTCGTCGTAAACTTGTAGCAAGATATTGCGTGAGAACAAAGATATTATGTAACTGAGAATTAATACAATTAGAAAGAGGAACATCTATCAAGCGATATTTACCTGCAAAACCAATAGCAGGTTTACTGCGCTCAAGCGTTAGAGGAAAAAGCCTAGTGCCTCTTCCGCCTCCCAATATCAATACCAAACAATTGTTAATTTTCATAATTGAATAATTATACCACGATGATTAAATTACTACTTAATCATATTCTTTATTTCAGGAAGCATCTTTAAAGCTTCCTCTTCACCCAGTCTTATTAATTCCTGCGCACTAACAAAATCAAACCAGCCAAAAGGCTCAATTTCTGGATTTATTACGACATCTGCCTGCTGACATGCCTGCTCAGCTAAAACATACTCCATGGCCTCAAGGCTTCCCACTATAACATCAAATATATTAGGAGAAAAGGTTTTTTGAAGTTTTTTATCAATCTTTTTCTTTAAACCACCAAAAATAGTCTTTCTATCTTTATCCTTTTTTTCAGCAAGAAAGCTTAATCCACCTTTACGTTCTTTAAGAATCGGCAAAACATTTACAGCTATGATTTTTCCAATACCCATTCGAACCAATGGCCCAACCGGTATCGGATTTAATATCCCCCCGTCTAAAAGATATTGATCACCAAACTTAACTGGAGCTACGATACCAGGAATAGAAATACTGGTACGCACTGCTTTTGCGATACTACCTTTATCAATGGTAACTTCTTCTTTAGTCTTTAAATTACTTGCCATGACCTTAAAGGGTAATTTTACATCATGAAATGTTTTATCTCCGATATATCTGCGCAAGAAATGCTCCATCTTATTGCCGGATATCAAACCTAGCTTAGGAAAAGTAAAATCCAAAAGCTTACTTCCGGTTATTTGTTCCCCCTCGTCTACAAAAATACTAGCAATCTGCTTTGGTGTCATCCCAGTAGCCCAAAAAGCTCCGATTAAAGAACCCATACTTGAACCCACTAAAATATCTATCGGTATATTTTCTCTTTCTAAAACCTTGATAACTCCTATATGAGCTAATCCTGACGCTGCGCCACAACCTAAGGCTAACCCTATAGTCACTCCCCCAATCTCTCTAGAAATTCTTCTTAATGCCTTTGCATAATCAGTATCTGGATAATGCATAACAATACCATCAGCATGCTGCTTAATAGGAAATCGAGGAAGCGTAGCATATGGTTCATCTCCTAAAGAACTAGCTTCTTTGCAACTTTTATCTAAGTCTAATGAGATCAGACGTAATTTATCGCTTGTCTTTTTGGTTATTTTCTCCAGTTCAACAATAAAATTCCTTGATTCGGCTAAATTGCTATCTCTAGCCTCCGAAATAACATGTATCAAGTCCGATTGGGTTAATGCTTTGGTTATGGTCTCATCTTTACCAAAAGGTAAATCTACTACTATGTAGTGATAATCGTCAGTTAAGAAATTTAACAAAGGCACAATCTGATTTGCATCTTCAACAGCACTTTTATTATGGATAATTTTTATTATATCAATACCTGAACCATGGTCTAAAATAGCAGATTTAACACCCTGTACATTAGATTTAATATTTGCTAGATTGATTGAAGACCTATTTTTTAAGAAATCAAAGCTATCTACCTCACTGCCATTTTTAAAGTTGAAACTGACAAATAGAACTCTCTTTCCTGTCTCTTTTTTCAAGCTACAAGATAAATTTAAAGAATAGAAAGCTTTATCTATTACCTTCCTCGGGCTGTAAACAGAAACGATCGTACTTTCAAAAATTATTTTACGGTGAAGATTCTTTCTTTTGAGACGACGAGAAAGAGTTTGGCTTAAATCTAAAGCTAGACGGGGAATACGCTTAAGTAAATAATCAAACTCCTCTTTATCTATTTTAAGAATAACTGCATCGTTGATAACTTCGGCACTTACAGAATGAGGCTCCCCGGTTAAAAGAGAAATTATGCCAAAATATTTTCCTCTGCCTAAATATTCTATAGTTTCTTTATCTCCGCTTTCAGAACGAACAAATAATCTTACCTTCCCGGAAACAATACAGTTAAAAGCATTTGGCGGATCATCTTCTCTATAAATTACCTCAGATGCATCAAAGCTAATTAAAGCACAGCTTTTTGCAACAATAGACCTATCAAAAAAATTCAAACTAGAAAAAATCGGCATCTGCTTTATAATAGCCGCTTTATCCATCAAGCCAAATACTTCAGCCATTTAAACTCTCCGTTTTTTGTAATTTAAGCTTCCTAGCTTTTTAATCCAGCTCTAGCTTCATACCGTCATACGCTGCGACGACATCTGTTTTCAATTCATCAGTCAATTGCTTAGCTAATTCATGAGGTTTAGCCTTAACCATAGACATACCAAAATGTGTAAGTATCGCTTTCTTCGGCTTAATTCCTCTGACAATTTCTTTTACATCTTGAATATTTAAATGTTCGATTCTTTCCCTTGGTTCAAAAAATACTGTATTAATTATAATTATATCACCCTGATAGTATTTTATTAAATCTTTAAAATATTTTGTATCCGAGATAAAAGACACTTTATGCTTATCAAAATTAAATATCAATCCGTAAGTCTCCACAGAATGTATCTGCTTAACTGGTACTGAAAACTTTACTTCCCCTATACGATATGTTTCACCGGCTTTTAACTTTATAATCTTTCCAGGAAACTTTCTAAGATGTTTCAGTATTATAGAATCTTTGTCGATAGCATCTGCGGGTAAAAATACAGTACCTCTTTTTTTAAACCCTCCTTCAGTCATCGCCTCGATCATAACGTTGATATCATTAGAATGATCAAGATGCCTATGGGTTAAAATTATCGCATCTAATTTTGTAGGATCAAGCTTAGGCCTACTATTAGCACAGCGAACTATACTGCCTGGACCAGGATCAATTAATATATCTGTTGCGCAAGAATGAATCCAAATACCGCCGGAAGAACGCAGCTGCTTAATCATTACAAAACGGGCTCCAGCTGTACCTAAAAACTTAATCCATTGTTCTTTACTATTTTTCTTAACCATAATCTATTTAATCCAAACCTTCTTAAGCTCTTCGTTGATTACTGATTTATCTGTCTGTGATATTTCTTTTCTTTCTTCCATTCGGATCTTTTTCTGCTGACGTCTGCGACTTGTGATCTTTGATAAAAAATCAGCTACCTTCAATATCTTAGCCCCCTGCATGCGCACAGAAAAGCCTAACTCCCTATCATCGCTTACCAAAATAATGCCCTTTGGGTTATGAGAACGCTTAACTAAACGCTTAATCAAATCATCAGCTGTTTCTCTTTTTGAAAATATTACATCAGTACTATATTTACTCTTTTCAAAGAAACAATCATCTTTACCATCAAAAACAATAGTAACAGCATTCTTTTTGCTTCCCTGAGGACGTTCAGTGTCAATTAAACGCATAAGCGCCTCTCTCGAATCTTTAAGCTTAGGTTTTATTAAAGAAGGGATTTGTTTAATTATGTTGTATCCGTCTAGAAGGTAATGTACAGACATATAAAACTCCACCTATTAATCCTACTACCGCGGTAAAGAAAAACCAGATAAGTGATAAGCTCACTGCATGGCTGGCAAGCATGCCAACTTTCTCAAAGAAGAATTTTGCACTACAATCTCTTAATCCCAAGCCACCAATCGTAATAGGCAAAACAGAAATAGTATTAACTATGGGGATAAGAACTAAATAATAAATTAAAGGCGTGTCCAACCCCAGCGATAACCCAATAAGATAATAAATAACAGAGCTTAATACCTGTATGATGAAAGATAAAACAAGATTAAAAGCCAAAATCTTTCTTTTGTTACGGAAAAAAATCATATACTCATTAAAATTCATCAAGCCTTGCTTTACCTTTTCAAATCTATTAAATATTGAAGCTAGTTTAGAGAAAATTCCCCTGTTAAACAAAATTATCAAAGTAAAACAAAGTACAACCGCTAAAATACCAACGGAATATAGAACTATAACATCGTTGACAAAACGCTTATACGAAAACAACAATCCCAAAAAAGCCAACATAACCACAGAAACAAATCCTATCAAACGGTCTAACACGACAGTCGCAAAAAGCTTTAACCTAGATTTTTCGTATTTAGCAAGATCTAATCCTCGGACCAAATCTCCTCCTATGCTACTTGGAAAAAAAAGATTACAAAACAATCCCACCATATAAGCGGTTATCACCCTTAAAAAGGGAACCTTAATATCCAGTGCTTTAAGCAACACCGTCCATCTACATATTAAAAGAAAAATAGCTAATGCAAACAGACTAGCCGCAAGCACAAACTGAGCAATGTCGATATTCTGGATACTTTCCCAGATAGTTTCGATATCAACTATCTTAACAAACAAGAAAACCAGCAAACCTATGGTTATGCTGGCCCTTAGTACAAAAAATGCAATGTCTTTTATTTTTTTCATTATGCTAAGTAGAGCTTTATGATTTTTCCAACCGCTGTTTTAATGCTTTAAGCTCATCAGAAATCTCTTTTGGCAAATCATCTCCAAATTGACTTGGCTTTATTGTTATCCGGAACTATCGAGCTGTATTGGTGAAATATAGTCACCAAATTGCTTACGTGCTTTCAGCAAGCGTTCCCGCTGCTGGCTGAGTACTTCAAAGACTATTTCTGGCGCAACAACTTCTTCCCGGTGGAATTTCTCTACCCTATCAAGCTTGGCTAAATTCTCAGGAACGCGAACAGTGAATTGCTTTACGTAATCCTCTTGCGCATATTCCTTGTTTAAGACCTGCCCAAAGAGCATGCGTAAATCATCATATTTAGGAATTAAACCCGTCGGGCACTGTATCGCATCGACGTCGCCATGCACACGTAGTTCCATCCACTTCACCCACACATGCTTATCCTGCACACCGTTTAAGAATTTCCCTTCTTTATCTCGAAGAAAATAGTTAACACCGAATACAAGCGGCGGTGTCTTAACTTTTCTCCCAAACTCTAAATTATTATCTATATATTTGGCTAAAGAAATTGCAATAAAATCCTGTATACTCATAAGATTTATCTCCGGCACACCTTCTTTACCAATAGTAGCAAAGGTAGTTTCAGTCTCCAAACAAGCACCGTAGGCAATAATACCATGCTCCCAACTAAATCCCTGCTGCACCGGCACGTAACCTTTTGCATCTCTACCCCCATACATAATACCGGAAAGCTTTACACCCTTAGGATTATTAAACTCAGGATCTACATTACTTAACGCCTTGAGTGTAACAGCATAACGGGCATTTTTATGAGCAGGTAAAATCTTATTGCCTTTATCATCAGTCTTACCTTCGTGCCAAGATCCTGAAAAATTAACACCATCTTTGGGCATTTCTCCACTCATACCTAACCAATAAGGCTTACCATCTTTCACTAATATATTAGAGAAAATAACCTCTCCGGGAGTTGTAAGAACTTCGTGGATAACCGGATCATCCTCAGGATTAACATTCTGAATAATCCCAAAAATTCCAGCCTCTGCATTTACCGCTCTGATCTGACCATCAATGTTGCGAAAATAGGCAATATCATCTCCGAGGATCGTTTCACCAGGAAGCATTGCAGTAGAGGTTTTACCGCAGGCACTAGGAAAAGCACCTGCTAAATAGGTCTTTCGGTTATTAGGACCATTGATACCCATTAAAAGCATATGTTCAGCAAGCCATCCCTCTCTGTCTGCTTTTCGGATAGTCAGACGCAATGCCAACTTTTTTAAACCAATAGTATTACCTGCATATTGAGTATTAACGCTGTAAATGGTATCTTGAGTATGGTCAATATAAATGCGTTTCTTTTCTATCTCAATGCTAACAATATTTTCATCCATCTTTCCTGCGGAATGCAGAATACGAAAGAGCTCAGCGCCTGTTTTTCCCTGACAAAACATCTCATATGCAGGTCGATACAAAAGGTCTTTACTGTGAGCTACATACCAAGAATCCGTACATTGTAAACAAGGAATACTAAACACAGAGTTAGTTGGCCCTAATGAAAGAAAGCGCACAATCATTGTCCTGCCCTGCATAGACTTTTCAAGAAATCCTTTAACCTCTGCCAAGCCTTCCTCCCGTTCAATCTGATTTAAGGATTTACTTAAAGAATCATTCTTAGGTACAAGATACTTGGTTGCCTTGCGATCTCGACCTTGATCCGTGATACCATCAAAGTGATAGGTGTGTCCTGAGATGGTGAGAGGCTTTTCCTCATTATTGTCCAGTACCTGCTGACGCACATACGCAATATCTTCGGGAGCATCGCTGCAGATAAAGATTTTCTCTGGAGTACACAGCTGTGCCGACTCAGCAATAAACTGATGAACTTGAGGATTGTCTATTGCACACAACTTCTTGTAATCATTTTCACTTAATTTAGATTGTAGCTCTTTAAGATAATTCATTGTCATCTTGCTCCTTCATTTTCTGTGGGTTAATTTTATCCTTATGGTTTATTTTATCTTATATCATACTTTCTAAAAATCTAAAAGCTGAATAGGCAGCACTTGCCCCATCCCCACAAGCTGTAACTACCTGGCGCAAACTTTTCTTTCTGCAATCTCCGCAAGAAAAAATCCCTTTTACAGAAGTTGCAGTATTATCATCCGTAACAATATAACCGCTTTCATCTAATTTTACAAGTGTTTTTAAAAAACTTGTAGTAGGAATAAACCCTATGGAGACAAATGCACCTTGAATATCAAGAATACTCTCTTCGTTAGTTTTTACATTTTTAACTTTAACAGCATCTAGTTTATTTTCTCCAATAAATTCTAGAGGGATAGAATCCCAAAGTACACTAATTTTTTTATGCTTAGACAATCTTTCCTGCAATACTTTAACAGCCCTAAGTTCATCTCTGCGGTGAATAAGAGTTACTTTATTTGCGAATCTTTCTAGAGTTAAAGCTTCTTCAACCGCAGCATTACCTCCACCAATTACTACAACATCTTTATTCTTAAACAACGGCCCATCGCATATAGCACAATAGCTAACTCCCCTAGCTGATAACTTGTCTTCTCCAGGAATTCCCAGTTTCTTATACTGTGCACCGGTTGCAATTATAATTGTTTTTGTTTCGAATGTTTCTCCACCTGTAGTTTTTATAATAAAATTATTGCCTTTGGTAATTTCGTTTATTTCAGCATTATCAACTACGATATCCAGCTCTTTAATCTGTTCAACTAAATTTTGTATAAAGGCGTTAACCTCAACGCCGCCGGGAAAACCGGGAAAATTATCAATTTTCTCAGTTAACAACATCTGACCACCGGGAAGCATCTTATCGATAATCTTTGTTTTTAGTCTTGATCTGCCGGCATAAAGAGCAGCAGTCAAACCGGCTGGACCTGCGCCTATTATAATTACGTCGTACATTCTTTAAATATCTCCTGTGCAAAATAAGAACTGCGTACCCAAGGCCCTGAAGCAACTGATTTAAAACCTAAAGATATAGCCTTATCTTTTAAAGCCTCAAACTCCTCGGGTACAACAAATCTATCCACTTTATAATGATTTTCTGAAGGTGCAAGATATTGACCTAAAGTTAATATATCGCAATTTACTTTTCTTAAATCATTCATAGCCTTAATTATCTCTTCAATATTTTCACCTAAGCCAAGCATGATTCCGGATTTTGTAAATATATTACTGTTTAAATCTTTTATCATTTTTAATACCTTAAGGGACTGTTTATAATTAGCTTCTGGGCGTATTTTATTATACAGTCTTTCAACTGTTTCCAGATTATGACCAACTATGTCCGGCTTAGATCCGACTACAACTGAAATGCTTTTTTCATAACCATTGAAATCTGGAATCAGCGTTTCAATAATTACTTCGGGATTATACTTGCGTATTTCTTGTACTGTTAAAGCAAATTGGGACGCACCAAAATCATCCAGATCATCCCTGGTAACAGAAGTAATTACAGCATGAGTCAGACCTAAATCCTTAATCGCCTTGGCAATATTCTCTGGCTCAAATGAATCAACTTCTTTTAAATCTCCCGTTTCAACAGCACAGAAACTGCAATTACGGCTACAGCTATCTCCTAATATCATAAAAGTTGCCCTATTTTTATCAAAACACTCAACTATATTAGGACAATGTGCACTTTCACAAACCGTATTTATATTTAGCTCTTTAAACTGCTTCAACCTTGAACTTACACCATTATCTAAAGGTATATTTTTCTTAAACCAATACGACAGCTTGTTCATTATTTATTACAGTGTTTTAAAAAATTATTGATAGAGCGGTCATATGTTCTCTCAACATCTGCAGAGAAATAACAGGCGGGAAGCTCTGAGTTTCTTCTGTGATATGCTAGACATTCACAACATATACCTTTTCTGGAACACGGCTCATAAGTACAATTACAATTTTTTAGATTATCTTCCTTGTTATTGCATTCACTCATGATTTTTTTACCTTCTTTGAGTTTCTTCTAATATTATCAAGTTTATTTTTAAGACGCAACTTTTCGGCAAAATTAGCATAATCAATAATCAGCTTTCCTTTCAAGTGATCAATTTCATGCTGCATAGCTCTAGCTATTATGTCATCAACTTCAAGCTTAACCTTGCAATTATTTTGATTTAAGAATGTAACTGCAATTTTTTTTGGGCGCTTAATTTTAACCGCAACTTCCGGAAAGCTCAAACATCCTTCTTCCATAACATCGCTATCTTCCATTTTTGTTATCTTTGGATCAGCCACCATCAACAATGTATCTCCAACTTCTACAACGAGAAGCTGCCTATCAACCCCAACCTGTGGTGCAGCCAGGCCGATACCACCTTCTTTATGCATAATCTCAAGCATCTTGTCAAAGAGCTTCTTTTCTTTGCCTGTTACAGATTTTACCGGCTTAGCTCTTTTACGTAAAACAGGATCCCCGTAAAGCCTAACTTCTGATTTTGTTTCTTTCATCGGAAAAAACTATCTTTGTTTTTATATTTTTAGCTTCCTTGTCGTCTGCTAGACAATAAGCAAGAATAATAAGCTCATCACCAACGCAGCCTGAACGAGCAGCCGGCCCGTTAAGACATACTACTCCAGAATTCTCTTTTCCCCTGATTGCATATGTTTCAACGCGAGAACCGTTGTTTAAATTAAGCACCTCTACCTTTTCACCTGCGATTATATCAGCTGCATCTAAAAGTGTGCCATCAATGGTTATACTTCCTTCATATCTTAATTCTGCTTCAGTAACTCTTACGTGTGCAATCTTGGATTTACAAATTGTTCTTAACATTTTATTTAATCGCCTCCACTAATGACTCTGCAAATTTCGAAGCAGAGTTTGGTCCGTTTGGAGTAATAATATTCCCGTCCCTTTCCAAGGGATTAACAGTACAGGATACTCCTTTAGATTTAAACATAGGAGCCTCTGTATGCCATATCGTTGCCTTTTTCCCTTCTAAAACACCAGCATTTGCTAATATCATCGGAGCAATGCAAATAGCGCCGATTATTTTTTTCGAGTTGTTTGCTGCATTTATGATTTTGTGAGCTGCGTCATTATCCCAATACTCGCGTGAACCCGCACCTCCAACAAATATTACCGCATCGTAATCTTCTGGATTAACGTCATCAACAAGAATATCCGGCATTACCTGTGCTCCCAATACGCCCTTGGCCAAAGAAAGTTTTGAAGATGCAACAGTAACCTCTAAACCATTCTCTTCCAAGATAAACTTAGGAATCTGGAACTCTTCATCCCTGAATCCGTTATTTGCTATGACCATAACCGCTTTTCTATTCATATCTATTCACTATAAAAAACTAAGTGATTATTCTGTACGTCTTCCGAGCGATCATGAGCTCTTCGTTGGTTGGAACAATCAACACTTTAGGTTTTTTCTTAAAATATGAAAACAAATTTTCGTAGGTCTTCTTAACAATACCTGACTGATTTTCTCCAATGCCGGCTGTGAAAATAACTGCGTCAACACCACCTAATACTGCACAATAGCTTCCGATATATTTTCTGATCCTGTAGACAAAAATATTAATTGCTAACTTTGCTCTAACATTGCCTTTTTTAGCAGCCTTCTCGATTAAGCGCATATCATTGCTAATTCCTGAAATTCCTGCTAAACCGCTTTTTTTATTGAAAATTTGTTCAACTTTTGTTGGGCTTAAGTCAAACTGCTTCTGCAAAAATGTGGCAATGGCAGGATCCATATCACCGGTTCTCGTTCCCATCAATAAACCTTCCAAAGGCGTAAGCCCCATAGTTGTATCTACGCATTTACCGAATTCTATTGCTGCCATACTACAACCATTTCCTAAGTGGCATGTAATCAGTCTTAGTTTTTTTAACGGTTTTTTCAATATTTTTGCTGCTTCTTTAGCAACATATTCATGGCTTGTTCCATGAAAACCATACCTTCTAATTCCGTGTCTTCTATAGAAGCTATAGGGTAATCCATAAGTATACGCATAATCCGGCATGGTTTGATGAAAAGCAGTATCGAATACAGCTACCTGTGGTATCTGAGGAAGCATAAGCTTACATTCTCGTATGCCGGCTAAATTCGCAGGATTATGTAATGGAGCAAGCCGGCAACAATCTTTTATTTTTTTGATTACTGAATTATTAATTAAAATTGATTCTTGAAATCTTTCTGCCCCATGTACAACTCGGTGTCCCACAGCATCAATATCTGAAACGCTATTTAATATTGTTGCCAGGGCCTCTTGATGACTTCTTATTTTGCTTCCGGGTTCCCCGATACGATTTATCGAACCCTTATCCAGAATTCTTTCTCCAGGCATAAGAAAAAGCTGGTATTTAATCGATGAGCTTCCGCTATTTATTACCAGAATTACCTGGTTATTTTTTTTCTTCATGATGTTTCTGCGCTCTTATTGCCGTAATTGCAACACAATCAATTATATCGTCAACGCTGCACCCACGTGATAAATCACTGCAGGGTTTATTTAATCCCTGAAGTAAAGGACCGACTGCTCTAGCTTTAGCAAGTCTATCTATAAGTTTATATCCAATATTTCCAGAATTTAAATCCGGGAAAATTAAAACATTTGCATCGCCCTTAATAACTCCATCGGGATTTTTTATTTCAGCAACCTCAGGAACAATTGCGGTATCTAGCTGAATCTCACCATCAACAATCAAATCTGGATTAAGAGTCTTTGTCAATCTTGTTGCTTCGGCAACTTTTTCAACCATGCTTCCCCTTGCCGAACCCTTACTAGAAAAACTAAGCATTGCAACACGAGGTGTAATCCCTAAAACCTGTTCGGTTAACTCGGCCGTTGCAACAGCTATGTGAGCAAGTTCTTGTGCGGTTGGCTGTGGCATAATCCCACAATCTGCAAAAACCAATATTCCAGACTCACCATCATCGCAATCAGGAACTACCATAATAAAAGAACTGGAAAAAGTTCTCAGACGGCTATCAAGCCCAATGCAGCGAAAAGCAGCACGGGCAACATTTGAGGTAGTGCTTGCAGCTCCGGCAACAAATCCATCAGCAAAATCCATCCGATTCATCATCGCCCCGTAATAAAGCGGATCCGAAACCTGCTTTTGTGCATCTTCCATAGAAATCCCTCTGGCTTTTCTAAGAAGATAAAAAACTTCAGCAAACTTTTTTACTTTCTCTGAATCAAGTTTCTTTTCATCAACCAAAATTACTTTTGCAATCTTTTCTTTCTCGATAATTTCAGCAGCCTTCTGTATTCTTTCATCATTTCCTTCAGGCAAAATTATTGTCTTTAAATCCTGCTTAGCCTTATCTCTAAATCCATTAATAATATTTTCCATAATACCTCACATATTTTCAATAATAGTATCGATATCTACAAAACCTTTTACCATCTTTATAATTTTATCAATTTTTTCTTTATCTTCGGGGCGGACCTTAACAGTCAAATCATGCACCATCGAAGCTACTGTATAAGTATCTTGCTTAGCTAAAAGTAAAGGAATCCTAGATTTCTCAATAATCTTCATTATTGCCGGATGAGGTCTAATTCCACCTGTAAGAATAATCCCAGAAACAAAAACTCCCCCCTCGTTTTTTTCCTTTGCTAAATGCTGACTTAAAGTTGTTGTAATAATATCTTCTCTGTCTCCAGGAGTAATAACCAAGCTGTGATCACTAAAATAATTCAAAGCGTTATGGGGCTCCATCGCACCTACAATAATCTTCAATGTCGGTGAATCTAAATGCTCCTCTCCTGAGACAACCTCAAAAGATGTTTCTTCTATAATTTGTTTTATTGTCGGCGCTGTAAGCATCGGATAAAATGGCATAACGCCTAAGACATTAATTCCTCTGCTTTTTAATCCTTTTCTAATTAACTTATCAACTTTATCAAACTTCTCCAAGCGTACTTTATTAAGTATAACACCTAATAACTCAACACCCATTTTATCGAACAGCGCTTTGTTAAGCATAATTTCATCTATTGGTCTACCCACACCTCCTGAAGAAATCAAAATTACTTTTGAACCTAAAAGTTTTGCCACCTGAGCATTAGAATGATCGAATACACTTCCTACTCCAGCATGTCCGGTGCCCTCAATGATAACTAAATCTTTTTTATCTGCAACACGATTGAATGATTCGATAATATGATCTGTAATTTCTTGCTTATCCGGTTCATTAATATATTTTTCAGTAAACCCACGCTCAACAGCCACCGGACTCATATCTTTCAACCCACACTGTGTGCCGCAGGCCTCCAGAGATTTCTCTATTAAAACAGAATCTTCATCAACCTTAAGACCGTGTTCTTCAAGGTATCTTTGACCAATAGGTTTAATAAATCCGATATTATTAAACTGCTCCCGAAGATTACAAATCAACCCCAGGGAAACTGTTGTTTTTCCGTCGTTTTGACTTGTAGCTGCAATAAATACTCTTTTTGTTCCCATTATACGTGTGGATCAATCTTTGCTTTAAGTTGTTCTTTATTTAATGCCCCTGATACCTGATCTATAACATTACCATCTTTAAATAACATTAATGTAGGAACTGACATAATAGCATATTTTGATGCAACGCTTTGACCTTCATCTATATCTAGTTTTGCTACCTTTATCTTACCGTCATATTCTCCGGCAATTTGTTCAATTATAGGTGCGATCATTTTACAAGGTCCACACCATTGAGCGTGAAAATCTACTAAAACCGGCTCTTTTGAAGATAATACCTCGCTATCAAAATTTTTGTCCGTAACTGAAACTAAAGCCATCTTACTCCCTTCGTTTAATGCTTTTGCTGAATAATTATGTTGGTGCTTGGAAATAAAATTCTAGACTCCCAGATTCCCAACCCGTTGAAATATACAGTTTTCTACTAAAAGCCTACCTGGTAGATGTGTTAGATTATAATAGATTATTGAAGATTAGTCAATCGATAGTTAAGCTTGAGAATATACGATTTCACCTAGAATTTGCTCAGCCTTTTTGACATCTTCAGAGGTAGCTGTCGAAGTGTTATTTAAAGAATAATCCAACCCCATAAGCTTCCATTTATGTTTACCCAAAGTGTGATAAGGTAGAAATTCAAATTTTTGGCAGAAAGTAAACTGAGAAAGCATCTGCTTAAGCCCGATTATATCTTCTGAAGAATCATTAAGCCCGGGAACAAGCACATATCTAATCCAGAAAGGTTTTTTCTTGTTTTCCAGTGTATTTAAGAAATCCCTTGTCTGCTCAAGCTCTCTAGATGTAATCTTTTTATGCATTTCCTCTGATGCAGCCTTAATATCCACTATAAAAAGATCAGTAATATCAATCAGCTTATCAAGCTTTAAACTATCTTTTTTATCATAAAAAGCACTGGTATCTATTGCTGTATGTATCTTTTCTTTTCTGCAAATATTAAACAGCTCAATAAGAAAATCAATCTGCAAAAGTGGCTCTCCCCCTGAAACAGTAATTCCTCCTGAGGAAGACTCTATATAAGGCAGGCATCTTCTGAGCCTATCAGATATTTCCTGGGCATCCATTTCAAGGTCAGATTCCATTTCCCAGGTATCTGGATTCTGGCAATAAAGACATCTTGCCAGACAACCCTGCAAAAACAAGAGAAAACGAATCCCTGGGCCTTCTTGAGTACCAAATGTCTCTATAGAATGTACTTTTGCTTTTATCATCCTATCTACATGCTTTCATGAAACGTTCTAGCTATCACCTCTTTTTGCTGATCGGGCAAAAGCTTTGTAAAGTGAACCGCATAACCAGACACCCTTATAGTTAACTGCGGATATTTATGAGGATGCTTCATAGCATCTTTAAGCGTTTCTTTATCTAAAACATTTACATTTAAATGATGTGCGCCCTTAATAAAATATCCCTCGAACAAACCTACCAAGTTAGAAATCTGCTCCTGGGGAGTTTTACCTAAAGTTTGAGGAACAGTAGTAAAAGTATTTGATATCCCGTCTCTACACTCAGAATAAGGAATACAGGCGACAGAATTTAAAGATGCGATTATACCGTTTCTATCTCTTCCGTGCATAGGGTTTGCTCCCGGAGCAAACGGCTCTCCTTTTTTTCTACCATCCGGAGTAGCGCCGGTCTTTTTACCATACATTACGTTTGAAGTAATAGTTAATATTGAAACCGCCGGAAGAGAATCCCTGTAAAGCTTATGCTTTTTAATTTCAGCGAGAAAAGTAGTAACTAAATCCACCGCTCTACCATCGGCCCTATCATCGTCATTACCAAAGGCATAAAAATCACCATCAATTTTAAAGTCTGAGGTTAAACCTTTTTTGTTACGGATTGCAGTAACCTTTGCATAGCGAATTGCACTTAAGGAATCTGCTACAACGGACAATCCGGCAATTCCAAAAGCCATGTAACGGGTAAGCTCAGTATCTAAAAGAGCCATCTGAGCTCTTTCATAATAATAAACATCGTGAACTGAATGAATAATATTGAGTGCCTCTATGTATGTTTTGGTGGTCCAGCGCAAAACCTGTAGAAAACGCTGCTTTACTTCATCATGGTCAAGCGGATTTGTCTTTATCGGTGAAATATCCGGGACAACCTTCTCTCCGGTAACCTCATCCCTACCTTCGTTTAAAGCATACAATAAAACTTTACCCAGATTACATCTGGCGCCAAAATACTGCATCTCACTTCCGTTCTTTAAAAGAGAAACACAGCAAGAAATACTATAATCATCTCCTCCGATTAAGCGCATGATGTCATCATTCTCAAACTGGATTGAGCTTGTCTTTATAGAAACCTTGGCACAAAACCTTTTAAAATTATCCGGAAGTCTACTTGACCAGAGCACTGTCAAATTCGGCTCCGGTGCCGGGCCTAAATTAAACAGAGTCTGCAAAAATCTATACGATGTTTTTGTTACCTTATGCCTTCCATCGACGCCAACACCGGCAATGCTTTCTGTAACCCATACCGGATCACCGGCGAATATTTCAGAGTAAGACTTAGAACGCAGATGCCTAACCATCCTTAATTTTATTACAAAATCATCTACTAATTCCTGAGCCTGATCTTCTGTTAATAATCCTTTCTTAATATCTCTTTCGATATAGACATCAAAAAAGTTGCTCACACTTCCTAAGCTCATCGCAGCCCCATCCTGTTCTTTAATCGATGCAAGATATGCTAAATATGTCCATTGGATTGCTTCTTGAGCATTCTCAGCCGGACGGGTCAGATCGCAATCATATATCTTGCCTAAAGTAATAATATCTTCTAAGGCATTTATTTGTTCGGCGATTTCTTCTCTTAAGCGAATTGCCTGTTGTGAAGAATAATCCTCAAATAATTTCTTATCATGCTTCTTCGCCTTAATAAGCTTATCAATGCCATATAAAGCAACCCTTCTATAATCTCCGATAATTCTTCCCCGGGAATAATTATCCGGCAAACCCGTGATAAGCCCTGAGTGCCTGGCTTTCATAACATCTTCAGTATAAGAATCAAACACCACATCATTATGTGTCTTGCGATACTTAAGATATATTTCTTTAATTCTACTATCTAACTCATAACCATAATCTTTACATGCTTGTTCAACTACGCGTATTCCGCCTAATGGCTTTATAGCCCTTTTTAGCGGTTTATCAGTCTGCAATCCCTTAATGATTTCCTTGTCTTTGTCAATGTAGCCTGCTTTGTGACTGGTAACTGTAGATACGGTTGAAACATCCACATCATAAACTCCGCCTCTTTTGTGCTCCTCATCATAAAGCTTAAGACATTTATCCCATAATTTGTTAGTCCTTTTGGTTGGACCGCTTAAAAAAGTCTCGTCGCCATCATAGGGAGTATAATTTCTGTTAATAAAATCTCTTACATCAATTGTTTTATCCCATCTTCCTCTTAAATGCATTGCGCACCTCCTTGAAAAAAAATAAAAACGCCCGAGTTTTTAAAAACCCAGGCGTTCGATTTTTCTATTTTTTTAAAGCGCTCCTCCATGGTTTCCCATGTTTACCGCCGGTTGCGCTTTCTCCAAATTGTTATTTAATTCTATCAAAAACTATACAGCTGTCAACTTTAAAACAAAAAATCTTTTAAGCCAAATTTAATCGAAATGATTAAAAACCTTCTCCGACGTATCCTGCCTGATTAGCTGTATTTCCAAAACTGCTTACATCAGCATTAATATCTGTAGGATCCCAGCTAACATCTGCCGCTGGATTTACCGGATCTCCACCTACAGGGCCTTTGGTTCCTGAATCCCAACCGAATGCACTAGCAGCAGAACTTGTAACCGGACTTTCTCCGGCTACCCCTTCGACACTTGCCTGACCTGTTGATTTAACCTGTCCTTGTTGCTCGGTATTTACTTTACCTTGTGTTTCACCGGTTAATTGTGTTGCTGGAACTCCAACTTCATTTGCACCTGGATCAGCAGCACCTCTAAAAGGCATCTCTTTCAACATTACTTTCGAGCCACCCTTTGTTGTATGTTCCATAGGATTCGGACGTGCCATTATCTCCTCTTCCTCCTCTTCATCCGCCGGCTGAGCTAACAAATCAACTGCTGAGCATAAAACAAAACCCAACAATAAAACCAAAATAAAACCAAAAATTAAATACGTTTTCTTCACTTCCTGCCTCCTTTACATAAAAGTAAATATTTAACTTAAGATATAATGATACTGCTGTAGTATCATTATGTCAAGATATTTCTTCTCTCTCTTCATTCGGTTCAACAACAACTTTTAAAGATTCTTTAGCGGTAGAAACTATTTCAAACCCTTCTTGAATCCTCTCTAAAGGAAAACTATGTGTTATTACATCCTTGACGTTTACTTTTTTGCTTTGTATAAGTTCAATCGCCTCTTCTAAATCTAGGGGAGCAGCGCCATACGATGAGGTAACCGTTATTTCATTCCTCCAAAAATCAACAATCGGAATTGCAACATCTTGATTAGGAATTGCAAAAAAAAGTATTATACCTTTTCTCTCGATGTTGCGAAATGCCTGCCCCGCCGCCTCCATCGCTCCCGTACAAATAATAATCCGGTCTGCCTTAACAGATAATTCCTCTCGGGCATCGATTACTTCATCCGCGCCAAATTCTTTTGCCTTGCCTAATCGATATTTATTGATATCCGTTGCGATAACATGGGCGCCTTTTTGTTTGGCTAATTGAATATTCAACAGTCCGGATACGCCGCTTCCTAAAATCAATACCGTATGATTTTTCTTTACACCAATTACCCGTAAACCCCTTACCGCACAGGCTAAGGGCTCAATCATAGTGCCTTCATCAAAAGATACTTCGTCAGACAATACATACACGCCCCGTTCTACGTTAAGAAGGGGTACGCGGACAAATTCACTATATCCTCCGGGGTCATAATTACCTGTATGTAATGTTTCACACGCGGTGTGATTTCCTGCCAGGCAATGCTTGCATTCATTACAAGGAACGTGATGGCTGACAAAAACTCTCTGACCTTTTTTAAATTGTGGAGATTGGGACTCGGAGATGATACCGGCAATTTCATGGCCTAGTATACGGGGGGCTTTTTTGATTCTATACCACTGCATTACATCAGTACCGCAAATGCCGCTGGCGAGAACCTTAACTAAAATCTCCCCAGGCCCAATGACAGGAATCGACATCTCTTCGATACGAATGTCGCGATTATTGTGATAAACTGCAACGCGCATATTTATTTACTTTTTTTGGTTTGATTAAAGATTGCAACAGCCTTTTTGACTGAGGCATTTTCATGAATAATCGCATACAGTGCCTTAGCCATTGCAACAGGATGAGGACTCTGCCAAACGTTTCTTCCTAAATTAATACCAATAGCGCCCTTTTTCATTCCGTCATGAACAAAATCAAATACTTCCTTTTCGTTCTTACACTTAGGACCTCCAGCCATAATCACCGGCACTGGACAACCTTGGACAACCTTTTGAAAATCTTCACACCAGTACGTCTTAACTACCCGTGCGCCCAGCTCTGCAGCAATACGGCAACAGAGTGCTAGATAACGTGCATCCCTTTTCTCCATTTCTCTGCCCACGGCAGTCACGGCCATTACAGGGATACCATAATGCTCACAGTCATTAACCATTTTAGAAAGATTCAGTAATGTCTGGCGCTCGTACTCGCTTCCCACAAAAATTGAAATCCCTACCGCAGCTGCGTTCACACGAATAACCTCTTCGATAGAAGTAGTAATCTCTTCATTGGCAAGATCTTGTCCTATAATACTCGTACACCCTGAAACCCTAAGCACAATAGGCTTATCAATTGCAGCGTCTATTGCCGAACGCAACACTCCTCTAGTGCAAAAAATCGCATCAACGTAAGGAAGCAACGGCTTGATGGTTTCCCCGGGTTTCTCAAGACAGCGCGTTGGACCCTGAAAATATCCATGGTCAATCGGCATAAAAAAACACTTACCGTCAGGCATAAGTCTATGCAATCTATTTTCTATTCCCCAATCCATTATATTCGCTCCTCTTTTAGAAAATATCGTTATTTTTCTGGCCTTACTATCTGATAACCCTTATCGATAAGCCAATGATGAAACTGAAATGTTGTATACCTGCAATCTGATTTACAGATGGCTCGTATTTCTTCGTAAGCATCTGATCCGGCATCTTGAACATCAAGCTTAAGCTGTACAGGACACTTAATATCCTTGCAGAATTCTCTACGTTGATAATCTTTGTAACCGTCAATCGACATAGTATTTTTCTCCTAAAGGCACTTTATCTGTATAGTTTAGGGCGCCTTAAGCTATATCTCGCCCGAAAACATCTCCTATATACAGAAATTTATTATAAGTGTAGCACTAAACTACAAAACTAACAAACAGTATTTACAGGAGCTTCTTTCATATAACTCTTAATATTATCTATTGTAGTATCTAAGATTCTCTGCAATGCCTCTTTCGAATAAAAACCAATATGTGGAGTAAATATTACATTTTTTCTTTTCAGAAGAAAACCACTTCTGAGCATCTGTTGGAGTTTTTCCGGACTTTGCAAATCATTCTTTCTTCTCAATAAAAGCTGCTTATCTTCTATAATCATGCCTTCTTCTTCCAAGACATCTAAGGCAGCACCGGCAAGTATTTTTTTATCCAGGGCTTTTGTAAGTGCGCCTAAATCAACCAATCCACCTCGTGCAGTATTAATTAAAACAGCTCCTTTTTTTATTAATTCAATGTTCTTTTCGTTAATCATATAATGAGTATGCTTGTTGTGAGGACAATGCAGGCTTATAATGTCCGACTCTTTTAAAAGAGTTTCCAGATCTACGATCTCATATCCTAAAACTTCTGATAAGAACTGATTTGCAGTACGGCTAAATGCTATAACCTTCATACCAAATCCCACAGCTATTTTTATTACTCGCAAACCAATGTGCCCGGTTCCTACAACACCTAATGTTTTCCCCTTTAGATCAAAACCCATTAAATCTTTTATAGAAAAATCACCCTCATCAGCCTTTAAATGTGCCTTTTTAAGGTTTCTAGCTAGTGATAAAATAAGAGCAAAGGTATGTTCTGCAACAGTATTTTCTCCATAAGTTGGAACATTTGTAACTACTATTCCTTTTGACTTTGCATATTCTGCATCTATGTGATCAAATCCGGTGGAGCGTGTTGCTATGAGTTTTAGATTAGGCAGGGCATCAATAACTTTGTTGTTAACTTTTGAATTAATAAATGTTGAGAGTACTTCAGTATCTTTGATTTTCTCAAGAACAAGATCTGCCGTCTCTTTGAAATTCTTTATCTGGGCTACATCTTCTAATTGCCCTTTAAGATGATCAATCTCCCATTGATCTTCTATATCAACAAAAGAGATCTTAAGTTTCATATATCCTCCCTTTGCATTTCTTCGTTTATTATCTGATCAATATACTTATCTGCTTCGGGCATCTCCTGGAATATGTTCATTATAGGAAGCAGTTTCATTACATCAAAGATATTCTTAATTTTAGGCTGTAAATTTACCATAGCGAAAGTATTATACTGTTCTTCTAAAGTTTTTTTTGCCCACATAACAACACCTATGCCTACACTACTTATATAATCAAGGCCTCCCATATCAAGAATTACTGCTTTTGTTTCTTGCTTAATAATTTCTTTTAAACTGGTTTTTAGGTCTTTGCTCGTATCAGAATCAAGAGAGCCTTTTAAATTAACCAAAAAAACATTATCTTTTTTCTCAACAACATTTATCTCTAGCGACATTTTACCCTCCCTAAATGAGCGTCTGACTTACGGACAGCGACCGAAGGTCGCAGGAACGTCAAGTCAACCACGCGAATTTACTCCGCGAAGTCACGACCTAGTGACTGAACAGGAGTTTCCTTAAATGAGCCCGCCACCGCATCAATGGCGGAAGCCAACGGCCGGAACTTTAGAGCATTTCATAATTTACAGACAGCGACTGAAAGTCGCAGGAATGTAAATTATAAGAAATGCTCAATCCCGCGCCTTTTGCGGGGCTAAATCATCAACTTGGGACGTGCCTACCTGTTGGTAGACACGTCCCAAAAATCTACTTAACTAAACTCTCTAATGCCCGCGTAAGCTTTTGTTTAAAAATTTCACTGGCAGAGTATCCTATATATGCCTGTAGAACAATAAGCGCAAAAATCAAACATATCTTTAGAGACTTTCTTTTTAAAAGCAACAGCCGTGAAATCAATAATCCCAGAAAACAATAGTAGACAACAAATAGAATTGAAGCAGTTATGTCGCCCAAGCTAATATAAACTACGCTTAAGCTAACCGGTCCGCCTAAAACCCAAAGCACTAAATCTATTGATTCTTCCTGCAAAAATCCAAACTCTACCCTTAAAAGCCCGAAGGTAACGATAAGCAATCCAATCGCAGCGAAAATAACAATATATTTAATATCTCTTTTGGTCATATTAATATTTAAACCTTAGGCTTCTGCCTTCGTTCTACATGCAGCAGAAGCCAACACCCGCGAGCTAAGCGAGCAGGTGTACCTATCATCGAATTAAATGTATGTCCCCGGAATTTCGTTGAATTAATTAATACCGTCCCTTTTATTCCTTTTTTTCTAATGATATAAAGAAAAATTCTTTGAAAGCTTATTAAATTCAACTTCAGTAAAAACAAACGCTTGCTTGGAGCGACTATATTGTTCATCTATTTCAAGAATCAACTGAATCGGTGCTGCTCTCAAAAATCTAACCGTGAAGAAACCAACAACTACAGGTCGTCCTGGATAAAAAAGCTGGTTAAAATTTTGTTGAAAACTTTTAGAGCAAGTATTAATAATCGAGGTTTCCGTAATATTATGTGTATCAAAAAACTCTACTTCGATATTTTCCTTCTTATTTTCTTTCTTAGTATAATCAAATAAAAACATACCCAGAACATTAGTAGCTGGCTTATTCCCTGTATTATTAAAAACAATTTTCATTTTATAGATAACAAAATCATCATCTATTCTTGATTCTATTAGTTCTAAATCAGCAAAAAGTCTTGCGGTTTTCTTAGTATCAATTATTCTAACAGATTCTTCTAAAGATAGTTTTCTGGTTGTATCAATTTGCCGAGCATACGCTGCACCATCAAACTTATTAAAATAATGAACATTTAAATCTTTTGGGTGGATTTCAATAAAATATACTTTTTTGGTATTTTCTATGCTTACTGTTTCAATTTCGATAGACGGAAATTCAAGAAATGCCGGTATAGAAGATATGCCATCAAGGATCCAATTCCTTAGAGTTGAATCATCCTTTATAATTTTATCTTCAACCCCAATAATATCAGTAGGAATCTTGTCTGGCGCATTAATTCCCAAAGACAGAATTCCACCCTCAGCATTAATCTTATTTAAAAAAGCAACTATTCCAGAAATAATTAGGTTCTTAGCTTCAGATCTTGTTATTTCTTGCTTTGTTAAAGAATTCCGACCATCGAGCCTCTTGTAATCAATAAAAGCGCTCTCTTTAAAGTTACCTAAAATTTTCTTTTCAATATCTTCCTTAATAATCTCTGTTTCTTTACCGAAAAAAATCTTAATCAAGCTTTTATTTTCCATATTATATTTCCTCTATCGAAGAAAAAACAAACTATAGACCGATTCTCCCTAACCACGATTATACCATTAGGTTACTAATAAAGTGTCCCTTGCAGGGACACTTCACTCACAACTTTAATCACCACAATTATTGGTTAAAAACCGGTCCATGCTCTTTTATGGAGCAAGACAGGCTGATTTGATTTAATTACTATTGTCCAGCAATTAAATCATTCAGAGAATCGGTTCCTTTATCCTTTAGGTAATTACCTAAATGTTTATCGGAACGAACTCCGAAGTCACGACCATATTGCTTTTCAACGGTACCCATATGGGTATCATCTCGTTTATCTCGCAATAGACCGTTTTGATTTCTGGAACGACAACCTTTCATTCCAGGAGCATCATTTTTACAACGTTTACTCATAACCTGACTGCCTCCTTTCTGACAAACCTTCAGCGGTTCGTCTGCTGTATCCGAACTTGAAGCTGTCAAAAAGAAAGCATCAGCCTGCCCTGCTGTATCACCGAAAACTAAAATTTCCGGGGACACATATCTATCTCAATCTAAAAAAGCTGCTCAATTCCGCATTTCCGGGGACACCTATCTATTACCTGAATCACTAAGGACAAACCCTACTTCTCTCCAATTACACACCCAAACTACATCTTCCCATTCTACCCCCTGCCCCCATTACTCGTCAAGATAATTAAGGGTGCTCACACATTATTGTTGCATATACCAATTACCCGCCTTATACTATTATTGATACTAATAGATTGTCTATTTTATCAACGCTATAATTGTTATATAACATGTTATATAACACGCCTGGAAATGCGGCGTATATATAAAGGAGGTCTTTTATGAGTGTTGTACGAAAACTTAATAAAACCGCCAAAAGAAGCTACAGCGTTGTGCTCCCGATGGAGTTTGTTAAACAGCTTAAATGGAGAGAAAGGCAAAAGCTTATACTTAGCCTAAAAGGTAAGTCAATCACGATCAAAGATTGGCCGGGGAGGAAGAAAAATGCTGAAAAATAAAAAGGCATTAAATAAAAATACCTATAAGGTTCTTGTTTCTGATGTCAAACGCATCTTAGCAGATGGAAAGTTAAAAGCAGCACAGGCAGTTTCTCAAATGCTCATTGAAACGTATTGGCAGGCGGGAAAAAGAATCGCCCAAGAGAAATCTCTGCTTGAAAATGAGCAAAATAAGCAAATCCTGTTAAAAGACTTAAGCAATGACCTGGGGCTGGAATACACCCTGGTTACAAGGATATTGAAACTCTATTATTTTTGGCCGGATAATTGCCCAGGCGGGCAACTTGGGCAACTCAGCTGGGGCCACTACCGCCTGCTCCTCTGCCTAAAAGAAAAAGACTCCAGAGAATTCTATCTCGGGCAAGCGATAAAAGAAAAATGGAGCCGGGATAAACTTGATTTAAGAATTAAGAACAATTATTACAGCTTAAAAGATGATACAAAGCCAGCGGCGGAGACCTTAGGCGGAACTCTTCCCCCAAAGAGCAGCCGTTTTTTTGTTTACAAGGCAAAAACTGAAAAGGTTATTGACGGAGATACTATCTGGGCAAGTGTTGACTTAGGGTTCAATGTTTGGATGAAACAGAAACTCCGTTTTCGGGGAATAAACACGGCTGAGCTGGGCAGCTCGGCATTAGCCCAAGAAGCCAAGGTATTTGTTGAACAGGAATTATCAAAAACAGATTATATTGTTTTAAAATCTTATCGCGAGGATAAATACGGAAGGTACGAAGCTGATATCTACTACCTGCCCGCCGGCAAGGCAGGCCTGCCCGGCGAAGAGAATAGAGAAATAATTTTGGAACAGGGGATTTTCCTCAATCAGCTGCTTTTGGATAAAGGATTAGCAGCTGTTACTTGAATTCTGAAAAATGGGCAACAATCGATTAAGATTGTTGCCCATTAGACTCTTCGCTTCACCTGAGGAAATGCGGATCACCGCATTTTACTCAACTTCACTTCCTATATCATCGACTGCTTCTATAGCAGTCAAATCAGGTTTCTTCTTCTTTAATTTGGGTTTTTTCTTCTGCTTGGGTTTATTCTGCAGTTTCTTCCACGCCGACCTCTCCTTGTCATCTATTATCCCATCATTATTCTTATCGGCCTGCTTCTTCCACCAAGAGGTGGCTTTTTTGGGTTTTTTCTCCAGCTCAGGTCCCAACTCCTTCTCCTTGGCATCCACTCTCCCGTCTCTATTCCTATCAAGGTGCTTTTCCTTTGCGCTGTCGACTTTGTTGAATTTGTCTTTTTTCTTAAGTTTATCTTTTTTCTTTAACTTATCTTTTTTCCCAACCTTTGCTTTTTTATGAACGCTCTTAGCCTTTTTTTGCGTAGCTGTCCCTTTTCTCCTAAGCAGCTGAGCTTCTGCGGGAAGTGCCAGAGACATCATCAACAAAAAAATCAACCCCAAGACACAACTTCTCAATAGCTTCACAAAACACCTCCTTTAACGACCGCTATCTTTTCGTTTTGAATAGCATTCTTTGCAATAAATTGGACGATCTCCTCTGGGCTTAAAAGGAACTTCACACTCTTGCTTGCAATCTGAACAAACCGCTTTGTGCATCTCTCGCGGCTGTCTGTTATATCCATCTTGAAAAGCCATACTGTCTCCTTTTCTGGTATCCATCTGGATACCGTTTAACCGGTTATGCTTCTGATGATTTTCGACCTCTTTGCTTATAAAAAGGAACTTTCTTTCCTGAGCCAAACCCTCCTTTTTTACCGCCAAACTTCTTCTTGAAAGGACGGCCTTGGCCAGAACTATTTTCCCGATCCTCGCTGTAATCTTTTCTTGGACCACCAAATCCTCGACCTTCACCATCCTGGCGCTTTTTAAAATGATGGCCAGAGTGAGAACCTCTTTCTCCCAAGTCTTCACCCTGATCTCTCTTGCCGCGAAACTGACCCCCACCACGGAACGGGCGACCAAAAGGCCGAGAAGGTTTTGAAGAAAACCTTCCCCTGGAAGGTCTATCCTGAGACTGGCTAATTAAAATATCAATTTTCTTCTCTAAATAAACCATTTGCTCAAGCATCTTTTTAACCAAAACAAGAACATCCGATTCGGTTTGCTGGGGTGTTGCAGAATTGTCGTTTTTCATCTCTTCAGTCATCTCTCCTCTTTTCTTTGATAAATAGGTTTAAAATAAAATACGGCACTGGTTTTCCTCAATTTATATATAGAAGTAACCAGCACAGTGCCTGCCTTTTCTTTTATAATAAACTTTTCCTTTAAAGAAAGCAGGTACGGTTTTCGAACTGCTGCAACGTTACTTTATCGCGACTACGAGCATTTCAAAATCTTCCGTAGTTAATGTATCCTTCCGCGAGAATGCTCCTAATTTTGCGCCAAAAATATCTATCTTTTTATACCCAAGAGTTTTTAAAAACCAGGTTATTTCACTAGGCACATAATAACGCTCATTGCATTTTAATTCTTTTTTGTTTCCCGTATCGTCTT
>CAYOSQ010000007.1:0-86228 GCA_964406665.1 uncultured Planctomycetia bacterium | reverse complement strand
GACTGATATAAATGTTATGACTGAAGCTGGCATAATCTGGTCAGATATGCAGCCTTTGACAGATGCTGGTATTAACTGGTCTGATATCCAGGTTTTGACTGAAGCTGGTATCAACTGGACTGATATACAGTTAATGAGTGAAACTGGTGTAAACTGGGCAGATCTAGAAGTAATGTCGACTTCTGGAGTTAATTGGTACGATTGGGCGACACTTAGTACCGCTGGTGTAAATTGGGAGAATTTACAGTCTTTCAGTGAAACTGGAATTAATTGGTCTGATTTCCAAGAAATGCTTGACGCTGGAATTAATTGGGAAGACATGAAACAAATGACTGAAGCTGGTATCAACTGGACTGATTTGCAGGTACTAACTGAGACTGGTATTAATTGGGATGATTTGATTCCTATGACAGAAGCTGGAATAAACTGGGCTGATATACAAGTTATGAGTGAAGCCGGTGTAAACTGGTCTGATATACAAGTTATGAGTAAGACTGGCATAAACTGGTCTGATATACAAGTATTCACCGAAGCCGGAATTAACTGGTTTGATTTTACACCTTTGACAGAAGCTGGTATTAATTGGGATGATTTGCAGGCTATGACTGAAACTGGTATCAACTGGGTTGGTTTGACTCCTCTAACTGAAGCTGGTATTAACTGGCAGGATATCCAGGTCTTAACTGAGTCTGGTATAAATTGGCAGGATATTGCCACTTTTACAGAAACTGGTATAAATTGGCAGGATATCCAGGTATTGACAGAGGCTGGTGTAAATTGGGTCGATATAGGAGTACTCTCTGAGTCAGGTATAAACTGGTCTGATATACAGGTAATGAGTGAAGCCGGTGTAAACTGGTCTGATATGGAAGCCTTAAGTATTGCTGGTATTAATTGGGAAGATTTTACTGCGTTAACAGAAGCTGGTGTGAATTGGTCTGATATTGTAGCTATAAGCGAAGCTGGAATAAATTGGTCTGACATGCAGGTAATGAGTGAGGGAGGAGTCAACTGGGTTGATTTGGCTTATATGAGTGGGGCAGGCATAAATTGGACTGATGTACAAGGTCAAACAGTTTCTGGTATCAACTGGACAGACTTATCTGCTATGACTGCTGCTGATATTAATTGGTCTGGTATTAACGAGCTCAGCACCAATATTGATAAGATTGTTACGGATATTCCTTATATACGGACAGTTGTTGATCAATTAGTTAGCACTTTGGGGGATTCTGCTGATACAAGTGCAGATGGAACACTTTTTGGAGTCATTAATAATATTGATACTACAGTTGCTGGTCTTGATGTTGATGAATTATCAGATGCGATTTCAGATTTATCAGGTTTAGTTTCTGATATTCAGGATCTTGATTTGGTTGAGATTGCTACTGATATTGATTCTATTCAAACTGTGATAGGTGCGTATGGAGATGCTGCATCTGCAGAAACCTTATTCGGTCAATTTACTGTTGTAAGAAATACTTTAACAGCTCTTGATACCATTGAAGCTGCTATCGGAAATGAAGATGATCTAGTATCTGAGGATACTTTGTTTGGCAAGATTAACGATATTGAAAGTTTTGTACAGTTAATTGGTGCGGCCACAGATACTGGAACCACAGATTCTTTATTTGGAAAAGTTAATTCTGCAAAGACATTTGCTAATGATGCTGTTACAGCAATAAAAGCTTTGAGAGTAGAAATTGGTGCCGCGGATAAAGATACGGACGTTTATGAATATATGGAAAATATTACTTCTATAGTAGAAAAGATTAAGAGTGCAACGGACTCTGTCTTAATGACCAAGCTTGATGCAGAAACGATGACTAAGAACGTTGTGGATTCTCTGGTAAATGCAGTTAATGAATCAGCAGCTTCGCTGGGTCTTAAGATGGAAGACGTAAGAAGCCTAAGTGAAGATGAGGCCAAAGATCTAGTTACGGTTCAAAATAAATTGAAAGAAATTAAAGAAATGCTAGAGATACTTTCAAGTGCTCAAGAGGGAGAAGGTATAGTAGTAAGGTCTTGGTTTGAGGTTGAGTGATAAAGGTAGCAAGAGAAAAATGAGAAAAATAGCAATTTTTATTTTAATTTTGGCAACTATTTTCACTGTTGAAATTATTTCTTGCTTTGCTGATGTAAGCGTGAAGATGGTTATTGTTAATTCTTCTGAAGATGAAGAAAAAGACGTCCCCGTTAAATACTATCTACCTCCTAGTATTACAAAGGATGATGTATTAAATGCAGGTGGTCTTGAGGTAGATTTTGATGTAGCAAAATCTGCTTATTACGTTCATGGAGATGTTAAATTGTCACCAAAAGAAAGTAGAACGCTTAAGGTTGTACTAAGAGATATTTGGAGAGTTCCCGAAGAAGAAATCAATGATCTAATTATAATGCTTGATAGTAAGGTTGGCTTAGTTCAGGATGAAGAGAGACTAGAGACTGCAGAGCTTATAAGCAATAGTATAAAAGAAAGATTGGCAGCTATTCTTGCTGAGCAAGAGGCACTCGCTGCAAATGTTGAAAAAAGAATGCAGGGTTATGTTGTTAATGTAGAAAAGGTTCAAGCTATAAAGGATGAGATTTTTGCACTTGAGCGAATGATTGAGATGGGAGGAGAGCCTGAAGAGGTTGAGGGTACGGTAACTCTTTCAATTGAGGCAGAAAATATCCTGGATAGATCCATAGAAGCTCCAGTAAAGTTTTATTTACCTAGAGAAGTTATTCCTGAGTACATCGTAGATAAAAAAGATTTTGATGTTAAGTATGATTATGATGAAGAAAAGTTTTATTTAATAAAAGATGAAAAATTTGAGGCAAAAGAAATAAAAAATTTTGATGTGAAAGTTAAGAATATATGGCAGGTTTCTGATCAAATAGTTGACGGCTATGTAAGCGAAGCTTCTGAGTTAATACAGAGGTTTGCAGGTACTTTAGTTGAGGCAATTGGTTTAACACTTTTAAAAGACATTGAAGCCAATGCTGAATTAATTAAAACTACTCAAGTTGCTTCTGATATATTTAAAGATCATGTCTCTTCTTATAGAGTTAATCAAAAAAGGATATCGTTGATAGAGGATGACTTAGAAAGATTAAGAACTCTTGCAAGTAAAATACAAGAAGAATCAAAGATTACTAAAGAAAGTAGCAAGATTCAAAATGTGCTTCGTCAGATGGAATCGTTCAGTAAAATCAAAAAGCTTTCCGATAAAGTTTTCCAAAGATTGCAGCGTGTTGCTGTCTGGAAAATCATAAATTGGGTAGTAATCTTTGTTATTGCTATTACAGTATTCTTCTACGGTTTATGGTTTATGAGTTTGAAGAAAGAAGAAAAACAAAAGTTAGAAAAAGTTGTACCAAAAGAGAGTGAAAAGAAGTAGTTTGTGGTATAATATTTAGAATATTTTTTATTTTTTGAAAGGAAACTTTAATGGCAGCGTTACAGTATAAGGAATATGGGACAATAAAGACGATAAAAGGTTGCATCGTTGCTGTTGTGGGATTAGATAACTGTATTAACGGACAGCTTGTTAAATTCGGATACGGAACTGAAGGGATAATTATCGGTTTTGACGCTGATGAAGCTCAGGTACTATTGGTTAAACAAAAAGATTCCTTAAAGACAGGTGACAAGGCAATAATGACAATGGAGCCTTTTGATACCCCTGTTGGTAAGAATTTTATAGGAAGAGTGGTTAATGTTTTAGGGGAACCCTTAGATAACTTAGGAACATTAAAGCCAGATGAGTATGCACCTATTTTTTCTAAGTCACCTTCGGTATTAGAAAGAGAAATTGTAAAAGAAACATTTGCGACTGGAATAAAAATCGTTGATACGATGCTTCCTATTGGCAGAGGTCAAAGACAGCTTGTCTTGGGTGATAAGATGACGGGAAAAACAACTATCTGTACTGATGCTATATTGAATCAAAAAGATGGAGATGTTGTATGTATTTACTGCTGTATAGGAAAATCCAAATCAGCATTAGATAGAGTTGTTAATCTTTTTAAAGCAAAAGGTGCTTTTAAATATACCATAATTGTTGCAGCTTTAGCAGGAACTGCTCCGGGTCAGCAGTATTTATCTCCTTACGTTTCTTGTGCTTTGGGAGAGTATTTTATGAAAACCGGAGGACATGTATTTATAGCATTTGATGATTTTACAAAGCATGCTTGGGCTTATAGAGAAATTTCTCTTCTTCTTGACCGCCCACCCGGTAGAGAATCGTATCCCGGAGATATTTTTTATCTTCATTCAAGAATGATTGAAAGGGCAGCAAAGCTTAGTAAAGAAAAGGGAGGGGGTTCTATGACATTTTTTCCGGTTATTGAGATTCTTGAAGGTGACTTAACCGGTTATGTTTCAACTAATTTAGTTTCTATGACTGATGGGCAAATATATTTAAGTACGCCTCTTTTCGGTGAAGGTTTTAAGCCTGCTATTGATTTGGGGTTATCGGTATCCCGTATAGGAAGTAAGGTTCAATGGCCGGCATTAAAAAAATATAGCCAATCTTTGAGAATAGATTATATCCAATATCGAGAGCAGCTACGAGTTTCAAGGTTAAAGGCGGGCGGTACTTCAGATGAAGCAGGGGACCAAAAGAAGAGTGGAGATATTTTGACAGAATTGTTAAAGCAGGATAGAGATGTTCCTATGTCTGTAATAAAAGAAATTATAATCTTTTATGGTTATCATAAAAAATATTTAATGGAACTTGATATGAACCAGGTAAAGAAATTACAAGAAAATATATTTGCTTATGCTCAGGAACATTATCCTGATTTGCTTAAGGAAATTAAAGAAACAAAAAAGGTGAGCGATGAAGGTGAGCAGGAGTTAGATAAACTATATGCTGGCTATATGAAAATTTTACAGGATGAGCAAAAAATTATTGAACAAGAAGCTTTGAAGAAAGAACAGGCCGAGATGGAAGCAGAGGCTGCTGAAGAAGAATTAGAAAAAGGGGCTAAAGAAGAAGCCAAAGAAGCTACAGGGTAAGGACGATGGCTGAATTAGGAAAATTTAAACTCTCAATTATGGATCCTGACAAAATTATTTTTCAAGGAGAGGTTTCACATGCTTTTTTTCAAGGCAATACGGGAGAATATGAGATAATGGCTTTTCACTACCCTGTTTTAGGACTTCTTAAGGAGGGACAAATTCTAATAGACTGGAAATATTATGTTGGTATTAAAAAGGGAATAGTAAAATTTTTTAAAAATGATTGCGTGGCTTTAGTTGAATTAGCAAAGGAATAAACATATGGGTACATTAATAATTGTTTTGATTATGTTTACAGTAGTAGTTGGACCTTCTGCCGTAATCGCTGTTCTTGGGTTTGCAACAATAAAGGCCTTGGGAAGAAATCCTTCTGCAGCCTCGAAGATTTTTTTAGGAACAGTTTTTCTTCTTGTGTTTGTTGAAGCAATTTCAATCATTGCTATGTTATTAATCTTCCAGCTTTTCGGTGGAAGCGGCGCAGCAGGTTAATTATAGTTTAAAAGAGGAGTTGGTATGTTATTGTTCTATATAATCATTACTCAGGTTATTATTTTTGGAGCTGTAATCTATACATTGAAAAGATTGATGCAGGGAGATACTGAGAGCGCCGTGAGTAGGCTTAATCAATCGTATTCAGAGATTAACAAAAAGAAAGAAGAGTTAGTTACTAAAATTCAACAGATTGAAGAGGAATACCAAAAGAGAAAAGAAGAGGCCGAGAAAGTTGCGATAAAATTAAGGGACGAGGCTGAAGAAGAAATATCTCAAAAAAGAGATGCTACGCTTAAAAAAGCAAGAGACGATGCCGAGACAATAATTGCAGAGGCAACTGGAGCCAAGGACAGAATTAGAGAAGAAGTAAAAAAAGAAGAGCAGCTTATTATGATAGATTATTGCAAAGAGTTGATAGAGCTAATCTTTTCTGATTCTTTAAAGGGGAGTTTCAGCGACCTTTTAATCGAAAATTTCTTTAAAGATTTTAACGACATTGATACGAGTCACATTCCAACTGATATAGAGGAGGTAGAGGTTATATCGAGTTTTCCTTTAAGTGAAGATATGAAATCAAAGTTTTTAGAAAATGTTAATAAGAAAATTAAAACTAAAGTAAAACTAAAAGAAACTATTGAGAAATCGCTTCTTGCAGGAGTTGTTGTTAAATTCGGCAGTCTTGTTTTAGACGGAAGTGTTTCTGGGAAATTAAAAGAAGTTACTCTTCAAAAGAAAAGAAGAATGGAAGAAGAAGGATAGACGTATGGGAAAAGCGGGAAAAATAAAATCTGACCTTGATGATGTCACCGAACTCGTGGAAATAATTGGTATTTTAAAAGACGTAGCATCAAACCATTTTTTCAATACTGCAAAGCGCAAGGCCAAGCTTGCTGAGTTTGCGGTATCTTTTATCGATTTCTTTAGGATGGTAAGTCTTACTGATACTACGAGTTCTCTTGTTGTCCCCTGCAACGAAAAAGTAGCGATGCTCCCAATTACTTCGGAGGGTGGTTTCATGGCAGAAATGACTTCTAAAATCGCCAAGGCTGCTGTAATAGAAGCAGAAAAACATGATACCGTTGAGTTTATTATAATCGGACATAAGGGAGAAGAGAAGCTTAGGTCATTGACCGAGATCCCCCTGACTTTATTTACAAATGTTGAAGAAAAAGGATTGTTTCAAACAACCTTGGAAGTAAAAGACTATGTTATCGAAGGCATTCGAAAAAAGAAATTCAGCAGGGTGTATGCTGTATACCCAAGAGCAAAAACGATTAATTTTATTAAGCCTGCCGTTGTTAAGCTTTTGCCTTCTGAGGAACTTGTTACACAGCAGCGGGGAATAAAAGATACAATAGAGAAAGTTATTGTCGAGTCGGATTTAGATGATGTTATGGATTATCTTGCTGAGCTTTGGCTCATATGTAGATTGTTTGAAATGCTGGAAGACTGTGTTATTGCAGGTTTTGCTGCTCAATCACAACAGCTTGAAGCAAGCTTAGAGAGGCTTAAGAAGGATAAAAAAGGTTTGATGATGGGCTTTAAGAAAGCAAAGAAAGCCGATATTGATCAAAGTTTACGAGAAGTTTTCACATCAAAAATGATGACAGGAGGTAAGAGATAGGAAATATGGAAGACAATACTGTCAATCAAGAAAAAACAAATAACGACAACCCTGAAGAAAAACAGGGCCAGAAAGATCAGATACAAAAAGACCAGCCTGAAAAAGAACTAAATCAGAAAAAACAGGTTCAAGAAGAGTCAGTAGAAAGTAGTCAACCAAAAGAAGAGCAACTTAAGGAAAATCAGCAAGTGAAACAATCTCAGGAAAAACCCCAAGAGGAACAACCTGGGGAAAATCCGTCGGTAGAGCAGTCTAAAGAAAATCCACAGGCGGAACAATCTCAAGAAAATCCACCTGAAGAAAATCAGGGTAAGCAAGAACTAACAGAAGAGCAAAAAAAGCAAATTCAGCAAACTCAAGAAAAACAAAGAGAGCGGGAGGCAGTACTTGAAAAAGGAAAAATCGTTTCTGTGCAAGGTCCTGTTGTCGACGTAAAATTTGAAGCAAGCGCTACAATGCCTCCTTTGTATGATATTTTACGAGCAAGAAGATTTGATGATAAAGAGGTTCTGCTTGAAGTTGCAGAGCATTTGGCTAATGGCGTAGTTAGGTGTATTTCTCTTTCAGATACTTTAAACCTGCAGAAAAATTCACCGGTTCAACCTACAGGTTTGCCTGTTGCTATTCCCGTTGGTGATGAATTGTTTGGCAGGATTGTAGACGTTGGAGGGAAGCCTCTGGACAATGGTCCAGAAGTTGTTACTGCTGAAACTTGGCCTATAAGAAGACCTGTTAGCAAGGCTGCTTTTGATTTGTCTTCTGACATTGTTGAGAAACCCCAACTTTTGGAAACCGGAATAAAAATGATCGATCTTTTGTTTCCGCTTACCAAGGGAAGTAAAACCGGAATTCTTGGAGGTGCAGGTTGCGGCAAGACCGTTGTTATCCTAGAATTAATTAATAACATCGTATCTAAACATAGTGGCGCATGTGTTTTTTGTGGTATTGGTGAGCGGATCAGAGAAGGTAACGAATTATTCTATGAGCTTAAGGATAGTAAGCTGCTTGATAAAGTTATGATGGTTTTTGGTCAGATGAACGAACCGCCAGGTGCAAGATATGAGATTGTAAATACTGGTGTTACAATGGCTGAATTTATACAGAGTAAAAATAAAGATGTTCTTTTGTTTATGGATAATTTATTCCGCTTTGTTCAGGGGGGTCAAGAAGTATCGATTCTTCTGGGAAGATGTCCTTCGGAATCAGGGTATCAGCCAACACTTGCTTCTGAGGTTGCAGCTATTCAAGAAAGAATTCGTTCTGTAAAAGGTGGTGGGTCGATTACAGCATTTCAGGCAGTGTATGTTCCTGCTGACGATATGACAGATGCTGCTGTTGTAGCTATTTTTAGTTATTTAGATGGTGCTATGAAACTTTCCCGTGATTTAGTTCAGAAAGGTTTTTATCCGGCAATCGATCCTATAGCAAGTAGCAGTTCGATGCTTGATCCAAACGTTATCGGGAAAAGACACTTTGATCTTTCGCAGAAGGTTATCATGATGGTTAATAAATATAACTCTCTCCATAAGATTGTACAGGTTATCGGTGTTGAAGAATTATCAAAGCAGGATAGAATTGATTATGAACGCGCTGATAAGACGTTGAACTATATGACACAACCATTTGCTGTCTCAGAGGTTTTTACTGGAAAAAAGGGAGAGTATGTAACACTTGAAGAGAATCTTGAAAGTATTGAGAAAATTCTCGACGGAAAAGTTGATAAGAGGACAGCAAAGGAGTTTTATATGATTGGTAGGGTAAAATAAACTTTATGAATAGATTTGAGACAGAATTGCGAAATAGTATTATCAAGCAATCTTTAATTAAGGAAGAAGATTTTGAGCAGGCTATTCTGGAGGCAGAAAAGCTTAACTTACCACTATCTACGTATTTATTGGATAATCATTTAATTGAAGAAGATAAATTGTTATCCATCATGTCTAGCATTATTAATGTACCATATATTAATTTAAAAGAAATTAGCATAGATGCAGCTGCGATTAAAGCTGTACCAGTTAAATTTGCTTGGCATTACGAATTTATGCCGATTAAATTGGTTGGTAAAAAGCTCACCTTGGCAGTTTCCAATCCTTTAAGCATTAGGATTCAGGATGAAATTCGCCTAAATCTTGGTTATGAAGTTTTTGTTGTCTTGGCAAAAAAAGAACATATTCTGGAGCTATTGAAAACCCATTATGGTTTAGGCTCTGACACTGTTGAAAAGATGGTGTCCAAAAAAGATCAGGATGATCAGCAAGAGACAGTTGGAAGTGATTGGAGTATTGAAGATATTGATAAACCTGAAGAAGATGCTTCAGTAATTAAACTAGTTAATCAAATAATTTTTGAGGCATATAAAAAACGTTCCACAGATATACATATTGAACCTTTTCGCGATGCCATAAAATTGCGCTATAGAGTTGATGGGGCATTATTGGATCAAAATGTACCCGATGATTTATATCGATTCCTTAAGCAAATTCTCCTTAGGATAAAGATTATGGCCAATTTGAATATTGTTGAACATCGGATTCCTCAAGATGGAAGAGCCATTGTACGAACTCAAGATCAAGATCTTGACTTGAGAATTTCTTTTATTCCTACTCCTCACGGAGAAAGTGTGGTTATTAGAATTTTGCCCACTAAGAAACTTTTTAGCTTAGATAAGCTTGGGCTTTCAGGTGATAATCTTAAGATTTTTGAGAATATTATTAAACAGCCTTATGGCATAATCTTTGTTACTGGTCCTACTGGTTCAGGAAAAACAACAACGCTTTATGCCTGCTTGTCTAAAATAAACAACAAAGAAAAGAAAATTATTACTATCGAAGATCCAATTGAGTATGAGATTGAAGGCGTTACGCAGATTCATGTAAAGCCTGATGTGGGATTAAGTTTTGCTCAAGGCTTAAGAAGTATGCTTCGTCATGATCCTGATATTATGATGGTAGGAGAGGTAAGGGACAGGGAAACTGCAGAGATTGCTATAAGAGTAGCGTTGACAGGTCACTTGGTTTTTTCTACTCTTCACACTAATGATTCTGCTTCCGGGGTTACCAGGTTGGTAGAAATTGGGATTGAGCCGTATCTTGTTGCTTCTAGCGTACAAGTTTTTATCGCGCAAAGATTAGTTAGAGTTATTTGTCAAAATTGCAAAGTGGAAGATGTTAATGTTGACCTAGAAATAAAAAAAGAAATTGCAAATGGCTGTAAACTTGGTTTCGAAGACGAAATAAAGGTTTTTAAAGGAAAAGGTTGCGAACAATGCAACTTTACAGGATTTTTAGGTAGGACAGCTATTTATGAAATGCTTATTATCGATGATAAAATTAAGCAGCTTATCACCGAAAAGGCAACAGCAACAGAAATTAAAAAACAAGCAGTTAAAACTGGCATGAGAACTCTTCAAGATGATGGTTGGTTGAAGGTTAATGCCGGAGTTACCACTCCTGGTGAAGTTCTCAAGGTCTGTCAAGATACAAGGTTTGATTTCGAAGCTTCTGAAGATGAAGTTCAAGATAAAGCACAGACTAAGAAGTCCGATTCTAAGCAAGTTAACATAGAGCCTTTAGTCGCTTATCCTAGTGACAAAAGGATTCATTCTCGGCTTCCAATAAAGATTCCTGTTAGATTTAGGCTTGTCGAAAAAGGCGAAGGGGAGGTTATCGAATTAAGTAGTGAGGGTTTGGATTTAACTGATGTTTTTACAAAGAATCTTTTAGATGAAAACATTGGTGGTAAAATTAAAGATAAAGATTTCAAGAATGTATTTTCCAGCTCAACTAATATTAGTGCCGGTGGTTTAGTTTTTGAGTCACGCTATTTGACACCAGAGGACTCAATCTTAGAGTTGAAGATTGATTTACCGTCGGATAAAGAATCCATTCAATGCTTGGCAAAAGTTGTCAGGGTGGAGAAGGATTTACCAAGATGTTTTTATGTTGCAGTTTGTTTTCTTGATATTGCAGGAGCTGATAGAAAGCGAATAGATAAATTTACAAAAAAAGAAGCTGCAAAACAAAAAGTGTTGGATATAAAAATGTTCGAGTAGAAGATTATGAAAAATTATATTTATAAAGCTAAAAGCGGTCCGGATCAAATCATTGAGGGGTCTATTAGCGCTAATAGTTCTCAAGAGATAGTTGATCTTTTGGCAAAGAAAGGTTATGTGGCTATCAGCATTGAAGAAGAGCAGGAGAAGGATGCTGTAGTTAGAAAGAGCTGGAAGAAGTTATTGGGTGTTAATTTGAAAAATCTTGTAATTTTTTCTCGGCAACTTTCAAATCTTTTGAAGTCAGGCATTCCCATATTGAAAGCCTTACGCATTCTTGCTGAACAAACAAATGACAAATATTTTTCTACGATTTTATTAGACATTGGAGAAAAAGTAAAAAAAGGCCATCCTTTCTCTGTGAGCCTTAAGAGTTATCCAAAGGTCTTCTCATCTTTTTTTATCGCGATGATAAAAGCTGGAGAAGATAGTGGAGGTGTTGATCAAGCACTTCTTCGAATTTCTGATTATTACTATAAACAACTTGAGCTTCAATCAAAAATTAAGTCCGCGTTAGCATACCCTATTCTTATTTTGCTTGTAGGCATTGGCTCAATTATATTTATTTTTACAAATGTTATGCCAAAGATTATTCCTTTGTTTACAAATTTAAACGTTGAGCTACCTTTGCCGACGAGAATTTTGATAATGATAAGTGATTTTTTAAGAAGCAACCTTCCTTGGATCGCTCTGTTTATGCTGCTATTTTTATTGATTTTTAAACGGGCAATGAGTAACGATGTTTTTAAATCATATATTTCTAATCTAAAGTTAAAAATTCCAATTTTTGGTCAATTGATTTTTAAATCTGAATTCGCCCGTTTTGCTAGAGCTTTAGAAATGTCACTACATAGTGGCATACCGATTATTAAGGCTATAGACATATCTTTGCCGATAGTCAACGAATTTGTGATAAAGGATAATTTAACAAAAAGTCTCCAAGAGTTAGAGGGGGGCGGGACATTAAGTAGTGCTCTCAAAAAATCTAAATTATTTCCGCCGTTTATATATAACATAATAAGCGTAGGCGAAGAATCCGGAAAGCTTTACGAAGCTTTATCGAATATCGCAGAGTCTTTTAAAACTGATTGTGAAGATGCTGTGAAAACTTTAACAACGCTTTTAGAGCCAGCCATGGTATTAATTATTGGTTTGGTTGTTGGTTTTATAGTAAGTGCTGTGCTTTTGCCGATTTTCCAGTTAAACTTTATGCGTCTTTAATAAGGAGGAAGCTAGTGTTTCTTAATAATTTTTCTTTTAGACCAAGATCATTTAGGGAAAGCTTAGGTTTTACAATTATTGAAATATTACTCGTTGTAGTTATTATCAGTGCTTTAGCAGCAATGGTGGTGCCTCGGCTTACGGGTAGGTCTGAGCAAGCTAAAGAGTCTATTGCTCTAGCTGATATTAAGGTAAACATACCAACTGCTTTAAGGCTTTATGAATTAGATAATGGAAGATATCCGACAACAAGCCAAGGGTTAAAGTCTTTGTTTTCAAGGCCATCCACAGAGCCTAGGCCTAAGAATTGGAATGGTCCATACATTGAGGGTGGGATCGTAAGAGATCCCTGGGGCAATGAGTATATTTATAAATATCCTGGAGCTCACGGAAATGATTATGATCTTTATTCTTTGGGGCGTACCGGATCTGATGATGACAGTAACATAGTAAATTGGGAGTAATTATTTGCTAAGAAAATATTTTTTTAAAAGAAAAAGAGCATTTATGCTTCTTGAAATCTTAGTTGCCATGGCTGTTTTGGCATTTGGCATTACTAGTATTTTTAGGATTCTTTTTGGCTCTATGGCTGCTTTGAAGCATTTAGAAAACAGATTTCAAGCGCAATTAAAGATAGAAGAAAAAATATGGGATATAAAAAGGACTCTTAAAACCAAAGATATTTCTAATGAGTTTTTGTCTAACGTTGTCGAAGGGCATAATCCTGAGATTGATTTTAAGCTAAGAGTAAAAAAGATCAGAGATTTCCCGGATTTGTATAGCTTAGATATAACCGCCTCTTGGAATGAGGAGAGAAAAGAGGTATCTATCAGTAAGCAATTATACATAAAACGTTTATAGGCTATGATGCGAAAGAAAGTTTTAAGAAAAAAAGGGATAACCTTAGTAGAGATTTTATTAGTTGCATCCATAATGACTTTTGTGGGTTTAGGAATATATAAAACTTTTACTAGCGGTATAACAGTTTGGAAATGGATAGAAGCTAATCGTCCAGATGGAGAAGTGTTGATTTTTTTTGATAAGGTATCTTCTGATTTAAGGAATTATTGCGATATTGCTTCTTCAGATTTTAACGGAAGCTCTTTTTCTGTTTCTTTTCTGGTTCATAATCCTGAATATTTAGTTGTTTCCGAAAATGCCCAATCAGCTTTATTATTTCAGGATGATGCAATTAGTCGGATAGAGTATGTTTATATTCCTGAGAGAAAAGAGATAAGAAGAAAAATGTATAAATATGGATTTACTAGTCCTGAAGTCGATCTTTCTAGTTTAGCTAACGTAGAGGAAGCTACGTTTGCTTTTTTTGTGTCAGGGGGTGTAGGTGGTGGTTTTGAAAAAAAATATACTTTAAGCGATCAATTACCTATAGCTGTTGAGATTAATATAAAAATAAGAAATAACAGTGATTCAACGGAAAGTTTTACTAAAGTTATAGAAATTCCAATTAGCGTTTAATGAGCATAAAACATGTTTAATTCTAAAACTAAATTAACCTTAGCTGATAATGGTAGTGCTTTGATTTTGGCTTTATGGACACTATTATTTCTTAGCATAATTGCAATTTATTCAGGTTCTATGGTTAGACAGGAAATCCTTGTAAGAAAAAAGATTGAAGCTAGAGATAAATTGTACAGCATAGTTTACTCTGGTATGTTAAAAAGCATCAATATGGTTAGAGCAGAGAAAAAAAGAGACTTAACCTTTGATAGTGATTCATTAAATGATTTTTGGGCGCATAATTTGGGTGCATTTAGAAATGTCAAGCTTTCCAATGGTAGGTTTTCTGTTTCTTATACATATTTTAATAACGTTACTGGGCGAAAGGAAAGAAAATATGGTGTTGTAGATGAAGAAAGGAAAATTAACATTAATTTCGCATCAAAAGAAATGATTGAAAGGCTATTTTCGTCTTTGGGTATTTTTGATCCTGTTATAGTTTCCCAGGTAGTTAGTTCGCTTATTGATTGGCGCGATGGTGATGATATTCTGAATAATGATGAAAGAAATCTGAGTGAACGCGTAGATTATTCTAATTCCGGATACGAATATCATCCGAGTAATGTTGAATTAAAGAATTTGGAGGAATTGCTTCTTATCAAGGGCTTAAGCAAGGACGTTTTTTTAAAGATTAGAGACCATATAACTGTTTTTAGTAACGGAAAGGTTAATATCAACACTGCTTCAAAAACAACATTATTTTCTCTAGGTTTATCGGATACTTTGGTGTATAAAATTGCAAATTTCCGTTCTGGTCCAGATATGACTGAGGGGACTTTTGACGATAACATTTTTAGCTCCCTTGTTGATATTGAAAGTGAGCTATCCAGCTATTACGATTTATCTGATAAGGAGAAGGAAGATTTAGATAAGGTAATAGAAGAAGGAAACTTAGATATAAGCTCAAGTACCTTTACTGCACATTGTAGAGGTTCATTGGATGATGATGATTTGCAGGCAAGGATTATTTGTGTTTTTGACAGAGGTGGAAAGATAAAATACTGGGGATATCAATACGTAAATTCGGAGGAATTTTAATAAAATGGTTCCAGCGGAAAAAAATATTGCTACTGCCTATAAAGATTTTTTTGTAATAGAAATTGCTGAGAAATGTCTTAAGCTGGCCTTTGTTAAGATTAGTAAAGAAAAGCAAGAGATAGTAGGGGTTTTTGCTTCAGAAATTTCCAGTGATGCTGATGAAAAGATTCCTGAGAAAATAAAGGAGTTTGCGGCTAAGCATCATATCAAAAAATGCGAAACAGTTAATGTTATACCGTCACACTTTGCAATAACTAAAAATATAGAAATCCCTTCAATCGATAAGAAGGAAATAAAAGAAATTATTGATTTGCAAGCTGGTAGGCATACGCCATATTCTCGTGATGAAATCGTAATGGATTACATGAATATTGGTGTATTCCACGAAAGATATACAAAGATATTGCTAGTTTTAGTTAAAAGAGACGTAGTCTCAGGCCGGTACGAAACTATAAAAAAAGCAGGATTTAAGGCTAATACTGCTTTTTTAACTTCAGAGCCAATTTCCCAATTGTGTTGCAGCATACAGCCAAAGGAGTTGAGAGATAAAACCTTAGGTTTAATTCATGTAGATAAATATAATATTGATTTTATAATTAGCAATAAAGGTGTTGTTGTTTACACAAGATCAATTCCTATAGGAGCAGCAGAAATTACTGCTGATCTTCAAACAAACAAGCAAAAAATCCTTGATGAGATAAAAAAGTCTGTAGAATCTTACCAATCGGAAAACATGGATTCTTTGCCAGCTCACTTTTTTGTAGTTGGTGCGACTGATTGTGTATCTAGCTTTACAGAAGAAGTAAAAGGGGTAGCTGGTACCGGAGTGGACGTAATCCCATATTCAAAGATTTTTGCTACGAATAAGGACATTTCTGAAGCGCTTTCCGGAAATAAAGATAGTTCTTTTTTAGATATTATTGCTGCTTCATTTGCGTTTCAGCAAAGTAAACTTAATCTTATTCCTGAAGATGTTAAGATTAATCAAGCTTTGAAAGCTAAGGCAAAAGAAGTGACGATCATGGGTATGTCGGCCATGGCTGTACTTGTAATTCTTTGCGCTCTTCTATTGACAGGTATGATTTTTAAGAAAATATATTTAAAGAATTTACTTTCTAGATATTCAGAAAAAAATGAGGAAGTTCAAGATCTTAAGGAAATTAGAAAAAGGACAGGTACCATAAAAAGATTTTTAGATAAAAAAGGTGTGTCTCTTTATGTGTTGACTGAACTTTACAGTGCAATGCCTGATGAGGTATATCTAAGCAGCATAGGATTGCGAGAAGATGGTTCTGTTATGCTTACAGGAACCGCCGATTCAATGTCGATGGTTTTTTCTTTAGTAACAGATTTAGAAAACAACAAGTCGTTTAAAAATGTAAAAGTAGATTTTACTAAAAGTAGAATGTTGCAGGGAAAAGAGCTTGCTGATTTTGGTTTATCGTTGCTTATAGAACAGAGGTCTTAATATGGCTAATATGCTAAAAGCATTCATTTCTGGACTTTCACCAAAAGAAAAAAAGATTCTGTATATTGCGGGAGGCCTTGTGTGTTTGGCTTTGTTTGACAGATTAGTTGTTGGTCCTATTTCACGAGAATCAAATTTGCTTGAGGAAAGAATTGATTCTCAGACGAAACTAATTGAAAAGAATCTGATGATTCTACAATATAAAGATAAAATTATTGGTGAAGATGAATTACACGGAGATTTTTATGCTAATTTAGACTCTACTCAAGATCAAAGAACAGCATTTTTTTTAAGCGAGGTGGAAAAGCTGGCAAAATCCTCCAATGTGGCACTTACTAATATTAATCCTGTTTATTCTGAATTAAAAAAGGGTTTTATTCGTAGTACCTTATCAATTGAATGCTCCGGCAAAATGGAGGCACTTACAGATTTTATTTATTCAATCGAAGATTCTCAAAAGCCAATGCGAGTAGCCTCTTTTGAAATCTCTCCTAAAAACCGAGATGATTATGAAGCAAAATGTGCTTTGACAGTTGAGAAGATAATTATTATGCCTGATGGATCTGTTCCTGAAATTGCCGTAGAAGAAGAGATATCAGAAGAAGAAATGGAATAAGGTTTAAAGATGAAGAAGTCTCTGATCGTAATTATTCTTATTTTTATGTTCACTTTTTTTAAAGATGGGATTGTATTTGCCCAGAATGATTCGGTTTACACGTTGATGAAACAAGCACAGGAATTATTTGAAGCAGGAGAGTATGAGCAAGTAGAATTAATTTGTCATGATGTTATAAAAATTGCCCCTAGTTTTTTTTATGCTTATAATCTGCTGGGGAGTATTTATTCTCAGAAGAAAGGCTTTGAGGAAAAAGCGTTAGAAAATTTTAATAAATCAATTTCTATTAATCCAGCACAAGTGGAAGTTTATAACTATATTGGTTCAACTCTAAATAAACTTAATGATAAAGATGCTGCAATTGAAATTTTCAAAAAAGGTTTGAAATTTGACACTAATTATTTTTATTTAAACTTTAATTTAGGATTGCTTTATCTTATTGATAAAAAAGATGCTTATAAAGCTAATGAGTATTTTTTAAAAGCCGAGAAGCAAAGACCCAAATTTGAAAAGCTGCTTTACCTTAATGGTTTGACCTACTTATTAATGGGTGATAATTATGCAGCTTTAGATTCTGTGACAAGACTAAGAGAGATAAGAGAGGAATTTTTAGCCACTCAGTTAGAAAAGATTATGAGAAAGCATAGTAGTGGTGGTGGTTTGAATGTAACAAATGCAATCAAAGAATATGATAATAGACCTAAGGCTCAACCTGCGAATGGTGATCCACAAACTGTTGATTTATCTACGGGTCAGCCTACATCTCAGGTTTCAGGAAAAGGTAAGCTTACGATAAAGACCCAAATGGTAGACGATGGAGTTGAAACTCCCGATGATAACACAGTTAGACAGTCAGGTACAGGTACTGTTACCACTAGGGTTAAAGTTGGGGGTACTGGAAAGGTGCAGATTCAAGGGCAAGTGAGACCAGTTTTTGAATAGTTTCTTACCAGATAATTTTAAAGACAAAAATCCTTGTTTTAAGCAAAGGGTTTTCTTCTTGAATAACCTTTTCAAACCTTTTTAATCCCAGCCCATCAAGATAATAAAGCCTAAAAAGAATAGATTTTAGAACTTCAGCGGGAGCAACAATTGAACTTTGACTGTTATTAGAATGAGGAATAATTAAGACAGAAAGCTTAATAGTCGGATTTTCAAGTTTTTTCTCTATTAGTTTATTATTTTTTACATAAAGCAAGGAATGGGGAACCCCGGATATTTTGTCTTCAAGCCTATCGATTTTAGCAATCATTAATTCTTTATCTAGGATTACTCCGTTAGCAAATCGAATTGAATTATTATTAGTGGAGATTTCGTAAGATTCTTCTCCGATGTATGTTGGACCACCAGAAACAGACCAAGCCTCTCCTATATAGTCTTTGGTTCCCCTCCAGAAGAACTTTCCCTTTTTTAAAGCGGCATACCGCTCCTTCTTAATATTAAATGCTTTATTGAAATTCCAATTTTTGACGAACCGAAGACCAAGAGCGTTCTCCACCATTTCATTATAAATAAGGCAATAGGAAGGAGGGGGGCTTGAATGAGTTAATATTAAAATACGCTCTATATCTTTATCATCTAAATAGTTTTTCAGGGTATCCTTGGCAGATTGCTTACTTTTTACAATTATTTCTTTTAATAAAGGTATTGCTTTCTGAAGAGGAATTCTTTTATCAATCATAAATTCAGTTGCTTCATTGCTGCTGGTATTTAACATTCTTAGTATGCCTAAAGCTTCTTCTTCACTATTTGATAAAAAGAAATTAGCCATCCAGTATGCCTGAGGAGTGTTGATTGTTGCACCGTCAAAAGTTACTCTTCTTTCAGCAATAGCTTTAATGAAGTGTCCAGGAGGCCACCAGGAATTGACTACTGCTGATTTATCAGTCTTGTTCTTTATTTTTTCAAGTGAATCTTTCCATACGATGTTAAAAAGAGGGACTTGAGAAAGAGATGTTGCATGGCCGTAAATAAAGGGAGAAATCAAAAGTAGGGATAATGTAAAAGTCGCTGCACAGTTACAATGATTTTTTCTCAACTTGGATATTTTTGAGTACTGCGTATTTACAGCCCTCCAGATCTCATTAATTCCTAGCGCAAAACAAATTGAAATAGGAACTAATAAAAAGAGGACAAAGCGTTCAGCGTTTCTGGTTAATAATAAACATAAAATTGTCGAAACTACTATTACAATACTCTGTCCTTTATCTGAATTTTTGATTCTTCCAAAGCATAATAAGATAAAACCCAAAACAGCAACTCCGATAAACACATAGCCACCTAATGTGTGAATAATCTTTAAAGCATTGGGCGACTTTAGTTCTCCGACGGTTAAGAAGATATCAGGCCATAAATTTGAATTTAGCTGAAAAAAACCAAAGATGATGCTTGAAATATCGGAAGCAGAATTTGCGAAGCCTTTAGGAGAAAGTATAATTATTGCAAAAATAAGAAAACTTGCAGAAAATAGCCCGATTTTTTTTAATAATATTGTAAATTTTTGTTTTTCGATAACCTTTATGATTAAAACAAAAAACATAGATGAAAAAGACAGAGCAGGTAGCAAAACCCAGCCCTGCCAAAATAATGAATATAGTCCTGTAACAAAACCCAAGGAAAGGGACCAGAAGATATGAGTTTCATTTTTTACTAACTTAAGAATTATAAAAAGCGCAAGGCACAAGAATAGAATATTGTATGGGTCACTATCGTACCAACCAAAAGAACTGCGTTGAATGAAGATTGGAGAAAGACAAAAGAATAAAGAGCTGAAAAGAATGTTAATTTTATCAATCTTTAGATTTAAACAAATTAAAATAAAAATTAAGGCCGAGACAGTAAAAAGTATTAAAGGAACAATAGATAAAGCCCAGAGAAGAGAAAAATCTTTAGAAAAAACAGTGAATAGTTTGTAGATGGAAAAACCGAAATAGGGGTGAGCTTCAATTTTCCTCCAATGGCCGCCAGGTGCACTCATAAGAACATCAAAGTAACTTCCGTTTTTTATTTGTTTGGATATGGCTCCGTGGGAAACTATCTCTTTTGTTAGATAATAGAAATAATAGGAATCAGAGCCAAGAAGAAAGTATCTATATAATGAATTCTCATTTTTTGATTTGAATTCATCTATCAAGGCTTTTAATTTTTCAGGATCCTTTTTTGTAAAACTTTCAAATCCTTTATTTATCAAAACATTTTTGTTTTCTTGTGGAAGGTTTGGGAAAGCAGCATTAATTTTTCTGGCTAGAGTTTTCTTTATATTTATGAAGAGAGCAATCCTCGAAGCAGAAAGATTTTGTCTGTTTAAATTGATGGTGATAGGATAAAGTCTAAAATGTAGCCCAATGGTGATTACAGTTATTGAAATCAGCAGATAAGTCAGGAATTTATTGTTCAATTTTTTAAAACAAGACATAATTTTATTGAAGGCTTGGTTTGGCTAAGGCGTTTTCTTTGTATTTATCAATAATATATAATAACATGTTATCTGCATCCATTGGTACTTTTACATTTGGAGAGACACCTTCCATGCCGAATTTAGTTCCATCGGCAAGATAGGCAAAACCGGTTACCATGGCGAGCATAGAGCCATCTTCAAAATTGAAGGTGCTTTTAAGAAATGCTCTTCCTGCCGTTGATTCTTTTCCCACGACAATAGCTCTTTTGTAGGCTTTCATTGTACCGGCAAGAATTTCAGAAGCGCTCCCACTCATTTTATTTACTAAAATTGCAACCTTTCCATCATAGTGGATATTTGATTCCGGCGATATTAAGCCAAACTTTTCAGCCTCCCTTTTTTTGTAGTAAACCAGCTTGGTTTCGGGAGGGAAGAATATTCCAGAAAGCTCATGTACTGCCAAAGGGGGGCCTCCAGGATTATCTGTTAGATCAATGATAAGTAAATCGATATCTTTTTTTGTAAAATCTTTAATGTATTCCTTAAAATCATCGGAAGTTTTTCTGTTGAATGTATGAATTTTTAAGCAAAAAACTCTAGGTGTGTTGGTAGAAATATTGGTAATTGTTTCTTTAAAATATTCTTCGCAGACAACTTTATATATCTTAGTTTTTTCTTCTTTGTATGAAAGAATTTCCAGTTTAATTATTGTTTCTAGTGGGGGGAAAAGATAATTATTTAAATCTTCTTCGCTTAGCGATAAGATATCAAAATCATTAATTTTAAGAACAATATCTTCTGAAGATATGCCTTTTTTATAGGCATCTGACCTTATTTGTACATGAGTAATCTTATATCCTTTTTCGGTTACAGTTCCAGTTATTCCTATGCCGTTTTCATAGCCGTATACTTTCTTTGCATATTCTTTAGCCTCTTTTGGTGGAATAAAATTAGTAAAGTTATCTTCTTTTCTATCCTTTAAATGGTTAACCATAAGACCTGCTCCAATATGAGCAATTCTATTAATTTTTTTATCATGTTTTCCGATCTTACTCAAAACAGATCTTTTGTACTTTTCCACATAAGTATCGTAAACATCTTTTGAAATAGGCTTATAGTAATATTGGTCCATTTTATTGTAAACTTCTTCTAAAAACTCCAAGTAGGGCATATAGTAATCGGGAATTTCTTCCTCTATGGCAGGTTTCGTATCTCCTAAAGCTATTAAAAAAGGACAAGGCTGCATAGTTAAAAAAGATATGGTAGCAATAGAAATAAAAAGTATGTGAATTAAGTTTTTCATTTTCATGCGATTTTAAAATCAAACTATCTTTAGATTATCGCATATTTTTTTTATTTCTACAATAAATAGAACTATTATTAAAAGCGAACTTATAAAGACAATATTGCTTGGAGAGTAGAGTAAGGCAGAAATAGTGAATAGTAATCCAACGATAAGGTACGATCTGTCATTGATGGATTGGATAAGTTTATTGCTGTACATAGTTTCAGTTTTATCAGAAAATAGAAAGACGATCATTAATATAGCACTACTTATACCAGCAGATAGGCAAAAAGTGATTCCTAAGAAGTTAGCGGTTGTTGATTTGCTCCAATAGGCTGAAGCTTCGCCTGCAAGAGAACGGCTTAATATGCTCACAAAAACAGCAAAAAGCAACAAATGATAGATGTAAAAGAATGGTTTATCTATAGGGAATACAATTCTTCTAAAACCTTTGAGTGCGGCGAATAGCTTAATTAAAATAATGCTCAAAAAATACATTACAATAGAAGATTGAACTAATAACATTATAGGAAAAGTGGTGTCTCCGCTATCATTATAATTTTTAGACTTATTATCCTTAAAAGACAATATTTCTATAATCAATTTAGCGAGCTTAATTTCTGCTTGAGATTGATGATTAATTTCTTCCAGGTCTTCTGATATGCTTTCAGGAATTCTGAAATAGCCGATTTCAGAATTCTCAATTATATAAGACATGGACGATTCTGGATCAATACCTCTTTCGGTTAAATCAGTAGAAAGAATGCCTTTAAAAACTGGTCCGATAATTTTTAATTTCTTTTTGATAATTTCAAAAGTAAAATTATGAACGAACAGTGTTGGCTCAAATATAATCCATTTACCATCTGATTCAATCAATAGAGTTGCATGTAGTTCCTCAGCCATTAGAGATTCGCTATGTTTAGGGCTGTTAAAATAACCAATAAGTAAGATTGGGTTGAAATCCAAATATTGAAGAAAAATGTAAGAATAGGTTGATAATACATCGCAGTCGCAAAGCAGCTTTTCATTAAGAGCTATTTTTTCTGTTAAAAGATTTCCCCAGGTATTGTTTTTAGGTAGTTCAATTGGTTCAAGAGAAGCCTGATATCCGAAATAGGAATTCAATATAGATGCTACAGTGGCAAGTTTTACAAAACTATTTTTTTCTTTTACTGCTTTTAAAAACCCAATTAGTTCCTCAGGTATGTTTTTTATCTCTTTCGTTAACCATTCTGTCTTTTTTCTCTCTAGGACGATACTGGGTGATCCTATGCAGTTTTTTATCGTATAATCAAACTCACTTTTTTTAAAATCTTTTAAAGGTTTTAAAATTCCCTTTTTATTTAATTCTAAGGGTAAATCTTTAGAAGTTTGGGGTACAATTGAACCATTGATAGTAAAGGGAAGTTGTGTTAGTTGGGATTTTCTTAAGCTAGGCAGGTTTATGGCTATATTTATATTGTTGCAAAGGTTATTTTCAGATTGAGAAAAACCTATCTTTTCAGATTTTGTGAATTTACCATTTTTCATTTGATCGTAAAAAGCAGTGATAAATATTTCACCAGGCTTTGCACCTTTTAAGTAAGCAATAGGCTTTGATTCTTTTTCATCTTTATTTTTCGAAAAGGATGAAGACATAATGTTCAAAAAAGTTGAAGAATCAAATTCTGAAGTAGTTGGTGTAAAAGTGTCAGAAAAAGTTGTCAAAGTGGATGATTCTTGAGTGCTTGAGGGGATATCCATTAAAAAAGTTGATTCGGCAGTTTCGCTTTGGCCTCGTGAGTATTTTTGTTCAGATGTGGTTAAAGAGCCACTTTCTTTACTGCTTGTTTCTTTTGATATTTTTGAAGATGCGGTTTTTGTATCGATAGAATAGTCTCTACCAGAGCTATTTTCTAAAACCCCACCTTGAATACTTTTATCTAGAACAGTCTTTTTTTTGTCTGAAGTGGAACTCTTTTTGGAAACCATTGAATTAATATTGTAAGATGTATAAACAAGCGCAATTGAAATAAAAGACAGCAACAAGATAAACAAGCTGTTGAAAAATATCTTTTTAGCTTTTGATGTTTTTCTTGTTATCTTTTTTGGTATTGATGATTTTGTTGATTTTCTCGAACTAAGGCGATCTATGCTTAAAAGAAGAGATATTAGCAGAAGAAAAACTAAAAACAGACCTATAAGTGAAAAAATGATTATTTTCATATTATTTGAATTCTTTTCTTAGATTATTATAATTCAATTTGATAACAAAGTAAATGCCATTTACTGCAGAGTTACTGTTTATTTATCAATTTTGTTTATGATTGAGCGTTCTGGAAATACCGTAGTTACTTATTGTAGGGTAATAAGTTCCACTGGATTTTGAGTAGAATAAAGTCATCATTAGAAAATACGTTGCTTAAATAGCTTTTGAATTTTAAAACAAATGGTAAAAGTATTCTCAAATCATTAGGAAAGTTTTTGTTAACAATTAAATAACTAGCTTTTATTTGCAAAAGATATTTCCAGAATTCAGTATCATTTTTTACTATAGGATAAATTGCGGTTTTTCTTTCGGTATAAAAAGATAATACTCGCGGCTTTACGAAGATGAAAACATCGTCTTTTTCAGAAGATTTTTTGATGTAGTTAAAGAGTTCGACGCTCTCCTTTTTAGCTATTCCTTCATGTATTTTGCCGAAATCCATCTTTGTGTATTGAAGAAAATAAGTTAAAAAACATAAAGAGAAAACTGTGATAAATGCAATTTTCTCGATTTTTTTCTTGCGATTTAAGATAATTCTGTAAAGTCCAGTAAAAGCATAGAATAAGAAGAGAGGAATAAGCGGGAAAATAAATCTTGGGCCATCAAAGTATGGCCAAACAATAATTGGAATTGAGTAAAAGAAAGGAAATATTTCCAATGCAGTGATTTTTTTTCTGGTTCTGGTTATGTAAGAGGCTGCAGCTAAAATGCACATTAAGATTAATAGTCCTAAGCTCAAAGGTTGGATATATCCGTTATTCCAGAACAAGAAAGCTATCTTTGAATACATCGAAATATTAAATAATACAACTTTTTTGCTTAAGAAGAAGAACTCCAGATTTCCCCGTGCGCTGTAAAAGAAGATTGTTTGTAATAGCAAAAATAGAATTGTGGTGAGTGTGGAAATTACTGAAAACTTAGTTATTTTTCTATATCGAGAAATCTCGCTTAAAATCAAAGTGGGAATTAATACAATGCCTATACTTCTTGTTCCGCAGGCTAAGTATACAGCAAATCCAGTTAAGACAGCATTTAGGAATTGAAATTTCTTGGATTTATCCTTGGGTCGCTTTCTGTGGATTAAAAAGATGCTTAAATATACAAAAAATAAAAACGGAAAATCAGAAATGACGTTATTCCTGAAAGACCAGAAGAATGGATGAAGGCTTATTAGAATAATAAGAGGGATAATATATTTAAACGGTAGATCATCCTTGAATATTTGAAACATTAAAAAAACTGATGCTAGGAAGAATAAAACTACCTCGACTTTCATTACGGCTAAATTTAAGCCGAATATTAAATAAATCGGCGACAGCAAAAGAGGGAAAACAGGAGGAAAGGTTTTAGGGGCAATCGGGTTTAGAGGGTTAAATATATATCCGGTTTCCCTATAGTTTAAGCCCTCTGCAATATTCTTAGCATGATGGATATACATGGCAAAATCTCCACCCCAGTTGTGGCCTTCTCTTAAAGTAAAGAAGTAAAATAGCCCAACTGCAAAGATTATTGCAATAACAATGATTACATTTCTTTTCTCTAATTCTAATTTTGCTTTTTTACCTTTTCCCAAAATAGCCTCTCTAAATAAATTTTATTTTTCTCATGGCAAATATTGTCATTTTAAGAAGCAGTAGCCCATGCCTAAATCTCGATATCTGAGTAGAGCCATATTTTCTAGCTTGATACCTGATGGGGATTTCAACAAATTTTAGATTTAATTTTGCAGATCCGAGTATTAGGTCAAAATCACCAAAGGGGTCAAAGTTACCAAAATAGCATCTGCCAGCGACTATTCTTTGAAAATCATCTTTCCACAAAACTTTTGTTCCACATAATGTATCAGTGAGTTTTTGTGAGAGCAAATAGGAGAACATAAAGCCAAAAAATTTATTAGCCAGCCAATTTAGTTTTCGCATTGCTTCTTTTTCCATTTTTAAAACTAACCTTGAGCCATTTATGAATTCTCCTTTTCCTGAGGCGATAGCGTTGAAAAATTTAGACAGGTCTTCTGGTAAAACTGTTAAATCTGCATCAAGTATTATATAAATATCGCCTTTCGCATTAGCGAAGCCCTTGTATACTGCATCTCGCTTGCCTACGTTGTCTTGTACGAATACTTTTATATCTTTTTCTGGATAAGCCTTTTGCACTCTGTAGCATTCTTCAAGCGTACCGTCTTGAGAATGTCCTTCTATAAAGATAAATTCTGTATGACTACCCATCTTGGGAGTTCTTTTAATTGCAGGTTCAATATTACCTTTTTCGTTACGGCAGGGAATTATGACAGAGCAGGATACATCTTTTTGGGGTTTTCTGGTTTTAGTAGGTTTGGCTACTAGAATATTAATTAAAGAAAATCTCCAGAAAATCGGTAGGTTTATGATTATTTTATTGAAAAGCACTGAAATAAGTGGAATATATTTGCAAATGAGAGTTCTATGGGCTTCTTTAATGGGTTCGATTGATTCTTGTGAAATAGCACCTTTAATAGCACTCCACTTAAGAGTAGAAACTTTATTCTTAGCATTACATTCAGGGCAGGTTTTTTTCTTATCATGGATTATTATAATTCGAGAATCTGACAGGGAGCAACTTTCTAGTATTTTTAAAGTTTTCTTAAGCGAATCTATATCATTAGGGATGTCATAGATTAGGATATAATCAAATTTCTCATGAATATTTTTTAGCTCATTTATGCCAGCTTGAAATTCAAGAGAGGGGAAGCTTTTTCTTGCGGCGTCTATGTTTTTGATTTCGCAGTCAATGCCTAATCCTCGAGAGGGTTTAAGCGAGCCTAAGATTTCACCGCATCCACAACCCAACATTAATACAGAAGAATGGGGTGGGATCAGGAAATTTATATAATTTTCAATTTCTTTGAGATAGTAATTAGATCTTTTTGACATTTTATGATAAATTCTCTTATTATTTTGCATAATTATACCATTAGGTTCATAGATAGGTCAATTACATCTTATCTTTTTAAAATTTAAAACACGGTTAGTTTTATTGACAGCCATACAATTAAGCCTATAATGATTGTTGATGACAAAAAAAACTTTTCGCAGAATCATACCCTTTATGGTTTTACTAGCTTTTTTATTGTTTGTTAAGCTTGCGTTTTGCTCAGATGAGGCGGCTTACAAATATAATGAAAGTGGCCTGAACAAGCTCAGAAACAATAATTACCAAGGTGCAATAAATGATTTAAAGACTGCCCATCTTTATAGTCCTGCCAATAATAATATTAAAAAGAACCTTTCAATTGCTTACAACAACTATGCATTTTATCTTATGAATAATGGTAATCCAGGGCTGGCAATTGAGAAGTTTGAGCAAGCTCTCAATTTTGACCAAGGTAATCCATTTACTCTTTACAATATCGGCCAGGCCTATTATAGGATTCAGGATATGAAAAAGGCAAAAGTATATCTAAGTAAAGCCTATGCCTTAAAGCCAGAACTTAAAGGTTTAAGGGAACTTCTAGATAAAGTAAGCGGCGAAGAGAAGGTCGAGAAGAGTTTTGGTAAATATGAAACAATGCATTTCGTGATAGCTTATTCTAGCGATCTGCCAGTAAATAAATTATCCTATATTAGAACATATCTTGAAGAAGGATATGGAAGGGTAGGGATGTTTCTTGATCAATATCCTGCTAATAAAGTTATCGCAATATTGTATTCAGAGAATAATTATGACCAATTGTTACATCGAAGGCCTCATTGGACAATGGCTATTTTTGATGGAAAGTTAAGAATTCCTGTAAATAAATTTAAGTATACTGATCAGGATGTTATAAAAATTGTTTATCATGAATATGCGCATGCACTCGTGCATGAAATAACTAAAGGTAACTGTCCATTATGGCTTAATGAAGGAATTGCAAGCAAAGCGGAAGATTTTGTAGAAATGAGAGATAGGGATTTAATAAAAAAATATATTTCTCATTTTGGTATAAGGCCTATAAGGCAGATACCTCAGGATTTTTCGCATATGAAAGATATGAACATGGTAACCCTTATGTATATCGAGTCTTATCTACTTGTAGATTTTATTGTAAAAAGAGTTGGAAATAGCGGGCTCAAAAATATATTGGAATATCTGGGAATGGGCATGTCTGCAGAGAGTGCGCTAGAGAAGGTTTTTGGGGACAACTTTGATAAGTTCGAAGATAAATGGAAAAGATTCATTGTGGAAGAATACGGTATTAGAAGTCAGTAATCCAAAACAGAAATTATTAATTCCTACCGGTTGAATAATCCGAAAAATCCTTTTTTCTCCTCAGATTCTTCTTTTCCAGGTTTTTCTTGGGGTGGTTCTGTAGTTTTTTCTCCATAAAGTTTCTTTATGCGGGCAGGATCTATTACGCCTGCATTAACTAGCTTAATAATCATTGAACTTCTAAGTTTTTGAGTTGTTGGTATTGAGGCTCCACGTCTTTGCGCTTCAATTATTTTTAATGCAAAGAGAAGGGGGAGTGGTTTGTTTTCTTTGTGTTCGTAAAACTTATCTAGATCAGGAAGAAAATCAATGATCGGCCCAGAAGTTTCAACCGCAGGACTTCCCATCAAAAATGTAGTTTCATACATTGGTCTTAACACCAGTGCCTTAATTTTTACCTTAGTTTCTCCAGGTATTTCTAGCCTATCTATATATGTCCAATCTTCACCGTCAAAGAATTTGTATTGCTTTTTTTGTGCAAATGTTGATGCAGGTAGAAAGATAATAGCACAAAAAGAGATGACAATTATTATTTTTAATAGTTTCATTTTTTGCCTCCTTTTCGGATATTGTATCATTAGGCTAGTTTAAGAACAAGCAAATTAACAAGTTATAACTTAAACGATTATAAGATTGACACATATATGCGGTAAGGTAAAATAAATACAGAAATGAAAAAATCATCATCGGTAATTCTTAGTTATTATGAATAATAAATTTTCTCTAATTCTTTTAATAGTTGTACTTTTTTTTATAGCCTTTATTGTAAGGCTGGGGGAGATTTCCTTTAGAAGTATTTGGATGGATGAAGATCGACAGGCGATGTACTGTTCAAGAAGCATTTGGCTTGATGATACATTTAAAAATCAGAATCCTTCCGCAGAAATAATAACTTCAAATATTATTGATTTGGCGGCATCTCAACAGCAACCTCCTTTAGATTATTATCTTGAAGCAATAGGCATCTCTTTTATTGGTTTAAATGAGATGGGGGTTCGCATCCATGCAGTTTTCTTTGGTGCTTTTACTTGTTTTTTGTTTTTTCTCTGCATATTGAAATACTACGGAAAAATAATAGCTTTCTTTGGTTTTTTGCTGATTTGTTTTAATCCCTGGCTAATTCGCTATTCTGCTGAGGGAAGACCTTATTCTGTATCAGTTTTTTGTGTTATCTTGTTTATTTTTTCTTATTATACTTTTGTCAAAGAAAAAAATGTAAAGAATGGTGTAGTCTTTACAATTTCTCAATTTATCCTTCTTTGTTCAATTGGTTTTCAGCCCATAGTTATGCTTTTTGTTTTTGGAGTGACTTCTGCGTTTTTGGGGCTATTTTTTGTAAAACAGAAAATTCACGAAAGAGTCTGTTGCGACATTATTCCCTATTTCGCAGCATTGGGATTATTTTATCCTATCTTTTCTCGCATAAAGAATTCATCCACTGCTTGGTTTAATCCCTTTGATCAATGGATGGAGAGGGCTGCTGGATTGATCAATGAATATTCAGCTTCAAATTATTTTCTTTTTTATGACTTGATAGGAAACTATAAATATTTATTATTTCTGGCAGTTCCGGTAATTCTACTAACTTCAATATTACAGAGGCGCGAGGCTTCTTTTGATAAAAAAACTGCCCAGATAAAGACGACTTTATTGCTTGTGATGTTGATTTATCCTGTTATTTGCTGGTTTATGTTTGGGCTTGCTACTAAAGGAGCTGATTTTAAGCCACGGTACGTGCTAACCTATATTCCTATTATGTTTTTTGTTGTAGTAATTGGCTTAAAAGACTTTTTAGAAATTATTGAGAGAAAAGTAAAGAGTAAAAGGATGAAAAATTCTTTTATGACTATAATTACATTAGGCCTGCTGCTATTAGTTGGGAATAATATTTTTAATGCTAGAGCTGAATCTAGAAAGTTGGCCCCAGCGGATAGGTCCTGGAGAGATTTCTACGCTGCTCTAAAAGAGCGCGTAAAAAGAGGCGATGCTTTGATTATGGAAACCTTAATTGATGGTGGGTTCACTCCGGATTGGCACGGTGAGTACTTTTATTTCAATGATGAAGAATTGAAATATTCTCCTCTGTTAACTACCAGTAATCGAAACTTGATACTAGCTGCAAGAAAACTTGCCGGTTTTAATATTCCTAATCAAAAATTATTCTTTGCATTTGCTTCAAAAGGAATTTATAAAGAAATTATAAATAATAAAGAAAATTTTAATGAAGATAATTTTAAACATATTTACGTTAATGGTCTTACAGCCATTGAGTATTATAATCCTGTAGAAAATACCACGGAAGCGGTAATATCCGTATTCGAGCATTTGCTTGAGATATTGCCACACGGAGAAGCAACTATTCGATTAGTTTTTCAACTTACTGAATTCTATTGGCAGGAGGGAGATTTTGATAAGGTAGGTAAGTATTTAAATCAATTAAAAGAGCTGGATAGAAACAAAAAGTATGCAGGATACATAGATGAAAAGATGAAAGCTCTGTATGTTTTGAGAATAAATAGAAAGCTTTTAAAAAAATAATTTTAGGAAATTAATCTTATGAATCCAACTCATGAAAGAATATCGATAGTAGTACCTATTTACAATGAATCAAAATTCATTGGAAAATGTCTAGATGCCTTGCTTAAGCTTAGCGGTGCTAGTTTAAGCAATGATTATGAGATAATTGTTGTAGATGATGGCTCTTCAGATAATTCTGCGGAAGTTGTAAGCAATTATCCTGTAAGAATAATCCGTTTGACAAAAAACTGCGGAAAAATTATTGCTCGAAAAACTGGAGCTGAGCAAGCAAGTTATAATACTATTTTATTTATAGATGCAAAAGTTGAAGCTAGCGAGGATATTTTAAAGCAGTATTGGAGCTTAGGATATTCTCCGCTTATTGCAGGTAGGCAGCTGGAATTAGAGAAAACAATGACTCCTACTGAGCGGCTATTCTTTTTAATAAGAAGAAGATACTATTATCCGTATTTTCCTCTTAATGAAAAGGAAGGACAAGTGTTTATTACTAAAAATAATTTTCGTAGAATCCCCAAAGGAACAACATGCCTTTTTATAGAAAAAGATTTATTTTTCAGATCAATTCCCGAAGTTTTTACTAAAAACACCAATGATGATATAGCCTTGATAGAAAATATCGTTTTTCGCGAGAATATTAAAATACTTAAGCATAGAAATATAAAAATTCATTATTCTCAACGCGAAGATTCGAAAGAGCTCTCATCCTGGGTTTTAAAAAGGGGTGTAACATTTTTTGATTTTTATATTAAGCGTAATATGCTTTACCGCATAGCTGCGCTTTTGCCTGTTACTATATTATTTTTTATCGCCTATGCAGCTTTTGGGCAACCTATGTATCTTGCCTCGGCATTTTTAGCTTTTTTATTAATTTATTTTTTTGCAGTCTTTTCCATAATAGAAAAAAAGAAAGACATTCTGATTGTTACGCCTTTGTTATGGAAATATCTGATTATGTTTTATCTAGGAATTTTAAAAGGCTGGTTAGATAATTTTAAGTCTTTTAGTTTTAAGAAGGAAAGCCGCTAATTATATCTACGATTTTTTTCGAAGGACTTTCATCGTTTTGAGATTTTAAACTCCTAAAACTTTTATAATCTTTTAAAAAATTATCAATTATTTTTGAATCGAATTTAGAAAGACATACATTTTCGCTAATACCATCTTGTCGCTCTGTCTTTTTTCTCATTAACAAACAGGGGATATCAAGGGCATAGCTTTCTTCTTGGATGCTTCCGCCATCCGTAATAATAAATTCAGCATTTTTTAGGATGAGTATAAAATTATCATAGCTTGTCAGTGGATAATTATAGATCTTTTCTTTTTTTATGCGATTTATAGCTCCTGAGCGCTCTAATTTTTTTTGTGTGGGTTGATGCATAATAAAAAATAAATTTAACTTATTAGAAATTTGAAGTGCAAGATTGATGATAAGCTTAAGTCTTTTAGAAGAATAAATGTTTTCGAATCGATGAATACTCATAATCGCATATGGCTTCATATCAGAAAATTTAAAATCCTTTTTTTGCGGTAGCATAAGCCCCATAGAATCAATAATTGTGTTTTCTCCTACATTAAATATTTCTCCTCTTATATTCATTTTGATTAAGTTATCTTCTGCCCATTGTGAGGGGGTAAAAAGGTAGTCAGCAAACTTCATGCAAATGATCCTGATGATTTCTTCAGGAAAAGGGTTAAAAAGGTCAAAGCTTCTTAACCCCGCTTCAAGGTGAGCAACCTTTAATCCGCAGGATTTAGCAATGATTAAACCTAAAAGAGTAGAGAGAGTGTCTCCGTGAATTAAACATACACCGTAAGGATTTTCCCCAAAGAGACTGTTTCTGAGCTTATTTTTTAAAAAAATAATTCTAAAGATTATTTTCGAAACCCAGAGAAAAGCTTTAGGAAGAGAATTTATGTTAGTAAATTTTTCATCTAAAAATGCATCCGGATTTTTTATCGAGAATATTTTTCTTAGATCTTTTGTGATATCACTATGCTGGCAACTGTCGATTAATCTGTAGGAAATAGTGCGGTTATCTAGTTCTTTTAGAATTGGCGCTACTTTTATGAATTGAGCTTTTGTTCCAATAAAAACGTGGATCATGTTAAGGGTGAATGAGGATAGTTTAGTTACCTTCGCTTCTTTCAAGGCGAAGCTGAGTAATTTGTTCTGCAATAAGCCCTAAGAGAAATACCATAATACCAGTAGTAATAAACAATAAAGAAAGGCCGGTATATTGCTCGTGGCGTACGAATATTTTATAGGCAGCATGGCCTATTCCCATGGCAGAAATAGCAAGGCTAGTTGGGAAGAATATTCTCATGGGATTAAAGAGAGTTGCAATCTTCATTATTATTAATATAAATCTAACGCCGTCGGAAATTAGGTTTATTTTACTTTTTCCGATTCTCGGTTTTAGCTTTGCCGGAACATAAGTCAAGCTATGGCCGGTTTTGCATATAGCCATAGTAAGAGTGGAGGGATAAGAAAATGTATTCGGCAGTAAATAAATAAAATTTCTAGCAATTTTTGCTTTTATAGCCCTGAATCCAGACGTTAGATCAAGAATCTTAGTCTTTGATAAATAAGAAGCAAGGGCATTATAAATTACATTTGCAAATTTACGATGCAAGGGAGCATCAGTCCATTTTGTGCGAGCAGTTACAACCATGTCGTATTCTTCCATCAAGCTTAGAATTTCTGGTATGTATTTGGGATCGTGCTGGCCATCTGCATCCAAAAGAAGGAAAATGTCCCCAACGGCATTTCTCATGCCGGTTTTTACTGCAGCGCCATTACCTAGTTGGTAAGGGTGTTTAAGTACTCGAGCACCTGCTTTTTGTGCCTGCGAGAAAGTTTTATCAGTAGAGCCGTCATCAACAACTAAAATTTCATAATCCTCTTTAATAATTGTTTGGATTTGACGGATAAGCGGTCCTATTGATTTTTCTTCGTTGAATGCTGGGAGAATAATGCTAACTTTGGGCATTTTTATAGTATTTTAAAAATTGCTCCGGTATCGCCGAATTCTTTGATGAGTTCAAATTTATTATCCATCTGTCGCATAATTGCTTTTTTGAAGTTTAGCAATTTTAGATTTTTGATAAAGAGTACGTTTTTTACACCTTCAGGAAGCTCGTAATGAGTGTAGTTAAAATGATACAAGGAGCTAGAAACATCAACGATAACGTATTCATAGCCTTTGGCTTTAAGAAATTCATAATTATCCGATGGCGAATTCTCAATATCTTTATTTATATAATTTTTTACTTCGTAATCCCAAGGGTAAGAAATCATATCAAAGACTATGGGGACACATTGGTTTGTTCCCAGTGAGTACACCTTGGAATTTTTGGGTAAGTTTTCACCTACCCAAACATATAGATTAATAGCTTGAATGGTGGTTAGCCAACCTTCTTTCCATCTATTGCTGTTTAGCTTGTATTTTATAGGAAACCATGTGAAGGAAAACCCAATTATCAAAAGAACAGTTAGGCAAATTTTCAGTATCGGCTGTTTTATTTTGTTGGTTATTAGATTATAACATAAAGCTACAAGCAGAGCTACAGAAAACGCGAAGAATGACCACATTCTAAAAGGCATAAGGTTTAAGGAAAATCTCGCACTGCTTACGCCTAAAAAAGTAAAGATACTCCAAACAAATATTAGTGCAGTGAATTGTTTTTCTTTCGAGAATAGCTTGGCTATTATGACAATACAGTAAATAAAGCCAACTGCAGCTAGAGCCATTGAAACAGCTCCTATTCCAAACGGATTTTGGATAAGGTTGCGTTCGGTATTCAGAGAAAGAAAATGTTCAAGGGTATATGGCATGGATCCTGAACCAAGCACGCGCATGAACTTTTTCGGCCACAACAACACAACCATTGTTAAAGATATTGCAATTGTAAAGATTGTTGCTTTAGTATATTTAAAATTAAACTTAGAAGTAATTCTGCTCAGGGCGCGTCTCCAGAATTTTTGTGTTGAGATGATAATTATAAAAAATAAAATAAATGATAAAACATTAATCCAGTATCCGGTTTCAATAAGCGATTTAATGGGATTGATAAATACGTGTAATCCTGCAGGAACTTTTTGATCTATGAGAATTTCATCCTTAAATTTATAAAGAGAAGGCAGCCAGAAAATTGAGAGACTTACAACCATCCCTGAAATTGTTAACCAGATTATAGATTTATTAAATTTATTTTCACAGAACGATTTATTTAACCAGTAAAGAAATAACATAATTGTTATAACAAAGCTTGAATAAAAGTGAATGAACCATATGGATATAAATGAAATGAGTGCAATTGTAAACCATTTATTGTTTTCTTCACTTTTAATAAGCGCATAAAAGAAAATCGGGATTGATGTCATGCTAAGGCTGAAAGGGAAAATAAAATGAGTTAACCAAGCAGGCATAGACAAAAGGGCAGCAGTGCCGATTATGGAAGGCCATTTTCCCGGAACTAGTTTTTTAGAAAGATAATAAAACATAGGGTAGCTTAGGGAGACAATTATTGCGTTAAAAAATTTCATTGTCCAGCTTAAGCTGGAATTGGTCTGATGCAAAATTGCCAAGATGATTTGGAATCCCTGAGGATACGGCTGGGAAACTCGAGACCAGAATGAAGAATTAAAAGTTTTCTCAAGCGCAATGAATTTCGTAGAGGCTGCATAAAGCCAGGGATCATAATCTTCAAACCATTCATATGAAAAACTTCCTTTTAAATACATATAAAGGGCTATACCAAAAATAACTAATAGCGCAATATTGGGAAGGGAGATTAATTCTTTTATAAGATTTTTTATGCTGGATCTGGAAGATTTGCGGATTAACTCTATTATTACAGAGAAGATAAGGATTGTTAAAGCAAGATAGATAAAATTTTTGAAATCAATCGGTATGCCTAGAAGGTTGAATATGACTCCTACAACAGGAATCGCAAGTAATCCAATTCCAGAAGTAATAAAAAATTTCTCAAGGGCATCTTCTTTGGACCAGCCAGCAATTCTTGCTATAGAACCAAGGCCGATGATAATAACTAAAAATACTGCAAGCGATATAATCATATTATCAAATCATATACTATAAATGTTAAGCTGGCAACAAAAAAATAGATAATCGTAGCTTAGCTTGATATTTTTCTTACAGAGCTATACAATATACCTGTAACTATTTCATTGAAAGGTACTTTTGAAATTATGAAGGTATTATTTGTTTATCCTAATTTTATGCGGCAGGAAAATATTTCTTTAGGTATCGCATATCTTTCTGCATATATTAAGAATTCTGGTCATAAAACTGCCTTGGTTGATTATACCTGGGGAGGAAATTCTCAGACTGCCATTAGGGAGATCGATAAGTTTCAGCCTCAAATAGTTGCTTTTTCAGTGCGGACGGGGGAATTTAACCGTTCAATAAAAATTGCTGAGAAAATCAAGCATAAATTCGGTAATGAGGTAAAAATAATCTTTGGTGGAGTTCATCCAACTGTTGCGCCAGAAAGCGTAATCGCTAAGAAGTCAGTTGATATTGTTTGTATCGGAGAAGGGGAGAAGCCTTTGCTGGAGCTGTGTAATAGGCTTGAGTCTAAAAAACAGATTGTTGATATAAAGGGCTTGTGGTTAAAAGATAATGGGAAGATAATTCGCAACGATGCAGATGCACCTATTGCAGATCTTGATTCAATTCCATTTCCTGATAGAGAGATTTTTCAGATTGAGCGTTACATAAAATCGAGGAACGGCGGTGCGGACATTATGTCTTCGCGAGGTTGCCCATATGATTGTTCTTATTGTATTAATTCTTATCTTCACAAGTTGTATGAGGATAAAGGTAAATTAATACGTAAGCGTTCAGTTAAAAATGTAATTAAGGAAATTAAAGAGCTTAAAGAAAAGTATGGAATCAAGAGGTTGTTTTTTCATGATGATCTTTTTGCTATTCCGATTAATTGGGTTAAAGAGTTCAGCCAGCAATTGCCCAAGGATTTTAATCTTACTTACTCATGTAGCACAAGAACAGAAATGGTTACGCCTAAGCTTTGTGAATATTTGAAGGGAAGCGGATGTACCAATGTTTGCATAGGAATAGAGAGTGGCTCTGAGAAAATCAGAAAAGAGGTTTTAAATAGGAACGTTTCTAATAAGCAGATAAAAAATGCATTTAAAACCTGCCACGATGTAGGATTACCGACATATTCTTATAATATTGTCGGTCTGCCATATGAGACTACAGCTGAGATAAAGGAGACAATTGATTTAAACAGGGAGGTAGGGCCAAATTTTTTACAGGTTTCTATTTTCCAGCCCTATCCTGGCACAGCCTTGTATAAACTATGCATAGATAATCAATGGCTGGATAGTAAAATTTTGCCGTATTCTCATCAGTTTTCTTCGTTGCTTAAGTATCCACAGATTTCTTCTGCAATAATTTATTGGGAAAAGATTACTTTTAGATTTAAAGTATTAAGAAAAACTAGCTTCCCTAAAGCGCTTTTTGTGCTTTTTTTTGATAGCTGTTTTGTTTATTTGACAGCAATACGGCAGTTTATCCCTGAGTCTTTCAAGACTTTCGCCAATCGTGCCCTCGAAGTTTTTTTGAGAAAATAGTATTTTTTGCTGCGGAAGTATTTTTAAAAAATACACTTATTTAATGTCTCTGAATTTTTCCAGTTTGCGGTATATTTCTTTCAGATATCCGATGAGCATTATAGTTTCATTGATGGTGCTTAGTATCCTTATTTTACTTCTACCTTTTTTCTTAGAGTAATCATAAACAAAAGGGACTTCTGTAATTTGGTTAGTAAAAAAAGACAGTTTGATAAGTAGCTCTGCATTGGCGGCAAATCCCCGGGACTGAATTAATCCAAATTTTCCGAAATAATTAACAGCTTTCTTAAGAGCGCTTATTCTGTATGCACGGAAAAAGATAGTATAATCCTTTACGTCATTTATGGGAAAGATGCTGCTTAATAGTTTGTTTGCACAATGGCTAAACAGATTTCTCAAAATAGGAAAATGAGCATAGCCACCACCTTTTTTGTACCTTGAAGCGACAACCACATCTTTGTTGTTTTTATTAATTTCATGTAGAAGGTCATTTATCTCATCAAGAGAGCTAGTTTGATCACTTTCCATTATGATAACAATATCATTAGGGTTTGTTGACTCTTGAAGTATGCGTAAGATGCCTGCAGAAAAAACAGCCCCGATGTTCATATTTATTCTTTGGCTTTCTATCAATAAGTCTTTATCGCCTAATTCGTTTAACACATCAAGGGAAGAATCAGTGCTTCCATCATTTACGGCTACGATCTTACATTCTTGCCCAAGCAGAAGCTGCCTGATTTCATTAATTAGCTCTCTAAGATTTCTTGCCTCGTTATAAATCGGTAAAATAAAATAAATCATCACGTTCCTCCTTAGAACAAAGTTATAGCATAATTATTTATAAATCACAAGGGCAATTATGTTTATGAAAATTGTCTTTCGTTGACATTGGTATGCACATATGGTAATTTGTAAATATGCAAAGAAAAATATCTCGTAAACTAGCTATAAGAATTATTTTATCTATTATTTTCATTTGTGTTTCTGTGCGCTTTATAAGCTATGTTGTTGAGTTTGGCAATGAAAGCCTGCAGATGGATTTCTCAGCTTCTTATACGGCTGCTGAGTCAATGAATAGCGGATTATCTCCTTACAAAAACCATATCCGCAGAGATCCACCTATTTGGGATGGAGTAGCAATTTATAAACACAGCAGATTTACCTATACTCCACTTGTTGCTTTTTTAACAAGACCATTAGCCTTGCTTCCTTACAAAGTTGCTAAGTGGGTTTGGATATCGATACTTATTCTATCTGTTATTTCTTCGTTGATTATCGCTTGTAACATAATAAAGTTAGAATTGTCCGCTGAAGTACTTTTGAGTTGCGGTATCTTTATTTGTTTATTTTTTCCTTTTCTGGCGGAAATTGAAAGAGGACAAATTGATGCCATAAACTTATTGTTGATAATGCTAGCTATGATGTTTATGCTTAAGCAGAATAAGGGAGAGTATCTTTCCGGAGGATTAATCTCGCTGGCAACATTTTTCAAACCCTATTGTTTATTTTTAGTTCCTTTTTTAATGTTGAGGAGAAAATGGAGGGTTCTTTCTGGATATGCTATTGGCATAGGCATACTTGTGATAGTTTCATTTTTCTCTTGTAGAACTTTAAATCTCGACTATTTTTCAAAGCATCTTCCGAGAATATCTCAGTTTCAAGAAGAAGGGACTATGAATATGATGTTGCCTATGATGATTGTTCCTTTATATTTAAAGTACACTAATACACCGGCTGGAAAGACCGTAAAAGACGGAGTTTATTATAGTTCTTCAACTTTAAGGTTTTCTCATAATGCTACGCTTGTAAAAGCTATAAAAGGGACTAAATTAGGTAGAAGGCTATATATTATGTTCAATCGAACTAAATTTGCTGACCATAAAGATACTTTTTTATCCTTTTTAATTTTAGCTACATTTATTATTGTTGTTTTTCTTAATTTATTTAAAAGTTTCGAGGCTAGGTTTGAATGGTCCAATGCCCAAGAGTTCCTATTCTGGCAGATTGTATTAGTTGTTATAGTTTTATCAGGGGTTAGAACCTGGGTAATGAATACCATTTGGTTTATACCTGGTTTTGCTTATGTTTTAAAGGAGATTCTGCAGCGCAAGAAAGAAGAGAACATTTTAGGAGCGTTAATTTGCTTATCTGGCTTTACAATTGCTGCGATTACTGATAGCGTCTTTGTAAAAATATTACCCGGAGGAGGAACTCTTCTTGTTCACAAATATGTAATAGCTGGCTTAGCATTGTTTATTGGGCTTTTACTTATGTTAAGAAAGAATCTTTACGAATCCATTCGAATGAAACAATCATTAAAACTACCTACCTAAGCGCTTAAATCATAATATCATACCCTTAAATTGTCATTGACAGCATGTGGTGAGTGTTGTATAATCCAAAAATAGCGTTTAAATTGTTTTGAACAAACTAAACGCTAGAAAATGGAGTCAAAACTGTCTATTTTTGAAAAATTTATAAAAAAATATTTATATTCTAAAAAATGAATGAAAAAATTGATAATTTCAAAGAAATAAAGGCGAAATCAATCACTTATTTTGTAGATAGTGAGCCTGCTGTGTTTCATCGGAAAAATATTGAGAAAATGAAACTCATTTCTCGCAATGGTAATAATGCGAATATAAGATTTTGCATGCATCAGAGTTGTGATAAATTATTACACGCGATGGTAATCTTAGAATATAAAGATAGAAAATGTAGAAAACCACACAAACATATTGAGAAAGATGAATTTCTGCAAATGATTGAAGGAGAAATGCTTGCCCTCATGTTTGATGATAATGGGGATCTCCTCAAAAAAACTTTACTTACCCCTCAAGAAAATTTTGTTTATATGAATCCTGCCGGGAAATATCACCTTTGGATTCCCTTAACGGATTATGTTCTTTACACCGAGACAAAACTGGGTCCATTTGAGCAAAAAGATAACGTGCCCCCTAAGTTTAATTACATCAAAATATTGAGTGAAAACATTGACATTGATCTGCATTGCTTTAACCCGGGGTGTACAAATCCATGCGCATTAAGTCAAATTAAGAAAACTGATACTATTTGATAAAACGAACCTAAGGATACTCTTTGCCATCCTTCTTAATGGATAATCGGGAGGAAAACATGATAAGAAAAAGCATAAAAAATGACTGGAAGAAGACATATCTGGTGTTTTAATAATTTTGAACACTATTAATATCTATGAATAAAGAGATTGCAAGTTTACAAGAAGAACTAATTTTTAGATTCGGCTATCTGACCAACAAGATAGGTTTGAATAAATCTATTGGGCAGCTTTACGCTGCTCTTTATTTTAGCAAGAGTGCTCTAGACTTAGATCAACTAGGTAGGGTTTGTAGGATGAGCAAGGGTAATGTTAGCATAAATATTAGGCGTTTAGAGAAATGGGGAGCAGCTAAAAGGGTTTGGGTGCAGGAAAACCGCAAAGACCATTACGAAGCTAACAGGGATATTATGAACTTTGTGATTAATCATTCTGTAGAAATCTTTTCTGGTATTCTTGATGAGGGTAGGGGTTCGTTGGATGAGGTTAAGGCAAAGCTAGCTACTCTTGATATGGTCGCTCTTAGTGTAGAACAAAAGAATGAATTAAAGGCATATCAAGAAAACATTAAAGATTTGGATAATCTTATAAATAAAGTGGCTAAGACAACAAAAAACATTAATTCCCTCCGAAAACTAATTGGGTACTAATAGGTTGTAAAAGATGACTTTTTTTGAAAAAGTTAAAAGATTATTTGGCAAAAAGGTATTTTTTCTTTTTATTACCACGATATTCTTAGGGTTTTTCTTAGGCCTTATCGAGATGATTTTTGGTTTTGCTCTGCAAAACTTTTTAGTTAGCTTTGATTTGATTCAATCAAAGAACATCCCAAGTATTTTGCTGCCTTTTGCTACAATGCCAACAGTTTTTCTTGCCTCTGTTGCAGTAGTGCGTTTTTGTTTTTATTTTTTAGCCAGTTTCCTGCCGGATTTTTCATATGAAACTTTTAGCTCCAGAGTAAGGAGAATGCTAGGACTTGCAATTTTAGGGACTGATGCAGAAAATAGTTATCTTTCTGTTGCAGAAGTTAGTCATATAACAACTAATCTCACTCCCAAGGTAGGCAATTTTGTTTCATCTTTTTGCCAAATGATCAGCGCTTTTTTCCTAATGCTTACTATTCTAGTGGGGATGGCAGTTATTTCTGCAAACCTTACACTTGTTGCCTTAGTTGCAGTAGCGGTCATGATCTTCCCGACAATTATTCTAAAAAGTGCTTACCAGTCTTATGCAGGAAGTTTCCATAAAAACCTTAAAATGTTTTCTTTAAATATATTACGGGATTTACGCAATATTTATTTTTTAAGAATAGTTGGAACAAATAATCGAGAACTAAGTAATCTAAATACTGTTAACAATACTATTTACAAGCAGTTTATAAAGTATGCAGTTGGGATTTCAGTTAATAATACTTGGCCACTTTTTGCCGGGGTGTTAATAGTGATATTTACTATTTGGGGTAACCACAGAGAAAATTACGTCGAAAGTGGTACTCTTATTACATTTATATATTTATTGATTAGATTGCCTCAAGCTATTTCTCAACTCGCTAGGTCTTTTGGCCATGTTCAGTTTTGTTATCCATTTTTAACAAATTTTCTAGAGTATTCAGAAATGTTTTCAGATAAGACTGAAAACGAAGCTAGAGAAGACCTTAAATCATATAGAGGCGTTCCTGAAAGTCTTAGCGTTAAAGATCTAAGCATTGGACGAAACGCAGAACTGCTTAAAGATGTTAATCTCGAAATTAATAAAGGTGATTTTTTGCTGGTTAAGGGAGAATCCGGAAAAGGAAAGACAACATTTCTTATGACGATCTTAGGAATTGTGGAGAAACTTAGCGGAGATATTAAATGGAATAATGTTGACTTGTCTTTGTGGAGCCGGGAAGTTTTTAGAAGCAATGTTGGATATTCCGGGACAGATCCATTTCTCATCGACAGCACTGTTAGAGAAAATCTTTTTTACGGAGTAAGAAATAAAGATTTGGCAAGCAATGATCTTGAAAAGGTGCTAAATATTTCCTGCTGTACATTTATACATGAATTGGATGGTGGATTATCCTATAAGCTTGGAGAATCAGGAGAAGGGATTTCAGCGGGGCAGAAGCAACGCATTTCTCTTGCTCGGGCCTTGCTATACAATCCAAGCGTGTTAATTCTAGATGAAGCAACAGCAAATATAGACGAAATCACTGAAGAGAAAATTTTTGTGGAAATCCGTAAGAATTATCCTGAGTTAACTATAATTGCAGTATCTCACAGAGAATCTGTTAGAAAATTTGCTAATAAGTATTTACAGTTATAAAAATGAAACCTATTCCTATCCCAAAACACTATAATTATGTTGCAATGTTTTTAACGCTTAACTGTAATTTATCTTGTGATTATTGTATTAATTATAAAGATTTAAAATCACCGAGAAATGAAATAACTCGCGCATCATTAATTGCTAAAGAGTGGATTGATGCGATAAATAGAATACAGATTAACAGGGAAGATTTACCGGTGACTTTTCAAGGCGGAGAACCAACGATTCATCCAGGATTTTATGAGATAGTTAATGGTATTAGAGATAACATAAAGCTGGATCTACTTACTAATTTGATGTTTGAGGTTGATGAGTTTATCAAGAATATCCCGCCTTCGAAGTTTACCCGTGAAGCAAAATATGCCGCAATCAGAGCAAGCTATCATCCAGGACAAAATGATATCGAAGAAATTATCAAAAAAATTCTGCGGTTGGCAGATGCAGGATTTTATGTAGGATTATATTCTGTGATGACACCAGAAAATGCTGAGCATATAAGAGATATACAAGGGCGCTGTAAAAAGCTCGGTATAGATTTTAGGACAAAAGAATATCTTGGGTATGATGGTAAAAAATGGCACGGTACATATAAATATCCTTTAGCAGTAAGCGAAGAGATAAATAAATTCTGCGAATGCAAAACAACGGAACTCATCGTTGGTCCTGCAGGGAACATTTACCGATGCCATTCAGACCTTTATTCTAAAAGGCAACCCATCGGACATATTCTTGATGAGAATTTTCAAATAGAGGACATTTATCGGCCTTGTTATCTGTTTGGTCACTGTAACCCTTGTGATATAAAGGTCAAGACTAACCGTTTGCAGATATTCGGACATACTTCAGTAGAAATTAAAAATATCCGCGATCTATCTGAGTCTGAGAAAGAGGTTGTTAGTGGCTAAATTCGAGCTAGACGGACATAAGCTTTTGTATCACCCGCAAGCACTTGTTGATTTTTTGTCCGGAAAAAACATAAAGCCTATTTATGCAGAAATTTCACCATCTGCAAATTGTAATCACGGCTGCATTTTTTGCCATTATGAATATTTAGGCCATAAGGGGATGTTTAAACAAGGCAGAATGAAAACTTTGATTGATGAGTTAAAAGATTCAGGTATTAAATCAATGGTTTTTGCCGGTACTGGTGAGCCCCTGATAAACCAAGAGACTGTTCCATCAATTGCATATGCTAAAGAGAAAGGCATCGACGTAGCCTTAAGCACTAACGGAGCTTTGCTTAAAGAAGATGATCTTGGTATTTTGGCAAAATCTCTTACCTGGATAAGGTTTTCATTTAATTCAGGAAACGCCGAAAATTATGCAAAGGTTCATAAAGCAAAAAAGGAAGACTATTCTTTAGTTTTAAATAATATTCAGAAACTAAGAGTTAAAAAAAATGAACTAAATGCAGACATTACTATAGGCATACAATATATTATTTTAGATGATAATAAAGATTTTGTAGTTGATTGTGCTAAGACAATGAAGAAAGCAGGTGTTGATTATTTTGTTGTAAAGTATTTTTATGGACATAGCAAAAATCAATCTGGTTTAAATAATGATTGGTTAACTGATGATTTTATTAAATCTTTAAGTAGGTCAGCAGAATCTTTATCCGATGAGAGTTTTTCTTTTATCGTCAGAAGTAGAAGTAATATTTCCAAAGATAGGTTTTATAAAGAGTGCTATGGTCTTCCGTTTATCATTTATATCCGTGAAGATGGAGAAGTTTATACATGTTTTTCTTATCAGCATGACAAAAAAACATCTCTGGGAAATATTTTTGAAAAATCATTTTCACAGGTGTGGAGTAAAAGGCGGAAGACTATTGACTATATCAATAAAACTTATGATAAAAAAATGTGTCAGCCTAACTGCAGGCATCATCAGATTAATAGTTTTTTATGGGAACTTAAACATCCTGAAGTTGAGCATGTAAACTTTATTTAACTATGGAAGAATTAAAAATAATTGCGAATAATATAAGAAAAGAGATCATTGAACTTGCGCATAGATCTAAGTGTCCACATGTTGGTTCCTGTCTTTCTTGCGTCGATATTCTGACAGTTCTATATTATAGGATATTAAAATTTGATGATTGGGATAAAAGGGATATTTTTGTCTTGAGTAAAGGTCATGCAGATATGGCATTGTATACGACTTTGGTAGAGCGCGGCCTCATGGAAAGAAAGTTTTTGGATGGCTATCTGAAGAATGATGGAACGCTGCCTGCCCATTTAGATAGATTTACAGCCAAAGGTATTGAAGTGTCAACAGGCTCTTTGGGTCATGGTTTTAATATTGGCTTAGGTATGGCGTATGGGTTTAAGAAAGATAATTTAGACAGGAAGGTATTTGCAGTTATCGGTGACGGTGAATCTCAGGAAGGTTCTATTTGGGAGGGGGCATTGTTTGCTGCACAGTTAAAAATAGATAATTTTACAGCAATCATGGATTATAACAACTTACAAGGTTATGGCAGGGCAAAGGAAATATGCTATTTTGAGCCTTTAAAGGCTAAGTGGGAAGCGTTTGGCTGGTATGTTGAAGAGGTTGACGGCCATGATCACGCTGCTATAGAAAGTGCTTTAAAAAAGGATTCACAGGGAAAGCCAAAAATAATTTTAGCCTGTACAGTTAAGGGTAAGGGTGTTTCTTTTATGGAGAATGAACTCATCTGGCATTATTATATTGTAAGAGATGAGCATAAAAAGCAGGCCTTAAAAGAGTTATCATGAGAAATGCATTCGTCAATACTGTTTTAAATAACGCAAAAAAACGCAAAGATATGTTTATAATCAGCGGTGATGCGGGCTTAGGCGTGTTTGATGAATTGAAAGAAGGTTGCGCTGATAATTTTCTTAATTTAGGTATTGCCGAGCAAAACATGATTAGTTTCTCTGCTGGTCTTTCGCTGGCTGGATTTAAAGTGTATGCCTATAACATAATTCCATTCTTATTGTATAGATGCTATGAGCAAATCAGAAATGATATCTGTTATCAGAGACTTGCGGTCACCTTAACGGGAATTGGAAGCGGCATAACTTATCCATTGCAGGGGATGACGCATTATTCTATAGAAGATTTGGGCATTGCTCAGACATTGCCGAACCTTGCTGTGATTTCTCCAGCAGACCTTATAGAATCAAAATTAGCTGCAGAGTTTTCACTTAACTGCGAAACTCCACTATATGTAAGGTTGGCAAAAAAAGGCGAACCAAATATCCATAAAGATTCTAAGTTTGATATATCTCAGCCACAGTTGATAAATGATGGAGAGGACGTAGCTATTGTTTTTCATGGCTCAATCGGTATAGAAGTGATAAAGGCTAGAGACATATTGATTAAAAAAGGCATTAAGCCAAAACTTATATCTAATCCAATGATCATGCCACTTGATTTTGATAAACTTTTTTTTCTTTGCAGAGATGTAAAAAATTTGGTTGTTGTTGAAGAACATTATTTAACTTGTGGCTTAGGTTCAATAATTGCTCAAGAATACTTAAAGAGAAATCCTAAATGGAAGCTTCATAATCTGGGAATCAGAAATAAATTCATTCATGAAATCAAAGATCTAAATGGAATGCGCGATTATTTCGGAATTTCAGCTGAAGAGATTTCTATCTATATCGAGAAAATCACAAAGTGAGGTAGTCATGGGTAAGTTAATGAATATTGTTACGCCACTTCATAAAAAAACAAAAAGAGATTATATCGACAGAATGCAGGATAAAAAGGTACATTGTATGAAAGTGGCAAAAGAATATGGCCAGGATTACTGGGATGGAAATAGGCGATTTGGATATGGAGGGTATAGATATGACGGCAGATGGAAGGTCGTTGCCGAAAAATTAATTGATGTCTATGGATTGAAAGATAACGCTAAGATTCTTGACGTAGGTTGTGGTAAGGCACATCTTTTATACGAATTTACTCAATTGTTGTCAAATTGTACTGTAAAAGGAATAGATATTTCAGGGTATGCGCTAGAGAATGCTAAAGAAGAGGTGAGGTCGAATCTTTTTCAGCATAGGGCGCAGGATAAATATGCGTTTGACGATAATGAGTTCGATTTGGTGATTTCGATTACGACATTGCATAATTTGGCGATCTTCGATTTAAAAAAGGCAATTGGTGAAATGGAGAGAGTCGGAAAGAATAAATACGTAGTTGTGGAAAGCTTCAGAAACGAAACCGAGCTTTTTAACCTTCAGTGTTGGGCGCTTACTTGTGAGTCTTTCTTCGGCAAACAAGAGTGGGAGTGGCTGTTGAAGGAATTTGACTACAGCGGAGATTTTGAGTTTATATATTTTGAATAAAATGAAAAATAAGAAAATTCTCTATACGAAGCTTAAGATATTTCATTTCAAAGACAAGCTTGATTCTCTTGTAAAAGAAAATTCAAAAATATTATCACCACTACACATCAGGATAAAGCCTACTAATACGTGTCAGCATAACTGTAGTTATTGTGCTTATAAGACAGATGATCTTCAACTCGGACAGGATATGTCTAAGAAAGATTTTATCCCTAGAGATAAAATGTTTGAAATTATTGATGATTTAGTTGAAATGGGAGTTAAAGCAGTTACTTTTAGCGGAGGGGGAGAGCCGTTTTGCTATCCACATATTCTAGAAACTATAAAAAAGCTATCTAAGACATCAATTAAATTTTCTGCGCTTACCAATGGTTCTTTGCTTGAAGGGGAAATTGCCGAAATATTTGCCAAGAATGCTACTTGGCTTAGGGTTTCAATGGATGGTTGGGATGAAGAAAGCTATGCAGAATACAGAGGAGTGAAGAAAGATGAGTTTCCCAAGATAATGAAAAACATGGAAGATTTTAAAAGAATTAAAGGAAACTGCTATTTAGGTGTAGTGATTATAGTTGATAAATATAATGCTAATCACATATTTGATTTTATTGAAAAGCTAAAAAAAATTAAAATTGACAGCGTTAAAGTTTCCCCGTGTGTTATCAGTAATTCTGCGGAAAAAAATAAAAAGTATCACAAGTCTCTTTTGGATCTTATAAAATGTCAAATTAATCGAGCAAGTGAAGAATTCGCAGATGATTCTTTTGAGATTTATGATTCATATCATGAGCTTGAAGATGGATTTGAAAAGAAGTATAAATGGTGCCCGTATTTGCAAATCTTACCGGTTATAGGGGCAGATTTAAATATTTATCCTTGTCAGGATAAGGCATATAATCTTGCAGATGGTTTAATAGGAACAATAAAGGATAAAAGGTTTAAGGATTTTTGGTTTAGTAGTAAAGACAAGTTTTTTAAGATTAATCCAACTTTGGTTTGTAATCATCATTGTGTGGCAGATGCAAAAAACAGGATGATTTTAGAATATCTAAATGCTGACAGAGAGCATTTAGATTTTGTTTAAAAGGAGTAAGCAAATGGAAAAAATATTAATGACAGGGCATCTTGGTGGCGTAGGCTCCGTTTTGTATAAGCTGTTTAAAGATTCTGGGGCAGATATCGCACCGTTAGATTTGAATCAAGATGTAAGTGCTAAAAGAATTTTACATTTAGCAGCTAAATCGCCACCTGCCACTGATTCAGAAATGCATGAATCTAACATAGCTTTTCTTAAGAAAGTAATTAATTTTGCTGAAAAGAATAAAATAAAAGAACTGATTTTTTTCTCTGCAGCTTCAGTTTATGGAGATATTGATAAGGAAAACGTATGTGAAGATGATATCGGCTTGACTCCTTGTTTGTATGGCGCGCTTAAGCTTTTAGGTGAGGATATGCTAGAGAGTAGTGAATTGGATTGTTTATGTTTGCGCTTTCCTGCAATACTAAGTTTTAAAAATGAAACAAACTTGCTTTCTAGAAGTTTCTTAAAGTTATTAAAAGAAGAACACGTTGAGATATTTAATTCAGATAGAATCTTTAACAATTTTATATCAATAGAGGATATATTTAGGTTCGTAAGTAATTTGTATTTGAAAGAAAAATTTGACGTAATTAATTTAGCATCGAATAAAGACAAAACATTGAAAGAAGTAATTGAAATTGTTAAAGACAAGCTTAATTCTCCGTCTAAGCTACTAATTGAAGAAAGGCATAGAAACTTTTTTAACTTATCGATTAAAAAGGCACAAAAAAAATACAATTTTTTCCCCAATAATTCAGAGGAAGTTTTGAGAACTTGGGTTAGGCAAAGGATAGAGTATGAAAAAGCTTAAATTTCCTAAACCTTCGGCGGACCTTGCTGCCTATAATGAAACTTTAGAGCGGGGCTTTGAAAGGTTCCCTGGGCGTTATGAGAACTATAAAAAATTCAAGAATTCGAAAACCTCAATAGAGCCTAATTATTTACCTGTTAAGTTAGATATAGAGAACGTTAGTAGGTGTAATTTAAGCTGTGATATGTGCCAGGTATCAACATTTAAATCAAAAAAGAGGGCCTCAGATCTTAGTTTTGATGATTTCAAAAGAATTATTGATGACCAAGTAGGAGTTTTCGAGCTTAAGCTTCAGGGTCTGGGAGAGCCATTTCTGCAGGACGATTTTATTGAGATGGTTAAGTATGCAAGTGCGAAAGATATCTGGGTTAGGACTACTACAAATGCAACTGTAATCCATAAGAATGACTATTATAAGAAGATAGTTGATTTTATTAATGGAGAAGTGCAGATTTCCATAGATGGGACCACGAAATCCGTTTATGAGAATATTAGAAAAGGCGCACGTTTTAAGCGTGTTGTAGAAAACTGCAAGCTTATAAATGAGTATTGCGACAAATTTGGGACTGACAAAACGAGAATGTGGGCTCTCTTGCAAAAGGATAATTTTAAAGAGCTTCATAAATTCCCAACTTTTGCGAAAAAACTGGGATTCAAAAGATTAACCATAAGTTTAGATGTAAGCGCATGGGGAAGTAAAGAGTGGGATAAGAAAAATAAAATTAAGCGCATTTCAAATGCCGTCACTCAATCAGACATCGATAGTTTGTTAGACCAGGCAGCCCAGGAAAATATAAACTTATCATTTTGGGATATTACCACAAAATATTCGAAAGACAACATTTGTCCCTGGCCGTTTGAGAGATCTTTTATTTCTTCGGATAAAAAGGTTGTACCTTGTTGCATGATAGGTAATCCTGACATTTTTTGTTTAGGTAAGTTGGGTGATTTGAAATCAATTTGGAATTCTAAGCAATATAAAGATTTTAGAAAAAAACATCTAGATATGAATATTCCAGGCGCCTGTAAATTTTGCTATGTTAAATCAAGAAAGGAAGTCAAAAAATGAAATTAAAATGTAATGTTATTGATGTGGGAGCGCGTTACGGGTTGCATCCAACATGGAAAGAGCTGTGTGACATTGCTAATTTTCATCTATTTGAAATGGATTTTAAAGAAGCTTTGCGTTTAAGGAAAAAATATGCGGATAATAGGAATATTGAAGTTTATTCCCAGGGGCTCTATAGCTCTGATGGTAAGGTGAACTTTAAGCAAAGAGCTCATAATGGCTTAAGCTCAATCTTGAGCAATGATTCTGCCTTAAGAAAAAAGAAAATGTTTATGGTAAATGAAGCCGATATTGTTTCGGAGAAGAAAGTAGCAGTTAAAACAATTGATTCGATATTTCATAATAAAGATATTCATTTTTTAAAAATCGATACAGAGGGAACAGAATTAGAGGTTCTAAAAGGAGCAGAAAGCGTTCTCGACTCAACTGTATTGGGTATTAGGCTGGAGACATATTTTCTTCCGGTATATATAGGTGCACCTTTATTTGGAGACATTCATAATTTCTTAAAAGAGCATAAATTCGAATTAATAAACCTAAACTATGATGGACGAGGCCACGCATTAAGCAAGTTCACCCTTCCGAATAAATATGGACAACTAATTGGGTGTGAGACAGTGTGGATCAGAGATCCGGAGATTATTTTTAAGCAAAATAGCACAAAAATTGCAGAGAACGTTGTTTTGCTGGGGTTGTTTCTTATGAATAATAATGCAACTGATATTGCGATTTATTTAATGCAGCGAGCAAAAGATCAGAAAAAAGTTAAATTTGATGGTTTTAAAAACGATCCGTTATTTAAGAAATTAAAAGAAAAGATCGCGTTTTTATTTAAATATATGCTATCTCTTCCATCTACAAATAAGAATGAGGTTTATTCAACATATAAGAATTTATTTGATGAGGAATTCCCTAAATCAAATAAGTTTTATGAAAAGTTTTCCGGATAGATTGTTATATAACATGTTATATAACAATCTGGATTTAAATTAATCTTAAGGAGTTAGGGGTATGAAAAAAGCTTTGGTAGTTGGCGGTGGATTTGCCGGTTGCACTGCCGCATATATGTTAAAGCAAAAAGGTTTTAACGTAACAATTGTGGAGGCAAGTCATGAGCTAGGAGGAGGGTGTAGAACGTACTTCTATCATGGTCATCCTTTCACTTACGGACCACGCCATCTTCTGATTGATCTGAAGGAGATGTATGTTTGGGATTATTTCAGTAAATTTTTGAAGTTACGCAAACTTAAACACCATTGTTTAACTTATGTATCTGATGATAACAAGTTTTATACATATCCAATTCACAAAGCTGAGATTAATGGTATGCCAGATAAAGATAGGGTTTATAGAGAGCTTCTAAAGAGAAAGGATATCAAATCTGCAAAAAACTTTGAAGATTACTGGATCCGTTCTGTGGGAAAAACGCTTTATGATAAATTTATACATAAATATTCTGAAAAGATGTGGCAAATGAAAGACAACAGAAGCATAGATGAATTTTCTTTCTCTCCAAAAGGCGTTGCATTAAAGCAGGGCTCTAAGCAATGCTTTGATAAGAAGAAGATTATTGCCTATCCAGTTGAGCTTGATGGGTATAACTCTTATTTTGATAGATGTGTTGAAGGTTGTAAGGTGATTTATAATTCTTATGTAGAGAAATTCAATTTAAAGAAAAAGAGAGTTTTAGTTAAGGGGAAGTGGTTTTCGGCTGATATTGTTGTTTCTTCAGCATCGATAGATCTGGTGTTTGATTATAAATTCGGTGAGCTTAAATATATCGGTAGAGACTTCTTAAAGATAATCTTACCTTGTAAGCAGGTTACCCCGGAGCCGTATTACTATTTGCATTATGCAGGTGATGAGCCCTATACAAGGGTTATGGAATATAAGCTTTTGACCGGATATAAATCTCCAGATACATTAATAGTGGTTGAATTTCCATCTTTCGGTAACAAGCTTTATCCTTATCCACTTAAATCGGAAATAAGAAAAGCCAATAAGTATCTTGCTTTGTTACCAGAAGATTGTTATTCCATTGGCAGGATGGGTAAATACCACTATGACAATATGGACATTATTGTTAAGGATTGTATGAAATTGATGGAATATATCTAAGCAATGAAAAAAAATAAAGTAGGTACAATCTGTCCGCTGTGTGAAAGCTCTAATTTAGAGGAAGTGTATTCTAGTGAAAGCGCGTATTTTTCCAATAGTGAAAGAAGCATGATGTTTTTAATTAGTCAGTGTAAAGATTGTGGTTATGTATTTCAGGGGAGTGCTTATTCTAAGCAATATGATGAAATAATTAAAAAGGTTTATGCAGAATTTAGAAAAAGTGATTTATTCGAGTTTCCCAGAAGAAGTAGAGAAAATATTGATAAAGTTAATTTAATTATTGGAAAGTTGCCTAAAAAAAAATATTAAAATCTTAGAAATTGGCTCAAACCGCGGTGATATTTTGTATATGATTAAGGAAAAGAATCCTTCTGTGGAAATTTTGGGTGTTGATCCTGCGAATATCGATGTATCAGTACCAACAATAAAGAAACAATTTAGAGAAGACATTTTTGATTATAAATTCGATTTGATTATTTTAGATCATACTTTAGAGCATTTGAAGAATTCGAAGAATATCATTGCTGAAGCAAAAGAAATATTGCATGATGACGGATTACTTTTTATCGAAATTCCATATTTGAATAACTCTCTTGAATTTCTTGTTGAAGACTTTTCTCCTGAGCACGTAAGCTTTTTTAACCTTAGTTCTTTATCAGATACTTTAGAAGGTTTTAAGATTTGCTATAGTGATACTAAAAATTTCTTAAGAGTGTTAGCTAGAAAAGATAAACAGAGTCTGAAATCTGGCAGCGATAGAATTGACGTTAAACCATTATTCGATAAGTTTAAAATAAATAAAGCTGAAATTATAAAAAAAGTAAGTGAGAAGGCTTCTGAAGGCAAGCGAATCATTTTTTATGGTGTTTCTTATTATTTTCAGGCTTTATTTAAGGAGCTCGTTCAAGGAAATAATTTAGATAGAGGAATTTGTTTCTATTTTGACGATAGCTATAAAGGAAAGTTCGAGAAAATCTTTCGCTTGCCAAGAGTGGAAAATTTTAAAAATGGGGACGTTATTGTGGTGTGCAGCAATAATAAAGATATTCAGGCAGAAATTAAGCATAAGCTTAAGGATACTAAAGACATTTCTGTTGTTTTGCCTTGGTCAGGAATTCTAGAATAAAAGAAAGGTTTGCTATGACTTTTAAGGATAAGTTAAATAATTTACTATATCCATCACCGGATAGTAAAAAAGATGGAAAATATGGATATAAACCTAGCTTTTTAGTGAAATTTATAAGAACTTTAGCAAAAGTTATTATTGTCATGTTTAGGCTTAACAGCAATAATCGTTTATATGTTGAAATTCAACAAATGCTTGATCCGGTAATAAAAGTTAAGTTACCAAATAATGAAAAGCTTATCTTTTCCACAGGGCACGGTAGGTTGGTTTGGAGGGCGCAAACTTTGCTTACGGAAGAAAAGCTTATGGTTGAATGGATAGATTCTTTTAAAAAAGATGATATTTTCTTTGATGTGGGAGCTAACATAGGTGGTTATTCATTATACGCTGCTAAAACAAAGGGTGTAAAGGTGTATGCATTCGAACCAGAAATAAACAATCTACAAACACTTTATTCAAATATTTATAAAAACAGAATGAATGATTTAATTACTCCGGTACCCATAGCTTGTGATGATACTACAGCTTTAAAACCTTTTTATATACGGGAATTTTCTAAAGGAGGAGCTTTAAATACTGTTGGTAGAAAACCATTATTTAACATTAATGAAAAAGATATGTTTAAGCTGGATACTTTTTGCATGAATATAGATGATATGATTAAATTATTTAAGCTACCCTATCCTACAAAGTTAAAAATTGATGTTGATACAAATGAACTTATGGTAACCGAAGGTTTAAGTAAAACACTTAATTATGTCCAGGAGATATACATAGAACTTTTTGATAATCTCAAAGAACATAAAAAAGTTATGGAGATTTTAAAGAGTAAAGGATTTGCAATTGTAGCTTCGGAAAAAACTAAAACACCAAGTGAATACGATAAACAAGAGAACTATATCTTCAGGAAAGGGTAATAAGATGGAACATAAAAAAATATTAATAATAAAGATGGGTTATTCTGAGACTCTTGATCAGGAAATGACCAAAGTGGTAAGCTTAGGCGACGTAGTGCGCTGTACAGTAATCTTAGAGCCTTTGAAGAAAAGGTTCCCTAATTCGCACATTACCTGGCTTATCTCTAACGAAGCAGTTCCTTTAGTTAATAACAATAAGCATATTGATAGGCTTTTAGTCTGGGATGAGTTTATTCCTTATGTGCTTATGCGTGAGAAATATGACATTGTTATCAATTTGGAAAAGATTGATGGCGTTTGCGCATTAACAGATATGATTGATGCTTGGGAAAGGATTGGTTTTAGATTCAATTCTCAGACAGGTATTTATGATACTTATATGCAGTCTATGGTGGCTAAGGAATACATTACAGAAAAAGCTTCCAAAGGGCAAAGAAACATCTGGCAGAAGATTATTGTTGAAATGATCGGAGGGAAGTGGAAAGAGCAAGAGTATTCTCTCGGGTATAAGCCAAAGACAAAGAATAAGTATGATGTTGGTTTTAACTATTATGTTGGTTCGAAATGGCCTACAAAAGCTATGAACGCAAAAAAGTGGAAAGAACTAGAAAAACTTCTAAAAAAAGATAAATTATCTGTTTCTTGGCAAAAAGGAATGGACAATCTCTACGATTATATGGATTGGATTAATTCTTGTAAGACTATTGTAACAAGTGATAGCTTAGGCCTGCATTTGGCATTAGCATTTAAGAAGAAAGTGATTACCCTTTTTGGTGCGACTGATGAAAAAGAAGTATATCTCTACGGCAGAGGGATAGTTATAAAGCCTAAAACTATGTATAAGTGTTTACCTTGTTATTCTTTTAAGTGTAAACAAAAAAAGCATTGTATGGATGTCATTGATTTAAAAGAAATCATTAAGGCAGTTAAAAGTTGATAAGGATATGAAAAGATTTATTAAGTCTATAATCATATTTTTTCTTAAAATAGTAAATACAATTTTTTGCTTTTTGTATTCTATTGTTAAAGGTTTTATAGTTATTCCGAAGATAGTTAAAGCAGATTCTATTACTATTATGCCGGAAGGTGGTTTTGGGCATACTGTTACCGCGCCAGATATATTAAGAAGGCTATATCCAAAAAAGAATAATATTTTTGTAATTTTTTCAGAGTGCGGACGGCACAATAGAAAAATTTCTCTGATGTGGAAAGATGTGCGCATTGTCTTTTTCCCGTTGAATTTTGGTATTCGACTAAGGGGAATTGCTAGGGCGTTTCCAGTGTCAGATTGGTATAAGTCAAATATACATAGGTTATTCTTGAAATATACTCGATTTTTGAATAAAAAGGCAAAGATTAATTATATGTTAGATATGTATAAAATAATTTTGCATAAAGATAACTCTGTTTTACCTGAGTCGTTGAATGGGGCAGGTTATGAAATAACCTGCCGATGGGTTATAGGATATTTTAATCTAATGAAAAACGATTCTTCTGGTAGAGTCTTTTTACCAGAAAATAATTGTAAAAAAATACGCAAAAAGATAAAGGATTTTTTAGCAAAAAATGGAATTGAAAATCACAAATTATGCTGTTTGTATTTAAGGCAAAAAAATAAAGATGCCCATGATATTACTTCTTCATCACGAGCTGGTTCTGATCTTATGGATTATGTTCCCGCGATTGAATTTCTCAATAGTCAAGGATATCAGGTTCTGCTTACTGGAGATGTAGAGGTTGATGATAAATTCATAAATAAATTTGGTGGTAAACTCATTGATTATAAGGTTATTCATGTTGACAGGGATTTCTTCTATCTTTTTGCTGCTACTGAAGCTGATATTTTTGTTGGTGATAGTGGAGGCGGAGTTTGGCTTTCCGGAGTTAATAGAATTCCACGCTTAATCTTGAATGCGTTTCCTTTTGGGTATGGACAGCCATATTCGTGGATATACTATAAAACATTGAGAGATTCTCAGGGAGAACTGATTGAGGTTGAAAAGCTTCTTTCTGAACATCTTTACAAATATGTATTTGAGAATGCGACTTTAGAAAGTAATAGTGCACAAGAAATCGATAGCGCGGTAAGACAGTTTATTGTAGATTTAGAGCATCCATATTCCATTGAAAAAGATAATCTCCCGGTGTCTAACTTGTCTAACTATGCATGGATTAAGCAATCAGGAGCTAAGTTATCTCCCGTTTATATGGAACAATATTCACAGAAGTCTAAAAAACGTAATTTTTGTGTGAAAAATGGCTGAGAAAAATAGTATCTTTATAATTGCTGAGGTTGGTAATCTACATAATGGTTCAGTAGAGTCAGCCAAAGATTTTGTAAAAACTGCTGCTGAGTGTGGAGCAGATGCGGTTAAGTTTCAAACACATATTTTTGATGCTGAAAGTTTACCCGATGCTCCTACGCCAAGTTTTTATGCACAGGAAAGCCGTAAAAATTATCTTGAGCGGACAGCTTTTACAGCAGAAGAATGGAAAGAGCTAAGGGAGTATTCACAGAAGCGCAATATTGAATTTATGTCGTCAGTTTTTTCTCTTGAAGCCGTTGATTTATTAGAAGATGTTGGGGTTGAGAGATATAAAATACCATCAGGAGAAGTTACAAATTTACCATTGTTGGAGAAAATCGGCCCATTAGGGAAGCCTGTTTTACTTTCATCCGGAATGAGCTCATGGAAAGAGATAGATAATGCTGTAGAAACATTACGAAGCAGCGGATGTGTAGATTTAACAGTAATGCAGTGTACCTCGCTGTATCCGTGCCCAGAAAATAAGGTTGGGATAAACATAATGCCTGAAATGAAGCAGCGATATGGTTGTCGAGTTGGGTTTTCTGATCACACGCTCAAAAACGATGCCTCATTTGCAGCAATTACTTCAGGGGCTGAAGTTATTGAGCGGCACCTTACTTTATCACAGAATTTGCAGGGTTCTGATGCAAAGCATTCATTGCTTCCTGATGAATTCAGTAAATTTGTAGAAGAAGTCAAAGATGGTGCTTTAGGAGTTGTTGATGATAAAAATTTCTTAAATGTGAATAAAGATCAGCTTGTTGAAGAGTTAAAAGGAATTAAGGTCGTTTTTGAGAAAAGCATTGTTGCTAAGCAGGATATTCCAAAAGGCGAGGAAATTACTTTTGATAAGTTGGCTTTCAAAAAGCCCGGTGATGGTATACGAGCTGATAGATATAGGGAAATTATCGGAAGAGAGACAAAAATAGATATTTCGGCTAATACAAAGATTAAAGACAGTATGTTGGTTAAAAAGGTGTAATTATGGGTGTTGCAAATTCTTTAGTTAATGCTTTTAATGTACTAGAAGGCAGTATAAGGCCTGAGATTGCAGGTAGAGATCTTAAGTTTTTGACTATTGGAACTATGGATTTTCATGTTACGAAAAACTGTTTGAAAAAATACGGTATTAATACCATTAAAGATGATGATCTAAAAAATCACTATTCTGCAATTGGAGAAGAGAGAAATAGATCAAGCAAGCGACTTTGCGCAAAATTGTTTCAACATTATGGGTATAAGATTTATGAAGAGCTTGATATAAATAAACGAGCAGACGTTTTATTCAATTTAAATTATCCTATTCCTAGTGAACTAGAGAATAAATATGATTTCATGCTTAATGTATCAGCGCATTATGCCATGAATGCAATCCAGGCATTTTTCAACACTGCCAGCATGGTTAAAATTGGCGGAAAAATTATGGTTGTTTCAGTGTTGGGAGATATGACGAACAGGTTTTATTTAAATCCATCGCCCAATTTCTTAATCGATTTCTACAGGGCTAATGGTTTTGTCTTAGAGAAAGCGATTATGCAGAATAAAAGGGGCCATGCTATTCCTTACGTACCTACAAAATATAAGGTAACCTGGATCGGCGCTATCATTCCTTTTCGATTCTTTTTGTTCTATCATTTTCGTAAGTTCATTGTCACTGCTTTGCTCCGCATTACTTTAGGAAAACAAAACATTGTCAATTTAGTTCTCTCTAAAAAAAAGCGAAAAAAAAGTGATGCGAGTCAGATTAATCAAGAAGTTATTCAGCAAAGAAAGTCTTCAATAAAAAATCGTCTGCAGGTACTTTTAGGCGAAAGAGGTTTTAATCAATTCAGAAAATTCGTTGGTTTTTTTCAGCGAATAGAATCGTGCGTGACGCAATCTATTGATCCTGATTGGAACGTATGGTGTGTTTTTAAGAAGGTGGAAAATATTAAGGAGCCCAGATTTGAAATTATCGAAACATACCGACAAGAGAATATTATCGAAAGAAAGTGAGCTTGATAATAAATGAGAAAGAAACGAAAAAAAATAGCTGTTGTTATCGGTAGTAGAGCAAACTATTCAAGTATTAAATCTGTGATGGAAGAAATTCGTAAAAGCCCTAATCTTGAGCTGTTAATATTCGTTGGCGCCTCTGCTTTGCTTGAAAGATATGGCAGGATGGTTAATCTAATCGAAAAAGACGGCTTCAAGATAACCGAGAAATTTTACATTCTTGTTGAAGGAGAGAATCCTCAAACCATGGCCATGTCTGCTGGTTTAGGTATTATTGAGTTGTCGGGACTTTTCATGAATCATAAACCCGATTTGGTTATTACTGTTGGAGATAGGTTTGAAACTATTGCTACTGCAGTCGCAGCGTCATATATGAATATCCACATTGTTCACACAATGGGTGGAGAGGTTTCTGGAACAATTGATGAAAGTATTCGTCATGCTGTGACAAAATTTTCACACATACATTTTCCTGCAAACAAAAAAGCTGCAGAAAGAATTATTAAGATGGGTGAAGATAAAAAATATGTTTTTCCTGTTGGGTGTCCCCGAGTTGATTTAGTTAAGGATATTTTAAGCAAAAAAAGAAGCTTTTCAGAAAAAGAATTTTGGAAGAAGCATAAAGGTGTCGGCGGTAACTTCAGGTTTCTAGAGGAGAAGTTTCTTTTGGTTTCACAGCATCCAGTAACTACAGAATATGGCGACAATAGAAAGAACATGCATGAGACTTTGATGGCATTGAAAGATTTAAACATGCCTACGATCATGTTGTGGCCAAACGCTGATGCAGGTTCTGATGAGACTTCAAAGGAGATTAGATCATTTAGAGAAAAATTCAAGCCTGACAGTTGGCTTCATGTGTTTACAAATTTGCCTACAGAAGTATATATTCATTTGATGGATAAATGTAGTTGTCTTATAGGTAATTCTAGCAGCGCTATTAGGGAAGGAGCTATTATTGGTGTTCCAGCTGTTAATATTGGAAGTAGGCAGCAAGGTCGATCAAGAGGAAAAAACGTCAAGAATGTTAAATACAACAAGAAACAAATTGTTGATGCTATAAAAAAACAGATTAATCATGGCAAATATAAACCTGATTTTATCTATGGAGATGGAAGTGCAGGTAAAAGAATTGTTGCAATATTAAAGAAGTTGAATTTATCAAAAGTTCCTGTACAGAAAAGGATAAGATACTGATGAAAAATAAAGAAATTTTAGCAATTATCCCAGCGCGCGGAGGGTCTAAGGGTATTCCTGGAAAAAATATGATTGAATTATGCGGGAAACCACTAATTCAATTCACTATAGATGCTGCAAAGTCCAGCAAAATACTTTCAAAGATCATTCTTTCAAGTGATGACGATAAGATCATTAACTATTGCCAGAATCGGGGAATCGATGTACCGTTTAAGCGCCCGGGGGAATATTCAGATGATAATGCTCCCATGATTGATGTTGTGCAACACGCTATTAATTTTTTAAAAGAAAATGAGAATTATCAGCCTGATTATGTTGCATTGCTTCAGCCTACATCTCCACTTAGAAAAGCTGAGCATATTAGTGAGGCGCTAGAGAAGTTAATAAATTCAGGCGCTGATTCTGTTGTAAGTGTTGTCGAGGTGCCTCATAACTATGTTCCTGATAGCTTGATGAGAGTTGAAGATGATAAGCTTTATACAGTTAAAGATATTGATGAGAAAGAAAATCTACGCCAAAATAAACCGAAACTCTTTGCTAGAAATGGGCCTGCTGTTTTAGTTTTTACGTATGATTGCATCTTAAACAAAAAAAGCATGTACGGTGATTCAATTGTTCCATATCTGATGGAGAAAAGTGAAAGTGTTGATATTGATTCGGAAGAAGACATAAGAATGGCTGAGTATTTTTTGAAGATTTGACTAAAAAGATGAAGCAATTCATAAAAAACACAATAAAGAAATTATTTTTGAATCCAGTTGGGAGAAAGGTCTTTGCGTGGATAGCTCCCCAATTTAAATATGAATGCATGGAAGCACTCGGCAGAGAACATAATCTTGCAGTGAGATTTTCGAATATTAAAGTTCCTGAGAAAATAAAAGGATTTGAAGATCTATGTTTTTTGTTTTGGTCCTCACCTCTTAATCGGGGAATATTGAGAATGGATTTAGATGAAGCCAGTTATCTATTTAAGTTGGTAAGATCATTATCTGCACCTACCTGTGTTGAGATAGGTCGTTTTAAAGGTGGTTCGTCATTCCTAATCGCCTCAGCAATGCAGAGAGGGAGGCTTATTTCTTTAGATCTTCATGTGAAGATGATGTTAAAAGAGGTGGAGAAAAGTTATGATGAAGAATTTGAGGAAATTCTAAAGAAAATTGGCATGAGAGAAAAAGTAGAGATTATTGTAGCTGACAGCACATCTTACGATAATAGCAAGATTAGTTGCGATTTATTGTTTATTGACGGAGACCATTCATATGAAGGAGTGAAGAAAGATTACGAGCACTGGATTTCTTCAGTAAAGCCCGGAGGACATGTTTTGTTTCATGATGCTGCTGATGCGCGCGTTGATTCTACTGGTCATGATGATATTAGAAGACTTATGAGAGAATTAGAAGATACTGACTGTGTGCATAAGGTGGCGCAAATAGCGTCATTAGTTCATTTTGTAAGAAAATGAAAGGAATGCTTAGTGAAAGGTAAAACGTTTAGCCTTGTTACGACAACCATAAATGTTCCGCTACTTTTTGAGTCGTACATAAAAGATGCAATTAAATTTAAGAGAAATCTTCAAAATGTAATTATCGCTGCTGATAAAAAAACACCTGATGAGGCTTATTCATTTTGTAAAGGGCTTGAGAAAAAATTTGATATTGAGTGTAAGCTTGTTTCTCCTCAAGAGCAGGAGGATTATTTAAAAAGATGGCCAAGTCTAGCTAAATTTATTCCCTGGAATTGTGTGCAGCGCCGTAACATCGCCATATTGATGGCTTATGAATCTGGTTCGGATATAGTTGCAATAATTGACGATGATAATTTTTTGAATCAACCTGACTATCTGGGTTTGCACGGCCATATCGGGGAAGCACAAAAACTGCAAGCTGTTTCTAATTCTTCTGGTTGGTGGAATGTATGTGAAATGTTAGAATCAGGAAAATTTAAAATGCCTTTTTTCCATAGGGGTTTTCCTTTATCGAAACGTACTGAAGCAACCTTTGCCAATAGGTCGATTGTTTCTCGAGAAGGACGTGTTGTAGTAAATGCCGGTCTTTGGTTTGGTGCGCCTGATGTAGATGCAATTACTAATTTGAATTTTCCCATTGATGATGCGAAAAAAAGCAACAACTTTCAGCATAAAATTGCCTGCGATATTGGCACATGGTCTCCTTTTAATTCTCAGAATACAGCATTATCGCGCGATATAATTCCAGCATACTTTTTACTTCCTTATCTAGGGCGCTATGATGACATCTGGGCAAGTTTTGTAGTGCGGCACATTTCTGACTTTCTTGGTGACTATGTTACTTATGGATCTCCTTTGGTAAATCAAGATAGAAATCCTCATAATTATTTTAAAGATTTTGATGATGAGAGATTTGGTTTAGAACATACGGATGTTTTTTTAAAAGCGCTTAGCTTTTGCAAGATGACATCGAATAACTATAAGTCAGTTTTTTCTGAAATTTCTGAACAGTTTCCTAATGAAATAAAGAAAGTATGCAAAGAATTTAAAAAAGACCACAAGCTTTTTGACAACGTTGTTAATGGTTTAAAAATATGGAGAGATGTTTTCAAAAAATTATAGAAGGAGAAAGCAATGGCAAAAAAACTGCATTTAGGTTGTGGGGATAAGATTCTAAAAGGATTTACTAATATTGATATTAGAGATGTCCCCGGTGCTGATATCATAAAGTGCGATATCTCTAAGCTGGATTCTTTTGAAAAAGACTCAGTGGATCTGATATATGCCTGCCATGTTTTAGAGCATTTGCCAAGACCAAAGACATTTAAAACTCTCCTTGAATGGAACCGCGTATTAAAACCAGGAGGGGTGTTAAGAATGGCTGTTCCTGATTGGGAAGGCACTGTTGAGGTTTATAAAAGATCAGGTGACTATGAAAATCTTTTAAACTGGATATACGGGGGATCAGAGACCGATACGAATATCCACTACAGGCAGTTTGCATTTTCTGGACTTAAAACTCTTTTAATAGAGGCAGGGTTTAAGCGCGTGGTGGAATATGATTGGAGAAAAACCGAACATGCAAATGTTGATGATTTCTCTAAAGCATATTGGCCGCACAAGGATTTTGACAATGGTGTTTATATGAGTTTAAACGTTGAATGTGTTAAACATCTATATCCACCGGATCATTATTAAAAATGAAAAAAAAGATAGCATTCTTTTCAACAGGAGTACCAGATCCTACCCAGGGAGGCTCTGGCATTTTTAATTATCTTGCCTGTGACTATTTGGTAAGAAATGATTATGAAGTTAGTGCTTTTTTTAGAGTCAATGAAGATTTCTTAGATAAGCACAGCGATTTACAATACTTGCGTAACTTGGAAGAGAAGGGGTTAAAGTATCACTTTGTATATGAACACAAGCAAAAAAGATTAATATTTGGATGGCGATATTTTCTAGAAGCTCATCAATTTGAAGTCTGTAAGCAGTCAATAGAGGAAAATTGTCTTGAATTGCAGCAAGTAGACGGTTGTTTGTCGCTGGATGCAGGTTGGGCATTAGCTTTAACTGAACTAAAGGTTCCACGGGTATGTATGTTAGGTGATCCTTTGCAACACAGGATGGCCTTGGGAGGCTCGTATTCATTCCTAAAGCCAAGCTCATGGAAGGGGTGGATTTGTAAAGAGAGTTTAAAAAACGTTAATAATCGTCTTAAAAAGGAGTTAAGTATTTTCAATGGGGAAAGATTCGCAATAGGAAGTTTTCCTTTACACCAATCCGAGGAGTTGCAAAATTATGGGATTCCATGCCGTCATTATAGATTTTTTACACCAGAGCCAGTAAAGGCAAAAACCGCTTATAGAGATGGCTCTTTAGATAATAAAATAATAGCATTACACGTGGGTTCTCTTTATTCCACAGCAGGAAGAAAAGCACTCAATTATTTATATAAAGAAGTTTTTCCAGTAATATCTCGGCTGCCTTATGAGTTTGAAGTACGATTTGTAGGAAAATGCGAGAAGAAGCACATGGTTAAATCAAAATGGAGTAATATTGATTTAAAGTTTCTTGGGCATCTTGATACTTTGGAGTCAGAGTTTTTAAACGCAGATATTTTTCTATCGCTTTTGAAATATTCTGTTGGGGTCAGGACTAGAATTATAACAGCACTATCGTATGGAATACCTGTTATTGCAGATAGCTCGGTTGCTGGCGGTCTTCCAGAACTCGTACCAGAGAGGGATATTATGTATTCTGATTCTCCTGAAGAGATATCTGTAAGATTAAAAACAGTGAAAGGTAATCCTCAATGCATGAAAAATATTGGTGAAAATAGTAGAAAAGCATGGATTAAGTACTTTAACCCACAAATAAATATCCCAATTATTGTCGATTCTTTGTTTGAAGAAAAATCTTTTCCTTCATCTGAGCATAATAATCAAAGTAAGAAGACGTCGTTTTGTGTAGTGACAGATTTCATTCCCAATCCGAGCTTTGGGGGTTTCTCTATAACCACGTATGAAGTTGTTAAGGGTTTCTTGAGTCTAGGCTTAAAACCTGATATCTGCTGCATTGTTTCTGATGAGTTTAAAACAAATATTAAAGAACTGGTTGTCAACCTAGAATCTCAGGGTGCTAAGGTTCATTTAATTTTTCCTAATAACAAGCCTCGAAATATTCTTGATAAACTGGTTCCTTATTTTTTGGTGTCTGATCAGGTAAAAGAACTTATTCAAAACTTGGGCCCAGAAGCAATTTTTGCATGCAGTTATGATGGATTATTGTCGCTAAAGAATATCGATAATATTCCTATCTTTGCTTTTTTTGGAGATCCGTATCATCTGGTACGCTGGTATTCTTGGCGGTTTAATTTACCAAATAAAAGTTTAATCAGAAATATAAGAAGTGCGCTTATTACTGCTGTTTACAATTTTACGATAAATAGAAGATTGAAGTGTATGATTAGAAGAACGGCTAGGCGAGGAGCAATAGCTAAGCATCATGCAGAATGGTTTGGTCGTGTGGATGGTCGAGGCTGTAAGTATTATCGTGGTCCGGTAGCTGATTTAGCTGGGGGGACTTGGCGAGACCAGAGAAAGAAAAAGAACTCTGTTAATCGAAAATACAAATTGATTCATGTCGGCAATACCGGAGGCACAGCTAATCGCCCGGGTATTCATGATTTTGTGCGCGTTATATTGCCTTTTTTGGATAAACATTTAGGGAGAGACAGGTTCGAAGTACATTTTCTTGGACACACTTTTAATACAGAACCCTGTCTCAAAGAAATATGCGCTCAGCGCAAAGATATAATTTTAAGGGGGCAGGTTAATCCTATAAAGGATGATATGCAATCAGCGGATTTGATGTTTGTGCCAAATCCTATACCTTTGGGCAATAGGACGCGTATTGTTACGGCATGGTCCTTAGGCTGCCCTGTGGTAACACATAGTGCTAATACTTTGGGAATGCCAGATATGGTACATAGAAAAAACGCATTGACTGCAAGTAATCCAGAAGAAATAGGGGAAAGTATTATTGAATTATTGCATAATAAAGAATTGCAGGAAGTCTTGGCCGAAAATGGTCGTGCTACATTTGAGGAACTTTTTGAATTTAATATAGCTGCAAAGAAAATCAGCAGTGATTTTTTGGAGCTTATGTGATGATTATAAAGAGGGCAAGAGAAAGATTATCAAGATTTATTTCAGGTATGCCGTGGTTGAAGCTAAAGTTGCAATTGATTAAAAACAATTGGAACATTCTTCATCGATTGGCTATCGTTCACGATTATGCAATTCTTGAAAAGAAGTTTAGTTTTTTTAAAGAAGTTCCAGAGCAATTAATAAATAAAAAAGTATGCATAGTTAGCCTTACGCAGTTTCTCTATCAGGTTAAAAAAGAGGCAACGTTTGCAAAAGCCTTGCAGCTTCGAGGGTGTGATATAACTGTTGTGACTTATAAGCATTGCGTCTGGCCCCAGAAGTATTTTCGATCTTTTGGAATAAGTAAATTCGTATATTTAGAAGATTTTATTTCTCGCGTGAAGAATGAGGAGGTTGAGGGTGTCGCGGAAGAATTTTTGCAGAAAAAGATAAGCTTTCAAGAAGTGAAGCAATGGAAGTTCAAGAATTGTCATTTAGGTCAACAGATTTTAAGCTCATTCGCTAGGCGTTTGCACGGAACACCTGATTTAGCTCATCCTAAGCTGCATGAACTTTTCGGTTTTTTGCTGCGTGATGAAATAAAAACAATTTATGCCTCAGGCATGCTTTTAGATGAAATAAATCCTGATATGCTTATTTTTAACGAAGCAAAAGGTTCGGTATATGGTGGTATATCCGATTTAGCATTTAATAGACAGATGGATGTAATACAATTTGTCCAACCACTGCGAGATGACGCGGTGACCTTCAAGCGATTTGACAAGGAATCGATGGGGTCGCATCCAAATTCGCTTTCACCTTCGACGTTTGAGAAAATAAAGACAATGCCATGGGGCCAGGAACAGGAGAGTGCCGTACTTGATGAATTCGAGAAGCGTTATGGAGGGATATGGTTTTTGAGTCGAAGAAATCAACAAGGAAAACAAAAGAAGAGTAAGCAAGAGATAGTCTCGCAATTAGGAATAGATTCACAAAAGAAGACTGCAGTCTTGTTTTCTCATATACTTTGGGATGCTAATTTATTTTATGGTGATGATCTTTTCGAGGATTATGAGGAATGGTTTATTGAAACTGTAAAAGTGGCTGTTTTAAATCCTAATGTAAATTGGATAATTAAACTTCATCCTGGAAACGTGTGGAAGAGGAATCGCGAGAAGATATCCGGAGAATTAAGAGAGGTATTTCTAATAAGAGAAAAAGTTGGAGAATTGCCTGCACACATATTCTTGCTGCATCCAGATACTGACATTAATTCATTTTCGCTGTTTGAGTTAGCAGATTACGGTATTACAGTCCGAGGAACTGTGGGTATGGAGCTTCCTTGTTTCGGGAAGCCGGTTTTTACTGCAGGGACGGGAAGGTACTCAGGTTTTGGCTTTACTATTGATTCTGATTCTCGAGAGCAATATCTCGATAAACTAAAACATATCCATGAATTTTCTCAGCTAACAGAAGAGCAAATGATGCTTGCAAAAAAACATGCTTATGCGATTTTTAATCTACGTCTGTGGGAGATGAAAAGCTTCAAGGCAGAATTTAATTATAAGAAAAAGGGAGTGCATCCACTTGATCATAATTTACTACCAACGATACATTCGTTGGATGAGCTCAAAAATGCTGAGGATTTATATGAATTTGCAGAATGGGCGCTATGTGATTCAAGTTCAGATTATTTAAAAAGGGAGTGTTTTATCAGTGCGCGTTGTTCATCTTAACACATTCGATCTTCAAGGAGGGGCTGCTCGCGAGTCGCATCATTTACATCAAGCTCTCTTGGAAAAAGGGATAGATAGCAAGCGATTGGTACAAAAGGGCCTTTCGGATGATAGTACCGTAGAATGGGCATTTACTTCGACTAGGGGAAAGTTTCTTAGTAAGATTGCTGGCTATCTAGATCTTCTTCCACTGCTTTCTTGGCCCCGTAGACAAAAAAGGGTTGTTTGGCATCCTGGTTGGCTTCAACTATTTCCCGTAGAAAAGTTGTCTCAAGTACAACAAGCTGATATCATTGCTCTGTATTGGATTTGTGGAGGATTTTTAGGCGTAAAAACTATCGGCCATCTTTTACAGTTAGGAAAGCCTGCGGTGTGGAGATTATCCGACATGTGGCCTTTTACTGGTGGCTGTCATTATGTAGGTTCATGTAAGGGTTTTGAGCAACAATGCGGTCAATGTCCCCAATTGGGCAGTAAATGCAGTTGTGATCTTTCATATAGGGTATTGAAGCAAAAAAAACGTAGCTGGGATACTTCTGCATTGACTATAGTATCGCCAAGCAACTGGCTTGCTACTTGCGTCAGACGCAGTTCTCTATTCGGCAATGCTCGCATAGAGGTCATTCCAAACGGGGTAGATACTGCAACTTATCGGCAAATTCCTAAGGCTCAAGCAAGAACGCTTCTTAATTTGCCTCAAGATAAACAATTATTACTTTTCGGAGCGGTAAATCCTTTAAGTGATCCGCGCAAGGGGTATAAATATTTAGAATCTGCGCTTGAAATATTAAAAGAAAAAAACGAGATACCATTACCAGGCTTAGTTATTTTTGGCTCATGGCAAAAGCCCATGCAGGGTCACTGGCCTTCTCAAATTTATTCCATGGGTTATTTGCACGATGAGATCTCCAAGGCATTGCTTTATGCGGCATGTGATGTATTTGTGGCTCCGTCGGTCGAGGATAATTTTCCCAATACAATTCTGGAGGCAATGTCGTGCGGTACGCCTTGTGTCGCTTTTAGTATTGGTGGAATTCCCGACATGATTAAACATGAATATACTGGCTATCTTGTCAAGCCGTTTGAATCTTCAGATTTAGCGCATGGTATTAACTGGGTACTTTCTAATTCTAATCGAATGAAAAGGCTATCTCAAACAACAAGACAGAAGGTGGAAGAAGAGTTTTCTTCGGTTTTAGAGGCAGAGCGCTATATTAAGTTATATGAAGAGTTATTGAAGAAGCGAAGATAAATATGGGAACTATCTTAAAAAATCGATTGGTGAATACTTATGATGCTGAGAAGACGCAAGAGTTTCTTTCTAAGCCGCTATTTGAAGAGAGAGTAGTTTTAGGCAAATGTGAATCATGGCCTAAGATTTCTATTGTTACGTCTTCGCTTAATCAAGAAAAGTATCTGGAGAAAACAATTCTTAGTGTATTGAATCAAAACTATCCCAATCTGGAATATATAATAATTGATGGTAATTCGAAAGATGGTTCAGTAGACATAATTAGAAAATATGAAAAGTATCTTTCTTATTGGGTGAGCGAACCAGATAGGTGCCATACCCATGCGTTGAATAAAGGGTTCGAAAGATGTACAGGGGATTTAATCGGATGGCAGAATTCAGACGATTTTTATCTACCAGGAGTTTTTAATAGAGTTGGCTCAATTTATAAAAATAATCCATCTGTAGATGTTTTCTTCGCAGATAAGCTTTTGGTAGATGAAAATGAGAATTACAATTTTGAATTTAAATATACGCCTTTTTCTCTTGGGTCGTTGATCCATGAAGGAAATATTATCGTGAATGAATCTGCTTTTTGGAAGAGGGAGCTTTTTGAGAAAGTTGGCTATATTGATGAAAATTGGTTTTTTTCTATGGATTATGATTTTTTTCTTCGATTAGGTTTATCTAAGGTACGGTTTAAGCATATTCCGGAATTCTGGGGCGCTATGCATTGTCATCCGCAGACAAAAACATCTAATATTTGGGATATGAAAATAGCCGATGATAAAAAGATATTAATGAAATATTCACTAAAGAGGAATAAATTCAAAGCAAAATTTTATATGCTTAAAAGGATTATGTGGTATTTGCTTTATGGCGATTTTAGGTATATTATGCTAGGGTTGAAAAGAATGGTACGTAAGCTAAAACTGTAAAATTTCAAAAAACTTAAAATATATGACTATAGAGTTTAATGAAAACGATGTAAGAAAAGTTGCCAGGGGGGCAGGTATTAGTTTCTTTGGTAGTCTTTTTGGTGCCGGAATATACGGTCTTTCACATCTTATAATTGCTAGATTTTTGGGCGCGGAGCTATTTGGTATCTATTCGCTTGGTTTTGCAATTTTTGGTGTTGCTGAGATTTTATCAAGAATTGGTCTTCACGAAGGTGCGGTTCGATATGTTGCCCTGTATTTAGGAGAGGGAGATTATAGGAGGGCTAAGGGTGTTGTTTTTCAATCAATTACATTTTCATTTATTGTAGGAGTTGCAATTGGGGCAATATTATTTTTAAGCTCAGGCTTTATCGCTGAGAGAATTTTCCATAACATAAGCATAAATAATGTTATAAAACTTTTTTCTTTAGGTGTACCTTTTGGAGCATCATTAATAGTTGCGCTTTATGTTACTAGAGGTTTTCAGAAAATTCGTTATTTCGTCGGAGTAAGAAATTTCTTCAATCCTTTAGTTAATCTATCCTTAATTGGCGTTTTCTACATTGCTGGATTTAAGCTTTACGGAGCGATATGTGCATGGATAATTTCTGCAGTATTAAGTTTGGTCGTAACTTTATTTCTTATTAATAGAGAATTAAAGGTGGCCAAAGATGTTAAGCCTCTATTTGAGACCTCTAAGCTTATAACTTTTTCTCTTCCTTTATCCATTTCTGACTTTTTATTTTTCCTGATTATGTGGACCGATGCTTTAATGCTGGGGTATTTTAAAACAGAGGTAGAGGTTGGTATTTATAGGGTTGCCGTTCAAATTGCCTTTATTCTTACAATTTTCCTAAGGTCTTTTGTTACAATTTTTGCACCTGTTATTTCAGATCTTTATAACAGAAATAAACGTCAACAACTGGAAAACTTATTCAAGATTACTGCTAAATGGATTAGTTTCCTAACATTGCCTGCATGTATTATTGTGGCATTCTTAGCTAGAGACATCATGGCATTATTTGGAGATAAGTTTGTTTTGGGTTCCTACGTATTGGTAATATTGATTGTTGCGCAACTTATACGTTGTAGTATTGGACCGGCTAGACACATGTTGATAATGTCGGGACATCATAAAATAATTTTGTTTAATGATATTGCTGTTGCCGGAATTAATGTTCTATTGAACTTTTTGCTTATTCCTCAGTACGGGATGCATGGAGCAGCTATTGCAACCGGAATTTCAATAGTGCTAATGAGTTTTGTGCAATTAGTTGAAGTCTTTCACTTTCTTAAGATGCATTCTTTCAAAATATCTTTTTTAAAAGGACTAATTGCTGCTGGTGTCTGTATTGTTTTTCTTGGATTTATCAAGGAGTATATCAGCGAAGACATTTTTCAAGTAAAAAGACTTTTGATTATTTCTTGTTCTACCTTAATTGTATATTTGATTAGTATTTTTGTTTTGAAGCTTGATGCCGAAGACAAATTTGTCCTTTCTATGGTTGCCGGTAAGTTAAGGGGAAAGGGTGGAAAGGAATATGCTTTTGTTGATAAAAGAATTGAAAGATCAGCCTATTCAGCTAAAAGAGTAAATCTAAACAGAGAAAATCTACTAGTTTCTATTATAATAGTCACTTTTAACCGCAGAAGATATTTACGTGAATTACTTTTATCACTTGAAAAGCAGGACTATGAGAATTATGAAATAATTATAGTAGACAATGGTTCTCAAGATGGTACCGAAAAGCTTTTTGAGTCAGAATTCAAAAACGAAAAGATTAAATATTTAAGACAAAATACTAATAAAGGAGCAAGTGCGGGAAGGAATATTGCTATAAATGAATCAAAAGGAGGTATCATAATAGGTTTAGATGATGATGTTGAGATTGTTGAGAAAGATGCAGTAAGCAAAATTGTGGATAAATTAATTAATGATGAGAGTATTGGAGTCTTGGCTTTTAAAATTGTAGATTATTTTAATAAAAGGTTGCAGAAAGCTGCTTTTCCGATGAGAGATAAGATGGTATCTCATAGGCAAGAATTTGAAACCTCTTGGTTTATCGCGGCAGGCTGTGCGATGCGCCGTGATGTTTTTAAGGAAGTGGGAGTCTATGGAAACTTTTCTTATAAGGGTAACGAAGAAATTGATTTATCCTACAGAATTTTAGATGCCGGTTATAGAATATTATATTTTCCCAGCGTGACAGTTCTTCATAAAAAGAAGCAGGATGAAAAGATAAGCGGGTCTTGTGAATATTTCACCACTTTTTTGGAAAATAGAATCAAGGTAGCTGTTTTAAATTTACCTTTGCACTACGTGTTGACTACAAGCAGTTTGTGGACATTTAGAATTTTGTTATGTGCACATGGAGATATTCGACCGATTTTCAGGGCTTGGAAGAATCTCTTTCTTAACAGAAATCAATTAAAGAAGAATAGAAAGGTGATTAAGAAGCAAACAGTATTTCGTATTCGTAGGTTAAAGGGACCACTGGTATATTAATAAATCTTAGAAATATTTATCTTCGCCATCTTTTCCTTCCTGGTAGTCAACATCATCTTCAGTGCCATCTTCTTTTTTTTGCTTGTTAACATAGTCGATAGCATCTTGAATGTCTCCGTCCCAGGTTTCATCAGAATCACTGTCTCCTGAAGAGAAAGCACTTTCTTCTTGCTCGATAGAATGCATCAGACAGCCGGCTATTTCTAAGCCGCCTTTATCGCCTAAGGTTTCGATGTATTGATTTAATAATTCCTGCTTCACTGTGTGCTGGGAATCATCTAAAAGCGTTATCCGGTATTGTAGATCTTCTTTTTCGAGTTTTATTTTTTTGATTTGAAGATTTTTAGTTAAAGTAAACTTTTTACAGATTTCTTTAAGTGCTTCTTCAATCATTTCTATCTTATACGTAATCATTTATATCACCCTAATTAATTATACTAATTTTTATTAAGTTTTAAAACAAATAAATAATAAGCTTTTAGTTGATATGAATTCATTATTTGGATTTATCTTTTATGAGATTATCGTAATATAATTTGATTTTGTTTGATGGGATAGCAAAGCTCGCGTGAGAAGTCTTAGTTTTTCCTGCAACAATTAAACCTAGTAATTTTCCCTGGTAGTCAAGAAGAGGTCCTCCGCTATCTCCTTTGTAGACGTTAAAACTTGTTTGAATGATTGCAACGGGGGCCATAGTTTTGTTTTTAAGTTGTTTATTTCTGCCTAATCCGGTTACACGACCTGCGCTAATAGTTCCTTCAAGAAATTCAGAGCTTCCCACAGTATAGGCTTTGTCACCAATTTTTATTTCATCAGAGTTAGAAAAAACAATTGGCGTTAGGTCAGAAGAAGGGTTGATATACAGAAATGCAACGTCTTCGCCCGGAACAACTGAGGCTGATTTTACCTCATATTCTTTTTTGTTGTGTAGCGTTACGATGATTCGGTCCGCACCTGAAATAGTGTGTGCATTTGTAGAAATCAATCCAGATTTATCAACAATTACTCCAGAACCTTCTCGAGAATAAGTCGACGCCCTAACTCCCCTGGCAATTGCTATCCTACCGGTTTTTGGGTCTTTAACCGCAACTGGCTTAGGCGATTTAGTAAGTTTGGCGTTATCAGCCCTTATGCCTACTATAGATGGCATAGAGGTTTGAATAACCTGGATAATTGAGTCTCTCCCCAGGGCGTAAGTAGCGGAAGTGCAAATGAAAAAGCATAAAACAGCTGAAAGGAAAACTTTTTTTGTATTTGTGATTATTTTTGAGCGCGGCATCATTCTTCTTAAGAATTGCTAACGTATTTATTTACAATAAGTTAGTTTATCATAACTAAATATTTAGTGCAAGAAAATTGAGTCCAAGGCAAACTCGAGAAAGACATAAATCTACAAGTTCATAAAATCTTCTTGCAATACAGAACAAGCTGTTTTACAATAAGTTACTGTCAATCCTATCAAGCCTGCTTACCTGTTAATTTTATTAGGGTAGCTTAAGGAAAAAGTTTGCTTTTCAAGTAACGCAAGGCTTGTTAAAAATTCAACATACAAGGAGATTGCATGAAAAAAGCGTTGATAACTGGTATAACCGGGCAAGATGGCTCGTACTTAACTGAATTTCTTTTATCAAAGAAGTATGAAGTACACGGTATAATTAGAAGAGCCTCGACATTTAATACACATAGAATAGATCATATATATAAGGATCCGCATCAACCAAACACAAGACTGTTTCTTCATTATGGTGATTTATCTGATCCTGGATTAATAACTGAGATCATTTGGAAAATTAGACCAGATGAGATTTATCATCTTGGTGCTCAGTCTCATGTAAGAGTTTCTTTCGATATGCCGGAGTTTACCGGCAACATTACCGGATTAGGGTGTACAAGGATTCTTGAAGCGATAAGAAGAAGCGGAATAAAATCAAAGCTTTATCAATCTTCTTCATCAGAGATGTTTGGTGCTGCTGATGCTCCGCAAAATGAGGAAACTCCTTTTTATCCTCGTAGCCCATATGCGATTGCAAAGGTTTATGCTTATTGGATGACTGTAAATTATCGAGAAGCCTACAATATTTTTGCCTGTAACGGCATACTTTTTAATCATGAAAGCCCAAGAAGGGGTGAAACCTTTGTTACAAGGAAAATAACCCGTGCGATAGCAAATATGCTTGCAGGAAAACAAAGAAAAATTTACTTAGGAAATCTTGATGCTAGGAGAGATTGGGGATTTGCCCCGGAGTACGTTGAGACAATGTGGCTTATGCTGCAGCAGGATAACCCTGATGATTATGTTGTGGGTACGGGGGAGAGCCATTCGGTAAGAGAATTTTTACAAACAGCGTTTAGTTATATAGGCATAGAAATAGAATGGAAAGGTCGAGAAGAAAAGGAAAAAGGAATAATCAAATCAATTGATAAGGAATGGAACTCAGTTCTAAAATCAGGTGATACTTTAATCGAAATAGACCCCAGGTACTTCAGACCAACTGAAGCCGAGCATCTTAATGCGGATGCATCAAAAGCAAAGAACTTGCTTAATTGGGAGCCAAGAATAAACTTTGAAGAACTTGTTAAAATAATGGTTGATTATGATATGAAGCTCATTGGTTTAGAACCTAAAAAAGATGGAATTAGAATATCTGAAAGTAAGGGTTTCACCTATACAGATCATGACTTTTCTTTTTATGAAGGAATAATAGAGGGGAGTTAAAGAATTTGATGGAAAAAAATTCAAAAATCTATATTGCAGGGCATGCTGGTTTAGTAGGTTCAACCATAAAAGATAAACTTATATTAAATAATTATAATAACTTGATTTTAAGGACGTCTTCAGAATTAGACTTAAGGAATCAACAGGAAGTAAATAAGTTTTTTGAAGTTGAGAAGCCTGATTATGTTTTTCTTGCCGCAGCTAAGGTTGGAGGTATATTGGCAAATATTACATATAAGGCAGAATTCATTTATGATAATCTTATAATTGCTGCCAATATTATTAATTCATCATACAATCATGGAGTAAGGAAACTTTTAAATCTTGGTTCATCCTGCATCTATCCAAAGTTTACTGCTCAGCCGATAAAAGAAGATTCTCTTTTAACCGGAAGCCTTGAATTAACTAACGAACCTTATGCTATTGCAAAAATAGCAGCAGTGAAACTTTGTAGATATCATAATGAACAATACGGAACAAATTTTTTATCAGTGATGCCTAATAATATGTACGGTCCTGGGGATAATTTTAATTTAGAGACTGGCCATGCAATGGGTATGTTAATAAGAAAATTTCATCTTGCAAAATTGCTTAAAGAAAAAGATGTTGAGGGTATTAAAGCGGATATTTCTTGCTATCCTCTTGGTTTTGGCTTGGATGAAAAGATAGACTTTTCAAATGAACAATCAATGGTTTCTGCATTGGCAGAGTTGGGCATTATGGATTCTGGAATTAAGTTATGGGGTAGTGGGAAACCGCTTAGAGAGTTTCTTTTTGTTGAAGATTTTGCAGAAGCTTCTGTTTTTCTGATGGAGAATTATTCCTATTCTGATACAGGAGAGATAGTAAATATCGGAAGTGGCGAAGAAATTTCACTAAAGGATTTGTCTTCTTTAATGGGAGACATCGTTAAATATGCAGGAGATATTTCTTGGGATACATCAAAGCCCGATGGAACACCAAGAAAAAGTCTGGATATTTCTAAGATTGAGTCATTGGGATGGAAGCCAAAAATTTTGATGAAGCAAGGAATTGAAACAACTTACAACTGGTATCTAGATAGTATCAAGGCAAAGAATATAACAAAAATATAAATGAATAAGAAGAAAATGAATATATTAATTATCGGTGCTGGGAAATGCGGAGTTTCTCTAATCGATACATTTAGCAATAGCGAAAAGATAAATATCGCTGGAGTCGTTGACATAAGAGCAGATGCTCCGGGAATCAAATTAGCCAAAAAAATCGGAATCCCAACCTCTAAAGACTATAAAAAATTTATTTCAAAAAATAATATTCACGAAGTCTTCAATCTAACAAAAAACAGTGATGTTCACTCAGATTTGGTGAATTCACTTCCATCTAGCATTGAATTGGTAAGCGGAGGCAGCGCTAAATTAATGCGGGAGGTGATTGAGAGGCATAAAATTCTATCTGAAGAATTATCTTATACTAGCGAAGAGTATAAACGTTTAACTGAAGGTTTAAAAGATGTTGTTATTAGGGTTTCTCCTGCAGGAATTGTAGAATATTGTAGTCCTGTCGTGGGAGAATTCGGAGGTTATGATCCAGAAAAAGTAGTCGGTACATATATAGGGAAGTATTTTGCAGATAAGAAAGATTTATTAAAGGCTCTGAAATTAATTGGTAAAGCAATGATCTATAAAGAAGGGACGTCTATTGAGTTTCTTTATCAGCCCAAGGACAAAGAACCATTTTATGTTGAGGCAACAGGAAAGCCAATAGTTAGAAATGGAAAAGTAATTACAATACAGTGTGTCATGCGAGATATTTCAAAGCGCAAGAGCGAAGAAGAAGCCTTAAAAGAATCTGAGCAGAGGTTCCGTCGGATTATTGAAAATACCCTAGAGTTGTCATGGGAATTAGATAAGAATGGATTGTTTACTTATGTAAACGCATCTACTGAAAAAATCCTCGGGTTTAAATCTAAAGAGCTTATCGAAAAAAAACATCTGCATGACTTGTTTCACGAGGAGGAACGAGCAAAGCTGAAAAAAGAGATTGCTGCAATATTTTCGAGGAAAGAATCTTTTAGCAATTTTATGGTTCATTGTATGTGCAAAAATGGAACCGCAGCTTGGTTTCAAATAAGTGGTACTCCTATATTGGATAAAAAAGATAATTTAGTGGGTTATTCCGGCTGCGGAACAAATATTACTGTAAGTGTTCTCGTGGAAAAGTCTATTAAAAAATCATATCAAGAGCTAAGTGAAATATTTAATAGTGCTACAGATGGAATTTGTGTTATTGATAAAGACTTTAACATCATAAAAGTAAATGAAGCTTTTTGTTCTCAGTTACAAATTAGTAAAGATAAGGTTCTGCATAAAAAGTGTCACGAAGTATACAATATTCCTATTTGTCGAACAAAAGAATGTTCGCTTACCAAAATTGTTTCCGGAGATGAGTCTGGCTATTATGAAATCGAGCAAAAGCGCAAGAATGGTTCAAAGTTTTGGTGTTCTGTATCTACAGCTCCTTTTAAGGATTCTGATGGAACTTTAATTGGCATTGTAAAGATATTAAAAGATATAACAGATAAAAAGAAGGCAGAGGCAGACATTGCTGAAGCAGAACAAACTTATTCTGAGCTGGTAAATAATTTGCAAGTTGGAGTATTTCGTAGTACACCCGGAGCAAAAGGAAAATTCTTAGAAATAAATCCTGCGTTGGCTAAGATCTTTGAAGCTGATTCACGTGAGGAATTTGTTAAATACAGCGCAAAGGAATTTTATCAGAATTCCAAAGAGCGTAAAAAGCTCAGCGATAAATTATTAAAACAAGGTTTTGTTAAGAATGAAAAGCTGGCAATGGTTACTTTGAAGGGTAGAAAAATATGGGCTTCTGTAACTATTGTTACGAAGAAAGACAAAGAGGGTAAGCAATATTTTTATGGTATCTTGCAGGATATCTCTGATAGGATTAGAGTAGAGGAAAGATTAAGGGAAAGCCAAGAAAGACTCTCTACCATAATTAGCAACGCTCATGCAATTTTATATATCTTAGATTTTGATTCTAATTTTACTTTTGTGTCTCCTACATGGACTAGTTTTTTAGGCCACAAAGTCAGCGAAATAATGGGCAAGCCAATATCTGCTTTTATCCACCCCGATGATTTAGACCGTTGCCAAAATATTATAAAACATCTTATTTCTACAGAAGAACCAGTCAAAGATATTGAGCATAGGATAAGACATAAAAATGGGCGATGGAGATGGCATGCTACATACGTGACGTTGGTTAAAGATAGAAACGGTAAACCGCAATATCTTTTGGGTGTAGCTACAGATATTTCGGATAGAAAAAAAGCAGAGGAAGAAGCAGGGATTGCTGAAGAAAAGTATCGAACAGTTTTTGAAAACTCTGCCGTAGCTATAATGATGGTAGACGATAAAGAGAGAATTGTTTCTTGGAATAAATTTACTGAAGAATTATTGGGTTTCAAAAAAGAAGATTTGTATCTAAGTTCGGTAAGATCTCTTTATCCTGAAGAAGAATGGAAGAAAATCAGGTCTTCCAATATTAGAAAAAAAGGTATTCAGCATCATTATGAAACAAAAATAATTAAAAAAGATAAAAGTCTAATGGATGTTGATATATCCATAAGTGTTCTTAAGGATCCCGAAGGAAAAGTTACTGGTTCTATTGGAATTATACAAGATATTACTGATAGAAAAAAAGCTGATAGAGAAATTAGAGTTGCTGAAGAAAAGTATCGAACCATCTTTGAAAACTCTGCTGTAGCTATTATGATGGTTGATGACCAAGAACGGATAACTTCTTGGAATGATTTTACTGAAAAATTACTAGGGATGAACATGCGGGATCTTTATTTAAAGCCGGTCAGCTCTCTTTATACCAAAGAAGCGTGGGCAGAAATACGTGCACGTAATCTTAGACAAAAAGGATTTCACCACCATTTTGAAACTAAGACAATTAAGAAAAATAATGAATTAATAGATGTAGATATGTCTATTAGTGTTCTAAGAGATTCGGAAGATAAGGTAATTGGTTCTGTAGGTATAATGAGAGATATTACTGATAGAAAACAAGTGGATAAACTAAAGGATGAATTTGTAAGTACCGTATCCCATGAACTAAGAACTCCCTTGACCACAATTAGAGAGGGAGTTTCTCAAGTTTTGGAAGGTTTGCTTGGAAAGGTTAATAAAGAACAGAGTGAATTTTTATCAATTGCGCTTTCTGATATTGATAGATTAACCAGGATAATAAATAATCTTCTGGATATATCCAGAATAGAGGCTGGAAGGGCGATGGTTGTGAGAGATGTTGTTGATATTGTTGCGCTGGCAAAAAAGACGTGTATGTCTTTTGCGCCTCAAGTTACCTCCAGGGGAATTGAGCTTAAAACCAGTATACCTGATAAGCAAATCGATGTGTATGTTGATAGCGATAGAATTATTCAGGTTTTTACTAATTTGATTGGCAATTCGTTAAAATTTACACCTAAGGGGCATATTGAAGTCTCTATAAAAGAGAAAAAAGAAGAAGTGGAATGCTCTGTTATAGATACTGGCATTGGTGTTCCCGAAGACTCAATCCCAAATCTATTTGATAAGTTTTATCAGGTCGGCAGAGAATCTGGCCCAGGATATAGGGGCACGGGTCTAGGATTGCCCATTACAAAAGGTATAATTGAACTTCACCATGGAAAAATTTGGGCTGAAAGCAAAGTTGAAAAAGGAACTAAGTTTATTTTTGTTTTACCAAAATATTCAACTAAAGTGTTGCTTTTAGAGCAAGTCGGTGACGCAATTAAAGAAGCAGTAAAACAGGGAACTTCTTTATCGATGATAGCCTTTCGTATAGATAATTTTAAAGAAATTGAGAAAACTTTGGGTACTGAAAAGGCAAATTATATTATACATAAATTCGAGGATTTGTCCAAAAAGAGCTTGAGACGTCGTGCTGATTTAGCTACAAAAGATTCTGAATCTGTTTTGATCATGCTTCCTGCAACTGGAAAATTAGATGCATTAATGGTTGTTGGAAGGATACTGAAAGTATTTGAAGAGTTTTTATCAGTAGAACAACTGAAAGATAAGGTAAGCATTAAGCATAAAGTTGCGGGTTATCCTGAAGATGGCCGTACAGAAGAAAAGTTGATTGAAATGGTCTGGTAGTATATAATACTTTAATTGTATTTATCATTCATTTAAGAGGAGGGTTAAATGTCTAAAAAAATATTAGTAGTTGATGATGATCCTAATGTTGTAAAATTAGTTAAGTCTCGTCTTGAGGCGAATAATTATGAAGTTGCTACTGCCTCTAATGGGGAGGAAGCTCTTGTTAGGGTTAAAGAGAAAGCTCCCGATCTAATAATTTTAGATATAGTTATGCCCAAAATGGATGGATATACTTTTCTTAAAGAACTTAAGGCTGTCGAGTTGACCACTAGCGAACCAAAGAAAAAAATATCTGTTATAGTGCTTACGGCAAAAGAAAAAATGGAAGAACTATTTGCGATAGAGGGTATTGCAGAATATTTAGTAAAACCATTTAAGTCTGATGATTTATTGGAGAAGATAAAAAAACACGTAGGTTAAAAATAAATATTTAAAAAAGGAGTAACTAATGGGCAAAAAGATTTTAATAATCGATGATGAACCCAATATTGCTAAAATGATTGGTTCAAGATTACAGGCGAATGGGTATGATATAGAAACCGCAGAAAACGGTGAAGATGGTCTAAAGAAGGTTGAAAGCGCGAGCCCGGATCTTATAATTCTTGATGTTTTGATGCCTGTAATGGATGGCTTTGAATTCTTTAAGAACATAAAAAAAGATCCTGAGAAGTCGCAAGTCCCGGTAATTGTTTTAACCGGAAGAGGTGGGATGAAGGATACTTTTGAAGCAATGGATGCTGATGAATTTGTTTCTAAGCCTTTTGATGCTACAGATCTAGTCACAAAGGTTGAGGCATGTTTGACAAAAAAAGCATTACTATATTTTAAAGATGCTGTGACAGCTAGTAAAATTACTACCGAGCTTGAGAAGCGAAAGTGTGAGGTTCATGTTGTTGAAAACGAAGAAGATTTTGTTAAAAAAGGTGGAGAAACAAAATTTAAGCTGATTATTGTCCACCTAGCACTTGTAGAAAAGGAGCCAGGTGATTTTATAATAGAAGTTAATGGTTTTAAATCCCGAAGTGATAAATTAGTTATATTTTGTGATTCTATGGTAAAAGGAACTGAAGATGGCAATACAGTTGCTATAAACGAGATAAAGACAGGCTGGGATAGAGCAGGGTTAGAATCTTTTTACGATTCGAGAATTTCTGATGTTCCCATAACTGCGGTGATAGCAAATTTTATTAAATAGGTTGTTTAATTCCATTTTTTTTGGGTGGCTGCCGCATATCTAACCTTATTATAAAACTAAAAAATGAGCAAAACACTAACTATCGGAATATTAAAAGAAACAAAATATGGTTCTGAGAGAAGAACTCCGCTTTCGCCTAAGGATGTGCGTTGGTTGATAAAGCGTGGTATCTCTGTAGAGGTAGAGTCTAGCCCAATTAGAATATTTCCGGATATTGATTTTGAACGCGTTGGAGCAAAGATTGTCAAAAAATTTAAAAATGCTTCTTTATTAATAGGGATTAAAGAACCCCAGATCAGAGATTTATACAGCAATGCAATATATATGCTTTTTTCTCATACTGTAAAAGGCCAATCTCAGAACATGCCACTTCTGAAAGAATTTCTTCATAAAAAGATTACATTAATAGATTATGAAAAAATAACAGATATTTCCGGCCATAGATTGGTTTATTTTGGAAGATTCGCTGGAATATGTGGACTTGTCGATACTCTTTACTACTTGGGAGAAAAGCTTGAATGGAAGAAGATCAAGAATCCTTTTTCAAGAATTAGACCTGCATATCAATATGATTCTCTTGAAGAGATAAAACAGGAATTTGCTAGATTAAATCAGAGAATACACAGGCAGGGATTAGATAAAAGAATATCGCCATTTATAATAGGAATTACCGGTTATGGTAATGTCAGCAAGGGCGTTTATGATATTTTATCGCTGTTGCATCCAATCATAATTCACCCCAGAGAATTGTCTACTTTTTTGAAAAGCCATAAGCAGCCAAGAAATCGTGTGTATGGAGTATCTTTTTACAGGGAAGAATTGGTGCGTAGCAAGAATGGAGAAAGTTTTTATATTAGTGACTATTACAGACATCCAAGAAGATTTCAATCTAACCTTGATCAGCATCTGCCAAATTTGAACGTTCTTATTCATGCTAGCTATTGGAATAGTCGTTATCCCAGGCTTGTGACCGAGGAAATGATTCAGAAACTCTACAGGAAGAATTTCCGCCTAGAATTTATTAGCGACATTTCCTGTGATATAAAAGGAGCAATAGAGATTACTCACAAGGTAACAACTATCGACAACCCTACATTTACTTACAAATTTAAAAACAAGAATTTTGTCGATGGCCATGAAGCTAAAGGGGTTTCAGTTATGGCTCGCGATAACCTTCCCACAGAACTTCCTAGGGATTCGTCAGCTCATTTTAGCGGTTTGATTCGAGAATATGTATATCAAATAGCTGTTCACGGAGCCAAGGATGTATCAAAACACATATCAATACCTCGTGAGATCCGTCAGGCAGTCGTTGCTCAAAACGGTAGACTTTCCAAGAATTACGGTTATTTAAAGAAATATTTATAATCTGAATATGAAGATTAAGTCAAAAGATAAAATAACGCTTTTAGCTATAGGTGATAGGCAAGACTATGACTCTTTCATGAAGCTTTATAAGGAAAGGCGCACAGTCAAGGAATGTGGTTGGGATTTTAAAAAGACGACCTATGATGAATTGCTTACAGATTACATTCCAAAGATACGATCAGAAAAAGTTTTAGTTTTTTTGTTTTTTCCGTTTGTTTATTGGAATAAGAATATTGAACATAAAAAATATAAAGGTGTCTATGGAAACAAAACATTTTATAATAAATTTAATGCTTTTTTTGAAAATGTTGAAAAAGCGCTTAAGAGAAATTTAAAAGGAAAAAACATCCATTTTGTTAACTCACCTTTTTCTTGCAGTAGATGTAGAGACAAAAATTTCGTATCGACAACTTTGAAAAAGACACGCATTCCTATTCCTAAAGAATTAGAAACAAGAAATTCTGAAAAAATTATTAATAAGTTAAAAAAAGGAAGCAACTTTTTCATAAAGCCACAATTTGGCTCAATGGGAAAAGGGATTACTTTCTTATCCAATGCAAGGTGGCAGACAAATTTTACCTATCGCAGTAACAAAATATTAAGCAGAAAGTCTGATTCCGGATGGAAGTTTAAGAGTATCATTGGCAACAAATCATTTTTAAAAAAACTGCTTAAGTGTGATATTAATATTGAGGAGGAAATTGATCCTTTATTAATAAACAATAGGAAATTTGATTTGAGAATTTATACTTTCTTCGGCAAAGCTTTTTATGTGTATCCTCGCACCAACGAAGCTGATAGGGTAACGACAAACATTTCACAGGGAGGTAAAGGACATAAGCAATCTTTCTTGAAATTGCTGCCTGAGCGCATTGTAAAACTGTCGATAAAAAGAGCACTAGATACGACAAAGGTTTTAGGCTTAAATTTTTCTGGTGTTGACATAATTATTCATAAAAACTTAAGAGATATTTATGTTTTGGATGTAAATGCTTTTCCAGGATTCCCTAAAAGGAAAAGATTCAATTTAGCTAAGCATTTAATCAAAGATTTAAAGAGAAATTTTAAATAATTTCGGCACTTACAAATAAAACATAGATAAAATAAATTGACAGCATCAGCTGCTTAGCATAGAATAATAATAGAAAAAGGAGGTGGGCGTGTTAAAGAAAATTTTATTGATGTTGATTTGTGTTTTAATGTTTAGTTCTGCCGTGTATGCTGAAGGTCCTGTAAGGAAACTAAGCAGAGGAGTGTCTAACCTTGCCTTCGGAATGTTTGAGATTCCTAAGCAAATGGAGAAAAGCTGGGAAGAGGATAGTAATATGATCGGTTTCGGTGTCGGCTTTATTAAGGGAGTAGGCCATTTTGTTTATAGGGAAGCAGTAGGAATCCTTGAAATAGTTACTTTTCCTTTTGAAACAACAGAAGATTTTGCCCCTATCATTGAACCAGAATTTATTTTTGATGAAGAAGAGGAATTAGAAATAGAGTAAATATAAACTTGTCCGCATAGGATGTTAAGTGAATCAAAAGTTGTTAAAAAGAAGACTAAGTTTAATACTGATATTAGCTCTCTGTTAAAAGAGACAAAAGTTATTACCTATAAAAGTTCAGGGCCTGGCGGGCAAAGAAAAAACAAAAAAGAAACTTCAGTAAAATTGCATCACATTCCTTCCGGATTAAATGTTATAGCAACAGAGCAGCGCTCGCAAGCAGGTAATAAACAACTAGCGTTCAGGAGACTTCAGAATCGACTTTCCAGAATTAACAGGTCCAAAAGAATACGGATTCCTACCTCAATGTCTTTAGCTGTTAAAGAGAATATTCTTAAGAAGAAAAAAATACATTCAGAAAAGAAGCAACTTAGAAAGAAAATCAACATTCCTGACGAATTTTAATTCATAAATGCTTATTTAAAAAAGATGAAAGAAGCTTTACTTTTCAATAAACAAGATGAATTAATCCAGTGTTCTCTGTGTTCGCACAGATGTCAACTTAAACCTTCTCAATTTGGTATTTGCGGAGTAAGGCAGAATGTTGGAGGCGTCCTGTTTACAATCGCATACGGAGAACTTACAGCTTCTCATTGCGATCCAATTGAGAAGAAGCCTTTTTATCATTTCTTACCAGGAACGCAGGTTTTTTCTATTGCAACCATTGGTTGTAATTTTAAATGTAGCTTTTGTCAGAACTGGCAAATTTCTCAAGCCTCAAAGAATGATAACAAGCCTGAAGGAAGCAAATTTACTCCGGAAGAAATTGTCATTAAGGCAAAACAAAATAAGTGTATGAGCATTGCATATACTTATACAGAGCCAACGATATTTTTTGAATATGCGCTTGATACTGCAAAATTAGCAAGGAAAGAAGGGTTGCTAAACACTTTTGTTACTAACGGCTATATGACTGAAGAAGCATTGAAAATGTTTTCGCCTTTTTTAGATGCATGCAATGTTGATCTGAAATCATTCAGCGAGAAATTTTATCAAGATTTTTGTGGAGCTAGCTTAAAACCAGTTTTAGATTCTATAAAGAGAATGAAAGAGCAGGGAATTTGGGTAGAAATTACAACATTAGTTATTCCTGGTGAAAATGATTCTGAGAAAGAACTTTCAGAAATTGCTAGTTTTATTGCAGAGATAGGGAAGGATATCCCTTGGCATTTAAGTAGATTCCACCCTGATTTTAACCTAATAGAGAAACCCGTTACTTCTCTGGAAATTTTGATCCGAGCAAGAGAAATCGGTAAGAGATGCGGGCTTAGATATGTTTACATAGGTAATGTTTCAGGAGAAGAGGAAATTACATTTTGCCATAATTGTGGAAAGCCGGTAATCGAAAGATACGGCTTTTCAATAAAAAATCTAAATTTAAAAAAAGGAATTTGTCTATTTTGTAGATCCCCCATTGACGGAATGTTTCTTTAAGGAACTTGCTAAAAAAGATATCTACAACTTATTGTCTATCATTTATGCTTAGACAAAAAGCTCTATATAGCAAGTAGATATAAACTAAAAAAAAACTTGACAAATCCTTTTAATGTATTAGAATAATGCAACAGTACACAATGAAGGAGATTGAATCTTTGATTGTGAAAAAACAAAGATGTAGATTTGACAATTCAAGCTAGTAAAAAAATATAGAAGATGTATGTTCAGGCATCGTCTAGATGCCTTTTTTTGTTTTGTTCTTTGTAATTAAGAGCCAAGTTTTTTTCGGAGAGTTTGATCCTGGCTCAGAGTGAACGCTGGCGGCGTGGATTAGGCATGCAAGTCGAGCGAACCTATTTCGGATTTTGCAAGCTTTTCGCAAGAAAAAATTGCAAAAACTGTTTCGGGTTAGCGGCAAACGGGTGAGTAATGCGTGAGCAATTTACCCTTAGGTTGGGGATAGCCTACCGAAAGGTAGGGTAATACCAAATGATGTTTTAGAATCGCATGGTTCTATTATTAAAGGCGGGGACCGTAAGGCCTGCCACCTAGGGATGAGCTCACGTCCTATCAGCTTGTTGGTAGGGTAATGGCCTACCAAGGCATTTGACGGGTAGCTGGTCTGAGAGGATGGTCAGCCACACTGGGACTGAGACACTGCCCAGACTCCTACGGGAGGCTGCAGTCGAGAATCTTTAGCAATGGGCGAAAGCCTGACTATGCGACGCCGCGTGAGGGATGAAGGTTTTCGGATCGTAAACCTCTTTCGATAGGGATGAAACTCCTTGATTTAATATATCAAGGACTGACAGTACCTAGAGAAGAAGCCACGGCCAACTCCGTGCCAGCAGCCGCGGTAATACGGGGGTGGCGAGCGTTACTCGGATTCATTGGGTGTAAAGGGCAGGCAGGCTGTTTCGAAAGTCGAATGTGAAATCTTCCCGCTTAACGGGGAAACTGCATTCGAAACTTCGAAACTTGAGGTTGGAAGAAGAGAATGGAATTCCCGGCGTAAGGGTGAAATCTGTAGATACCGGGAGGAACGCCAGTAGCGAAAGCGATTCTCTAGGCCAATCCTGACGCTGAACTGCGAAAGCTAGGGGAGCAAACAGGATTAGATACCCTGGTAGTCCTAGCCGTAAA
>CAYOSQ010000006.1:0-95718 GCA_964406665.1 uncultured Planctomycetia bacterium | reverse complement strand
AAGTCTGGGTCTCGGCACCATTTATTTTACAGCATTGGAATTTGAAAAATTCCGATCAGCCCTTATTTTCCTTAAATGGATTTTTAGAGGAAATAATGACAGTCCTAGCTTCTTCTGAAATATTGAATTAAGGGAAGCTGGGGCAGTAAAATCGAAGCGTGAAACGCCTATTTTATACCCACATTTACTTATTAATCTTAAAAAGGTGGAGCTGGCGAGAGGAATTGAACCTTAGACCTTAAGCTTTATGCCTCGTTCTTAAATAGAAAAAGCCGATGAGTGGAATCGAACCACCAGCCTGAGCTTTACGAAAGCCCTGCTCTACCATTGAGCTACATCGGCACTATTTGCAAACATTTTTAAGAGGCGATTTTTTCACTGCAGTAGCGTGGATAGAATTATAGCACACATTATAATTAATGACAATATTGCAAGGTTTCAACATTGAACAATTCTATCTTAAGGTAAGCCAGTAGTTTTTAAGGAAAAGCAATGATAATACTTACAGGTGGAGCGGGTTTTATCGGTAGCTGTTTTCTCTGGAAACTCAACCAGGCGGGCATAGATAATATTATTGTTGTAGATGAAAAAGATGAATCCTGCAAGTGGGATAATCTAAACAATAAGCGCTTTAAAGACTATATTCATAAAGACGAATTTTTAGAACATCTGCAAAAAAATAAGATTTCCAAACCAGAGCATGTTGTTCATATGGGGGCATGCAGCTCTACAGTTCTCACCAATAAAGACTATTACATAAAAAATAACTACGAATATTCTAAATATCTTGCACAGTGGTCTTTTGAGCATAAGGTGCCGTTTATGTATGCGTCATCCGCAGCTACTTATGGCGATGGCAGTTTTGGTTATGATGACGACAACAAAACAACTTCAAGGCTTAACCCACTTAATTTATACGGATATTCAAAACAGCTTTTTGATCTGTGGGTATTAAATGAAGGCCATGAAGCGGAAGCGACAGGGTTTAAATTCTTTAACGTTTTTGGACCCAATGAATATCATAAGGGTGAGATGATGAGTGTTGCCTGCAAAAAATTCTCCGAGATAAATGAGAAAAATAGCATAAGTCTTTTTAAATCGTATCGTGAAGATTATAAAGACGGTGAGCAAAAAAGAGATTTCATTTATGTAAAAGATGCAATTGAAGTAATGTTCTATTTTTTCAACAATCCGAAAAAGACAGGAATTTTTAATTTAGGAACCGGAGTTGCGCGTACTTGGAATGATGTTGCCCGGGCAATGTTTTCTGCATTGAATAAGAAGCCCAATATAGAATATATAGAAATGCCTGATTATTTACGTAGCAAGTATCAATATTTCACCCAAGCAAAAATGGATAAATTAAGATCCGTTGGGTGCGATGTTAAGTTCAGATCCCTAGAAGATTCTATCAAGGATTACGTAAAATACTTAGCTGCCAGAAGGCATTTATAAATAAGTTCCTGGTAGAATTGGCGGGAAGAAATAAAATATGAATAGATTTTTTACAGTTTTATCAAATAGGAATTTCTTTTTTCTTTGGCTGAGCCAGATATTTTCTCAATTTGGCGATAGAGTCATTCAGCTATCCTTAGTAGCGATGGTTTATAACATTGCACCGGGGTCTAGCTTTCAACTGGCTAAGACATTAGCTTTTACAATAATTCCGGTGTTTCTCATTGGTCCTGTGGCAGGAGTTTATGTTGATAGATGGGATCGTAAAAAAACAATGTTTTTCTGTGATTTGATCAAGGGAATATTGGTCTTTAGCATTCCGTTTATCTTTTTATCAAAACAGGCTTTGATTCCGGTTTATCTTATAATTTTTGTTGTTTACTGCATAATCAGGTTTTATGTTCCGGCGAAGCTTTCTTTAATCCCTAATCTTGTAGATGATTCTCAGCTTTTAGTTGCAAATTCTTTGGCCAACATAACCGGTATGATTGCTGCAGCATTAATTGGTTTCGGAGGAATTATAGTTGATAGCAATGGTGCAGAGGCAGGGTTTAATTTATCCTCAGGGTCTTTTTTGCTGTCAGCTTTTATTATAATTTTCATTAAGACAAAGTTGTCTGAAAGTGCACAGAAAGAAACAATGCTTGATGTAGGAAGAGAAGTTATTGAAGTAATAAGAAAATCTGTTGTTGCCGAGATTAAAGAAGGAGTTGCCTATCTGGTTAACCGTAGGGAAATGCGCTCAGTTATAAATGTACTTGCTTTACTGGGAGCCTCTTTAGGTGTTATCTCTGTTGTTTCTATTGGTTTTATCCAGGACGCTTTAGGTTCAGTAACAAAAGATTTAGGTTTTTTGATTATGTTCGTTGGCCTGGGGCTTTTTGCCGGAAGTTTGCTATACGGACGATACGGACAAAAGTTTTCGCTTATTAAAGAAATATTCTTAAGCCTGGGAGTTTCAGGATTGGTCATAGGTGGATTTGCAATAATTTTAAATGCTAATCCTAATCCATTTTTTGCGTACGGGCTTTCATTCATTTTTGGAGTGAGCGCATCTCCGGTATTGGTGGCATCATATACGTTGGTTCATAGGGTCAGTAAGCAAGAGATGCGCGGGAAGATATTCAGCAATCTTGATATCGTAATGCATTTTGCTTTTTTGATTTGTATGCTTTTAGGTGGTAAAATAGCAGATTATGTAGATAGATTCTGGATACTTGTTGTAACCGGTGGTTTGCTTATTGTAATAGGTATATTAGGTTTTATGAAAGCAAAGGATCCTTTAAAAATCGATGGTTAGATTAGAAGAAAATAAACATAGCACAGAGCATAAGCCGATTTCTAAGGCAGCTGTTCCCGGCAGGTTGATTATTCCCTTAAGCCAGCATTTTGGTGATGTCTGCATTCCTCGGGTTAAAGCGGGAGATGAGGTTTTGCTGGGACAAGTTATAGGAAGTTTAGAAAAAGGATTATTTAGTCCTGTGCATTCTTCAGTATCAGGCAAGGTAAAGCTAATTGAGAATTCCCCGCATCCTGTTTTAGGTTCAGCGCAGGCTGTGATAATTGAAAATGATTTACAAGATAATAAATTGCCTGAAGAAAAATCAAAAGAAATAAGCCAAGCTGAAATAGATGTTTTTTCCATAGATGAACTTAAGAAGATTATTTTTGATGCAGGTATTGTTGGCTTAGGGGGTGCAACGTTTCCCACGCATGTTAAGCTATCTCCACCAAATCCGGTTCAGCATTTGATTATCAATGGTGTAGAGTGTGAACCTAACCTTACTACTGATTTTAGGCTTATGGTTGAAAAACCAAAAGAGATTATAAAAGGTATGGAGATTGTTTTAAAAGTTTTAGGGTTGGAAAAAGGTATGGTAGCAATTGAAGATAATAAGCAGGAAGCGATTGAAATATTCAATAATGAGCTTAAAGATACAATTCATGAATTAAAGGTTTTAAAGACGAGCTATCCTCAGGGTGGGGAAAAGCAGGTAATTCAGTCTGTGTTAAAGAGAGAAGTTCCTTCCGGAGGGCTACCTTTTGACGTAGGCGTGATGGTTCAAAACGTAGGCACTATGTATGCGGTATATGAGGCAGTGTATAAATCTAAACCGCTTTATGAAAGAGTGGTAACTGTTACAGGAAGTTGTTTGGAAAATCCCGGAAATTTTCTGGTTAGAATTGGAACGACTGTTAGAGATCTTTTAAATGATTGCGGACCTCTTAAAAAAGAACCGGCAAAGATTATCTTCGGTGGTCCGATGATGGGTATTGCTCAGGCAACAATCGATGTTCCTATAGTTAAAGGTACTTCTGGAATTGTCTTTTTTTCAAAAGAAGAACTTACGCAAAGAGAAAACCGTCCTTGCTGCAGGTGTGCTCGCTGTGTTGACGAATGCCCCGCGAGGATTATGCCTTCGCATATATCTATGGCTGTTGAACAGGAGAAGTTTGAAGTAGCAGAAGAATATGATATCTCTGATTGTATCGAATGTGGTTTATGTAGTTATGTTTGCCCGGCAAGGCGTGATTTGATCGGTTTGATAAAATATGGAAAATCAAGACTTAAAGCTAAATAATCTGGTTGTTTCAAATAGCCCGCATATTCAGGTTGAGGGAGATCATATTGTAAAACGTATGTGGATTACTTTGATTGCTCTTATTCCTGCAGGTATAGCCGGTGTTTACATATTTGGGATCCGTTCATTATATGTAATTTGTGCATCGGTTATAACCGCAATTATAACCGAATACTCCTGCCAGAAATTGCGCGGTAGAAAAACTACCTTACTTGATGGAAGTGCTCTGATAACTGGTCTAGTTCTTGCCTATAATTTGCCCCCGGATGTTCCTTTATGGATCGCGGTAGTAGGTAGTTTCTTCGCAGTGTTTGTGGGTAAACAACTCTTTGGTGGGCTAGGATTCAATATTTTCAATCCTGCTTTGGTGGGTAGAGCTTTTCTTATGGCTTCCTGGCCTAAATATATGACAACCTGGAGTAATCCTCGCATGAGTATTGATGCGGTTACAACAGCTACGCCATTGGGTATAATTAAAGAAAAACTATCTTTCGATTTGCCAAGTTATTGGGATATGTTTATTGGTAATCGAGGGGGTTGTATCGGTGAAGTATGTATCGCCGCACTTCTTTTAGGTGGTATTGTATTATTGTTTATGAAATATATCTCCTGGCAGATCCCTTTCTGGTTTATAGCTACAACCGGAGTTTTGAGTTTTATCTTTATGGGAGATACGTTTTTTACCGGAGATTTTATTTTTGCAATTCTTTCCGGCGGGTTGATTCTTGGTGCTTTGTTTATGGCAACAGATTATGTAACTGCTCCAATTAATCGCAAAGGAAAGGTTGTATTTGGCATTGGTTGTGGCTTGCTAACGTTTGTTATCAGAAAATGGGGAGGATATCCCGAAGGCGTTTCTTACGCGATATTAATTATGAATGCAGCAACGCCTATGATTGACAGGTTAACCCGCACGGTTAAGTATGGAGGAAATAAAAAGGAACAAGAATGATTCGCTACAGTCTAATTTTAATGTCGGTGTGTTTGTGCGCAGCTTTGGTTTTAGGTACAGTTAATAAGATAACAGAACCTAAAATAGAAGCGCAAATGCAAACAGAAGAAGCTGCCGCCCTGGAAGAGCTTTTTCCCGATGCAGAAAAGTTCGAAAAAGCACTCAGTGGTGAAGAAGAATATTACAAGGCTATCAGTTCGGAAGAAGTCATAGGTTATATAATTACTGTCATAGCTAAAGGTTATGCTTCTGATATTGATATGAGAGTCGGCATAACAAAAGAAGGTAATATAAAAGCTATTAAGATAATAAGTCAACAGGAAACTCCCGGCTTAGGAGCCCGCATATCGGAAATAAATCAAGGTGAAGAAAAGCCTTGGTTTTTAGCTCAGTTTGAGGGAAGAAAACCGGAAGAGCTAAACCTAAAAAATATAGATGCTATTACAGCGGCAACTATAACATCTGAAGCGGTAATTGAAACTGTTAAGCTGAAAGCGGGAGAATTTTTATCTAAGGTTATAAATGAATAGACTTTTTAATGTATTTAAAAGAGGTATCACAGTAGATAATCCTACTTTTTGTCTACTTCTAGGACTTTGTCCTACTTTGGCTGTTTCAACTTCGGTTATAAATGCGCTGGGTATGGGTGCGGCTGCGACTTTTGTATTGTTAGGTTCTAATATAATAGTTTCTTCGATTAAAAAAATTGTTCCCAAGCAGATAAGACTTCCCTGTTTTATAGTTGTAATTGCAACCTTTGTTACTATTGTTGAGCTAGTCATGAAAGCGTATTTTCCTGATTTAAATAAATCCTTAGGGATTTTTGTTCCTTTGATTGTAGTGAATTGTGTAATTTTAGGAAGGGCAGAAGCGTTTGCTTCCAAAAATGCAGTAATGCCGTCTATCTTTGATGCTTTAGGTATGGGTGCAGGGTTTACTATCGCGCTTGTTATGGTTGCAGCTGTCAGAGAAATATTGGGGGCAGGGACATTTCTAGGCATTACCTTATTTGAGAACTTTGAGCCGGCAATTATGTTTGTATTAGCCCCGGGTGCTTTGCTTACTTTAGGGATTTTAATCGGCATAAACAACTTTGTTAGAATTAAAAAGAATAAACCTGTCAAAACACAGGTAGGCTGTGGAGGTTGTTAATTAATTTTTTCGTTGATGTAAATCAATGAAAAAATAATACATGGTTTCTTTAGTGAATTAATTGATAAACCAGTACTGCCTTCATTATTATTTATGAGAAGGGCAGTATTGACCTCCCGTTAAAATTTAGAAGAGTCAATAAATATGAATATTGAGCAGGTAATCACAATTATCATCAGCATGGTTTTTATCAACAACTTTATTCTCTCAAAGTTTTTGGGGCTTTGTCCTTTTTTGGGAGTATCAAAAGAAACCAAGGCTGCGATGCATATGGGGCTTGCCGTAATTTTTGTTATGACGCTTTCTGCCATCATTACCTGGTTAGTATATAGATTTATTCTTGTTCCTTTTGATTTAGTATATTTGCGCACCATATGTTTTATTTTGGTTATTGCAACTTTTGTTCAGTTTGCCGAGATGTTTATTCAAAAAACTTCGCCGGGGCTGTATAGATCGCTGGGCATTTATTTACCACTGATTACTACTAATTGCGCTGTTTTAGGTGTAACTGTTTTAAATGTTAATGATTTCTTTGTTAAAGGACAGTCAGTTGGCGGAGGATTTCTGTTATCTATTTTGCAGGCTTTCTTTGCCGGTGTTGGTTTTACATTAGCACTTCTTTTAATGTCGGGCATAAGAGAAAGATTGGATTTAGTAGATGTTCCCGAAAGCTTAAAGGGAGTTCCTATTGCTTTTATAATTGCATCTTTAATGAGCCTTGCATTTATGGGATTTATTGGGTTTAAACCCTAAAGAAATATGGAAATAATTATTCCTGCTATAGCATTGGGTTGTTTAGGTTTACTTTTTGGATTGGGGTTGGCTGTTGCATCGAAAAAGTTTCATGTGGAAACAGATCCTAAGCTGGAGAAAGTTTTTGAAATGCTTCCCGGGCTCAATTGTGGTGCTTGCGGAATGGCTGGATGTATGGGGTTTGCCGAAGGGTTGGTTGGCGGGAGTTGCTCAATATCCGGTTGTACGGTTTCCACACCGGAGACTAAAGCAGAAATTGCAAAACTTTTAGGCATTGAGCTTGAGGAGAAGGTTAAAACAGTTGCTGTGTTGCATTGCAACGGAGGAAACAAAGTTAAAGATAGATTTCAATATCAGGGTTTGAAGCATTGTACTGCCGCAATTCAATTGCAGGGTGGACCAAAAGAATGCGCGTATGGTTGTTTAGGTTTTGGTACCTGTGCAGATGCCTGTCCTTTTGGGGCAATTTCTATGAGAGAGGATGGCTTACCTTTTGTTGATGAAGCTAAATGTACAGCTTGCGGCAAATGTGTTGCAGCTTGTCCTAAAAACCTGTTTAAAATAATTTCTACTGAAAAGAAATATTATGTTGCCTGTTCATCGCACGATATGGGTAAGAAAGTAATGCAGGTATGTAAAGTTGGTTGTATCGGCTGTATGAAATGTGAGCGTTCTTGTCCTGAGCAAGCAATCAAGGTAGCAAATAGTTTAGCAACGTTTGATTATGAGAAATGTAATAATATCGGTGAATGTTTAAAGGTTTGCCCAACGCACGTTATAAAAAAAAGGGGTGAGCAATGATAAAAGTTGCTGTGTTCGCTTCGGGAAGCGGAACAAATTTACAGGCGATAATTGATGCAGTTGAAGGCGGCAGTTTAAGTGTAAGTTTATCTTTAGTGGTATCAGATAATAAAGATGCTTATGCCTTGCAGCGTGCTGAGAAAGCCAGCATCAAAACAGAGTTTATTAATCCGAAACTGTTTAAAACACGCGAAGAATACGATGCAGAATTAGTTAAAGTATTGAAGAAAGAAAAGATTAATTTAATTGTTCTTGCTGGATTCATGAGAATTATATCTCCAGCATTAATAAAACAATTCCCTAATAAAATTCTTAATATCCACCCGGCTATTTTACCTGCGTTTAAAGGTGCCCATGGGATAAAGGATGCTTTCGATTATGGAGTTAAGGTTACTGGAGTAACGGTACATTTTGTTGACGAAAAGATGGACCACGGTCCAATCATACTGCAGCAGACGGTTGAGGTCCAGGAGGGTGATACAGCTGATTCTCTAGAAGAAAGAATACACAAGGTAGAACATCAGCTATATCCTAAGGCAATTCAATTGTTCGCAGAGAATAGATTAAAACTTGATGGGCGTAAGGTCAAAATTGTTTAAGAAATTAACTTCTCTATTTATCGTTTTTGTTTTAAGTGGTTTTGTTGCTACCTCAGGAATATCTCAAGCGGCAGAAAGTAAGAGCGATGCGTCAATTTCTGTAACAAGCTCTGTCGATAAAATTAAGGTTTCTCAGGATGAGTTGATTACTTTCACTGTTGAAATAAATGGTGCCATAGGCAAGCTTCCGGAAATAAAATTACCCGATTTAGATAAGGATTTTATAGTTGTATCTACTTCTAAGCAGCATAATATTTCTTTTGGAAGTGCTCAAGGTAAGTTGGCTTTCAGTTTAAAATATCTGCTAAAAGCCAAAGAAGTCGGAACGTTTTCTATTGAACCAGTAATAGTAGACTATAAAGGAAAAAAATATAAGACTGAAACGATAAATATAGAAGTTACGAAATCAGAGAAACCTCAAGAAGATGATGAAAAGCTCCCTATTGAGTTTGAAGAGGGAGAGGAAGTGATTCTTTAATCCTGCCTAAAAGAGCCGCGCGAGACATAGTTGTTTTTTTGGTTGCATCTAGATCAATTAATTCAATCCAAGCAAAATCCTTAAAGTCATAAGAATTAATAACAAAGGTTATTATTTCTAAAATTTGCTCTTCGATGTCATAGTCAAAATTTATGCTATATCGTATTCTTTGTTCGATTTGTTTTGTTAAGAATGTCCCCAAATCTAATTCATAAGGATTGATGTGCTTTCCTGATCTGTCTCCGATAATTTTTGAGCTACCCAATGTATCTGTAAAAATTCTATAGGTGGGCTCTGTAAGCCCGAGAGTGTTAGAAAACATCTTTATTAAATCCGGCTTATATATTTGATAGATAATATCAACGCCGTTTACAATATCAGATATAACTACTACAAAAAAGTCTATGTCTTCTTTGGAATCTCCAAAAGAGCTATAGATTGCCTCAAAGATATTGGAGAAGTATTTATTTCCTTTATCTGTTTGAGCCGAGGTTATTCCTTTATTAATGGATTCTAGAGGTTTAATAGAATAGTTCGTGGTGAGCTTATTGCCATCGAAAATACTTTTGGGATCTATATAAGAATCTGGAGCATCATCTGCGGATGCCTTAAATTTAAAAATCGGCTCTTCTATAGGAGCATATATCCATAGCGTTTTTCCTACCCGGAATGTTTTTATATTAATGCGGAATTCGTGTTTGCATATCGTAGTAAACTTTTCAACACCTTTTTTCTCAAAATAGACAGGCTTTATCACGTCGCAGCCAGATAGGGAAATAAGGCAGATTAGCGAAACAGAAATATAGATAAATACACGTTTATTTATCATGCTTGCGGTTCAGGTGCACGTTGTAAGCCGTGAGCATTAAATAATGTTTCTATATCGTCATAATCAAGCTCTTCTTTTTTAAGCAGCTCTTCGGCAAATTTATCAAGAAGACCAAATTCTTTTTTAAGCAATTCTTCAACTTCTTTTAGGCAACCTTGAAGGATATCCTGAGTTTCTCCATCTAATTTTTCTTTTGTTTTCTCAGAAAGCTCAGAAGCAACAGTTGTAAAGTCTCCCACCAGGCCGGATTTGCCCATCCCGAATCTCCAGACCATCTGATAAGAGTTATTCATTGCTTGGCGGAAATCACTAGATACTCCAGTCGTGCTAGTATTAAATTTAAGCCGCTCTGCAACATACGAACCAAGACAGGTTTTTATGTATCCAACCATTTCATCTTTAGTCCTATTATGCATTTCTTCTCTGGGATGTGGAACGACCACCCCTAGAGCTGTTCCGCGAGAGGCAATGGAGGCCTTGAATACATCAGACGTAGGCATAAAAACATACATAGTGATTGCATGGCCAGCCTCATGATAAGCTACCATTTTTCGCTCTTTCTCACTAAACATTCTTTTATGCTTAATGCCCATTTCTATGCGGTCAAACGCTTCTATGATTTCTTTCATTCCTACAGTTTCTTTTTTGTTGCGGATTGCAATAAGAGCAGATTCTCTGACTAGACTTGAGATATCAGCCGGGGTTTTCTGAACTGCCATTCGCGCTAGACGGGATTTATCAATAGACTCATCGCATTTAATTTCATTAAGATAATATTCAAAAAGCTTTTCTCTTTCTTCAAGGTTAGGAAGATCGACGAAGATCTTTCTATCGAATCTACCTGGTCTAAGAAGTGCTGGGTCAAGGCTTGTTTGAACGGCGTTGGTTGCGCCAATTACAATGATATTGAAATCTTTTTCTTTCAGACCGTCCATTTCAATGAGTAGTTGGTTTAATGTTGTATTGTGTTCTGTGGTGCCGCCGAATCCTTGATCAAGTGCACGCTTAGAACCGATTGCATCTAATTCATCTATAAAGATAATACAGCCGCCGTCTGTGTAGGCCTGTTGCCTGGCGTGTTTGAATAGTTTTCTTACTCTACTTGCACCAACACCAACAAACATCTCAACGAATTCAGCCCCGGACATAGATAAGAAGGGAAGATTTGATTCAGTGGCGATTGCCTTAGCCAGATATGTTTTTCCGCATCCTGGAGGTCCGATCATTAAGAGGCCTCTTAATATCCTTCCGCCGATTTGCTGAAGCTGGGCACGGTCAGTAACAAGGCGCACAACTTCAGAAGCTTCTTGTTTGGCTTCTTCCATGCCGACAACGTCTTTCCAGCGGATGTTAATCTCTTTATCTTTACTAGATTTTTTCTTAGCAGCAGTAAATTTAAACTGACCACCTCTAAACATCAACCAGTACCAGAATAAAGCATATACTGGCATGCTTATCATGTGGGTTACTATAAATACGTAGAAAAGCAGAGAATACTGGGCGAACATCGAGCGCTTGGTGAATGCTTCTGTGAGCATCCATGCAGAAACTGCATTTCTTAAGAATATAACTAGAGAAGCAATCAGCGCAGCGCAGCCGGCAAATACTATAATTTTAATCCAGTGAAACTTGAAAAACAGCTTAATTTTTCTAAAGATCATATTTTTTCTCCTTATTTAATATATATGTGAAAGAATATCATATTTGTACAATGAAGTCAAACTTAAGCTTGACTTTGCATATCAAGTATGTTATTGTGGACAGTAATTCAAATAAGGAGTGATGACGATATGAGCACAATCAAGACAATAAAAGCAAGAGAAATTCTAGATTCCCGCGGAAATCCTACAATTGAAGTGGATGTTGCTCTGGATTCAGGCGTTGCCGGTCGTTTTATGGTTCCTTCAGGCGCATCAACCGGTGAACACGAAGCACTAGAGCTAAGAGACAAAGACAAATCCCGTTTTCTCGGCAAGGGTGTTCTTAAAGCCGTGGATAATGTAAACTCTATTATTTTTCCTGAGTTAAAAGGAAAATCCTCAGATTATAAATCGATCGATAAGCTTATGCTTGATCTCGACGGTACAAAGAATAAATCCAAGCTGGGTGCCAACGCTATATTAGGTGTTTCTTTAGCTACTGCCCATGCAGAAGCAAATGCGCAGGGTATATCTTTGTTTAAATATTTAGGCGGAGATGATGCAAATCTCCTGCCGGTACCTCTGATGAATATCTTAAACGGCGGAATGCATGCAGATAATAATCTAGATATTCAGGAATTTATGATTATGCCAATAGGTGCGCCTACTTTTAGAGAGGCTCTTAGAATGGCAGCTGAAGTATTTCACAACCTAAAAAGCATTCTCAAATCAAAAGGGTTATCTACTTCAGTAGGCGACGAAGGCGGTTTCGCACCAAGTCTAAATTCTAATGAGGAAGCTTTAAAAGTTATCATTGAGGCAATTGAAAAAGCCGGATATAAGTCAGGTAAAGACATAGCCTTAGCATTAGACGTTGCATCTTGTTCATTCTTTAAAGATGGAAAGTATCAGTTTGAAGGTGAATTAAAGGACGTTGATTTTATGATTGATTATTATGGAAAACTGATTGATAATTATCCGATTCTTTCTATTGAAGATGGTTTAGATGAAAACGATTGGCAAGGTTGGCAGAAACTTACTGCAGCACTGGGAAGCAAGATTCAGTTAGTCGGTGACGATTTATTCGTAACAAATACCGAGCGTCTGCAAAGAGGAATTGATGAAAAGATTGCTAATTCTATTCTAATAAAAGTTAACCAGATTGGTTCTTTAACAGAAACACTAGCGGCAATAGATTTAGCCAAAGCAAATAATTATACTTCAGTTATTTCTCATCGTTCCGGCGAGACAGAAGATATGACTATCAGCCATTTAGCTGTGGCAACCGGTGTTGGTCAGATAAAGACCGGATCATTATCGAGAAGTGATAGAATAGCTAAGTATAACGAGCTTTTAAGAATCGAGGAAGAATTAGGTAGCAAAGCAGTATATGCTGGTAAATCCTGGCAAAAATGATTATAAAAAAAGGTACATGGCTTTTTACCTTTGCGCTGCTAATCTTGATTATTTTTCTTCCTAGTTATACGAAGTTGCAGGATTTAAAACAGAAAAAAAGAGATCTAGAAGAAAAGATTATATCTCTTGAAGAAGAAAATAAGAAGCTAGTAGAGTACATTGACAATTTGACAAATGACCCCTTTTATTTAGAGAAAATCGCTCGTGAGAATATGGGGGTTGCCAGAGAGGGCGAAGTAATATATAAGATAAAACCCGAAGAAGTAGAATAGAGCATTGGGATTCGCGGGTCCGTTCTCAGACAGTTAAATAAGATATCGCGGGGTGGAGCAGTCCGGTAGCTCGTCAGGCTCATAACCTGAAGGTCCCAAGTTCAAATCTTGGCCCCGCAACCACTTAAATCCTCACAACTCAAAAGGTTGTGGGGATTTTTGTTGGTTGGAGTATTTGTATGAATTTGTCTAAATTGGTGTGTTTTTCTATCTAAAACGCCACGGTGACGCCACGGTAACCCCCCCAGCCACCCCTAGCTATATATAAACATACTCGGAGAATTATATTATATTTTCAGAAACTTGCTGACGGAATGCTTCTTATTGAAATGGTCAATAATCTTGATAGTGAACCTACGGTTTTTTGGTTCTTCATTTGGCAGGGTAAAATGGACAGACAAATTACTCTCTGTTTCAGTAGTATTGCCTTTAACAGTTAAATGCGAGGAACGCTCTATTGGTTCAGTAGCACCATCAAGTGTATAAATCTTTTTTACTAATGAATTATCTAAAGAACTTTTGTTTCTAACTTCAAAAAACACAACAACAGTTACTCGCTTTTCGTGTTTCTTGTCTAAAACAGGGTTAGTTGGAAGAACTTTAATGTCAAATCTTCCAATTTTTAAACGAGGTCTACGCCATTCGGTAAATGTTTTCCACAGCATTAGACCAAGTATAGATGCTAAGCAGATTGGTGCAAATAAATGATGTTGTAATATTTTTAGTAGGATATTCATATACATATTAAACACCCTTAAAACTTATTAGTCAAGAAAGGAGTCTATGGAGTTTTACACTTATTTGCTTTGCTCGTGATGCGATTGTTTTTCGACTACGTAGTCACTACGTAGTCAAATTTTTTGCTCTTTGTAACCAAAATCAAAAAGCCCTGTCAAAAATGACAGTACTTTTGTTTAGATTTTCTTAGTCTTTGCGCTACTTTTATTTATTTTTTATAAAAATACGTTTGAGGGAGTCGCCTAAGCGGCCTTTTTGTTTTTCTCTTTTTAAAGCAGCGATGAGCATTAGTGGGATGCTAAAAGCAAAGGAAGCCAGTTCACCTGCAGAAAAGAAGTGAGCATCGACAAAAACACGTTTTATCATCTTCATAAATCTCATAGGCGTATAGAAAGAAAATCTCATTCTTCTGCCTATTTTTTTCAAAGCCGCGTGGCTATACTTATCAGAATACAAAGCACCGGTATCGGTAACGTGGTATCCTGGGGTTTTCTCCGCCAGTTCTCTTAGTGATGAGAATTTTTCTATTCTGAGTTTATTAAACGTAATGCCGTCAACGCCTATCTCTTTTGCAAATTGAGGAATAACGAGCATTTCTTCTTCGGTCTCACCGATATTTCCGTAAATAAAATATCCGTGGTAATAAATCGGGTACTTTTTAAGAACTTTAAAAGCATCCCTGATTGTTTGTGAATCGAAACCTTTGTTCATCTGTTTCAAAATCCAATCGGTCGGAGATTCGATGCCTACCAGAAGCGCTTTAAAACCAGCTTTAACCATCTTTCCAAGCAGCTGCGGGTGTTTGGCCACATCGATACGTGATTGTGCAATAAACCGCTTTTTGATTTTACGCGCTATGATCTCGTCACAAAATGCCTCGGCCCTTTTTTTATTGGCAAAAAATTCGTCATCTGCTAAGAGGATGACGGTAGCCGTTAGTCCTTCTATTTCATCGACAACTGAGGTAACGTTGCGCGCGGCATAGGGACGCTTCTGGCCGAGTGGGTTGAGATTAAATGTACAAAATTTACAATTAAACGGACAGCCCCGAGCGCTTAAGACCGAATCAAACTCTACGTTGGTTGTGCGGACCCCGTTTAAAATTAGATGATATTTATTTCTTCGTAAGGTTCTATCGGGTGCTGCTATTGCATCGACTTCGGGAAAGGCTCGAAATTTATTATGTTGTATCTGTCCGTTCTTTCTATAGGAAATGCCTTCGATTTTTTCCGGTGGATGATTTTGAAAAATATCTCGTATGGTTTCTTCACCCTCGCCGCGCACAACCATAGCGACAGTAGGGCAGCGCTCTAGTATTTCTTGGGCCCGTTCAGTTGCTTTGTAGCCACCGACGATAACAGGAATCCCTTGCGGTATTCCATTTAAAAGATCACAGATCTCGTCAAACTGACGATCCCAGGTAATGTTGACACAGACAATATCAATCTCTTGGCGTACAAATTCTAAGAGACTATTTTTATCGCAGAGTTCTGGTTCGTATCGTAGGTCTAAGAGCGTTATTTTTTCAACTAAATCCTTTGCGCTGGTGGCCACATATTCAAGGCCTAGGGGCGGAAACAGTTTCATCGTGCTTGTTGCATTGCCCTCTATATAAGGAAAGAGAAAAAGTGCGTGTTTATATTTCATAGTCACCTATTAGACCATGATTAAGGTAAGAAGTCAAATATAAAGAAAGGAATATTAGGCAGATTCCCAGAGTTGTCTTAATTCTTTTTTGACTACGCCCCGCATAAAACGCGGGACTGCTCCCTAAAGTTTACTTTAGAGAGACAGTAGTCACTGCGTAGTTCTGTTGGCATACGATTGATTTCACGTTTCGGGGAAACGAATCAATCGTTTTTAAGAGTATGTACCCGAGTACGTACTCGAGAAAATTACAAATCTCAAGCAACAAATAATAATCAATAACCAAATTTCAATGACAAAGAATAAAATATTAATGATTTTGCTGTTTGAGGCTGAAAATTTAAGGTGTGGGTTAAAAGGGGTAGTCTCCGCTTGGAAGCGGAGACTGCCACCTACTATTAAAATTGAGTTGTAACTTATTGCAAGTAGTTAATTTAACTACAACTTCTTGAATTTTCTAGGCGCCTGTAAAATTGGCAAGCACATCACTTAGCGAGATTACGAAGCTAAGTGATAAGTGCGCAGCCATCCCGACCGCTTTTTGTCGGGGTAAGACGACGACACAACTTATGGAGCGTGAAGCGCGAGGTAATTTATAAGTTGGAAGCCACCCTGACTGCTTTTTGTCGGGGTAGTTAGCAATCATTTAGCGAGAGTACGAAGCTAAATGATAATGTCGTAGTCACCCCGCCCTCTGCAGCGGCTACAAAAAGTTTTTAACTATTATAGAAGTTTGCGGTATAATAATAAGCCTACGGAGAACCTAGATGAAGAAAAAAGTTTTATTTGTCTGTATCCACAATTCTGCTCGTAGCCAAATGGCTGAGGCATTTTTAAATGATAGTGCTCCTGATAGATTTGAAGCAGAAAGCGCTGGTTTGAAGCCGGGGACATTGAATCCTTTAGTCGTACAGGTAATGAAAGAAATAGGAATCGATATCTCGCAAAATAAAACCAAAAGCGCTTTTGATTTTTGTAAACAGGAAAGAATATATGATTATGTAATTACTGTATGTGATGAATCAAGCTCTCAACAGTGCCCCGTTTTCCCCGGTAATGCAAAAAGACAAAATTGGAGTTTCAAAAATCCTTCGCTTTTTTCTGGGACTGAAGATGCAAAATTGCAGGAAACTAGAGAAGTAAGAGAAGAAATAAAACAGAAGATCGAAGAATGGATTAGTCAGATAAGACAGCAACATTCCTAGGTAAAAACTAGCTTAAAAAAATAATTTTTTTAACTTGACAAATGATACTATAATGGTATCATTTACTGAAAAGGAGGTGTAGTGATGGAAGAGGTTTTGAATAATTTGTATGGTTATCTAACTCAATACGGTCTAAGTTTTCTTGCAGCTATTTTGATTTTCGTTATTGGTAAGTGGGTAGCCGGGGTGGTTTCTCGTTTTATTGAAAGCATGATGTTAAAAGCTAAGGTTGACCCGACTTTAGCAGGCTTTGTTAAGAATATTTCTAATGCAGGGTTATTAGTATTTGTGATTATTGCCGCACTTAACAAGCTGGGAGTGCAGACTACGTCTTTCATAGCCGTATTAGGTGCTGCTGGTTTAGCTGTTGGCTTAGCCTTGCAGGGTTCTCTGGCAAATTTTGCAGCCGGTGTAATGCTTATTTTGTTTAAACCATTTAAAGTCGGTGAATTTATTGAAGCCGGAGGTGCATTAGGCACAGTTAAAGAAATTCAGATATTCAATACTATACTAAGCGCTCCCGACAATAGAAAAATAGTAGTTCCTAATTCTAAAATTACCGGTGATAACATTTCTAATTTTAGTGGGATTGAAAATAGAAGGATTGATTTAGTTTTTGGAATTTCATATGAAGATGATATGAAAAAGGCTAAAGAGGCTCTTGAAGTGGTTGTGGCAGAAGACGAACGTGTTTTAGAGATACCTGCCCCTGTAATTGCTATTTCTGAATTGGGTGACAGCAGTGTTAATTTAGTTTGTCGTCCTTGGGTGAAACCATCTGATTATTGGGCGGTATATTTTGATACACTTGAAAAAGGTAAAGTCGCCTTAGAGAATGCGGGAATGACTATTCCGTTTCCTCAAACGGACGTTCATATATATGAGGAAAAGAAATTTAAAAAATAAATTTATAGTGGAGGATGATCATGAAAAGGAATTTAATTATAGTTTTAGTTATGGGCTTAGCCATGTCATTAGCTTTGACAGGATGTGCTCAAAAGGCAGAATCTAGCAAAGATGCAATAGATGCTACTAAGAGCATAGAAACAGTAGAAGAAAAAGTAACTTATTTGGTTAAGCAAGCAGAAGCATTTTATAAATCAGAGGATTTTCAGGAAGCTATTGATATAGCTCAGTATATTTTAAGTTCACTGGATAAAGATTCACAGGCAGCAAAAAGCATAATTGAAAAAGCCAAAGAAGCTTTATCAGCAAAGGCACAGGCAGCAGTAGAAGATGTTAAGAAAAAGTTGCCTGGTTTTGGTCAGTAATATAGGAATATTTTATAGCTGCGGAAGAGGTTAGAAGATGAGGTTTTCTATGATATTTAAAAAGGAGGTTAGTATGTGGACGCAGAAATATAAGCTACGTGCTATCGCCCATTGTAAAGAGGGCTGTGGTATGTTGTCCTGGGTACGACCGTAAACTGCCCAAAACTTTTTGTCAAGGAGATGAATTTCAAATGAAACTTATTACCAGAGATGCAGATTATGCTTTTAGAGCGCTATGTATTTTAGCAGCTAACCGCGATGAGATATTATCGGTGGATAAGCTGGTTATTGAAAGTAAAGTACCTAAGCCATTTTTAAGAAAAATATTACAAATATTAAATAAAAACGGAATCATAAAATCATATAAGGGAAAAGGCGGCGGTTTTTCATTTACGGGAGATCCGAAGAAGATAGTTTTATTAGATATAATTGAGATATTCCAGGGTCCTATAGTGTTTAATGATCATATGTTTAAGAAAAAGAAGTGTCCTAAGATAAAAACATGCAGGATAAAAAAGAGAATTGATGAAATCGAACGTCTTACTATCGAAGAATTTAAATCTGTAAGCTTGGCTTCTGTGTTGAAATAAGGAGGAATAAAAATGGCTAAGAGAAAAATAATAAAAATTGATGAAAATAAGTGTAACGGCTGCAGTCTTTGTATCCCAAACTGCCCAGAAGGGGCTTTGCAGATAATCGACGGAAAAGCAAGGCTTATAAGTGATCTTTTTTGCGACGGCTTAGGTGCTTGCATTGGTCACTGTCCTGAAGGGGCGATTGAGGTTGAGGAAAGAGAGGCTGAGCCTTACGATGAAAAGAAGGTAATGGAGAATATTATCAAACAAGGCAAGAACGTGATCAAGGCTCATCTTAAACATCTAAAAGAACACGGCGAGCAAGAATTATTAAAACAGGCTGTTGAAGTTTTGAAAGAGAAGGGTTTAGAAATACCATTTGATGTTATTTCATCAGCATCTGGGCCGCTTCCCTGTGCTTGTCCGGGATCCCAAGTAGTGGATTTGACAAAAGATAAGGAAGATGAGAAGGAATCTAAGCCTGTATCTAAGACTTCTTCACAGTTAAGACAATGGCCGGTTCAAACTATGTTAGTTCCTCCATTTGCGCCATATCTAAAGAACGCTGATTTATTGATTGCGGCTGACTGTGTTCCTTTTGCATATCCTGATTTCCATAATGATTTTCTTAAAGGCAAGGTATTATTAGTCGGCTGTCCTAAGCTTGATGATGTAACTATATATAAGGAAAAAACCCTGCAGATTTTACAGAACAATGACTTAAAGTCTATTACTTATGTGAATATGGAAGTACCTTGTTGTTTTGGTCTGGTAAATATTATTAAAACAGCGATTGCCGAATCTGGTAAAGATGTTCCGTTTGAAACAATAACTATAAGCATAAAAGGACAGAGGTTATGACAAGTTTTGGTTGTCCAGGACAGGAAAAAAGAAATCTTAAGATAGATGCTATTAAATGCCAAAATTGCGGCGAGGAAATAGAATTTTTCTCAGATGAAATAAAGCGCAAGTGTCCGCAGTGTAAAGCAGAAGTGGTTAGAGAGGTTATGCCTTCATGTGTTGATTGGTGCAGATACGCCAAGGACTGTGTGGGACAAAAAACATTTGATGAGTATATGCAGGATAAAGGGGAAACCATAAAAAAGAAACTCTTGAAAGATTTAGAAGATTATTTTGGCAGTGACGAAAAAAGAATAAACCACGCAAAGCGCGTATTGCAGTTTGCAGAAGAGATTCTAAAGCATGAAGGTGGAGATTGGCACATTGTTGTTCCAGCGAGTATCTTGCATGATGTAGGAATAAAAAAAGCAGAAGAGAAGTGTGGTTCCAACTCAGGGCATTGTCAGGAAAAAGAAGGCCCGGCTATTGCTAAAAAAATACTGCTAAAAAACGGATTGCAGGTAAAAGATATAGATGAGATCTGTGAAATAATTGCTCATCATCATACACCAGGTAAGGTTGATACCTTAAATTTTAAGATTTTATATGATGCGGATTGGTTAGTTAATTTGAAAGACGAAGTAGATTTAAGTGACAAAAATAAGTTAAAAGAAATTATTAACAAGGTTTTTCTTACTAAAAAGGGAAGAGAAACAGCAGAGAAGATTTATTTGTCAGATTAAGAAATAATTTTCTTTGGAAACGCAGAGAGGGGTAGTGTAGTTATGAAGATGTTTTGTTATCAATGTCAGGAAACAATAAAAAACACAGGGTGTACTGTAAATGGAGCATGTGGGAAAAAAGAACAAACAGCCAATTTGCAGGATTTGCTTGTGTATGTTTTAAAGGGAATTGCTATTTTTGCTGAAAAAGCTAAAGAAGAGGATTTAAAGAAAAACAATGTTGGGTTATTTCTTACGCAGGCACTTTTTGCTACAATTACAAATGCCAATTTTGACGACGAAAGATTTATTGCTTTAATACAGGAAGGTTTGGTTATTCGAGATAAATTAAAAGAAAAAAGCGGTCTTTCTTTAGACGAGACGCTTCATGATGCTGCTTTATGGACAGCTTCTGGAGTAGCTGAATTTCAGGAAAAGGCAAAGCAGGTAGGAGTGCTTTCAACTGAAAATGAGGACGTGCGTTCTTTACGTGAATTACTTATTTATGGATTAAAAGGTCTGGCAGCCTATACAGACCATGCTGCCATATTGGGATTTCAGAAAGACGAGATTTATAAGTTTATAATCGAAGCCTTAGCTTCTACAACAAAAGATCTCTCTGTTGATGAGATGGTTGCTCTTGTTCTAAAAGCCGGAGAAACAGCAGTTGCTGCTATGGCACTTCTAGATGAAGCGAACACTAAGTCTTTCGGCAATCCCGAAATTACCAAAGTTAATATCGGCGTGCGTAGCAATCCAGGAATTCTTATTTCCGGACACGATCTTAAAGATATAGAGGAACTTTTAAAACAAACACAAGGTTCAGGGGTAGATATTTATACGCATTGCGAGATGCTCCCTGCGAATTATTATCCTGCCCTTAAGAAATATGAGCATTTTGTGGGCAATTATGGTAATGGTTGGTGGCAACAGGGTAAAGAGTTTACATCATTTAACGGTCCGATTCTAATGACAACAAACTGTATTACTCCAGTACAAGATTCTTATAAAGATAGGCTTTTTACTACCGGCATGGCAGGTTACCCGGGTGTTAAGCATATTTCTGATAGGAAAGGCACAGAAGAGAAAGATTTCTCAGAGATAATTGCTTTAGCAAAAACATGTCCACCGCCGCAAGAAATTGAAAAGGGTGAGATTGTCGGTGGATTTGCGCATAACCAAGTACTTGCTTTAGCAGACAAAGCAGTTGCGGCAGTAAAATCCGGAGCCATTAAACGTTTTATAGTAATGGCAGGATGTGACGGACGACATCCTACAAGAAATTATTTTACCGAAGTTGCTCAACAATTACCCAAAGATACGGTTATCTTAACAGCAGGATGTGCAAAATACCGCTACAACAAGTTAGATCTTGGAGATATTGGTGGGATTCCTAGAGTTCTTGATGCCGGTCAATGTAATGATTGCTATTCGTTAGCTGTTATTGCTTTAAAATTAAAAGAGGTTTTCGGCTTAGAAGATATAAACGAATTACCGATTTCTTTTGACATAGCCTGGTATGAGCAGAAGGCAGTAATTGTACTTCTGGCGCTTCTTTTTCTGGGAGTAAAAGGAATACGTTTAGGACCTACGCTGCCTGCTTTTATATCTCCAAATGTACTGAAAGTTTTGGTGGATAAGTTCGATATTAAACCAACAACTAATGTTGGCGATGATATAAAGGCTATGCTTGAAGGAAAATAATCAGGTAGCTAGGTCGTGTGTAAAAGTAGCACCATAAGTTCGGTAAATAGTATTACTTGACAACAAAAAGAGAATTATGTAGTAGTAGAACTAGAGTATTAATTGGAACGTAATTAAACAGGAGAAGACAAGATGAAAGACAGAGTTGAAGTTGCATTAGAGAAAATAAGGCCGGCGCTACAGTCTGACGGAGGCGATGTTGAGTTGGTAGATGTAGGAGATGATGGCGTAGTTAAAGTTAGGCTTACCGGCGCCTGTGGTGGATGCCCTATGAGTCAGATGACGTTAAAGATGGGTATTGAGAGAATTCTTAAACAGGAAGTTCCTGAAGTCAAAGAAGTTGTTTCAGTTTAGGATTTAAGACACAGGAGGTGCAAGATGGATAAAAAACTATTAAAAGCAATGAATGAACAGATAACAAAAGAGCTGTATTCTGCGTATCTGTATTATCAAATGGCAGCATATTTCGAATCTGAGAACCTCTCAGGGTTCGGCCATTGGATGAAGATGCAGGTACAAGAAGAATTGTTCCATGCTTCTAAATTCTTTGATTTCTTAAATGAAAGAGGCAGCAAGGTTGAAATGGGAGCAATTGATAAACCTCCAACAGAATTTAAGTCTGCCGAAGACATTTTTAAGCTAGCTTTAGCACATGAGAAAAAAGTAACTGCCAGCATTAACAATCTTTATTCAATTTCCGAAAAAGTTAACGATAATGCTTCTAAAGTTTTCTTGCAATGGTTTATCAATGAGCAAGTTGAAGAAGAAAGTAGTGCTTCGGAAATATTGGGTAAATTAAAATACGCAGGAATTCAGCCAGCAGGAATTCTTATGTTAGATAAAGAGTTAAGTTTGCGTCCTCAGCCAACTTTTGGAGTAGGTGAAGCCGTAGCACAAAAAACCATTTAATTTTTTAGAGGTGAAAAGTTCATGTTTAGAAAACTAATTTCTTTCTCTATTAGTCGTCCTAAGGTAATTGTTTATTTTACCGCAGCTTTAGTTTTACTTGCGTTGGTTCAATTTCCTCGGATTAAAGTAGATACTGACCCTGAAAATATGCTTGCGGATGATGCTCCGGTTCGAGTGTTTAGCCGTGAAGTTAAGCAGGAATTTGCCCTTTATGATTTTATCGTACTAGGCATAGTAAACGATAATCATAAAAACGGCGTATTTAATGTATCTACACTCAAAAAAGTTGCTCAGATAACCGATGAAATAAAAAAAATAGACGGAGTTATTGAGTATGAGATAGTTGCACCTTCTACAAAAGATAATGTTGAGCAAGCAGGATTGGGTTCGGTTAGGTTTAACTGGTTGATGGAAGAACCGCCAGTTACTCAAGAACAAGCCCTGGAAATAAGGCGTCAGGCGCAGAGCCACCCAATGTTTAAAGACAGCGTTGTATCTTCTAACGGTAAGGCTGTTGCACTTTATGTTCCAATTGAGAAGAAAGATATTAGTTATGAAGTTTCTCAAGAGATTAAGCAGATTGCCGCTAAATTTCCCGGAGACGAAAAATTTTACGTAACCGGGCTTCCTGTTGCGGAAGATCAGTTTGGCGCTGAGATGTTTAAGCAGATGGCAATTTCTGCTCCTCTGGCAGGTTTGATTATTTTCCTTTTGATGTTGGTGTTTTTCAAATCCGTAACGCTGATTATCGCTCCTATGCTTGTTGCGATTGCTACTGTGGTGATTACTATGGGGCTTCTGATCGCTTTTGGTTTTCCGGTCCATATAATGAGTTCCATGATACCAATATTTTTAATGCCTATTGCGGTTTTAGACTCTGTTCATATATTAAGTGAGTTTTTTGATAAGTATAAAGATTTTCATGACCCTCGGAAAACAGTTAATCATGTTGTAAAAGAACTATTCTCTCCGATGTTATTTACTTCGCTTACTTCTGCGGTTGGTTTTTTCTCGTTATCGTTTTCACCTATTCCTCCGGTGCAGGTATTCGGAGTATTTGTTGCGGTAGGGGTGCTCGTAGCCTGGATACTTACCATTACTTTTATCCCGGCTTTTATTATGCTTCTTAAGAAGAATAAATTTGAAAAACTTGCCAAGTCTGGAAAGGAAAATCATTCTCGGGTTTTAGATGCTGTTCTTTTGTTTATTAGAAATATAATATTTAAAAAATTCAAATTTGTTTTAGCCTTTACTGTTTTGTTGGTTATTGTTTCTTTATATGGAATTAGCAAAATACAAGTTAACGATAATCCTGTGCGCTGGTTTTCTAAAAACCATCCCATAAGAGTGGCGGATAAGGTTCTTAATGAACATTTCTCGGGAACCTATGAAGCATATCTTGTTTTGGAGGCCGAAAATAAAGATGATGAGATTTTTCTCGAACCGTCAATGCTTAAATATGTGGAAAATCTTCAGGCAGAAGTCGATAAAAGTAAATATGTGGGCAAGACAACTTCTTTATCTGATATAGTTAAAAAAATATATTATGAATTGCTTGGGGGAGATGAGAAAAATAATGTTATTCCTGATTCTAGGGCTGCGGTTGCCCAGTCATTAATTTCTTTTGAAAATTCTCACAAGCCCGATGATTTATGGCATTTAACAAATCCGGCATACTCAAAGTTAAATATTTGGTTTCAATTGAAAAGCGGAGATAATAAAGATATGAGCAAGGTAATTGATCTTGTTGATGAATATATCTCTGAGAATCCTGCGCCTTTACCGATAAAATATGAATGGTCAGGAAAGACTTATATTAATGTTATATGGCAAAATAATATGGTTACGGGGATGTTGAAGAATTTTGCCGGAAGTTTCTTTATTGTGCTTTTTATGATGTTGTTTTTGTTCCGTTCTCCTGTAAAAGCCTTGATTTCTATGATACCGCTTACTGTAACAATACTTTTCATCTACAGCTTTTTGGGTTTTGTGGGTAAGGATTATGATATGCCGGTTGCCGTTCTTTCTGCGCTGACTTTAGGTTTATCTATTGATTTTGCAATTCATTTTATTCAAAGAGCGCTTGAGATATACAGAGAGAAAGGTTCTTGGGAAACAACCTCTAAAGAGATGTTTTCCGGTCCGGGCAGGGCAATAATCCGCAATGCCTTAGTTGTTGCCATTGGATTTTTGCCTCTTTTAGCAGCACCACTTATTCCTTATAGAACCGTAGGATTTTTCATGTTTAGCATTATGGCGGTTTCATCCTTGGCAACATTGTTTATATTGCCGAGTATATTTTCTTTGCTCCCCGATTCTATATTTAAGAAATCTGAAAAAGGTGTTGGTTGTCATTGTAGTCACTGTGCGTTAATTTCACTATTCGTGGCTTCTGCAGTTGCTTATGTATTATTTGGTTATTCTACGGCTGGTTGGAAGCCGATTACCTACATAACGATTGGTATAATAGTGATTTCTTCAATTTCGTGTTATTTTCTTTCCAAGAGAGAAATATGTCTTATAAAGGAGGACTAATGAAAAGGTTATTTGGTTTATTCCTAGTGTCTGTTTTAATGCTGAGCGCGATGTCTGCACAGGCAGAAGAGCTGACAGTTGATCAAATTATAGATAGGGCTAACATAGCTTCATATTATGCAGGAGAAAACGGAAAAACAGATGTTGTTATGAAAATTGTAGATTCTCGAGGAAGAGAGCGCATACGTGATTTCCGCATTTTGAGAATTACTATTAAGCAAGGCGGAGAACAGAAGTTCTTCGTATATTTTAGAAAACCTACTGATGTTGCTAAAATGGTTTATATGGTTTGGAAGAATATTGGTAAAGACGATGACCGCTGGCTTTATTTGCCGGCTTTGGATTTGGTAAGGAGAATTGCTTCTAGTGATAAGCGAACAAGTTTTGTAGGTTCACATTTTCTATACGAAGATGTATCCGGAAGAGGTGTAAAGGCAGATGTACACGAACTGGTTGGATCAGAAGGTAAAGCATATAAGATAAAAAATTCTCCCAAAGATACAAAAGGGGTAGAATTCAATTATTATTATGTTTGGGTAAATAAAGATAATTTTATTCCTGTCAAGGCAGAATATTATGATAAAGAAGATAAGTTGATTAGATCTATTGAGGCAATAGAGATAAAAGATATTCAAGGTTATCCAACGGTTGTGAAATCTGTGGCTAAAGATTTTATCCGCGGGGGGCAGACAATCATGGAGTTTGGCAATATCGAATACAATGTAGGGATTAGCGAAGATATTTTTACCGAAAGATATCTTAGGCGTGCACCGGCGCAGTGGATTAAATAAATGAAAAAGACAGTTTGTTGTTTAATATTTTTTGTTTTGGCATTAATTTTCTCCGGAGAAATATACGCAGCTCCTTTTGACATAAATGGATTTGTTGAATTAGGCTACGGAGTGAAGATAAGTGACGACAAAACTAAAAATGATAGTTTCAATATGTTGGAACAGCGTTTGCAATTAAAAGGCGTGCATTATTTCCAGGGAGACAATTATTTTTCAGATACACAGGCCGCAATTAATGCAAAGGTTGATTTTACTGTTGATGAATATTTTGACGGAAAAACTGCTGCAGATTTAAGAGAATTGAATTTTGCTTTTACGCCTTTGGATATATTAGATGTAAAAGCAGGACGTCAGGTTTTAACCTGGGGAACAGGAGACTATTTTTTTATTAATGATATGTTTCCTAAAGATTACATTTCTTTTTATATAGGTAGAGACGATGAGTATCTTAAGAAGCCCTCAGATGCTATAAAATTTTCTGCTTACCCTTCTTTAGTCAATATTGATTTTATCGTTATGTTATTTGAACCTAATACTACACCTCAAGGAGATAGGTTATCGTTCTTTGATAGTTTTCAGAAAGGGATTGCAGGGAGGGACTCCGATAGGGATTTATTGGAGCCGCCTTTGCAGATGTCCAATAATGAATATGCTTTAAGGCTTTATAGAAGTTTAGGCAGTAATGAGCTAGCCTTATACTATTTTCGCGGATTTGATAAAAATCCCAGTAGCTATAAAAACGAAGCTATTAGGCAGTTATTTTATAGACGACTTGATGTTTACGGTTGGAGCTTACGAGGGCCGTTTGCATCGGGGATAGGAAATGTTGAATTCGGTTATTATAATTCTCGAGAAGATTCCAACGGCGATAATCGCCTAATCGAGAATTCATCTTTTAAATTCTTAAGTGGATATAGTAAAGATTTAGGTAATGATTTAAGGATTGGATTGCAGTATGCGTATGAGCAAAAACTGGATTATGATAATTACCGTAACAATTTATTGGCGCAGGATTATTTTTGGGATGAAGCAAGGCATGTAGTGACTAATCGCATAACAAAACTTTATAAGAATCAAACCGTTATGGTTTCTTTGTTTACTTTTTATTCTCCTTCTGATAAGGATGGATATTTTCGTCCATCAGTTAGTTATGATTTAAGCGATCAATGGAAGATTACCTTAGGAGGAAATTTACCCTGGGGTGAAGATGATAAAACAGAATTTGGCCAGATGAAGAGAAATAAAAATATTTTTGCAAGGGCGAGATATAATTTTTAAAGGAGTAGAAAATGATAGAAAAAACATTGCGTGGTATTGCGGGATTTTTTATTTTAGTTAGTTTATTATTGGGTTATTTTGTTCATCCCGGCTGGCTTTGGTTTACAGCTTTTGTAGGGTTGAATTTATTGCAGTCGGCTTTTACAAATTGGTGCCCGATGATGGCAATTCTAAGAAAATTAGGCATTGACAAAGGACCATCATGTGTGAAAACTTAAGCACCAAAAAATGCAAGGCCTGTGAAGGTGGTACGTCTGCGTTATCAGGCGATGAAAGTAATCGTTACTTAAGCCAGGTTATGGGCTGGGAGCTGGTAGACGGAAAAAAGATAAAAAAAGAGTATAAGTTTAAGGATTTCAAGCAATCATTGGATTTTGTCAATAAAATTGGTGCTATTGCCGAAAAAGAAGGGCATCATCCTGCTATTACTATAATTTATAATAAGGTGCGCATTGCTTCTTCAACTCACGCAATTGGTGGTTTGTCTGAGAACGATTTTATTATTGCCGCTAAGATTGATAGGCTTTATAATGGTGAAATAGCTTAACATATATGAATGGAAGTAGAAATGGGTTGTGGAAAAAAAGGTTGTGGCAAAAAGTCTGCTAAGAAATCTTGCAAGGCAAAGAAAAAAAGCAAGAAATAATTATTAACAAACATTAAGTTTATATTAGATAAGTAACTCTTGAGAAAATGAAAACTTTTAAAGGAAAATTAATCGAAAGGATAGAAAGAGTTTATCCTATTGAAAGCTTCAGGTTTAGCCTTGATGAAAAGTTGGATTTTATTCCTGGACAATTCTTGCGCGTTATCTTTGATGAAGATAATATAGAGAACCGGGAATTAAATAAATATCTTTCTTTGTCTTCATCTGTGACAAAGGATTATATTGAAGTAACAAAAAAACTAAGCGACAGTGCGTTTTCCAGCAAGCTAAAAGATCTTAAGCTCAATGACGAAGTTTTATTTAAGGGTCCGTTAGGCAACTGTACTTTTAAGGATGATTATAAAAAGATTGGTTTTTTAATAGGTGGCATAGGAATTACACCGGTAATTTCTATTATTGAGTATATAGTTGATAAGCAGATTGATACAGATGTATTATTGTTTTATTCAAACAGTTCGGATCTAACTATTGCATTTCGTAAGGAATTAAATTACTGGCAATCTGCTAATAAAAATATTAAGATATTTTTTACAGTGAGCGACTGCGATTCTAAAGATGCTGCATGTATCAAAGGTCGCATTAGCAAAGAATTGTTGGTTAAAGAAGTTAACGATATGTGCGAGAGAGAATTTTTTATTTTTGGTCCTCCCAGGATGGTAGATGCAATGAAATCATTATGTGAGCAGCTTAATTGCGAAAAACAAAAAATAATGGCGGAAAACTTCATAGGATATTAGAGGTTAGAAAATGTCAGCTGTAAAATTAGCAGATAATGTTTATTGGGTAGGGGCGGTTGATTGGGGCTTAAAGGATTTCCACGGGTATCTTACTCAAAGGGGTTCTACCTATAATGCCTATCTTATAATTGATGAGAAAATTACACTTGTCGATACTGTTAAGCATCATCTCTATGACGAGATGCTGGGAAATATTAAAGAAGTAATTGATCCTTCTCGCATAGACTATATTGTATCCAACCATACCGAAATGGACCATTCTGGCGGGTTGCCTAAGATTTTAGAGATTGCGAAAAATGCAACAGTCATAGCATCGCCCAATGGAGAAAAAGGATTAAAGAGACATTTTAAAAAAGACTGGAATTTTAAAGTAGTTAACACAGGAGATGTGGTAAATATTGGTAAAAGAAATTTAAGTTTTGTGTTAGCGCCTATGGTACATTGGCCCGATTCCATGCTTACATATTTACCTGAGGAAAAATTGTTATTATCCAACGACGCATTTGGCCAGCATATTGCATCTAATGAGAGGTTTGACGACGAATTCGATATTGCTGTATTAAAAGAAGAAGCGGCAAAATATTATGCCAATATTGTTTTGCCTTACAGCAAGCAGGTTAATAAATTGTTGGAAGCAGCATCAGGATTAAACATCAAAACAATTGCTCCCAGCCACGGAATTATCTGGCGAAAAAGCGTTAAAGATATAGTTGAACTTTATAAAAAATGGGCAGGTAATATTTGTAATGATGAAGCCGTTATTGTATATGACACTATGTGGAAATCAACCGAAAAGATGGCTAATGCTTTAGGTGATGTATTTAAGGACAAAAATATCAAATGTGAATTGTTGAATCTTCAGAAAAACCATATCTCTGATATTATGGCTAAGACCCTATCAGCAAAATATATTTGTGTTGGCTCTCCCACGCTTAATAACGGGCTTATGCCGACAGTGGCGGCTTTTTTGACTTATTTAAAAGGTTTAGCTCCGGATAATAGGACGGCAATAGCTTTTGGTTCTTTTGGTTGGGGTGGGCAAAGCATTCCTGAAATAGAGAGTGTATTTGAGTCTTGCAAATTCGAAGTTCCTTTAAAAGGATTAAAGTTACAATACGTTCCTGATGAAGAAGAAATCAAGGAATTTAAAAATAAATTAAAATCAGTCTTGTAGAAAAAGGGGGATAAAATGGATAAATATCGTTGTACAATCTGCAGTTATATTTACGATCCAGAAAAAGGTGATCTGGATGCGGACATAGCTGCTGGTACTGCTTTTGCAGATATTCCAGGAGATTGGGTTTGTCCTGAATGTGGGGTAAGTAAAGAAAGTTTTGAAAAAATATAGGAGGAAAGAGAAGATGAAAGATTTAAAAGGAACAGAGACAGAAAAGAATTTGTTAGCAGCATTCGCAGGAGAATCACAGGCAAGAAATAAATACACTTATTTTGCTAAGGTAGCAAAAAAAGAAGGTTATGTGCAGATTTCTAATATTTTTCAAGAAACAGCAGATAATGAAAAAGAACACGCAAAGATTGAATTTAAATATTTAAAAGGTATCGGCAGTACAATGGATAATTTAAAGGCCGCAGCAGCAGGTGAGAATTATGAATGGACAGATATGTATCCATCGTTTGCTAAGATTGCCGAGGAAGAAGGATTTCCTGAGATTGCTAAATCGTTTTTAGAAATAGCCAAGGCTGAAAAAGCTCACGAAACAAGATACAATAAATTAATGAAGAATATCGAAGGCGGTAAAGTATTTAAAAAAGATTCTGTGGTTAAATGGAAGTGTAACAATTGCGGATATATTCACGAGGGTGATTCTGCTTTGGACGCATGTCCGGCTTGTAAGCATCCACAGGCACATTTTGAACTATTTTGTGAGAATTATTAGTGAGGACACGACTTAATGAGCACAGCGAAATTAAGTCGTTTGGCCAAACTTATCCCGCCCTTTTGGCAAGGGCGGTACCAAAAGTATAGCCCGTTAAAATGGCGGGGTCATTTAAGGAGGTAGCGATGAAAGGTCATGTTTGTAAAATTTGTGGTTTTGTTTCAATAAACGGAAGCGCACCAGCTAAGTGTCCGGTATGTGGTGCCCCGCAGGGATCTTTTGAAGAAAAGGCGGATGCGCTTAAAACAGCCCAGGACGATGCAAAAGCAGGCGAGAAGCATACACCTGTGATAACTGTTGTAAAGCAGTGTGGTTTAATTCCTGAAGGTTGCAATGATGCTCACGTAAAGGTGGGAGAAGTTCAACACCCGATGTTGCCGGAACATTATATCACCAACATTGATTTTTATATCGATGGAGAGTATGTATCAAGAGTATATTTAACTCCAGAGAAACTTAATCCGGCTGCAGCATTGCATATTAAAGTAACGAGTGGTAAGCTTTCTGCTGTTGAGCATTGTAATCAGCACGGCTCTTGGATTCAGGAAGAAAGTCTATAATTTACAGCATCGGAATTTGAAAAATTCCGATTAGTAAAATAGGTGCACGAAGCGCCTATTTTAAGAGGAGGCAATATGGGAAATCTATTTGGCGCAGGTGAAATAGTAGATACTGCTGTACAGATTGAAAAAAACGGTAAAGTTTTCTATGAAATCATGGCAACTAAAGCACAAAGTGAAAAAACCAAAGAAATATTTATTTTTCTTGGGGATGAAGAAGATAAGCATATCGTAGCATTTCAAAAATTATCAGAAACTATTGAACAATATGATGCTCCGGAATCTTTCCCCGGAGAAGAAGCCGAGTACATGAAGTCTTTAGCTGCAGAGCATATCTTTACACAGGCAAATAAAGGTAAAGAAGTGGCAGATAAGGTTCAGGATGATAAAGAAGCTATTGATCTTGGTATTCAATTCGAGAAAGACTCAATTGTTTTTTATGAAGCAATGAAAAAAGCTGTCAGAGAACATGAACATAAGATTCTTGATGAATTGATTACTCAGGAAAAAGATCATCTGCTTAAGTTATCTGAAATAAGAAAACTTATATAGCTCTTTTAAGTAAGCTACTATATGCCAGAAAACAAAGTATTCGATTTAATCATTATTGGTGCTGGTCCTGCAGGTATAACGGCCGCAGTCTATGCAGCCAGAAAAAGGATGAGCCTTTTAGTAATTACTAAAGATATCGGCGGACAAGCAGCTTTAAGCGGGGATGTAGAAAACTATACCGGGTATCAGTTTGTTACTGGTCCTGAATTAGCGATTAAGTTTGAAGAACATATGAAGAAATTCAACATCCCTGTGAAAGAAAATGAAGCTGTTGTAGCAATCGAGAAAAAAGATAGGTTGATTTCTATAAAAAGTGAAAAAGACGAATACATTTGTAAAACCGCTATTGTTGCCTCGGGGAAAAGATGGAAAGAATTAGGTGTAAGCGGAGAAACAAAATATAAAAATAAAGGACTCACTTATTGCGCTACATGCGACGGACCGATATTTTCCGGAAAAGATGTAGCTATTATCGGCGGAGGAAACTCTGCTTTAGATGCAGCTCTGCAACTTATCAAAATTGCCAATCAAGTTTATATAATAAACATAGCTTCCTCACTTACCGGGGATGCGATTATGCTTGAGAAGGTTAAAAAAAGTAAGAACGTAACTATTTTTAATAATTCTCAAGTTGTCGCAATACAAGGTAACAGTTTTGTAAACAGCATTAAAATAAAAACTGAAAACAAAGAGGAAGTTTTATCTGTTGAAGGAGTATTTGTAGAGATTGGCCTAATTCCTAATTCAGAGTTCGCCGGAATTCTAGAAAAAAATAAATCAGGAGAAATAAAAGTAAATTTTAGAAACGAAACAAATATTGAGGGAATTTTTGCAGCCGGCGATGTTACCACTGTTCCAGAGAAGCAGATAATAATAGCTGCCGGAGAAGGCTCCAAGTCTTGTCTTTGCGCTTTTGAATATTTATCTACAAATAAATTTTAATTTATGAAGAATATACCGGACGATATTGTTTATTTTTTAGAGAAGCAAGGATTCGCCATAGTTTCTACATTGGATGAAAATAACAGTATACACTGTTCGGCAAAAGGTGTGGCCGGTGTTGAACCAGAAGGAAAAATCTATCTCATAGATATCTACAGAGCAAGAACATTCAAAAATCTGAAAAGAGATAAAACAGTAACCATTACCGCAGTAGATGAACATAGATTCATAGGATATACATTAAAAGGTAAAGCGAGCATTGTAGAAAAAAACGATATTAATGCCAGCATTATAAATGATTGGGAATCACGGGTAGTCGAGAGGATTTCCAAGAGAGTTCTTCATGGAATTAAAGAAAGTAAGAAGAGCTCGCATCATCCTGAAGCGCTTTTTCCCCACCCGCAGTATTTAATTGAGATGGAAGTAGAGGAGATCGTAGATTTAACTCCCGGACATCTTAAAAAGAAACCAGCCAAATAATCTTTCGTCAGTACTTAAGCCCATAATCAACTTGCCTATTATTCTATTAAGTATTATAGTAATATGCAGAAAGATCAATCTATGCGATTATTTAATTTTGAAATTAAAAAGATATGTGTATTTGCGATTTTAACGGTTCTTTGTCTAACGGTCTACGCTAATTCTATAAATAACGAATTCATTATTGTTGATGATAACAACGCGATTATCAATAATCCTGGTATATACAAGCTAGCGCAGAACTGGTCGGCACCGCATGATTTCTTAAATTCATTGTGTTACCAAATAGCAGAATTTAATGTCATACCTTATCATATAGCCAGTATCATTTTTCATATCCTAAGTACTGTCTTACTTTTTTTATTCTTAAAATTACTTTTTAGCGGGGAAGCTTCTTTTTTGGGAGCTTGTTTGTTTGCAGTGCATCCTATGCATACTGAGGTTGTTACGTGGATATCTGGTAGATCTCAGGCGATCATGACCTTTTTTGTACTTACGATTTACCTTTTGTTTCAAAAGATAACAACTGCACTATCTAATAATAAAAAGGTAGATTATAGAATATATTTTTTAACTTTAATAATCTTTTCTTATAATATAATAGAAAATTATCCTTTTTTTATATTGTTTTGTCTAGTTTTAGTTTTATCAGAATTTATATTTAATCGTTTAAAAAAATCTTGGAAATTATTGCTGCCGTTTATTTGCATCAGTTTAATAAGAGCGATTCTTGCTTTGGGAATTCTTCAAAGCAGAATAGAAACAGTTGCAGCTTCTCGGGGAGCAACCATATCATTAAACAATCCCGTTTTCAATTTTATCCGCTCATTTTTCGTTCATCTTTGGTTGTTAGTGTGGCCAGCTAAGCTTACCATGTATCATGAACCTTTGATTTTTCCGACATGGGCAAATTGGTGTGGGTTAGCTGTAATTTTATTATTATTTTGCTTCATACCGCTTTTACTAAAAAAAGCAAAACCGGTAGTTTTTGGATTAGGCATATTCATCATTTTTCTTATTCCGACATATCTTCCGTTTTCCATAGCTTCGTCAATAGCAGAAAGGTATGTTTATTTCCCGTCGATTTTTCTGTTTATTTTACTAAGCTTTTTATTTGAAAAATATTATTCTAAAAAAGATAGAAACTCAAGAAAATGGATAATTTTGCTGTTTATTTGCATACTATTTTCTTATAGTCTGCGTACAATTATCAGAAATAGAGATTGGAAGAACAATTCTGTTTTTGCCCGAGCAACACTAAAAACTTCTCCTTATAGTCCTAGGGCTCATAATAATATGGGGATAGTATATCGAAAGGAGAAGAATTATGAGAAGGCAATAGAAGAATTCACTATTGCAATCAAAATCGCACCTGACTTTTATGCCACTTATAATAATTTAGGATATTTGTATAAAAAAATAGGTAAGCAGCCTGAAGCACTTGAGATGTTTAAAATTGCTACAGAAAAAAACCCAAACGGCGCCCAGGCTTTTTATAATCTCGGTAATGCCTATCGGGATATTTGGCATGTTCAGATGGCGTTAAGCTCTTATGAGAAATCATTAGAGTTAAATCCTAATTATGCTAAATCTCATCGTGCCTTAGGTGATATCTATGTAAGGTTTGGAAAGTTTAATGAGGCAATTTTTAACTATAAAAAAGCTATTGAAATAGATCCTAAAAAAATAAGTGCGTATATAAATTTAAACCACGTTTATTCTACTATCGGCGAAAAAGAAAAAGCCAAAGAAGTTTTACTAAGAGCAAGAGAAATCACAGTTGAGCAGGGAAAAGAAAAGGCTAAAGAGGTAATCGATAGCTATTTACGGCAATTAGAGTAGATTTTGTAGAATAATATAATTCCTTGAAAAACAAAAATTTAGGTTATATAATCTTTCTATGCGCACAAGTGAGGCGTTATATAAATATATACAAAAAGGGAGGAAGCAGATGAAAGCTATTCTTTTACGTAGGGTAGTTTTATTTTTTGTAATCGCATCCTTTGTTTTGGTTTCACCTGAAATGATTTTGGCAGGAGGTTTTAAAGATAAACTGCAACAAAGGTTAAATACCCAGAGTAATATAAATTTCCAACAAGAGTATTACGCTCCGCAAACTTCTCAGACAATACAATATGATCAAGGGGGATCAGATCAGATTATTCGTCCAAGAGGTGGTGCTGTTCAGGTAAGCAGCCAACGTCTCTTAGAAGCTGATTTAGAAGTTCCGCAGGAGTCTACAATTCTTTCTCCATACGCTATTTATCAAACAAATTACAAAGCCGAGCTGGAAGAAAATGTCGTAACAGTAAGCGGAAAAGTTGTTTTTGAAGTTTTTCAGCTTAATGGTTGGACACAGATTCCTTTAGTTAGCAGTAGCGTTGGGTTGATTGATGTAAGTGTTAATAGAAAATCTTCCTTTATAATTATGCAGGGTGGTAAGTATTATCTTATGATAGACAGGCCCGGAAGGTATAATTTAGATGTAGAGTTCTTAATTAAGGCTTCACGTGAAAGAGAAGGAGGACCGGGTAATTTTAACGTTGAAGTATTACCTGCGCCGATTTCGCAGTTTGAGTTTACTATGCCAGAGCAGAATGTTCAGATATTTATTGAGCCAGCAATAAAAGTAGAAGTTAAAGAAGAGCCAAAACAGACTGTGGCATGGGCAGTTATGCCAAATACGCCAAGAATTACAGTTCGATGGACAAAGGCATTGCCCAAAGAAATTATAACGCCGGTTAAGCTTGAGCCAAAAATTCACGCTGATACTTCAACAAACGTATCTGTTGGTGAAGGTATTATGCATTGTCAGACAACGTTGAATTATTCAATTTTGCAGTCTGAAATATCTAATATCCGTGTTGCATTGCCAGAGGATGTTAGTGTTTTAGATGTTAGTGGAAGAGAATTAAGGGATTGGAAAATCTCCCAGAAAGATGGCATCCAGTATTTGGATGTTTTTCTTAATTTTGGCATCAAGGGTAATTATCTGTTGAATTTAGTTTTTGAAAGAAATATTGGTGAAGGTTCTGTGGTGGCACAGGTGCCTGAAGTTATTGCTCTAGATGTAGAAAGAGAAAAGGGCTATTACGGCATTGCTGCAACTACTAATGTTGAGCTTGAAGCAACAGAAATTGAAGGTGCTAGTGAGATAGATGTTAAGGAGCTACCAAGTTCTATGTGGAGCAGTTCGGAGAATCCCATTCTGCTAGCCTTTAAATATCTAAAACATCCTGTTGATATTACTATAGAAGTTACCCGCCATGAGGAAATACCGGTTTTAGTTGCTGCTGTTGATTCTGTAAATTATGTTACTTTGTATACTGGTGAGGGAAAGAGTTTAACTAAGGCAACATACCAGGTGAGAAACAATGTTAAACAGTTTATCCGTATTGAACTACCTAAGGACTCTATTCTTTGGAGTACATTTGTTGCTGGTAAGCCGGTTAAGCCAGCAAAAGACAAAGATGGAAATATTCTTATTCCTCTTCAGAAATCTCAACTTCAGGGAGAAAGCTTGACAAGATTTCCTGTAGAAGTTGTTTATTTAGACAAATTCAAAAAGATGAATTTTGTGGGGCAGTTAAAATTAAATCTACCCAAAGTTGATATACCGATAAGTGAATTTTACTGGTCTGTTTATCTGCCGCTAGATCATGCGTATTTCAATTTCGGCGGAGATGTAAGGCAAGTTACAAGTAAGTCTCACGGCGCAGGTTTGGGATTATTGCGTAGCGGCGTTCAGAGCGTAGCTGGAAGAATGGATCAGTACGCCCGAGAAGAAAAAGCTGTTTACGACCAATACTCTTCAAAGAAGGGAAGATTAACTCAGAGAAAGGGTGTGCTGCCGATTAAAATAGACATACCTCAGCAGGGAAGATTTTTGAGATTTTCAAAATTATTGGTAACCGAAAAAGAAAGCCCTTGGTTAAGTGTTAATTATTTTGGATTATCTGAAAGATTGCGTGGATGGCTGAAATTTTTGAGTTTCTGCGCAGTTATTATTTTTATAATTTTAATGATTAAAAAAGTTGCTCGCAAAGCACATGGAGTTTAAGGAGCGTTTTTATAAATAATGATATCGCTCATTTTAAAGGAATTGCGGCACCACATGCCTTTTACTATCCTCGGGGCAATATCAGGAATAGTAATCATGTTATTGTTCCGAGGATTGTCTTCAGATGTGTCTTATAAGATTTTCTATATTTTGCATCCTACCCACGTTTTATTAAGCGCATTAGTAACAGCCTCTTTATTTAGTTTGCATAAATGTGCAGGAAAAAAAATCAAATGTAATATTTTTGCATTGTTAGCAATTGGTTTTGTGGGTTCGATTGGCATAGCTACATTGAGTGATTCTATTATTCCTTATATAGGTGAGACAATGTTAAATATGCCACATAGAGAAGCACATATAGGTTTTCTGGAAGAAGCATGGATAGTAATTCCATTAGCTTTAGTAGGCATTGCCATAGCTTATTTTAGACCAATGACAAAATTCCCTCACGCTGGACACGTTTTTGTAAGTACCTGGGCATCGCTGTTTCATATGATGATGGCAAAAGGTGAGTGTGTGAGCTGTTTCTCCTATGTAGCTGTATTTTTCTTTCTGTTCATAGCTGTTTGGATACCTTGTTGTATCAGCGACATAGTATTTCCTTTATTGTTTGTCAAGAAAGGAGAACATGTCTAATACAAAATCCAGTGCAGCGTTAAAGATTATTTTAATTATTGCGGCAGTAGCAATTATTGCCGGTGCATCTATTACTCTATCAAAATTTTCTACAACTTCGGATGATGAAAATTTTCTTATTAATGAACAAAAACGCTTATACGATATCAAAAAATTACGTCTGAATAATAAAGAATTAGATAGATGTCTCAAAGATGTTGAAGAAACATATTCTTTATCTTGGGATGAGGCTTGCAAAAAAGTGGGGAAGGGGCCCGATTGTGTTTTAGGACCAGGGCCCGGTCAAAAGATTGGTGAGCGTAGGCAAAAGCTCGAAGAGAGATGCTATAATAGATTTACTACAAAATAATCATACTTTCTAAAAATATTTAAAAATAAAACCACCATTTCTCTGGTGGTTTTTTAATTGCTTTATTTACTGTTATGTTTTAAAATAAAAGAAGTTATGAATAAGAAGAAAAAGATACTTCTTGCGGAACATTCGGGCTTAGTGTCTGAGCTCTTGTATAAGCTTTTGACCTCCTACGGTTATGAAATAAAGTTTATAAAAGATGGCTCATCTATGATTGATATCGTCTTGCAGTTTAGGCCTGATTTGATTATTCTAGACTATGATTTACCCCCCAGCGGCGGACTTAAAATAAGTAAATTCCTTAAGAAAGATTTTGTCACTTCATCGATTCCGATTATTCTGTTAATAGAAAAAAGGCAAATCAGGAAAAAGCTTTTTGAGATAGAGCACGGCATTGATGATTATCTGTTGAAGCCGCCGGACCCTATAGATCTTGAGGTAAGAATGGAAATGGCTCTGCGCAGGACCGAGCATCACGTTCAGACAAATTCTCTTACTAAATTGCCCGGATCTCGCGAGATTGAAAAAGTTACTAACGCAAAGATCCAAGACCGTTTGATATTCTCATTTTTGTATTTTGATGTTAATAATTTTAAATCGTTCAATGATAAATATAGTTATATGAAGGGTGATTCTGTTATTTTACAGACTGCTCATATAATCAATAATGCAATTCGCAGCATAGGCAACAGCGGTGATTTCGTCGGTCACATCGGAGGGGATGATTTTATTGTAGTTACTACTCCGGTTAAGGAAGAGGCCATAGCAATGGACGTAATTAAGCAGTTTGATAGGCTTATGCCTTTTCATTATGTTATCGAGGACAGAGATAAAGGTTTCGTTATGGCTAGAGATAGAGCTCATAAAATTAAAAAGATGCCTTTGATGAGTATATCTGTTGCTATAGTTAATAATAAAGCGCACTGGATTCAGAATGCTATTCAATTGTCTGAAACCATTTTTGAAATAAAGAAACATCTTAAAGGTTTGCCTGGAAGTAATTATCTGGTAAATAGAAGAAGCATCAATTTAGGTAAGCCACAGAGAACAGGGGGATTAATTGTTGATAAAAAAGCTCAGAAAAAAATTCTTTCTCATGAAATAGCAGCTTTTAAGCCAATTGGACAACTATTATTGGATGAAAAAATAATTAATGAGAAGAATTTAGAGGAAGCTTTAAACAGACACTGGCTTTCGGGTCAGAGGCTTGGTGAGGTAATTATTAATATGGGATTGATTGATGTGCGCGATTTACAGAAAGTTTTAGAGAAATTTCAGCAACATCGTTAGTGATTCCTATTCCCGCCACCAATTATATTTCGATTGAAACTATAATAAAATCAACCATTTACGTAAATTTTATCAAATTTTAGCTAAAAAATAGCATTTTTTAATACATTTTACTTGACTAATCGTTTTAATATTTGGTATACTACTCTTTCTCATTTAACAGAAGGGGTGATAGCATGATAGAAAGATACACATTAACAAAAATGGGGCGTATTTGGGAAGATGAAAGTAAGTTTTCCAAAATGCTCAAGATTGAAGTTTTGGTATGTGAAGCTTTAACTAAGCTTAACAAAATTCCAAAAAAAGCATTAGAAAAAATAAAAAAGAAAGCCAAATTCGATTTAGAGTCAGTACAAAAGCTGGAAGAGAAAACTAAGCACGACATAGTTGCATTTTTAACTAATGTTGCAGAAAATCTAGGACCTGAGGCCCGCTATCTTCACGTGGGATTAACCTCATCAGACCTTCTGGATACAACTTTAGCACTTCAGTGTAAAGAAGCATCTGATATATTAATTGAAGACACCAAAAAATTAATCACCGTTTTAGCTACAAAATCAAAAAAATATAAAGAAACATTATGTGTTGCTAGAACTCATGGTGTTCATGCCGAACCTATAAGTTTCGGTTTCAAATTAGCTGTTTGGTATGATGAGACTAAGAGAAATCTTGCTAGGCTAGAACTGGCAAGAGAGGCAATTTCAGTTGGTAAGGTTTCCGGAGCAGTGGGAACTTATGTGCACATTGATCCTAAGGTAGAAGAATTTGTATGTGGCAAACTTGGCATTAATGCTGCGGCAATCGGAACTCAAATTATTCAAAGAGATCTACATGCGCAGTTTCTTAATACTTTAGCAATAGTTGGTTCTTCGCTTGAGAAATTTGCCCTGGAGATTAGACATCTTCAGAGAACAGAAGTAGCTGAGGCCGAAGAATCTTTTTATAAAGGTCAAATCGGATCTTCTGCGATGCCGCATAAAAAGAACCCCATTACTTGCGAACGTATATGCGGATTATCTCGGGTACTTCGTGCTAATGCGTTGATTGGTTTAGAAAATATTGCTTTATGGCATGAAAGAGATATCAGTCATTCTTCAGCAGAGAGAGTCGCGATACCGGATAGTGCTACAGCACTTGATTATATGCTTAATAAATTTATTAATGTTATGGAAGGTTTATCAGTTCATCCTAAGAATATGATTGCTAACCTTGCTAAAAGTAAAGGTGCAATTTATTCTCAAAGAATTCTCGTTGAGCTTATGGATAAAGGCTTGGCCAGAACTGCTGCTTATGATGTAATTCAACGCTGCGCCCTGCAGGCTTGGCAGACAGGATCTGAGTTTAAGGATATTCTCTCAAGAGATAGAAAGGTAAGAAGACATCTAAGTCAGGATGAAATAGATTCTTTCTTTAACGTTAAATATTATATAAAACATATGGATAAAATATTTAAAAAGGTAGGATTATAATTATGGAAAAAGGCGAGAAGATTTACGAAGGAAAAGCAAAAATACTATATAAGACTGATGATCCGGATATTCTTATTCAGTATTTTAAAGATGATGCCACAGCTTTCGATGCTACTAAAAGAGGAACTATCTCAGAAAAGGGTGTTGTTAATAACAAAATCTCTTCAGTGTTGTTTAAAGAGCTGGAGTCTAAAGGGATTGTAACCCATTTAGTAAAAACAATAAGTGACAGAGAAATGATTATTAAGAACGTCGAGATTGTTCCAATTGAGCTTACTATAAGAAATATTGTTGCCGGAGGGATGGCTAAGCTTTTAGGTTTAGAAGAAGGAATCCGTTTGGAAAAGCCAGTATTAGAATATCATTTTAAAAGAGATGATTTACATGATCCACTATTTAACGAATATCATATAGCAGCTTTGAAGCTAGCTACTGAGGATGAGCTTGCAAAAATAGATGCTATGTCATTTAAGATTAATGATATTTTAAAGGATTTTTTCCTTAAGAGAAATCTGGATTTAGTAGATTTTAAGCTGGAGTTTGGAAGATTCAAAGGTGATATTATACTTGCCGACGAAATCTCTCCGGATACTTGCAGACTTTGGGAGCAAGGTACTGGCAAGAAGATGGATAAAGATAGATTTCGTAGGGATCTAGGAGATATCGAAAAAGCTTACCAGGAAGTTTTGACTAGAGTAACAAAATAAACTCTTTAAATGCACCCTTTTATTATTCCGTGGTTTGTTGTTGTGGGCTTTATAGCCGGTCTGCTTTATGTAATTAAAAAAAGAAACATAAGGCTGGGACCATTTCTTAAGCTTACGTTAATAGGGTCATTTAATTCATTTATTTCCAGGTTTTTTAAAAATAATCAGAATAGAAGATATTAAAAAAAGGAGGGGACATGCTGCCCATTTTAATTTTTGGTTTTGTTGCAGGTATCATTTTTTCACAGGTTTCAAAGACAGGTTCTATAAAGCCTATCATAATTGCAGCGACAATCGGTTTGATAATAGGTGTGCTTGTTGGTGCAGTAAGAGTAGTTCCCGCCGGACATGTTGGTGTAGTTGATTTCTTCGGTACGGTTAGCGATAAACATTTGAACAGTGGAATTAACCTGGTTAATCCTCTAGCTAAAGTAATTAATCTATCTGTGAGAACTCAAGAAGCTACAGAGACAATGACTGTTCCTTCTAAGGAGGGGTTGAATGTTGCCTTAGATGTTTCAGTTCTTTATCGCTTAGGTCCTAAAGAAGCAGTTATGATGTATAAAAATGTTGGGCTGAGATATCAGAAAGTTGTTCTTGTCCCTCAGTTTCGCTCCGTTGCCCGTGGTGTAACAGTTGGTTATGAGGCAAAAGCTCTTTATACTTCAGAAAGAGAAATGCTAGCGGCAAAATTTCAAGCTGATCTGGAATCTTTAGTCCAAGATAGGGGAGTTGTTATTGAGAAGGTGTTGCTTAGAAGTATTAAATTACCTCCTATGGTAAGTGCGGCTATTGAACAGAAATTAAAAGCTGAGCAGGATTCTGAAAAGATGAAGTTTGTGGTTTCTCGTGAAACGCTAGAAGCAGAAAGAAAACGCGTTGAGGCTGCAGGTATAAGAGATGCTCAGAAAATTATCAACGAGAGCCTCTCATCGCAATATCTACATTATCTTTGGATTAACACGCTCAATAAGAATCCTAACGTTGTTTATGTAGCTACCGAAGCAAACATGCCTTTATTTAGAACTCAAGGTAGCCTACGCGGAGCTCTTTCAGGCGGTCAATAAAATAAGAGATAATTAAACATGGTCTGGCGAATAGAAATCAAAGATAGACACGGTGTCTTTGATGCCGTTGGCGAAGCTGTCAAAAAAGATATAGAAGACTTAGGAATTGATCGTGTAAGTCATATTTCTTTTGTACAGCTGTACTTCATAAGTGGTAAAATTTCTCTTAAGCAGGTGACAAAAATTGCCAGCGAACTTCTTGTAGATAATATAACGCAGAATTTTCACATCAGCAATTCCTCAACATTTAAAGAAAACCAATCAGAAAAGAAAAAATACCAAATCGCAGAAGTTGCTTACAACCCTGGAGTAATGGATCCTGTAGAAGAATCAACCCTAAAGGGTATCAGAGATTTAGGGATTCATACTGTAGAAGCTGTTAGGACTGCTAAGCGTTATCTGATTAAAGGAAAATTAAGCAAAAAAGAATTAAACTCTATTTGTGAAAAAATTCTCTGCAACAAAGTTATCCAACACATAGTAAAAAATCCTAAAGACTCTTTTAAAGCACTATCTGAGAGTGGCTCGCATGGTTATGCGTTTCATCTCTTGCACGCAGATATGTTAAATGCTGATGATAAACGGTTAATGGAAATTAGTAATAAAGGACAGCTGTTTCTTAATTTAAAAGAGATGCAGCATATCAGGGATTATTTTAAAGGCTTAGGCAGAAATCCTACAGATTGTGAATTAGAAACCATTGCCCAGACTTGGAGTGAGCACTGCGCCCATAAAACTTTTAAAGGCAGTATAGAATATACCTATAACGGAAAGAAAAAAATAATCAACGATTTGCTTAAATCAACCGTTATGAAGGTGACCAATAAATTAAATAAACCGTGGTGTATATCGGTATTTAAGGATAATGCCGGGATAATTAGTTTTGATAAAGATTATGATGTGTGTTTTAAAGTTGAGACACACAACCATCCATCAGCCTTGGAGCCTTTCGGCGGGGCTAATACAGGAATAGGCGGGGTTATAAGAGATCCTTTAGGTACAGGGCTTTCTGCAAAACCAATTTTAAATACTGATGTTTTCTGTTTTGCCCAGCCGGATTATCCTTTTAGCAAACTTCCTCAAGGGACATTGCATCCTAAAAGAGTTATGAAGGGTGTTGTTTCCGGAGTTAGGGATTATGGAAACAAGATGGGCATACCTACGGTAAATGGGGCGATACTGTTTGACAGACGCTACGTAGGAAATCCTTTAGTTTATTGCGGGACCGTTGGGATAATGCCCAAGGGTAAGGCCTTCAAAAAAGTTTCTCCAGGAGATCTGATACTTGTAGTTGGTGGCAAAACAGGTAGAGACGGTATTCACGGTGCAACATTTTCATCCGGTGAATTAACGCATGAATCTGAAGATGTTTCTTCTTCTGCCGTACAAATCGGCAATCCTATACAAGAGAAGAAGATGGTAGATACTATTCTTGCAGCAAGAGATAAAAGATTGTTTAGCGCAATTACTGATTGTGGTGCCGGTGGACTATCAAGTGCAGTTGGTGAAATGGGTGAAGATACCGGCTGTAGAGTTGATTTAGAGAAAGTTCCTTTGAAGTATAAAGGATTGAGTTATTATGAAATTTGGATTTCTGAGGCACAGGAGCGTATGGTTTTAGCAGTGCCTAAGAAAAATATAGATAAGATTCTAGATATTTTTGCTAAAGAAAATGTTGAAGCAACTGTTATAGGTGAATTTACTAATTCAAAACGGCTGAAATTATCCTATGAAGGAAACCCTGTTTGCGATTTGGACATGAAATTTTTACACGACGGTTTACTTCAGATAAAGAAAAAGGCTGTTTGGAAACCAAAGAGATTTAAAGAGCCATCTTCTAAAAAGACAAAAGACTTAACTTCTTCTTTGAAAAAAATACTTTCCAGCTGGGATGTTTGTTCCAAGGAATGGGTAATTAGGCAGTATGACCATGAAGTTCAGGGCAGCTCTGTGATAAAGCCATTGGTGGGAGTTAATAATGAAGGGCCTTCCGATGCAAGTGTTACCCGTCCACGCTGGGATTCGAAAAAAGGAATTATTGTTTCAAATGGTATAAATTTCAGATTTGGAGATATAGACCCTTATTGGATGGCTGCATCATGTATTGATGAGGCCCTAAGGCAGATAATCGCAGTGGGAGGAACTCTTAAACAGGTTGCACTCTTAGATAATTTCTGCTGGGGTAATCCGGATAAGCCGGATAGATTAGGTAGTATGGTTAGAGCTTCGCAGGCCTGTTATAAGATAGGTCTTGCTTATGGTACACCGTTTATTTCTGGTAAGGATAGTTTATACAATGAATATAGCGAACACGGAAAATCTATGGCAATACCGGGAACACTTCTAATATCTGCCATAGGTATAATGGAAGATGTGACAAAAGCAATTACTATGGATATAAAGAAGCCGGGAAATTTGATATATGTTGTAGGTCAAACTTTTGATGAATTAGGAGGAAGTAGCTATTATCATACAAAAGGATTTCTGGGAAACAATGTCCCTGAAGTTAATGCCGCATTAGGCAAAAAGATTATGAATGCATTAAGCAAGGCAACAAACTCAGGATTGGTTTCTTCGTGTCATGATTGTTCAGAAGGTGGCATTGCCACAGCTGCCGCTGAGATGGCATTTAGCGGTGGGTTTGGAATGGATTTATTTGCAAGGGAAATACCTTATAGAGCAAAACATAAAAAAGGAGTTTTAGGCGACGATCTTATTCTGTTTTCAGAGTCTAATTCTCGCTTTGTTGTTGAGGTGTCTTCAGAAAATAAGCAGCAGTTTGAGCAGTTATTAAAAGGGTTGCCTTTCGGATTAATCGGATGTGTATCTGGAACAGATAATTTCAAAGTCTACGGCTTAGACGGAAAACCGTGTATTAATACCAATATTAATGATCTTAAAGAATGTTGGCAAAAACCACTTAAATGGTAAGGAGATTAATGATATGGCAAAGAAAAAAGCATTAAAAAGAGATTTTACTCGCGATGAGACATGGCGTATTTTTAGAATCATGGCTGAATTTGTTGATGCGATTGAAGTTTTGTCGGAGGCAGGTCCAGCGGTTTCCATATTCGGTTCTGCAAGGACAAATCCTAAAAATAAATATTATAAAGATGCTGTGGAAACAGCATTTCTGTTGGCAAAAAACAAGTTTGCAGTTATTACCGGCGGAGGTCCCGGTATTATGGAAGCAGCTAATAGAGGGGCTAGGCACGCAAAAGGAAAGTCTATTGGGTTAAACATCGATATTTCCCTAGAGCAAAAGGCTAATCCTTATGTAACTACGCTTTTAAATTTTCATTACTTTTTTATTCGTAAAGTTATGTTTGTTAGGTACGCCAAGGCTTTTGTTATATTTCCCGGTGGCTACGGAACGCTTGATGAATTATTCGAATCCCTCAATCTTATACTGACACTTAAAATTCCTAAGTTTCCCGTTATTTTGGTGGGAAAGAAATATTGGAAGGGTCTGTTAAGTTATTTGAAGGAGAGTGTAGTTAAAGAGGGCTGTTTAGATAAAAGAGAACTAGATATACTCCAGGTTGTTGATACCCCAAAAGAAGTAGTATCTATCATAAAGAAATTTTATAAAAAGTAATTAAATATGTCTAAAGTAAAAGTAATTGTTCTAAGGACTGCAGGAACAAACTGTGATCAGGAAACCGCTTCTGCTTTTGAATATTCAGGAGCAGCTTGCGAGCTTGTTCATGTTAATCAGCTTTTAAGTAAGGAAAGGTCACTTGATAAGTATCAAATCCTTGCAGTTCCCGGAGGATTTACTTATGGGGATGATATTGCTGCAGGAAGAATTTTGGCTAATGAATTAAAATATAAACTATGGGATGAAGTTAGAAGCTTTATAAAAAAGGGTAAACTTATTATCGGAATATGTAATGGTTTTCAGATTTTGGTAAAGGCCGGTATTTTACCCGGTTCAGAAAATTTTAAGCAGCAAGCAACATTGATGCTTAATGATTCTTGTAAGTTTGAAGATAGGTGGGTGTATCTTAAGACTCAAGATTCAAAACCTAAAACTAATAAATGTATTTGGGCCCAAGGATTATCTGAGGTAATTTATTTACCGGTTGCACATGCAGAGGGAAAATTTGTGGTTAGAGATAGCAAGGTGTTGAGCAGTATAAAGAAAAACAACCAGATTGTTTTTAGCTATTGTGATTCCAAAGGTCGAAAAGCTGATTATCCCGGAAACCCTAATGGTTCACTTGAAGATATAGCAGGTATTTGTGATAAAACCGGAAGGGTGTTAGGTTTGATGCCGCATCCGGAAAGACATTTTTTGTTTGAGCATCATCCTCATTGGACTCGTTTATCAAAAAAATCTAAGCTGGGAGACGGAGCTAAGATTTTCAAGAATGGCGTTAATTATGCTAAAAAATATTTATAAACCAAAAGAATATTGCGGCTTGTTTGGAATCTTCGGTCACAGAGAGGCAAGCACATTGACCTATTTAGGTCTTTATGCTCTTCAACATAGAGGTGAAGAGGCTTGCGGTATTGTTTCTAGTGACGGCAGCGAATTTCATATGCATAAAGATATGGGTTTGGTCAATGATGTTTTTAATGTGGAATCATTATCGAAGCTTAAAGGCGAAATGGCAGTAGGTCATACCAGATATTCCACTACCGGTTCTAGCCTGGTTAAAAATGCACAGCCACTTTTCGTAGATTATCATGGTGGTTCTTTAGCTATTGGTCACAACGGTAATCTTGTTAACAGTCTTGACTTAAGAAAAAAGCTAGAGAAAAAAGGTTCGATATTCCAAACATCATGTGACAGTGAAGTTATTATTCATTTAATGGCCAAAGTTAAATCAAAAGACGTTGTAGAAAAATTATCAAAGGCATTAAAGTCTGTCCAAGGTGCATATTCTCTTGTTTTGATGACTCAAGATAAACTAATCGCCGTGCGTGATCCTTTGGGTTTCAGACCTCTTAGTTTAGGCAAGATAGGTAATGCTTATTGCGTTGCTTCTGAAACATGCGCTTTTGATTTAATCGAAGCAGAATATGTTAGAGAAGTTGAGCCTGGTGAGATAGTTGTAATTGATAAACACGGAATAAAATCTTCTCGGTTTGTACCGAAAAAGAAGAATAATGCTTTTTGTATTTTTGAACATATTTATTTTTCTCGTCCTGATTCTGTTATCTTTGGCGAGAATGTGCATCTGGTACGTCAGGCATTAGGAAAACAATTAGCTAAAGAGCATCCGGCTGATGCTGATTTGGTTATTCCTGTTCCAGACTCAGGTACTTCTTCTGCGCTGGGTTTTTCACATGAATCCGGAATTCCACTTGAGTGGGGAATAGTAAGAAATCATTACGTGGGAAGAACATTTATTCAGCCGCATCAACATATTCGAGATTTAGGTGTAAAAGTTAAATTTAATCTGATGAAGGATGTTATTAGAGGCAAGAGGGTTGTTATAGTTGATGATTCGATAGTAAGAGGAACAACATCCAAAAAAAGAGTCAGTCAGTTTCGCAGTGCCGGGGCTAAAGAAGTACATATGCGTATTAGCTGTCCTCCGCATAAGTATCCTTGTTTTTACGGGATAGATTTTCATACACAGAAAGAGCTCATCGCCTGGAAATATAAATTGAAGGAAATTGAGAAGTTTTTAGAGGTTGATAGCTTGGGATATTTAAGCTTAGAGGGAATGTTAAAAGCAATATCCCGGCCTAAAAATAATTATTGCGTTGCTTGTTTTAATGGAAAATATCCTGTTAAGTTTGATTCATCGGTAAGCAAGTACGCGCTTGAGAAAAAGTGCAGCGGAGGAGACCAATGACCAAAAAATTAACTTATAAATCAAGCGGCGTAGATATTGATAAAGCAAATGTTTTTATAAAGAAGATAAAACCTTTAGTTAAAGGTACATCTAGAGAGGGAACATTAAGCTCTATAGGTGGTTTTGGTGGATTATTCGCTTTAGCAAAAGGCAAATATAGAAATCCTGTTTTGACATCTTCTACTGATGGGGTAGGAACAAAGTTGAAGATTGCCCAGGAATTAAATATGCATAAAACCGTGGGCATTGATCTCGTAGCAATGAACGTCAACGACATGCTTTGTTTGGGGGCGAAGCCATTATTTTTCTTGGATTATATCGCCTGTGGTAAACTTAATCCTAAAGTATTAACAGATGTTGTGGAAGGAATTGCGGATGGCTGCAAGCAGTCAGGTTGTGCATTAATCGGCGGAGAAACAGCTGAGATGCCGGGAATGTATTCAAAGGAAGAATATGACTTAGCTGGTTTTTCTGTAGGCGTAATTGAGAAAAGCAAAATTATTGATGGTTCAAAAATAAAGCCTGGAGATAAAATTATTGGAATACAGTCAAGCGGGTTGCACTCTAACGGATTTTCTCTGGTGCGTAAAGCTCTATCAAAGAATGAAATTAAGAAACATGCCAAAGAAATATTAAAGCCAACACGTATTTATGTGAAACCAGTTTTGAATTTGATTAGTAAGTTTAACATTAAAGGTATTGCTCATGTTACTGGTGGGGCATATTATGAAAAAATACCTAAAGTTTTACCAAAGGGTTTATCATTGCGTATTGTCAGCGGAAGCTGGCCGGTTCCTAAGATATTCGAATTGATTCAGAAAAAGGGAAGAATTTCTCAGAAAGAGATGTTTCGTACCTTTAATGTGGGAATTGGTATGGTTTTGATTGTTAGGCCGAAAGACGAAACAGATATTATCAAAAATCTTGCCAAGAATAGATTAAAATCTTGGACAATCGGTGAAATAGTAAAAGGAAATAAAAAAACTGAAATTATATGAGAATCTTAGTTGTTGGTTCAGGTGGCAGAGAGCATGTGTTGATTTGGAAGTTGGCCCAGTCTAAATCAGTAAATAAGATATATGCGGCTCCGGGAAATGGTGGTGTTGCCGAGCTTGCCGAGTGTGTAGATATAAAGGCAGATGATATTGGTGGGCTGTTGGATTTTGCCATAAAAAAGAAAATAGATTTGACTGTAGTTGGTCCGGAAATTGCTTTGGTTGCTGGAATTGTTGATGCATTTGAAGAAAAGGGTTTGAAGATATTCGGACCGAGTAGAGCAGCGGCTCAGCTTGAAGGCAGCAAAAATTTTGCTAAAGAGTTTATGGCACGCCACAATGTGCCCACTGCGAAGTTTAAAACCTTTGATAATGCCAAAGAGGCGAAAAGCTATCTACAAGAAGTGGAAGTACCTGTGGTTGTTAAGGCTGATGGTTTAGCTGCGGGCAAGGGCGTTATTATCTGTAAGACAATTAAAGAAGCCCAAGATGCGATTGATCTGATTATGGAACAGAGGGCATTTAAAGAAGCGGGAAAACGCGTGGTAGTAGAAGAATGTCTTGAGGGTGAAGAGGCATCAATTCTTGCAATTGGTGACGGAGACAACTTTATCATGCTTGATTCTTCACAGGATCATAAAAGAATATTTGATCAAGACCAAGGACCTAATACCGGGGGGATGGGTGCTTATTCTCCGGCTCCGGTTGTTTCTCAGGAATTGTTTATACGGATTGCATCAGGGGTAATCGCGCCGGTTATTGAAGGAATGAAAAAAGAGGGCAATGAGTTTAAGGGTGTTTTATACGCTGGTATAATGGTTACTAAAGACGGCCCAAAAGTTTTAGAGTTTAATGTTAGATTTGGCGATCCTGAGACGCAGGCAATTCTGCCTCGATTAAAATCAGATTTAGTAGATATTATGCTTGCTGCTATCGATGGTAAGCTAGATAAAATTAATTTAGAATGGGAAGGTAAGGCTTGCGTTTGTGTGGTTATGGTTTCTGGAGGTTATCCTGGTAGTTATGAAAAGGGAAAAGTAATTTCCGGGTTAGAAGATGCAGGTACGCAAGAAGGTGTTGTAGTATTTCACGCCGGGACTAAGCAGAAGAATGGTAAGATATTAACTTCTGGTGGAAGAGTTTTAGGTGTTACTGGTTTGGGAACCGGCATTAAAGATGCGATTGATAATACATATAAAGCTGTGGAAAAAATAGATTTTCCAAAGCGACATTATCGCAGGGATATTGGATTTAGGGCATTATCGCGTAGATAAACTTAAGGAGAAAAGAAATGAAAAAGCTAAAAGTTGCAATTTTAATGGGAAGTATTTCAGATTTACCAGTTGTCACGGAATGTTTAAAAATCCTCAAAGAATTTTCAATTGGTTTTGAGGCAAAAGTTTTATCTGCACACAGGACACCGGAAGCAGTTGCTCAATATGTAAGTTCTTGTGAGTCTCGGGGAATAAAGGTAATTATTGCCGCAGCCGGAATGTCAGCAGCATTAGCAGGTGTAGCAGCTGCACATACTAATTTACCGGTTATTGGAATTCCTCTGGAGTCCAAAAGTTTAAAGGGGTTGGATGCACTTCTCTCCACTGTACAGATGCCGCCGGGCGTTCCCGTTGCTTGTATGGCTATCGGAAAAGCCGGAGCGAAGAATGCCGCATTCTTTGCACTTAAGATCTTAGCTTTAGAAGATAAAAAAATATCCAAGAAGTTGGAATCTTATAGAAAAAAACAGGCTGCAAAGATAAAGAAAATAAAGGTAAAATATTGAAAAAAACAGAAGTAATAAAGCTTGATCCGCACAATCCGGATAAGGAGAAAATAAACTTTGCTGCCGAAGTAGTTAAAAACGGCGGCTTGGTTGCTTTTCCTACCGAGACGGTCTATGGTATTGCAGCTAACGCGTTAAATGATGAAACCATGGAAAGGCTTTCTCAAATAAAAAAGCGTCCCGCAGACAAAAAATATTCCATCCATATTGCCCATAAAGAAGAAGTTGAAAGATTTGCTATTGATATACCGACCGGTGCTTATAAATTAATGGATAGTTTTTGGCCCGGGCCTTTAACAATGATATTAAAATCAGGGAAATCCCCCTCAGATACTATAGGATTACGCTTGCCGAATAATAATATAGCTTTGCAATTGATAGATGCAGCGGGAGTACCCGTTGTTGCTCCATCGGCAAATTTCTCTGGAAAAGATGCTCCTTCAAATATAGAGGATGTCCTTAAGGATCTGGAAGGTTTGGTGGATGTTGCTATTGATGGAGGCGTAACCGAATTCGGCGTAAGCTCTACAGTAGTTAATATTGCTCAGTCTCCTGTAGCAATTATGCGGGAAGGTGCTATAAAAGCAGATGAGATTTTAAAGGTAGTTAACAGGAAACATTTTCTTTTTGTTTGTACCGGCAATAGCTGTCGGTCAGTTATGGCAGCAGAACTAATGAAGGATAAAGTTAAGGAAAGAGATGATGTTTCTGTTGAGAGTGCTGGTGTGGGTGCTTATCCTGGTATGGGAGCAAGCGAATCTACAATTGAGCTTTTAAGGAAAGACGGTATTGACGCCCGAGGACACAGATCTCAGCGCATAAACGCAAGCTTGGTAAAAAGATCCGATGTTATCTTAGTAATGGAAGGCCATCATAAAGACGCAATGATAAGTAGATTTCACTTTGCAAAGAAAAGGATATTTCTTTTAAAGGAGTTTGTTGATGCGCATGAAATGGATTTAAGTATCCCAGATCCTATGGGGATGCCCATAGGTTTTTATGCTAATTGCTTTGAAGTTATTAAAGTGTGTATTGATAAGGTGTATGATAAAATTTAAAGGAGTTCAAAGATGAAATTTAATATTATTATAGGGGCTGATCATAGGGGAGTGGATTTAAAGAAGAAAGCAATAAGTTTTTTAAAGTCTAAAAGGTATAAGGTAAAAGACGTGGGGACTTATACTGATAAATCATGTGATCATCCAAAAATATCTTTTAAGGTAGGAAGACTCACCCGAGTTTCTAAGAATAACCGCGGTATCATGATATGCAAAACTGGAATAGGCAGCTGTATTGCTGCTAATAAAGTATTGGGGGTTCGTGCAGCGCTGTGCTATAATCAGAAAGCAGCGCGTCTTTCCCGGCAGCATAATGATTCAAACGTACTGGTTTTAGGCTCAGATTTTACCAGGCCCAAAGATGTGGGAAAGCTTATTAATATTTGGTTAAATACTGATTTTGACGGAGATAGGCATATAAAAAGAGTAAATCAGATAAAAGATTTCGAAAAGAAAACAAAAAGATAGTAGCAGAGGTTAAAATGGAGCATTTGAAGAAAACTGATAAACAGATCTATTCGGTAGTTAGAAGCGAACTAAAACGCCAAAATGATAATATTGAACTTATTGCCTCGGAGAATTTTACTTCTTTGGCAGTTTTGGAGACACTTAGTTCGGTATTAACTAATAAATATGCCGAAGGTTATCCCCGGGCACGCTGGTACGGAGGATGTAATTTTGTTGATAACGCTGAGGATTTAGCTAGACAAAGAGCTAAAAAACTTTTTGGTTGCGAGCATGCCAATGTTCAACCTCATTCTGGTTCTCAGGCAAATATGGCAGTATATTTTTCTGTTTTAAAGCTGGGAGAAACGGTGTTATCTATGGATTTAGCTTGTGGAGGACATTTGACCCACGGCCATCCGCATAATTTCTCAGGTAGATTTTTTGATATCGTAACTTATGGAGTGGATAGAGCAACAGAGATGCTCGATTACGATGCAATTGCTAGCCTAGCTAAAAAATATAAACCTAAGATGATTTTAGCCGGAGCTTCTGCATATCCTCGCTCAATTGATTTTAAGAAATTCCGCAAGATTGCTGATAGTGTTGGCGCATATCTTTTTGTGGATATGGCGCATTTTGCCGGATTGGTTGTTGCTAGGGAGCATCCTAATCCCGTACCTTATTCAGATTTTGTTACTACCACTACTCATAAAACTTTGCGTGGGCCTAGAGGGGGAATGATTCTTTGTAAAAAGAAGTATGCGAAAAAAATTGATTCTCAGATTTTTCCCGGTATTCAAGGTGGTCCGTTAATGCATGTTATTGCTGCAAAGGCTGTTGCCTTGAAAGAAGCCAGTAGTCCAAATTTCAAAGCGTACCAGAAGCAAATCGTAAAGAATGCTAAAGCCTTAGCTGAAGGGCTTACCAGCAAGGGCTTTCGTATTGTTTCTTATGGTACGGATACGCATCTTATGCTTGTAGATTTATCCAATAAGAAAATTACCGGCAAGGTTGCTGCAAAAGCACTTGATAAAGCCCGCATCACCGTAAACAAAAACCTTATTCCTTTTGATATGAAATCTCCGGCTGTGACTAGTGGTATTAGATTAGGGACTCCCGCAGCAACTACAAGGGGAATGAAAGAAAAAGAAATGTATAAGATAGCAAATTTAATAGATAGAGTTGTTTTAAGGCCTAAAGATAAAGCCGTAATGAAATCTGTTGCTAGAGAAGTTGGTCATTTAACCAAAAAGTTTAAACTGTATCCAGAATTACTTAAGAAGATATGAAAAAGAAACAAGATAAGCGTCCTAGTTGGGATAAATATTTCTTAGATGTTGCAGATATTGTTGCAAGCAGGTCTACATGTTTAAGGCGCAAAGTCGGAGCAGTTGTAGTTAAAGATAAAAGGATTCTAGCCACCGGCTACAACGGAGTTCCTTCGGGAATTAAACATTGTTTAAGCAGGGGTTGTTTGAGAGAAAAGATGGGGATTCCATCCGGACAACGTCATGAGCTTTGCCGCGGACTTCATGCAGAACAAAACGCCATACTTCAAGCGGTCATTCATCACATAGATATTCAGGGCAGCACTATTTATATTACAAATCAGCCATGTATTATTTGTTCGAAAATGCTAATCAATGCTCAGATAAAAGAAATCGTTATTACTTCAGGGTACCCGGATAAATTAGCTCAAGAGATGCTCAAAGAAGCAAGGGTTAAAATACGCTTGGTAAAGTCGCACAAAAAATTATCTAAAAAAACAAAAAAACGAAAATGAAATGTCCATTTTGCGGTCATGAAGAAAATAAAGTAGTTGATTCCAGAGACAGTAGCGAAGGTGCTTCTGTAAGGCGAAGACGAGAATGCTCAAAGTGCGAGAGACGTTTTACAACTTATGAGTATATTGAGCAAACGCCTTTGATGGTCGTTAAGAAAGATGGTCGCCGCGAAGGATTTGATAGAAAGAAAATCCTTTCTGGATTACTTAAAGCATGTGAGAAAAGACCAATTAGCATGGAAAAACTTGAAGGTGTGGTTTCAGATATTGAGCGCTCTATTATGCGTAAGTTTGATAAAGAAGTTCAGGCTGAGCGCATAGGAGAGTTGTTGATGCAAAAATTGTCCAAGTTAGATGATATCGCATATGTACGTTTTGCATCAGTATACAGGCAGTTTAAAGATGTAAGTCAATTCATGAAAGAACTGAAAGACGTTTTAGATAAGCAATCTTAAGCTTAGGAGTTTTTGATGGTAGAGGTCGAATTAAGTAAAATAATTATAAACGAGAAAAGAAGCGATCAGGTAATTGTGTTAAAAGAGAAAAATGGTTCTAGGCGCCTGCCAATCATTATTGGACTTCTGGAAGCTTCCAGCATAAAAATGAAACTCAGTGGGATAACTCCACCTCGTCCGCTTGCTCATGATTTGTTGAGTTCGACAATTATCAATTTGGACGGACGCTTAGACAGAATTGTTATTGATAAATTGCAGGATAATACTTTTCACGCCAAGCTTGTCATAAAACAAAATGGCAAGAAAAAATTGGTAGATGCCCGCCCTTCCGATAGCATAGCCTTGGCCGTAAGGACAAGCGCCCCGATATTTATCGAGGAAGAGATTTTACAGAAGGCTGGTTTACTCGAAGAACAAAAATGAAGCTGGGACTGCTTTCCGATACCCATGATAATCTCACCAAATTAAGCAAGGCCGTTAATTTTTTCAATAGAAAAAAAGTTGATTTTGTATTGCATGCAGGTGATTTTGTTGCACCATTTTGTTTAAATATTTTTCATAAATTAAATTGTGAATATTTGGGAGTCTTAGGAAATAATGACGGGGAGAAAGTTGGTTTAAAAAAGAAATCACAGGGCAAGATTAAGAAAGGCCCTCTGATTATAAAGAAAGACGGGAAGAAAATCCTGCTGACACACGATATCAGTAAAGTAAATCTTAAAAGAGAAAAGATCGATTTAGTGGTTTACGGTCATTCACATAAGAAAGAAGTTAGAAAAGAAAAAGGGATAATGTTTGTTAATCCGGGAGAATGCAGCGGTTGGCTATCGGGAACATCAACGGTTGCGATCATTGATTTAGAAACATTAAAAGTAGAATTCTTTAAGCTTTAATTTATTATGTTATCTTCAATAAAGGTATTGAAAGAAAACAGCTTTTTAAAGACAGTTAATTCTTTAGCTAAGAATAAAAAACGTAAGGTATTCTTGGTGGGAGGATTTGTGCGCGATTTAGTTTTAGATCGCATTAAAGAAAACTATGATTTAGATTTTGCAGTTGACAAAGATGCCATAGGATTCGCCAGACTAGTATCACGTAAAATAAAAGGTAATTTTGTTCTTCTTGATAAAGAGCATGGATGTGCCAGAGTTGTATATAACAGAAAGAACTGTCAACACACATTAGATTTTGCAGATTTTCGCGATAAAACAATAAAGAAAGATTTACTGCAGAGAGATTTTACAATAAACTCTTTGGCTATTGATATTGATAAGATAAAAACAGCGAGGATATTTTCTAAATTGTTGTTAGATTACTGTTGTGCTTTAGACGATATAAAGAAAGGTATAGTCAGAATAACCAGTAAAAAAAGTTTTTTTCAAGATCCATTGAGAATTGTGCGAGCTTTTAGCTTTGCCGCAATGTTAGATTTTAAAATCGAAAGCTTAACTTTAAAAGCTATTAAAAAAGATCGTGAAAAATTATCAGAATCTGCTGCTGAAAGAAAGCGCGATGAGCTATTTAAAGTTCTGGGTGTTGATGATTCTGCGATATACATAAAACAAATGGATAAGCTCGGCGTGCTCTATAAGATAATTCCCCAAATAAAAATTATGTATAATGTCAGCCAGGGGCCTTATCATCATCTTGATGTCTGGAAACATTCTTTGGAGGCACTTGTGCAATTAGAAAAATATTTTCAGCAGATAAAGAATAAAGCTGATTTAAATGAATATCTTAATCAGGAAATAATATCCGGTAGAACGCGAAAATCTTTGATTAAGCTGGGAATACTTTTACATGATATCGGAAAGCCTGATACTAAGCGACGCAAAGACGGAAAGATGATTTTTCACGGCCACGAAAGAGTGGGCCGTAGCATAAGCGACAACATCGCAGAGATGTTAAAGCTTTCAACCAAGGAAAAAGATGCTTTAGAAAAGATGATATTTTGTCATTTAAGACCGGGCTATTTAGCTGATACTGAATTACCGTCTGCCCGTGCGATTTTTCGTTATTTTCGCGACACCGAAGAAGAAGGGCTTAGCATTTTAATTATCGCAATTGCAGATCAGCGTGCTACCAGAGGACCTTTAACAACAAAGAAAGACCGACTGTTGCATGAGAAGGTAATCAATAAATTGATTAAGTATTATTTTGATAAACAGAAAGAGAAACCGTTTGTACGGTTAATCAACGGGGACGATTTAATCAAGAAATTAAAGCTTAAGCCTTCACAGATTTTTAGTAAGATTTTACGGGAAGTAGAAGAAGCACAAGCCGAAGGTAGTATCAAAACAAAAAAAGAAGCGCTTGTGCTGGCAAAAAAAATCGCCCAGGAGAAATAAAATGAAGAAAATAATCACTTGTTTTTTATTATCCGTATTATTTTTTGGCATAACCTACGCTTCCGATATTGACTTTTCTTCTCCCGAGGCAACTTTTAAAACGTATTTGCAAGCGTGCAAGGAAGGAAGTTTTGATAAGTCAGATCTTTGTAGCACTGAAGAATTTCAGTGGTTTCAAAAAACAAATAAAAAGTATCTCGCTCATCGACACTCTCGACAGCTGCGTAATGCATACAATATTTGGGCAAATAAATCTTATAAAATAGAGATGCACAAAGATAAAGCTATTATGCGCTTCGGTCCAATGTTTAAAAGTCCTGCACCAATATATTTTGTAAAAGACCACGGAGAATGGAAAATGGACAGCATGTTTGTATTCCGTAATATTATTTATACTACCGGTGGAGGAGACTGGTATTGGAAGAATCCGAATATTGACAACGAGAAGGAGTGGTTAGATGAATAAAGATAGCGCAAAGGATTTAAAAGAGCAGGTTATTGAATTTGAAAATTTAATTAATTATCAAGATGGTGCGGTAGTTAGCAGGACTATTATTGATAAAAAAGTCGGCACTGTCAGCGTATTTGCATTTGATAAAGGAGAAGGCTTAAGTGAACACACTGCTCCTTTTGATGCCTTGGTTAATGTTGTTGATGGAGAAGCCGAGGTTATAATTGCGGGAAAGCCTTTTATTGTTAAACAAAATGAGGCAATAGTAATGCCGGCAGACAAACCGCATTCTTTAAGGGCTATTGAGAAATTTAAAATGGTATTAATTATGATTCGCTCTTAGCTCAAAGGATACTGATGAAAATAAAAAACACAGAACTGAAAATCATCAAGTCAGACATAACAGAACTTAAGGTAGATGCTATTGTTAATGCCGCCAACAATAAGTTGGTTATGGGCGGTGGTGTTGCCGGAGTAATTAGAAGAAAAGGTGGTCAGGTAGTAGAAGATGATGCTGTTAAAAAAGGACCGATTAAAATCGGCGAAGCAATTGAATCTATTGCAGGAAAACTAAAAGCAAAATATGTAATCCACGCTGCAACCATGGGTTTGGACTTTAAGACTGATGAAGTAAAGATAAGAAATTCATGTGCGAATTCTCTTAGATGCGCTGATAAGTTAAAGATTGAATCCATTGCTTTTCCTGCATTAGGTTGTGGTGTAGGAAAATTTTCTTTAGTGGGTGCAGCTAAAATTATGTCACAAGAAGTTTTTAAGCATATACGCGAGAATGAATCTAGTTTAAAAGAAGTTGTTTTTTGTCTTTACGACGACTATGCCTATGAAACTTTCAAGAAGTATTCCGAAAGCTATATCGATTATATACAGACTAAGCTTCAGCAGGGGCCATTCTGTACTGTAGATGCAATAATCGAATTAAAACAGGGGATTGTTCTTATTGAGCGTTCTAATCCTCCGTATGGTTGGGCTCTTCCCGGTGGGTTTGTGGATTATGGCGAAAGCCTAGAAAATGCAGTTAAGCGTGAAGCAAAAGAAGAAACAGACCTAGATTTAATAAATGTAAAACAATTTCATACATATTCAGAACCGGGTAGAGACCCGCGTTTTCATGTTGTGGGGACTGTTTTTATAGCTCAGGCAAAAGGTAGGCCTAAGGCAGGAGATGATGCCAAGGGTGCTAAGGTTGTAGCTTATGAAGATTTATTAAAAAATGAATATGCGTTTGATCATAAAAAAATCATAGAAGATTATTTAATTTTCAAAAAGGAAAATAAAAATGGCTAAAAAAATTATTGTTTTGGCTATTGGTTTTTTATTATTTTTCGGAGGTGCAGTCATGGCGCTAGAATTAACTAGTCCGGTATTTAATCAGGGCTTAGAAATTCCCAAGACTTATTCTTGTCAGGGAGAAAATGTTTCTCCACAGCTAGATTGGAAAGGGGTTCCTGAAGGCACAAGGAGTTTTGTGCTTATTAATGATGATCCTGATGCGCCTATGGGTATCTGGGTTCATTGGGTAGTCTATGATATGCCTGCAAGCCTAAGAAGCTTACCAGAAGGAATTGAGAAAAAAAATGTCTTGGCAGATGGCTCTAAACAGGGCATGACTGATTTTGGCAGGGTTGGTTATGGCGGTCCTTGTCCACCACCGGGAAGTTATCACAGATATTTCTTTAAATTGTATGCTCTAGACATTGTGCTTAACATTGATCCTGGAAAAACCAAGGATGAAGTGCTTAAAGCAATAGGGGGACATGTGTTAGGGCAAGCTGAACTAATGGGTAAATTTAAGAGATGATTTGTGATATAATATATGGATACTTATGAGACAAAATCTGAGAAATAGATTAGCCAGAGTTTTTGTGATATTGCTTGGTAGCTATTCGCTTGTAGCTGCAGGGGTTATATACATAGTTGAAGGTAAGATAGGCCTTAATGTATTTTTAGCTTTATCAATAGGTTTACTTGTATCTTCGGTTGCTGGATATTTTATAATCAAACAATTCACCAGGCCAGTTGAAAGATTAACGCATGCCGCTAGGATTATTTCTAAGGGTGATTTTAATTATCACATAGAACGTGAATCTTCTGATGAAGTTGGTAAGCTTGCTGAGATATTTACTGAAATGGCAAAGCGACTGGAAACCACTTATAATGATTTAGAGCTATATTTTATAGCTTTTATTAGATCATTGGTCAATGCACTGGAGGCAAAAGATCGTTTTACTCATGGGCATTCTGAAAGAGTTACTAAATATGCTATGCTTATTGCTCAAGAGATGAAGCTTTCAAATTTACAGGTTGAATTTATCAAAACCATAGGACTTTTGCACGATATAGGTAAGATTGGAATAAGCGAGAAGATATTGAATAAACAGGATCCGTTAACAGATAGTGAGTGGAGAGAAATACGTAGGCATCCTATGATAGGAGTTGATATATTAAATGATATTAATTTATTGAAGCCCGCATTATCTATTGTAAGGTCTCATCATGAGCGTCCTGATGGCAATGGTTATCCTGAAGGTCTATCTGCAGGTGAGATTCCTACATTAGCATCAGTTATTTCTGTGGCAGATGCGTTTGATGCTATGTGTACTGAGAGGCCTTATAGAAAAGCGCTTTCCATCGAAGAAGCTAAGAGTGAGCTTTCAAATTATAAAGGTTCTCAATTTAGAGATGACGTAGTTGATGTGTTTTTGAAATTAGTAGATGAAGGCGGTATGAAGAGATAGTGTTTGATGAAAATTACGAGGAGTTAAATGAAAAAAAGAATTCTTTCATTATGTAAAAGTTGTAGATCGGGAAGTTGTTGTTGCGATGGCGTGAGTGCTGATTTGAAAAAGGCAATGGAAATTTCTTTGGTAGATTTAGATATAAAAAAACCCTGGTTTGAAAATATACACAGAGACGATGATTTTTCTTCAGGATGGGCGGTTGCTACTGTGGTAAGAAACGGCCGTTGTGTTTTTCAGAGAAAAGATAATCTATGTAGTATTTATCCTATTCGCCCAAGATATTGCAGAGAGTTTCCTTATGAGGATGGTGAGCTTGCTCAAATGTACGAAGATTTATGCCCAGAGCTAAATTTTTGCCCGAGAAAGAAAGTTAAAAGTAAAAAGAAATGAAAAATAATTCCCAGATTCCTACTGTAAATATAGCTGTAAAAAGAATTCTGTTACTCTTTTCAGTTTTGTTTATTTGTTTCTTAATAGGAACTTTTGGTTATTATCTTATTGAAGGCTGGAGTTTACAGGATGCTTTCTACATGACAGCGATTACTATTTCTGCAGTAGGTTTTAGAGAAATTGGTCAGCTTTCTTTTACTGGTAGAATCTTTACCATGTTTTTGATATTTATGGGTGTTACTTTATTAGCTGGATGGGTAGCTATTGTAACCAGTTTTTTGGTTAGCGCGGATTTGCGAAATTACTTCAGGAGGAAGAAAATGTTCGATAAGATTAAAAATATGAAAAAACATACCATTCTCTGTGGGGGTGGTACCACGGGAAAGGTAATAGCTGAAGAATTTAAGAATAAAGATTCTGATTTAATTGTAATCGAAGATGATAAAGGTGTAATTACTCGATTTCAAAATAAGTTTCCCAATATTCCTCTTATTGAAGCTAATGCTACTAATGAGGAATCTCTCTGGATAGCTAATATAAAGTCTGCGGGCTGCTTGATATCATCTTTATCGTCAGACATAGATAATTTGTATGTGGTGATTACCGCGCGAGATCTTAATCCGGATTTATTTATTGTGGCAAGATGTTTTGATGATTCAATCGCACACCGTATTTATAAAGCCGGGGCTAACGAGGTAATATCTCCGAATAAGATCGGAGGACAAAAAATAGCTGAAATTTGTTTTTCTCAAAAAGCCGGTAGCGGCGCATAATTTTAGCTAAATTAGTTTTGTGATATTTGAAATAATTTAAGGGGGATAAGCTTATGAAGAAGATCATTTTTGCTATGACACTTCTTTCTCTTGTTTGTATTTATGGCTGCATAAGCAGAGAGGAAATACGAGGATTAAAGACTCTTAGCAGATATTCCAAAAGCCAGGAAGGCAATGAAAAATTCGTGGAAGTACAAGAGGAAAAATTTGAGAATCTTTTAGATGATTATAAAAATGATAGATTGAAAAAAGGCTTAAGCCAGAGATACATATTCAGAAATTATGGTGAACCAGTTTCTTCTAGGATGGTTGAGGATGATCCTTTAATAAAAGAACGCTTGGTATATCGTTATCCCATGGAGTTTTTTGGTTCAGAAAAGATGTATTTATTCTTTGATGAAGATAAGAAATTAATAGACTGGCGTTGGGAAGAAGCATCCATCCAAGAGCAAGAATAGAGCTATACAATGCTAAAGACATTCGTATCAATAATCGTATTTGTTGTCTTAGCTTTTTTTTACATTAGATATGTAGAGCTACGCAGTATTTTTATCCCCATGAGAGAAGTAATCACTACCCCTGCATTAATCGATTTAAAATTCGAAGATATATTTTTTAAAACTGAAGACGGCGCTAAATTAAACGGCTGGCTTATAAAAAGCCCTGGGGCTAAGGCTACATTTATTTTTGCTCATGGCAACGGAGGAAATATAAGTCATAGATTAGAGAAGATAGCCATGTTTTATCAGCTAGGAGTAAATACATTTATATTCGATTATCGTGGCTACGGAAAAAGTACTGGCCGTCCAACAGAAGAGGGTGTGTATAAAGATATCAGGGCAGCTTATGATTATTTGATTTCACGCGATGATATTGATAAAGACAAAATTATCGCTTACGGAGAGTCTTTAGGTGGAGCAGCAGCAATAGACTTAGCTACAAACAGAGATGTTGCTTCTCTTATCGTTGATTCTACATTTACCTCTGCAAGAGAGATGGGTAGAATAATCTATCCGTTTCTTCCTCCCTTTGTTTTCATAAGTAAGTTTGATTCTGAAAGCAAAGTGAAAGAATTAAGGATTCCTAAGCTTTTTATCCATAGTGAAAATGACGAGATTGTTCCCTTTGTTTTAGGTGAAAAATTATTTAATGCTGCAGTTGAGCCAAAAGATTTATTCCGGATAACCGGAGGACACAATACAGGATTTATTGAATGTAGGAATGTAGTTTTAGAGAAACTGAAAGTTTACCTGTTAAGTTTAAATTTATTATAGAAGTTATTTGGAGGTTAGTTATGAGTGAGATAAAAGTTGAAAAGATAAGCCTTGAACAGATTAAAGAATTAAATATTCCTAATTCTCTTCGCTCCAGCGGCCAATGGAGTGTATGGGAATGTGAACCGTCTGTATTTGATTGGCAATATTCGGATACCGAGGTAGCCTATTTGTTTGAAGGGAAGGTTAAGGTTAGAACTCCATCCCAAGAAGTTGAAATTGAAAAAGGTGACCTGGTTACATTTCCTAAGGGATTAAAGTGTACCTGGGAAATTAAAGAGACAATAAGAAAAGTCTATAAGTTTGAATAGGAAGGAGCAATAGTTATGCGACCGAATAAAAAACCTAAATACAAAATTGACCCACGTAAGGTTTTCTTATCTGAAAAAAAGAAGAAGGATAAAGATTGGAGTGCCGGTGAACTTTACGAGGAACAGCTACGCTCAAAAAGAAGATTAGGCCGCAGATGAAGTCTATCCAGACTAAGGATATTTTAGAAGCAATTTATGATAAGCTTTATGTGCAGTTTGGCCCACAAAAATGGTGGCCTGCCAAAACACCTTTTGAAATGATTGTGGGAGCAATTCTTACTCAGAATACTGCTTGGAGTAATGTAGAGAAGGCAATAGCAAATTTGAATAAAAGCAAATTACTTAGCCCTAATAAAATCAAAGAAATCCCTCTAAAGCGCTTAGCTCAGTTGATCAAACCTGCCGGATATTATAATATTAAAGCTAGACGAATTAAGGATTTTGTAAACTTCCTCTTTAGAAATTATGGAGGCAGTTTAAAAAAGATGTTTAAGGCTGATTGTCTGCAGCTAAGAGCAGAATTACTGGATGTGCGCGGTATAGGAATGGAAACAGCTGATTCTATACTTCTCTATGCAGGGCTGAAGCCGATTTTTGTTATTGATGCATATACTAGAAGAATTTTATCACGACACAATATTGTTGATGAGACTGCAACATATTCGGAGATACAAAATATTTTTATGGATAACCTATCGTGTGATACAAAATTATTTAATGAATATCATGCGTTAATTGTTCGCTTAGCCAAGGATTTCTGCAAAAAAACCCCAAAATGTCACAAGTGTCCTTTAAGTACGTTTAACAAAAGTATTAAATATGCATGTGATTCTTGCTCAGAAGATTTAAGCAAGCCTCATTCGAGATATATTTTGAAAGTTGAACTTTACGCGTCTCCCGAAGTTGAAATTGATAAAGAAGAATATCGAAAAGAATCTAAAAAGGAAATAAATAAGCTTGTTAAGCAGATGAAAAACATGGATCCTAAGGAATTAGAAGAGGACATACATGTATTTCATAAACTAACTTTATGTAAGCGCTGCAGAGATATTTTTAATAAGCGTATAAAATGTAGGGAGTTTGTTTGAGAATATTTAATTGAGGTTTGATTATGTCCGAGAGTTTCTTATTACACGATAAGCTTACAGAAATATGTGCTCATTATGCCGATCAAACTGCTTTTGTGGATATGTTGAGCAATCAAAGTTTTACTTTTGCACAGATCTTGAAATTATCAGGAAATATTGGTTCTTGGCTTTGCGAGTCTGGGGTAAAGAAACAGGATAAAGTTGCACTTATTCTAGAGAACTGTCCACAATGGCCTATGATATATTTCGGAATTATGTTTTCCGGGGCTACAGTTGTGCCGATTGACCCTAAGCTTTCCGAATTAGAAATTTGTAATATTATAAAAGATTCACAAGCCATAATTGCTTTTGCTCCGAGTGAACTAAAGTCATTCTTTGAAAAAAACCTTTCTGGATTAAAACAAATTAAGAAAGTCGTATTATTAAACCAAGAGAAATGCGGTTCTCCTTTTGTTGCATTTGCCGATACTACTTCTAATGTAAATCATCACAGAGATTTCCCTCGTATGTCCGAGGAAGATATCGCCTCGATAATTTATACATCGGGAACAACTGATAAGCCTAAAGGGGTAATGCTAACACACAAAAATTTCTCCTCGAATTATTCAAGTCTGGAAAATCTTCAATTTTGCTTTAAGGGAGATTGTTTTATATCAATATTACCACTGCATCATGTTTTTGCATTTACCGCAACACTACTTTTCCCACTATTTCTTGGTGCAAAGGTTGCATATCCTAAAAGTATAAAAAGTGACGATTTAATGGATTGCTTAAGGAAGAACGGTGTTACCGTATTTATGGGAGTACCTGAGTTATTTAATATGTTTCACAAATCTATATTTGCTAAATTAAAAGCCATTCCATTTATATTTAGGAAATTGCTGGAGTTATTGCTGAACACTTTTTGGATATTGAGGCGTTTATCAAATATTAATCTTGCAAGGATAATGTTGGGATCACTGCATAAGCAGTTCGGGGGAAAGTTAAAGTATTTTGTAAGCGGAGGTGCGAAACTTAACAGCAAAGTTGCTGAAGATTTATTCAGATTAGGCTTCACTATATTAGAAGGTTATGGTCTTACTGAGACAGCACCGGTTGCTACTTTTAATATTCCTTTAAAATACAAGATCGGCTCAGCTGGTAGAGCAATTTCTGGCGTAGAAATTAAAACTGAAGAAAACGGCGAGATTCTTATAAAGGGTAATAATGTTATGCCGGGATATTATAAAAATACAGAGCAGACAGAAAAAGTCATAAAAGACGACTGGTTCTATACAGGAGACAGTGGTCATATCGACAAAGACGGATTTCTATTTATTACAGGCAGAATTAAGGAAATGCTCGTATTGAGCTCAGGTAAAAATATTTATCCTGAAGAAATTGAAACTTATTTCAAAGAGAGTAGCTTTATCAAGGAAATATGTATACTCACTATAAAAAATCCCCAGGGAAATGATGTGCTAGCAGCTGTAGTTGTTCCTGATTTTGAATATTTCAAAAAGGTTAAAGATGCAAATATTAATCGAAAGATAAAATGGGAGTTGGAGAATCTTTCTTCAAAATTGCCGTCTTATAAACGCATAACCGATTTTATTGTAGCCACAGACGAATTTCCCAAAACCCGCTTAGGTAAATTAAAACGTTATGAAATAAGAAATCATTATGAAGAGAAGTTTTCCAGCAAAAAAGATAAAAAAGACGCTAAACAAGATATTTCTCAGGAGGACATTGAATTATTAAATACTGAAGTTGGAAAAAAGACGATTGAATTTTTAAAAGAAAATACTTCAATTGAGAAAATTAGACTTAGTGATCATCTAGAATTAGATTTAGGTCTAGATTCGCTTGCCAGGGCAGAACTTGCTGTTGGTTTAGAAATTATGTTTAATATCAGTATCCCGGAGGCAACAATTAGTGAAGTATTTACTGTTAAGGAGTTGATAATAAAATTAAATGAGATATTATTTTCTGGTAAGTCGGTTAAAGAAGATAAAAAAGAAAAATTTTCTTGGAAGGATTTTTTAAAAGTTGAGCCTCCTGAAGAAGCAAGACAAAAAATAAACCTTTCACCGAATAAAGCAAATAAGTTTTTCTCCTATATTGCTTCCAGATTTTTGTTGTTATTTTTCAGAATTTTCTTCAGATTTAAAATATCCGGCCAAGAGAATATTCCCCATAAAGGCGCTTATATTATTTGTCCTAATCATGCAAGTTATCTTGATGGATTTGTGATTGGGTGCTCTGTTCCATTTAAGACGTTAACCAATTTATATTTTTTGGGTGATAAGAATATATTTGAACATCGACTATTTAAATGGTGTTTAAAAATGGCTAGGCTTATTGCTATTGATTCCACAAAAGAACTTATGAATACATTGCAGGTATCAAGTTATATTTTACATAATAATAAGATGCTTTGCATTTTCCCCGAGGGTCTGCGCTCTTATGAAGGTAAGCCTACAGAGTTTAAAAAGGGTGTAGGCATACTGGCCAAAGAATTAGAAATTCCTACAGAGGGAAATAGGTCAAAAGAGAAGGTAAAAATTATTCCTGCGGCAATTATGGGTACATTTCAATCTTGGCCGAGAACCAGGCGGTTTCCTCGGCTACACCCAATCAAAGTAGCATTTGGTAATGCTGTTGAAGTCGATGAGCTCATACAAGAAGGAAAGGCAATGGGGGAGACCGACAGTTATCAATGTATTGCTACTGCACTTGAGGCAAGAGTAGAGGAGCTTTTTTACGAATAAATATGGTTGCTAAAAAAAGTGAAAGACAAAAAAGCGCCGATAAGTTGATGCAGTTTATCTCTAAAAAAGCCGGTAGGGCAATTGCTGATTATCATTTGCTTAAAAATGGAGATAAGATTATTGTAGCAGTTTCAGGAGGTAAAGACAGCCTAACGCTTCTTAAATTGCTTAAATATCGCCAGAGTTTTGTCCCAATAAAATATGATATTCTAGCGGTATATATAGATTTTGGTAATTGTAAGATACAATCGAAAGCTTTAGAAAAATTCTGCAAAAATCTCGGAGTTAAATTTTGCATTAAGAAAGTCAAACTGCCAAAAGGAAAACCAGGAAAAAATAATAATTGTTTTTGGTGTTCTTGGAATAGACGCAAAGTATTGTTTCAACTTGCCCGTAAAAATGGTTGTAACAAGGTGGCTTTAGGCCATCACCTAGATGATATTGTAGAGACAGTATTGCTTAATCTTTTTTATCAGGGACAGATAAGCGCTATGAAACCAAAGCAGGAATTATTTGACGGCGATATAACCATTATTCGACCGCTTGCCTATGTTGAGGAAAAAGAGATATCAAATTTTGTGAAATCGGTAGACGATTTTCCTTATAAAACATGTACATGTCAGAATGCAATTGATTCAAAGCGTGTTGTGGTTGAGAAGATTATTAAAGAATTGTCCCAACAGTGTCCACAGGTAAAAAAGAATATATTTAGAAGTTCAAAAAGAATCAAAAAAGATTATTTGCTATAGTTTGTTTGGCTTATTCGTTATGTGGTACAATATAAAAATATTATGATCGCTGATAAATTTTCATTGGATAAGTATTATATTAGAAAAAAATTTCCCTCCAAGGTTGTTGTTACAAGCGAAGCAGGAGAGTTGCTCCTTTTTGCCCAGAAGCCTTTCGCTAAGAATAAAATAATGGTTTTTGACTCTCAGTTATCCAGCGTTCCGATTTTACAGATTGATTGGAAAGCAAAAAGAGGGTTGATGTCAGTTAATCATAATTATGTTATTACAGATAGGTCACATGCCCCATTTGCCTATATTGAATGCGAGAAGCAGCCAGTTTTTTCAATAAATTTAACAGTGAGAAATTCTTCAAAAAATCAAATTTGTTTTGTTCAACCAGATAGCATCAATCATGCATATAAACATATTGATGTTATTATGGAGAATAAAAGAGTTGGTTCATTCTACAGGGGTAAAAAAACAGCATTATTTTATATAATGGATTTATCAGGAGATAAAAAAAGAAATTTAGACCGCAGGATTGCTGTTTCTCTTGCGATTATTTTATCTGGGGAAAACCTAGCTTTGACAAAATCTCCTGAGGTAATTAATTGGAATGATTCTATTGTAACCGGAGATGAAGTTTATAAAATAAAAAGGAGGTAATATTATGACAGAAGGAACAATTAAGCAGCAGAAACCGGCATCATTGCCAAAGTTGCAGATCGGATATTTCTTATCAATTTTAATAGTTGTTATTGAATTAGCAGTAATATTCACGTTGCCGCCTGAAGCTTTAGCAGAAGAAGAGATCCAGATTCCACTTAACATACAAATACCATTTTTTATTGCCTCGATTGGAGCATATATATATTGGTTAGTTAGTATATTTAAAATTCATGCAGTACTGCGTGAAAAAACCGATTCTACTTATCCCATAGTACCAGGTAGGGCTGTAGGATTTCATTTTTTACCGTTTTATAATATCTATTGGATTTTTAAATGGCCTTCCGAGGTAATAAAATTTATCAATGTTAATTTACCAGATAAAAAAATGAAGCTTTATGCGCCGGGATTGATAATTTTATCGAGTGGGTTGGTGGGAGAGCTTATTTCTAGTGGGCTTGCTACAATGGTGTTATTTTTGTCTTTGAAATGGATGGTGCGCAATATAAAAGAGGCTATTGAAAGACCTGTAACTTCCGAAAAAGATATACCAGAAACATTTAACAAGTAATGTTAAGTATAAAAAATAGCAAGATTGTTAACAAAAGCGGTAAGCAGGTTTTGCTTAAGGGTTTTAACTTAGGCGGATGGCTTATGATGGAAGGGTATATCCTCCATTCGCCTAATATCGCTGAACAAATATTTAAAGAAAATTTTAAAAAAACATTAGGGATTGCTGCACTAAAAGATTTTGAAAATCGCTTCAGAAGTAGTTTCATAACCGAATCCGATTTTAAAAATATTGCTTCCTTAGGTTTTAATTGTGTAAGACTTCCCTTCAACCACAGGCTTATAGAAAATAAACCTTATAGTTACAGTAAAAAAGGATTAGCATATTTTAAAAAAGCAGTTTCTTGGGCTAAGCGCAATAAAATTTGGGTTATATTAGATTTGCATGCTACGGCAGGCAGTCAGAATTCTGATTGGCATTCAGACAGTAAGGGCGGGGCGTTTCTTTGGAGAAGTAAAGCGAATATAAAAAGAACTATAGAACTGTGGCGATATTTAGCTAATATTTTTAAGGATGAAGGTTCAATTGCCGGTTACGATATTGTAAATGAGCCAATAACAGATAATTGTACTTTAAATAATTTCTACAAAGAAATAACCGGGGAAATCCGCAAAATAGATAAGAATCATATTCTATTTTTAGAGCCGGGAAATTGGTCTCAGGATTTAAAGAATTTAAAAAGGCCAAAACATGATAATATTGCTTTCAGCATTCATGCATATCAACCTATAGATTTTGCTTTTAATCTTGTTCCCGGTATGCAATATTCATCTGGTAGGGTAAGTGATGGTTGGAGAATGACTGATTATAAGAGATGCCTTAAAGACTATTCGGGTATCTCTAAGGATCTAGGCGCGCCGATATTAGTTGGGGAGTTTGGTGTTAATTCTCGGGAGAATTTCTTTGGCGAGATGGATTATCTCAAAGATCTAGTTTCAATATTTAATGAATTAGATTTTCATAGAACCTATTGGACTTATAAGGCCATCAAAAATTCAGTTTTACCAGATGGACTGTATCATTATTATCAAAATCCTCCCTGGGTAAATAGATCAGGTCCATTTTATGGCTGGGATAATTATGCGTCTTTGTGGAAACAGTATAAACATAAAATGGTTAATTCCTGGCAAACCTCTTCTTTTGGACTTGATAAAAAAGTTCTTAAAGCTTTAAAGACTAAATAAAAAGTCTTTGATGTTTAGAGTTGCAGCTTTATAATATATTAAGTCAGTCAGAATAAAAGTTAAGGAGAATAGTTATGCCGACTTTTGAATTTAGAAAACTTTTAAGGGCAAATACAGTTGTTAAGGTAACATATAAAAGAGTCGGCGGGGTATCTGGTGAGGGTCTGGCATATTCAAAAAACGTAAGCTCCACAGGTATAAATATAATTATGCCTGATAAGGTTGAAAAAGGGGAAAAGCTAGAGCTTCATATATTTACACCTCAAAGCGAAGATCCAGTTTTGGCCACTGCCAAGATTATCTGGCAGGCGGAATGCCCCTATGTTCCCCAGAGCAGGAAGAAATATTATTCTACTGGAATGCAGTTTGATTATATGTCCTCTGACGATGCAATTAAAACTTCTGATTTTGTTAGGGATATCTTAAAGCAGCAAAGCGCAGAAAGAATCAGAAAAATAATCGAGATGCTCGAAAAGAATTAATTAGGAGATAAATATAATGATGTGGATTGTTCTTGCAGTTTTATTGATTACAACAGGGATTGTAGTAGCTTTTATTATGAAGATTTCTTCTGATATGAACAGCCAGAATAATGCCTTACGCTCTGAACTAAATCAGCGCTTGCAGGATACTGCAGATGCTTTAAGGCAGACGGATAAAACTGTTGGAGAGCAGCTTTTTAAGACAACCGGGGTAATGGGCGATGTGAAAAAAAGCTTAGGCGTTGTCGAGGAGGCATATAGGCAGATTAACGAAAAAATAAAAGATCTATCCAGCTTGCAGGATATGCTTAAGCCACCTCAGATGAGAGGGGGAATAGGAGAAACACTTCTTGAAAACATAATTACTCAAGTTTTTGCTCAGAGGAAGGAATTTTATGATTTTCAGCATGCGTTTAAGAATGGGCAGAAAGTTGATGCTATAATTAGGCTGGGTAAAAATATAGTACCCATAGATGCCAAGTTTCCCCTAGAGAGTTTTCAGCGTTTAGTCGATTCAAAAAACGATCAGGAGAAAAAGGCCAACACTCGAGATTTTACTACCAGTGTAAAAAATAAAGTTAATGATATCGCTACAAAATATATTTTGCCTGATGAGGGAACTTTTGATTTTGCCCTTATGTATATACCTTCTGAATCAATCTATTATGAAATAATAAAGAATGAATCAGTTTGGTCTTTTGCGCTTTCTAAAAAAGTAATTCCTGTTTCTCCCAATACTTTTTATCCTTATTTGTTTGTTATATGGAGAGGATTGCAGGGACAGATTATCCGAGACAATATTAAAGATGTGCTGGCTAATTTATCCCGACTTAAAGAAGATATGAGTAATTTTAGGGAAGATTTTAGGGTTTTGGGAAGCCATCTTAAGAATGCTCGCGATAGATATGAAGACTCAGATAGGAGATTAGAGCGTTTCAGCGAAAGGCTACACAGTGTTCAGAACCTTAAAATTTCTTCTGAGAAAGGAAGTGATAACTAATGGATGATATTAAACATCGTGCCGGCATTGCTGCAGTACTCTCTTTTTTATTTAACGGCTTAGGACAGCTTTATGTAGGAGAAATAGCTAAAGGGCTTAAGGTAATGGTTGTTTCTGCAGTATCCATGGTTTTTATTACTGTGGGAGGAATATTCTCTTGTCATTGGCTTTTGTATAAAGCTTATTCTATTGTGCAGCTTGCTTTGGGTATCGGGCTTTTGTTTATGGGAATAATTATTGCCTGTCTAATGGGAATATATAGCATTACGGAAGCTTACAAGAAAGCTTTAGAATAATAATAACCTATCCCACCTTTTATTTGAGTTGAAAAAACTTACTTTATTCCAAGAAAAATCTATCTTTTTTCTAAAGAGTTCAAAAAGATCTCTTCTAGTAACTGCTTTTAGCACAAAGAAATTTAATTTCAGCTTTAAGAATATCTCTTTACGCACTAAAAAATCTAACCGAGAAAGATTTTTTAAACAATTAGGAATGAATTACAAAGAACTGATTCTGCCTCAACAGGTGCATGGTTCAAGGATAAGATATGTGAATAAAAAATATAAGGGTAAAGGATCGCTTGATTATAAAACAGCTATAAGCAAAACAGATGGTCTAATTACACAAGAGAAGAATCTTCCTATCGGGGTATTGACTGCGGATTGCCTTTCAATATTTATCCATGATAATAAAACTGGAACTATTGGAATTTTACACGCAGGGTGGAAAGGGACATACAAAGAAATTGCAAAGAAAGCAGTAGCTTTGTTTATCAAAAAGTTTAAAGCTTCTGCAAAAGATTTGAATGTTTTTTTTGGACCTTTAATACGTTCTTGCTGTTATGAGGTAGGAGGAGAGTTCAAAAAATATTTCCCGAAAGAGTTATTAAAAAAGAAAAATAATAAGTTTTATTTTGATCTTGTAAAAGCTAATAAAAAGCAGCTCATGGATTCAGGAGTAAAAGCAGGGAATATCTTCGACTGTAAAATCTGCTCGTGTTGTGATGATAATCTTTTCTCTTACAGAAGAGAGGGTAAAAAAACCGGACGTATGATTTCGCTAATCGTTTTAAAGTAATATTATGAAAATTATCTCTTCTCTAAAATGTACAGAATATGGACAGCCCGGACATCCGGAAAGTCCAGAGAGGATTAAAAGTTCATGGGAGTTTCTTAAATTAGAGGGTTATGATATCGTTGAGCCTTCAACTGCCGCGCAGGAAGATGTTTTACTTGCGCATTCAAAAGGATTATTAGAGCAAGTTGAGTCGGGTACATTTGTTGATGCTGATACTCCCGCTTTCCCAGGAATAATGGAGCATGCTTTACTTTCTGCCGGCGCAGCCATTGATGCCGCCAAGATTTCTTTCAACGGTGATTTTGGATTTTCTCTTATGCGGCCACCGGGTCATCATGCTACAGAAGAAAATTTAGGTGGATTTTGCTATTTTAATAACATTGCTATCGCAACAAAAAGTATTTTAGCTAAAGCCAAGAAAGTGGCTATTCTCGATATTGATGTTCATCACGGAAACGGCACAGAAGATATATTTAAAGGTAAAGATAATGTATTATTTATATCTTTGCACCAAAGCCCTTTGTATCCAGGAAGCGGCTTATATTCAAAGAAAAATTGCTTGAATTTCCCTTTGGCTTCTGGTACAACCGAGGTTGAATACTTAGATGTTTTTAAGCAGGCCATTTTAAAACTACATCAATTTAATCCGGGGCTTATCGGCATGTCTTGTGGTTTTGATACATTTGCAGAAGATCATCTTGCTGGTATTTCATTGAATATTGATAGTTATTACAAAATTGCTCAGCTAGTTTCGCAGTTAAGAATTCCAGTTTTTTGTGTGTTGGAGGGAGGATACAGCAGAGCCTTGCCTCAATGCATTGATAGTTTTTTACAGGGTTTTGAATAAAACAGGAGGAAGACATGGCAAAAATCTTAGTTGTTTATTATAGTCGCTCCGGCAATACTGAAAAGATGGCTGAGCTTATTGTTGAGGGCATAAAGAAAGAAAATGGCGAAGCTATTTTAAAGAAAGTTGAAGATGTTAAACCTGAAGAGTTGCTGGAAGTTGATGCAATAATTGCAGGCTCTCCGGTATATTACGGCAGCATGGCTTTTCAAATAAAGAAACTTCTAGATGAAACAGTAAAGTTCCACGGTCGCCTAGATGGAAAAATAGGCGGAGCTTTTTCATCAAGTGCTAATATAGCCGGAGGTAATGAAACCACTATTTTAGATATCTTGAACGCAATGTTGATACATGGTATGATTATCCAAGGTGACCCTAAGGGTGACCACTATGGGCCAGTGGCGATAGATAGTCCTGATGAAAGGTCCAGTAAGCAGTGTATTCGTTATGGCCAGAGGATAGTAAAGTTGGTAAATAAATAAAAGGTTAAAGATTATTATTTTTTTAAGGGAGGAAGAATATGGCAACAATAAAAGTATATTCCACGCCAGCGTGTCCTTATTGTGTTAAGGCAAAAGAATATCTTAATCAAAAAGGTGTTAGTTTTGAGAATTTTGATGTCTCAAACGATAAGTCAAAGCTGGATGAAATGATCAAACTATCAGGGCAGATGGGCGTTCCGGTTATTGCTGTTGATAACGAAGTTATTGTCGGCTTTGATAGCGCTAGACTAGATGAACTTATTAACAAGTAAAGGTGAGTATGAAAATAGTTATTTTTGTTACTGCAGCTAATAAGCTGCAAGGAAAGAAAATAGCACAGGCTCTTATTAAGGAAAAATTAGCAGCCTGTGTAAACATCATTAATCCAGTTGGATCGTTTTTCTTCTGGGATAATAAGATTGATTCGGCCAAAGAGGCAATGCTTGTTATTAAAACCAAGAAATCTTTGTTTAAAAAGTTAGAAAAAAGGGTAAAGGCGCTGCATAGCTATGATGTCCCTGAGATTATCGCACTTCCTATCGTAGCTGGAAATAAAGCATATTTAGATTGGATAGATGGATCCACAGGTTAAGATAATAGATTATTTTTTAGTTTTTGGCGCTGGGTTGATGGTAAGTTTTACTCCTTGTATTTATCCTCTAATACCAATTACCTTAAGCACCATTGTTCCTAAAGCAGAGGGCTCGAGATTAAAAGCTTTCTACCTAAGCTTAGTTTATGTTTTAGGAATTGCAATTACCTATTCTGTTTTGGGGCTTATCGCCGGTTTGACCGGTACTTTGTTTGGAAATATAAGTACTCATCCGTTATCTTATTTAGCTATAGGGATTTCGTGTATTCTTTTAGGTCTTTCTATGCTAGAAATTTTACGCATTCCAATTAGACCAATTTTAAATATTAAGATATTTCCTAAGCAGGGATTTGTTTCAACATTTCTTTTTGGATTAGTTTCGGGGTTGGTTATTGGGCCTTGTACATTTCCGGTTTTATCTTCGTTGTTGATTTATGTGGCCGATAAGAAAAATATTTTTTTAGGAGCAACGTTATTATTTACTTTTGCTTATGGTTTAGGATTTGTGTTGATTCTGGTAGGGACATTCAGCGGATTGTTAGCAAGTTTGCCCAAGCCTGGTAGATGGATGGTTTGGATAAAAAGATTATGTGGGGCTTCACTGGTATTAATTGGTATATATTTTATTTTAAAATCAAGAGGATTAAATCTATGAATAAATTGGTAAGAATTCTTTTAGTGGGTTTTTTGCTTATCGGTATTTTTAGTACTAGTGTATTTGCCATGTGGCCGTTTTCTCAGCCTAAGCTAGAAGGCAAGGCTCCAAATTTTAACTTACGTAGCACCAAAGGTCTTTATGTAAGTCTTGATGAATTCAAAAGAAAGAAACCTGTAATAGTATTTTTCTGGACGACATGGTGTACATATTGCGCCAGGGAATTGCGTGAAATAAGTGGTGAGTATGATAAAATAAAAGAAAGTAATGCTGCATTACTGGCTATTAATTCTGGGGAGAGTGAACAGAAAGTTAAACGTTATATCAATAGACATTCAATCTCTATTCAGGTTCTTCTGGATTCTACAGGAGAAGTTTCCCAAGAATATAGAGTAATCGGAGTCCCTACATATGTATTTATCGATTCAAGTGGAATGATAATAGATGTTTTGCATCAGCTGCCAGAAAATTATTTAGAGAAACTCATAAAATAAGAATAAGGAAATTATGAATTCAGATCAACCAAAAACTCTACTGACAGATTTTTATGAATTTACCATGGCCGCAAGTTATTTCGACCATCGCAAAGACGCAAAAGCGGTTTTTGATTTGTTCATAAGACGCCTTCCAAAAAACCGTTCTTATTTTATCGCAGCCGGCTTAGAAGATGCGGTTGATTTCTTGAGCAAATTTAGTTTTAATTCTGATTCAATAGATTATCTGCGTAAACAGGGATGTTTTTCTGAAGATTTCTTGAATTATTTAGGGGGGTTACGTTTCTCCGGAGATGTATGGGCGCTTCCTGAGGGGGAGATGTTTTTTCCCAATGAACCGGTTATAAGAATTATTGCACCAATAATCGAAGCACAGCTAGTAGAAAGTTTCTTGTTAAATACTATCAATCTTCAAACCACCATAGCCAGTAAAGCTGCTAGAGTGGTTGTGGCTGCTCAGGGAAAAGCAGTATATGATTTTGCTTTAAGAAGAACCCACGGCTTAGATGCAGCTCTTAAGGTGGCAAGGAGCTCTTATGTAGCAGGATTTCGTGGTACTTCTAACGTGCTAGCCGGACTTAAATATAGAATTCCAGTAGTTGGTACCATGGCACATTCTTTTGTCATGTCTTTTGAGAATGAGTTAGATAGTTTTAAAGCCTTTGCCAATACCTTTCCGGATAATTCAATTTTATTGATTGATACATATGATAATATCAAGGGAGTAAAGAATGCAATTGTTGTTGCAGATTCGCTTGATAAAATCGGATTTAAGCTGAAGGCGATTAGGCTAGATAGCGGCAATTTAATTAAATTATCAAGAAAGATAAGAAAAATACTAGATGCTGCTGGATTGTCCAAAGTAAGAATTTTTGCCAGCGGTAATTTAGATGAATTTAAAATTAACAAATTATTGTCAGCTAAAGCACCCATAGACAGTTTTGGGGTAGGTACTAATATGGGGGTTTCTCTGGATGCACCTTACAGCGATGTAATCTATAAAATTTGTGAGGTAACTGATAAAAAGGGCGAATTTTTACCCACAATGAAATTAAGCAAGGAGAAAGTAACGTACCCTGGAAAAAAACAGGTATTTAGAATGCTGGATGCAGAAGGATTTTTTCTAAAAGATGTTTTGGCTCTTGAGGATGAAAACATCGACGGCAAGCCATTATTAGCAAAAGTGATGGAGTCTGGAAAAATCATTTCTGCTCCCACTGATCTTGATGCGGTAAAAGAGTTTACTCAAGATAATATTAAAAGATTTCCTGCGCAATACAAAAAATTAAAAGATTCTCCCAGGTATCCTGTTTTTATCAGTCCCGGGTTGAAAAAACTTACCAAGAAAGTTCTGGTAAATATCAAGAAAAGATCGCAGTGAGCCAAACTATTTTCTTCGCAGATATAGATACTCAGTTTGATTTTATGAAAAGTAAGGGTAGCCTATATGTTTCTGAGGCCCAGAAGATAATTCCCAAATTAAAAAAACTTACTGAGTTTGCCAGAAAAAATAATATAAAAATTATTTCTTCTCTTGATACTCATTTAAATAATGATAAAGAGTTCAAGCAGTTTCCCGTGCACTGCGTTGCCGATTCTTCGGGACAGAGGAAAATAAAAGAAACATTACTTAAAAAAAGAATAAAATTAAGAACAAAAAAATATTCTTCTAAATATATTAAACAGATATTAAATACCTATAAGCAAATTATTGTTGAGAAGAATACATTTGATGTTTTTTCTAATCCTAATGCAAAATCTTTATTTAAGTATGCTGATTTAGTTTTTGTTTACGGAGTAGCTACAGATTATTGTGTCAAGGCTTGTTGCCTAGGATTATTGAAGTTACATAAGCAGGTTTATCTGGTTGAAGATGCAGCAAAGGCTGTTGATAAAAATACTGCAGATAAAACATTAAGGCAGCTTAAGAAAAAAGGTGTTAAGCTTATTTCTTGGCAAATTTATTAAAATCTGTTTTATTTCTAGCTTAAGGTGCAAAAAAGGATTAAAATTAAAGCTTGATTCAAAAAGCTTTCCTTAATATAATATGAAGATATTCTCACCTTTTTTAATCCGGAAGGAGCAATAATGAAGGAAATAAAAATTTATGCGCGAGCTGGCCAAGGAGCCATTACTACCGCAACTATCTTAGGGCAGGCATTGTTTCAAAAAGGAAAGTATGCCTATGCCTTTCCTCATTTCGGCGCAGCAAGAATGGGAGCGCCGATGAATGCGTTTGTCAGAGTTGATGATAAGCCAATTAGGTTACGTAGTCAAATATACGAGCCAGATTATGTTATTGTAGTTGATGCTACTTTGATGCGTGGACATGATTGTCTTACTGGGGTTAAACCCGATGGAGTCGTTATAGTCAATGAAAGAGAAGGAATGGAAGCTCCCAAGGCGAAAGATAATCAAAAAGTATACGTGGTTCCGGCAAATAAGATTGCACTTGAAGTTATCGGTAAACCGTTGGGTAATACTACGCTGATTGGTGCATTTGCCGCTGCCACTGGCCAGGTTGATCTAGAGGCGGTATCTAAGGCAATAAATGAGCGCTTTAAGGGTAAGCTAGCCGAGGTAAATTTAGAAGCAGCAAAACGCGGTTTTGAATTTATAAAAAATCAGAAATAAAGGAGATCATAATGTTTGGACCTTTAATCGCAAAACCAAAATCAAGCAGGGAAAACAAAACAGGTTCCTGGCGTATAGATGTGAAACCCAAGTTTTTAAAGAAGGATTGCATAGCCTGCAATATGTGCGTTGTTATTTGTCCTGAGAACTGTATAACAGGAAAAGAAAAGAATTCTTATAAAAATGATCCTGACTATTGCAAGGGCTGCGGATTGTGTGCATTTATTTGTCCGAAAAAAGATATCGAGATGATTCCTGAAGGGGAGGAAAAATGAAAAAATTTGTAGAAGGTTCTTATGCAGTTGCCGAAATAGTTAAGATGTGTAAGCCGGGGGTTATTTCTGCCTATCCGATTACACCCCAGACTCATATAGTTGAAGGTTTGGCACAGATTGTTGCTGATGGAGAATTAAAGGCAGAATTTGTTAATGTAGAAAGCGAACACTCCGCAGCTTCTACCGTATTAGGTGCAGTGGCGGCTGGTGCGCGTGCATTTACCGCAACTAGTTCTCAAGGATTGCTTCTTATGGCAGAGGTAATTTTTAATATTGCCGGTATGCGTCTTCCTTTAGTACTTGCTTGTGCTAACCGCGCTGTATCTGCACCAATTAGCATTTGGAATGATCAGCAGGATGTGATGGCAGTAAGAGATAGTGGTTGGATTTTGATGTTCGGTGAAAATATTCAAGAAGTAATCGATCTTCATGTTCAGGGTTACCGCATTGGAGAAGATCACGGTGTCATGCTTCCAGTTATGGTAAACCTTGACGGATATATCTTAACCCATGGTTTAGAGGTTGTGGATATGCCGACTCAAGAACAGGTTGATAAATACCTGCCCGCCTATAAACCACTTTATAAATTAGATACAAAAGATCCCATGACACTTGGGTGTTTAGCTACTCCCCAACATTATATGGAAACAAGAGTTGCTCTGCAGAAAACTCAAGAAGAAGTGTTGCAGTTGATTCCAAAGGTTACAGCTGATTTTAAGAAAGCTTTTGGCAGAGAGTCGGGAGGTTTGGTTGAAGGATATAAGTTAGAAGATGCCGATCAGGTAATAGTTGCTATGGGTTCTGTGGTTGGTACTATAAAAGAAACTGTTGATGAACTTCGCAACGAAGGAAAAAAAGTCGGCGCTTTAAAAATTATTACCTATAGACCGTTTCCTAAAGCAGCAATTTTAAATGCATTAAAAGATGTTCCGGAAGTCGCTGTTGTTGATAAATCGATCTCTTTAGGAATTGCAGGTCCTCTGTATACTGATTTGACTTCTATATTTGCAGGTGAGAAAAAAGTCCCTAAGATTAGTGGTTTTGTTATCGGTTTAGGTGGTAGGGATATAACTAAGAAATCAGTAAAGAAAGTGTTCGATAGGCTTTCAGGAAATCAGGTTGATTGCGAATTTATAGATGTTAAGGAACAATATCTGGAGGAAAAATATGTCGGAAAATAAAGTTCTATTTAATTCTGGTCATACTGCTTGTGCTGGTTGCGGTCAATCAATGGCAGCACGTATTGTCCTTGATACAGCAGGTGAAAATACTATAGTTGCCAATAACACAGGATGCTTAGAGGTCTTTACTACTAAATATCCGGAAACTGCATGGGGAGTACCTTTTATTCATTCTTTATTTGAGAACTCAGCTGCAGTAGCATCGGGAATTGAGGCAGGGCTTAAATATCTTGGCACAAAAGAAAACACCAATGTTATTTGCCAGGCCGGTGACGGAGGTACTGCAGATATTGGTTTGCAGGCACTTTCAGGAATGTGGGAAAGAGGCCATGATATTCTCTCAGTTTGTTATGATAATGAAGCATATATGAATACAGGTATTCAGCGAAGTGGTCTTACACCATTTGATACCAACACCACTACATCTCCTCCGGGAAAAGAATCTTTCGGAAATCCTAAGATGAAAAAACCTGTGCCGGAGATTGCCCGCGCACACGGCATTCCATACGTGGCTACTTCATCAGTCGCATTTACTAAAGATATAGAGAAAAAAGTAAAGAAAGCTATAGCTTATAAAGCTCCTAAATATATTCAGATACATGTACCTTGTCCTTTAGGTTGGAGACATCCAGGTGCTGATACAATAACTGTAGCGCGTGCAGCAGTAGAAACTGGCTTGTATCCGATATTTGAATATATTGAAGGAGAGCTTGCGTCAGTTCAGAAAATCAAGCCTAAACCTGTCCAGGAATATCTGAAATTACAGGGAAGGTTTAAGCATGTGCTTAAGTCACCTGAGCAAATAAAGCTCATTCAGGAAATTGCAGATAATAATATAAAGAAGTACGGTTTATCATTATAGAAGGAGGGAAGAAAAGATGGCAAAAGTAGTTGTAGATGAATCTACTTGTGTAGGTTGTGGTTTATGTGAACAGGCTTGTCCTGAGGTATTTAAAGTAGATGATAGCGGCATAGCTAAGATAATAGCTAACAATAGTGAAGCAGAAGGTATGCAGGATGCTATTGATCAATGTCCGGTAACTGCTATTACATTAGAGTAGCTTATTTAAAAAGAGGTTAAAAAATATAATCCTTTGGTCATGATTATTAAAATCTGGCCAAAGGATTTTTTTAGTTAGTGGTAAGTTGTCTGATTAGTTTTCAGCCTGAGCTGAAATATTATCTATTAATTTTGACTCTAGTTTTAATTTCATGAAGAAATTATTAAAGGCATCATACTTCTTTTTCTGCAGATATTTTTCTTTAAATTGGTCTTCTTCTTCAGCAAATTTTTCTTTTTCCGCCTTGACGTGATCATTAATTTTTATTATGTATGCACCTTGTGGTGTATTAACCATATCAAAAACTTTTTTGCTCTCAATTAAATCAAAAGCTATCTCGGAAAATTGTTTTGAGGCTCCAATGTTAGGGATATATCCTTCATAAGAGAAAAGAGGAGTTTCTTTTACTTCTAGCCCGAGTTTTTTAACTGCACTATCAAAATTGAAGGCCTTAGGATTACTATCAAAAGTTTCTTGCAGTTGAGATAAATAGTTTGAGATTTTCTCTTCAGCTAAATTTTTTGCTTTTTCTGTTTTTATTTTGTTTTCTACGACATCCTTTATAATGCTTAATTCAGGTATTTCGGAATCTTTTCGTTCTTTTAGCTTTAATATATAATATCCTTTTTGAGTTTCAATGGGTTCACTTATTTGATTTTCCTCTAAATTAAAAGCTATCTTGATAAGATTGAAATCCCAGCCGAAACCGGCGACCGGACCTTCTAAGGGAAAGAATCCACTCTCATTGAGAACAGCGCTATATTTTTCGCTAAGTTTTTTAAAATCTTTTTCTTTTTCCGTTTCTGCGTAAATTTCTTCGAGTTGCTGGATGAGCGGGTCTTTATCCGCGGCGATTGTTTCTTCAGGAAAGTCAAAGCCTAGATATTCAATATTTATCATTGGTGGTTTTCTAAAATCTTCTTTTCTTTCCTGGTAATAATTCTCTATTTCTGAAACCTCGACGGTAACTTGACCAACCAACTCTTTAGGTAAAACCTGGATATAGCTTACTTTTATTTTCTCATTCTCTTTTTTAAAGGCATCCCAAAGCTCTTCATTGTCAGCAGATATATCATTGGTTACTTCTATATATAGCTTTTCAAGCTTTACGGAATCAGTTGTTTGTTTTTCAAAATCAAGAGAAGAGGTTTTAAATGCATACTGCAGTATTTGCTCGTACAGCTTGTAATCAAATTTGTTATTTTTTTGGAAGAAAACATAGTTTCTTATTCTTTCTTTAACTTCTTCTTTTGTAACCTGTATCTTTCTTTTTTTAGCTTCATGTATAAGTATAAGTCTATCCCAGGTCTCTTTATTAAAATCGATAATATCCTGCATTTTGGATAAATTATCGCCAAATTTCATAAGAGCGTCATTGCGAACTGCATAGAAAGCATCGCGGTATTGCTCAAAAGAAATCCTTTTATCAAAAATTTTACCTGCATAGTTAGTGCCGCGTCTATTTCTTATCGCACTTCCTGATCCCCACAGGGCGAAGGCCGGGATAATCACAAGGGCAAGAAAAATAAATATCTTTTTTGCTACATTTTTTTTACGTAATGTTTTTAACATAGGTTCAATTTCCTTGTTTTAAAGGGTTGTGTTTCCGTTAATTATACTTCTTATGGTAAATTTTGACAAGTTTTTTTGCGTATTATAATAATTATTTTTCTTTACAATAAAATGCTTAAAATGTATAATAACCTTGCTTAAATAGGAAGGGAGTCTAAAGCATAAAATCATGCCGCAGTTGAAATTCGGAGTTCCAAAAGGAAGCTTACAAGAAGCTACGTTGAAGATTCTAAAGCGAGCGGGGTTCGATCTTTCCGTTTCATCGCGGTCGTATTTTCCTACGATTGACGATGACGAGATAGAGCCTGTACTTTTACGTGCGCAGGAGATGTCGCGCTATGTGGAAGAAGGGGTTTTAGATTGTGGTATCACCGGGGAAGATTGGATTAAAGAAAACAATTCTCGCGTTAAAAAAATCACTGATTTAGCTTATTCTAAGCAGAGTATGCAGCCGGTTAGATGGGTTCTGGCTGTTCCGGAGAATTCTCCTATAAAGAAGGCAAAGGATCTCAAGGGAAAGCGTATCGCCACCGAGCTAGTTAACGTTACAAAGCAATATTTAAGAGTTAATAAAGTAAACGCTGACGTTGAATTTAGCTGGGGAGCAACAGAGGTTAAAGTCGGGATTGGGTTAGTTGATGCTGTTGTTGAGCTTACAGAAACCGGTAGGAGCTTAAAAGCAAATAGATTGAGAATAGTTGATACAATTTGTACTTCTACAACACAGTTTATTGCCAATAAGGAATGTTACAAAAATAATTGGAAACGTAATAAAATTACCCAAATTGCTCTTCTTCTAGAAGGAGCGATTCAGGCAGAAAATATGGTTGGTTTAAAGATGAATGTTGCTGATTCTAATCTGGGGAATATTTTGAGAATTTTGCCGGCTTTGAAGAACCCGACTATTTCAAGTCTTAGCAAAAAAGGCTGGCTAGCGGTTGAAATTGTTATTGATGAAAAGACAGTCCGCAATATGATTCCTAAGCTTAAAGCTGCTGGAGCTCAGGGAATTATCGAATATCCATTAAACAAGCTTATTTATTGAATTTAAACAAGAGGTTTTATCATGCCTTGTGGTAAAAAAAGAAAAAAAAGAAAAATACGTACACACAAAAAAAAGAAATTAAGAAAATCACTTAGACATAAGAAAAAGAGACTTTCGTAAAATGTTTTTCTTCAGAGTTCGTCAGCTGTGGCAGGCTGCTGCAATCTTGACTACCATTCTTTGTGCGTCTAACTCATTACAGGCTTCTGTATCTTCAGACATAAAGAAGGCATCCTTAGGATACGCTCATTATGCCATGGGCCTTATTTATGATTACTATGGTCAACCGGAGGAGTCTGCCCAAGAATTTAAGTATGCCTCAAAATTTGATAAAGACAGCTATTTTATACATAAGAAATTAGGCGTTTCTTATACTAAGCTTAATAAACCTGAGAAAGCTATTGAAGAATTAAAAAAAGCTTCCCAACTAGATCCGCGTGATCTGGAAACCCGGTTTCTTTTATCTCTTTTATATACTTCTTTAAAAAAGTACGACGAGGCCACTCAAGAATATAGGCTTATGTTAGAAGGTGCTTTAGAAGAAAATCCCGATAATTCACAAATACATTTTTATTTGGGTCAACTTTTCTTTCAGGAGAAAAAACTTGATACAGCGCTGGAAGAATTCAAAAAAGTTATAGATTTAGATCCTGAAAATATCGAGGCTCTTTTTATGGTTGGTACTGTTTATGTTGAGCAGGAGAAGGAAGATGCCGCGATAGAGATTTTTAAACAAATCTTAGAAAAAAATTCTGATTTTCACCCAGCGCTTAATTCTTTAGGCTATTTATATGTTGAACAAGGCAAAGATATTGATAAGGCAATTAAAATGATAAACAAAGCTTTAGAAGCAGAGCCGCAAAATGGTGCCTACATTGATAGTTTAGGCTGGGCTTATTATAAAAAAGGAATGCTAGATGAAGCTATAGAAAAATTAGAAGAAGCATCCAATCTTTTGCAGGATTCAATTATTTTAGACCATTTAGGTGATGTATATTTTAAGAAGGGAAACGCCCAGAAAGCTGAAGAAAAATGGTTGAAGTCTTATGAGCTTAATGAGGACGAAACAGTCTCTAAAAAAATAAATGCATTAAAAAAAGGTAAATGATGGTTAAAAAGTGCAAAGTTTTTCCTAAAGACAAAATTAAAGAATTAGATGATGCGGCGAAAGACATAAGAAGGCTTATTGTTAAAATGATTGCTAAAGCAGGTTCCGGGCATCCCGGAGGAAGTTTATCATCTACAGATTTGATAACTTGTTTGTATTATTCAGTTCTAAGGCATAATCCTAAGAAGCCAGGCTGGTCGGAAAGAGACAGATTTCATTTATCTAAAGGACATTGTTGTCCTCTTTTATATGCAATATTAGCAAAGAGAGGTTTTTTTCCCGTTAAAGAATTATGGTCTTTGCGTAAATTAGGTGCGCTTTTGCAGGGTCATCCAGATAGAAGAACTCCCGGGATTGATGTAGCCAGCGGTTCTTTAGGTCAGGGGTTATCAGTTGCTCTGGGTATGGCTTTAGCAGGAAGATTAGACAAAAAAGATTATCGCGTATACTGCTTGATGGGTGACGGAGAAATTCAGGAAGGAAATATCTGGGAAGCAGCAATGGCAGCAAGCCACTACCGCTGTGATAATATTTGCGCAATGCTTGATTATAATGGGTATCAGATTGATGGAAAAGTTGATGATGTTATGAGTTTAGAACCCATTACAGATAAATGGAAAGCATTTGGCTGGCATACGATTGAAATAGACGGACACGATATGGCTCAAATATTAGATGCATACCAACAAGCTCAGTGTATTAAAGAAAAACCATCAATAATTATTGCACATACAGTAAAGGGTAAAGGGGTATCTTTCATGGAAAACGTGGTTGATTTTCACGGAAGGGCTCCTAGTAAGGAAGAAGAAGCGCAAGCTTTAAGGGAGTTAAAATAAACAAAGGATTAATTTATGTTATATGGGCGCGATGTTTATGGTCAAACATTAGTAGAGTTAGGAAAAAAGCATAAAAATATTGTAGTTGCGGATGCTGATTTATCAGGATCTACTAGAACAAAGCTGTTTGCTAAAGTTTTTCCTGAAAGATTTTTTAATTTTGGAGTTGCTGAGCAGAACATGGCTGCAACAGCTGCCGGCTTAGCTAGTTGTGGGAAGGTAGTATTTATTTCAACCTTTGCAATGTTTGCAACAGGAAGAGCCTGGGATCAGGTACGCAACGCAATTTGTTATAATAATTTTAATGTAAAAATTGTTGCAACACATGCAGGTATTACCGTCGGTGAAGATGGTGCAAGCCATCAGGCTATTGAAGACATTGCTTTGATGCGGGCAATTCCTAATATGAGAATTATTTCACCTTGCGACGGCCCTGAAACACGAGCAGCTATAATTACTGCTTATAAAACTCCGGGACCGTTTTATGTAAGAATTGGAAGGTCAAAAGTTCCAACAATCGAAAATAAAAATAAGTTTCAACTAGGTAAAGGCTGTGAGATAAGAGAAGGTAAGGATGTTACAATTATTGCTTGCGGTATTTTGGTAAAAGATGCTCTTGAGGCTGCTGACATTCTAAAGAAGGATAAAATCAGCGCGCGGGTTATCAACATGCATACAATAAAACCTTTAGATGAAGAAATAATCATAAAAGCAGCCAAGCAGACAAAAGGAATTGTTGTTTGTGAAGAACATTCTACTGTGGGGGGTTTAGGTTCTGCAGTTGATGATGTTGCTCTTGAACATTGTCCTACCAGGCTTTTAAGAATCGGCATTAAAGATAAATTCGGCCAATCTGGATCTCCGGCTGATTTACTTAAAAAATATGAATTAACAGCTCAAGATATTGCTAAGAAAGTAAAAAAAGTTCTCAAACAGCAGATTTGCAGGGTTTAGATGAAAGCCGTTAAATTAAGGTCGCCAGCGAAGATAAATCTCTACTTAGGTGTTTTAGGAAAAAGACCTGATGGTTTTCATGAGCTATATACTATTTTTGAACGAATTGCACTGTTTGATAAAATTGTTCTTTCAAATAGATCTGATGGTAAGATAAAAGTAACTAGTAATAGTAGAAAGGTGCCTAAGAATTCCACTAATCTTGCCTATAGGGCTGCGGATTTGTTAAAGAAGTCTTTTAATGTGAAAGACGGCGTTAATATTCACATAGAGAAATATATTCCTGTTGCTGCAGGATTAGGCGGAGGTTCTGGTAATGCAGCCTATGTTCTTAAAGGATTAAGCAAGCTTTGGCGTTTGAAGCTTAGCGACAGGCAATTACAGGTATTTTCTGAAAGAATTGGTAGTGACGTACCCTTTTTTGTTAAGGATTATAGGTTTGCAATAGGAAAGGGTAGAGGAGAGCGCCTAAAGGGCATTTCTGCTATAAGGCCGCTTTGGCATGTAATAGTAGTTCCTAATAAAAAATTAAGTACGAAAACAGTATATAATGCTTTAGCTTGGAACAAAACTGCTTCTGGCTCATTGAGATACAACAAAAGTACTACTCGCAGTAATTTGTTGACAAAAAATAGAGTTAATGCTAATATGCTAACTCACGCATTAAGGAAACAAGATCTTCCTTTGGCGCAAAAAAGCTTATTTAATGCATTGGAAAATTCAGCCACAAGGCTTTGTCCTGAAATAAAAATGGTCAGAAATAAAATGGACAGCTTAGGTTTTAAAACAAGCGCTTTATCAGGTAGTGGACCTGCAGTATTTGGAATACTGAAATCAAGAAAGGAGGCGTTGGTTTTATCTAAGAAGCTGCAACAGGAGAACAAGCAGTGGCAGGTCTTTGCTGTAAGGACTTTCTAAGAGGAGGAAACTAGTTATGGAGATCACCGAGGTTAGAGTTTTTCTAAAAGATGGAATAGATAAAAAACTTAAGGCATATGTAACCGTTACTTTTGACAACGCTTTTGTTGTTAGAAATATAAAGGTTATAGAGGGTGGAAATGGTAGATTCATTGCCATGCCTTCAAGAAAGCTAAAATATTCATGTCCTAAATGTTCTTTTCGCAACGAGATGAGAAGTAAATTCTGTAATCAGTGCGGCAGTGCTTTATCAACTCCTGCGCGTCCTGTAGGTTCAGAAGAGTCATCAGCGCAGTCAGAACATAGGGATATCGCACATCCTATAACACAGTCTTTTAGAGAATATCTTCAGACTAAAGTATTGGAAGCTTTCGAGCAGGAATTATCTAAGAATGTTTCTGCTACACCTGCCGGGATAAAGGAAGATAGTCTAGGAATTAACCTAGAATTATAATAGATTTAGTTTGCCCGGTAGTGTAATCGGTAACACACGAGAATTTGGATCTCGGTTTTGGGGTTCGAGTCCTCACCGGGCAGCTTGTTATTTTAATAAATCATGAAAAAAGATACACAGGTAATAGTTTTGGCAGCAGGAAAAGGTACGCGTATGAAGTCGGACCTTCCTAAGGTTATGCACGAGCTTTGTGGTAGACCGATGCTTCTTTATGTCTTGGATGCTATAAAAGCAGCTAAGTTAAAAAACATTACCGTAATACTTGGGTATCAAGATAAGCTTGTTAAGAGCATTCTGGGAAGTAAGGTTAAAACAGCCAAACAAAAGAAATTGCTTGGTACCGCCGATGCTGTCAAAGCAGTAAAAGGAAAATTAAAAAGTTTCAAAGGAAACGTCTTAGTTCTTTACGGAGACAATCCTCTTATCGCTGCTGAGACTATCACCAATATTATAGATAAGCATAATAGTTCTGAGGCAGCGTGTACATTGTTGACTGCTACAGTGGATAATGCAACAGGATACGGAAGGGTAGTAAGGGGATTTAAGGGAGACGTTATTGCTATTGCCGAGGAAAAAGATGCAACTGATGAAGAAAAAAAGCTAAAAGAAATAAGTGTGGGAGCATATTGTTTCAGTGGTGAGAAGTTTTTTGACGCACTCAACAAGTTAAAATCTAATAATAAGAAAAAAGAATTTTACCTTACCGACATAGTTGGTTACTATACTAAAGAAGAGTTGAAAGTTGAAGCCGTTAATGTCACCTATGCTGAAGAAGCACTAGGTATTAATTCACGCTATGAACTATCTCAGGCAAATCATATCATCCGTTTTAGGATATTAAAAGATCTTATGACCGAAGGAATTAATATTATTGATCCCCATACAACATATATATCTTGCGACGCTAAAATAGACAAAGATACTATTATATATCCTTTTACTATAATTGATAAAGGTGTTAAGATTGGGAAGCATTGTTCCATAGGTCCATTCTGTCATTTAAGATCAGAAACAGTTATTAAAGATAATGTTGAGATCGGTAATTTTATCGAACTTAATAGAACTTCTATTGATAGCGATTGCTTTGCAAAGCATTTCAGCTATTTAGGTGATGCTGCTATTGGTAAAAAAGTAAATATCGGAGCTGGTGTTGTTACAGCTAACTTTGACGGAGTTAAGAAAAACAAGACAGTTATCAAAGACGGTGCTTTTGTCGGTTCTGATACAGTTTTAATTGCTCCGATTAAAGTTGGTAAGAATGCTACAACGGCAGCTGGTAGTATTGTTACAAAAAATAAAAATGTTCCGGACAGGCAAGTTGTTGGGGGAGTGCCGGCTAAAATATTACCCAAGAAAAAGAGGTAAAAATGGATAAACTGGCTATATTTTCTGGTAATGCAAATTTCAAATTATCTAAAGCGATTTGTAAAGAGTTAAAGATTAATTTATCCAAGGCCATGGTAGGACATTTTAGTGAAGGCGAGATTCGTCTTCAAGTAAAAGAGAATGTCCGCGGCAAAGATGTATTTATCGTACAGCCTACCTGTCCACCTCCTAACGAAAATTTAATGGAGTTGCTTATAATGATTGATGCTCTAAAGAGAGCATCGAGCAGAAGAATTACAGCAGTTATTCCTTATTTTGGTTATGCCCGTCAAGATAGAAAAGATCAACCTAGAGTTGCAATTACCGCAAAACTTGTGGCTAATTTATTAACTACTGCTGGAGCAGATAGAGTTTTGACTATGGACTTGCATGCCGGGCAAATTCAGGGGTTTTTTGATATTCCACTTGATCATCTTTATGCAGTTAACGTTTTTGTAGATTATTTTAAGAGGATGAAAGGCCTAAGAAATATTGCTGTTGTCGGTCCTGACGTTGGAAGCATTAAAATGGCTAGAGCCTATGCTAAAAGATTTTCCGCTGGTTTAGCGATTGTAGATAAAAGGCGCGTTTCTCCTGAGGCAGCAGAGGCCATGCACATTTTAGGAAACGTAAAAGGTAAAAACTTAATTATAGTTGATGATATTATTGCAACCGGAAGTTCTCTTGTGCAGGCTGCAGAGGCTTTAAAAAAAGCTGGAGGAAAAGATATTTATGCGGCTATTTCGCACGGTATTCTTTCCGGCGATGCGATAGAAAATATTGCTAAGTGTAAGGCGCTTAAGCAATTGATTATAACAAACAGTATCCCTGTTGTAGATGGAAAGAAGCATCCTAAGATAAAGTTTCTTTCTATTGCACCGCTTCTTGCTGAGGCAATTAAAAGGATACACAACGAAGAGTCAGTTAGTTCATTATTTGATTAGGCAAAACCGTAACTTATGGAATCTCGCCAATGGCGAGTGACACAAGTTGTTGGTTGAGTCAACCCCTGACATCAAAGATATCAAGGGTAAATTCGCACGCATCACTTACGTCGCATTTCATGCTCCGTAAATGATGTGCTCATTTAAAGGAGTTTACAATGGATGAAGTAATTTTAGAAGTGCAATCCAGAGAAGAAACTGGAAAAAACAAAGTTAATGTATTGCGTAAACAAGGCTTGATACCTGCGGTAGTTTACGGAGAGGGTAAAAAAGCCGCTGCTATTAAAATAGATAAAAAAATCTTTATACATCTTTTACATAGTCAGCAAAGCGAAAACATTATAGTTAAATTGAGAGTTCAATCTGAAGATAAGAAACACAAGGATTCTACTGTAATAATAAAAGAGATGCAGCTTGATCCTACTACAGACGATATCTTGCATGTTGATTTTAATCAGATTTCTTTGACAAAAGAAATTATTGTTAAAGTTCCTATCCATGCTAAGGGCGAACCTGTGGGAGTTAAGCAAGATGAAGGTTCTCTTGAGCATAATATTTGGGAGATTGAAGTAGAATGCTTGCCAACACAGATACCTGAAAATATTGATGTTGATGTAAGCGAGCTTAATATCGGTGATGCTATACATGTTAGAGATTTGACTATTCCCGAAGGAGTTAAGGTAAAGACCGAAGAAGATGCTGTTGTTTTAAGTGTTATTCCTCCGAGAAAGGTTGAAGAAGTTGCTCCTGAGGGCGAAGAAGAAGCTGCTCCTGAGGAACCTGAAGCAATTAAAGAAAAGAAACCTGAGGCAGAAAATGATGCTCAGGAAGGTAAGCCGGAAAAGCAGGAAAGTAAAGACGAGCAAAAATAAATATATCTTGAAAGTTATTGTTGGTTTAGGAAATCCCGGGCGGAAATATCAGTATAACCGCCATAATATCGGGCAGAGAGTTGTAAAACAGCTTGCTAGCAATAGCGGCAGTAAATTTAAAAGAAGCTTGTTCTTTTCAAGCCAAATTGCCGAAGGAAAAATAGAAGGTTATTCTGTAGTGCTAGCTTTACCTGTAACGTTTATGAATTTATCAGGTAAAACAGTTGCAAGAATAGTAAAAAGAAAAAGAATTAACCTTAGCGATATTTTAATAGTTTGCGACGACATAGATTTGGATTTCGGAAAAATTCGTATTCGAGATAAAGGTTCAGATGGAGGCCACAGAGGTTTAAGGTCTATAATTGCTCTTTTAGGTAGTCGAGACTTTTCCAGATGTAAAATAGGCATTGGAAGGCCGGCAAGTCGGGAATCAGTTAAAGATTATGTTCTTTCTGATTTTGCAAAAACTCAAGATAGGGAAATAGCAGATATTGTAAACAACGCGGTTGAAACTTGCGTTAAATGGTTAAGGGAAAAATAATACAATCAAGAGGAAAGGGATTATGAATAATTACGAAGCAATGGTTATAATGAAACCTGATTTAAGCGAAGATGCAAGAGGTGGTATCGTTAAACAGGTTGAAGAGCAGATCACAAAAAACAAAGGTGAAATATCATCTTCAAAAGTTTGGGCAGAAAAATTTAAAATGGCCTATAAAATTAAGAAGATAGATGAATGTTTATATTATTTGATTAATTTTCAGGTAGCCCCAGCTGCAATAGATAAGATAAAGCAGTCTTGGAGGCTTAATGATAATCTTTTGAGATTTTTGATTTTGAAACAGTCATAAATTTTTGTAAAAAGGAGATTTCGATGGCTAATCTAAACAAAGTTATGCTTATGGGCAACTTAACCCGTGATCCGGAATTGCGATATACACCTAGCGGTACTGCGGTGGTTAATCTGGGCTTAGCTGTAAATCGCCGGACAAAGGATAAAACCGGCGAGTTTCGTGAAGAGGTTTGTTTTATCAAAGTGGTTGTTTGGGGTAGACAGGCTGAAACATCTAATCAATATTTATCTAAAGGAAGACCAGTTTTTATAGAGGGAAGATTGCAGTCGCGCTCATGGGAGGCGGCTGATGGACAGAAGCGCAGCGTTGTGGAAGTTTGTGCTGAGCGAGTACAATTTTTAGGTTCTGCTTCTTCAGGCGGTTTCTCACAAAATCAAGCACCTGATTCTTCAGGCGCTGATTTTCAGGATACGCCGGCATCATCAGGAGCTGAACAAAACACAGTTAAATTACCAGAAGAAGATATTAGTTGGCAGGAGGATTTAAATGAGAAGAACGAGGGAGCAGGACAGTAGAGCAGCAGATAGAAAAAAAAGAGATTTTTTACCTAGGGAAAATAGGAAAAAAGTATGTAAATTCTGCTTTGAAAAAGCCAAGACAGTTGACTATAAAGACATAGGAAAACTTCAGAGGTTTATGACCGGTAGAGGAAAAATAGTTTCACGCAGGCTTTCCGGTAATTGCGCAAAGCATCAAAGGAAAGTGTGTGAAGCAATTAAACGTGCGAGATTTCTAGGTTTAGTTCCTTATATTAGAATATAGTTTGTTAAGTAATTTTTTAACCAAAGAGAGCTATTATGAAGATAATCTTAAGAGAAGATATTAATAAATTAGGTAAAGTTGGGGATGTGGTTGCTGCTAAAGACGGTTATGCAAGAAACTTCCTTATTCCTAAGGGCTTTGCTTTTGAGGCAACCAATAAAAACTTAAAACAGGTTGAGCTAGACAAAAAAAGAAAACAGCTTGTGCTTGATAGAGAAAAAGAAAACCTGCAGAAGTTGGCAAACGATATTTCTGGTGTTTCTTGTACGGTAAGCGTTGAAGCAAATGAAGAAGAGCAGCTTTATGGTAGTATTGATGTGGCAGATGTTGCCAAAGCACTAGAGACAGAGAAAAACATCAAGATAGAGACAAGTTGTATTGAACTTGAAGAACCAATTAAATCTTTAGGGATATATGAAATAAATATAAAATTACATCCCGAAGTTTCTACAAAAATCAGAGTATGGGTAACGAAGAAATAAAAGTCCCACCACAAAACGTTGAGGCAGAAAAGGCTGTTCTTGGATCTATGCTAATCGATGAAGATGCGATTGCTTATGCATTGGAAATCCTTGAAAGCTCCTGTTTTTATAACGATGCCCACCGGGAAATTTTCTCATCCATCTTAGCATTGTTTAATAATCATAAAGCCGTAGACCTGATAACCTTAATTGATCTACTTAAGAAAAATAAAAAGCTTGATGCTATTGGCGGCGCTGCATATTTAACTTCCTTGACCGAAGCAGTACCAACTGCAGCAAATGTTCAACATTATGCCAGAATAGTTAAAGAAAAAAGCATGCTTAGGTCTTTAATTTCTAACGCTACGCAGATTGTTACTGAAGGTTATTCTTCCGAAGTTAATATGGAAGAACTGCTTGATAATGCAGAAAGGTTAATATTTAGCATTACTGATAGCAAGTCAAGCAATGGAGCTGTTCATGTTAAAGATATAGTAAAAGATAGTATTGAGACGATAGATAAACTTTATCAGAGAAAGGCTCACGTTACTGGTGTGGCTTCCGGTTATACAGATTTTGATATGAGAACTGCAGGCCTTCAGGCTTCAGATTTAATTATAGTGGCAGGCCGTCCCTCTATGGGAAAGAGTGCTTTTGCTATTTGTATTGCCGAGCATGCCGGAGTTGTGGAAAAAATTCCCGTGGGATTCTTCAGCTTGGAAATGTCTAAAGAACAGTTAGTCCAGCGTATATTATGTTCTCATGCAAGAGTAGATGCACATAAAGTGCGCTCTGGATTTCTTTCTCATTCTGATTGGCCAAAACTTACCGCTGCCGCCGGTAAATTATCCGAAGCCCCTATTTATATTGATGATACACCGGCAATCTCAGCTATGGAGCTTAGGGCAAAAGCAAGAAGGTTGAAAGCGCACCATGATGTACAATTAATAATTGTTGATTATTTGCAGCTGATGAGAGGATCTTCACGCATAGAAAACAGACAACAGGAAATATCCGAGATTTCACGCTCAATTAAGGCTTTAGCTAGAGAGCTCTGCGTTCCCATAATCGCTATAAGTCAGCTTTCTCGAGCAGTGGAGGCCAGACAGGATCATCGTCCTCAGCTATCAGATTTAAGAGAATCCGGTGCGATCGAACAGGACGCCGATTTAGTAGTACTGCTTTTAAGGGAAGAGTATTATAATCCCACTGAAGAAAATAAAGGCTTAGCCGAAGTAATTATCGCAAAGCAAAGAAACGGACCAGTAGGCTCTAGTAAATTAACTTTTATTAGGGAATACATGAGGTTTGAAAATCTCTCGCATGCAGCAAGCGAGATATAATTAATCTTTTAACGGAGAGAAAAGAATATGAGAAAAATAGTATTTGGACTAATAATTATCTTTATTCTGAGTATTGCGTTAAATTCATTTGCCCAGGAAGATATAGCTCTAAAGAAAGTTACCGCTATAGATGTAAAAGGTAACGAAACCATTAGCATGGCAACCATAGTTGCTAAGATAAAAATCAGAGTAGGTCAGCTTTATTCTCAAAATATTATCAGCGAGGATTTAAAAAGGCTTTATAATACCGGCCATTTCAGCGATGTTAGTGTTGACCGCGAAGATTACAAGGATGGTTTTAAAGTAATATTTCTAGTTACTGAGAAACCGATTATCGAAACTATAACTTATTCAGGGCAAAAACATCTAAATGTGCGGAAGCTGGAGTTTCTTACCACTTCGAAAAAAGGCGAATTCCTCGAAGAGCAAAAACTAAGGGAAGATGTAGGAATAATAGAGGATGAATATCAAAAAAGAGGATTTTCTGATGCGGTAATTGGATATGAAACTGAAATTGACCCTGAAACAAATAAAGCGACTGTAGTTTTTGTTATTAATGAAAAAGCAAAACTTAGAATCACGAAGATTTATTTTCAAGGTAACGATTCATTTAAGTCTAAGAGACTTCTTAAATTGATAAAAACTCGTCCGGATTCTCTTTTCACCTCTGGTGCTTTCAAAGAAGATGTGATGGAAGATGATATTGCTAGGTTGAAATCTTTTTATCAAAGAGAAGGTTTTCTTGATGTTGTGGTGGGATATTCTTCCGAGGTGCAAGCTAAGGGTAATATTATCATCACTATAGATGTTGCAGAAGGACAGAAGTATACAATAGGAGAAATTTCTGTTGACGGAAATACTATAATTGATACAGCTGATATAATCGATGCTATTGAAGAGACGGTTGGCGGCGAGGCATTCAGCCAAATAAAGATTCAAATAGACAGTGCAAATATTCAAAGTCTTTATTTTGATAAAGGTTATATTTTTGCCCATATCTTAGAGACAACTTCTATCGATCCTGAAACTGGTAGGGTAGATGTTGCTTTTAACTGCAGAGAAGGCGATATTGCTTATGTTGGAATGATAAATATTATAGGTAATACCAAAACAAAAGATGTGGTAGTTCGAAGAGAGATGAGGATTGATCCCGGAGAGAGGTTTGACGGCAGAAAACTGCGCCGTAGTAAAGATAGATTGCGTAATTTAGGATTCTTTGAAGAAAAAAATTATGATATTGTTGAAAGCAATATTCATGGTAAGAA
>CAYOSQ010000005.1:0-108420 GCA_964406665.1 uncultured Planctomycetia bacterium | reverse complement strand
CAAGCGCGCTAGCCAAACTGCGCCACGCCCCGTAAAGCCTTTAAGAACTCGTGCTTTTTCTTTCGAGTCATTAAATCATTAACTGCTTTAAGAGGTTTCTTATTTCTATACAAAACTGAATAAATTTCTTTAGTTATCGGCATATCCACAGAATGCTTCAAACTGAGTTTATAAACAGATTTGGCCGTTGCTACCCCCTCAGCAACCATTTCCATTTTTTTTAATACTTCAGACAGCTTTAAGCCTTTTCCTATCTGTTCACCAATAAATCTATTTCTACTGTATGGACTAACACAAGTAGTAACCAAATCTCCCAAGCCGCTTAAACCAGAGAAAGTTTTTTGATTTGCGTGCATCACCTTGCCTAAACGAGTCATCTCTGCTAAGCCACGGGACAAAATTGCAGCTTTAGTATTTGTACCGAAGCCTAAACCATCAGAAACCCCACAAGCAATAGCAATTATATTTTTAACACTTCCTCCTAATTCAACACCAATAACGTCATTACTAGTATAGACTCTAAATTTTTCCGTAATAAGAACACCTTGAATCTCGTTTGCGATTTTTGAATCTTTTGCTGCCACAACAGCAGTAGCAGGAATTCCTTTGGCTACTTCAATTGCGATTGTCGGTCCCGATAAAACTGCCAACTTAATTTTACCAAGAACATCAAAGATGAGCTCGTGCATACAAAACAAAGTAGAATTTTCAATCCCCTTGGATACATTTAAAAAAATCTTTTTTGATAGAGTAATCCTTTTTAACTTCAACAATACTTTTCTCATATATTGAGAAGGAATTGCCAAGACAACTAAATCCGCAGATTCAACTACTGATTTTATATCATTGCTGATGATAACTTTTTTAGGAATCTTTATGCCGGAAAGGAATTTAGGATTGATTCTTTTCTTTACAAGTAAATTGACATATTCAGGAAATGCTCCCCATAAAGAAACAGCATATCCTTTTTTTGAAAGGAGCATAGCTAAAGTTGTGCCCCATCCACCATCGCCTAAAACAGCAATTTTTTTTATCATTGCTTACTTTTAAAAATTATCAAAAATACCATGGGCCTTTTTTTCTTCCCGCGTAAGAAAACAAACACCGATGTCATAGCCGTTATCTTCTTTTTTTTCCCAGACAACTTTTCCTAGAACACCACGCTGGATGATAACGCTACGTCTTTCAATCTCCTCACAGAGATTTAGTGCTCCCGGATCTAGCTGTAGCCAAAGTATAGAATCTTTAGGCACCCTATCTTGCAAGTTGCACATCAAACCAGCGCTACTAATATTATGCGTATAGCCCTTCATCATTTTTGAAATAGTGGATTTCTTACAGACCTTATACATTAACGGCCTGTTGTAACTTAACCTGATAAACTCTCTTCTTTCTTTAATATCTTTTTTCATAAGCTTTTAAGCGAGCGAAGGGAATCGAACCCTCGTATATGGCTTGGAAGGCCATTGTTCTACCACTGAACTACGCTCGCATTATTTAATCTCCAAATCAAACTTGCCTGTTCTCATTTTAGCAAGTTCCCAACTATAATCATATAAATGCAAGCCCTTGCTTACTGCAATCATTTCTCCGTCTTCAACGCCTATCTCATCAGCCATATATTGTTTAACCAATTGAAGACCGCCGCAGTTTGAAGGAAATCCTCCCCATAAATCCCAAGAACGAAAGTATAGAATAAAATGCAGCTTCCCGTAACGCACTCTCGTATCAATCAATCTTAAACAAGGTGGATCTACAAGCTTCAAATCCGAAGGCATACCGATTTCCATAACAGCTTGATTAGTGCCTGAGCCTTGAGTTTTATACATCTTAATAACCTCTTCAACCTGATTACAATTAAGAGGGATTTCTTTTATCATCTCTTTACCATCAACATGTTCCTTAATGCGGGCTTTAGGTTCAACTAATCTTTCACCATATGTATAATCTTCTGTATTAGTTTTTTGACCTGTCAAAAGATAGCTTAAATAATTATTTACATACTCCATATCAGTAGGAGCAGGAATCGACATCCCCTCCGGGATCAACGGTATAATCTGATGCGAAGGTTTCTTAACGCGTATGCTAACAAAATCAAATTCCAAGCGCTTCTGACCTTCGTAACTTCCACGTTCTATTGTATAAACGTGTCCTTTTTCCAAAATAGCTGATAAAGCCTGAAACCAAGCATCATCTAAATCAAATGCCTCAACGTGAACCGGCTCTAAAAACTGCCTTTCTTTTGTTTTTTCATTCATAATAATTACTTTTTCGTAATGGGCAGGGGCGGATTCGAACCACCGAAGCGCAAGCGCAGCAGATTTACAGTCTGCCCTCGTTGACCACTTGAGTACCTACCCATTATAATTATGGAGCTGGCGAGAGGAGTCGAACCCCCGACATGCTGATTACAAATCAGCTGCTCTACCAACTGAGCTACGCCAGCATTAATTTAAAGAACATTTAATCGCAGCAGGAATTGAATCCAGAATGTCTGTTGCGATTAACCCTAGCTGAGTTTTATTTTTAGCTGCAATATCACCTGATAAACCATGTGCATACACAGCATATTTTGCAGCATCAAAACAGCTTAATCCTTGAGCTAAAAAAGCAGCAACAATCCCTGTTAAAACATCTCCGCTTCCTGCTGTTGCCATGCCAGAATTACCAGTCTTATTAACGTAAGTCTTTCCATCATAAGATGCAACAACGGTATTATTACCCTTTAAAACAATGACAGTATTATATTTTTTTGCAAAGGATATAGCAATATTTTTTCTATTTTTCTGTATTGCCTGAGAGCTAACTCCTAGCAGTCTAGCAAGCTCTCCAGGATGAGGGGTAAAGATACGATCCAATCCCTTTTTAAAAATTTTTAAATTACCAACTAGAGCATTCAAACCATCAGCATCAACAACCATGGGTTTTTTAATACCGGCAACTAACTCTCGCACAAGTTTCTTTGTCTGAGCATTAACAGATAATCCCGGCCCCAGAGCAATACAATCAATTTTAGGAATCAATTTCAAAATCTCTTTCTTCGCTAGAAGACTCAACGACTTTTGAGATGTTTCAGACAGAGGCTTTGTCATAACCTCTGTTGTCTTAGCTTCCATAATAGAATTCAAACTTTTAGGTATCCCTAACGTAACAACCCCGGCTCCTGAACGAAGCGCAGCCATAGAAGATAAACAAGCCGCGCCAGTTAAGCCTTCTGAACCGGCTAAAACTAAAATATGACCGTAGTCATTTTTATGTGAATCAGTTTTCCTGCGTAATAATTGCGTTGGCAACCGCATAATTTTTCGTATGTGAAATTGATAATAAAATCCTAAACTTATCTTTGGAATCTTTTAAATTGCAAACTGGCTTTCCATCTCCATTATTGCTAATTTCAATATCTTTATAATCATATCTATAACTACTCAATGCTTTAAGCACTGCTTCCTTTGCAGCAAAGCGCGCAGCTAAATGCTCATATGGGAAACGTCTATTTTTTGCATAACTTACTTCTTTATCAGTAAACACTCTTTGCAAAAATGCATCACCCCAACGCTCTATAGCTGATTTGAGACGCACGATTTCAATAATATCAACACCAGTTCCGATAATCATGATTTAACCGTTCGCTAAAACTTTCATTTGCCTTACAGCTTCTGGCAACCCAACAAATATTGCCCGAGAAATAATAGAATGACCGATATTCAATTCTTCAATTCCCGAAATTTTTGCAACAGCAATTGTGTTTAAATAATTCAAACCATGCCCCGCATTAACTCCTATGCCTACTGAATGAGCGAAGCTAGTTGCATCAATTATTTTTTTTAATCTTTTTTTACTCTCTAGTCTCGATTTACTTTCAGCATAAGTTCCGGTATGTAGCTCAACAAAATCTGCCCCTGCTTTCTTTGAAGCTTCTACTTGACGCTTCGCGGGATCGATAAACAAACTGACCACAATACCTTTAGATTTTAACTCTTGAACAGCTCTCTCTATCAGCTTAAAACCTTTTACAATATCTAAACCACCCTCAGTAGTTAATTCTTTCCTTTTCTCCGGAACAAGAGTTGCTTCATCAGGTAAAACTTTTTTTGCAACAGTAACTATTTCTTTATTGATAGACATTTCAAGGTTAAGCTTAGTTTTTACTGTTTCTCTTAATAGCCGGATGTCATTATCATTGATGTGCCTGCGGTCTTCTCTTAAGTGAGCAACAATACTATCTGCTCCAGCTAACTCACAAACAACTGCTGCATAAATCGGATCTGGCTCAATACCACCTCTGGCCTGTCGCAATGTTGCGACATGATCTACATTAACACCCAGTTTTGGCATCTTAGAAATTTCCCCGAGTCAACTGACCATTAACATAAAACCATGTAATAATGGCCAAAACCAAAGCGACAACTTTAAGCCAAATATTTAAAGTAAACCATTCCCTAATCATTTTGCTATTTTCCCGTGCTTTTTAACCAATTCTCTTTTTACTACTTTTGCAAATTCAACCTTATCTTCAACAGAAATAAGTTTGCCATTAAGCCCGATGGAAACTTGGCCAGATTCTTCTGAAACAGCAATCACTATTGCATCTGTCTGTTCTGATAAACCAACCGCGGCGCGGTGTCTCGTTCCGATAGTCTTACTTAAATTAGGATTTTCTGTTAATGGGAACAAACAAACTGCCGAAACGATTCTTTCACCCTGAATAATAATTCCTCCGTCGTGAAGCGGAGAATCTTTCATAAAAATACTCTGAATTATCTCTGAAGAAACATCACAATCTAAGCGTATTCCACTCTCTTCATAAGTTTTCAGGCGACTTTCTCTTGCTAAAGCAATTAATGCACCAACTTTTTTCTTAGACAATATATCAACAGCGGCAGAGATTTTTGTAATCAAAGCATTGATTTCTTCTTCTTTAAGTAAAATTGAAAATAACTGATGCTGCCCTAAACGTGCAAGCCCGAAACGTAACTCTGGCTGAAATATCACCAATAAAGCAATAATAGAAATAGCAAAGAATTTAGTAAGTAGCCAATCTAAAGTATTTAGCTTCAACGTTTGAAATATAAAAAATGCAACAACTATCATAATAATACCGCGCAATACCTGAAAAGCGCGCCGACCTTGGAAAAAAATCAACATTCTGTAAAAAACAAACCAGAGAATCAGAATTTCAATTATTGGTTTTGTAATTTCCCAAATAAAGTTTAAATCCATATAAAACTCCTAATTGTAATTTTTAAAACTATCGGTTATTTTTGCAATTTGAACCATTTCTTTTACATCATGGACCCTAATAATATCCGCACCATTTTGAATTGAACAAGAAATACTTGCAGCAGTACCCAACAAACGCTTATCTGTATCAACTTTAAGAATCTTACCGATAAATGATTTTCTGGATGGTCCGATTAAAATAGGCCTACCTAAACTTTTTAGCTCTCTCAATCTTTGAATAATCTCGATGTTATGTTCAACGGTCTTGCCAAATCCTATGCCAGGATCAACAATTAAACTTTCTCTTTCAACCCCTTGCTCAATAAAAAAATTCATGGAATTTCTTAAAGTTGAAAAAATCTCTGTAATCAAAGAATCATAAGCAGGATTCTTTTGCATCGTTTTAGGAGTTCCCTTAATATGCATAATCACCATAGCTGCCTTATTGCGTTTAACGATTCGAGCAAACTCCTTATCTTTTCTTATTCCCATTATATTATTTACTATAGAAGCACCCGCGGATAATGCCCGCTTGGCAACTTCCAGCTTACATGTATCTATTGAAATCGGTACATTTATTTTCTTCGCTACTTTTTTAATTATTGGAATAACTCTACGTAATTCTTCTTTCGTACTAACAGAACTTGCTCCCGGGCGCGTAGACTGACCTCCAATATCGATTATGTCCGCACCATCTTTAATCATGCGAATAATTTTCTCTTCTATATCAGATAAACTAAACTCACTTTTGCATAATCCATCACCGCTAAAAGAATCAGGTGTAATATTAACAATACCCATAACTAAAGTTCGTCTTCCAGTTTTTAAAGTGAATTTTCCTGCTTTTACAGTATGGCTCTTAGCGAAATAATCATCTGTTAATTCTTCGATAGAATACGCTATCTTATCTAAACCAAAAGGCTGTTTTTTTAATTTATCAATTAAACGATTGTACTGGGATAAATTACCCATGATCAAACAGATTGCATTTTTCTCTTTACCGGTAATTACTCCCTTAGACACAGCAACTTCTCCAGAAAGAGAAAGCATTTCCTGTTTAAGAATATTTGCAGCTATAGAAGAAATACCCTCAAGCTTCGCAACCATGTTTACTGCCTTAGGGGTCATAATTCTAACTCCGTCATCATAAACATCAAGCTCTTTCATCTGTTGTGCGATACGACTAGGATCAGTGATTGATATTGCGTGGATATTCATATTTCTTTAAGTTTATACTTATGCCTGCTGGGAATCAGCAGGTTCAATTTTTTCTTTAATTACTTCTTTCTGCTTTTTTTCTTCCACAGGAAAACCTAATAATTTCTTTACATTTTCTACATCAAGAATTTCTTTCTCAATAAGTTTCTCAGCCAACAACTTAAGTTTATCTTGATTTTCTTTTAGTAATTTCGTTGCACGTCCATAACATTCATCTACAATACGACGAACCTCTTCATCGATAGCCTTTGCTGTTGATTCACTATAATCTCTTTCTTCAACAATATTCTTGCCTAAAAAAACTGGTCCGTGTCTGTGACCAAAGGTTAAATTTCCAAGCTTATCACTCATTCCAAAATCGCAAACCATTCTTCTAGCTAAGCTTGTTGCCTCAGCCAAATCTTGACCAGCACCTGTTGTAATATCTTCTCTGTTTATCTCCTCCGATGCTCTTCCTCCGAGCATTATGGCAATTTGACCGAGAAGCTCTTTTTTACTATGATACTGCTTATCTTCCGCAGGTGGTATCAATGTATATCCTCCAGCCATGCCTCTGGGAATAATTGAAACCTTGCTCAAGGTATCAACTTCAGGAATAAGCAAAGATAGCAAAGAATGTCCAGCTTCATGAAAAGCAGTAAGCTCTTTTTCTTTTTTTGATATAACTCTGCTCTTTTTTTCCGGGCCCATCATTACCCTTTCAACTGCATCTTCCATTTCCTGTAACTCAACAGCTTCTTTATTCCTTCTTGCTGCTAAAAGAGCAGCTTCGTTACATAAATTTGCCAAATCAGCTCCTGAGAAATAAACCGTCAAACGAGCAATATGCATTAAATCAACTCCGGGAGAAAGTTTAATTTTCTTTGTATGAACTTTTAATATGGCTTCCCTGCCATTAATATCCGGTAAGCTTACTATAATACTTCTATCAAATCTACCAGGTCTTAAAAGTGCCGGATCCAAGGTATCAGGCCTATTGGTTGCAGCGATAAGGATTATTCCAAGTTGGGTATCAAAACCATCCATCTCCACAAGCAGTGCATTAAGTGTTTGCTCACGTTCATCATGGCCTCCGCCGATACCGGAAAACCTTAATCTTCCCACCGCATCAATCTCATCAATAAAAATAATTGCACCCTTACCAGCAATCTTAGATGCGCGTCTAGCCTGCTCGAATAAATCTCTAACGCGAGAAGCGCCAACGCCAACAAACATCTCGACAAAATCTGAACCACTTATAGAAAAAAACGGAACCTTAGCCTCACCAGCAACAGCTCTGGCCAGAAGAGTTTTACCTGTACCGGGGCGGCCAATCAATAAAACTCCTTTAGGAATTTTTCCTCCCAGTCTCTGGAATCTTTTCGGGTCTTTCAAAAAAGCAATTACCTCCTGCAACTCTTCTTTAGCTTCATCCACTCCGGCAACATCATTAAAAGTCACTTTTCCAGAACCCTTATCTGAGGATATTTTAGCCCTAGCTCTTCCAAAAGACCAAATCTTACCACTCATCTGATTAGTACGGTTTGATAAAAACCATAAAAAACCAATAAAAAGCAGCATTGGACCCAAAGAAAAAAATAAGTTAGCCCAAAGAGTACGCGGCGGCTTTACTGCAAAATTTGGAACGTTTTGCCTTATTAAATCGAGCAATACTTCATCTTGCTGCGGAATGTTTACGAAGAACTTAGAGCCATCAGAAAATTCACCCTGCAAAATAAGATCAGTCTGCTCTAATTTTGTAATTTGCTTTGCAGATTCTGAATCCTTAACCTTAAGATAAAATTCACCATAAATAATTTCTTTCGGAGGAGCACCAACACCTATACTAAAAAGATTATATAAATAGAGAATTCCTAGTGTTATTCCTAAAGTCAGTAATAAATTTTTACTTAAATCGTTATTTTTCCTTAACTTGTTGTTTTTCTTATCTTTGCGTTTCTGCATAGAATATTTCTCCTGATTAATACATTGATATTGATTAATCTTGTATTATAAACGATTATTTCAATAAAATCAAGTGTTTATTGAAGATATGATTATTTTGGCAGGTTTTTTCACAGCTTTAATTTTATGCGGCAAGTCTACCACAGAATTCACAGGTCTACTTAAAATCAACTCCTGAAACTCTCTCCAATGCTTATAGCGCAACCTCCTTTGCGTTCCAGATAACTCACTAATAATTTGGCGCAAAATCATTCTTTGTAAAGAAAGATGCAATTGCTGGAATTTTCTAAGCTCAATCTCAGCTGAATTCTTTAAAATTCTTACTCCAGACTTATGTGCAGCAGCGCTGCTCGCCTCTTTTAAATATTCGAAATCTAAAGAGATATTTTCTGCCAAATCAAAAAGAACATCCTTAACCTGAGGATTGTAATTTTTCTCTAAAAAAGGAATGAGATTTTTTCTGATTTTGTTACGAAAATAAATATCCTTTTCATTAGTAGAATCTTCCCGTGGTTTGACTCCAACCTTCTTAAGATATGCATTAATTTCTTTTCTCTCAATTCCAAGAAGTGGCCTGATAACATTAGCTGAATTTATTATTCTTTTTGGTAAAATTGCTCTTAATCCATAAAGCCCTGTGCCTCTTAACAAGCGCATAAGAACAGTTTCTGCCTGATCATCTTTTGTATGACCCAAAGCAATGGCATCTGCTTTAATTCTTTTGTACTCTTTAATAAAAAACTTAAGACGAATGTTTCTGGCAACTTCCTCAATAGATCCTTTTTTATGAGCTTTTTTCACAGAAGCTTTTCCGCCGAGAAAAGGCAATTTTAGTTTTTCAGCAGTCTTTTTAACAAATAAAAAATCCTTTTCAGATTCTCTCCCTCTCATCATATGATTCAAATGTGCCACGTATAAAAAAAGCCCCAGTTCTTCTTTCAGAGAATTCAACACATAAAGCAAACACAAAGAATCAGGACCGCCTGAAACGCAAACGATAATCTTATCTCCAATATTAACAAGCTTAAACTTACTAATTATAGTAAAAACTTTTTTTGTTAACATTTGTAATATTACTAAAGGAAGGTTAAAGAAACTTAAGGAGCATCCTGTCCTTGCTCTAACTCACGAACAACATCCTGAAGAATTGCCTGCTTCTTTTCATCTAAATATACAAACTCGATTCTTGTCTTATAAAATAACTCTTTTTTAGCTTTAGTGCACGTTAAAACTTTGCCCAAAAGTACCAGTCTTTTTTTTGCAAATGGCTCACGAACATTTAATTCTAAAATGCTGTTAGGCGCGAGCTGGTTTGACGTAACTATGCGCATCCCTCCTGCACTTACATCTATAATCTTAGCAACATCATAAGGAAAATCAATATGCTGATAAACTTTATAATTAAAACTATAGTTACCTTCGATTCTAATATATTTTCTTCGCTCCATATTCACATCCTGTGTTAAATATATAATAACATGAAATTTTACAAATTCAAACAAAAACGGAGCGATTATTCTCGCTCCGTAATTACTGGTGGCGGCGACTGGATTTAAACCAGTGGCCAATCGGGTATGAGCCGAGTGCTCTATCTGACTGAGCTACGCCGCCAAATAACATAATTTATTTCTTATATTTAAAGACACTTTGATCAATTTTACTTTTGTCTTTTTCGTTAATATCGAAAAACTCGATACCAACCCCTACATCAAACTGAGGTTTCTGTTCCTCTCCAACCTGAAAAGGCCTAGACCAGACAACCTTACCTTTACACAATATCGGAGATGACTCATTGGGAAAATATATTGTAAGAGCCAACTCGGTACCTAAGGGGATTTCTTCATAGGCAATAATACAAATCCCCCCAGCGCTGATATTTTTACTTAAAACCTTCTTCTTTCTCAGCGACTGATTTTCAAGAACAGCATATTGTACATCAACAGATGCATTAAGTCTAACAAATTTTCTTCTATCATCCCCATTAAAATCTTTATTCTGCTCCATAGTTCCCCGCTCCTTTTGGAAAATTATTTTTTTCTATACGCGTCTAAAAAAGAGTCGCAGTAAATTTGCTTATCCAGAACTAACTCTGCTGTAATTAATGCGCTCATCAAATCTTTATCCAATGGATCAATTATAGCAGCATCTAATCCAACACCGATTGCCATAACTAAAAACGTACGATTAATCAAACTTCTCTGTTTAGCGCCCTGAGAAACATTGCTTAAGCCAACTATCGTCTTAGGAGCCGGAGTAGCCAACAAACCAAATTCTTTTATAGCCTCTATAACGTTAACACCCTGAGCTTGCGCAACATTAACTGGTAACACCACCGGATCTAAATATAAATCTTCTAGCGGAAAACCTGCATCCTGACAAGTAGCTGCAATAAAGGCAGCCAGCTCAAGCCTTCTATCTTTATCCTGAGGAACTCCGCTTTTATCCATGGTCAAACCGATCATAGACGCTTTATATTTTAATGCCAAAGGTATATAAATATCAAGCTTTTCTTGATCTGCTGAAGTAGAATTAATAATTGCTTTATTTTTAGCCAGCTTAAGCCCTTCTTCAATAACTGTTGGCTTAGTGCTGTCAATGGAGAGAGGAATGTCCACTGATTCTTGAATAGTTTCAATCAACCATTTCATATCAGAAATAGGATCTTTTGAAAGTGGGCCACAATTAACATCAAGCGCACTTGCACCGGCATCAACCTGAGCTTTAGCAACCTGATGAATCACAGATTTATCCTTCTCGGCTATTGCGTTACCGATATTTTTATACATCCCATTAATTAGCTCTCCGACTATAAACATATATTATCCTTTCATTAAACCCTTGATCAATCCTTTTATTTCAGCAACTGCCTTTGGATGACGCATAATCAACAAATCAGCCCCAGCCTGCAGCAAAGTAGTTGCAGTAACTATTTCCCATGCTGGACCACGTTTTTTCTCATCTCCCCAATCAGGAAATTCAGATGAAAGCGCCTTTGCCTCTTTTGCTCTCCAGGCTTCTTGACCAACAAGACAAGAAAACGGCATAGATAACATTTTATCTCCGGATAACGCAGCCAATCTTGCACGTTCCATAATTGAATAACCATATTCCAAACCATACCCCAATGAACCTATCGTAGGATCGATAACAATCCTCTCCGGAGTAATACCCATATCAGTAATCAATATATTAAGTTGCTTGGCAATATTTATATCTATAGGAGATTCTGCTACAACACTATGTCCGTCAGCAAGACAAGAAGCAACTAAAGTTCTGTAATTTTCCTGCACGGCTGAACCGATTAAGCATTTTTCACCTTTTGCTGCTTCGCTACATTTTGGAAGGACAGCACTATCTTTTTCATTATCGCCACAACCTAAAATTATCAACGGAACATCAACTTTCTGCAAAACTTCTTTTACAGTTTTTGCAGCATCTTCAGGAGATTTATTTTCAGTGTCTGGATGAATCCCTTGTAATTTAAGACAGATTAAATCAGCCGAAAAATCTTTAACACACTTCTGTGCCCAAGCAGCGGTATTATCTAAAACTCCCTCAAACGGTTTCTTTAAAACATCCGGCCAGTCAGTTGGAGTAACATCCCAAACCTCCATTGCGACAACTGGAGTATTGGGAATTGCGCCTTCTTCAAATAAAAACGGCAACGTACTCTCCCCGCCGATTTTAACCACAGAACCACGCGTACCACCCTCATCTTTGGTAGCGCCTAAAGTAACTTCACAAATTGAATTAGTCCATTTTTCTTTTAAATATTCTACTGCCATATCTTATCACATATCCTTTCCAGTGCTACGATTGCCGGAGAATTGCTATCGAGTTCTGAAACCGGCTTTCCCTTAATACTAAAATCTAAAACATTTTTGTCTTCTGGAACAGAACCAATAAACTCTAATCCAGAATCTTTAATTGTCTCTGCAGGGTCGAAATCTTCATCAGCCCTATTTACTAAAAGATAGGTCTTTCCAACCTGAATCTCCAATTCCTTTACTAATTCTTGAATTCTCAAAGCTGATCGAATGCCAACCAAACCCGGACCTGATACAATAACTAAAGCATCCGCTGCGCGAGTTGTCCGACGAGATAAATGTTCCATCCCAGCTTCGTTGTCAATCAAAACATTATCATACTTATCTATCAATCTCTTAACAAGGGTTCTTAAAACATTATTAACATAACAATAGCAGCCAGGTCCTTCAGGCCTACCCATAACAAGAATATCTAACTTTTCTGCCTCTAAAAGATTTGTCTCTATTTGATAATCGATAAATTCTTGTTTGCTCATTCCTTGTGGAACCAAAGAAGGATTTTTTGCAATCTCATCACAGAGCTGACCGATATTCTCTTTTACTTCAAGGCCAAAATTCATTGCCAGATTAAAATTAGGATCTGCATCAACCGCTAAGATCTTTCCATTTTTTTTCTTAGCAATCAAACTTAGCAATAAACTCGAAACAGTGGTTTTGCCTGTTCCTCCTTTTCCACAAATAGCAACTGTATATGCCATAATTTCCTATACTTTCACCGAAGGAAATCTTTCTCTATCAGTATGAGGGAAAAACAATGATCCCATATATTCATCCATATATCCAGGATCAACTGAAAGTTCAAAATAGGTAGTCTTCTTTGCAATTTCCTCTGCCTTGTGAAATGCTTCCACAGAAAGTAAAGACTGTCTTGCGCCAACTAAAGAACTATTACCAATAAAAACAATTCTTTTTCTATCTAAATCAGGTAGCAATCCAATGGAAACAGCCTTATCAATATCTAAGCTAGTTCCAAAGCCTCCGGCGATAAAAACATTATTTATATCACCAAATTGCAGCCCCATGTGTTTTACAAGAGTTGCCGCGGCAGAGAAAATAGCACCTTTTGCCCGCTTAAGGTTATCAATATCTGCTTCGGTCACAATTATATCCTGCTTAAACTTACTTTCTTTCTTCGAAACCAAAACAAACTCTTTACCGAATTCACCTACGCGAACTAATTTATTGTCTACATCTATAACAATCTTACCGTTCTTATCGATTATTCCAGCTTTAAGAAATTCTGATATTATATCGATATATCCCGAACCACAAATTCCTCTAGCAGGAGTATCTCCAATGGTAGAATATCCTACCTTATAATTCTTTTTATTTACCTTTACAGACTGGATTGCTCCAGAAGTTGCACGCATACCACAGACAACTCCGCTTCCTTCAAATGCAGGTCCGGCTGATGCTGCACAGCTTATAAGCCATTCTTTATTTCCTAAGGCAATCTCTCCATTGGTCCCTATGTCAATCAATAGATTGATATCATCACCATCAGATATCCCAGAGGCCAAAATTCCCGCAGTTATATCCCCACCGACATAACTGGCGACTCCTGGCACACAACCTAGAAGCCCTCGAGGATTAATTTTAATCCCAGCCTCAGCTGCACGAATCACAGGAACAAAGTTTGCCGTCGGAACATAAGGCTCTCTGCGAATATAGGTAGGGTCTACTCTTAAAAGCAAATGCATCATGGTAGTGTTTCCCGCGCATAAACAGCACGTTACATCATTTAGGTCAATATTGTTTTCTGAGACTAATTCTTTAATCATTGTATTCATACCATCAATAACAGCATGATGTAATCGCTCCAAGCCATCTTTCTCTTTTGCAAATATAATTCTGCTTATAATATCGCTTCCAAAACTTGCCTGCTTATTAAATGTAGCCCGAGTTCCTAGAATTTGTTTAGTTTTCAAATTTACCAGCTGACAAGAAATAGTAGTTGTACCAATATCAAAAGCTACTCCAAAATTCTTATTTGATGCATCCCCCGGCTCAAGCAACACAATCTCAATAGTATCATTTCTATTTCCCAAAGTTACGGTTACTTTCCAATCGCTGGAGCGAAGAGTCTTTCCTAATCTACGTACATTGGAAAGGCCGGTTTGCATAATCGGAAGCTCTTGCTTTTTTCTTAACTCACGGTATAATCTTTCTAAATCACTGATTTTATCTTTTAAATCTGGCGGAGGAACATCTAAATAAATTTTTGTAGCGAGAGGAGAACAAACAAAGATATCTTCTCCCAATATTGAAGTTCCCTTATCTACTTCTTCAGATTTTTCATAGACTCCTTTAAGTCTATATAAAAATGCATCTTCATCAGTTACTTTTTCTAAGTCTAATCTAGATTCCTCTGGAATAAAAACTTCGATATCACTTTCTACAGTTGCAAGACAAGCCAAGCAATATCCTTTTCTTTTTTCTTCAAGAGACAATCTTCCAGATGGCTGAGCGTGGATATTTCCGGATTTAATAATAATCTTACACCTTCCGCATACACCATCCCCACCGCAGCTGGAATTTATATAAACTCCTGCAGATATCGCAGCTGAGAGTATAGTCTTACCTCGCTCGACCTCTATTTTCTTATTATCTGGTTGAAAAGTTATAGTAAATTTTGTCATTTTCAGCTACATGTTTCTCAAAAAACTTGTAATCCCCGCTGCCTCTCTGGGGCCGACGATAACTTTCATTCCTGACTTCTCTTCTAAATCACCACTCATTGAAGCAACATAACCTGGTATAACAATGCTATTATGTGAAACAACTTCGGAAATATTGCTTTTCTGTAAAAGACTTGCGATAACATCAGCATTAAACTTCTCAGCAGCCCAAGCGGTCAAAACAGACATCCCCTCAGTATCAACGCTTAAGATATGAGCAGGTATTTTACTAGACTCCACTTCGGATAAAACAGTATAGTAAGAAAGAGAGAAGTTCGTAGTAACCAATAACGGAGACTTTTCATCAGTTTGTCCTATAGAGTAAACCTTGGGTTCAACCTGCAAGGGTTTCTGTGGATCAGTATAAATATTCTGCCTTAAGGTTAACAAGGAAAGTATTTGCCAGGGTTCAATGCCTTTTAAAATAACTATCCCAGAATATTTACATAGCAAAGTTGCTGCCATCATAATTTCCTGATAAGGGTCAGATTCATCAACTAACATAAAAGGAGAATATCCTAAAGCTCTATAATTCTTCTTTAATGCCAGCCTTCTTGCTTGAGTAAAATCATATATTTTCTTAGATAAAGATTTATCCGATGTTGAGATCATCAGGTCTTCAACACCCTTTGCAGTTGCCTTAGCGGTTAATTCTGCAACGCCGCTTAAATCATCAGCGTGAACAACTAATGCAGCACCTGATTCTTTAGCAACACCTGCTAATGATTCAACGTTATCTTGTCCTGCTGCATAAATTATCGGTTTACGATCTTTGCAAACCTCTAACGCCTTCTTTAATGCAGGCTCACTGCTAGTGACTAAAACAAAGGACAATTTAGATAATTCAGATATTTTTTTGACAACAGCTACAAAACTATCATCATCTTTTGTTTGTTTAATAGCTATAAGATTTACATTAAGCTCTTGACCAACTCTTTCAAAGCTCAATTTATTGATCTTTCCAACTCTATTTTTTATTTCTTCTTCGGAAAGATTATCTTCAATAAGAAAACCTAATCCAGTTGGATGATAAAACTTCTCCTCATGCCGAAACATTACTGTCTCATTACCAACTTCAAATTTATTATCACCATCTCCAATAGAAACCAACCTTACTGGAGGTTGAGAAGCTGATTCCAACATAGACTTTGCCTGATCATTTACGTGTGGACACTTATCAAGCGAAGTCTGTTTTTTCGCAAGAGCCATTGCAAAAGCAAGGCACGTGGGAAACCCACACTCGCGACAATTAGATTTTGCTAAATGCTTATAAATTTCTAATCCCGATAGGGCCATTTCTGCAATCCTTCCTTTTTAGCTTCATCATAAACTACCTTAAGAGGCAATCTTCTTTTCTTAGCTATAGCAAGACAATCTTCATACTCAGGAGAAACTGAAAGAATTTCTCCATTAGTGCTGCCAATTTTTATATTAATTTTACCGTATTTTGTCTTTACATTTTCTGTTCTTCTTAAAAGTTTCTTGCGATTAACCTTGTAATGTCTTATTCCCAAAGAACTGGTTTCGCTAAAAATTATATCAGAAACAGCATTGAACGATGACTCTAAACACAAAACAGTAATCAATGTTCCCGGACGAGACTTTTTCATCTGTATTGGCTGAAAATACACATCAAGCACTCCAGTATTATCAAATAGTCTCTGCATGAGATATTCGTATGCTTCCGGGCTCATGTCATCGACATTTGACTGAACAACAACAACTGTATCAGTATCTAACTGCCTTATCTCCTGAAATATTTCAGTGCGCAGAACATTGGAAATTTTTTTAGAATCACAGCTTCCGGCACCATAACCAACCCTATTTAACCTAAAACCACCCAGATCTTTCTCAGGATGCTTAAAATTAAAAGCCTTCAACACTGCTGCACCAGTAGGCGTTACTGTTTCAAAATCAACCTCAGTAAAGTTTAAATTTTTTCCTTTAAGAAGTTCTACAGTTGCCGGTGCCATATACTTACTTCTTGGCAAATCAGAAACAAAAAAACTACCAATGTTTAATTCTTCAAACGCTAGACAAGTACCAATAATATCAATTAGTGAATCAACTTCTCCTAATTGCTCAAATTCAATATCATCTGATTTTAAACCATGAACTTTTTTCTCTGCTGAAGCTAATGTTTCATAGACTTTTATTGCATTATTTTTGGTTCTCTCGGATAACTTACTTTTGCTGATTAAATTATAAATCTTCTTCAAAGAGCCGACTCGCATATGCTCATTACCGCAAACATCAAATTTTACTGCCCTAATGTGTCTTTTCTCAACTGTTCTCTTCTTTAAAGATATATTTTTAATTCCTAGCTTATCTACCGCATCTTTTAAGCTCGAAAAACTAAAACCAGTATCAAGTAAAGATCCAAGCATCATATCTCCACTGATACCGCCTAAGCAATCAAAATATAAAATATTCATCTATTTATTAAACTCGCCATATAACCGGCGCCAAAACCATTATCAATATTTACCACAGCTACCCCCGGTGAACAACTATTTAACATTGTAAGCAAAGCTGCCAAACCTGAAAAACTTGCACCATATCCACAACTTGTTGGCACTGCAATTACTGGCGAAGATACAAGTCCACTGACTAAACTTGCTAGAGCTCCCTCCATGCCAGCAACGACAATAATTACAGATGCACTTCTTAAAACTTTTTTGTTATCTAAAAGCCGATGCACTCCGGCAACACCAACATCATAAAGCGTATTTATTTTATTCCCCATAAGCTCAAGTGTTGCTTTTGCCTCCTCAGCTACCGGAATATCAGCTGTTCCAGCAGTAACCAATAAAACTATACCGCGTTTAACACTAAGTGGCTTACCTAGCTGAAGAGATGCTAGATTAGCCTTAGCACTATACTTAATTTTAGGGAATATTTTTTTTAGCTTTAAAAAGGTTTCTTTTTTAACTCTGGTAAGTAGAAGGGGTTCTTTCTTTCTTAGAAGTTCTTGAGAAATTTTTTCAATCTGAGCAACTGTTTTTCCTTCACAATATATTACTTCCGGAAACCCTCGCCTTTTAGTTCTATCTAAATCAACCTTAGCAAAGCCTAAATCTTTATAATGCATTATCGTTACTTAAAAACTAGAAAGGTCAAAACGAAGATAATTGCAAAAGTTACGATATAAAAATCATTAAAATACAGGAAATCGGATAATTTCTCAGAAGACGAAAAGTCCTCCGACGGTTTCAAGGCTTGATATTTACCCTTTATTTGATCAATCTGCTCTTTCTGGAAACGTAAAAATTCACCAGCAATCCTGTATGCGGGAATTTTTCCCTGATCAACAGATTCGATTACTTCCTTTTCGGTAATACCCAAAACTTCCGAAACTTCTCTAACCGTTAATAATTTTCCTGCCATGTTATCGTATCTTACCTGAAGCTACCCACTCATCAATTTTCCTGCGTTCAAACTTCCAGTCACTTCCTTCTTTGAAAGCGGGAATCTTACCATTACTTGCCCACTCTAAAAGTGAAGAATTTTCAATTTCCAAATATTTAGATAGTTCTTCAATGTCCAAAACATCCTGGAGCATGTGTACCTTACCTTCAAATACTGCACCCTCAACAATATTCAATCTAGGTGTTTTAATATCACCTCTTAAAACAGCAGTCGGCATTAACACCAATCTCTTAGTTGCAACTATGTCACCCTTTATTTTTCCGGCGATGATAACGTTTTCTCCTTCAATCTGGGCAGTAACCACGGCAGTTTCACCGATTGTTAAATTTCCCTTTGAATCAAGATTTCCTTCAAAGCTGCCGTTAATACGAAGATTAACAGGATCTTTGAAAGAAAGCGTACCCTGCATACTTGCATCAACATCAAGGATCTTTTCAGAGATTTTCTTTTTTTCCTTAAAAGCCATTACTGACCTCCTTTCTTGGTCTTAGAAATTTTATATTCGAATCGTCTTAAAACTAATAAGGTAAGCAAAACTACAAGTGTACCCACAAATGCACCTTGATAAAATCCACAACCAACCGCTAATCCAATCGCAGCAGAAATCCACAGACTTGCAGCGGTGGTTAAACCTGCAACAGAATCTCCCTGGCGAATAATAGTACCAGCACAAAGAAACCCCACGCCTGTAACAACAGCTGCTGCCATACGGCTTGGATCAAATACACTTATATCTTTATATATATCAAAAACATATATAGATGTCAACATAATCAAGCAAGAACCTATACACACTAAAATATGAGTACGAAACCCAGCTCCTTTCTTCTGTTTTAGCTCTCTCTCAATGCCGATTAATCCTCCAAAAAGTAAAGAGAATAATATCCTAGCTACGATTTCACCAATGCCAACCATGCCACCTCCTATTTTTTTGTAAAAAGCCGATATCCTAAACCTGCCACCATAGCAGCATTATCTGTACATAATCCTATACTTGGATAGAAAACTTTAATATTATTCAGCTTTGCTTCTTCAGATATTCTCTTTCTCAAATATGAATTAGCAACAACTCCGCCTCCCATAACTATAGTACGAGTTTTCTTAGCCAAACTAGCATTAATAGCCTTGTCAACTAAAACATCAACTACTGACTTTTGAAAAGAAAATGAAACTTCTTTAACATTAGTTGAACGCATCTTTTTTTTGTCTCTGGAGAAATAAAGCACTGCTGTCTTTACACCACTAAAGCTAAAATCAAAAGAATTAGGAATATTTGCACAACCAAACCTGATGCTTGCAGTTTTTATTCCGCGTGAAAGCTTATCTATAATTGGGCCTCCAGGATATCCTAATTTAAGAATCTTAGCAACTTTATCAAAGGCCTCTCCAGCAGCATCATCCAATGTGGTTCCCAGGCGCTTAAACGCAGAAAAATTCTTTACATAAAAGAGTTCAGTGTGTCCACCAGAAACTACAAATCCAATAAAAGGAAGCCTGGGACGATTCTTCTCTAAAAAACAGGCATAAAGATGAGCCTTAATATGATCAACCTCAACCAAAGGTTTTTTAAGCGAAAAATTCAAAGCCTTTACAAAAGAATTACCCACTAATAAAGACCCAGGCAAACCAGGATCCCGAGTAACTGCAAAAAGATCTATATCTTTCAACTTAAGCTTAGCCTTAGATAGAGCCTCTTGAGTTACAAAACTAATACTTTCTAGATGAGCACGAGAAGCAATCTCCGGGATAACGCCACCATATCTTTTATGCAATGGAAGGCTAGAAGAAATTATATTTGATAGGATTTTTTTTCCGTCTTTAACTATTGCAACGGAAGTTTCATCACAAGAAGTCTCAACTCCTAAAACATTCATTTTATAATTAATCTATTTCTGGCATGCTTAAAGAATCTATTATTTTTTAGCCTGCATACCTTGCAGATTATAAACCCTAATAGCTTTTAATAAATCAAGCGCACGTCTAATTTGATAATCTGTCTCCCAGCTAGGTTTCTTTATAACTACTTCTTCATCTTTATCTTCTTCTTCATCTGGAAGCTTACCTTCTTGAATATCCTCGAAAAGCTTCTCAATTCTTGATTTCTTTTTTGAAAGAGACATCTCAGCTTCATCTACAATTACATCGGGCGTAATGCCAACTTCGTTTATTGTTTTTCCTAACGGTGAAAAGTATTCACTAGTTGTCAAGCGTAAAGCAGAGCCATCGCCCAGTGGCAAAACAGTCTGGACAGAACCCTTTCCAAAAGTCTTGGTTCCCATAATTATTGCCCTCTTATTATCCTGTAAAGCACCTGCAACAATTTCACTTCCTGAGGCACTGCCTTCATTAACTAAAACTACCATTGGCCATTCAAGATAAGGCTTTTTTAATTTTGCTTTATATACAGAATTTTGCAAAAGTCTTCTTCCTTCTGTAGAAACAACAGTCTGTCCAGATTCGAGAAAAAATTCAGCGACCTTCTCAGCAACATCAAGAAGTCCTCCAGGATTATTACGCAGATCTAAAACAAGCGCATCTACCCCATTCTTTTCTAAATCAGCCAACGCCTTCTTTGTCTCTTTGGCGGTACGTTCACTGAAAGCTGCTAAACGGATATATCCTATATTATCTTCTAATATCTTTGCTTCTTTTACTTCCTTAACCTTAATTATTTCTCTGACAATTTTAATATCCAGAAGCTTCTGTTCTTTTTCGCGCAAGATAGTAACATTTACTTCCGTACCCGGCTTACCACGCAGCTTCTTTACCGCATCCGTTAAAGTAAAATCCCTGGTAAGCTCATCATCTATCTTCACAATTTTATCTCCAGCTTTGATTCCTTGATTCCAGGCAGGAGTATCCTCAAGCGGAGTAATAACTGTAAGTAAGCCGTCGCGAATAGTTATTTCTATACCCAGCCCTCCAAATTGACCTTCTGTATCAACTTTTAATTCCCCATAAGTTTCTGGATCTAAGAACTGACTGTGTGGATCCAAAGAAGAAAGCATGCCCTTTAAAGCACCATAGATTAAATCCTTTGTTTCAACCTCTTTAACATATTCCGATTCAACAACGCTTAAGGTATAGCTGAATAATTCAATCTGCTTATAGATCTCATCCCTTTTTTGTCTCTCCAGCGCTGGAATAGCTACCTTTGTCAACACACTAACGAAAACTAAAGCCAATACCCAAACCAAAATCTTCTTACGCATCGCTTAACCCCCTTATCAACATTTCCTTAACAAGTTTCGGATTTGCTTTTCCCCTTGTTTTTTTCATAACCTGACCAACTAAAAACATAACAGCGTTTTCTTTTCCAGATTTATAATCATTAACAGATTTAGAATTTTCCTTTATCACAGCATCTACAGCATCCTGCAATGCTGTCTCATCAGAAACTTGAGTCAAATCCATTTCTTTTATAAGTTCCTCTGGAGTCTTACCGGTTTTTATAACATGTTTTAAAACATCTTTTCCGGCAAGATTACTGATTGTATTATTTTTTACCAACTTAATTAATGAAATCAAGGATTCCGGTTTAAGCTGGATCCTATCAATTGAAGAATTATTTTCATTCAATTCCTGTAGAACCGGTCCGATGATCCAATTACAAATCTGCTTAGGTTCATTATATTTAGTAAGACATTTCTCAAAATAATCAGCAAGATATTTATCTTCTGTAAGAATATTTGCATCTTCATAAGAAAGTTTTAACTTACTTAAAAATCTAGCTTTTCTCTCCTTAGGCAACTCAGGAATTGAACTTCTAATTTCTGAAATCTGTTCTTTAGAAATAGTAAACGGTACTAAATCCGGCTCGGGGAAATAACGATAATCATGCGCTTCCTCTTTTGTGCGCATAGATACTGTAACACATTTATTCTCATCCCAAAGCAGTGTTTCTTGAGTAATCTTGCCATTATCATTAAGTGTTTTTTCCTGACGCGCAGCTTCAAAACCAAGAGCCTGTCGTACAGCTTTAAAAGAATTCATATTCTTCAGCTCAGTTTTTACGCCCAGCTTTTTGTCTCCCTTTTTACGAATCGATATATTAGCATCACAGCGAAGGCTTCCTTTCTCCATATCGCAATCTGACACTTCCAGATATCTTAAGATGGCCTTTAGGTTAGTTAAATATTCGTAGGCCTCATCAGGAGAACTCATATCAGGCTCGCTAACAATTTCTAAAAGCGGCATTCCGGTTCGATTATAATCAACATAACTAACAGGCTTTTTTTCATCATGGATAAGTTTACCCGCATCTTCTTCCATATGCACACGGGTAATGCCAATCTTTTTCTGCTTTCCCTCAATCTCTATCATAATAAAACCACGGTGCGACATAGGCAAATCATACTGAGAAATCTGATAGTTCTTAGGCAAATCAGGATAATAATAATTCTTTCTATCAAACTTTGTAAACTCAGCTATTTCACAACCCAGTGCAAGTGCTGTACGTATTCCCAACTCTAAAAATTGTTTATTTAATACTGGCAAAGATCCCGGCATTCCTAAGCAAACAGGACAAGTCTGAGAATTAGGCTCATTGCCGAATTCAGTCGAACACCCACAAAAAGCTTTTGTTTTTGTCTTCAGGTGAACGTGAACTTCTAATCCAATAACTATTTCATGCTCACTCATAACTTTGGACTCTTTTTGTGCCAGTCGGTACTCTGCTCATAAGTATAGGCAACATTAAACAATGTACTTTCAGCAAATGGTTTTGCTAAAATCTGTAGACCAATAGGCAAGTTTCCTTTTGTAAAACCACAAGGAATTGAAATCGCTGGTATACCTGCTAAATTTGCCGAAATTGTGTAAATATCTGATAAATACATAGAAAGCGGATTATCTGATTTCTCACCAATTTTAAATGCCGGCGTAGGCGAAGTTGGCGTTACAATACAATCTACACTCTTGAATGCCTCATCGAAATCTTTCTTGATAAGCGTACGTACCTTAAGTGCTCGAAGGTAATAAGCATCATAATATCCGGAAGAAAGCGCATATGTGCCTAAGATTATCCTTCGCTTGGCCTCTTTTCCAAAACCCTGTTTACGCGTTTCCTTATACATTTCAATCATTGCATTTTCCTTATCCAGCGTTGAGCGCAAGCCATACTGTACACCGTCAAAACGTGCTAGATTGGAACTTGCCTCTGCTGTTGCAACAATATAATAAGTAGGTACAGCATATTCGGTATGCGGGAGAGAAATCTCCTCAACCTTCGCGCCTTGCTTTTTGAGAAGTTCAATAGCCTCCTGAACTGCAGTCTTAACCTCAAGATTAATACCTTCAGTAAAATATTCCTTGGGGATTCCAATTCTTAATCCCTTAATATCTTTTTTAAGCGACTTTGTATAATCTTGTTTTTCTGCCTCAACTGAAGTTGTATCGTTAGCATCGTGACCAGCAATTATATTCATCAAAAGAGCTGAATCTTCAACATCTCTAGTAATTGGACCTATCTGATCCAAGCTTGAAGCGAATGCAATCAGACCAAAACGTGAAACACATCCATAGGTTGGCTTTAACCCTACTACACCACAAAGCGCTGCAGGTTGCCTGATAGAACCACCAGTATCCGACCCTAATGCCCAAGGAACGAGGCGCGCTGCCACCGCTGCTGCAGAACCACCACTAGAACCACCCACAACTCTTTCAGTATCCCAAGGGTTACGGGTGGGCCCGTAACAAGAGTTTTCCGTCGATGAACCAAAAGCAAATTCATCCATATTTGTGTTTCCAATTAATGCTACACCAACATCCTTTAAGCGATCAACAACAGTTGCATTGTAGGGTGGGCGAAAACCATCTAAAATCTTTGAGCAGCAAGTGGTTAATTCATCTTTTATGCAGATATTATCTTTAATTGCAATCGGGATACCGCTCATTGACTTTCCATTTTTAGATTCAAAAATAGGTTTATCAAATACGCGTGCGAAAGATTTTATCTTCTTATCTACTGAAGATATGCGCTTTAACAAAGAATCAATGAATACGCAACTTTCTATTTCTTTGCTGTTTATTTTTTTTTGTAGCTCGTGTGCGGCTAATTCATGCAGATTCATTCTATTACCTTTGGGACCTTAAAAAATTTATCATCCTTTGAAGGTGCATTTTGCAAAACTTCTTTTACAGGTAATGATTTCTTTAGGTTATCACCTCGTAAAACATTCTTTATTGGTAATACATGGGCGGTAGGCTCAACCTTGGTTACATCCAACTTGTCAAGCTTTTGAATATACTCTAGGATATCTTCAAGCTGCTTAGTGAAGAACTTAAGCTCTTCTTGATCAAGGTTTATCCGCGCTAATTGCGCTACATATCGAATATCTTTATTGGTAAGCATTTTTCCCGGATTGTGTTTATTTTCAATAGATTACAATTATATATTTTACTTCAAAAATTTGTTTTATCCAATGATTATTTGAAAAAAAACTATTCTAAACATTGTCTTAAAATGAACAAGGCCGAATTTATTCGGCCTGAAAAACTCCTTCGTTTTTACTCAAACTACACAATAGTTACAATATACGCGTTCTAAAAATTTAGTAATAGTTCTTTTTGATCATTTTTTCCTGATTTCCTCAACCTTTTTCAATGTTTCATATTCAAGATCATCATTCGCTGCGCCTTCTTCCTCAAACAAACTTGGCTGGAATGATTCGTCTTTTATCAAAGGCTGAGAATCTTCTACCTTAACCTTCTTGCTCCCCTTTGCTGATTCAGAAGCACTTGCAGTATTCGCATACGGAATCGATACAGAATCAACAGCTGGCGATTGGCAAACATCCGGCATAGCATTCATACTTTTTCCCGAAGTAGATTTTGCGCTAATGCCTTTTTGATTTAAAAAAACAGCTTTGTCAGAATCTTCTCCATCTGCAAAACATAATCCTGTATTACTCACCGATATCCAACATAGCAAAATAATCATCAGCTTCTTTATCTTCATAACTTCTTTCTTTCTAATGTTCCTTCCGGCTGTATTTCAATAACTTCTTCTAATCTAATTTTATATACAATCACTCGGTCAGGAAACACCATTTCAGAACTTCTGTGCTCCTTGCCGCAGCGCACACCTTCGATTATTCGATTAGTAGAAAAATCCAGCTTCTTTTTATTGAATAATTTAGAAAGTTTATCCTGCTGCAAACCTTCATCTATAGACTCTGCCACACCGTTTAACTGATAACCCACTAATGTATCCATATCAATGCAAGAAAGTGAAACCCTATGATTAGAACGGATATTCATCCATGTCCTATCAATATTATAATCTCCCAAATAGACACAGTCACCATCTATCTTCAATAAAATTTTAGGTGCAACATTAGGTTGCATATCAGAACTACAAGTAGCAATATTCAGGAATTCATTAGTTTTCAAAAACTTTACAATTTTCTTTGTTAACACTTTCGCTGCCATCACGACTCCTTTATTTTTTATCAGTAGACAATAGATTTATGATTATTTTTTGTACTTGAAGCAATGAAATTGGCTAGTTTTGCAAAATCCCCAAGTTTTAATTGCTCAGGACGCATGCAAGATTTTATCTTTGTATTTGCAAATATACCACTTAAAACTTCTTCAGCAAAAAAAGACCTCAAGGAATTAGAAATCATCTTTCTTCTTTGATTGAAACAAGCTCTTATTATTTCAAACATTAATTTCTCATCCTTAACTTCAACCAGAGGTTTCCTATGAACCTGCAACTCCATAAAACAAGAATCCACTCTTGGTTTAGGTCGAAAACATGTACTTTTAATAGGAAATAGTATGCGTGGCACAGAATAATACTGCACGAATAAACTAAATGAACCGTATGCCTTGCAACCTACCTCCGCTACCATGCGCTGAGCTAGCTCTTTCTGCAGACACAAATAAATTACACTAATCATTTTCTTCTGAGAGAATAAATGCTCAATTAATGGCGAGGTGATATTGTAAGGAATGTTGCCGATAACCTTGGTATTTTTCTCTAAGATAGTAAATTTCAGAATATCCTGATTAATCAAAGTAAGATTACGATAACCTTTGAATACTTCAGAAAGAAACTCAAAAAAACGCGTGTCTTTTTCAACTGCAATAACACTTTTGGCATTTATTACAAGTTCTTGTGTAAGCGCACCTTTACCAGGTCCAATTTCTAAAACGGTTTCGCTGTCTAAGATATTACAGGAAGAGATAATTTTTCTACGTATATTATCATCAGTTAAAAAATTCTGGCCTAAGGATTTTTTTGCAGGAAGAAAAGACTTCATTATCATCTAGAATTCTTATAAAGCTTGCAGGCTAACTTAATTGCTTCAATCATCGAAGTAGGCTCAGCTGCACCTTTTCCTGCAATGTTAAACCCAGTACCATGTGCAGGAGAAGTTCTTATAAAAGGTAGCCCAAAAGAAAGATTCACCGAATTACTAAAACCTATTGTCTTTAAAGGAATAAGACCTTGGTCATGATACATGGCAACTATTGCATCAAGCTGAGCTCTACGGCTACTTACAAACATTGTATCTGCTGGCAATGGGTCTGAAATATTACTACATTTGCTTCTGGCACGTTTTATCGCTGGAATAACAACTTGCTGCTCTTCACAACCTAAGAGGCCACCTTCCCCGGCATGAGGATTCAATCCGCAAACACCAATTTTTGGATTTTCTATTTTAAAATAACTTTTAAGACAAAGGTAAGTTTGGATCAGCGTTTCATAAACTTTCTTTTTTGTAATTGCCTCACTTATTTTGTTTATCGGGATATGTCTAGTAACAAGTGAAACTCTAAAATTATCAGCAAGCAACATCATCATGATCTTTTTTGTCTTTGTCTTCTGTGCCAAATATTCTGTATGACCTTGAAATGATTTAAGCCCTGATAGTTTTATTGATTCTTTGCTTACAGGAGCAGTTACCAATGCATCAACATAACCTTCTTTAAGCATAGTAAGTGCAATATCGATATACTCGATTGCTGCCCTTCCATAACAAGCATCCGTAACACCAAGTCTGAATTTTTTTCGGTTTACATTATCTGCATCAGCCACAACAACTGATGGAAATGATTTCTTTTTAGGAAAATACTTTGATAAAACAAACGAATCGCCCACAACAACAAAATTGGCAAGGCGGGATATCTTAGAATTAAGCAGTGCTTTTGCGGTTACTTCCGGCCCAATGCCGGAAGGATCTCCCATTGTAATGCAGATGACCGGCTTATTTGATGACGATGTAAGCATCTTCCTTGAGTTTATCGGTCCACTCCACGAATCTTTGCTGAAACTTTTCCTCAAAAATTTGCTGATGGATTTGAGACTGGACTTCTTTTAAAGCTTTCGCTGATGGAGATATTTTTTCAAGAATTACAAAAATAAAGTATCCTGTATCTATTTCAACCGGATTACTTATTTCTCCAACCTTTAAACTAAAAATGACATCTTCTATTTCTTTCATTAGCTGCCCACGAAAAACAATCCCTAAAGAATCAATATCTGAATAACCTGCAGCAACTTCCTTGAAACCCTTGCCTTCTTTTAAAAGCTTCACGGCTTCTTTAACTTGCTTTTTTGTCTCTTTCTTACTTTGTTGATTTCCGATAAAAATTGAGTCCAGATTAACACTTTCTGGTTTGCGAAATTGCTCAGCGAACTCATTAAAATAATCGGTTACTTCCTTTGGATGGACGAAAATCTTATTTTTTACTTCCCGCTGAACTATATTACGCATAATAATTTGTTCTGCAATGGTCTGCTGTAAATCAGCTATAGTAAAACCCTGCATGGAAAGATACTCATTAAACATTTCTACAGAATTAAAACTATCTCTTAGTCCGTTTATTTTTTCATTAATTAATTCTTCGTCAGCTTCAATGCCTTGACGCTGAGCTTCTTGAAGAATCAACCTGTCCTCAATTAATCTTTCCAAGACCTGCTTTTCAATCTCTTCTGCATCTTCTCCCAGGGAATCAGTTAAATTGTTTGTCTGCGTCTGAATATTCAACAAATTAATAAAATTATCCATATAGCTTTTTGTAATAATCTCATTATTGACTACAGCTACAATCCTATCCTCCACTGCATAAATTTCGCCAGCAATTAAAAAAGTTAAACCCAAAAAACAAAATATTAATGCTCTTAGTAACTTAATACTCATTTTCCACTCCTATAGTTGATTTGAGAAATTACTTCCCTTAACATCCTACAATACAAATCAAATCCAACTGCACTTATGTACCCATGCTGCTGAGACCCTAAAATATTTCCTGCACCTCTAATCTGTAAATCTTCAAAAGCAATATTAAATCCTGAACCAAGACTACTAAATCGTTCAATTGCCTCTAGTCGTCGTTGGGCATCAGAAGTTAAAATCCCATGTTTAGGAAATAAAAAGTAAGCGTATGCTTGTTTATTAAACCGTCCCACGCGGCCGCGCAACTGGTGTAAATCTGCCAAGCCAAAGTTGTCTGCCCTATTAACAATTAAAGTGTTCGCATTAGGTATATCCATTCCGGATTCAATAATCATCGTACAAACCAAGATGTCTAACTCGCCTTTCAAAAAAGAAAGGATAACCTTTTCCAGTAGCTTAGAAGGCATCTGACCATGCGCTAATCCTATTTTACGCGATTTAGACAACTTCTCAACCTTTTCTTTAATTTCTTCAATTCCCTCAACACGGTTATGCACAAAGTAAACCTGGCCTTTTCTTGACAGTTCCCTGGCAATTGCCTGCTTAATTAAAACATCGTCAGCCTGTGCAACATGTGTCCTAACAGGAATCCGGTTCTCTGGTGGGGTATTTATAACAGACATATCTTTTGCATTCATTACTGCCATATACAAAGTTCGCGGAATTGGTGTAGCAGTTAAAGTAATCACATCAACTAAAAGCCTTAGATGCTTAAACTTTTCTTTAGCTTTTACCCCGAAACGTTGTTCTTCATCTATTATAACAAGACCCAAATCTTTATAATTGATATCCCCGGATAACAATCTATGAGTTCCTATAACAATATCAACACTACCTTTTTTTAAGTCTTCAACAATCTTCTTCTGCTGTCTAGGAGAATTAAAACGACTGAGCATTTCAACACGGATAGGAAATTTCTTTAAGCGTTTAGTAAAGTTATAATAATGCTGTTCGGCAAGAATAGTTGTGGGTACCAGAAAAGCAACTTGCTTATTGCTCATTACGGCTTTAAAGGCTGCCCGCATGGCCACCTCAGTTTTTCCATATCCAACATCTCCACAAACAAGTCTGTCCATCGGCCTTTCTGACTCCATATCTTTTTTTACTTCTTCTGTTGCCTTGGCTTGATCGGGAGTCTCTACAAAAGTAAATGTTTCCTCAAATTGCTTCTGCCAATCAGCATCTTTTGAAAATTTAAAACCCGGAAGACTATTACGCAGTGCCTGAACCTGAAGAAGATCTAAAGCCAATTTCTTGATGTTCTTTTTTGTTCTGTTTTTTACTTTCTGCCACTCTCTAGAACCCAGCTTATATAGTTTTGGTTGTCCACCTTGAAATGCGATATATTTCTGAATTAAATGCATATGTTCTGTAGGAACATAGAGTTTATCGCCTCCATCATATTCTAAGACAAAATGATCCCTAAAGTTTTCTTCTGTCCTGAGTTTTTCTATTCCTAAATATCTTCCCACCCCGTGGTTAACATGAACTGCATAATCTCCCTCTTGCAACTCAATAAAATTCTCTATCGGTTGCTCCTCGGAAAACTTTGCATGTCGGGTAGTTTTCGTTCTTTTGATTGGCAGGATTATTACTGTAGAATGTTCCCATAAACGTTTACCGTTTATGATATTAAAACTGAATATGGAATTTACTTTATCCATATCCAAGTCTATGCGGATAGGACAATCGAAGCTGGCAGGATAAACATCAACGATTCCTCCCTTTACGGAGAAATCACCTTCTTCACAAATCCCAGCGACTCTTTTATAGCCAAAATCAATTAAAGTTTGCCTTAGTTCCTCAAGACTAATAGACCCTGAAGAATAAAGCTTGATAGATCTGAACATTTGATTATTTTTTCTGCCAAGCTAAAACCAGTGGTGAAGCAATGAAAATAGTTGAATACACCCCCGAACTAATTCCAATTATCAATGCAAGAGCAAAGCTGTTTAAAACTTCACCGCCGAAAAAGAATAAGGCAAATACAACCAATAATGTCAGAACTGTGGTAAGAATAGTTCTTGAAAGGGTTTGATTAACTCCTAAATTTATAATCTCACCCAGCGATGCTTTACGTCCATGGGTTCGCTCTATTTCACGGACTCGGTCGAAAATAACTATCGTATCATTAATCGAATAACCCGCAATAGTCAAAAGGGCTGTTACAACAAGCAGGTCTATAGACCTACCCATAATTGCCAAGATGCCAATAGTCAAAAACACATCATGGAAAAGTGCAATAATTCCTGCTGCGGCATAATTAAAATGCTTAAAACGAAATCCCACATATATAAGAATACCCAAAAGCGCGAAAAGAATTGCCTGCATTGCCCTCTTTCTTAACTCCTGGCCAACAAGAGGTCCAACTTTTTCGATTCCCATGATCTCAAATTTGTTATTGGGAAACTTTTCTTTAAAAACCTCTTGTACTTTATTTGAGCTCTCTTCGAAAGTCCTTATTGCTACTGCCCTAGGACTATCCTTAAACGGCAAAATAGTAGATTCTGCAAGACCTACTTCCTTTAAGCTATCACGTATATCTTCGATAGAAACGACTTGTTGAAATTTGTACCTCTGCAATTCTCCTCCGGAAAAATCAATTCCGTATTTATCTTTTCCTTTACCTTGAAAAACAATCAAACCGAAAATAATCAAGACAATAGAAAAAGCATAAAATATTTTTCGCTTACCGACAAAATCAAACTTTGTATTCGTAAGAAACGGCACCATATGAATCTTCTTCATCAACTTCATAGCAATTAATGTCTCAAAGATGGTACGCGTTACAAAGATTGCAGTAAATAAACTTACTAAAATACCTATGGTTAAAGTTACGGCAAAACCTCTTATCGGACCCGTACCAAACTGAAACAGAAGAAAAGCCGCAATAAGGGTTGTAACGTTTGAATCAATAATCGCACTAAACGCTTTGTTATATCCACTTCTGATTGCTGCATAAAGCGGCCGGCCGATACGAAGCTCTTCCCTGATCCTTTCATTGATCAAAACATTAGCATCCACTGCCATACCTAATGTTAAAACAATACCAGCAATACCAGGAAGAGTTAAAGTTACCTGCTGCTGTAGAAGCAATACACGAAACATCCCTAAAGCACCAAGGATAAGAACCATATTAAGCATCAATGCGATATTTGCGATTATTCCGGCGTTAAAATAATAAACTGTCATGAATAATAAAACAAGCGCTCCACCGATAAGACATGCTTTAATTCCGCTATTAATTGAATCTTGACCCAATAAAGGACCAACAGTTCTTTCTTCTTCGATATACATAGGCGCAGGAAGAGCGCCAACTCTTAAAATAATAGATAAGTCCCTTGCTTCATTAAGATCAAAGCTTCCGGTAATCTGCGCCTCCCCCGAAGGAATTGCTTCCCTGATAACAGGAGCAGAATGAACTTTTCCATCCAAAACAATTGCTAATTGTTTACCAACATTTTCACGTGTTATCTTTGCAAACTCTCTAGCACCCTGAGAGTTAAATTTAAGGCTAACATACGGCTCACCAAAACCGGTTCTGTCAAAACTAACTTGAGCATCAACAACTGCATCTCCGATTAAAACAGCCTTTTTTTCAATAAGCAGCTGAGCTTCCTCTTCATCTTTCATATAGGTTTTTAGCTCATACCCTTCAGGGACATTTCCCTCAGCAGAGTGTTTTAATTTTTCAGGATCAGCATTTACCAGTTTAAATTCCAGAAGAGCTGTTCTTCCAATCAATTCTATAGCCCGGTTTCTATCAGTTATACCAGGAAGCTGAACAACGATCTCTTCTTCTCCCTGACGCTGGATCGAAGGCTCTCCGACACCAAACTCATCAATTCTATTCCTGATAATCTCTAAAGCACGCTCCACAGCATCTGTTTTAGCATTTTCGGATAAATTTGCAGTATCTACCCTTAACACTAGATGCATACCGCCCTTTAAGTCCAAGCCTAAGTTGATTCTTTTCTCTAGAGGAAAAGCAAACCAGCTAAACAGAATAACAACTCCTAAAATGAAAACAAGTTTTACCCTTAAATCTTTATTCATCTTCATAATAATTATGCCTTTTTAACAATTGTACTTACAAAATCTCTCTCTATCTCAATCTTTACATTATCATCAACTCTGACGATTACACTTCTATCTTTAACATTCACAACAGTGCCGTGAATTCCCCCGGCAGTTATAACTTCATCATTCTTCTTAAGACCAGAAACCATTGTCTTATGCTCATCCTGTTTCTGTTTCTGAGGACGGATAAGTAAAAAATAGAAAATTCCGAAAATCAGAATTATAGGAATAAAATGTACCATAGGACTTCCTTGAGGTGCTCCGTTCATGTTTTATTTCTCCTTTTTTAATAAACTTTTTACAGTATTAGATGGAATAGCTCCTTTTTTTAGCCAATATTCGGCCTTTGCTTTATTGATTTTTACCGAAGCAGGCTTTTTTGCTGGATCGTAATAGCCAATCTCATCTAAGAAACGACCGTCTCTTGCCGCTGTTTTAGTACAGGCAACAATTCTGTAATTATATGCCCCCTTTGAACTCTTACCAACTTTCTTCAACCTTAAACGTACAGACATTTTTCAACTCCTCCTTATTTAAAATAATTTTGTGCTAATTGTATGGCCAACAACTGAGCCTTTGCTTTATTCACTGTTTCTAAATACTCTTTGCTCGGTTTAGAATCAGCAACAATTCCTGCTCCAGCTTGCATATAAGCCACATTACCCTTAACAACTATTGTCCTTATTGTGATACAAGTATCTAAGTTCCCGGAAAAACTAAAGTAACCGATGCACCCTGCGTAAGGCCCTCTTTTGACATTTTCTAATTCGTCAATTATTTCCATTGCCCTGATTTTCGGAGCCCCTGTTACGGTACCTGCGGGAAACGTTGCGCGCAATAAATCATAAATATTTTTATTCTTTGAAAGCTTACCCACCACATTACTAACAATATGCATTACGTGTGAAAACTTCTCTATCTTCATAAACTCAGAAAGCTTAACCGAACCTCTTTCACAAACCCGTCCTAAATCATTGCGTCCTAAATCAACAAGCATAATGTGCTCGGCTCTTTCTTTCTTATCGTTAATAAGATTTTTACTTAATGCCTCATCTTCCTTTTCGTTCTTGCCTCGTTGTCTTGTCCCGGCGATAGGACGAGTCTGTACTAATCTATCCTCACAACGGACAAGAAGTTCCGGGGACGATCCTACGATACTCAGTTTATCAAATTTAAGATAATACATATATGCAGACGGATTAATCTGTCTGAGAGCTCTGTAAATATTAAATGAATCGGTGCGCAGCTTCAAGCGGAATCTCTGAGATAAAACTGCTTGAATAATATCGCCTGATCTTATATACTTCTTTGCCTTTCTAACAGCTTCTTCAAATCGACTTTTAGAAAAATTGGATTTAGCATTAAAATCAAAGATTGATTTATGAAGAGATGTGGATTTCGAGCCCAATGCCTTCTCAAGCTTTTGAGATCTGACTTCGATTTCTTTAACAGCATTGTCATACAATTTAGATGGAGAGCTTTTAGAAGAATCTGTATGAATACAATAAATTATCTTTAGCGTATGTTCTCGATGATCAAAAATTACTAATTTATCAGCAAGAACCATTACAACATCTTGAAGTTTTAAATCATCAGGATTTATCTTTCCTGTTTTTTGAAGACGTGGCTCAAAAAATCTTACCATATCATAGCCTATATACCCAACTAAACCTCCGGAAAATCGGGGTAATCCTTTTACTGATACGAACTTATACTGCTGCATTATTCTTTTAATTTCTTCTAAAGCATCGAGTTTAGCAGTGTAGACTTTGACTCTTTTTGTTTTTCCTCTGAAACGAATTATTTTTATCTTACTGGCTTTACTCTCAAATATCAATGATGGGCTATCTCCCAAGAAAGAATAACGAGCAACCTTTTCTTCACCTTCAACTGATTCCAACAAAAATGAATATTTAGATTTACTAAGTTTCAAATATGCAGAAACCGGCGAATCAAAATCAGCTAAGACTTCCTTATAAACAGGAATAACATTACCTTTTTTGCTTAATTTTAAGAATTCTTTCTTTGACGGATAAATCATAGTGTTCTAAAAAAACAACTCCTCTTACCTGTATGGCATGCAACTCCAACTTGCCTAACCTTAATTAATAAAGTATCTGCATCGCAGTCAAAATATATTTTCTTAACAATTTGAAAATGTCCTGAGGTTTCCCCTTTCACCCAGAATTTCTTACGTGAACGCGACCAAAAACACGTCTTTTTCAGCTTAATAGTTCTTTTGATTGAATCTTTGTTCATATATGCAAGCATAAGAACATCATTAACCTTATAATCCTGGATAATTACAGGAATTAATCCTTTTTTGTCAAATTTCAAGTTTTTAATATTTTTTAAAGTTAATGCTTTCATGGTCTTATTTCAATCCTTTTTTCTTTTAGGTAATTCTTAACTTGCTTTATACCTATTTCTTGATAATGAAATATACTTGCCGCTAAAGCTGCATCAGCAGTAGTCTTGGTAAACACATCAGAGAAATGTTCTAAGTTTCCTGCCCCACCGGATGCAATCACAGGAATATTTACCGCATCACAAATAGCTTTTGTTAAAGGTAAATCATATCCGTCTTTTGTACCATCACAATCCATACTTGTGAGCAATATTTCACCAGCACCGAGAGATTCTACCTCTTTTACCCAGCTTATCGCATCTTTATCTATCGGAGTTCTTCCTCCATTTATATACACTTGCCAATGATCTCCTGCATTCTTAGCATCAACTGCAACAACAATACACTGACTGCCGAATTTATCAGCTGACTCCTTAACCAACTCCGGTGTCTTAATTGCCTGAGTGTTGATTGAAATTTTATCAGCACCGGCATTAAGCAACTCTCTAATATCATCGATATTTCTTATCCCACCGCCAACGGTTAAGGGCATGAAAACACGCTCAGCAGTTCTTCTTACAACATCAATCAATATAGGACGCTTTTCAAAACTTGCAGTAATATCTAAAAATACTATTTCATCTGCCCCTTCTTGATTATACGTTGCGGCTACTTCAACAGGATCTCCGGCATCCCTTAAAGAAACAAAGCGAACACCTTTGACAACTCGGCCGTCCTTAACATCTAAACATGGGATTATTCGTCTGGCGAGCACAGATCAATAGCCTCCTTTAAAAATACTTTGGTTTCATATAAAGCTTTCCCAATTATAACACCCTCTATACCCTTAGGGCTCATATCCAAAAGCTTCTTTATATCTTCAATATTTGAAATTCCCCCAGCAGCAATTATAGGTATGCTAACTGCAGCTAGCATTTTTTCAATATTAGCAAAATTCGGCCCAATTAACGTACCATCACGTGAGATGTCTGTAAAAATAAGTGTCTTTACACCGATCTTCTCAAAAGACTTAGCTAATTCAAAAGCATCCTGTTGAGTAATGCTAGTCCATCCGTCAGTAGCAACCTTACCCATTGAGCTATCAATGCTGACGATTATCCTGCTTCCAAACTGACTAGTAACAGATTCCACAAAAGAACTATCCTCAACAGCTTTTGTTCCCAAGACAACCCTATTAACCCCAGCATTAAACAGTTGTAAAATAGCTTCCTCATCCCTAATGCCGCCACCAACTTGAATAGGGACATCTACCTGTCTAGCTATCTGAGAAATTATCTGCATATTCTTACTCTCACCAGCTACTGCTCCATCTAAATCAACCACATGCAGAGATTGCGCACCAAATTCTACCCATTTCTTGGCAGTGTCAACAGGGTTGTCAGAATAAATTGTTACCTCCTGAAACTTTCCCTGTGTGAGACGAACAACCTTGCCGTCTTTTAAATCTATTGCAGGTATAATATCCATTTTAAATCTCCACGAAATTCTTCAGCATCTTAAGCCCAACATCCTGACTTTTTTCAGGGTGAAACTGTACAGCCCAAACATTATCAACTGCGATCATAGAAACAAAATCTAATCCATAAGAAGTTGTAGTAGCAGCTATTTGTTTATCTTTGGGATCAACATAATATGAATGACAAAAATAAGCATATGCTCCACCGTCTAATCCTTTAAACAAAACGTTATCTTTTTTATCATCTGCAATCACAATCTGATTCCAACCCATGTGGGGAACTTTTAGCTTAGAAAATTTGCGTACTTTTCCAGGAAAAATATCCAAACCTTTTAAGCCAGAACATTCTTCGCTCTCAGTAAACAAAAGCTGTAACCCCAAACAAATTCCTAAAAAAGGTCTTTTAGAATCAATATAATCTTTTATCGCAGAAACCAACCCACAATCAGAAAGTTTATTCATTGCCTGTCCAAAAGCACCAACTCCTGGAAGAACAAGCTTCTGCGCATTCTTTATTTCCTTAACATCGCTAGAAATCTTCGCATCAGCACCAACTGACTCCAATGCTTTCTGAACACTGCGCAGATTTCCGGTTCCGTAGTCAACAACGACAATCATTAATCTATCACGCCTTTAGTGGAGGGTATTCCTTCTCTGCGAGGATCAATTTGAGTAGCCTGATCCATGGCAATCCCTAAAGCTTTAAATATCGGCTCAATATCAGTGTGTAAATCCTGGCCAGGAGTATCAACTTTAACCGCAAGATTCATTCCTAAATTTTTCGCAAAAGAATCCAGAAAATGCTCAACATCCGAAAATTGATATCCTTCTTCAGGCTTAGGAAGCTGTCCTGGTTCTTTAACTTCTAGGACTAAATATCCCCTGCCGCTAATATCTGCAGTAACAGTTGCAACAACCTGCTCCATAGGCACAGAAGAAGTACCAAAGCGTCTTATGCTGCCCTTCTCACCAAGTGCCTCTTTAAAAGCCTTACCCAATACAATACCAATGTCCTCATTGGTGTGATGTAAATCAATCTTTTCTATATCACCTTTGGCCTTAATATCCAAATCAAATAAACCATGAAAAGCAAAAAGGTCTAACATGTGATCTAGAAGTCCAATACCTGTTTCTATGGAAGATTCACCTTTTCCATCAATATTCAATTTAAGAGATATTTCTGTTTCTTTTGTTTTTCTCTTAACCTCTGCAATACGGTTATTTGACTTATTTACCATAAGTAATCCTTTCTACTAAAACCTTATCTTTACTGAATCAGTGTGTTTATTTAATCCTTCAATGCTAGATATTTTCTCTAACGGTCCTCTGACTTTCTCAAGCGCCTTCTTGGAATAAGAAATTACGTGGCTCGTTTTAAAGAAATCCTGCAAGCTTAATCCAGAGAAAAATCTTGCTGTTCCAGAAGTAGGCAATACATGGCTTGGTCCAGCAACATAATCACCTACAGCGGTTGGGCTATACGGGCCAAGAAATATTGCACCAGCATGTTTAATTTTTTTGACCACCTTTAATGGATTATTGGTCAGTATTTCTAGATGTTCCGGGGCGATCTTATTTGCTATATCAACTGCCTGATTTACATTCTTAACCAAGATAGCATATCCGGTAGAAACCTGATTCTTAACTTGTTTAATTAAAGATTTAGAGTTAGTTATCAATATAGACAACCCCTTAAGATGCTCTTCCTGAGCTTTTAAATCAGCAATTACATATTGTGGATTGCTATATCTATTAGCAATAACTACAAGTTCTGTCGGCCCAGCTAGCATATCTATATCAACAAACCCATAAAGCTGACGTTTTGCCTCGGTTACATAAATATTTCCTGGACCAACAATCTTATCAACCCTAGGAATTGTTTTTGTACCGAAAGCCATAGCTGCAATAGCCTGTGCACCACCAACTCGATAAATCTCTTTAACCTTAAGTAAATTTGCAACAACCAGAATATGTGGGTCAACATAAACATTCTTACCTGGAGGTGTCATAAGGATAATTCTTTTTACTCCAGCAATCTTTGCAGGAAGAACTGTCATATATACTGACGATGCCAAAGCTGCAGTACCACCAGGAATATAAATGCCCACAGTATCAAGTGGCTGAATCTGCTCACCTAAAATTATCCCATCATCTCCCTTAAGGCGCCAAGATTTCTTCTGTTGCTTCTTATAAAACTTTGTAATATTTTCAATAATTACTTTTAAACTCGAAACAAAATCAGGCGTAATGTTTTGATATGCTGCGCTTATCTCTGCCTCAGAGACAACCAATTGACGAGAAGACAACTTTACTCTATCAAATCTACGGGTATATTTCAGCAGTGCATCATCCCCATGATGAGCGACATCATCAACTATCTTTGCAACTTTCTGAGCAATGCTCTTTTTTCTAAAAAGCTGGCGATTATAAATTTTCTCTAATTCTTTACTGGTATCACGCAAGACTCTCATTTTCTTACTCTTTCTTTAATAATTACAGCTGCCTTATCAAGTGCATCTGATAGTTTTTCTTTCTTGTTTCCGCCCGCTTGAGCAAAATCTTTTCTACCTCCACCACTGCCATCAACGATCACTGCAACTTCTTTAATTAGCTCAGACGCGTCCAAGCCTTTTTTGGTTAAATCATCCGTTAAACCTAGAACTAACAATGCCTTTTCATCCTTTACAGAACCTAAGGCGATTGCTGATGACCTAACTCTTTTCTTTATCATATCAACTGCAGACCTTAAAAATCCAAAATCTGCATCTTCACACTTCTGAACAATGACGTTTACGGCATTAACAACATTGCCTCTTCTTACGACATCATCTAAATTGTTTTTGAATATCTCCAATCTCAAATTGCTGATACTTTTCTCAGCTTTTTTTAATGCCTCGCTAATTTTAGAAGTTTGACTAATTAGTTTATCTTCTTCAACTTTTAGCACCTTTTCAATATCAGCAATAAGCCCCTCTTTATGTTTTAAGCGCTTATATGCAAATTTTCCTGTAGTTGCCTCAATCCTTCTGATACCCTGAGCAACAGAGCTTTCAGAAATGATGCTAAACAATCCTACCTCACCAGTAGAATTAAGATGCGTGCCCCCACAAAGCTCTTTAGAATAATCTCCAGTGCTGACTACGCGCACTTTGTCAGAATATTTCTCACCGAAAAATGCCAGAGCACCATCTTTTTTTGCAGCCTCTAAATCTTTAACCTTGCAATCCAATTTATCATTATCGAGAATATAACCATTAACAACTTCTTCTATTCGGCTAAACTCTTCTTTTGATATAGCTTTAAAATGTGAGAAGTCAAAACGCAACCTATCCTCAGCAACTAAAGAACCTTGTTGTTGAACATGATCACCAAGAACTTTCTTTAAGGCAGATTGCAACAAATGTGTTGCTGTATGATTCCTAGCAATAGACATCCTACGCTCATAATTAACCGAGGCCTTGACCTTATCGTTAATCTTAAATTTCCCTTCAACAATTTTAGACAAATGCACTATCACACCGTCAAAAACCTTAGTATCAAATACCTCTAACTTAGCGCTCTTTTTAGAAATACTGCCTGCATCTCCGATTTGACCACCTGATTCTCCGTAAAACGGAGTTTTGTCTAAAACTATTTTAACTTCATCTTGTTTTCCTGCAGAATCAACCTCTTCGTTATTGCTACTTAAGATTTTGATGATCTTCGAATCTGAATCACTCGCATTATAACCCATAAATTTAGTGGCCTTTACTTTTAAGTTTAAATCAGAACCTGAGAAAACGTCTTTTCCCATAGTGCTTGCGGCACGCGAACGGTCTTTCTGTTCCGGCATACGGACAAGACGACAATTAGAGCTACTTTGCAATATTGTTGCACTACTAAAATAGTTTGATGCTGTTGACTCGCTTAAGCTAACTGGGACACCACTCGTATCATAATATGTAAAAAATAGATTGCCCAACTCAACAACTAAACTTTCTTCGGAAAGATTTTTAGCTTTAACTTTAAGCTTCGCCAGATCTTTTTTTAACTCTGGTTCTTTATCTTTAAGAGTTTTCAAGAAAGATTCTTCTTCCCTTTTAACCATATCAGAAATATTTTCTCTTCTCTTTACCATTTCAGGATATGGGCTTTTCATAACATCTGAAACCACAGGAATAATCTTATACAACATAGGATCATTTTTACCCAAAGATCTATAAATGTTAACACATATTCTAATCAATTTTCTGATAATATATCCACGATCCTCATTAGAAGGATTTACACCATCACATATGGCAAAGGTAACCGCCCTAATATGGTCAGCGATTATTCTTATTTTTGTTAGTTGTTCATTGTTAACTTTAGCAACATCAACTTCCTTTTTTATTGCATTAACTATTGGAATAAATAAATCTGTATCAAAATTGTTTGTTACACCCTGCATAACACTGGCTAATCTCTCTAAACCCATACCAGTATCAATATTTTTATTTGGTAGTGGCTCAAGCGTTGTATCTTCTTTTCTGTTGAACTGTGTAAAAACTAAATTCCACACTTCAGCAAACCTACCACAGCCACATGCTGAAGTACAGTTATTTTTCCCACATCCCACATCTTTTCCAAAATCGTAGAAAATTTCAGAACACGGGCCGCAAGGACCATTGGGTCCTTTAGTCTTAGCTTCAGCCGGCCAGAAATTCTCTTTATCCCCTAATTTAACAATTCTACTCTTTGGTAATTTTATATCTTTAATCCAAATATCATAAGCTTCATCATCATCCTTATAAACAGATGCCCAAAGCTTATTTTCAGGCAAACTAAGTTCAACTGTAAGAAATTCCCATGCCCAGTTAATTGCATCTTTTTTAAAATAGTCACCAAAAGAAAAGTTACCCAGCATTTCAAAAAATGTATGATGTACAGCAGTTCTTCCTACGTGCTCAAGATCATCTGTCCTAAGACATTTTTGTGATGTTGCAGCTCTTTTGAAATCAGTAATTTGTCCTAAGAATTGCTTTTTAAACTGATTCATTCCCGCCGATGTAAAAAGTACAGTAGGATCTCCACTGGGCACCAAATAATCACTAGCGACTATTTTATGACCTTTGTCCTTAAAAAAATCTAAGAATTTCTTTCTGATTAAATCTGTTTTCATAATTTCTGTAAAACCTCAATAATTACATCAGGTGAAAAACCTCTGCGGTTTAAATAACCGTATATGCGCTGTTTGGCTTTATTTTTATCTATACCCCTATTTAAACGCATCCTTTTTTCTGCAAGCGATAAAGCCACTGAAAGCTCACTATAATCTTTGCTGGCTTTATCCCACGCCTCTTCAATAATTTCTTCCCCAACGCCTTTTTGCTTTAACTCAAAGAAGATTCTGCGAGGACCAAGCGGCTTTGCAATTTTAGTACTTACCCATGAAGCTGCAAAATCGTTATCGTTTATATAATTCAACTCTTGGAAATATTCAACTGTGTTTTTAATAACACTACCACTGAACTTTTTTTTCTTTAAGCGATCGATTATTTCTTGTTTACTTCTTGCTCTAAATTTTAAAAGTCGAAAAACTGAATTTCTTGCCTTTATCAGTTCTTGCTGCATTAGACACTATTTCTTTTTAATAATAGCAAAGCCGTTATTGGTACGTATTAACGCATTGCCTTTTAGTTTTTTAATAACCTCGTTAAAATCAGCAACGTTTTTAATTGATTTCTTTCCAATTTCTTTAATCACATCGCCAATTCTTAAACTAGACTCAGCAGCAGATGAATCAGGGTCAATATCAACTATCACAACCCCTTCATTAGAGTCTATTCTAAAACGAGCTTGTAATTCAGGAGTGATATCTTCAACCTTTATACCTCTCCAGCCTTCGGAAACCTCTGGTTCTTGACTTAACTCTGCAATATCACTTGGGCGTTCACCAATCTCAACAGTAAGAGTAACTTTTTTCTCATTTCTTAAGACAACAATCTTAGCCTTAGAACCTACCTCTGCTTGACCAACATGTTTTAACAAAGCTTTCAAATCTTCAATTTTCTTTCCGTCAAATTCAACAATGACATCACCAGATTCCATACCAGCTTTTTTAGCCGGGCTGTCATCAAAAACATTACTGATTAAAACACCTTTTTTGTCACTTAACCCGAAATATTCAGATAAATCCTCATTAAGTTCCTGCACAGCCACACCCAACCATCCGTAAAGAACCTTCTTACCTTCAATAAGTTTATCGATGACTCTTCTGGCTGTATTTACAGGAATGGCAAAACCTATACCTTGATATCCACCAGATGTTGAAAATATTGCTACATTTATTCCCACTACTTCACCGTTTAAATTAACCAAGGGACCACCAGAATTTCCCGGATTAATCGCAGCATCTGTTTGAATTAAATCAGAGTAATCCCTATCTCTTCTGGTAGTTCTAGGTAATGATCTATGCAACGCACTTATTACTCCGGTTGTTATAGTTGGCTCAGGACTATGCATTACGTAGCCAAAAGGATTTCCTATAGCTACAACTAATTGACCAATCTTAACTTTATCAGAATCTCCCAATTTAATAACAGGCAAATTCTTTGCTTTAATTTTAATCACGGCTAAGTCAGAGCGCGGATCTGTTCCTTTTAATTCTGCATCAAATTCTCTACCGTCAGGCAAGGTAACAGTTATTTTATCAGCATCTTCAACAACATGCTGATTAGTTAAAATATATCCTCTTTCATCAATTATAAAACCAGAGCCTAAACCCATCTGCCTACGCTCTCTTTCGGGAAGCTCCCCAAAGAAATCTTCGAAAAACCTATCGAATAAATCATCTCCGAAAGGACTATTTCTAGGCCCACCATCAAAAGGAGAACCAAAATAATAACTTCTTCCTCCGGTCTTGTTTATTTGAACAGTACTAATAGACACAACCGCGGGCCCAAATTCTTCAGCAACTTTAATAAAAGCGCTTTCCAAATCTAAGAGGATCCCTGGGGTTGAATCATAAGCATTGGTTGTCGCAGCATCAATCTTAGGTGACATATCTAATTTTGCCGCAACAAGCAATCCGATAACTATACCTGCGGAAAGAACAATAACACAAAAACTAGCAATGTGCTTTTTTCTAAACATACAAACACACCCTCCTTCAATATTTACGCAATTGCCTTCTGCCTAACTTGCTTTTCTACCTTATCTAAAATCTTAGAATGGTCTTTTAAAAAACGGCGGGCATTTTCTCTACCTTGACCTATTTTTTCCCCGTCAAGAGCAAACCATGCTCCAGATTTATCAATGATGCCTGACTCAATTGCCATATCCAGAATATTTCCCACTCTAGATATTCCTTCATCATGCATAATTTCAAACTCAGTATTTTTAAAAGGTGGAGCAACCTTATTTTTAACAACCTTTGCTCTTACTCTACTACCGACAACCTGATCGCCCTCTTTAACAGAACCGATACGTCGCAAATCCAACCTTACTGAAGCATAAAACTTCAAAGCCCTACCTCCAGGAGTAGTTTCAGGAGAACCAAACATAACACCTATTTTCATTCTAATCTGATTAATAAATACAACACAGGTCTTAGATTTACTAATAGCACCTGTAAGCTTTCTTAATGCCTGAGACATAAGACGTGCCTGTAAACCAATTTGCATCTGACCCATTTCTCCTTCAATCTCTGAACGAGGAGTAAGTGCAGCAACAGAATCTATAACAACTAAATCAACGGCGTTGGAGCGCACTAATGTTTCAGTAATCTCTAATGCTTGCTCACCGGTATCAGGTTGAGACATTAAAAGATTATCTAAGTCTACTCCGACTTTTTTTGCATATGTGGGATCAAAAGCATGCTCTGCATCAACAAATGCTGCAACTCCTCCGTTTCGCTGGACTTCTGAAATAACGCTTAAAGTGAGAGTAGTTTTACCCGAAGCTTCCGGGCCAAAAATTTCTGCAACCCTACCTCTAGGCAAACCTCCTACACCTAAAGCAATATCCAAAGATATCGCACCCGTCGGTATAGACTCAACATCAAGCTTGGTATCAGAACCGAGCTTCATGATAGAACCTTTTCCAAACTGTTTCTCTATTTGAGCAATGGCTAATTCTAATGCTTTTTGACGATGAGAACCGTCACTTTTCTTTTCTTGTGGCATGTAAACCTCCTTGATAACAGATAGAGTGCATTATACAATATCAATGTAAGCCTTGTCAACACATTCGTATACCTCAATAGCCCCAAAGATACATCATAATCTTCCATTTCTTCATATTCTCACACGACGAGGCATACTCAGTGTTAATACTGCACCTCGCCTTTGCTCGGCACTCTTCGAGGAGGCCTGAGAGAAGCGAAGGGATAGTGACCCTGCATTTTCCAGGGTCGCTGGATATATCAATTACTTCTTAAAAACTCTAAAAAACTATAACATTATGCAAAATAATCAATTATGGCTCTAAGATAAAACATCTATACCCGGACAAATGTACATTCAGGATTAACTTTAAAGACTTCAGCTGGTCTTAAAGTACTACTAGTTACGTTTAAATTATCACAAAGAACTTCTATGTAATTATCTGTATACCCTTTTGCGAATCCGGTCTTTCTGTCTTTTTTATCTTCAAAAAGCACATAAAGTTTCTCATTTAAAAAACGTTTTCTATATAAATATGAACTTCTTCTTGCAATAATACCTAATTTCTCAATTCTCTCTTTAATTATATTCATCGAAACACGCGAAGGCAAATCATAAGCCAATGTATCCTTTCGCAAACTAAACGGAAAGATATGAATTCTAGAAGGCCCAACATATTCAATAAGCTCAACCGTAGTTAAAAAATGCTTATCTTCTTCACCGGGAAAACCCACTAAAATATCAGTGGTAATTGCAATATCTGGAATTTGCTCTTTAAGTTTATCAACTATCTTTTTATAGAACGAAGCTGTATATTTTCTTTGCATAAGTCTTAATATTTCATCATCTCCACTTTGAAAAGGAATATGCATATGCCTACAAATTTTATCAGAGCTTGCTAATAATTTTATAAGCCTATCAGTAATATCTCTTGCTTCTATGGAGCTTAAGCGTACTCTAAAATTACCTTTTAATTTTATTATGGCTGAAATCACGTCAACCAATGCTTTCTTCGGCTTCAGGTCTTTTCCATAACAGCCAAGACAAATACCGCAAAGGACTATCTCTTTATAGCCGTTTTGGATCAATGCTTTTGCCTCTCTCGTTATTTCAGCTAAACTTCTGCTTCGCGACCTTCCCCTTACAGAAGGAATTTTACAATAAGCGCAGCTATTATTGCAACCATCCTGAACCTTGATAAACGCCCTGCTATGTCCAGAAAAAGAACTTATTAAATTATCGCAGGATAAATTATCAATTCCCGAAGAAAAATTGAATTTATCTAAAATCAACTTAAGGATATTATTCTTAGACTTATTAGTAGCTATAATATCTACTTTGCCCACTGATTCAATCTCTTCTCTATCCTTTTCAGCCAGACATCCCAGAGCAACAATCAGACCTTTAGGATTTTCTTTAATTGCCTTTTTGATATAATTTATAGATTTTCTATCTGCACGAGAAGTTACAGTGCAAGTATTTATTACATAAATATCTGCCCGCCCCTTCGAAGATTCTTTAATGCCAGCTTTAATTAATTGCTCTCTCATTGACTGTGTCTCATATTGATTTACCTTACAGCCTATAGTAAAAAATCTAACTTTCTTGTTTTTAATTTTGGAAATTGATGAAATCATATTAAAAGAATTTTGCAAAACTAATCAAAAATAAATTTATGGATAGAAGAAATGAATATTGCGGCAGTTTCTACTCTCAACACCTTATCTCCTAAACTCACCAGATTACAACCTGACTGCTTAGCCAAAGAAATTTCTCTTTCTGTAAAATCACCCTCTGGGCCGATAAATACGATAATACTTTTCCCCTCAAATTTACTTAATACATCTTTTATTTCTCTACGTTCGTCTTCTAAGCATAAAAATAAAACTAAATCATAATTTCCGGCTTCCCCTATAACATCTTTAAAACTTTTTACTTTATCAACCTCAGGTAAAGAATTTCTACCACACTGCTTGCAAGCAGATAAAACAATCTTTCTCCAACGTTCAACCTTAGAAGCTTTATGCTTATCGTCTAAGACAACAACCGTTCTATCTGTTAACATTGGAATAATCCTATCGACGCCGAGTTCTGTACACTTTTCAAGCAAAAAATCAAACTTCGATTTCTTAGGTATTGAGCAAGCAATTGTTAAAGTAACCTTTTTAGCAGAACTCTCACGCTTACTAGCAATAGCAATGACTACTCTATCTTTTTGAATAAGAGAAATCTTCCCATAATATTCTCTATCATCCCCATCAAAAATATTAACTTTATCACCATTTTTGCAACGCAGCACAGAAACAATATGATGAATTTCTTTTTTATCAACAATATTGATTTCATTAACTCCGATGTTATTTTTAGGACAAAAAAATCTTTTCATGTTATTCTTTAATAGAATCTTCTGAGAATACTTCTGCACTAAATATGAATACTTGCGTAGATTTGTCTTTCCAGCAATCTGTTGGAAGTCCGGCCTTCTGACAGGTATGCCCTAAGAATGTTTCCCTATCCCAGCCGTATTCAGTTGCGACCTGAGGGAGTAAAAGACCCGAATAGAAACCTTTGCGCATCAATATTCCATGCTTTCCCACCTCAATAATATTAACATCGCTAATCTTTTTAAGCGGGGTCATTGCTGAAATCTCCAGATCAATTTCTTTTAATTCGCCGCTTTTAACTTCTGGAAAGCGTGGATCGTTTACAGCAGCTTCAACAGCATAATCAGCAACAACCTGATACAAAGGCGTATCCCCTACAATCCTACCAATGCAACCACGCAGCTGTCCATTTTTATGAAGAGTAACAAAAGCACCTGTCTTTTGCTTAAGTTTATCATCCTGAGTTTGCGGATTAGTTCTTTTTTTACTTCTTACATAAGACTCTAAAGATTCTCTGGCAATTCCCAATAATTGTTTTTTCTGAATATTGTTAAGCATATCTTTCTCTCCTTCAACAGCTGCTTTTAGAAACACAGCGCTTAAATACCCTACAACCCTTTTATAATCACCGCTAGCATCCCCAGAATTTGCATGTTTTAAAATCTTAATATTTGTTGCATTTCTCAATTTTGCATAAAAAATTGTAATCTCTACCGGACGAAGACCACAAAGCTCCACTTCCTTTAAAGAGCTTTTTACCCAAAGAGAATTTAAATCCATATCTTTAATGCAGGAAATTGTCTTTGCATCAATTTTATCTGCATCCTTACCGCTACGATAGTGAGATAAATCTGTACTAGCAATAACTAAAACATCCGATCGATTCCCTGTCGTATCATTTAAAATTGAAGCAAAATCTTTACAATCTTCCAGGCTCGCTCGTGGAGAAACAATAACGGGAACTATTTTAAAATTCTTCAAGACCTTTTGCAAGAACGGAAGTTGAACCTCCAAAGAATGTTCTTTTTCAAAAACATTTGGCAAGTATTTAATTTTATTTGTTGCATTAATCAATCTATTAGAAAATTCAGAATCAACCTCAATGTCACCTAAAGGAGTTTTAAACTTTCCTTCCTTCCACACAGAAAACCCTTGAAAATCAGCAAAATGACTCGGGGCAATAACCACCACGGTTTTATAATGCCTTCCTTTTATAGCCTTATATCCATATGCAGCTACTGCACCAGAATAGACATATCCTGCATGGGGAGATATTAAAGCAACGGGGTTTTGGGAAATCTCCGGAATTCGAGCCTTATTTAAAAAAGAATTAATCTGGGTAGATAAAATAATCTTATTGGCAGGATAAAATGCCCCGCTGACATTAGGCAATTTTATTTCTTCTTCAGCCACAATAACTGTGCCCGTTAAAAAAATAATAATTAATATTATGACAATTTTATTTCCAGACACCAGGGACCTCCGCATTGCAAAATACGCACTTTCCATCTTTTATATTTATTTTGTTTATTGAATAACCTGAGCGTTCAATTATTGATTTACCACAAACCGGGCAAAACGTATCCTCTGCTTTATGCCCTACTACATTTCCTATATATACAAATTTAAGACCATTCTCCATTGCAATTTTCCTTGCCCGTTCAATAGTACTAACAGGTGTCGGTGAAAGATTCTTTAGCTTATACATCGGCCAGAATCTAGAAAAGTGTAGCGGAGTCTCAGGACCCAAATTATCTTTTATCCAAATACTCATTGCCTTAATAAGTTCGGGATCATCGTTTAATCCGGGTACCACAAGATTAGTTATTTCAACCCAAACACCTTCTTCATCCAAAATCTTTAAAGTTTTAAGCACAGATTCCAGACTTCCCAGAGACATCTCACTATAATAATCCTCAGTAAAGCCCTTCAAATCAATATTAGCAGCATCAAGATATTTACACAGTTGCCTTAAGGGTTCTTCACTTATGTGTCCAGCAGAATGCATAACATTTTTTACGCCTCTTCTTTTAGCAATCTTAGCAATATCAATCATGTATTCATAAAAAATCGTGGGCTCAGTATACGTATATGCAATGGAGCGCGATCCTGACTTAATAGCATGCTCAACGATTTCTTCAGGAGATAATTTGTAAGTTCTAACGTCTCCGGGAGAAGCCTGGGAAATCTCCCAGTTCTGACAAAATTTACACTTAAGATTACAACCAACTGTAGCGATTGAAAACGCTTTGCTTTTGGGGAAAAAATGAAAAAGTGGTTTTTTTTCAATGGGGTCAACATGTACTGCACAGGGTTCTCCGTAAACAAGAGAATAAAGAATCCCCTCCTTATTTTCTCTTACCCCACAAAATCCTCTTTTGTTATTTTGGATTAAACACCTACGAGGGCAAAGTTGACAATTAACTTTTTTATCCTCAAGTTTCTTATAATACATCGCTTCCTTCAAAGGATTAGAAGAAACATAAGCATTAGAGAAAAATAACGTTACACTTAAAATAATTAACAAGAAGAGAGTTATCAAGCTTTTTTTGTTCATTTTACTATTTTTTCCTAAATTTGTGGACCGAGGGGGAGTTGAACCCCCGACCTCCTGATTGCGAACCAGGCGTTCTCCCAACTGAACTATCGGCCCTAAAGCATAAAAGTCGACGGGTAAATCTGATAATTATATTAGCTCAAATTTTAGCTTTTTGCAAGGCGAAAAACCGCTTGCTAAGAAGATTGGGAATCGAATTCAGGCTCCCGTTCATTCAAAAAATCCTTCCCTCCTATGTCGAATCCAACAGAAACCTTAAGGGCTTTATTTGGGCAGGCGTTTATGCATTTCAGACAAAGTGTACATTCACTAGAAAGCACCCTTGTACCTAACTTAGTGTATTCGGGTATACGTATATCCATAGGACAGGCTTTCATACACTGCTGACATCCCTGGCAAGAGTCTTTGTCAGTTTTTATCTTAAGTAAAGAGAATATGCTGGATAGCTTAAGAAAGACAGTTATGGGACAGGCATATTTACAAAAAGCCCGATTATCCTTAAGAATTATTGCCAGGATGATACCCAAGGCGTAATACAGAGCATTTCCGATAAGAAACCAGTATAATCCTATCATGCCCCAGTTTTCTTTAGGGATTGAATATCTAAATGTGTTCCAGAACCATACTACAAGAATCAGGCTTGCGATAAAATGAAGATATCTTAAGAATCCCCATTTTCCTTTAAGGCGACCGCTGCTCTCTTTATAAGGAAGTAAATCTAAGATCATCATTGTCCAACAACCCCAGCCGCACCAACCTCTCTGTAGAATAATAGTACCAAATATTTTACCAATCATATAATGTATCATAGCCATAGGATAAAGACCCCCTAAGATAGAGAAGAAAAATCCCTCAAGCTGTAAGTTCTCCTGAGCTAAGATACCAACGCCGAAGAAAAGCGACATGCCTACCGCGAAAAAAGAAATCCTACGGGCAAGATACTTCTTTGTTTCAGGCAATTTTATATACAAAATAGCACCTGAGACAACAAATATACCTGTGGAAAATATAAGCAATGAAAAAATACCTTCAGATATCCAAAGAAAGATTGCAATAGTAAAAAAGAACGAAATTATCATTAAGGGAGCAACAAGCCAGTGATTTAAAAAAGAAGTTCTACTTTTCATTCAAAAAATCCTTCCCTCCTATGTCGAATCCAACAGAAACCTTAAGGGCTTTATTTGGGCAGGCGTTTATGCATTTCAGACAAAGTGTACATTCACTAGAAAGCACCCTTGTACCTAACTTAGTGTATTCGGGTATACGTATATCCATAGGACAGGCTTTCATACACTGCTGACATCCCTGGCAAGAGTCTTTGTCAGTTTTTATCTTAAGTAAAGAGAATATGCTGGATAGCTTAAGAAAGACAGTTATGGGACAGGCATATTTACAAAAAGCCCGATTATCCTTAAGAATTATTGCCAGGATGATACCCAAGGCGTAATACAGAGCATTTCCGATAAGAAACCAGTATAATCCTATCATGCCCCAGTTTTCTTTAGGGATTGAATATCTAAATGTGTTCCAGAACCATACTACAAGAATCAGGCTTGCGATAAAATGAAGATATCTTAAGAATCCCCATTTTCCTTTAAGGCGACCGCTGCTCTCTTTATAAGGAAGTAAATCTAAGATCATCATTGTCCAACAACCCCAGCCGCACCAAGCCCTGTTTAAAATTATAGGACCAATAATCTTAGCTATACAATAATGCAACAGAGCTGCAGAAAAAAAACCAGAAAGTAGCGTAAAAAATAAACCTTCCAACTGAAGGTTTTGTCTACCTAAAATTCCGATCTCGAGAAAAAGAAGCAATCCTGCCATGATATAAGTAAACCTTCTACCTATATTCTTCTTTTGTGACGGCAAAAAAGCATAAAGCAGCATTCCACCTGGTACAAACACTGCAATATAAATGAAAATAATTAAAGGTAAGATATTCTGCTCTTTTTGACTAAACCAGAAAAATAATCCTAAGATACTGAAAAATGTAAACTCAACTACAGGAAGTGTTATAAATCTTTTAAATGTTTTATCCATATACTTTTATTTTGTAAATTACGACAGGAGTAGCGAAAAGATTGGCATGAAAGATTACAAACAATGCGAGGGTTTTATAAATATTATTGATTAAGCCTATCGATAAGAACATTTATCTTATCAACCAGATCTTTCAAATAATCTGTTTCCCTGACGAATAAACGTTGCTTTGACTTTCCATCAATAATATCTTGTAAATCTTGATTTATTCTTAATATTGGTCCGGTTAATCTATTAGAAATCTTATATGACCAAATTCCCAACATAATAATATATAGAGGTAATGTAACAATTGTTATCAAGATTATCTTTTTTATTAGAGGAATCGAATCATACCCACCAAGCATAAGATTAGTAGTTATATCAAAAAATAGATAGCAAAGCGCCACTATGGTAATAATTACCGGAACAACGGTAGTAAAGAAAACTAGCTGGATAACCTGTTTTTGGTATTTATTTGCAATAATAAATAGTCTTCTTTTGATTTTCCCCGGCATAAAAACCAACTCCTCTCTCTTGTATACTTTTATTAATTCATTTACAATATTATGCTCTATTTATCTTATAGCAAATTTAGTTTTATAATGCAAGAAAATATCAATAAACTGCCTTAAAATAAATCCAGATTAGACTCTCTTAAAAACAATAATAGTTATATCATCATGTTGTGGTGCTTTACCAACAAATAATCTTAATTTGCTCTTTATCGTAGAAATAATATCTTGTACGCTTAAGTTCTTACTTTCAGCCACGCAGCTTACCAATCTTTCCTCTTCGAAATCTTCTCGTTTAATGTTTTTCGCTTCAACAACACCATCAGTATACAGCACTACGCTATCACCAATGTTAAGACCAATGGTCTTATCACAAAATTCTACACCATCCATTATTCCTAAAGGCATTCCACCTTCAACATCTATCATTTCACTTTCTGCACTCCTGCCTTTAACCAGAAGTGTGGGAAGATGTCCGCCGCTAGAAAGTATTACCTTATGCTGCTTAGAATCATAAATTATATAAGTTGAAGTTACAAACAATCCGGATTTAGAATCTTTAACCATTGCATCATTTAATTTTTCAAGCAATGCTGCAGGAGATTCTGTTTCAGTCGAAAAAATCCTAAACAGTGAAATAGCCTTAGCCATAACCAATGCAGCAGATACACCTTTGCCGGCAACATCTCCTAAAAATATTCCCAATTTATCATCATCTAATACCCTGATATCATACAAATCTCCACCAACGTGCTTGGCTGTTACCATGTCTGAGGCTATCTCTATATCAGCAAACTTATTTATCTCATCCGGAAGAAAACTTATCTGTATCTCTTTGGCAATTGAAAGCTCTTTTTCCATTAGCTCATTTTTTCTCGCCTCGCTAAGGAATTTCAAGAGCGTTACAGACAAATACACTACCATCAAAATTACTAAAGGAAAGAATAAATCCAGCCATAAACCAAGAAATACAAACAAAGCAAAACAGATTAAAGCATAGCTAATACCTAAACCAAAAACTGTAAGAAAACTTTTTAATGGTCTAAATTTAAGCGTAATCAATAAAGCTAAAAGAATTAAAACAGCTAGAATAACTAAATTAATAGTTCTACTTAATCTTGTTAAAAACTTCTTCAAAACAATGCTATTGAAAATATTTGCATGCAACCCCACCATAGGATAAATTGGTTCAAGTGGCATCGCATGCAGATCTAATGTTCCTGTAGCCGTAAGACCAACAAAACAAACCTTACCCCTTAAAGCTCTTAGATTGATTCGGGGAGCTACGCCCTCTCTCTCTTCTTGATAAGCTGCAAGTATGTCAAAATAAGAGTAATGTTTGAAACTTTTTGTCCATGGTCCAACATAATTAATCATTACACATCCTGTATCTGAAACAGGAACACTTAATTCTTTTCCTATTAATAAGTAATTATTCTTCAAAGCCACATCTTCCAAAGAAATCCCTAGATAATCACAAGCGGCTTTTAAAGCAATATGGGGATGAAGATCGTCTTTATATTTAACGAAAAGAGGTGCCCATCTACTCTTACCATCAGCATCAGTTAAAATATTAATATGTCCGCTTCCATGTACTACTTTATTAAAATTATCAAGTAAGGGAGCGATAATTTCAGAACTAGCCCTAAAAGCACCTGGGCGTGGATCACTATCTAATCTAAAAGCATATGAAAGATATGCATTATCTGCTTTTTTCAAAGAAGCCCTGAAAACATCATCCCATCTAGTCTTTTCACTAAATAAAATGTCAAAAAATACCTGCTTTACTTTAAGCTCTCTTAAAACATCCATTAAACTTGCATGAAAATCACGAGGCAGTGGCCACTGGCTTAAATTCTGCAAAGTATCATCAGAAATTTCAATAATAACTATATCGTCAATGAATTGTTGAACCGGTCGGATTTTAAAACGCAGATCAAGAAGTACTAATTCGTATAAATCAAAAACTCTAAAAAAAGAAAGACAAAAAATAATTACAGCGACAACTACGAATAAAATTGATTTGGTAATATGATTGTTTAACTTTATCTTTGAAATTTTAGAAGGCATATCGCAGGCCTAAAGATACCATGCTAACGGAATATTCCTGACCGCTATCATTAGAATAATTCTGCGAATAAGAATATATTGCTGATGCTGAAGTGTTTTCACTTAATTTATAAATAATTCCTGCGTTTCCAGTATGATTATTATCATACTCTGCCTCTGATCCATTTTTAATTAGGCGAGTTTTATAATTATTTCTACGAAAATTATAGTTAAGAAGCGATGACCATTTATCGTTTAGTAGTTTTATAAATGTTGCGCCAAGCTTAAAAGAATCATAATCATAATAATCCATATATCCATCTCGAGAATCATTATTATATACCTGACCTTTTAACTTAAATAATGATTGATTATCCGGATAAAACCCTACTTCGTAATCTATAGCATGGCGCACATCATCTCTCTCTTCTTCCATATCAACGCCGTTGCCGTCTTTCGCCTTACGATGCATAAAACTTTTACTTAAAAAACTATAACCAGCTCGATGATACAGGTTCTTTCCTAAAAACTGTTTACCATACAAAGAACCTCCAGCTGTAAAATATTCACCCTGATCATTGCTTGGATAATAAACAGAACCTATTTCAGTAGAAATTCCCACAAGATTACGCCCACCCAATTTTTTCTCTAAAGCAAAATTTCCTGTATTACCCACAGAAGAATTATCAGTGTATCTATCATACTGAAGCGAGTTAAGGCTGTACTTAATCTTTAAATCTAAATCTCTTTTTAGTTTATTTGAATAATTTAAACTATAAATATAATTCTGAAAAGTATCGCCCTTGCGAGTTGAATCTAAGAATACGTTGTTATCAAATCCTATAAAAAATCCAAAATTAGACTCAATCTGATATCTCGATTCATCACTTGTATCTTGCTCAGTAGAATAACTTTGGCTAAAAGATTCTCTATCTTCATGCTTTTCCTGCTTATCCTCCGTAATGGTTTGGGAATAGACATTTGAACAAAACAATAAAATAAATATTGAAAATACTAAAGTTTTTTTATTCATTTGATTTCCTTGTTTTATTATTCAAGTTCATAGCCCCCGGAACCACCATCGTCTAATCTATCCTCAATTTTATCTAAATCTTTAAGCTCAAGAATATCATCTAACTTATCAGAAAAATCATCAAGCTGATCTTCGGTGTTTCCCATAGGCTTCATTCCACTACCCTTATTATATCCGCCTAGATGGTCCAGAGAATCTTTCTTCCATTTTTTCCAACGATTTTTCTCCTCTGAGCCTAAACCTAAAAAGTCCTCAATAAAACCTAACCCAGATATATTTACAGAATTTCCTTCACCTAATGTTTGTTTTCCTCTAGATTTACCATCCTTATCAAGACCAGAAACATAAATATCTTTCTCGTGTGCCTCAAATTTAGTCTTACTGCCATCATAGGTACTTGCCCATCCAGTTCCCCTAGCACCAGAAATTGCAGTTGGAGTTCTGACCTCAAACCTAGAATCCTTTTTTAATTTTTTAATAAGTGAAAAAACTCTTCCTCTGACCAACTGAACACTCCTAGGGGCAGCATCAGATAAGGATATTTCTGTATTCTTGGAAAGACCAATAATATTTTCTTTATTTCCATCAAAAACAATATCGCATTTTGAACCCTCGCCAACCCTAACAACTGCATTCTTCTCTAGTACCATGCCAACTTTTGCATCTACCCAATCAGAATCAATGCTTTGTTTAACAAAAACACTACCTTCAACATAAATAATCTCTGCCTGAAGTTGATGAGCCTGAGCAAAAGCTGTGCTGCAAGAAAATAATATAGCTAAAATTGAAATTACAGCAAATATTGATTTGTTCATAAAAATATACCCCCGATTATTCTTCTTTCTTTTCTTTTGTGCGGAACAACAACTTCCAAGGATTGCGTTTTAAATCCCCGCTTAACTCTTCAAAATTCTCACTTACATATTTCAGATTTTCAATTATTTGATCTATGCTTTCTTTATTTAGAGCAAGTCTTTCTTTAACATTATCAGTAATTTCTACAATATTTTCTAAGGCCAAATTAACATTATCAGCGATAACATCACCCTTGGCCATAAGCGCGTCTATATCTAAAGGTTCCTGCCCGATAACTAGTGAATCTTTTTCTAAATAAACATCCCCTTCACCAGAATCAGTAAGGGCAATATATTTCTCACCCATAAGTCCCATAGTCTTAACTGAAGCTTTTACCTGATCTTTTACTTTTGCAGTTTCATCAATCCAAATAGTAAGCAACATTTTTGTTTGATCACCATAAATAATTTCAATATCAGTAACTTTTCCAATCTCGAGTCCATTTAAACGAACAGGAGCATTCGTCTCAACCCCATCGATATTGATAAACTCCGCCTTAATCTCATAACCTTTTTTGTTAAGGCTAAAATCTCCCACTTTACAAGTAAGTGCCCCCAGAGCAATCAGGCAAATCGTTACCATTATACCTATTTTAGTTTCGTTATTAATCTTCATGCTTAGCTCCTTTATTATCTAAATCCCCACAAGGTCCTGAAGATAATCATCTCCCTTTTTAAAGAAATCTAAAGGACCTTCTGTATTGCCGTTTATAAATTGTTGGACGATTTCATTCTTGGAATTCTTGATTTCTTTAGTGGTGCCCACTTCGAGAACCCTACCTTTATGTAACATAGCAACTCTATCCGCTATCCTAAAGACACTCTGCATATCATGGGTTACCACAACTGATGTAATGAGTAACTTCTTACTTAAATCCAAAATTAGCTTATCTATAACAGCAGCAACTACAGGGTCTAGCCCCGCAGTAGGCTCATCATAAAAGATCATCTCAGGATCCATAGCTATTGCACGGGCAAGACCAACACGCTTCTTCATTCCACCAGATAGTTCACTTGGCATTAAATGCTCAAAACCTCTTAAACCCACAAGGGCCAACTTCATCTTAACTATAATCTTTATAATGCTAGAATCTAATTTTGTATGCTCTTTAAGGGGAAGGCTCACATTTTCTTCAACAGTAAGGGAATCAAGTAATGCTCCAGATTGAAAAAGTAATCCAAATTTTCTTTTTACGTTCTCAAGTTCAGATCCAGAAATTGAAACAATATCTTTATCACCAAAATATATTTTTCCTGCATTAGGTTTCATTGCACCAACAATATGTCTTAACAAAGTGCTCTTTCCGCAACCTGAACCACCCATAATAACAAAAGTCTCGCCTTTATTTATATCCAGATTAACTCCACAGAGAACCCTATGATCACCAAAAGATTTTTCTAAACCACGAATAGATATTGCTATTTTTTTTTCTTCTGTCATAGTTATTTACATGTTAGAAAAATACAATATTCCCGTTATAACACAATCTGCTAGAATAATTAGAATAAAACTAGTCACCACACTCAAGGTAGTAGCTTTGCCAACACCTTCAGCCCCACCTTTTGTATTTAAACCCTGATAACACCCAATCAAGGCAATTATCACAGCAAACACAACCGACTTACCTAAGCCAGAATAAATATCCTTAAGCTCCAAAAACTTCAAGGAAGTCTGGATATATAATGCAGAGTTAATCCTTAGATTGAAAATTCCAACCAAATATCCACCAAACATACCCACAAAATCACCAATTATAGTAAGACATGGAAGCATAATCACTAAAGCCAAAAACTTGGGAACAACTAAAAATCTGATAGGATTTATTGCCATGGTATCAAGAGCTTCAATCTGCTCAGATACTTTCATTGAACCTATCTCTGCAGTAATGGCAGCCCCAATTCTCCCAGCAATAACCAAAGCAGTCAGGACCGGACCAAGTTCTCTTGTTAAAGACACAGCAACCAAACTAGCAACGTAAATCTCTGCTCCAAGTTGTTTTAATTGATAGGCCGACTGCATGGCAAGAACAACGCCTGTGAAAAACGTTACAAAGAAAACTATAACAATAGACTTAATCCCCATAAAAACCATCTGTTCAAAAATACTTTGACGCTTAAGGGATTTACCTTTGAAAGGCGCAACTATTATCCAGTAAAGAGTATCCAGCAAAAGCTTAGCTACTCCAATTATTTGATTAACTAAATCCTTAGTACTCTTACCTATATTCTCGAATATATTTAACATAGATTTTTTTGACTAGAAATCCTTTATGGCATCATCTTCGCTGGCATACATCTTAAAAAGCTTATCTAATTTAGTTACCTCAAAAAGACTTCTAATTTTTTCAGAAACATTTGCCAGGCGCAACTGTCCCTGATATTTCTTCAACCTCTGGAGCATTTCAATTAAAGTGGCAAGTCCTGAACTATCAATATAATTAACAGAAGAAAAGTTTAACAGAATTTTAGAAGTTTCTTTTTGCGCCAATTCATTAAACTTATCTCTCATTATGGGAGATGAATTTAAATCAATATCTCCTTCAACTGATAAAACTACAACTCCGCTATTTTCAGACTCTTTTATCTGCATCATTACCTCCTATTAGCTTTTTTAATATACTTCATCATTGTAACACGGTTTCCCTTTTCACTGAAAGAAACTTCATCCATATAATTTCTCATAAGATGTACTCCTCTGCCGGATAATTTAAGTAAGTTTTCTTTTGCAGTAGGGTTAGAAACCTTACTAACATCAAAACCTTTACCTTGATCTTTAACGCTTATCTTAAGATACTCAGGAGTCTTGGAAACCGATACTTTGACCATGAGATCAGAATCATAGGCATTGCCGTGTTTAATAGCATTAATTATAGCTTCTTCACAGCACAATCTAACATTAAAAAGAAGTTTCTCCCGAAGATTCATATCTTCTATATATGTTAAGATTTTACTTGTTGCCTTTTTAATAGACTTTCTATCACTAGGAATGCTAAAAACTAACATTGAAATTTATTATATTAGCTATCAGGTATTTTTTCAACCTAAATTTGAGTTTTGTACAAAAAATCAATTGCTCCGATAATTACTGGATAACACAAAAAAAGCCTATCCCGTGAAGAGATAGGCTTTCTTGTCTTAAACAAAACTTTAAACAACTTCACCTTCTTTTACCAAACTCATATCCATAAAAGATAAAAGCCTTCTTGAACGTGTGGGGTGTCTTAATTTTCTTAATGCCTTAGCTTCAATCTGACGCACTCTCTCACGTGTAACCTTAAATATTTCACCAACCTCTTCAAGCGTCCTAGAAGATCCGTCTTCAATCCCAAACCTAAGCGCTAGAATTTGTTTTTCCCTATCGGTAAGAGAGCTTAATACACCACCTATTTCATCCTTAAGCATAGAATGCAATGTAGCATTTGCAGGAGAAACAGCTTTCTTATCTTCAATAAAATCTCCAAAATGGGTGTCTCCTTCATCACCTATGGGAGTCTGCAAAGATATAGGCTCCTGAGAAATTTTCAGTATTTCCTTTACCTTGCTAACAGGTATTTTCATAACCTTGGATATTTCCTGTGCCGTAGGCTCTCGGCCATTCTCCTGAACAAATATTCGAGAAACACGAATTATCTTATTAATCGTTTCTGTCATATGAACAGGAATTCTTATGGTTCTAGACTGATCTGCAATGGAACGTGTTATGGCTTGGCGAATCCACCAAGTAGCATAGGTAGAAAACTTATAGCCTCTCTGATATTCAAATTTCTCAACAGCTCTTATCAAACCCATATTACCTTCCTGAATAAGGTCAAGAAAAGATAAACCCCTGTTGATATATTTTTTTGCTATGCTTACAACTAGCCTTAAGTTTGCCTCAACAAGTAATTTTTTGGCGCGGTTAAACCTAGACTGCTTGATCTTAACAGAACGCATAGATTCTTTAATATTTTTGTGAGACACGCCAAAATTCTTTATGATTTTTTTCTTACGACTAATTAAGCTACTAAGTGTTATTCCTTTACGCTTTCTTATCCTTCCATGACTTCTATCAGATATCCTGTTTATATAATCAATTTCTTTCAAAGCCTTATCAATATTTTCTACAATCTGAATAATCGTAGGAGAATTAATCGTTAGCTCTGAAAGTATTTTTAAGAACTTTGCAGGATTTCTTCTAGCAGCAACAAGCTTATTTCTAATCTTTCTTATTTTATTGATTAGCTTCGTTTTATTAGCAGATTCTTCCTTTATTACCTCGTCAATATTAACTTTCTTTTCAATAATTTTATCCAATATTTCGATTATTTCATTGCGAGCAAATTTAACTGAAATCACTGAATCAGTAAACTTAAACTCGGAATCTTCAATCTTTTTAGCTAGTTCAATTTCTTTTTCTCGCGAGAGAAGAGATATAGACCCCATTTGCTTTAGATACATCTTAACTGGATCATCCAATGGAAGAAATCTTGACTCAGCATGCCCTTCTTTAGCCGGAGACTTCGGCGCTTTTGGTTGTTTGATCTTCTTCTTGGCAAGCTTTGAATCGCTATCGATAACGCTGATTTCATTACCTTCAAGAACATCAAATACCGCATCTAGATCATTAGAAGACATCTTCTTTGAAGGAAGGCCCTTGTTTACTTCTTCGAAAGTAAGAAAACCTTTTTTCTTGCCTTCTTCAACAAGTTTATCAACATCTTTTTTCAATTCTAAATTATTCATGCTCACCCCTTAATTAACTGATTATATTCTTCTATTAAACATTTCAGCATCTCTTCATTCTGCTCATTTTCTGCTTGTTTAATTTCATGATGTAATTTCTTACACTTAAGCTTTAATCCCTCTTTTTTTAATCTTTGAATGCAGTCATGCAAGATCTTTTCCTTGTCAGCATTCTGCAAATCTTCAGCAACGCTCAATTCAGTCAAGATCTCAGCTATAGGGCTTTCGGCAAATCGATTAACTAAACGACCAACATGCACATCTTCCCCCTGAGAATCCAAATCGAACATATGCTCAACCACATCTTTTAAATGCTGATTATGAAAATCAGCGATTTCCAATCTATCTTTTGTCAAAGTTACAAACTTTCTTTCAGCTAACATTAAGCGCAAAATCATCTTCTCAGCTGCCTTAAGATTATGCTTTTCTGGGCTCTTGTGAACAGTTTCTGTTAGATTGCGCGAAATCACTAAACCATCTTTCATTTTTGCAAGCTCAACAAGCAAAGCTTCTTCTTTCACTGAAAGAGAATCTGATAATCTTTTTACGTATTCTGACTGCAAAACTGCATTTTTAAATCTAGAAATTGTACTGAGCATCTCGGCTGCTATCTTTGCTCTGTTTTCGATTATCTTAGGATCATGCCTAGATACAAGAACACTTAACTTATAATCGAAAAGATTTACAGCATCACTCACGACTCTCTTAAATTCTTCGATACCTCTTTCTCTTACAAATAAATCAGGGTCAAATCCTTTGGGTAAACTGGCTACCTTAACGTTCATTCCTTCTTCAATAAATAAATCCAAGCTACGCAAAGTCGCAAATTCACCTGCTTTATCTGAATCAAAGATTGTCACAATGTTATGAGTATATCGCTTAAGCAATCTAATCTGTTCAATCGTAAGAGCAGTTCCTGAAGACGCAACAATATTTTTAAATCCATCCTGATAAGGAATCAAGAAATCCAGATATCCTTCAACAATTACGGCCTGATCATTTTTGCCTATTGCATCTTTGCTGAAATTAAAACCATATAAGATGCGCCCCTTAGAATAAACAGGCGTTTCCGGAGAATTAATATATTTAGGTAATGCATCTGTTAAGATGCGTCCGCCGAAACCAACTACTCTAGATTTAATATCAAAGATCGGAAAAATAACCCTACTGCGAAATCTGTCGTAATAATCTGAGGAATGCTGTTTACTTAAAATTAACCCCGCTTTTTCTTGAAGCCTTAAAGGTGCTTTTTTGTTACGCAGAAAACTCATAAGGCTACCCCAAGCATCAGGGGCATATCCTATTTTAAGCTCTTTTACAGATTCTGCTGAAATTCCTCTTTGCGCCAAATAACTTCTAACGCTTGAAGCTTCTTTTGATTTTATGTGGTCGTGATAAAAATTAGCCGCTAATTCATTTATCTTATAAAGCTCTCTATTTTCACTTATCTCTTTAGGATTCTCTGCGCTTAGCTGAATTTCAACGCCTACTTTTTCTGCAAGTGCCTGAGCAGCCTCACGAAATTCAAGCTTTTCATAACGCATAAGGAAATTAAAAACATTCCCCCCGGCTCCACAGCCAAAACAATGGTAAATCTGTTTCTGGGGGCTAACTATAAAAGATGCTGTCTTCTCGTGATGAAACGGACAGTTAGCCTTAAAATTTCTACCTGCGCGTTTAAGCGGAATATACGAAGATATAATTTCGACAATATCGCAACGCTCGAGAACTTCGCTAAGTACTCTTTCGGATATTAACGGCATAAAATTACCTTATTTTTTATCGTCTAATTCTTTTGAACCCAGAACAGTTAATAAACTTAAGTTTTTCTTTTTTCTCTAGTTTATCAAACAAAAGATTCAATCCGAGCGTATCTGAGGAAATGTGCCCGGCAATAACAACGTTAAGATGTTCGCTTTTGACTATTTTGAAGTGTTCTTCTGATAGGTGCATCCCCACAAGCGTATTAACACCTACTTGTGATAGCCTACCAAATAATTCTTTTGTTCCTTCAGTACCACCAGTCATCTCTAAGACGACCTTGCCTGCCTTACTAGCAGGTTTGCCAATATATATTTTAGGACCAGCCTTTTCTTTAGTGGCATCTCTATACTCAGGAATCTGCTTTAAAAGTCTAAGTAGATCAGCTAGCTTCTTTGGCTTTTTCTTATTAACTATTTTCTGCAAATAAGTGGAAACATGATTATCAGATGCAGTATGAACACACATGCAAGGAATATCCAACAATTTAGCTGCATCAAGTGTACGGCTATGATTTGCAGGAAGAAGTCTTCTTTCAACTTCATCAATTCTTCTTTTCATTGATTCTTTTGCAATATTTGCAGAGATTCCCAAGCCAGTTAACATATCTGCCTGCATATGCATAACTTCATATAAACCTGCTAACGCAGAACCTTGAGGATGATGAGATATCACCAAGTCCACATTAATACCACTCTCTCTTAATCTATCTGCAAGCAATATTTCAGCCGGTCCAATATCAATACCGACTAGAATATTCTTAATGTCTTTATTTTTATTTCCATAAAGAAGCCTAGTATCTGCATAAGGATTCTTCAGCCGTTCTAAATCGAATTCTTTCTTATCTTGTCCTTTTAACTTGCGATATTCTTTTTTTGCATCAGCAATTTGCTGCTTTACGACTACAGGGCTACGCGGATCTGCCTGCATACCAAACTTAACTACAAAATCATAAATTTGACCTAATTTCAATTTTTTCCTCCTGAGTAATAATTACTGCTGTTGTTGCTTTTTCTGCTTCATTGGATTTTCTTCCAAAGCTTTAAATATAGAGAAATTAAGATCTTCTTTGGGAGAAAATTTGAAGATAACAGATTCAAATACTTTCGCGTAAAGTCTGGGAGCCAAACTTGAAAAGTGCTTATTAGAAAAAGATTCCTTTGCCGATTTTTCGACATATGCTAATGTTGAAAGCTGCATTATCACAACAATTAAACTTGATACAATCGCAGCCCTAAACAAACTGAGAATTAACGCTCCCCACTTATCTAAACCTTCAATAGGATGAATTTTAATTATCAATAACACGCTGTCTCGTATAAATTTAAACACTATTATAACTGAAAAAAGCAAAATCACTAAAGAGATAAGATCAATAAAACCAGATGTATTTTTTGAATTAGTATTAAGTAAATCGGAAACGCGAGTATAGTAATGAAATGAAGTGAAAACTGCTAATATTAGACCGGTCAACTTGAATAATTCAATGGCAAAACCCTTTTTATAGCCTATAAGAATTATCCTAATGGCAAAAAGCCATACTATCACATCTACCCAGTTTAGTTTGCTGGCAATAGAATTTTCCATAAATATTCAGTAAAGTATAACATGCGAACATGTTAGTGTCAAGGAAGCGCTTTCTTTTATTTTAGAACATAACTATCTGGTAATAAATGTGTTATAGTTGATTATCTATTTTTTTTCACTCATCCTTGACAATTCTACAAAATAGTGCTATCTTTTGAATACTATGATGGATAAAAAGCCTGAACAAATATCAAAATTGCAGCAAGAACTCAATCGAACACAGGCAGAGCTTTCTATTTTGTATGAAGTAAGCAATGCTATGCGCACCACTCTGCGCTTAGATGAAATCCTATATATTATTTTAACCGGAGTTACAGCGCATTCAGGATTAAGGTTTAACCGAGCCATGCTTTTTCTGGTAAATGAAAACGATAAAATTATTGAAGGGAAAATGGGTATTGGCCCAGTCACCGGAGAAAAAGCAAAAAAAATATGGGATAAGATCGAAAAAGAACAAACGGATCTAAACAATCTTATCGAAGCGTATAAGGCGTCCGGGAAGATGATTGATTCCGAATTCAACCGCTTCGTTAGACAATTTAAGCTTCCGCTCGATCCCAAGCAAAACAATCTGCTTTCTTTATGTTATTTTGATATGATGCCATTGCATATCACAAAAAAATCAATAGGCAAATATAGAAAAGATCCACTTTTGGATAAATTTAATACTACTGAAGTCGTCCTGATACCTCTTAGGGCAAAAGATAAAGTTGTTGGCATTATAGTTGCAGATAATATATTTACACAAAAACCTATTACCAAAGATAATCTAAGAATATTCACTATGCTTGCAAACCAAGCAGGCTTAGCAATTGAAAATTCTCAGCTTTACGAACATGCTGTCATGCGCACCAATACAGACTCGCTTACTGAACTATGGAACCATGGTTATTTCCAGCTTAATCTTCAAGAAGAGTTAAGCAGAACAAAAGCTTTGAAGCTACCTCTTAGTCTAATTATGATAGATATTGATAACTTCAAATCTTACAACGATACCCTAGGACACCAAGTAGGAGATAAAATTCTAAAAGAGCTTTCCACCATCTTTAAGGAACACTCCAGAAAAATGGATTATGTTTGTCGTTATGGTGGAGAGGAATTTGCAATAATATTACCACAAACACCTCGCAAGGAAGCTTTATTTATAGCTAACCGATTGCGTGAAATAACCGAAAACCACAATTTTTCTTTTGGTGAAACTAAATCTGAGCCTAAAATTACTATAAGCTTAGGAGTAGCTACCTACCCGGAAGATGCCAAGAACAAATCTAATCTTGTAAATGCTGCAGATGAAGCATTATTCAAAGCCAAGAAAGACGGTAAGAATTTAGTCCGCTCAGCAATTTAAAATATCAATTACCAATAACTATGCTGCTACCAATTCTTCTTCAGGCTGCTTTTGTTCACTCTCTCCGAATTTTACCGACACAATCTTAGAAACCCCGGTTTCCTGCATGGTTATGCCATACATAACATCTGCATTAACCATAGTCTTTTTATTATGAGAGATAACCACAAACTGAGAATTTTTCGTAAATTCTTTTAGCAAGCTACTAAATCTTCCTACGTTAGACTCATCCAAAGGAGCATCAATTTCATCCAGCACGCAGAAAGGACTTGGCTTTACTTTGAAAACTCCAAAAATTAATGCAATAGCAGCAAGAGCTTTTTCCCCACCGGAAAGTAAACTTATGCTCTGAAGTTTCTTCCCTGGAGGTTTTGCAATTATTTCTATGCCTGATTCAAGAGGATCATGAGGATCAATTAAAATTAATTGTCCATCACCTCCACCAAATAGCATCCTGAAATACTTTTTAAATTCCTCTGATACTCTCTGAAAAGTCTCCAGGAAAAGCTTTCGGCTTGTTCGATTGATTTTAGATATTGTGTCAGTTAAGGCTTCTTTCGATTTAATCAAATCTTCCTGTTGTTTTGTCAAAAATTCATATCTGTTTTTTAATTCCTCAAACTCTTCAATTGCCACCAGATTAACTGAACCATACCGCTCAACCCTTTTCTTTAATGTCTCTATCTCACTTAATAATTCGCCATGATTAAATTCCTCAGCCGACTCAGCTTCTTGGTCAGACTGCTGTTGTGTTAAATCAACCTTATAAGCCTGAGAAATTCTATCTCGTACTGAGGTAATCTGAAATTCTATCTCCTGCACCTGCATCATAACCTTATGAATATCTGAACGTGCACTCTCTAGTTCTTTCTGTTGCTTATCAAGATTGCTTCTGTGCTGCTCAATTACCCTATCCAATTCTTTTTGTTCGCTGCGATGCTCATTTAATGTTTCCAGCAATTCCTTCTTATTTTTTTGAGCCTGAGAAATTTCTTCTTCAAGTCTCAAAATATTTTTTTCTAGCTCTTCTTTCTTACCCTCAAGGTCAAAAAGTTCTTTTTCGAAAGAAGCTAAATTATCTAAATCTTGCTTCCAGGAACTCTGCAAAATCTTATATTTATCTTGTTCACCATTTTGCCGTTCCTCCAAAGATTCTAATTCCGCCTGAAGTTGCGCAATAGATATATTTGCGTCCTCCCGTTTACTGCTATTTTGTGAAATCAAACTTTGCTGCTGGATTATCTCACCTTCGTTTTCTTCTATTCTTTGCTCCATCTCAGTTTGCTTACACTTAAGATCATCTTCCTTCTGTTTTATTTTTTCAATATCTTCACTTGTCTCGGTTAATTCCATATCAACCAACTCGAGCTCTTCTCTTAACTTAACAAGTGTTTCATTGATAGAATCTTTTTGTGTTTGCTTATTAGCTAACTGCAACTCTTGCTTACGAATTCCTGCATCAAAAGCAGTAATTTCTTCTTCTTTAGATTGAATGCGATCTTTTATCCCGTTTAATTCGCTTTTTGAATGATTAATCGAATCAGAAATCTCTTCAATCTTATTGGTTATTTGTTGTAAATCTAAAGAAATAAACTTTGTCTCACACATTATTTGTTTAAGTTGTACGATATCATCCTGGGCAAAATGCTGATTAGCCAAAGAACGATATTTTGTATCTAACTCTGAAACTTGTTTTATCTTTCCCAATACAGCTGCCTTTTCATCTGCCATCCCCGGATTAGTTATAAGGACAGAGTGTCCTCCTCCGGGAATATCATCATATTTTAATTGCAGATCTTCGATAAACTCTTTCTGTGACTCTAGGCTTAGTTTTTTATTCTGATATTCAACAATTTCCTTTTGCAGATGTGATGCTTCCTCTTTTAAAGATTTACAATCATTAAACACTTTACTGCGTAAGCCGGAAAGTTCAGTAAGCTGATCCTGAATGGCCTGCCACTGTGAGCTTACTTTTTCAAAATCTTCGCCAACAGTTTCCTTTTCAGAACATACCTTTGTCTTTTCAATATCCAATCTCTTTTTACGTGCAAGCAGATGTTGATAGCGGGCAGATGTATCAGTAACAGTATTTTTCAATGATGTCTGCTCTGTAGTAAGCTCCATCACTGTCATTTTTAACTGAGTTATTTGATCCTGGGTAGCTTTAATCGCATTAGAATAATTACTTAGCTGCTCATTTCTCTCAGTTAAAGTTTTACTCTTTTGATTCTTTAAAGAAGCTATTGTGCCAAACTCTTCCTCTAAAACCTTAAGCTTTTCTTTCTGCCCAGCAATCCTGTCTTTAAGTATCGCTTCTTGCTCGCGGATTTTTTCTTTTCTTACTGCAGATTCCTGAATCCTCTCTTTGCTGACGGTTATATGCTGGGTGTTATGCTCGATGACGCTATCTTTTTTAAGGCATTCTGAAGAAACCTCATTTATTTTATCCTGCATTTCTTTTACTCTTAGATTTTGTTGACCAATGGTATCAATTACTTTCTGTATCTGAGAATCCAAAATATTATTTCTTTCACTCATGCTATCTTTTCTTGAAGTAAGCTCAACTTTTTTACTATCCAATTCTTTTGTTTGATATAAAGCTGACTTTACTTCTAGTTTCTTCAACTTTTCAAATTCATCTTTGTATTTTCTGGCTTTATTAGCCTGTCTTTCGATTGAGCCGATTTGTCTTTTTAATTCAGTAATTATATCGCTTATCCTTAAGAGATTATTTTCTGTATCTTTTAATTTATTTAGCGCCTCTCTTTTTTTGGATTTATACTTTGTAATACCAGCTGCCTCGTCAAATATCATTCTCCTATCTTCTGGTTTAGAACTTATCATTAAATCTATCTTACCCTGCTCAACCAGAGAATAGCTCTCAGCTCCAATGCCTGTTCCCATAAATAATTCATTAACATCTCTTAGGCGCACCGGAAGCTTATTAATTAAATACTCACTTTCACCTGAACGAAACAGCCTCCTAGAAACAGTTACTTCATCGTATTCTATCGGAAGGACTTTTTGTTCATTGCTGAAAGTAAGAGATACCTCAGCAAAGCCCAAAGCCGGCTTGTTTACAGTACCACTAAAAATAACATCTTCCATCTTGGTTCCACGCAGAGATTTTATGCTCTGCTCTCCTAAAACCCAACGGATACTATCAAAGATATTACTCTTCCCGCATCCGTTTGGTCCAACCACCACGGCAATTCCAGGCTCAAAATTAAGAACTGTTTTATCGGCAAAAGATTTAAAACCAAGAATATCTAATCTCTTAAGGTACATGGAAACTCCTTTCTAAAGAGCTTAAAGAATTTTTTATTTTTTTGACATAATCTTTTCAATGAGCCTAATTGTCTCGTTCAAAGAAGTAAAGCTCGAGAGCTTATCCTCAGGAATCGCAACTCGGAATTTTTTCTCAATAGCAGCTAATATCTCAAGCGCCATCATAGAATCCATTCCTAAATCCTCAACAAACTTTGCATCCGGATTTAACGATTCGGGTTCAGTCTCAAGCACTTCTGCAACTATGGCTCTAATATCACTTTCTAAGTTTGCCAATTTCAGACCTCCCATTTTTTCCTCCCTTAGTTGCTACCATGGTTTTCTAACCAAGCATCTATTCTTTCTTTTTTAAAACGCCATTGACCAACTAGCTTAAAAGCCGGCACCTTGTGCTGCTTTAGCCAGTCATAGATAGTCCTTTTTTTGACTCGCAAATATTTTGCGAGATCATCGATAGTCATCAAGTTTTGATCTACCATTTGATTACATATTATGACATATAGATACAGATGTCAAGCATTTTTTTTCATAAATTTACTAGTTTCAACATATTGTGTCAAAAAATGTCAACATATACAATATATTGATATAGTAATACATTTAATTACAGAAAATATTTAAGGATATTTTAAGAAATTATTTGTGCAGATTACTTCTTGAGGACTTCTTTGAACTTCTTAGTTAAGGCAGGGACAACTTCAAAAACATCTCCTACTATACCGTAAGTGGCAACTTTAAAAATAGGAGCACTGGGGTCACTATTGATTGCAACAATAATCTTTGATGACTGCATTCCAACTAAATGTTGAATCTGTCCGGAAATTCCACAGGCAATATAAATTTTTGGACAAACTGTTCTTCCAGTCTGACCAACCTGATGAGAATAAGGAATCCAACCGGCATCAACAGTAGCGCGAGATGCACCCACTGCAGCTCCAAGAACTTTTGCTAACTCTTCAATAAGCGCAAAGTTCTTAGCTTCCCTTATTCCTCTTCCTCCAGAAACAATAATATCTGCTTCTGTTAAATTGACAGCAGATGTTATATCATCAACAATATCTAAAACCTTGGTACGAGAAACTAAAACTTTCTTATCAAAACTTTCTTTTATCACTTCTCCCTTGCGAGATTTATCTGGCTGGGCCTCCTTCATTACTTTATGTCTTACTGTTGCCATTTGCGGACGGTAATTTGGGCTTATGATTGTAGCCATAATATTTCCACCAAAGGCTGGACGGGTTTGAAGTAAAATGTTTTTTTCAGGATCAATATCTAATCCAGTACAATCTGCGGTCAAGCCGGCTTTAATATTTATTGCCACACGAGCTATGAGAGACCTGCCAATTGAAGTAGCTCCACTTAATAAAATGTTGGGTTTGTATTTCTGGATCAACTTAACAAGTACCTCTGTGTAAGGCTCATCCTGGAAATTTTTAAGCTCTTTGGCTTCCACTAAATAAACTTTATCTGCTCCACGATGAATTAACTCATCTGCCTGTTTTGCAACGCCATCCCCTAATAAAACCGCAGCTACTTCTGTATTAAGCTTATCGGCAAGTTCCCGGGCTTTTCCTAAAAGTTCAAAAGCAACTGACTGAACAACACCTTTTTTCTGCTCGGCAAAAACCCAAACTCCTTTAGAATCATCAACAATATCTTCTTTTGGTTTTGTTTCTTTCTCTAGAAAAATTGCATCAAATTTACAAACTTCAACACAAGCTCCGCAAAGCGTACATTTATCTAAATCGATAATCGCTTTTTTGTTTTCAATCTTAATAGCATCAAAAGGACAAGCTTTAACGCATAGGGTACAGCCAGTACATTTTTCTAGAATTATTCCAATAGACATTTTTATATATCGTTTTTCAAAGCTTCGACTAATTTTTTGGCAACTTCAGAAACTTCCCCTTCTAACATCTGTCCGCCCTCCCTGGGAGGTGGAGTAAAAATCTTAACTACTTGAGTAGGGGAACCATTTAATCCTAAGCCTTCTTCATCAACATCCAAGTCGTCTTTTATTAATTTCTTTATTTCAGCTTTTTTAGAACGCATCATCCCCTTCAAAGAAGGAAGCCTTGGCTCGTTAATCTCTTTTACAACAGTTAACAAACATGGCAGCGGTGTCTCGACAACCTCATATCCCTCTTCTGTCATGCGCTCGACCTTAGCATGTTTCTCATCGATATTTTCAACTTTCTTTACATAGGTAACCTGTGGTAAGTCTAAATGAGCTGCAATTCCCGGCCCAACCTGTGCAGTATCTCCGTCTGAGGCTTGTTTTCCGCAAATAATCAAATCAAAGCCTCCAATCTTCTTAATTGCAGCTGCTAAAGTATAGCTAGTTGCCCAAGTGTCGCTTCCGGCAAAAGCGCGGTCACTAACTAAAATTCCCTCATCCGCCCCTAAGCTAATTGCTTCTCTTAAGGCAGCTTCTGCCTGAGGAGGACCCATGGTAACCACAATAACGTTTCCACCAAAACGCTCTTTAAGCTGAATACCTTCCTCAATTGCATACATATCAAAAGGATTTATTATTGACTGTACACCTTCTCGAATCAAGGTGTTAGTCATCGGATCTATGCGAACATCAGTGGTATCAGGTACCTGTTTTATGCATACTATAATATCCATAATGGAGCTATTCTATCAAAACTATTTGTTTAGTCAACAAAAAAAAGCGTTTTGACAACATGTCAAAACGCTAAACTTAACTTTTTTTATTTCTTTAAATTATTCATTTGGTATTTCTATCCACTGAAAATCCTTCAAAATTATTCTAAGATCATCATTTATCTGAAGCTCAAAAGCCGTACCCTCAGCATCTCCGAAATGAACGCTACCTGCAGTTATTGGTTCACATGGCCACTCACAATCATAGCTATTATCGTCTGCTGAATTCCAATGAAACCTCTTACGTTTCTCTTTAGCCAATTTATTCATTAAAGTTATAACAATATCGCCTGTAACATCTTGACGGAAAAATCTTCTATCGCAGCTGCTGCGGCATTCTCCAATATTATCTACACTTTTACACATTCTATCGCATTGCGACATGAATTGTCTTGGATCAACTGCAGGAATAAATTGAGCTGGATTGTCTTCTGTCGCATTCATCTGATATTCTTCACTAAAGAAATCCATACAAGACTCATGATCATCGCACCAATTTTGACACTCGAATCCCGGAGTTACATAAATAAAATCTGAGCAATCAACCATGCACTCATTCCAATCTCGAGACTGCCTAAGACCATAATTAGGAGCATTAGGATCAAAATTATAATGTACATCACATATTTGACGACAATAAGAATCGTAATAATTCCATTGATAGCTGTGGGCGCAATAAATCAAACATATTTGACTGTCACCACAGCGAACATTAGCCTCTGAATCTGGATGTTCATCTTGAAAAGAATATTCTACAAGAACATTTCTTCCACAGGCAGCCATACATGCTGCTTCATAGTCTGGCCATGCCAAGGTTGTATATGCATCCTCTACTGCTTCACAGAAATTGGAACATGTAGAACCTGACTCAAGATCAAGGTCTCCGGAACAACTTCCTATTGGGAGGCTATCAGACTCGCAAAATAATTCAATTATAAACCTATCTTCAGGATTCTCAGGATCCCTTTCAATAACCTCAAAATTAAATGGAGGGTCGTCATTTGTACCATTTGCATCAATGTTTTCAAACAAATGAACCGTATAATCTTGCAACCATGGCTTTACAAGAAATTCTTCAGGACTAATCTCTCCACCATAAGAAGCACGTCCATTTCCATCTAAATCTCTCCACTCAGGAAAAAGAAGAGCTGCTTCATCAAGATATACAACCATATTTTCTGAACCATACATAGCATATTCTCTATCAGGTCCAGTTGTTTCTGCTCCGGCTCCTTGATCAATATCATACTCACCGTTATAGCTTATGCTATAAAAACCAGGACGCACATAACGACCTTCTGCTTCATTAGTTGTATCAAGATGAATTATCGGCTTTCTATCATTTACATATTCATAACCTAAATCTCTAGTGCAGTCTTGTCCTGAACCTACTGTACAAATATCGATATCATCACCATAATAATAATCAAAAGTTACTGCTGCCTGAACAGTTTTTTCTATTTCTCCACCTAGAGTCGGAACAGTACCGCTAGAGGTTAGAATATAGCGATACTCTCCATTTCCATCTACTCCTTCAATGAAATTATTAGTAGCCAAGGTTAATTCTACATTTACAGCATACTTATTATCTCCTCCTGCAGGAAAGGCTTCTCCACCTGGCCAGATATCGTAAGCAAAGCCAGGGCCGACTTCGGATGGGTTTTTGGGAAAGTTGGCAGGAAGAGTATTATAAGTAAAACCATTCTTAATCCACATCAAGGCTTCAGCTATTCCGGCTTCAGCTGCCTCTCTAGCTTCAATTGCAGTGGTTGTTATTTTGGAATTTTGAGTATGCCCTAAAGCTGTCATGATTATAGGTACTGTTACCCAAGACACAACAAGTGTCAGCACCAAACTCAATATCATAGCAAGTCCATTTTTGCGTAATCTCATAGCTAGCATTTTAACTACCCTTTCAATTCAGTGCTGTTATATTTAATTACCAGAATCCATTTAATCAAAAAACTAATAATCCCCACCAACTTCTAACCACTGAAAATCTACTATTACAATTCTTTGATCTTGCTCTATATTCAGAACAAAACCTATTTCAAGTGAAGTACCATCACCAAAATGTACACTTCCACCAGTTGCAGGTTCGCAAGGCGGATAATGACAAGAATTATCATCGTCTTCATCATGCCAATAAAACTTGCCATATTTATCCTTAACAACTCTATTCATTGCAGAAATAACAATATCTCCTGTTGTGTCTCGTCTAAAGAATTTTTTGTCACATCTCTCACGACAACCCCAAATATTAGTTACTCCTGAACACAATTGAAAGCATTCAGAATTTAACTGTATTGGTGCTCCAGGAAAACCTTGCTGGGGATCATCGGTTCTAGCATAACGCTGATAATCTCCTGCAAAGTAATCAAAACATAAATCTGGATTATCACATAGCTGATTACACTCACTTGCAACAAAAGATTCTTCAATATTAGTGCAGTCTACCATACATTGCATCCACACCTGGGGCTGTTTTCTGCTAGGGAGAAAACCATGTGTAGTATCGCACTGCTGACGACATGTTGAATCATAATAATTCCACTGATAGTTATGAGAGCAATGTCTCAAGCATACATCAGGAGTCGAGCAACGAACATGCGCCTCTGAATCAGGATGAACATCTTGAAAAGAAAATGAAACCTCACTACTGTTTCTATAGCAAGCGTTCATACATGCTTCCTGATAATCTGGCCAAGAACCACTTCCAAATGCTGCTTCAGTAGCATCACAAAATTGGGTACAGGGTGCACCAGGTTCTAAATCAAGATCGTCTTCACAGCCGGCTGATTGCGAAGAATTAAATCTGCAGTTCAATTCTGCGATAAACACATCATCTTCGTTTTCTGGATCACGGCTTAAAACCTCAAAATTGAAGGGTGGGCTGTCTTCGTTATTTGTACCATTTTCATCTATATACTGAAAAAATTGTTCGTTATGATCCTGTAAATTGTAGTCAACTAAAAATTCTTCATACTGCACTCCACCTCCTGGATCGCGTCCGAGGTGATCACCGTTAGCATCCCGCCATTCTGGAAACTCTAATCTATATTCATCAAAAAGAAGCACAAGGTCCTCAGCACTTTGACGAGCATGGTCCTCCTCAGCACCCGGTCCCTGACCTTCTCCATACCTTCCGAAATATGATAGGTTATATCTGCCTGGACGAAGATAGCGTCCCTCAGCTATGTTAGTTGTATCTAAATGAATAATTGACTTTTGATTATTGAAATAAGAATGTCCTAGATCTCTTGTGCAATCTGGACCTTCGTCAGTTTCGCACATCCTAACATTCTCACCAAAGAAATAATCAAATGTTACTCCTGCCTGAACAGTTTTCTTAACCTCTCCACCCATAGTTGGGACAGTACCGCTAGAGGTTAAAATATAGCGATACACTCCGTTTCCACCTATTCCTTCAACGAAGTCATTAGTAGCCAAGGTTAATTCTACATTTACTGAATATTCAGAACCACTTCCTACTGGAAAGGCTTCTCCACCTGGCCAGATATTATAAGAAAAACTAGAGCCGGTTTCACTAGGGTTTTTAGGAAAGTTGGCAGGAAGAGAATTATTAGTAAAGCCGTCCTTAATCCTCAGCTATTCCGGCTTCAGCTACCTCTCTAGCTTCAATTGCAGTGGTTGTTATTTTGGAATTTTGAGTATGCCCTAAAGCTGTCATGATTATAGGTACTGTTACCCAAGACACAACAAGTGTCAGCACCAAACTCAATATCATAGCAAGTCCATTTTTGCGTAATCTCATAGCTAGCATTTTAACTACCCTTTCAAATTTTGCATTATAAACTAATCATTTCTTACACCAAAGTTTTCAGTAGCAGTATAAGTAATTGTTTTCAACACAGTATCCTTAGTTAAAATTAAGGTCATAGAATAATGACCTTCAGCATATTCTGTACAGTTAAATCTTGAAGCAAGATTACAGAGAACTCTACGTTCTCCAGTATCAATATTGTCTTTAACCAGTTCATCTCCATCTAACCAATAATGAGTATCATCAGTAGAATACACAAGAAAACCATTAGCATCCCAACCACCTGCAAGTCGTGCAGTAATCTTATTGTTATCACCATCATTTAAAACATCAATACCATTAGCTCCATCAGGCTCAGCAGTTCTTAAATCCTGGATAATTGTTGATAATGACTGGTGAGCCTTCCGTTTTAGTTCAGCATTGGCAACTTCCCCAAAAAAGAAATTCATTAAACAAACTATCGTGGTTATCACGACTGCAGACATAACAGTGGTAACCAAGGTAGCAACTAAAGTTTCCATGAAAGTAAATCCTTTTTTTGTTGTATACATAAATCTCATAACCATCTCCAAACTATAACTTCAAAAATATATACTTCAAAGTTTTCAAGCTCTAATTCCCATATCCTCCACCTGGTGGATCTGGTGGTGGAACAGGTACCTGTGGCAAACTTTTATTATGCACCAGATATCCATTAGCAAAGTAGTTGTGATATGGGTTTACTTCAATGTTGTAAACGACGATCTTCTTATCAACAGCTTTTATGCTGGTAATAGCTTCTTCTTTACCTTCTTGAGTAAGTAATATATCTCCTTCTTTAAGATCTTTTGCTCTAACCCATATACCATTAGAGAAGAAGGGGTGTTCTGCTGTTACTTTAATGCTATCATTGATTATCAGGTATCCTTGTACCTCATGCATGAATACTTCTTTAACTGTATCTTTTAACTTGGTCTTAGATTCTTCATCATAAGAGGTTACTTTATCCCCGGTAACTATATTTTCAATAAACTTGTTAGTGCCATCAGCCATAAGTATAGTTGTGCCTGGTAATAGACAGCCCTTATTATGAGCTAATATGTTATCAGCATAATATGTATGATAAGGGTTAACCTCAAGGTTGTATACCATTACAGGTTCTTTGATCTTTTCTATGCTGGTGATCTTTTCTTTAGAACCATCTACCTTAGTTAATTCATCACCTATGTTAAGCAATCCGATATCTACCCATCTTCCTTTATGAAATACAGGGTGGTTGGATGTTGCCTTAATGCGATTATTGATTAAAAGATAGCTATCTTCTTCATGAATGAATGTCTCAACTACCTCATCAGATTTATTCTTACCAGATTCTTGATCAAAGGCTATTACAGTATCTCCTACCTTAATTGTTTCAATATCCTTAGTTGAGCCATCAGCCATAAGGATAGGGGTGCCGGCGAGGAAGCAGGTGCCACAGCTTCCATTATCAGGAGTTACTGCAACCAATTCCCAAAATTTCGTTTCTATTGTTTCTGCAACGGTTTGACCGCGAAAATCTGTCCAGCTAATCTGCAACCTACAATGCAATGGACGTGCCGTAACACCACTGGGATAAAAAATACGTATTTGCTCATCTAAAAGTGACGCACCGCCTAAAACTTGATTCAAATCAACATATGCATTTGCACGAAAAGATGCGCCGCACCTGTACAAATCATTTATTCCAGCATTTTGAGCAATTTCGCGCATCGCTTCAAAAACACTTTGCCCATCTAATATTGCCCTTGTCTTTTGATCAGCTACCTCTCTTAACCTAGCTCCTCTGACAAGTGTTGTTACCGCTGTAGATAATAGCAATACAACAATAAAAACAGTAACCAAAATTTCTACCAAAGATATACCTGAATTATTGCTTCTTTTTCTTCTAAACATTGCTTCCCCCTTTTTTAATTCTCGCCAAAATAAAAACTCTGCTCCCAAAAAGAAACAGAGTAAAAAATTTAGACTTACGCGCTAAATCTTCTAAAAGATTTTTTATAATTTTTCCCACGTTTTCGGTACGCTCGGCTGCCATTGGAATCCTTCTCTTTAGGCCCGAAACTTTGCGTCCTTAGGTTTCCCTAAGTTTGCCCCTGCCAATAATTTAGCTACAGGTCTCCTTTATTCTAAAGGAAATTTTCGGATATGTCTATCTATAATATAGTAAAGCATAATATAGACTCTTTTCAAGGGGTGTGGAGAAAATAAAGGAAGCGTTATCTTTTATATTTTTAGGAAAAAATAATAGTAATAATTATTATTTATTATATAATAACACTACTAAATGAAATAAACTCTATTGGGAGGAAAAAATGGGAAAAATGATTAAAGTAGTACTCTTGCGTCATGGTGAAAGCACATGGAATAAAGAAAACAGATTTACCGGCTGGACAGACGTTGGCCTATCTGAAAAAGGAACCCAAGAAGCACATGAATCCGGACAAGTATTAAAAAAAGAAGGTTATGAATTTGATATCGCTTTTACTTCCGTGCTAAAAAGAGCTATAAAGACATTGTGGATAACCCTGGAAGAAATGGACCTGATGTGGATACCAGTATTGCGCTCCTGGCGTTTAAATGAAAGACACTATGGTGCTCTCCAGGGACTAAATAAATCTGAGACTGCAAAAAAATATGGTGATGAACAAGTGCTTGTCTGGAGAAGAAGCTATGATACCCCTCCTCCTGTCCTTGAGAAAACAGACGAGCGTTTCCCCGGTAACGACCCTAGATACAAAGATCTTGCTGAAAAAGACACGCCTCTAACAGAGTGCTTAAAAGATACTGTAGCAAGATTCCTGCCTTACTGGCATGAAACTATTACACCAACAATAAAATCAGGAAAAAAAGTTCTCATCGCTGCCCATGGAAACAGCCTGCGTGCTTTGGTAAAATATCTAGATAATGTTTCTGATGAAAAAATTGTAAGTCTTAACATACCTACTGGCATGCCACTAGTATATGAGCTAGATGAAAATCTTAAGCCGCTTAACCGTTATTATTTGGGGGATCCGGAAAAAGTAAAAAAAGCTATGGAGGCTGTTGCAAATCAGGGAAAAGCCAAGTAGAAACGTCTTTGACTATCTAGTTAATATATTTAACTCCTGAATAACTATCCACGATCAGTTTCGATAAAACAAAAAACTCAATAACACTCAATACTATCAAAATAGCTATCCAGGTAATAACTCTACGTGAAGTAGGTTTTATTATATTAGCGGTTGCAAAAAATCCTATAGCTGCAATAATCAAATTCAAAATTAGAATTGTGAACATCCCTCTCCTTTATGCCAGCTGAGTATCTTTAGACCCACTATAATTTAACAATTGTCGAAAAACAAAAACATGAGCAAGTGTAACAAGTGGAATCGTAACTATTGAGCCGACAAATAAACAAATAAAACCAACAAAATTAATCATACTCAGCAGTATTCCAAAAACAAACAGATCCGGCTTAACTCCTTCAGTAATTTCTGCACTCATTTTAAGAGATTCTATTGGACCACGTCCTTTATCAATAATAAACAAAAACCAAAATTGAAACTGAATTGCGAAGATTATTCCAGGTACAATCAACAAAATAAATCCCCCCATAACAATTAAACCGAAAATAAACATACCGGCAATATAATTAAGCGTCATAGGAAAACAAGAAAATAAATCTTCAAACTTTACTTCCTCACCATCACAAAATTTTAAAGCAATCTTAGCTAATCCTAAGCCAATCATTGTCTGACCTACCCAAAACAACAAGCTAACAATCGTTCTAATTGCATAGGGCTCCTCTTTCAAAAACCACATCAGAACATTTGAAAGTATAGCTACTGCACCTATAGTCAGCATTACTGCGATAAAAAAACCAATATTTTTTGTAACCGTTTCCCATCCGAAACTTATTGCATCTGAAATATCAAATTTTTTCTCGGACATAAGCTCTCCCTCTATTGAGCTGAAGCAGCGCTTGTTAACATACGTGCTGCTCCAGAAATCTCAAACAAAAACTTTTGAAAATCTTCTGGTTTCACTCTTTTACAATAACCATAAATTACAAACTTATCTCCATCTGCCTCAATATTATGAACATTTGTCTTTTGCTCAAAATAGTTTAATATGTGTGAAACAAAAATATTTCTAATGGCCTGCTCATCAGAACCTTTTAAAAGATATTTCTTAGAAAACATAGGATGAGTATTAAAATCAATATCTTTAGAACCAAAAACATCACCAAGTTTATGAAAAAATGATTCTGGAGCTAAAGAAAACTTTGGAAAATTAACTCCGGATAATTCGGCAGAGGCAACTGTTTGATTATAAGTATGAGAATGCTTACCATGGCCAACCGTGTATTTATAGTCAAAGATCGTCCAAGAAATATCCTGACTATAACCTTTTAGAACATTATAAGCTTTCTTTGAATGACCTTTTCCAAAAAGTGCAAAGTTTCCACATGAACTTACGACATCTCCAATGAACTCACTTGAATAAGAAAAGCCTAACCTTCTGGCTAAATTGCTCACTGCTTCTCTTCTTTTCTTTTCCCCTATAATTCTTGTTGCAACAATAAATACAATTAAAACTGCAAAACCGACAAAAAATAAAAGCTGCCTTCCCCCTTCTGAAGTCATCAAATTATTAATCATTTGAGTAAAATCCATCCACTTCCCCTTGGTTAAAATTGCTTTCCGGAAAAAAACTTATCTTTATATTCATAGATATACTGTAAGACTTCCAGCTCCTGCTTATCAAACCAAATCCCACTACAACTCCAGCAGCGATCAATTTCTACTGGATATGAATAAACAAAATATTGCCTCTTCATTTTTTTATGGCATTTTGGGCAATCAATAACCCAGCTTTTGCTTCCCTTATGTTTATCAAAATCTTTATACGTCGGCTTTTTTGTTTTGTGTACTGCATTGGCTAACTCCTCAACTTCTTTTGAAAAAGCCTTATCCTTACGTATTAATATGCGTGGGATCTTACTGTGCTCAACAAAAACACCTTCACAATGCAGACACTTAAAAGCTGGCGCACCCTCATAATTAATTTCAGCTAAGCCAACATGACAATGTGGACATGCACATCCTGTTTTTTCTACATTTGCAGCACTATTATTTTCTTCAAAAATCTCTGCAATATCTTTATCTTGAAATGCATCAGATACGCCATTTACACCTTCGAGCTTTATCCAATCAGTAGGTAAAAAACCCGGCAGTGTTCTCAATTCTGGAATTCCAAAAGGACCTTGCCACTTACTCTCTTTAAAAACAAACCATTTCTTTTTATCTTTTGGCTTATCAGTTGTGAATTCTGCTTTAGCAACCGGAGAAGCCCTTCTCATATTCTTGATATTTTCTTCTAATGTTTTTTCATCCTCATGAGCAATATCTAAAAGTACCTGTATTCTTTTTCTTACTGGTGGATGAGTAGAAAAAAGATCTGGTCCTAAACCATCTTTTTCATCAAGAGCATTTAATTTCGGGCTTACAATGAAAATTGACTCCAGGTTTTCTCCGCTTAAACCTGCACCGTTCCATTTACTTGATATAATCTTAAGAGCTTGGGCAAGGCTAAGAGGGTCTCGCGTAAGCCTAACAGCAACTGCATCAGCACGATATTCTCTCTGTCGCGAAATGAAACTATTTAATAATTTATTTAGAATATTCATAATGCCAAGAACTAACAAAACAGGCATTATCTGTATACCTCCTCTACCACGCGAACCCCTTATTGCTTGAGATAATTTCGAGAATGATTCTCTGTAAAGCTCAGATAAAGAACATATTAAAGTTGCGTTAAGACAATCACCGCTTACGATATGAGCAGCTTCATGCCCAACTACAGCTTCAATCTGTGCCCTGTTTAAACGGGCAAGCAAACCTTCTGTTGCTCCGATTACAGCATTACCCTCAAAATCGGCGATTGAGAATGCATTCATTGCAGACGAGGGGATAACATAGGCATCAATATTTCTCCCTCCTACTGCAACAGAAACCTCATCTACAATGTTTTTTAAATACTGATGATACGTATCCTTAGAATCTGCAAAATAAGCATCGACCGAAGAGGTGATTTTCTGGATAAGATTATGCGTTGAAAATGCCCAGTGAGTCAAACCGGCCACAAATGCAACTATTAACGCTATGAATGTTTGATTTGCTGTAGGGAAAGTAAACTTCGTTATTCTGGAACTGCTGTAATAAAGAAACGTGGTATTTTTGACCACTAAAACCAAAAGCCAGGCAGTGGCAAAATAGAAAACTATTAAAGAGGCAAATACAAGAAATATCAGCCTGCTCTTTTTCTCTTCTATATCTATAAAGGAAAAAGGCATATGTTTTTAAGAAAAGTTTTAAGGATTTAGAATTTTACCTCAGGAGTTTCTTTTTGCGAAGCATCTTCTATTTCGAAGAATTCTTCCTTAGTAAAATTACACATGCCAGAGACTATATTATTAGGCACCACCTGAATAGCAGTATTAAAACGCATAACTTCGTCGTTATAATATTGCCGGGCAAAAGCAATCTTATTTTCCGTTGAAGTAAGCTCTTCCTGAAGTTTTAACATATTCTGGTTTGCCTTAAGATCTGGATATCTCTCTGATACAGCAAACAATGAACGTAAAGTCTGGGTGAGAAAATTCTCAGCCTGAGCCTTATCCTTTAAATTTGATGCATCAATTGCCTGAGTACGCGCCTTAATAACTTTCTCAAGGGTATCTTTCTCATGTGCCATATATCCCTTAGCGGTCTCTACAAGATTAGGAATAAGATCATGGCGACGCTTAAGCTGAACATCTATCTGCGACCAAGCGTTTTTAATCCTAACCCTTAACTTGACTAATGAATTATAAACTCCAAAAAACCATCCAATAAGAATCAGTATAAGTACTAATAAAACTATTCCAAATACCATGATTCCTCCTTTTTATATTTCCTCTAAAAGATACCTTCAATAGATAAATATATTACATCTTTTTTGTAAATTTGGCAAGATGAAAAAGGCGCTCTGGTAATTCAGCCAAAACGCCTTTTAATAACCTGGTATACAATAAATTTACTTTCTCGAAGCTAGCTCCTTAAAAAGATTTAATGCGATTATGTTTCTTTGGATTTGATTAGTCCCCTCATAAATCTGGGTAATCTTAGCATCACGCATATACTTCTCGACTGGATAATCTTTCATATAGCCATAACCACCAAGAATCTGAACAGCATCTGTAGAGACGCGCATAGCAACATCTGACGCATACATCTTTGCCATTGCTGATTCTTTAGCGACTTTTGTATTACCATTATCAAGCATGCGGGCAACCGAATAAACAAGAGCTCTAGCGGCTTCTACTTCTGTTGCCATATCAGCAAGCATCCATTGAATCCCCTGAAAGTTTCCTATATTCTTACCAAATTGCTCACGCTCTTTGGCGTATTTTACCGCCTCATCAAGAGCACCTTGAGCAATCCCTAAAGCTTGAGCAGCAACTCCGGGACGACTCATATCAAAAGTCTTCATTGTTACGATAAAACCCATCCCTTCGCGGGCTAGAAGATTTTCCTTAGGGATCTTACAATCAGTAAAGATTAACTCACTAGTAGAAGATGCACGTATACCCATCTTATCTTCTTTTTTACCGAATTCAAAACCGGGTGTACCTTTCTCAACGATAAATGCAGATGCACCACGCGGACCTTTTGATTTATCTGTCATAGCTATGACAACATATATCTCGGCATCGCCGCCATTTGTAATAAAATGTTTTGTTCCATTTAAAATATAGTGGTCGCCAGCTTTCTTCGCAGTGGTTTGAATCGCACTTGCATCAGAACCTGCAGCAGGCTCTGTTATTCCAAAGGCAGCAATCTTTTCTCCCTTTGCCAGAGGTGGTAGATATTTTTTCTTCTGCTCCTCATTCCCAAAAAGAATTATAGGAAAAGTACCCAAAGCAGACGCAGCATAGCAAACAGCGATACCTCCGCAGGCCTTAGAAAATTCTTCTGTAGCCAGACATAGACTTAATACATTTACGCCGGTTCCACCGTATTCTTCTGGGACAAAAATCCCAAAAAGATCTGACTGTGCCAGTATCTTCATAATATCTGCGGGAAACTGTTCACTTTGATCATATTCCGCAGCTTTCGGACGAATCTTTTCATCGGCGATCTGTTTACATAAATCTTTAATCATTATCTGTTCTTCAGTCAACATATAATCCATTACTTCCTCCTTTATAACTTCTTAATAAGTGCAATTTCTTTACAATCTGGAAATTTAGGACAGTTGCAACACTCGGCCCAAATCTTCTGCGGGAACATTGATTTATCCACCCTGGAAAAACCAAACTTTTCAAAAAACTCTGGTACGTATGTTAAAACAAATATTTTTTTTATTCTTAGCTCTGTCGCATCTTTTAAACAACACGAGATTAACTCTTTGCCGATGCCTTTTTTATGATGTGCTTGATCAACCGCGAACGATTTTATTTCTGCTAAACCTTCCCAGCCAAATACGTGCAGGGCACAACAACCAACAATAGTGTCATTTTCCTGGTATACCCAAAAATCCCTGATGTTCTCGTATATCTCGTTAAGAGAACGAGGAATCATAAGATCTTCTTTAGCATAAAAATCTATTAAAGATTTGATTACATCTGCATCATCAAGCCTAGCTTTTCTTAACATAAATTTAAGCACTCCTTAGGAAAGTAGGATTATTATATACTATAAAATTTTTATTTTCAAGAATATATCTAATGATTTACAAACTTATTTACCAAGCGGAAAATGACAAGCAACCATATGTCCGCCAGAGATTTCTTTTAATTCCGGCTCTTCTTCTCGACAAATATTTTGGGCAAACTTACATCTAGGGCTATACGGACAACCTTTTATTTTCTGTTCTTTAATTTCTGCTGTTTCAGCTACCGTAGACTTCATCTCTATCGCAGCAAGAAAAAGTGCTTCTGCATAAGGATGTAATTTATGATTAAGCAATTCTTCAGTTTCTGCCATTTCAACAATTTTACCTAAATACATCACAGCAATTTTCGTGCTTACTGCCCTGATAACTCTTAAATTATGCGAAATAAATAAATACGTTAATCCTAACTTCTCTTGCAATTCTAGCAACAGCCTAATAATTTGAGACTGAATTACCACATCAAGACTAGATACTGCCTCATCTAAAATAAGCAGCTTAGGATTAGTTGCTAAACTTCGAGCTATAGCAATACGTTGACGCTCTCCTCCACTAAACTCATGCGGATAACGGTACAGTACATCCGGAGGAAGCTTGACCAATTCCAATAATTCCTTGACCCTATCTAAAACCACCAGTTGATCCATTTTCCAAAAAGATAAAATTGCCTCGGCAATAATATCTTTGACTTTATATAATGGATCTAAACTAGTATATGGATCCTGAAAAACTATCTGCATATGCTGACGCAAGGGACGAATTTTACGTTTAGAAATTTTGGCTAAGTTAATACCGTTAAAAACAATTTCTCCTTTATTGGAGTCTATTAACCGAATAATAGCCCTGGCTAATGTAGTTTTTCCACAACCAGATTCCCCCACCAATCCTAAAGTTTCTTTTTCGCTCAGAGAAAACGATACATTGTTAACCGCTTTTATACAACCTGCAGACCTCTTAAAAATTCCTCTTTTAATTGAGAAATCTTTACAGACATTTTTTAAATCTAAAACAACTTTGCTCATTAGATTTTCACCGCTTCCAGTAAATCACGCGTATAATAATGTTGAGGATTTTCCAGTAAACCATCTGTTTTGCCACATTCAACTATCTTTCCTTTATGCATAACAGCAACCCTGTCCGATAAATGCTTAACTATACTTAAATCATGCGTAATTAAAATAATTGAGATATTTAAATCATCTTTTAATTTAGAAAATAGTTCTAATATTTGTGCCTGTATAGTTACATCTAAATTACTTGTTGGTTCATCAGCAATCAACAGCCTAGGATTAGCCGCAATGCTCATAGCTATCATTGCCCTTTGACGCATGCCACCGCTAAGCTGATGAGGATAATCGTCGATTGTTTTTTTGGGATCAGGAATACCAACTTTATTGAGAAGTTCAATTGAATACTCTTTTACGTCTCTACCTCTCTTTTTAGCATGAAGCTTAACTACTTCGTCAATTTGATAGCCTATGGTAAAAACAGGATTAAGGCTGCTTAACGGCTCCTGAAACACCATGCTAATTTCTTTTCCTCTAATTAATCCCATTCTTTTCTCTGACAACTCCATTAAATCAACTCCCTGCCAGATAATCTTACCTGCAGCTTTTGCCTGCTGAGGAAGTAACTTCAAAATAGAAAGACCTGTAAGCGTTTTACCACTGCCTGATCCACCTACAAGAGCTACAATCTCTTTTTCATAAATATCTAGAGATAACCCCTCTACAATATTCTTGATTTTGCTATTTATGAAAAAACTTAAGCCTAAATTTTGGATACTGAGAAGTGGCTCTATCATACTACTTAACCTCAGATTTTAATTTTGGATCAAGTACATCCCTTAAGCAATCCCCAAATAAATTAAAAGAAATTACAGTTATAAAAATAAACAACCCTGGCAACAATATCCAGGGATGAAATTTAATCTGCGCAATTCCCATCGCTTCTGAGAGAAGATTTCCCCAGCTAGCCTGTGGATCCTGAATACCCAATCCTAGAAAACTTAATCCGGATTCGCCTAAAATATATCCTGGAATAGACATAGTAGCTGCCACTATCGTATAAGAAAGAGTATGCGGCAAAATATGCTTGAAGATAATTTTTATATCAGATATACCTAAAGCCTTAGCAGCAAGAACATACTCCCTTTCTCTTAAAGAAATACTCATGCCTCTAATAACCCTTGCCATTCCAGCCCAGCCGATAAAAGAAAAAATAAGAACTATTAGAATATAAATCTGAAAAGAACTTAAATTAGGTGGAAAAGCAGCTCGAAGAGCAAGCATTAAATAAAATCCTGGTACCATCATAATCATCTCGCAAATTCTCATTATAATATTATCGGTCTTACCTCCGTAATAACCGGATATCCCACCCACAAGTAAACCAATAACAAAAGCAAATGTTACCCCAATCAAACCTATGCTAAGAGATATACGTGAACCATGAATTATACGAGTAAACAAGTCTCTCCCTCTAGAATCAGCTCCCCAAAGATATATACGAGAACGCTCATTGACTCCAAAAAGGTGAATGTCAGACTTAAACAACCCCAACAATTCATATTCATAACCCTTAACAAAGAACTTTATGGCATAAGCTCTAGAATCATCCTCAGTAAAAATTCTTTTCTTGTATTCATCAAAATTAGACGTTAAGCCATAAACATAAGGACTAACCAAAGAACCATCTTTTGAAACAAAATGAATTTTTGTTGGAGGCGAATACGAATAATTCCTATCTTCATCATCATAAAAATACGGTGAGATAAAATCTGCAAATATAGCACCAAGGTATAAAGCAACGAGTACAAAAAAACTAATGAAAGCAAGCTTATTCTTTTTTAAGCCTGAATAAATTATTTTAAATTTGCTTTGCGGCTTATTCATATCTAATCCTCGGATCAACCCCGGCTAAAAGAATATCAGCAACTAAATTTCCACTAAGCAGCAGAACTCCCCCCATCAACATACTTCCCATAACTAAATACAAATCTTGCGCCCTTACGGCAGTAAGCATAACAGTTCCTAGGCCAGGCCAGTTGCAGATAATTTCAGTTAAGGCTGCCCCGCTTAAAATACCTGATAAATGATAACCAAATATAGTAACCAATGGATTTATTGCATTTCTCAATGCGTGTCGGTATATAACCCTATTTTCTGGCAAGCCTTTTGCCCGGGCTGTCAAAATGTATTGCTGCTGAAGAACACTTAAAAGACTACCTCTCATTATCCTCTGTAGGCCAGCCATAGCAGAAGTAGAAATTACGATTGTTGGGATTATAAGATGTTTTCCTATATCCCATACTTTTCCCATAAAAGTTAAAGAATCAAAATCGACAGAACGCATACCTCCAAGCGGAAGAATTTTGAAAATACTTGCTAGATAAAGAAGAATTAAAGCAAAAAAGAAGTTGGGAATTGAAAGTCCAATAAATGAGAGAAAAGAAAAAAATCTATCTGCTAAGCGGTTTCTATTTACTGCAGCAATTATCCCAAATGGAATGGCAACAAGCCAAGTAAAAACCATGCTAGCGAAAGAAAGAATGAATGTATTAAACAACCTGCTGCCGATAATCTTTGCAACAGGTGTATTATAAAAGAATGAATAACCAAAATCTAACTTAACCAAATTCTTCAACCAGTAAAAATATTGGATAATAACAGGCTTATCCAAATGGTACAAAGATTCATAATGAGCAATTGTATCTTCGGACATTTGGGGATCTAGCTTTAAAGTATCAAAGAAATTACCCGGTGCAAGCTGGATACACAAGAAAGTAACAAAACTCATAACAAGCAATAGTGGAATTGAAATTAATATTCTTCTAACAATATATCTAATCATTTCTTTATGTATATTTCTTCAAGATTATGAAACGCTCCACCATAAGGCGTAGGATTTAAATTCCCAAATTTATTTCTAACGGCAAATATTGAAGCCGGTAAAACAGTATAAATAAAGGGCAGTTCTTCAGAAACTATATACTGCCATTCATTATAAAACACTTTACGTTTTTCTCTATCCAACTCCTGAACGCCAGCATCAAATATTTCATTTATTCTTTTTTCCCAATCTGAATTCGGAGTTTCCTGCCTAGGATACCACATATGCAACTGACCGCTGGAATGCCAAACATTTCTCCCTGAATGCGGCTCAATACCTCCAGTTAACCCCATAATAATCGCATCCCAATCATAAGTAGAAACCATTTTACTCACAAGATTATTAAACTCTAACGCAAGGAAATTTACCTTCATCCCTAGATTCTCTAAATCTTTTCGTATTATTGCGGCTATCTGAATTCTGGTAGTATTTCCAGAATTCGTGAAAAGATTAAATTCTATGCTATTACCTTCACTATCTTCAATTATTCCATCTAAGTTTTTATCAGAAAATCCCGCTTGAGAAAGAATGTTGCGTGCTTTTTCAATATTATAATCATACTTCTTTACATCTGGATGATAAAAAAATCCGCTGCTAGGACTCATCCCAGAATACTGGTTAAATCCTAAATCATTCATCAATATCTCAATTATTTTTTCCTTATCAATTGCATGCGCCACAGCTTTTCTAAATCTTTTATCTCTAAACCAAGAAAGTTTTGCACTATCTACATATGGTTTATTTGAATTAGGATTCATCCCTGTATTTTGATTAAAAACCAAAAAATTACTTCCAAATGCCGGACCCGTATTATAAACAGTAAAATCTCCCTCGGCCTCAAGTGGTTTTAGTAGTGGATAATCAGTTCCCCTCAATCCATAATAATCAAGTTGTCCGTCCAGAAATTTCAAAAGAGACGTATCCTGACTTTGTACGACCATAAAAATAATTTCGTCCAAATATGGTAGCCTGTCTTTTCCTGTATATTTCCAATAGTGAGGATTTCTTTCAAGAACAATTCTTTCACCAGGAAGATATTTTGTCAGCTTAAAAGGACCTGTCCCAATAATCTCATCAGGATTTGAATCTGTCCCCCAGGTAAAATTAAACCTACCTCCTTCAACATGTTTCTTCAAGATATGTTCTGGTAAAATTTCCTGTGACATACTCCGTAAAAAAGGAGCAAATTTTCCCGGAAGATTGAATCTAACTGTAAAATCATCTATTTTCTCAACCTTGAAAACCTTCTCTTCAATAGTAAAAATATCCCGGCTAGAATTTGGTATATCTTCATTATAAATTAAATCATTAAAAGTAAAGACAACATCATCAGCGGTAAATTTTTTTCCGTCAAACCAATAAACATCATCTCTTAAAGAAAAGATCCAGGACAAACCATCATTCTCGATTCTCCAACTTTTAGCCAAGTGAGGCTCTACTTCCAAAGTTGCTCCATTAGTAGTGGTTAATCCTTCAAAAATTAAACCTGTAATCGCTGTGGTAGAAGTTTCTTTAGCAAGAATAGAATTAAATGATCTGGGATCTGAAGTTGTGGCAAAAATTAATCTACCGCCGAATTTATTGCTATCGGCAGATAAATTAATAGGATAAAAAAATAAAAAAGCTACCAGCAAAGCTGATAGCTTAAATAAAATGTTTAAAGAAAAATCTAAATTATTATTCTGTTCCTGATTCCTGTATTTTATCACTCTCTTCTTCCGACTGTACCTGTTCCGCTACTTCTTCCACCTTTTCTTGAACTTCAGAAGGAACAGCTTCTTCAATATCATCTACCACATCTCCAACTGCAACCGTTTCTTCAGAAGCCATTAAAGACTTACTTTTTTGTGTTGATAAAAAAGCTAAACTTAAACAGGTTGTAAAAAATAGGATTGAAAGAATTGCAGTTGTGCGTACCATTATTACGTTAGTCTTAGAACCAAACATCGACTCCATCCCACCGGCAAATGTTTCTGTTAAACCACCACCGCGGCCGGACTGCATTAAGACAATCGCAACCAACAAGACACATACAACAACTTGAGCGATCAATAAAATAGTAAACAACATATTATTTTTCCTTTACTTTAAGCAATTTTTGATAATATCAGTAAACGAATCAACCTTAAGACTCGCACCTCCTACAAGCGCTCCATCAATATCCTCTTGAGACATCAATTCTTTAGCATTTTCAGGCTTAACACTTCCACCATATTGTATTCTTACGTTATCTGCTACTTCATTTCCTAATAGCTTAGAAAGTAAACCGCGAATAAATTTATGCACCTCTTGAGCTTGATCAGGAGTGGCAGTTTTACCAGTGCCTATCGCCCAAACAGGTTCATAGGCAACAACGAACCTGGAAGCATCATCCACCTTAATGCCAGCTAAAGATTTATCTATCTGAGTCTTTATCACATCGAAGGTTCTACCATCCTCTCTCTCTTGCAGAACTTCTCCTACGCAAACAATAGGAACTAATCCAGCTGCCTGAACAGCTTTTATTTTCTTGTTTACGGTTTCATTTGTTTCTGAAAAATACTGTCTGCGTTCTGAATGCCCTATAACTACATATTTACATCCTGCATCTTTAAGCATAGTACTAGAAATTTCTCCGGTAAAAGCACCACTTTCCTCCCAGTAAACATTTTGCGCACCAAGACCAATGTTTGTTTCAGCAACAATTTCAGAAACTTCGGTTAACGGAACCAGTGTAGGACAAATTGCAATATCTATATCATTTACATCATAAAGATTTCTTTTTAAACCATTAGCCAATTCTATAGCCTCAGAAATATTTTTGTTCATCTTCCAATTTCCAGCAATAAAAAGCTTTCTCATTTTTAACTCCTATCAGTTAATGCCGCAATACCCGGCAATTCTTTACCTTCCATATATTCTAAAGAAGCTCCCCCGCCGGTTGAAACATGCTTCATCTTATCATCTACATTAAATTTTTTAACTGCTGCAGCGGTATCTCCACCGCCAATGATTGATATAGCATCCAAACCAGCAATAAATTCCGCGATTAGCTTTGTCCCCAAAGCAAATTGATCAATTTCAAAAATACCTACAGGACCATTCCAAATTATTGTCTTAGCATTTTTTAAGGCTGTCTCGTAAGCAGAAATTGTCTCTGACCCGATATCTACAGCCAGAAATCCATCAGGAATATCTTTTACATTTCTTATTTCTCCAACGGGATCCAAATTATCAGTAACAACGTGGTCTATCGGTAACAAAATATTAGTATTGCTTTCTTTTGCCTTGGTAAAAATATCCTTAGCTGTATCAATCTTATCTTCTTCAAGAAGAGACTTTCCAATGCTCTGTCCTAAAGCCTTTAGAAACGTATACGCCATTCCTCCGCCAATAATTATGGAATCAGCTTTAGGCAGAAGATTTTCAATTACGCCAATTTTGTCCGATACCTTAGCACCGCCTAAGATTACCACAAAAGGCTTTTCAGGTTTTTCCAATGCTTTACCTAAATAATTAATTTCCTTATCAAGCAGAAAACCTGACACTGCCTGTAAATGTTTAGTAATTCCTGCGGTAGATGCATGGGCTCTATGAGCACTTCCGAATGCATCGTTAATATAAATATCTGCTAAACTAGCTAGGCTTTTAGCAAAATTATCATCATTTTTCTTCTCTTCGGGATGAAATCTTAAGTTTTCTAACATAACTACGCGCTCTGAAGAAGAATTGATCTTAGATTCAACTTCAGGACCTATGCAATCATTCAACTTTAACACAGGTTCACCGATAAGCTCTTGTAGTCTTTTTGCAGCAGGAGTAAGTCTAAATTCTTCCTTAACCTCTCCTTTAGGCCTTCCTAAATGACTCATTAATATTAATTTTTTTACACCTTGTTCTAAGGCGTATTTTACCGTAGGTAGGCTTGCTTGAATACGTACGTCGTCGGTAATATTTAATTCCTTATCAAGAGGAACATTGTAATCAACGCGGATAATAGTTTTTTTATCCTTTAAATCCACATCTTTTATATTCAATTTAGCCATTCATCTTCCTTTCACTATCTTAAATTACTGCAATAAGTTAATATATCTATTCTATATACTTTTTTTTGTTTGTCAATATAATCATAAATCTTATTTTAAGGGTGAAAAATCTTGAATAAGGATACAAAAAACGATAAAAATTTGCCTTAAAACACAAAAACAGGGCCGAGATAACATCTCGGCCCAAACATATACTGCTTAAAGATTATTGATTACAAACCTTTTTTAACGATAAACTCAACCATATCAACTAAACGGCAAGAATATCCCCATTCATTATCATACCAGCTAAGAATCTTAACAAACTTTCCATCAATTACTTTTGTAAATTCTGCATCAAATATGCTGGAATGACTATTTCCATTGAAATCATGAGAAACTAAAGGAATATCCAAATACTGGAGAATACCCTTTAAATTTCCTTCAGCTGCTTTCTTAATTGCGGCATTAATCTCTTCTGCAGTAGTATCTTTTTCCACTTCACAGGTTAAATCAACAACCGATACATTCGGCGTAGGAACTCTTATGGCAAAACCATCAAGCTTTCCCTTCAATTCAGGCATTACCACACCAATTGCCTTGGCTGCACCAGTAGTAGTTGGAATCATAGATACTGCAGCTGCTCTTGCGCGCCTTAAATCCTTATGAGGAAAATCAAGTATGCGCTGATCATTAGTGTATGAATGGATAGTTGTCATCAAACCTTTGGTTAATCCAAAATTATCCTTTATTACCTTAACAACCGGAGCAAGGCAGTTAGTCGTGCAAGATGCATTAGATATAATCTGATGATTTTTAGCATCATATTTTTCATCATTTACACCTAAAACTATAGTTACATCCTCATTTTTTGCAGGAGCAGAAATAATTACCTTTTTCGCTCCGGCCTCAACATGACCCATAGCTTTTTCTTTATCTCTAAAAATCCCTGTTGATTCAATTACAATATCAACGCCTAGGTCTTTCCAAGGAATTTCTGCTGGAGATTTATGACTAATTACTTTTAGCTCTTTTCCGTCAACAACTACTGCATCATCTGTTGTTTTAACATCATTGGGGAGCTCACCAAAAGTTGAATCGTATTTTAAAAGATGTCCTAAAGTCTCTGTCCCTACAGGTAAATCGTTAACAGCGACAAAGTCAATATCTTTACGATTTAAACCAGCACGAAAAACTAGACGTCCAATTCTTCCGAAACCATTAATACCTACTTTTATACCCATTACAACGTCACCTCCCTTAAATAATGAATCGCTTTCTCAGGTGGAGTAGGCACAATATAAAAACCTGTCCCCCACTCAAAACCAGCTACTCTTGTTAGTTTAGGCATAATTTCTATATGCCAATGATAACTCTCTTTATAATCTCCACTAAGTGGTGCACTATGAATAATGAAGTTATACGCAGGATTATACAAAACCTTCTTCAATCTTGCAAGCATATCTTTAAGTATTTTAGCTAAGTCAATTTTCTCCTCATTATTCATATGTTGAAAATTAGCGCTATGAAATTTTGGCAAAATCCAAGTTTCAAAAGGAAATCTGGAGGCATAGGGACAAATTGAAACAAAGTATTCTGTCTCTTGAACTATCCTTGCTTTTTCCTGAAACTCCTGTGTAATCATATCGCAAAAAACACATCTACCCTTATAGCGAAAATAATCCTGTGAACCTTTTAATTCTTCTGCAACGTTCTTAGGAACCATGGGTAAAGCTATAAGTTGAGTATGATCATGCTCTAAAGAAGCTCCCGCGGACGGTCCGTGATTTTTGAAGATTAAAATGTATTTAAAGCGCTTATCTTTAATCAAATCAATAGTTCTCTTACAATACATATTTATAATTGAATGCATTTCCTCTGGCAGCAAATCAACCATACTTTTTTCATGATAAGGAGAATCTATTATTACTTCATGGGCACCGATTCCATTAGAAATATCATACATGCCTATCCCATGGTTATCAAGCTCACCTTCAATCTTTAAAGCCGGGAATTTATTAGGAACAACCCTCACCTGCCATCCGGGAGAATTTGGTTGAGTGTCAAGATATCTTATAACATCAATTTCCGGTGGCGTGGTCTGCTCATTTCCGTAACAAAAAGGACACCCGCTGCCACTAAAATCATAGTGTTCTTTCTCGAAATGATCTGGTCCTTTAGGAGTGTCAATATCGACGATCACCCATCTACCGTTAATAGGATCTCTTCTTAATTCTGCCATTATATCTTTATTCCTCTTAAAAACTCTGCCGCATCTTCAGGAGGCAAAGGACAAATGTAACAACCAGTTCCCCATTCGAATCCTGCAACCCTGGTTAAGCGCGGAATTATCTCTATATGCCAGTGATAATCTTCATCTATTGTTTTCCAATAACCAGGCTTGTCTTTCCGTCTTAAAGGTGCGCTATGAATAACATAATTATACGGAGGGTCTTCTAAACCTTTCTTAATTTTTGATAAGACTTCTTTTAAGATACATGCCAAATCTTTTCTTGTCTGAACGTCAACTTTACCAAAATCACAACTGTGTAATTTAGGCAATATGCATATCTCGAAAGGAAACCTTGATGCAAAAGGAACAATAGCAAGAAAATTATCTGTTTCCAAAACTACTCTTTGATTTTTTTCTTTTTCTTGCCTGATAATATCACAAAATACACACCTCTCATGATAATCAAAATAACGACGCGCCCCCACCAGCTCTTCTTTGACGCGTTTTGGATTTATAGGCATTGCTATCAAATGTGAACGGGCATGATTTACTTTTGTGGCTCCTGCTCCCCAACCATAATTTTTAAAAATAAGAATATAATTAAATCTCTGATCCTTTTCAAGGTCAACTATTCTATTAACATAACAATTAAATACCTCTGTAATTTGTTCTTGAGATAAATCACAAATATTTGCTATATGCTTAGGCGTCTCTATTATTACCTCGTGGGCACCTATGCCGTTTAGCTGATCATGAATTCCATGCCCTTTTCTGCCAAGGTTACCTTCGATACGAAAAATAGGATTATTACTGGATACAATTCTAACCTTCCATCCAGCTGTATCAGGCTGGGTCTTATTTTCTCTAACGGCTGCTATTTCTTTTGGCGTGCAAGACTCTTTACCTTCACAGAAAGGACAATCATCTTCCTGGAAATTCTTAGGACTAAATTTAAAATTATCAGGTCTTTTTTCTCTTTCAGTAGAAATAACTACCCAACGGCCAATAATGGGATCTTTTCTTAGCTCTGGCATGTTTATTTTAAAATATCTCCTAGACTCAAACGGTGCCCTGAAATAAAATCAGCAGCTTTCATACGCTTAGATGATTCTAGCTGAACTTCTAAAATTTTTAAAGCATCTTTAGAAGTTGCAACCATAAAATTATTTTTTGAGACTTCTATAATTTCTCCTATCTTTTTGTCTTTTGAACCAATAGCCGCTACTTCAGCTTTCCATACTTTCAACAACTTCTTTCTGTAGTGAGTGAATGCTCCCGGCCAGGGAACAAGGCCTCTTATGCGAGCAAGAATTTCATCTGCTGACATATTCCAATCAATCAAACCATCTTCTTTCTTCAGCTTTGAAGCATATGTTGCACTAGAATGATCTTGCGGAAGAAGCGAAAAATTATTATTTCTTATATTTTTTAATGTTTCAATTAAAGCTTTGGCTCCCAATTTCGAAAGTTTCTCATTTAGCGTCTCGGATGTCTCATCCAGACCAACCGAAATCTGCTTTTTGGTAATTATATCTCCTTCATCCATGCGTTCATTCATCTTCATAACCGTAACTCCAGTTTCTTTCTCAGCATTTATAACTGCCCAGTTAACAGGAGCAGCACCTCTATATTTTGGAAGAAGTGAACCGTGAACATTGACAGCAAATATCTTAGGAATGGAAAGGACTTGCTTGGTGAGAATTTTTCCGTAAGAAATCACAACAAATAAATCTGCATCTAAACTATTAAGCTGTTTGAGAAAATTATCATCGCTTAGCTTCTCTGGCTGTAAAACTTTTAAAGATAGCTTAGCTGCCACCTTCTTCACTGCAGGAGAAGCCACGTGGAGAAATCTTCCCTTCTTTCTATCCGGTTGAGTTACAACAGAACAAATCTCAAAGTCGTTTTTTTTCAAAGCTTCTAAAGAAGGTATGGCAAATTCAGAGCTTCCAAAAAATATAATTTTCATCAGTTAATTCCTTTTATAAATCCACATTCACAGTTATTATGACTCCAGACTTACTCTTAATAGATTTTCTAACTTGCCTTATTAAACGGTTAGCCTTAAGGACAGATTTTGTTTTTACTAAAACATTCCAATAATAATACCCTCTTAATTTAGAAGGATTTGCAATAACAGGTTCAAAAATTACTGTTCCTTTTATTTTATTTAAAACAACTAATTTGTCAAACATTAATTGAGCAACTGTTGCTGTTTTAGTCTCATTCTTTCCTCTTAATTTAATTTGAATAAAATGACTCAAGGGAGGAAAATCTAAAGCTTTACGAGCGCTAATTTCGCTTCTATAAAAATCTTCTGGTTTATTATTATACAGTGCCTGCAGACAATAGTGTGCAGCATTCCTTGTTTGAATAATTAGTTGTTTTTCTGCAAGCTTTGCAAGTCTCCAAAGCATAGAAAAGGTTTTTTCTGCTGCACGAAAATCAACTCTATTAAGAAGACTTTCTATCTGAAGCGCAACTACCAGATCAAACAAAATAGGCAACTGTCTGTGCATTATTGTCTGAGTAGCTATGATAACGTTATTATTTTCAATTTTTATGTTTTCTTTCCAAATAGAAATCCTTGCTTGAGGAAATATGCGGTTAAGCTCACTTTCCAATTTCTCAATTCCAACACCCAAATAGCGAATATAACTACTATTGCATTTAGGGCAAATAGTAATAGGCTCTGATTTATAATTACAAAAGGGGCAGAATAATTTCTTTTGGTCAAAATGATACGCAAGGCTACTGCTACATCTCTGGCAACGCAAAACAAATCCACAGCTCTGGCAACGCAAATACGTAGAGAAACCCTTTCTGTTCATCAAAATAAGAACTTTGCCTGAATTACTTAATGTTTCTCTAATGGCATTCTCTAATGCAGCAGAAATTATTTCTTTTCTTCCTTTTCCTATGCGCGAGACATCCAATAAATTTATTTTAGGACTTGCCCAATCTTTTCCTTTAACAGTCGAATATGATAAAGTCTTATTCTTAAATTTATTGAAAGATTCCACAGAAGGAACTAAGCTAGAAAGAACTATTTGAGCCTTATTCCTTCTAGCAAGCATAAAAGCAACCTCTCTAGCATTATAATGAGGCACCTGATCTTGCTTATATGAAGAGTTACTCTCATCTTCAACAATGATTAATCCGATATTCTTCAACGGAGTAAATACTGCCAGACGAGTACCCAAAACAATTCTAATTTTACCGCTTGAAATCTTCAGCCAGCTTGCAAGCTCTTCTTTATCAGATTGCTTACTATGCAATATTGCTACTTCTTCTTTTAAAGAATTAACAAGCATCTTATAATAATGGGAAATTAATGATATTTCAGGAACTAAAAATATTATATCTTTTTTCTTGCCTAGCTGTCTCTTTACTGCAGATACAATAAAATCTTGTTTTTCCTCATCAGATAAACCTTTTAATAATGTAGCCTTAAATTTCTCCTTGGGAGATTTTTTTATGTTCGCAGTTGCACCTAATTCTACTTCCTTGCCTTTTCTTAACATTGCAGGTAAGGCAGCTTCAATCATTTCTGAAAAACTACAGCAATAATATTCTGATAAATCTTTAAGGAAAGCAAGTTGCTTACTATTAAATATTGGAATACTATCAATTACTTCCATAACCGGCTTAAGCTTTTTTATCTTAGAAGAATCAGACAAACCAATAACATAGGCTAATTTTCTTTTATTAATAAAATTAACCCAAATTCGGGAGCCAACTTTTATTTTTTTCTGAAGATCTTTAGGAACGGAATAATCGAAGGATGAATCTAGGGGTATGTTTACCAGAACTTTAGCGACCTGGCTTTTCATTACAACCTTCTATTATATTAATAATATCTCTAACCGCATTTGGTTTTGCAATTTGTTTCATTTTTTCTCTAATGGAATCATACCTATTATTGTCTTCCCGTAATTCAGTTACGAAATTATCGATACCGCTAATATCTTTTATCACCTTGGCTATCCCATGACTCTCAAATAGCTTTGCATTCTTTCCTTCTTGACCAGGTATTATATTGAAATAAATTATCGGGATGTTGCTGACTAACGATTCAGTTGTTGTAAGCCCTCCGGCTTTAGTAATAATAATATCACAAGCCGCCATAAACTCATGCATATTATCTACCATACCAAAAGCCTTAATGTTGTCGCTTTTTAGATCTAGCAAGTCTTTACGAAGCTTTTCATTCTTACCGCAAAGAATTACCAATTGAAATTTGTCTTTAAGAAGTTGGGCGATATTATATATCGGACCTATGCCAATGGCTCCTGCAACAATAAGAATAGAAAATGAACCATCTTTAAAATCTAACCTTTGGCGGATTTCGTCTCTGTCAGTAACTTTGGTAAAGTTAGTATCAACAGGAATTCCCGTAACGATAATTTTGTTTTCATCTACTCCTTTATATATTAGTTCTTTTTTAACCTCAGGAATAGCTACACAATAAATATCTACATAATCAGCTACCCAGGATAAATGAGCATTATAATCTGTTACTACGCTAACTATCTTAACCCCAGATATATGCTTATCCTTTAAATGGGAAACTATCTCATTAACCATAAAATGAGTAGATAAAATAACGTCGGGATTTTCCTTTAAGATAAACCTTACCAGGCGAGGAGAATTCATGGCGTGAGATAATCTTCTTAAAAACTTAAAAAGCCACCAAAGAAATTTAATTTCAAAAAAATAGAAAAATAATCCCCAGAGCCAGGGAAAATTCTTTATTACAAAACTATAACCTGTAGAATAACAAAACTTGAATACACGATTAGTGTAGTCTAAGGAATCAACAAGAGTAACTTCATGTGGAGAATTTTCGCAAAGGTCTTTATATATCGCTTCAGCAGCCTTACGATGACCTGCACCTGCAGACGCATGAACTATTAGTATTTTCATTTAATATCTTCTCCCCTGCTTCTTTAATATCTTTGACTACGAAATCAGGAGCAACTTCCCATTTATCTTTTTCTTCTATCTTTTCTTTACCGCTTAAAACTAATATTGTCTTTAATCCGGAACTCTTACCTGTTTTTATATCTCTTATTGAATCTCCTACAAGATAAGAAACTTCTGGATTAAATTCACCGACAGCTTTTGCTTTCTCGATAAGCCCTGTCTTCGGCTTTCTGCAATTACAATTATCTTTATCCTGATGCAGACAATATAAAACTTCTTTTATTTTTCCACCTGTTTTTTTAACTTCTTCAAGAAGAAAATTAGTAATCTCTTTTAATGTGTTTTCAGAATAAAGTCCTTTAGAAACACCCGCCTGATTAGAAATAACGAAAATTTCGTAACCATTATCAGAAAGAGCCTTAATTGTCTCCAGAGCTCCAGGAACAATCTTAAACTCCTTAAGACTGGTGACATATTTTCCGTAACCGGGAAACTGATTTATTACTCCGTCTCTATCAAGAAAAACAACTTTCATTAGCGCTCACCCATTCAACTAGTTTACTAATTCCTTCCTTAACTCCTACTGTAGTCTTCCAATTCAATTCTTTCTCGAGCTTCTTAGTATCAGAAATATAGACTTTTTGATCTGATGGACGCCAGTCGCTAAACTTAAGCTTTAGCTTTTTTCCAGTCTGTTTCTCAATCTCTTCAATAAACTCTAATAATGAAGATGTGTTCGTTGGTCCTCCGCCGATATTGTATACTGCATTCTGTATATCAGATTTTGCAAACTTATCAAAAGCATCTACTAAATCAGAAACGTAAAGTAAGTCTCTTACCTGCTTACCATCTCCAAATATAGTTACTTCTTTATCAAATAAAGTTGCAATAACGAACCAAGCGACCCATCCTTGATCTTCAAAACCAAACTGCCTAATACCATAAGTACAGCTCATACGAAAAGCAGCTGTTTTCATTCCATAAATATGACCATATTCCTGAACATATAAATCACCAACTAGCTTACTTACACCATAAGGAGTATGCCCGGTAAGATCTGTGAGCATGTTTTCATTTACACCTTCAACTCCTTTATATATATACCTTTTTTCCTTCTCTTGTAATTTAATGCTATCCACATTCTCACCAAAGACTTTATTGGTAGAACAATATGCCACAGCTGCCTTAGGACAAACCCTTCTAGTACATTCTAAAACATTCAGCGTACCGAATGCATTTATACTAAAATCTTCTAAGGGCATCCTAACTGATGAAGGAACTCCTGGCTGACCAGCAGTATGAATAACTAAATCAACGCCGTCCCTCAATGCCTCTAGAACATCTTTTTCATTCCTTACGTCGCCCTTTATTCTTTTTATGTTTTCATATTTTGATAAATAATTCCAGTTGAACTCAACCGAATCTTTATCGTACTCAAAAAGCTGGGAACGCATAAGGTTATCTAATATAACAACATCATTACCTTTTAATGCATAAATTTCAGCACAATGAGAACCAACTAATCCTGCTCCACCAGTAACTAATACCTTCATCCTGTCTGTTCCTCCTTTTTTCTTTCCCAATATTTTGCGTAACTAATAAATTGATAAAATCCTGCAAAAAATGCAACCATGAAACCTATAAAGCCTTCGCGGTAGCCTTTTTTCCTAAAATAACTCCTCATAAACCGATCGAAAGTCCGCCAGGCAAATCGAGCTCTGGTCATCTTTTTTCCAGCCTTAATCCATTTAGTGACTTCCTGATCAGTCTGCTTATTAAGTTTATTCAAGAAATCCCCAAAATCTTTATATGAATAATGTATCAAATCTTTGGTTAAATGTCCACAATCTCCATCTAAAAATACTCTAGGATGAACTTCCACTTCTTCATATTTGAATTTCTCTTTTCTAAAAAGTTTTAGCTGGCCGCTAGGATACCACCCACAGTTCTTAACCCAATAACTTCCTATATAATTTCTTCGCGGTACAGAATAACCGGTAAACTCTGAATTATTGCTCATGATGTTAATTAGCTCTTCTTTTAATTCTTCAGTTACTCTTTCATCCGCATCAAGACTTAACACCCAAGAGTTCTTAGCTTGCTGATAAGCCCAGTTCCTATGAGTTCCCTCTATCTCCATCTTCCTAATGAATATTCTATCGGTAAATTTTCGTGCAATTTCAACCGTGCTATCTGTGCTATTATCATCAACTACAATGATTTCATCTACCCAACCAGATACACTCTCTAAGCATTCACTAAGCCGATCTTCTTCATTCTTAGTAATTACAACAACAGAGAGATTAATTTTATTTTCCACTTAGCAACTCCTTTAGTTTATCAACTACAAAATTTATCTGATTATTTTTCATATGAGGAAAAAGCGGTAAAGATACAATTTCCCGCGCTACTTTTTCGGCAACAGGAAAATCACCTCTTTTATAACCTAGGTGCTTATAGGCTTTTTGTAAATGCAATGGTATAGGATAATGTATGATTGCACTAACTCCATTCTCACATAGCCTTTTTTGAACAATATTCCGATTTTTTAACCTTATAGCGTAAACATGATAAACGTGAGTACCGAAGTTTACCCGCTTAGGAATAACAACACCCTTAACTTCATTTAGCAATCGATCATAAATTTTTGCCTTCTCCATGCGAGATCTATTCCAAGAATCCAGATACTTTAACTTCTCAATTAATACAGCTGCCTGAACAGTATCTAACCTAGAATTAAAACCAATCTCTGCATGCACATACTTGCCAGTCCTACCATAATCTCTTAATCCTAACAATTTCTTATATATTTTTTCACTGTTTGTAGTTATAATTCCACCATCACCGAAAGCTCCAAGATTCTTTGCAGGATAAAAACTAAAACAACCTACGTCACCGATGCTTCCAACCCTGCGATCTTTGTATTTAGAACCGTGGGCCTGGGCTGAATCTTCTATAACCTTTAGCTTATATTTTTTGGCAATCTTTTTAATTTTTGCCATATCTGCTGGCTGTCCATAGAGATGTACCGGAATAATTGCTTTGGTTTTCTTTGTAATAGCTTTTTCAATCTTAGAAACATCTATTGAGTAACTCTCCTCATCAATATCCACAAAGACAGGTTTTGCACCTGTAAAAGAAACGGCAAAAGCAGTGGCAATAAAAGTAAATGCCGGAACAACAACTTCATCCCCTCTACCTATTCCTAAACTTTTCAAACTCAAAAATAAGGCATCAGTTCCTGAATTTACTCCAACAGCATACTTTGTATTGCAGTACTTAGCAAATTTTATCTCGAACTCTTTAAGTGCGCCACCTAAAATAAAATCTCCCTTAGAGAATATCTTACCTAAAGATAAATTTACATCTTTTTTAATCTGCTTATACTGAGCATTCAAATCTGAAAAAGGTATTTTCATAATAATTCCTTTACGTTCCTATATACTTCTTCTACGGAAACGCCATTAAGACATTTAACATGTTCACAATAATTCATTTTAAACTTCCTATAGCAAGGTCTACAAGAAATATCACTTGCCACAACTCTGTGTTTTGTTTTTTCGAAAGGATACGGCCCGTAAACTTTTTCATCAACAGGTCCGGCTATACACGCTGTCTTTATTCCAGCAGCAACCGCCATATGCAAAGGACCGGTATCATTACATAATAATAATCTACACTTACTTAAAAGAGCACAAAACTGCCTAAGGTTGGTATTTCCATAAGCAGCGATAGGTTTATGTTTCATAGAATTATACACCTTATCACACCTAACCTTATCGGCTTGACTGCCAAATAAGATTATTCTGGCATTATTTTGCTTAATTAAAATGTCAGCTACTTCAGCAAACTTTTCCTCTTGCCAATGTAGGTAATGCGCATTACTTCCCCAGCTTTCTCCACCACCTGGCGTAATACCAATAATTAAATCATCCGCCTTGACCGCGTTATCCTTTAAGAAATCATCAGCCCAAGCTTTCTCTTTTTCCGATAGAGCAATTTCCAAATAAGGATTATTATACGGAAGCTTCAAAGAATCAAGCATATCCAGATAATGTTCAACGACATGCTTATTAGAATAACCTTCTAATTCAATTTTATCGGTTAAGAAGGTGCCTCGCTTCTTATAATTAAATCCGATACGCCTTTTTATGCCGATAAACCAGGAAAAAAAATTATAAGGTCTTCCCAGCGAAAGGTCAATCGTTAAATCAAATTTCTCTTTTTTTATACTTTTTAAAAAGGCAACAAATTTATTTAAACAGCGTAATTTTGATTTAGCGCATTCAGCTCTATATTCATCCTTCTCATAAACATATAAAACATCAATATTCGGATTACCTTCTAATATACTCTTTGCTCTCCTATTGCAAACATATCCGATATAAGCCTTGGGAAATTTTTCTTTTACTGCTCTTACAACTGGAGTAGTAAACAACACATCGCCAATCCCAAAAGGATTAATAAAAAGAACTCTATCAAAACTGTTATCTTTTGTAGTCATCTTTAAATCTTACAATATCATCTTCCTGAAGATACGGTCCAGTTTGCACTTCTACAATTCTAAGAGGAGAATCCGTTGAGTTGGTTAATCTATGCTTGGTTTTAGCCGGGATGTAGAGACTTTCGTTTGCATGAACATATTGCACTTGACTTCCTTTTTGAACCTTTGCCACGCCTTCCACTACCACCCAATGTTCTGCACGCTTTCTATGAAGCTGAAGGCTAAGCCTATGCCCTGGTAAGATATTTACAGTCTTTATCTTATAGCCTGCCCTATTTTCCAATACTGTATAGCTACCCCAAGGTCTTTTTGCCGTTTTATGTAAAACATGTTCTTGTCTTTTTTCTTTTTTCAGTTTATCAACAATCTTTCTAACATCTTGAGTTCTGTCTTTGCGGCAAACAAGTGTCGCATCCTGAGTGTCAACAATAACTAAATTTTTAAGACCAATAGTTGCTATAAGTCTATCACTTCCCCAAACCAACATATTTTTACTATCAAAATTAATGTTATCAGCCCTTACAACATTCCCTGATTTATCTTTTTTCAAAATACTATTTAATGCTTCCCAACTACCTAAATCCATCCAGCCAATATCTGCAGGGATCATTGCTACTTTTCTAGATTTCTCTAAAATACCATAGTCTATAGAAACTGAAACCAGGGAATTCCAGATTTTCTTAAACGAATCTTTTTTTCTAAGCAGAGGAAGTTTTTTATAAAGCGATGGAATATGGTTCTTGATTTCATCAAGCAATGTTTCAGCTTTCCAAACAAACATTCCGCTATTCCAAAAATGATTTCCAGCTTTAATAAACTTTTCAGCGTTTTTCACAGAAGGTTTTTCGATAAATTTATCAACCATAAAACCATGTTTCTCGGCTTTTTTGTTTTTATTGATTTTTATGTAACCGTAGCCAGTAATAGGTTTTTTAGCTACAATTCCCAAAGTCACTAACTTTCCTTTTTCTGCAATCTTTACAGCACGATTAATCACGCCATGAAAAATCTTTGGTTTAAGTATTAAATGATCAGACGGTAGAACCAACATCACAGCATTGGGGTCTTTTTGATAGATTACATCTGCCGCCCAGCCAACCGATGGTGCGGTATTTTTCGCTTGAGGCTCAAGCAAAATATTCTTATCAGGAAACGCGTATTTACCTAGCTGACGTTTTATCTCATAAAAATACTTTGAATTGGTTAAAACAAATATATTCTTAGCAGGAACCAATGGTTTGATTCTCCAAAAAGTATCTTGAATGAGAGTTCTCTTACCCACTACCTTGAGAAACTGCTTTGGTTCAAGTTGCCTGCTGACAGGCCAAAACCTAGTACCTGAACCACCTGCCAAAATAACTGCATAAACATTTTTTTTTGTCTTCTTAACCATTAATCAATCCTATTCTTTACGCGTTTAAAAGTTTTGTATCTAGTCCGCAACATTTTTAAAGGCGACCACCAATATTTCCTACTGATATTTCTCCAGTCATCACAGCTGATTTTATGAAAATCAACTCTTGAATTCATTGTTTCTGGATGTGTACCAAAATAGATTGGAAACCTATCTAAGCTTCCATAATTATAATTTACTTCTTTTTCACTATCATTTAAATTAGCAAAACCAATTCTTTCAGCATTAAGCCTTCTCTTTGACATTTCTTCGGGAGAATGTACCCAGCCATAATGATAAACATAACAACTGGTATTAATTCTCTGTAGGGGCTTGCCGTCTTTCCTTCTGAATCCATAAGCATCTCCACAAGATTCTATATTTCCATTGTTGCGAATAATCCTATCTTGTTTTTGAAACCAACCGCCATCAATCCTATAACGATAAAAGCTACCGAAAAAATGTAACCATTTAAAACGAAAGACATCAACCATATTACTCACGTTTCTTTTCATCAAGCTAAATAGAATCTTTAAATCTTTTTCATGAACAACTTCATCACCTTGTAAATAAAATGCCCAGTCACCTGAACATTCTGACAAAGCAATATTTGTCTGCTGAGAAAGAACTTTTTCCTTTTGAGAAAAATCCCACTTGTTTTCTATGATTTTAATCTTGGGATCATTCATTGATTTGATGAATTTCAAAGTTTCATCTTCTGAATCTCCAACATTGACCACAAATTCATCGCAAATAGGTAAAATCGACTTAATTGATTCTAGTGCCGGATAATTAAATTTTGCAATATTTCTTGCTATAGTAAACCCGCTGATTTTCATTAACTTGCAATCTGTTTAAATACTTCTAAAGTCTTCCAAGCCGTCTCATGCCAAGAAAACATTTTTACTTTTTCTTTTGAATCCTCAATCATCTGCTGTCTTAAAGTATCATCAGTTAATGCTCTAAACATTGCGCTTGATAAAGCATCAATGTTTTTGGGATCAACTAAAAGAGCAGAACCTTCACCTAACTCTGCACAAGAAGAAGTATTTGATGTAATTACCGGGATACCGCAACTAAAAGCTTCTATGATTGGAAAACCAAAGCCTTCATAAAAAGAAGGATAAACCAATGCATCGGCATAACTATATAAATTTTTCAGCGCCCTTCTATCAGCATATCCTGTAAACACAATATTGTTTTCAAGCTTTAGCCTTCTTACTGTTTCAAAAATATCTTCATACATCCATCCCTTCATTCCTGCAATAATCAGCTTCTGCTCAATGTTATAATTGTGTCTTAAAATATTAAATGCTTCGATTAATCCCTTGATATTTTTCCTAGGTTCTAAGGTTCCCACAAAAAGTATGTAGCGAAAATTTGGCATTTTACCCTTATCCATATGTAAAATATCTACATCTATACCAGGATAAATTGTTGTAATATTTTCTTCCGGATAAGAATAATATCTAATTAAATCTTTCTTTGTATTATCAGATACGGTAATAATCTTATCCGTAGCAGGCAAAACCTTTTTTAGATTCTCTTCAACAGTTTCAATGGTGCTCTTTTCTAAGCCATCAGGATAAGCCCTGTGAATCAAATCATGAACCACTAAAACCAACTTACCTTTCTTGGACTTAGGTAAATCGTAGCTTGAAGTATGGAGAATATTAAAATTTCTTAATAGAAAATCGTGGCTCAACCTTAAGCGATTAACAAAATGCTTGAAGTTTTTACCCGGCAAAGTAGGAAGCTTCTTGTTTCGGCTAAATAAATTTATTTTACTATAAAGATAATATCTATTCTTTTTATCAAGCAAGGCAAGGTTATTAATAAGATTAATCGTATAATAACCTATTCCTGTTTTACGCTTTAAAGTAGACCTTATGTCTATAGCAATTTTCATTTATTATCACCACAACGCATAATCTATTTTATTTCTACTAATCTCGTAGTTGCCGGGCCTGCGTTAGTCATTGCTTTAATCAAGATAGGAGGCTTTGTTTCACTATCCAAAATCCACATTTTAAAACTTGAACTGTGCCTAGGACTTTTATCATGTCTCTTAAAACTAGAATCTAAAATCCATACACCGTAAACCTTACCATCAACTTCTGTTTCTTCTCTACCTAACACTTCAATATTTATATCGTAGTTTTTTTGATTCGTGTTTAGATTCAATTTAAATTTCTTTCCCCGAACAAATTCTTGCTTGCGGATAAAATGCATAAGAGATAAAGGATCATGGGTGTTATCAAGGATAACTCTTTCAACTCCATCAAGAGTCATAATTTTATTTCTTTGATCATACAATATTTCCTTATCCTCATCCGGTTTATTGATTATTTCCAAGTGTTGCGCAAATCTAAGAGAATATAAATTATTTCTATGAATATAGGAATCTATCACTGCTCTTGCCTTAAAGATACTGGAAAAACAAGGAAAGGTATCTGCCTGAGCGCTTAAATGGAAAACCTCTATCCCTCTATATCTTTTAACACCTTGATCCGAAAAAGTAACCATACCTGTTGGAATAACATTTAAGAATTTAGCTTTATAAGTTAATTTCTTTCCTTCCCAATTAGTGCTATTCTCTACCAAGGATTTTATAACGCTTTTAGGATTGTCTTTGCTAATTTCTACCAGAGAATATCCTATCACTAAAATCAAAACTGTTACGACGAGTGCTCTAAATGCTTTACCTATCATTTTTCTCCTTTCCGTTAAATACTTCTACGGCATTATCCGAAACTTCTGCATCAGCGATTATCTCATATATTTCAATATTATCAAAACTTCTTTCAAATTTTAATCCTGGATTCTTTCTTAATCCTTCTAACTCATTTAATACTTCTACCAAGCCAGTCTGCTCATATAAATCTTTATGAACCACAGCATAGTTTACTCCCAACCCCTTCAAAACCCTAGCACTCTTATGCTCTGAAAGATTTTGTATTCCCTGAAGAATTGAATACAATTTAGAACCTTCCATTACTCCGTTTACCATTTTTTTATGATGCACTGTTTGATATAGCTTATACCGAGCCTGAGGGCCAATGTTGAGACCCTTTACATCTAAAGGATATTCAGCAATTACCACATCATCCGATTGAGCACTAAGCCAAATATATGCTTCGGGATACTCAGTCATTTTAATAATTCTAAAAGGCGGAAAATTCGCAAATTCAAACAAAATAACTAAAGAAAATATTACAACGAAACTATTTTTCACTTTATTTGAATTGAATCTAGTTAAAAAATATTTTAAACCGAAGCCCGCCAACACGCTTATAGCAAACATAACCATTACACCGAACCTGCAGTAATACCTCACCATGGGTAAAATCTTATACATAAAAAACGAGGGCATATAAATTTTTATTCCTAAAACATTCCACCAAGGCGGCTGAGAGAAAAACCAAGAAATCACTGCCAAAAGTGCAAAAAAACCAATATAAAAACAATCTCTATTTTCAATCTTTAGCTTAGAAATTCTACTCTGTGACCATTGCCTTCTCCACGCTTTAACTATAAAAAAACTCAAAACAATAGTAGTCCCTCCCAAAAATAAAGTATGTTCAGTAAAATCTGTACCATACAACATATGCCCCATAAATCTACTGGTAATTTTTCCAAATACAGGATGC
>CAYOSQ010000004.1:25109-145582 GCA_964406665.1 uncultured Planctomycetia bacterium | reverse complement strand
TGGGAAGACTGTTATCAAGATGTCCAGGATGTCTTAAAAGATATGGATGTTTTAATTTTCCATAGAGATAAAAGAAGAAAAATGATTTCAGCAATGTATTTCGATAAGATTTATAAAAACTGTATAGACACAACTGAAGTAGGAATATTCTTTAAAGAAATTGAACAAGATAAGACGCAGGTTGATGTGGCTTGCGGTAATTATGATCTTGCTGAGTTTGCCTCTGAGAAGATTTATTTAGGCTTGTCAGAAAAACTTAGCGGGATAGAAGAATAACTTATAATATAGGAAGAATTTAAAGAAACGGGGAGGTCGTATCTCGGCCTGAGAGTTCTGCCAGCAAGCAGATTACCCGCAGAACCTGATCTGGATAATGCCAGCGTAGGAACGGTGAAGTAATTTAACCCTATGTAAATGGCATGGGGTTTTTTATTTAAAGAAAGGAGTAGGTATGCTTAAAGCTGCAAATGAAGCACAGGTTAGTCGGGCCATCTTGCGGGAATTTAGCACGTGGTTAGATGATTACATCACTTCAGATGTAATTATTGTTGGCGGTGGCCCTAGTGGGCTTATGGCCGCAAGGGATTTAGCCAATGAGGGAATAAAAACATTGGTAGTAGAGGCAAATAATTATTTAGGAGGTGGTTTTTGGATTGGTGGGTATCTAATGAATACCTTAACATTCCGTGCTCCGGCACAGGAGATTTTACAAGAGCTTGGGATTCCTTTTAAAGAGGCTGATGAGGGTCTTTTTGTGGCAGATGGTCCCAATGCTTGTTCTAAGCTTATTTCTGCTGCATGTGATGCCGGTGCAAAAATTCTTAATATGACTAAATTTGATGATGTTGTTTTAAGAAACAATAAAGTAGAAGGGGTGGTTGTAAACTGGACACCTGTTTCTGCTTTGCCAAGGCAGATTACTTGTGTTGATCCGATTGCTCTAGAATCAAAAATAGTAATTGATGCAACCGGACACGAAGCATGGGTATGTAGAAGCTTAGAAAAAAGAGGTATTGCTAATCTTAGCGTTGGCGGAGCAATGGATGTAGAGACTTCTGAAGATCTGATAATTGAAAAAGCTGGTCAATTTTATCCTGGTCTCTGGGTAACTGGTATGGCAGTGTCTGCTACATACGGAGTTCCCCGTATGGGTCCGACATTTGCCGGCATGCTATTTTCAGGGAAGAAGGTTGCTGCTGAAATTTCTAAGGAAATTTCTTCGAAAGAAAGGGATGGAGAAAAACAAGCTGTTACGGCTTAAGGCATAGACTTAGATAGATCTCCGACTATAAGCAGGCCCCTCAATGTTTAAAAGGGGCCTGCTTTTTAATTTGATATTTTTGAAAAAAAACGCTTGACAATTCTCTATTATAGTTTATACTCTACTATGTTGATAGAGATTATAGGTGATTAGGAGGTGGTCGAGATATGAAGATAACATATAAAGGTGATTATGCGTTAAAAACAATTCTGAATTTATCTCTACATTATAATCAAGGCTTAGTCAATATCCATGATTTAGCAAGTAGTTCTGATATCCCGGTTAAATTCTTGGAACAAATTTTATTGGAACTGAAAAGAGGCGGTTTTGTAGATAGCAAACGAGGAACAAAGGGCGGATATTTTTTAACTAAGTCTCCAGAAAAGATAACTGTTGGAAATATTGTAAGGTTTATCGAGGGCCCTATAGAGCCAATTTCCTGCATTGGTAAAGGTGCAGAGTATAAAGGTTGTAAAGATTTTAGAAGCTGTGTATTTAGAGAGTTGTGGTCTAGCATAGCTTTTGCTACATCAAGAATCATTGATAATGTTACATTTGAGGATTTAGCTCGTAAGACCCAAACGCAAGAGCACGTGATAACATATCAAATCTAATTTTTTTTCCTGGAGGTAAGCAATGGCAATATTTAACAAAGAGGAAAAGGGTGCAAAAATTACTGATAGTATAGTAGAGCTAATAGGCAATACCCCTCTTGTTAGGCTTAATAGGATTGTAGGTTCTGATTCTGCTGAGATTTTGGTTAAGCTTGAGTCGGCTAATCCCGGAGGAAGCGTGAAGGATAGAATATGCCTTTCTATGATTGAAGGTGCAGAAGAAAAAGGACTTTTGAAGCCAGGATCAACTATCATTGAGCCCACAAGTGGCAATACCGGCATTGGGCTTGCAATGATTGCAGCCGTTAAGGGGTATAGATGTGTTCTTACCATGCCTGAAACTATGAGCGTTGAGAGAATTAGCATCCTTCAATTCTATGGTGCCGAAGTCATATTGACTCCTGGTGCTGAAGGAATGTCAGGTGCTATAAAAAAAGCTGAAGAACTCAATAAGAGTACTCCAACTAGTTTTATGCCTCAGCAGTTTAACAATGAAGCTAATCCTGATATTCATCGCAAGACAACGGCAAAGGAAATATTAGATGCAACAAAAGGTAGGATAGACGCTTTTATCGCCGGGATTGGTACTGGTGGCACCATCACAGGTGTAGGAGAAGTTTTAAAGAAGCACAACAAAAATATTAAGATAATCGGTTTAGAGCCATCAGCGAGTGCGGTTCTCTCTGGAAATGATCCAGGGCCACATAAGATTCAGGGTATTGGCGCAGGATTTGTTCCGGAGGTATTAAATAAGGAGGTTGTTGACGAGATTATCCAGGTGGATGATGCAGATGCGTATAAAACAGCCAAGGAGTTGTCTATAAAAGAAGGAATTTCCGCAGGTATTTCTTCTGGCGCAGCTGTTTGGGCATCTTTGAAAGTTGCACATAGTTTAGGAAAGGGTAAGGTTGTTGTTACTATCTTACCTGATTCTTGGCAGAAATATTTATCTATTCAAAAGGTATTAGAGGAAAAATAAGAACTATTCTAGATCAAGTTTGAAAAATAATTTAATGTTGGTAAAATAATCAAGGGAGGCTCATATGTCTAAAACAATTAAAGAGATTAACGAAAAGATAAAAAATGGTGAAGCAGTTGTCGTAACCGCTGAAGAGATTATTGATATAGTTGATAAGAAGGGAGTGGCTCAGGCAGCAGAAGAGGTAGATGTTGTTACTACAGGTACGTTTGGTCCGATGTGCTCTTCAGGAGCTTATTTTAATACTGGGCATACTAAGCCGAGAATGAAATTCGGCGGCGGAGATTATTGTACTCTTAATGATGTCCCTACATATGCTGGATTTGCCGCGGTAGATATTTACTTGGGGGCTACAGCCTTACCTGATAGTGACCCAAGAAATAAAGTTTATCCGGGTGAGTTTAAATACGGTGGCGGGCATGTAATACAGGAACTAGTTGCAGGTAAAGATGTAACCTTGAAAGCAAGTGCATATGGGACTGATTGTTATCCGAGAAAGAAATTGGAGACTTTCATTAACATAAATGATTTAAACGAGGCAGTTTTATTTAATCCCAGGAATTGCTATCAAAACTATAATGTTGCAGTTAACCTTTCTGATAAGATGATTTATACCTATATGGGAACGCTTAAGCCAAAGTTGGGTAATGCAAATTATTGTTCAGCCGGTCAGCTTTCTCCGCTTCTAAACGATCCTCATTATAAAACTATAGGTATCGGAACAAAGATTTATTTAGGTGGTGGAGTTGGATATGTTACTTGGTGGGGTACTCAGCATAATCCAGGGTTAAAGAGGAATAGTCATGGAGTGCCTACATCTCCGGCGGGTACTTTGGCTGTTATAGGTGATCTTAAACAAATGAAGCCTGAATGGCTTGTAGGTACGTCAATGCAGGGTTACGGAGTAACTCTTACAGTGGGAATGGGTATACCTATACCTATACTTAATGAAGAAATCTGTAAGTATGCCGCTGTTAAGGATGAGGATTTAGTTACTCAGATAGTAGATTACAGTAATGCTTATCCAAATTGTATTCCGGGAAGTTTGGGGGAGGCAAATTATTCCCAGTTAAAAACTGGTGAAATTAAAGTCAAAGGTAAAGTTGTCCCGCTGGGATGTCTTTCAAGTTATTCTAAGGCGCGAGAAATTGCGGATGAATTAAAGGGCTGGATTAAAAAAGGTGATTTTCTTTTAAGTGAATCTGTTGCAGAAATTCCTTCGGCAGATTCTGGCTATGCTTTTAAATCACTTAAAGAAAGGCCTATTGAATAAAAGAGAACGAAAAAGGAGAGAACATGGGTGAACATTCAGAGAGGATAGTATTGCATTTTCCACATCGCTTAGTGGATCAGCCTATAGTTTTTAAATTGGTTAAAGAATATAATCTCCAATTCAATATCTTAAAGGCTTCGGTTACTCCGCGCGAAGAGGGGCTGATGGTATTGGAGTTGATTGGTGAAAAAGAAGATTATAATAAAGGCATCCAGTATTTAAAAAAATGTGGACTTAGGATTCAACCTCTAAGTAAAGATGTAACTCGCAATGAGAAGACGTGTACAGATTGCGGTGTGTGTGTACCGATTTGTCCTACAGATGCATTAAAGTTAGATAAAGATACACGCAAGGTCATTTTTGATAATAAGGAATGTATCGCCTGTGAGCTTTGTATCAAAGCTTGTCCTATTAGGGCAATGGAGATAAATTTTTAGACGAGCATTTCAGTTATTTTGATCTATGGTGAAAAGACAGCTTTTAAATTCTAATTTATCAAGATTTGTTTTTTTGCTTCTTTTCCTTTCATTAACCTGGGTTTTAGGTAAATACTTTCCCTCCGACGTAGAATATTACAAAGGATTGTTTTCTAGATTCCCTCTAGTTGTATCAGGGGCGATATTTGTATTGTTCTATGTTATCGTAAGCTTTTTTGTTTGGATAATAAAAGATATTCTGAAAGTAGTGGGTGCGTTGCTTTTTGGAGCCTATCTAAGCACTTTTTTAATTTGGGTTGCCGAAATGATTAATGCGGCTTTACTATTTAATTTAAGTAGGTTTCTAGGTAGAAAATTTGTTGAAAATAAATTAAAAGGAAGTTTTGCCAATATTGATGAGCGCATAGGGCATAGCGGCTTCTGGGGAGTATTCGCTGTTAGAATAATTCCTCTTGTTCCTTTTAGGATATTAGATTTAGTTGTTGGATTAACTTCTATAGACTTTAGGCAATATTTTTTGGCTGTTGTTTTAGGTTCTCCGCTTAGAATATTTTGGATTCAGGTTGTGCTTGCGGTTGTGGGCATGAGTGTATTTAAAGATCCTTTAGTTGTAATGCGCTATTTGCAGGAAAATCCTTTTATTTGCATTTTAAGTTTTATATACTTCTTCGCAGCAATTATTCTGGCAATATTTTTAAAGCGTACAGTAAAAAAAGAAAAGTAAAACCTGCAATTATTCAAAGAAATATTTATTTTAAGTCTGAATTTTTTCTAAAGGAAGCGCTTTCTTAAATCTACTATCAACCCCTTTAAAATGTGTATATTATATAATATACTTTAAATAGACATAATATATTGATAAAGCCAAGTTCTGGTGAAAGCCAGAATGCGGAAAGCCAGAGGGCCCTCTTTAAAGAGAAGTGGGCAGCCGGTTGCCACTTCGGTTTAAGTTCACCCTATTTCTCAAAAAGAGGAAATAGGTTTTTTTATTGGAGATATGCAATGTTACTTCCTTCTGAAAGAAAAATTAATAAGCTGTTAGGGCAATTGTTGTTTGAAAGAGGCATGATTCCAAAAACCAGCTTAGTAGAAGCTTTAAAGAAACAAAGCAAGCATGGAGGTTTTTTGGGAGAGTATTTAGTTGAAGAAGGCTTGGTAACTGAAAAAGATATCGTGCAGTGCATTTCAAGTCAATACGGCCTTCCTTATATCGAGCTTACCGGATACAAAATTGAAAGAGACATAGTTAATGTGATACCTAGCTTTGTTGCCGAGAAGTATCGCGTTATCCCTATAGATAAAATTGATAATATCCTTACTTTAGCTATGTCGAATCCTTTAGATGGAGAAGCTATCTCTGCGGTTGAACTTATAACTGATTGTCGTGTGCAGGCATTTATTGCGACGATTTCTGATATTAATTTTGCTTTGGAGAAATATTATGAGTTATGTATAATAGATAATATTATTCCACGAGTTAATAATAGGCCGATAACAGTTGACGGTTATGCTGGTCCAGAGCGTAGGCGTCATTTAAGATTTAAGGCTAATATAAATGTTCATTTTGCCTTTCAGGAAACATTTAGAAGTCAAGTAACAAAAGACGTGAGCGCAGGAGGTATAAGCTTTTTTTCTGAAAACAAGATACCTTTAAATACATTTCTCACCATAGAAATCATTCTTCCTCGTGAGGTGCTTAACAGACCTATAGCAAGTGTTGTGAAAATAGCTCGAGTTAAAGAAGTAAAAATAAAGGATAGAAAAAAGTTTGAAATAGGGGCAGAACTTGTTCAAATTAATCATGAAGATAAAGCCACAATAGTAAAATATGCAAGAAAGCTTTTAGAAGGTTCAAAGAAGAAAGATCATTATAAAATTTCTCCGGTAGACCGTACACCACTAAATAATTTTAAAAACCACGTCTAAGATCTTCTATTTAATTCTTGTGATTCTTGTAATTCTTGTTAAATAAATTTAGCAAATGTTTGTCCTCCAAACACTTAGCAGAAAATCTCACAAATTTTTTTTATTTTTTCCTTGATTTTATAAAGTTTTCTTGTTATAAATAATTCAGTAGAAAATAATCAAGGAGGCTGGGAAATCAAGAAGCAATTAACTCCAGAGGAAAATATGAATAGTGATTTAAGCAAAAATACTCCTTTTGGTTTTCAGTTGTTGTTAGATCTTTATAACTGTAAGCCCGGAGCTTGCGATGATCTAGATTTGTGTTATAAGTTTCTCGACGAGATTGTGGGATATCTTGGTATGGAAAAACAGGCTCCTCCTAATATTTTTCGTAGTGATGCTGTACGCTTTCCCGATAAGGCAGGTCTTTCTGGTTGGGCGCCATTAATTGAGAGCTCTATAGTAATACATACTTTAACCCCGAAAGATTTTATCTCAGTAGATATTTATTGCTGTAAGGAATTTAGTATTGAAAAAGCTAAAAAATTTACCCGCAAGTTTTTCGCCCCTGAGAGAATGGATGAGCAATATATTGAGAGAGGTATGGATTATTACGTAGAAGAAAAGAAGGCAAAAGCATCAATAAAAAGAGTTGAGCTGGCTTTAAAATAATAGTTGGAATTATACAAAAATTTTCGTCCTTGGCAGAAAAGCCAAGGTTTTTTGTTTCATGAAGGCTTGACAATATTTTAGTTGGGAGTATTGTATAGGGATAGTTAATATAATTTGGAGAATATGTGGTTAACCAATTTACAAATACATTCTTTCATTATTTCAAAGAGATAATACCTGCTTTAGCAGTTGGATTTTTCTTAAGCGGAGTAATCCACGAATTTGTTCCTACGGATTGGGTTAAGAGAAGCTTAGGGCAGAAGGGGCTTAAGGCAATATTGATTTCAACTATTGTGGGTACCGTGCTTCCTATATGTTGTTGGGGGTCTTTGCCCATAGCGCTTAGTTTCTATAAAAAGGGGGCTAGGCTGGGGCCTGTATTTGCTTTTTTAGTGGCTACTCCGGCAACATCTATAAGTGCTCTTTTGGTAACTTGGAGGTTGTTAGGAATAAAATTTACTGTGTTTATTTTCTTTGCAGTTATATTGATGGGAATTATTATAGGAATAATTGGTAATCTATTTAAAATAGAATTTAAGAAAGATGAAAAAGATTCTTGCCCTGAATGTGAAGAAGGAAAAGCTTGCTGTGCACATAGTAAAGGAGTTACAGCACATATAAAATCAATATTAAAGTTTGCTTATGTTGATATGGTTAAAGAAATAGGGCCTGAAACATTACTTGGGTTGCTTTTGGCAACTGTTGTTGCAACTGCTGTTCCGATTGGTAAATGGGTTGGCTTTCATCTTGCAGGCTTTGGGGGTTATGCCTTTAGTTTAGTCTTTGGACTTTTGATGTATATTTGTTCTACAGCTACTGTTCCCTTGGTTGATGCTCTTATGAATCAAGGACTAAATGTCGGAGCTGGAATGATATTGTTGCTTGCTGGTCCAGTAACAAGCTATGGAACAGTGTTAGTTGTTAGAAAAGAATTTGGAATCAAGATATTAGTATTCTATCTGACCGCAATAAGCACTATTTCATTGTTATTAGGACATATTTTTTACTTGCTTAGATAATTATGAATAATCTTCAGAAAAAAAAATTAAATAAGTTAAAGAATATTTTGTCTAAGATGGATAGCGTTATTGTTGCATATTCTGGAGGGGTAGATAGTAGTTTATTATTAAAGGTAGCTCAGGATATATTGCAAGATGATTGTTTTTCCGTTATAGCTTCTTCTGCTACTTATCCTAAAGAAGAATTACAGCAGGCAAAATATTTTGCTAAAAAGATCAAAGCAAAACATAGAATCATCAAAACCGAAGAATTTAAGGATAAAAAATTCAGATTAAATCCTAAGGAAAGGTGTTACTTCTGCAAAAGAGAGCTTTTCGGGAAATTGAAAAAAATTGCCAAGGAAAAAAGTATTAGGTTTGTTGCTGACGGTTCTAATGTTGATGATTTGAAAGATTTTCGTCCTGGGATACGGGCGGCAGCTGAGTTAGGCGTCCGTTCACCTTTACAAGAGGCAGGGTTGACCAAAAAAGATATTCGTGTTTTATCAAAAAGGCTGAAGATGCCGATGTGGGACAAGGCAAGCTCAGCTTGTCTTGCTTCGCGCATTCCTTTCAAAATGGAAATTAAGAAACAAGACTTGGTTAAAATTAATTCTGCTGAAAAAGCTTTAAGATCCTTAGATTTTAAGCAAGTGAGAGTAAGGCATTATCGAGATTTAGCCCGCATAGAAGTTTCATCTAAGGATATAAATGATTTTGTCAGATTACGTTCTAAAATCGTTGTTAAGTTAAAAAAGCTAGGATATAATTATATAACCGTTGATTTAGAAGGATACGGGAATAATATCTCAGGTAAAGCAAAACAGTTTATTTGGTAAGTTAAAATATAATATAAGGAGTTAAGTTTGAAATGAAAAAAATTTATCTTGATTATGCTGGCACTACGCCAACTGACCCTGAAGTAATTAAAACAATGCAGCCATATTTTAATGAAATATTTGGTAATCCTTCCAGTATGCATTCAGCAGGTCAGGAGGCCCGTAAGTCATTAGAGGAGTCCAGGGATAAGCTGGCTTATTTTCTGGGAGCAAAATCTGATGAGATAATTTTTACTTCTGGCGGCACCGAATCGGATAATACTGCTTTAGCCGGGGTTGCTTTTGCTTTAGAGAAAAAAGGTAACCATATAATTACCTCAAATATTGAGCATCATGCTGTAAGTGAAACGTTGGAATTTTTAAGAACCAGAGGATTTAAAATAACAGAAATAAAAGTAAGTAAGGACGGATTGGTTGATCCTGAAATGATCAAAAAGGAAATAACAGATAAAACCATTTTAGTTTCAGTTATGCATGCTAATAACGAAATCGGAACTATTCAACCTATTTCTGAAATTGGTGAGATTGTTAGAGATAAAGGGATATATCTTCATACTGATGCTGTGCAAACCGTTGGTCACATTCCTACTAATGTTGATGAACTAAAGGTTGATCTTTTGTCTCTTTCTGCACATAAGTTTTACGGCCCCAAGGGAGTTGGTGCACTTTATGTTAGAAAAGGTACCAAAATAAAACCATTTCTTCACGGTGGTGATCAAGAGAAGGGGAAGAGAGCTTCTACTCATAATGTTCCGGGTATTGTCGGCTTAGCTAAGGCAATTGAAATTTGTAAAGAAAAAATGCCTGAAGAGGTTAAGCTTCAGACTATGTTAAGGGATAAGTTAATTGAAGGAATTCCCAAGAGAATCAAGGAAGTATTTTTAAACGGACATCCTACGAAAAGACTACCTAATAATGTTAATTTTTCAATTAAATTTATTGAAGGAGAATCAATAATCTTAAATTTGGATTTATTGGGTATTTCAGCCTCTACTGGCTCTGCCTGTACTTCTACTAGTCTTGAACCATCTCACGTTTTATTGGCTATAGGTGTACCCCATGAATTTGCTCATGGGTCTCTCAGATTTACTCTTGGTAGGTGGACGACTGAGGAAGATGTTGATTTTATTTTAGAGAAATTACCAGCGGTTGTTGAAAAACTAAGGGAGATGTCTCCTCTGTACGAGAAGTAAAATATTTATGAAACACGCCTTATTAGAAAAGCTACGAAAAAACTCTAATCATGTCTCTGGAGAAGATCTAAGTAGATCTTTTAATATGAGTCGTTCTGCCATCTGGAAACATATTCAAGAATTAAGAAAAGAAGGTTACGAAATCGTAGCTGTTCCCCATTTAGGATATAAATTAGAAGATACTCCTGATAAGCTCTTGCCCGAAGAGCTAGGTTTTGGCCTAGGTACAAAATTCATGGGTAAGAAAATTTATTATTATGAATCTCTAACTTCTACTATGGACGTTGCCTTTGATTTTGGTCTGCATAATGCTTCTGAGGGAACCGTTGTCTGTGCTGGAATGCAAACAAAGGGCAGGGGAAGATTGGGCAGGCAGTGGTCTTCAATTAAGAATAAAGGTATATATTTATCTGTTCTGCTGCGGCCTTCATTTATGCCTAATGAAACTCCAAAACTTACGCTTCTTTCTTCTGTTGCAGTAGCCCAGGCCATAAAAAAGATATCTGGCTTGTCCGCTCGGATCAAATGGCCAAATGATATTTTAATAGATGAAAAGAAAGTAGGGGGTATACTAACAGAGCTAGATGCAGAAACAGATGCAGTAAAGTTTGTTGTTATTGGTATTGGGATAAATGTAAATATTGTAAAGTCTGCAGTACCACCTAAGGCAACTTCTCTAAAGCTAGAAGCAGGATCTGAGATTTCTTGTGTTGAATTAGCTAAAGAAATACTGCGCAGAATGGAGGCTTTGTATTTACTGTTTCAGAAGGAAGGGTTTCACCCAATAGTAGAAACCTGGAGGGAACTTTCTTCAACTCTAGGAAGAAGGGTAATGGTTTCTTGCTATAAAGAAAAGGTTGAAGGAGAAGCATTAGATGTTGATTTAGACGGAGGGTTGTTGATTCGCAAAGACTCTGGTTTTATTGAGAAGATATATTCAGGAGATATTGTTAAGCTAAGATAAACGTAAACCTACAAAATAAATCAGGTTGACAGTTCAATCGGTCCCTAATATAATAAAAGGGACCTTATTTTTTGGAGAATAAATCATGAGAGACTTTATTGATTCTAAGAAGCAGAATATTTTAAATGGCGAGCAAATATCTTTTGATGATGCCTTGAAATTATCAGAATTTCAGGGTAAAGATCTTTATCGGATTTTCTCAGCTGCAAATCAGATAAGAAATAATTTCAGAGGGGATAAGGCTCATCTTTGTGCCATAACTAATGCCAAAAGTGGTAATTGTCCAGAGGATTGTTCTTTTTGTGCCCAATCGGGTCATCACAATTCAAAAGTTGTCACGTATCCTTTGATAGATCCAGAAGAGATGTTAAGCCGTGCAGAGAAAGCAGCTAGATCTAAGACCCATAGATTTTGCTTGGTTATAAGCGGATGTTCTCTTGATGATGAAGAATTAGAAAGATTGTGCGAGGGAATACGTCTTATAAGGAAGAAATTTCCACATTTAGCAATTGATGCATCTCTAGGTCAATTGAATAAGCAACAGGCTGAAAAGTTAAAAGAATCAGGGTTAAGCCGATATAATCATAATATTGAGACCACAGAAGATTTTTATCCTCAGATTTGCACTACACATAAATATAAAGATAGACTAAAGACATTGCAGGTTTTAAAAGATGTTGGTTTGGAGATTTGTTGCGGTGGGATATTTGGCCTAGGGGAGACTTTTAGGCAAAGAATAGAGTTCGCTTTTACCTTGAAGGACTTGGATGTTGATTGTATCCCAATAAATTTTTTGAATCCTGTTGCTGGAACTCCTTTGGAGAATAAAGAATCAATTCCGCCACTTGAATTGATAAAGATCGTGGCGATTTTTCGTTTTATTCATCCGAGGAAAGAAATAAAAGTATGCGGTGGCAGAGAAAGCAATCTTAAAGAATTGCAAAGTATGATTTTCTTAGCTGGTTCAGATAGTATTATAATCGGAGATTATTTAACTACTAAGGGTAATGAAGTTAGCCGAGATGTTTCCGTCATAGAAACATTGGGATTTAAGCTATAAGATGAAAATAGCATTTAAAGAAATTCTAGATAAGAGGCAGGAGCAAGGGCTTTTCAGACAGATGCTTCAGGTAGAGAGTCAGCCTTTACCACGCGTTAAGGTTGAAGGAAAATCTGTTATTAATCTTTGCTCTAACAATTATTTAGGTTTGGCATGTGATTCTCGTTTAAAAGAAGCTTCAATCCAGGCTGTGAGAAAATTCGGCGTTGGCTCTACTGCTTCACGGCTTGTTTGTGGTAATCTATCAATACACAAAGAACTCGAAGAAAGAATTGCTCGTTTTAAAAAAACAGAAGCTGCTTTGGTTTTCAGCAGTGGTTATATGGCAAACCTGGGAATTATTTCTTCTCTTGTAGGTAGAGAAGATTTTGTTTTTTCCGATAAGTTAAACCATGCTTCTATCGTTGACGGGATTATTTTAAGCAGGGCTTCGGTAAAAAGATATCCACATAAAGATATGGTTGCCTTAGAAAGATTTTTGGAGAGCTTAAATGATAATGGTAAGAAGCTAATAATAACAGATACAGTGTTTAGCATGGATGGAGATGTAGCTCCATTAGAAAAGATGGTTGAGATTTCTGAAAGATATGGTTGTTCTTTTATGGTAGATGAAGCGCATGCAACCGGTGTATTTGGCCCCAATGGAGAGGGTTTGGTTTCTCATCTAGGTCTTATGGATAAAGTTGATATTCGCATGGGAACGTTGAGTAAGGCCATAGGAGCACATGGGGCTTATGTTTGCGCAAGTAAAGATTTAATAGATTTTTTGATAAATTTCTGCCGACCGTTTATTTATACCACTGGCTTGCCTGTATCAATTGCTGCAGCAAGCATAAAAGCTATAGATATAATTGAGAAAGAACCTCAATTACGCGAACGTCTTTGGAATAATGTAAATTTCTTCAAAAATGCAATTTCTAGTATTGGCTTAAACACTTTAGAAAGCAGTAGTCCAATTATTCCTATTTTGGTTAATGATGCCAATATAGTTATGAAGTTTAGTAAATTACTTTTTGATGAGGGAATCTTTATACAAGGGATTCGTCCGCCCACAGTGTCAGAGGGTAAATCACGCTTAAGGATAACAATAACAGCTATTCATACGAAAGAAGATTTAGAGCTTGCTTTAGAAAAAATAAAGAAGATCGCGAGAAAGTTATGCCTTATATAAAAAGTTTAAGTGGAACAAAATGGTTTTATAGATTAGAAGGTTCAGGAGAACCTTTGGTCTTTATTCATGGTTGGGCAGGGGATTCAAGTTTTTGGTTGAAGCAGATAGAATTCTTTAAGCAGAAATTTTCCACCATTGCTCCTGATTTACCGGGACATGGTCGTTCTCAATGGCAAGAGACAGATTTAAAAAAGATGGTAGAAGACTTAAATTATATTTTGAAAAAAAGAAATATAAAAAAAGCAACTATCATTGGTTCTTCTTTTGGAGGCTTAGTAGCCTTAAAATTTATTGATATGCATTCCGAAAAGGTAAAGCGCCTAATTCTTGTTGGTGCTAACGCAAAATTTTCAAAAAGCAAAGATCATAAATTCGGTTTATCTAGAAGGCAGATGAAAGATTTATATGATACGTTGGATAAAAGATTTCCAGGGATATTGGAGATATTTTTTCGCTCCCTGTTTACCAACGAAGAAAGAAAGGAAAGCACTTTTTTAAGTACTTGGTCTTTAATCAAAAATAGAGAAATTCTACCTAAAAAGGAAGCATTAAAAGATATGCTTGAGATGATTGAGAAAGAAGACTTAAGGGAATCTTTGAAAAAGATAAATTCGCCAAGTTTAATTATAAATGGAAAAAATGATTATATTGCATCACCATCAGCTGGTCGCTATATACAGAAGCAGATAAGGAAAGCGCGTTTGGAATTTTTAGATAATTGTGGCCACGTTCCTTTTATGACCCAACCAAATATATTTAATAGAATAATAAGTGATTTCATTGAGAATAGATTATGATTAATAAAATGAACTTAGCGAAAACATTTTCAAACGCTTCTAGGATTTACGATAGAAAGGCAGCTTTGCAAAAAGAGGTCGCTAGAGAATTATCTGAGTTAATTGACGCCAAAGTAAAGAATGCTACAAAAATATTGGATGTTGGCATAGGTACGGGATTTCTTACGGAACAAATAAAACAGATGTTTGTAAAGTCTGATATTTACGGTTTAGATTTAGCTTTTGGTATGACTGAATATGTTAAAGAAAGAACTGAAAATATAAGATTGGTTCAAGCAGACGCTGAAAATCTTCCCTTTAGTAGAGAAGCTTTTGATTTGGTAGTTTCAAACTTGACATATCAATGGGTTGAAAATCTTGAGCTTGCTTTTGAAGATGTCAGCAGAGTACTAAAAAATAGAGGAAAGTTTTATTTTACTTGTTTTGGAAAAAGAACTCTTCAAGAGCTAAGAGATTCATTTTGCCATTTAGGTCTTACTGCAATCGATGGTACTAATTTGCCAAGTTATAAGCTCATAGAAAGATGTTTAAGAAAAACTAACTTTAAAAACGTAGAGATTAATTGCGGTATACAAAAATACAGTTTTAATGATTTATTTGATTTAGTTAGTTGGTTAAAGGATATCGGCGCGAACTATTCCGGGAATAATGTTTTTATCGGTAGAAAAAAATGGCAGCAGGCAAATGATTTTTACTGCAGAAATTTCAGAGATAATGGCAGCATATTTGCTACTTTCGAGGTGATATGGGTAGAAGCAAAAAAATAAGTAAAAGAGGAATTTTTGTAACTGGTACTGATACTGAGGTAGGCAAAACCTTAGTGACTTTAGGCATTGCTGCTAAGCTCAAAACAGAAGGTATAAATACTGGGGTTATGAAACCAATTCAGTGTGGTGGAGATGACTCTAGATTTTTAAAGAAATCTTTAGGGTTGAAAGATTCATTGAAAGATATCAATCCCTGTTATGCAAAGGCATCTCTTTCTCCAAATATTTCTTTTACTCGGGAAAACAAGGCGATTAATATCTCTGGCATACTTAAATGTTATCATAAGCTAGAAAGAATTTATAACTTCATGGTTGTTGAAGGAGTCGGAGGATTATTGGTACCGTTAAAAAACAATTATTTTATTTCAGATTTGATTAAAGAAATGAATTTGTCAGTTTTGATAGTGGGCCGTTTGGGACTAGGAACAATTAATCATACGCTGTTAACTGTAAAGATGGCACAGGATTTAGGTTTAGATGTTGCTGGGATTATTTTAAATAACTCTCAGAGTAAAAATGGTATTGCTGAGAAAACTAATCCTGATGTGATCTCTAAGTTCACAGATGTTCCAATACTTGGGGTTTTGCCATACCTATCCAAAATTAGTAAAAAAAATATCGAGAAACATATGGTTGATATAAACCTTAAGCCAATTCTGATGAATAAGAAAAATAGTAAAGCAGAAGTTCTAAATAAAATGGATAAGAAGTATATTTGGCATCCATTTACACAAATGAAAGATTGGCTAAGGCAAGACAATTTAGTGATTGATCGAGCCGAAGGAAATTATTTAATAGATACTAAGGGTCGAAGATATTTAGATGGGATTTCAAGTCTTTGGGTTAATGTACACGGACACAGAAAGAAGGAGATTGATTCTGCTTTAAGAAAACAAATCAACAAGGTAGCACATACGACCTTATTAGGTTTAGGTAGTGTGCCTTCTATTGAGCTGGCAAAAAGATTGATCGATATATCACCGCGAGGTTTAAAGAAAGTTTTTTTCTCTGATGATGGTTCTACTTCAGTAGAGATTGCAATTAAGCTTGCCTATCAATATTGGCAGAACATTTCAAAAAAGAAAAAGAAGAAATTTATTTATTTAAATAATTCTTATCACGGAGACACTGTTGGAAGTATAAGTATAGGCGGCATAGATTTATTTCATAAAATTTATCACTCCTTGTTGTTTAATTCATTTAAGGTAGCTGCTCCTTATTGCTATCGCTGTATTAAGCATAAGAAATATCCAGGTTGTAAATTTGAATGTTTAGAAAGTTTAAGTAACACGTTAAGGAAACATCATAATTCTATTGCAGGTTTAGTTGTTGAGCCAACGGTTCAAGGTGCTGCAGGTATGATTGTTTGGCCAAAAGGTGTTTTAAAAAAGATGAGTAGCATGTGTAAAAAATATAATGTACTTTTTGTTGTTGATGAAGTAGCTACAGGTTTTGGCCGGACGGGAAAGATGTTTTCCTGTGAGCATGAAGGGATATCTCCGGATATAATGTGTTTGGCCAAAGGTATAAGCGGCGGGTATCTACCCATTGCGGCAACTCTAGCTTCCCAGAAGATATTCGACGCTTTTTTAGCTGATTACAAAGAGCAAAAAACGTTTTTCCACGGACATACTTATACTGGTAATCCTTTAGCAGCAGCAGCAAGCATTGCTAATCTAGAAATCTTCAAAAAAGAGAATACATTGCTAAAGATGCAATCCAAGATTAAAATAATACAAAAAGAACTGAAGAAATTTTCCAAGCTAAAACATGTTGGAGATGTAAGGCAAAAAGGATTTATGGTGGGAATTGAGCTTGTAAGGGATAAGAAAACAAAGAAACCATATCCTTGGGAAGAAAAGATTGGAGTTAATGTTTGCAAAGAAACATGCAAGCACGGTTTGATCTTAAGACCTTTAGGTAATGTTATTGTTTTGATGCCTCAATTATCTATTAAAAAATTAGAACTTAAGAAGATTTTGGATATTACATACAGGGCAATTAGGGATATAACGGAAAATTCGTAATGGAAAAAAAACGCGTAGCTGTTGCAATGAGTGGTGGAGTAGATTCTTCAGTCGCTGCTTGGTTACTTAAAAAACAGGGGCATGAAGTGATCGGTATCACCATGTGTTTTAATATTTCGTATTCAAATTTAAAAAAGCCATCATGTTGTGGTTTGCAGGGCATAGAGGATGCTAAAAGAGTTGCAGAAAAGATCGGTATTAAGCATTATGTGTTAAATTTTGGAAAAGAACTTGAAGATAAAATAATTGATAATTTCTGTAGCGAATATCTTAAAGGGCGTACGCCTAATCCTTGCGTCAGATGCAATCAGTTTCTTAAGTTTGATTCTTTGTTAAAAAAAGCAAGGTCTTTTGATGCTCAGTTTTTGGCAACCGGACACTACGCTCGTATAGTATATAGCAGGAAAACATCTAAATTTGTCTTTAAAAAGGGTAAAGATAAGTATAAAGATCAGTCTTATTTTTTATACAGTATCAAGAAAACCGCTTTACCGCATATTCTTATGCCTTTAGGAAGCTATACAAAAAAACAGGTCAGATTAATGGCAAGAAATATTGGTGTCAAGGTTGCTGATAAGCCGGCTAGCCAGGAGATATGCTTTATACCTGAAGATTATCAAAAATTCTTAAAGCAGCGCTTGGGAAAAGATACTAAGCATATAAAACCTGGTAAGGTAATTGACACAAAGGGTAATATTTTAGGTGAGCACAAAGGAATCTGTTTTTATACTGTAGGACAAAGGGGTGGCTTAGGAATAGCATTGGGTCACAGGTCGTATGTCGTTAAAATCAATCCTAGAAATAATACTATTGTTATGGGTAAAGATGAAGATTTATATTCTAACAGTTTAATTGTCGATAAGCTTAATTTTTTGAGTATGGATATTAACAAGAAGCAGTTTTCTGCCAAGGTTAAGATAAGATATAATCATAAAGCGGTAACTTGTAAAATTTATCCTATTAATAGTAAGAGTATAAAAATCCAATTTTCAAAACCACAGAGAGCAGTAACCGCAGGTCAATCCGCAGTATTTTATAATAAAGATGTACTTTTAGGCGGAGGAATAATTAGGTAATATTTTTTATAAACTTTATGATTTCTTTTGTAGTTTTATCAGGAGTTGATGCTCCAGATGTAATCCCAACGCATTTTATTTTTTTAAACCACTCAGGTTTTATTTCTTGCTTTGATTGTATCCAGTAACTTTTCTTATTAAGACTTTTTGAAATTTCATAGAGTCTTTTTGTATTTGCACTAGTTTTTGATCCAATAATTATCATTATTTCGTTTTTAAGAGGAAGGATTTTAGCTTCTTGCTGCTTTATTTTAGTAGGCCTACAGATAGTATTGAAAAACATTAAATCTTCAATATGTTTCTTTAGTGTGCCGACAATTTTTAGGACTTTTTCAATATTTTGGGTAGACTGTACTACTACTGCAGCTTTTTTTATAGATTGAATTCTTTTAATTGGTATGTTGATAGGTTTATCAATTACAATAGATTTTTTGTTAAGTTGTCCGGTAATTCCGCGGACCTCGTCATGCTTTTCATCTCCAATTACAATAATTGTATAACCTTTTTTTTCAGACTCTCTGGCAATTTTGTGTATCTCTTTTACCATGGGGCAAGTGGCGTCTATAATTTTGTAGCCAGAAGCTTTTGCTTTTTTAAGGATATTTAAAGGCGCACCGTGAGCACGTATAAGTAGAGTTTTATTTTTCCCCTTTTTGAGTTTTTTTATCTTTTTGATGCCTGTTTTCTCAATTTCTCTTACAACGTTTTCATTGTGTACGATGTCCCCTAGCATTTCTATATTCACGTATGTTTGCGCAGTTTTCGAAGCAATGTTAAGAGCTCTTTTGACACCGAAACAAAAACCAGCTGATTTGGCAATATTGATTTTCATATTATTCACTTTAGTCTAAAAGCTTTTGCGCGAAAGAAAAAAGATATTTTTTGTACTGAGCGTTCATTGAAGAAGATGTTGCTATAGTTTTCGCCTTTTTTATAAGTCGGAAAGTTTCTTTTCTTGCGTAATCAAGGGATCCGGAATCTTTTACAATCTTACGCATCTTCAGCAAATCTAGCCTATTGACGGTTTTCTTTCTTAAAATTTCCTTTATTAGTCGCTTATTTTTTCTATTTGAATAGTTATATGCATACCAGATGAGAATTGTCTTTTTAGCCTCATTTAAATCTGTAAGTGTTGATTTTCCTATTTTTTTCTCTTCTGCGAACATTCCTAAGATATCATCTTTTATCTGGAAAGCCCTCCCTAGATATATACCAAATTTAGAAAGTTTATCTATCTGATTTGAATTTGCTCCAGATAATATTGCTCCGATAGACAGCGGCGCTGAGAACGTATAGTTAGCAGTTTTTAGATCGTAGATTTTATATATGTCATGTTTTGTGGTTACTTCTATACTTTTTAGACCACTTAAAAGTTCTATGAATTCTCCGGCACCAGTAAAGATGGTTGCTTCAATAAATTTTTTTAATGCTGCTTCTTTACGTTCGTGTTTTTCTTTTATCGAAAGGAAAGCATTAATTGCCATCGCGTACATAATATCTCCAGCGACGATACTTAAATCTTGACCGTTAAATTTAACGTTTTTGCATGAAGCAAGATAGCTGTTTAACATCGCATGCATAGAAGGCTTGCCGCGTCTAGTATTCGATTTGTCTATTATATCGTCGTGAACTAAAAAGAAATCATGAAGTAGTTCTATGGAGAGAGCACTTTTATAAAGGTTGGCGGCAGGTTTTTTGGCAAAACCTAAATAGCCGATTACAAAAAGAATAGGTCTAACGAGCTTACCTTTTCTAAGAACAAAATCTTTTATACTTTTAAACAGCAAAGGAGAAGTCTTATTTAAAGAATACTGTTTATTTGTCTCGGCAATAAACTCTGGAAGCTGTTTTTCTATTTCTTTTTTGATTTTTTTAAACATGTTTCATAATATCATACACCTGGTTCTAGGGCAAATAGAATGTAGGTTTCTAAACATGTGATACTATGGTTGTTTTATTTTTATTGATTTATTGTGAATTTATCTATAATGGCTTATGGGATGAAATTATTCCCTTGATTTATGCTTAAATTACGGTATAATGTCTTCATGAAGGGAGGCAACGATGGCTGAAGTAAAGATAGAGAGAAAAGAAGATTTCGAAAAGGCAATGCGCAAATTTAAGGTTATGTGTAAGAGAGAAGGCATTGTAAAAGAGTGCCGCGATAGACAATATTATGTCAAGCCTTCTCAACGAAAGAGAATGAAGGGAAAAAAAAGAGGACGTTAGTATTATAACCTGGAAAACTACATTCTCGCGGTAAAAGTTATGGAAGGATATACTGATTAATTAAAAGCAGCTCTTGAAAAAAGAGCTGCTTTTTTAGTTATTTTTGGAAAAAATACTACGATGCAAGATAATAAAAAGGCTATTTTAAGTAATACAGAAAATAAAAAAACTAATAGGATAATTCTTAGGTTGATTAAGTTTGTTTGTATTTTTTCTGCCGTAGCCTTATTTATCGGTTCTTTTATAGGGCTTATCAGGGGAACGGGTAGCATAGCTTTATCAGGATTTCTTATTATTCTCGGATTTGGTTTTTTGTTTGTACCACATGCAATTCCAAGAGTGTTGAATCTAGAGGATAATTAAGCGAATTCTGCAATTATGTATTCATTATTGAATACTTGCAGGATTTTAATTCTCTGATATAATAAGACAAAAAAGGAGGAGGTGGCATGGATAAAGATTTAGGAAACACTTCAACAGGTATGAAAGCTAATCTAGCGGCTCTTTTGTGCTATATACCTTTTATAGCATTGATTGCTGCAATTGTTTTTCTGATTATTGAGAAAGAAAACAAATTTGTTCGCTTTCATGCATTACAATCAATATTTCTATCAGCAGTGTTGTTCATTCTTTCAATTATACCTTTTGTTAATTTACTAATGGTAGTAATATTGCCTTTATCTTTGATTTTGTATATTATCCTTATGATTAAATCATATCAGGGTGAAAAGATGAAGCTGCCAGGAGTTGGTGATTTGGCAGAAAAGCATGCATGATTGAACGTAAGTGTAGTAAAGATTAAAGAACTAATGCGGGCAACTCTTTCATAAAGAGTTGCCCGTTTGTCTACCTATTATGAATGAAAATACTATCACACTAACAGAGTTTAAAAAGATTCCTTTAGAGAAGATTATGGTAACTAAGCCTTTTACTATAGGTATTGATGAGCCTTTTAGTAGGGTTTGGGATATATTTAAATTGCACAGAATTCGTCATTTGCCTGTTTTAGATAGCAAGAGGATCATTAAGGGCATTATCACCCACAACGACCTCTACCGCATTATTTCTCCAAGAAAAACCATAGAGGGCAACCTTATTTATGATAAGGCAGAATTAGATAGATTTATTTTAAAACATGTAATGACGAAAAATGTAAGTGTTCTTAGTCCTGATGATACTTTAGGTAAGATAATAGAGTTGATGGCTACTAAGAAATATGGCTGTATTCCCATAGTCGATAAAAGCAAATATCTTATTGGTATTATTACTCAGGTTGATGTTTTGAAGTTTTTTGCAGGTATGTTGTCAGAAAAGATTTAATCTTTTCCTATTGTTTTTTTAAAAAAACTAAGAAAAGCAATTTAGCTATCTTGATATGAAGTATCCTGCTATGGCGATAATAGCCATGATACCGAACATAACGCCTACGATTATCTGAATATTTTCAAAAATCCATTCCATTCCCATCTCAGCTCCTTTTTTGAAATCAATAAATTCGCCCTCCTATTTATTATACACATTTTTTTTATTTATTCAAGGGTGTAACAATTCTGTTAATCGAAACTGTGAGTTTTTGGCTTGCCTAATCCTGATAAATGTAATACAATGAATTTATGAAGAAAATTTTGTTTTTATTGGTATTTATTTTACTTGCAAGCATAAGCAATGCGCAACCTCAGAAGGAGAAAAAAGATATGGTAATTATTCTAGACACAAACCAGGGCATAATTGAAGTCAAGCTTATGCCGGAAGTTGCTCCTAAGACATGTGAAAATTTTTCTAAATTAGTAGAACAAGGTTATTACGATGGGATAATTTTTCACCGGGTAATTAAGAATTTTATGATTCAAGGTGGAGATCCCACAGGAACGGGTAGAGGAGGAGAGTCTATCTGGGGTAAACCTTTTGAAGATGAGGTATCGCCTAATATTGGATTTGATAAAAAAGGCCTGCTTGCTATGGCAAATGCCGGACCCGGTACCAATGGTAGTCAGTTTTTCATTACTACAGCAGAAACTTCGTGGCTTAATATGAAGCATACTATTTTCGGAGAAGTTGTTTCTGGATATGATGTTGTCGAGAAAATTGAGGATATAACTGTTGGCTCTGGTGATCGTCCGGTTGAGGAACAAAAAATTATAAAAGCATATTTAAAGTAGCTTTTTGCTTTTTAATCTTTAAAAAAGAAGGTGAGCATGCCGGAAGAAGAGAAAAAAACTTCAAAGTTGCTGATTATAATTGGGATAGTCGGCGCTATTTTGTTTTTTGGCTTCTGTTTTCTGTTCATCTACGCAATATTCTCAGGTCAGGTCAAGCCAATATTTGTAGACTAATTTTACATCCCTGTCAATTTAATCTTGCCAAAACAACAGAATGACTATATAATAATCTCAAATTATTGAAAATGAGATTTATATACAGGAATTCGCATAAAAGACAGTTTTTATTTAAAAAGAGCTGTCTTTTTTTCTTTGAAAAAATATAAATTCTAAGGGGGTTATTTATGTTTTTCCTAGTTTGGATTGCTAGCATAGTAGCTACTTTTATTATTGCTAGTGAAAAGAAATTAAGCGTCGCCGGCTATGGGATTATGTCTATTTTTTTAGGTCCTATAGGTCTTATTATTGTTTTAGCTGTTCCTGCAAATTCATCAACAAGCAGTCCTTCTTCGGGAAAGATTACTTTAAAAGGTGCTCTTGATGAGATAGCGCGGATAAAATCAAGCCTTGTTTCCTTGCAGAAAAAAGTTAATGTTTTAGAAGAAAATATCAGCTCCCGCCTTGATAATAAATCAGCTGTGGAAGATGCAGAAGTAAAACAGGGGATGGCTAAAGAAGATAGCGTAAAACCTTCGCAGAAGTCTGCCGCTGGGGAAAAGCCTGAAGAAAGTTTCGAATTTGTTTTTGGTAAATATTGGCTTAATAGGATAGGTGTGATTATATTTGTTTTAGGAGTTGCTTTCTTTATTAGCTATACGTTTACCTATTTAAATGCCTATGCCAAGATAGGATTAGGCTATGCTGCAGCTATTGGGTTTTTTATATGGGGCAATAAGTTAGAGAAGCAAAATAAATATAGGCGGTTATCCTGGGGGATTTTGGGAGGTGCTTGGGCGATCCTTTATTTAGCAACTTATGCAATGCATTATTTCGATGCAACAAGGATACTGCCCAACGCAGGCGTAGAATTAGCTTTGCTGGCGACTGTTACAACAGCTGCGATTATCTCTAATTTAAAATACCGTTCTTGGATAGTAACTTCTATCACTTTTCTACTTGCATTTATTACAGCTGGATTGGGAGGCATAGATTATTCTACTGTTATTTATTGCACTTTGTTAACTTCGGGCATAGCTTATCTTGCTTATAAACTGGATTGGAGTAGATTTTTATTGTTAGGTATTTTAGGCACCTATATGACCTATGCCTATTGGTTGGTGCCTCAGATATTTTCTGCGCTTTTAACATCGCATAAATATAGCATTGCCGTATTGCAGTTTCAATTGATCTTTAGCATATTGACAATTTCCTGGGTAGTTTTTTCTGCGGTATTGTTTTTGATGGGTATAGATAATAAAAAAAGAATGGGGTATGTTATTGCTGGAATTCTGGGTAATGCCGGTTTTTATATCGCCCTAGGGTTAAATGAACTTTATAGGGTTATGCCTGAGCTGGAAGTTTCTTGGGATGTTAGATTTTGGTTTCTCATAGGCTTAAGTTTAATTTATACAACATTTGCATATCTTTACAGCCGTTTTAGTAAATCAAAGTTGATCGTTGTTAGTGCAAGCATCGCCCTTTCTCTTATTGCCATGGCTATAATGATTAAGTTCCCACGATTGAGTGTGGGATTTTTCTGGTTGCTTGAGATGATGTTGGTTTTTGTTCTTGGGGTTTATTATAGAGAAATAGTTTATAGAATTATTGCCTGTGTTTTAGGATTTCTAATTACATTAAGATTATTTGTTGTTGATTATTTAAGTGATAAATATTATCTTATTTTTGATATTGGTATTAAACACAATATCTTGATATTCTCTTTTGCAGCTGTTTGTTTCTTATGTATTGGTGCATGTGTCAAAAGGAAAGAAATAAACAATCGTTTGACTTCGGCAGAAGTGGGGTTGTTTGGTTCATTTATTCCGGTCGGCACTTTGTTGTTTACGTTTTTGCTTGGCAGGGAAGCTAAATCAAAATGGCTTTCATTGGCCTGGGGTTTTCAGGGTATCGCAATTTTATTATCAGGTATATATTTGAAGAATAGGATCTTTAGAATAAGCGCTTTATGTATTTTAACTTTGGCGTGTTTGAAATTGATATTTGTAGATATGGCAGGAATTAATACAATTTATAAGATTGCTGCTTTTGTAGTTTTGGGAGCGGTGTTAGTGGGGACATCGCTAATATATTCTAAATTTATAAGCAAAGATAAGTAAGGATAGCTATGTATTTAGGAAAACTAAAAAGATTGCAGAGGCTCAAGCGCAAAGAGCAAGTTCAGCAGCATCAGGCAAATATATTCTTAGGTACACTTATTTTCGGAGGGTTGCTTTTATTTCTATTTTTATATCTTAAGAATGCGGTGTTTGCTCCAGCAGCAGAAAAATTAACCGTTACCTTAAGGGGCGATTCAATAGATATCCCTTCTACGATTTCAATCATATCCGTTGTGGTTGCTGTTGGCGCTGGCTTAGGTCTTTTAGTGGGTATCCCCGTGGGTTTTTCTATAATGACAGGTCATATTAAGCATAGCATTAGAAAGAGAGTTGAGAAAAAAATTGGCACCAATGAACCAATTAGTTATATTTCTGATACTAGAAAAGAAGCCCGCGTAGATATAAAAAGTCTTATTGTTAATATGCTGGATAAGAGTAAGCAGGTTGATCATTTATTAGTAGATATCCGCGTTCCCGTGTTAGACGCGGCAGGAATTCCTATAATAAATGAAGAGAAAAGAGTTACGGCAAAAATGGTTAATATTTCTACGCAGGGAGCCTCGATTATCTCTGATACATTTATTCCTGTGGGTCTAGATATCATGATAGCGTGTAAAAGCAAAAAACTATCTTTTGAATATAGAGATGCTGAAGTGCGCTATGTTATTTTGGAAAAAGAAGGTTTGCGCATGGGTGTGCAGTTCTTTGAGCCCATAGATATTGATTAGAAAACCCCATATTCTTGAATAATCCAGTTTAAAATAATCAGAAAGAATTTGAAAATAATATGAAACTTTTTCGCCCCTTATGCGTTTAACATAATGGGGAAAGGACAGGGTTTGAAATGCAGCATCTGACAGACATTGAGGTAATGTTGAAATACCAGCAAGGAGAGGCAAGTGCCATGGATGAGCTACTTAGGCGGTATAAAAATCCTGTATATCATTTCGCGTTTCGGTTGAGTTTTAACGCAGCCGAGGCACAAGAAATTGCTCAAGAGGTATTTTTAAGGCTTCATGAGCACAGAGACCGTTATCAGCCTACCGGTAAATTCTCAACATGGTTATTCAGTATTGCCCATAATGTTTTTGTCAGCAGATGGCGAAAGAACAGACGTTTAGTTCTTTGGCCGAGAAAAAAAGACAGTAATGATGAATTGGTAGAATTTGAGAATTCTGATCCTTCTCCAGAAGAGATAGTTACAAGTAACGAGCTCTCTTCAGTAGTACGCGAATGTATTCAAACGCTTCCTTTACCCCAAAAAGAAGCATTGGTTTTACGCGAGTATGAGAATTTGGATTACGATGAAATTGCAACTATTCTAAAAAAGTCTCTTGGTACAGTAAAAACATTGATTCACAGAGCAAGAATCAATTTAAAGAAAAAATTACTCCCTTTTATTAAGGAGTCGGGAGGTCATGATGTTTAAGCGCCATGTTTTGAAAAAATTAAGTGCATATCTAGATAGCCAGCTTTCGGAAAAGGAAAAGTTTAATGTGGAAAAACACATTAGTGAATGTGATATCTGCAGCCAGGAATTAGCCAGGCTTAAGTTGGTTTCTGATAAGCTTAAGGAAGTAAAGGTGCCCGATCTTCATGAAGATTTTGACAGCTCTGTGAGAGATGAGATACTTCGCCGGGAGCTTGAAGGAGGGCGAGTTGAAATGGATAAGAAACCTTTAGCAATTTTAATCCCGTCAGGAGTGATTGCGGGAATTTTGGTGATGTTGGTTGTGGGTGTCAATATGCAGAAGTTTGTAAAAAGAGGTGTGCGCGGAGGAATAAATGAGGCAGCTGGTAGAGAAAGATATAGTGGAGATTATCGCTATCGTGATGAGAAAGTAAGGTTAAAAGGCGGTGCTCAGATATCCCGTGAAACCGATGAGTTTATTCTTGGTAAAGATTCTTTTTATGATGCACAAAATAGTCTTTACGGTGAACGCATTAGCAGAGCAGCACCAACTTCTCGAGATCTAGCAGTATCTTTTGGTGGTGTTGGTGGTGGAAGAATATATAATGGACCGGATGAAGGAAATTTAAGACATAAGCTGAATAAATATGTGTTAGATGATGTTGAAGAAGTTGAGCATGTTTCTTTTTCAGAACGTACTGAATATGCGTATGAGCCTTCAGATATTTCTGCGATAACTTCATCCCGTATAGTTCCAGCAGAAAAACCACTGCCGCAAGGTTCTGTAATTGTAATCCAGCCTGTATTGCCTGCAACCGGTGAAGAAGACATGATTATCCGTACCGGCTATATAAATCTAGAGGTAGAAAGCGGAAAAGATACTCATAGTAAAGCTTCTAAGATTTGCCAGGAGTTAGGCGGCTACATATCTAACTCTAACTTTTATAAAGATAAAGAAGGAAGAGAAACCGGAACAATTACTATGCGCATACCTAGAGCAGTATTTGATGCTGCTTTAGATAAACTGAGCGCACTCGGTAAAATTGAAGGTATGAATACAAATAGCCGAGATGCTAGTCAAGAATATGCGAATCTTAAAGCACAGCTAGATGCAAAGCTGGTAGTTTATGACAAGATGCTTGAGGCATTAAATAGAAGAAAAGTTTCTATTCCTGAAGCAATTCGTCTAGAATCACAATTAACGCCTGTTGCTCGTGAAATTGAGCAGCTTAAGAATAGAATCGAATACCTTAATAATCAAGTAGCTTTTACTACAGTAACTCTTAATTTCCATGAGCCCAAGGTTTCTACTAAGGCTTTAAAGGAAAGCAAGAAGATTGTTAAAGAAACAGCAATATCTGCAACAATCAATGCGGTTAAGTTTTTAGCTGCGGCTATTCCGGTAGTTGTTGTTATTGGCTTCTGGGGTATAATTATTGTAGTCGTAGTTCTGGTTATTAAACACTGGATTTTACGTCTATTCAAACGCGACTAAGCGAAGAAAAATAAGGCCAGGATATAGTTTTTATAGTTTCCTGGCCTTATTTTTTTATTTCCTGCCTCTATCTTCATAAAATATATAGTTCTTGCAGGCTGGTTGCATTTGTATTAATATAGTGCTTATATCGGTTCATGAAAAAGGGAGGTTAAGATGACTGAAATGCAGAAGAAGCAAACTTTAGGGATTGCTATTGCTAGTTTGATTTGTGGTTGTCTTTTTCTTATTCCGTTTTTAGGTGTTTTATTTAGCTTGACGGCAATAATTCTAGGAATTATTTCTCTGTCAAAGATCAACAAAGATAAAGAAGCTTTAGGAGGCAATGGTTTAGCTATAGCCGGGATTGTTTTAGGTTCTATAGGCGTTATTATTGCAATAGCTATGCTAGGACTTTTTGCTGCTGTTGCTGTTCCGAATCTTATGCAGGCAAGAAGTTCTGCTAATGAGGCACTGGCAGAATCAACACTTAGGGCAATATCTACTGCTGCTGAGACATATGCAGCTGCAAATGGAGAATATCCTTATAGCGAATATGATATGGTAAATGCCCAGCCTCCATATATTAATAAATATTATAACAATCAGATTATTTCCGGATATGATTATTCTTTAATCTTAAACGGCAATGGATATAGCATGGTAGCTCGTCCTAAAGAGTGCGGGGTAACAGGTAAGACCGTTTTTATTATGGAAACAGGAGGCAATCTTATATCAGAAGATTGCGGAGTTGAATATTAAAAATATCTTCCTTTTAACAGTAGTTCTAGTTATTTCTTTATTAGGTTGTAATTTAACAGAACCTAATAGAATCTGTTTCAAAGATGGTTGTTTTAGAGTAGAGTTGGCTACAACTGCTCAAGAGCGTTCTGAAGGGCTTATGTTTCGAGAATCGCTTGAAAAAGATAAGGGCATGCTTTTTATATTTGAAGAAGAACAAAGGTATGCTTTTTGGATGAAGAACACATACATCCCTTTAGATATAATCTGGATGAATAAAGATAAACAAGTGGTTTTTATCAAGAAGAATGCTCAGCCCTGTGAAAGACAGGCTTGTGGGAATTATGCTCCCGGTAAAGAAGCGCTTTATGTTTTAGAAGTGAACGCAGGTTCTGTAGGTAGTGCAGGTATAAATATTGGAGATATGGCCAGTTTTTAAAAAAGGAGGAAAATCATGCCGTATGATGCAAGCATGGATGAGTCGCTGTTTTCAAAGTCTTGGGAGACTGAAGAACAAAGATTAACCGTAAGCGTATTTTCTTATAACAAAGGAATCAAAAAACTGCAGATTAGCAGAGAACGTAAAGATGCAGAAGATGCTTTTAGGTTTGCTAAGTTAGGAAGATTGGTAAAAGAAGAAGCTCAAGCAATAGTACCTTTGATCCAAGAAGCATTACAGGCTATGGATTAATTCGTAACTTTTCAAAAAAGGGAGGAAGTTTAGATGAAAGATAAATTTGGACTCTATTCAACCTTAAAAGAAGCAAGAAAAGCAGTGAAGAGACTTAAAATCAAAACCTTAACTGAATATAAGAAAAAATGCAGAAAAGATAAAGCCCTGCCGTATCATCCTGACCAAACTTATAGAAAAAAAGGATGGGTAGATTGGTATTATTTATTAGGTAAGAAGAGACCAAATTTTTACAAATCCTATAAACAGGCTCAACAGGCTGTTAAGAGAATGAAAATCAACTGTAGAGCAGAATATCGCAGACGCTACGATATAGATTTTAGACTTCCTAGTCATCCTGATGAATATTATTGTGGCAAGGGCTGGAAAGGTTGGGGTGCTTTTTTTGTAAGCAAGAAGAAATAAGCAGGTACAAAAATAGTTCTTGAAAAAAAATGTCTGATATTAAAATAGAAATTTGCAAGGCTCAAGAAGAAGATTGGCCTTATATAAAAGAGAAATTAGAAAAATATGTTTTAGACGGCACAAATGCTGACTGGAAGCAGTTTTTTGTTCTAAAGAAGAATAAAAAAACCGTAGCATTTGCCCGCATCTTGGATTACGGAGAATTTTTTGAATTAGCTTCTTTAGGGGTCGATTATTATTATAGAAAAAAAGGCCTTGCAGAGAAGATGCTAAGGTTTCTTATTGATGAGGCAAAAAGAATTGATTCGAAAAAACAAATTTACGGAGTTACTCATATTTCAGAATACCTTAAGCGCGTTGGTTTCAAAAGAGTAGATAATTATCCTGATCAGTTGGAACATAAGAAGAATCACATCTGTAAACATCCTCAGAAAATATCCATAGTAAGGCTTTTTTAAATAGCCGGATATAATATCTTATTGAAAGATTAGTTTAAAAAGCATAGAATAATTTTGCTTAGGTGGATATAAAAAGGAGGCCCAAAATGGCATTTACTGTTTCAGCAAATGAAAAGGCTGGTGGTATTTTTACTTTTATTCTTTCTGGTTCGCTTGATTCAGAAACATATACAGAGCTAGAGACAAAAGTAAATACTGTTTTATATTCATCTCCAAAGGTAGTTATTTTTGATATGTCTGATTTAACATATATAAGCAGTATGGGATTGACTGTAGTATTAAAGACGAAGAAAACACTAGAGAACAATAAGGGTACTTTTATAATGATAAATCTTCAGCCGCAGATAAAAAAAGTTTTTGAGATTGCCGCGGTACTTCCAAGTCTTAATATATTTGCAAATGTTGAAGAAGCCGATAACTATCTTTTGAAAATACAACAGGACGAAATAGAAAAAGAAAATCTTTCTTAAGCAATAATTTAAAACATTTTAATTTATAACAAATGAAAAGTGAGGTGAGCATGAAAAAGATATTGATTTTATTTTTGGTATTAAGTCTAAGTGGGTGTATATACGTACGCCAAAATTACAACACGCCGCTCCTAGAAGAAATTACTACCAGGATGAGCATGGATGAGGTTAGGGATAAAATAGGGTCACCTGCAGAAACGCAGACAGTTGAGATTAATGATAAAGAATACGAAGCTTGGAGATATCCTATAGAAGAAAAATTTGTTGGTAGATATAATGCTGTGCCTAGATCTTATTATGAGATTCTCTTTTTAGATGGAGAGGTGTCCAGGTGGGATAAGGTAAAAGTTGTTTCACAGCCAACATATGATTACGATGAACCAGATCCAGCAGGTAAAGTAGTAAATACTTTAGAGATTTTCAAAACAAGATCAGGGGAACCTCAAGAATAATAGGTAAACGTTAAGATTTAATAGCCTTATTTTAACAAATAATACATAACTATATATCCTTCAATTAGTTATATCTAAAGATAAATTTGACAATGAGTAGGATTGTGCTATACTATTAATGCATGAAGGGGTCATGGGTACCCTTTCATTTTTTTTGGTTTTGAAATAGGTTGGTCATTTTATGGTAAAAATAAAATTTAAAGCGTATTTTATTTCTTTAGTATTCTTGTTGGTTTTGGTTTTACCTTGTTATGCTGGAATAATGTTTCAAGATTTTGAACCGGATAATGGTTCAACTACTTACGGATGGAGCATAGCACCATATTACTTCTATGTGAATTTTTCTCCTCCAGCCGTTCCTATACATGTATTTTCAGGATTACGCTCATGGCTGGTTGAAACAATGTCTCCTTTATATTATTGGCCTTCTACGGGTATTGCGTCTCAGGTGCAGACGTGGGATTTTGATGTTGATTTAGAAAAAAATGATAGACTTGATTTTTGGACTTACCAATTGCCTCATTGGGGTGGCCATAATAACGTAGGAGTAAAGTTTTTTGATAATGATTTATATGCTTCAGAAGGTTTTGAGGTTTGGACTACTAACGGAACTTTCAGTCATCAATGGAGTAAATTAACTGTATTGTTCAGCCAGCTCCCACCGGATTTTGATCTTGAACATATTAATCATTTGCAATTTACTACTTACTGGCCTGGAAAATATTATTATGATAATATCGCAGCAGTTAGACAAGATAGAATATATCAGGCTTTTGAACCTGCGCTTAGAAATAATCCACCAGCAAGTGAATATGGATGGAAGTGGAATGATGATGATACTGTAGGGTTTTCCGGTGAAGGGGAGCCAGTATATGAAGGTAGCCATTCTTGGAAATTGGTTACTGAACATAATTGGAGTGGAACTGGGTTACAATCGCAAGAACAGAAGTTAATTGAAGGTGAAGAAGACTGGGAGCAATCTTTCTGGCATGTGGATCTGCATCCTGAAAAAAATGATAGGCTTCTAGTTAGTGTTTATGGTTTACCGCAAAACGGTATGGATAATAATTTAGCCGTTCAGTTCTATGATCACGGGGATCATCATACTGATGAAACAAAAGTTGTAGCCTGGACAAAAAAAGCCGCAACTTATAATAATTGGACGCGTTTAGAAGTACCTTTTAGCGATTTGGCTCTTACATTAAATTTAAATGACCTTAACAAAATTCAGCTTCAGCAGTATTGGCCTGGTACTTATTATTTCGACGATATCCGTGCCAGTGGAGAAATTATTAAAATAGATGAAGAAAGTCTTTCTCAGGGTATAGTTTCATGGGATCGAGTTGAGGGAGCAGGTAAATACATCTTAGAAGAAAGTAGAATTAGTTCTAATGGACCATGGTTACAAGTATATGACGGTGTAAGAAATAGATTCAATGTAACAAGGATTACAAAACTATGGTATAGAGTTCGCTGGGAAGAAAGAAATACTTCTGGAAATAATGTTCCCTATATTTCAAGTTGGAGCGATGTAGCATTTTATGTTCCAACGCCTATTGTAATGGATGTTGAAAGATTGAAAGATGGTTTCCTTGAATGGAACGCAATTCCTCAGGGAGATTGGTATGAGGTAGAATCTGCTCTAAATAAAGAAGGGCCTTGGCGTAGAATTTATAAAGGACGGTACCCCAATAATCCTTTAAATGCTACAGAAGGACATTGGTATAGAGTAAGAGGATTAAATGTAGAATATAAAAAGGTAATTTTAAATGATCTACATTTTCAAGAAGCCATTCCCGAAGGTGAAAGAAGCAAAAGAATAACACATATCAAAAAAGGTACAGTAACTGATGTTACTTCTTGGAGCATGCCTCAGACCTATGTTCCTGGAGAAGGATTTTTGAAAACTGTTGGTACAATATTAAAAGACGAAGATGGCACAGGTAGTGAAGTAATATTACAAGGAGTAAATTTAGGAGGATTATTCTTAATAGAAAAATGGATGACTGGTATTGGCGCAGGTGATGATCCTAATATCGAAGATGATTTTACCATTCGCGACATTCTTACTACTCGTTTTGGTCAAGAAGGAAGTGATGAGCTGCTTACTGTTTATCAGCAAGAGTATGCTAAAGCAATTGATTTTGATAAGCTAAAAAATATGCGGGTTAATTTTGTCCGTTTACCAATATTTTTCAGATTGTTGCAGGATGATGAAGGTAATTGGATAGCAGATGAAAGCGGACAAGTAGATTTTAGTGCAATCGATAGAATTGTTAAAGAGTGTGAAGATAGAGGAATTTATATTATGCTAGATTTGCATGGTGCACCGGGTGGTCAAAGTCCTGAGGCGCATACAGGACAGCTTGGACTTAATAGATTGTTTGAGGATAGTCCAGAAGGAGAAGAGTTTAGAAACCGAACGATAGAAATCTGGGAAGCTATTGCCCAGCATTATCAGGATAATACTGCAGTTTGTGGATATGATTTATTGAATGAACCAACCGGAGCGCAAACTCCTGAGATTCTCTGGGATCTTTACGATAGGATTTATGATGCTATTCGGGCAATAGATAATAATCATATAATTGTTATGGAAGGAATTTGGGACTGGGATACATTACCTAATCCTAGTGAACAAAGTTGGGAAAATGTAATGTATCAGTTCCATTATTATCTTTGGGGACATGATGAAGATGTTACAGCGCATATAGATTTTATTGATCAAAAAGTTGCTGAAGCAGAAATTTATCAGGACTTATACGATGTGCCTGTATTAGTCGGGGAGTTTCATGGATTTAGCCAAAGGGGTATCTGGGAATATTATTTAGAGACTTTCAATCAACAGCACTGGAGTTGGTCTCCCTGGACATATAAATTTGTTAATTCTCCTTCCGAGTGGGGATTGCTTAATCATTCAGGCTATAATGACGAATTACCAAAATTAAGAGAAATTCAAGGAGATGGAAGCCCAGGAGATTCTTTTGAACAGCTCTTGGAAAAATTTAGTAAATATGCAACTTTGAATTATCACTCTGTAAATTTTTCTTTAACAGAATTAATCAAGGATTATTTGCTGCAGCCTATCACTGTTCCCTATATTATCGGACTTAATCCAGAGACAATTCTTGAGTATGGCGATTTTACAATATCTGGAATGAATTTCGGGGAAGCACAAGGTGATTCAGTGGTGTTATTTGAAGGTGTGACTATCCCGGTTATTTCTTGGTCGGATACTTTAATTCATGTGTATGTGCCAAGTAGTGCATCTGATGGAAAAACTTATGGTATGGTTAAAGTTCAAACTTCCCAAGGAGATAGTAACGAATCCGTACTTCATATAATTCGACCACCAGTAATTTCAAGGGTGATTCCTGATTCAGCACCCAGGGGAACTGAAATCAGAATATTTGGAAATAGATTTACTAATGCTGTGGGTGAAATTCAGTTCTATCCTGCGCCAGGTAGTGAAAATTACGGCTTTGCCGAAATTACATATTGGTCTGATAGGTTAATTAAGTGCATTGTTCCGGATGATGCAATCTCTGGTCCTGTTACTGTCCGTACTCCTTATGGCAATGCTGTTTTTTATTTTAACTTAACAGAATAATCAAAAATAATTTTAACAAGAAGGATGTTATGCCTGAAGAAGCTAACAAGGATCAAGAGCACTTAAAGCTTTTAAGTACTTTTCACTATGTTGTAGGGGTGATGGGAATATTCTTCTCTTGTTTTCCTATAATGCATTTAGTTATAGGCATTAGCATGATTGTTTCTCCTGAGACGATGACAGATAAATCTGGTAATGTATCTCCACCATTTGTTGGTTGGATGTTTGCTGTAATTGGAGGCGTCATGGTTTTGTTAGGTTGGAGCGCTTCTATATGTATTATCTTAGCCGGTCGTTTCATTGCCAGGAGAAGCCATTATGTATTTTGCTTATTTGCTTCAGGTTTAAGCTGTTTATTTTTCCCTTTTGGTACAGTATTAGGGGTATTTGATTTCATAGTTCTTCTTCGGACTTCTGTGAAGGACTTATTTACGAAAGCTCATCAAAATCTTCCTTAAAAAACAGTAAATTTTCAGAAATTATCGGAAAATAGGTAAATTTGTCCGTTTGCATAATTATGTTGACAAAATGGCATTTTTCAGGTATGCTTTAACGTAGATGTAGTAGTAAATGTAGTAGTAAATAGGGGAGTAGATGTCTTTAAAAGCCGTCAGGCAGCATAAAGAATCAGCCTTGACGGTTTTTATTGTTCTACCCTGATTCACCAAACGTAGTCAGGAATGTTCCAATTGCCTTGTAGTCAGTTGGGGCTGGCCGTTATTTGCTATGAAATAAAAGCAGAGGGAAGGAGGGTAGTAAGTAATGGCAAAAGGAAAAGTAAAGTGGTTTAACAACCAAAAAGGCTATGGTTTTATCACACCTGAAGAAGGCAATGATGTATTCGTACATCATACTGCTATAACAGGAGATGGTTATAAAACCTTAGACGAAGGTGCAGAGGTTGAGTTCGATATCACACAAGGTCCTAAAGGCGAACAGGCAACGAACGTTAAGAAAATATAACGAACACCGATGAACCAAGAAAGGCCCGAGATGAAAATCTCGGGCCTTTTTATTAACATATTTATTGATTTTTTGCTAACGTATTAGAAACGTTGCTTCTCTTTTTCTCCCAATCTCTGAAATTCTAATTCGTATTTTTCTTGAAAAACTCCTCCGAAGTAAAGCAACGTTGTTCCGGCATAATCGTAATTTAGTATTATAGAGTCATAGTCTGAATTACCTCTCCAATAATATTCTTTGAAGAAGATATTAGGTTGGTCAAAATCTCCGTGTTTCTCTGCAAGAAGATTCTTAATGTCTTCTCCAATACTCTTATCTTGGAAAAAGATTCTTATTGAAGCAAGAACTTTACTGGAAGGGGTGAATTCTAGCGTAACAGTGCATTCTTCGCCTAAAATATTATCGAAATATTTGATGATTCTATCTTCTTTTATACGTAAAGGCACCTTGCCTTTTTTGATTACTAGTGATCGTATCTCTGCAATAGATCTTCCCCATCGATAGTCTTCAAATTGAAAGGCGAAAGCGGCTTCGGTTAAAAGAAGTATTCCAAGAAATAATATTGATATTGCTATATTTTTGATTTTCATATTTATTTATAAAATCATCCTATTTATATTTAATTATACTGATAATTAACTAAACAGTCAATTAATATGCTTATAAATTATTGTAAGGTTTTAGCTTCCAACAAAATTGTTGCATTTCCCCAAGCATGATATAATAAATAATTGAAACTTTATCATAATTTTGTTTGTCTAATAAGGTAGAAGAAGATATGGAAGATATTCCAAGAGAAATTATATTGCAGGCATCTGAGGGCAATTTGGAAGCCTTTGAGCATGTATATAAGGTAACTTCTGGTTTTGTTTATAATGTTGCTTTGCGGGTAACTAGCAACGAAGAAGATGCTCAGGAGGTTACTCAGGACGTGTTTCTTAAGATATATAAGAATCTTAAAATATTCCGTTTCGAATCGTCTTTTAAAACCTGGGTATATAGAATTACAGTAAATACAGCTATAAACTTATATAAAAAAGTATCTAAGGAGTTAAGAAGAAAGACAGATTATGAAAGCATTATTAAGGTTCATGGTATTCCTTCAGAGGTAGATGGTAATATCGAGAAAGAAAGCAGGAGAAGTAAAATAGAAAATTTATTAGAAATGCTTAATCCCCAGCAACGTGTATGTATAGTTTTGCGTGAAATCGAAGGAAAAAATTATAAAGAAATTTCTCAGATATTAAAAATTAACATAAATACAGTCCGTACGCGGCTTAGAAGAGCACGAGCGGCTTTATTGCATTATGGTCAAGAAAGAGGTGAAAATAATGAAATGTAAAAAAGTGAAAGATTTGCTGCTTACTAATTATATCGACGGAGAAACAAGCGAGGAGTTGTATATTCAGCTTAAAGAACATCTTGATAGATGTAAACAATGTAGTCAGTTAGAGAGTTCTCTTAGGCGTTATGCTAAGGAGCCTTTTGAAGAGGTTGATCAGGTAGCTGTTCCTGAAAATATCTGGCAGGAAATTAAAGATACCATTGAAGAAGAACAGTTATCTAAAACTTGGCTTCAGGATGTTTTAGATAAGTTGCGGAATTTAACTGTTGTGCCTAAGTCGGTATTTGCGGTTGCTACTGTTGTCGCTGTTATGCTTATTAGTGTAACTTTTATTAAGCTATTGCCTGATAAGAATGATTTAATTGGAGACTATCTTTATGAACAGGCTGATTTTTTATCTTATTTAGCCGGAGATAGTTTAGAAGATTTTAATGGTCTTGCTGATTCAGGTTTTGGAACGGCGATAGAGGAATATTTTCTTTAATGAAACTTTTTTGATTGTAGTTTTGTCTAAGTTAGTGAAAGGAGGCGATTGAAATGAGAAAGAAAAGTAAAATAATCGCAATTGTAATTTTAGCAGTACTTTTAGTTTTACCAGCGGCTTATGCCCAGATGCCTGATGTAGGAGGCAAGGGATACCAGGCACATAAAGCTGATATGATGGGTAAGCTTACAGGTAAACTTGGTCTTACTGCAGAGCAGCAAGAGGAGCTAAAGCGGATAGGCAGTGAGTTTAAAGCAAAAAAACAGAGAATACATAAAGCCACAAAAGAAAAGAATGTTGAATTGCACGAAGCTTTAAGCACTGCTGAATCAGATGTTACCGCGATAAACAGTATTGCAGCAGAAGTAAAATCTTTAATGGCGCAAAATGTAGATTTAAGGATTTCTCACGTTTTGAAGATGAAGGAATTCTTAACTCCTGAACAATTTGAGCAGCTAAAAACTTTAAAGCAGGAACATAAGCAGAAGCGTTTTCAGCATAAAGAAGGCCGAAGAAGAAAATTCTTTGATAGATCAGCAGAAGAGCTAGAAGAAAGCCACGGTATTGGCTTTTAAGGATGATTACAGTAAGCTTGGCGTTTTAAGAAACGTGCTTAATAGCACGTTTCTTTTTTTGTCAACGTGGTCATCTTTGCTCTTGCTAAAATACTGATAAAGAGTTAATATAGCATTTGATAATTAGACTAGATATTTCTAGGTTATAAGTAGAAAAAAGGCAAAAAATGGAAATATTAGCATTAACAATATTAATAGTATGCAGCTTAGCAGGCTTTGCTGCGATATTCTTTACTACATTTGGAACTTTTATTATTTTAATTGGTGCTCTTTTATATTCTGCCCTAACAGGTTTTTTAGTTCTTTCTGTTAGAGATTTAATTATTTTATTGATCCTTTATTTATTCGGAGAAGCTGCCGAATATGTTTTTGTTATTTTGGGAGCTAAGAAGTTAGGCGCATCTAACAAAGCAGCTTTTGGTGCTTTAATTGGTGGGATTGTCGGAGCGATTGTCGGTGCCGGATTTTTAGGCATAGGTTTAATATTTGGTACTTTTTTGGGGATATTCCTTGGTGCTCTTGTCGTAGAATTAGTTGTTCATAAGGATTTAATGAAATCATTTAAGGCTGGTACCGGAGGAGTTTTGGGTAGAGTAGGATCTATTATTGCAAAGGTTTTAATCGCTGCGATTATGTTTGCAGTAATTGTAATAAACATGGCAGCGATTCAGTGATTTTAAATAATTTAATTTTAATTTTTAGAAATGAGTAAAATAAATCACTCTAAATATATGGCCCTTGCTAACAAAGAGGCGAGAAAGAATTTCAAAAAACTTCACGGTGGACCTTTTGGAGCATGTATTGTAAAAAAAGGCAAGATTCTAGCTATTAACCGTAACACGGTATTAAAAAATGATGCGACTTCTCATGCAGAAATTAGTGCTATTAGAGCTGCTTCAAAAAAACTAAAAACATTTGACCTTTCTGGTTGTGCGTTATATTCTACTACTGAGCCCTGTCCAATGTGTTTTAGTGCAATTCACTGGGCTCGCATAGACAAAATTTACTATGGTACATCCATAGCTGATGTTAAGCTGCGCGGGTTTAATGAGTTAAGTATCAGTAACTCAAAAATGAAGATTTTAGGAAAAAGCAAGGTAAGAATTAAGTCGGCAGTAGATCGAGAAAGTTGTGTTAAGTTATTAGAAGATTGGGATAGATTAAAGAAAAAGGTTTTTTACTGATTTTTTGATATTTGGAGGTTGTTTTATGGAACAGAAACCATCAAGTGAAAAAAGAAGATATGTTCGTTTTAATGTAAAGACTGAAGTAAAGTTTCAAGCTCAGCAAAAGTATCAGGGGCAGACTCCTTCAGAGAATGTTTCTGCAATAACAAAGAATTTAAGCGTTGAAGGAGTTTGTTTTCTTACAGATAAGGCTCTTGATCCGGGAAACATGCTTAAGTTGGAGATTGTTGTTCCTGATCAGCCTGAAGTTTTACATTTAAGGGGTGAAGTTATGTGGTCTATCCCAGTAAGCTTGCCCGATGGAAAGCAGGGATATGAAACGGGGGTTAAGCTTTTTACTATAAAGCAGTCCGATGAGACCAGGTTTATTGAATATGTTTATCAAGAAACAGCAAAAAAGTCTAAGCAAGAGCCTCAGTCGGAAACCCAGGAATAATATCTCTGTGCGTTTTTCATAAATTTTATCCCCATATAAATTTTAAATAGCTTTTGACAGCGCTTAAAACTTCAGTAAAATAGACAGTAATATGGATAAGCTAATTGAGAAAATTCAAGAACTAAAAAAACAGAAAAATGCCATTATTTTGGCACACAACTATCAGCTTCCTGAAGTTCAGGATATTGCTGATTATTCGGGGGATTCTCTGGAATTAAGCAGGATAGCGGCTTCTTCAGATGCAAAAGTAGTTGTTTTCTGTGGTGTGCATTTTATGGCAGAGACTGCTTCTATACTTTGTCCTGACAAAACAATTTTGATGCCCGAGATAAAAGCTGGTTGTCCTATGGCAAATATGATTACTGCCGAGGATCTGCGCGAGCTTAAGAGTCGTCATCCTAATGCAGCTGTGGTTGGTTATGTTAATACATCTGCGGAGGTAAAAGCAGAATTAGATATTTGTTGTACGTCAACAAACGCTGTTGAAGTAGTTAATTATCTTAAGGATTCAGAAGAAATTATTTTTATACCGGATAAATATCTGGCAGATTTTGTTTCAAAAAGAACAGGCAGAAGACTTATTTCTTGGGATGGTCATTGTCCAACACATGTGAAGATTTTACCTGAAGATATAGTAAAGCAGGTAAGGTCTCACCCAAAGGCAAAAGTCATTGTGCATCCTGAATGTACTCCTGAGGTTATTGATTTAGCCGATGAAGCTCTTTCTACCGGAAAGATGTGCAAACATGTTAAGACGGCTGTTGATAGTGAGTTTATTATTGGTACAGAAACAGGACTTATTTATAGATTACAGAAAGACAATCCGGATAAAAAATTTTTTCCTGCTACTGAGTTGGCAACTTGTCCTAACATGAAAATGACTACGGTAGAGAAGGTATTATGGTCTCTGGAAGAGTTTGAAGAAGAAGTGAAAGTTCCTGACGATATTCGAATGAGAGCAAAGCAGGCGATAGATAAGATGCTCTCTATTATGTAGCTTCAAAATTATTGACACCTGTTGCGTATCTGATAAAATGTTAAAATAATGGAAATCCACAATACATCAATAATTCATCCTAAAGCAAAGTTGGCAGAAGGTGTAAAAGTAGGGCCTTTTTCCGTTATCGGAGAGAATGTTACTATTGGCTCGGGTACAGAAATTGGTCAAGGCTGTGCTGTTGAGGGCTATACTTCTATAGGCAAGAATTGCCGCTTGTTTACGGGAGCGGTTATCGGCAGTCCTCCTCAGGATTTGAAATACAAGGGTGAAAAGAGCTTTATTGAAATTGGGGATGGTAGTATTTTCAGAGAATATGTAACTGTTAATCCTGGAACTGAAGAAGGCGGAAAAACAGTTATTGGTAATAATAATCTGTTAATGGCGTATTCTCATGTTGCCCATGATTGTATTATTGGAAACAATTGTATTATTGCTAATGTGGGAACATTGGCCGGATATGTTACCATAGAAGATTATTCAGTAATCGGTGGGATTGTAGCTGTGCATCAGTTTTGTAGAGTGGGAAAACTTTCTATTATCGGAGGATGTTCTAAAGTGGTTCAAGATATACCTCCTTTTTCTACTTGTGATGGACATCCTACAAAAGTTTATGGTTTAAACTTGGTTGGTTTAAAAAGAGCAAAGGTTCCACGAGAAACCATCCACAATTTAAAAGAAACATTCAAGATTTTGTTTAATTCTGGATTGTCTATTTCTCATGCGTTGGAGAAAGTAGAAAAAGAAATCCCAAAAGGTGAAGAGATTTCATATCTTACAGAGTTCGTTAAATCCTCCCGACGAGGCATATGTCGAAGATAAATTTAAGCTCAGATGTTTTAGGTTTAATTGCAGGAAACGGAAGATTTCCTATTGTTTTTGCTCAGGCTGCTAAGCGCAAGGCAAATATTAAGATATTTGCTGTTGGCATTAAGGGTGATACATCTAAGGAATTAAGGAAATATGTAGATAGGTTATTCTGGGTTGGGCCCGGAGAGCTGAAAAAACTTTTAGGTATGCTTAAGATTGGTAAAATATCTAAGGTTGTTATGGCCGGGCAGGTTAATCCAAAAAATCTATTTAGCAAAAAAATTGCTGTAGATGAAGATTTAAAAGGTTTACTTGAAGATATCAAGGATAAAAAAGCGGATACAATATTTGGAGCAATAGCAGATAAGCTAAAAGGTTTTGGAATTGAGCTAATTGATTCCACTATTTATTTAAAAGATTACATGCCTTCTAAAGGTGCTTTGACAAAAAGGTCTCCAACTGATTCAGAGTGGGAAGATATTGTTTTCGGTAAAGATATTGCCAAAAAAATGGGGTATCTGGATATTGGTCAGACAGTGTGCATAAAACAAAAAGCTATTTTAGCTATTGAAGCTTTAGAGGGCACAGATCAGGCAATACTGCGTTCCGGAAAGCTGGGAAACGGAGATATTACTGTAGTCAAGATGAGTAAACCTCAGCAAGATATGCGTTTTGATATTCCTGTAGTTGGCGTTAATACAATGAAAAGCTTAATAAGAGCCAAGGTAAGTTGTCTTGCAATTGAAGCAGAAAAGACACTATTGTTAGACCAAGATAAATGCCTTTTGATGGCAGATAAAAACAATATTTGTATTATTGCTGTATAGTAAAGTCACTCCCGAAATCCGCATTTTGTAGTTCATCAATCATTATTTTGACCTTTAATCTTGATTGACAGTATAGTGTTTCTGCATTATAATTAGTAAATACAAAATTAACAGGAGAAAGATATGGAAGAGATTGTAAATCAAAGAGTTAACAAAATTGAGCAGCTTAAAAAAAGCGGTGTAAATCCTTATGGAAAGCGGTTTGAAAAAACATCTGATATATCTGATGTTTTAGCTGATTTTCAGGAAGGCCGTAGCGTTTCTTTAGCTGGTAGAATAATGGCAAAACGAGCACATGGTAAAGTGTCTTTTTTAGATTTAGAAGATACAAGTGCTAAAATTCAGCTTTATATTAAAGAAAAAGAAATTGATGAAAAATCTCTGGAGATATTCAAGCAGTTAGATATAGGAGATTTTATTGGAGTAGCGGGAGAGCTGTTTAAAACAAGGACTGAAGAGGCAACTGTTGGTGTTAAAAAAATTACTTTATTAAGCAAAGCTTTAAGGCCATTACCTGAGAAGTGGCATGGTTTGAAGGCTGTTGAGATTAGATACAGAAAAAGATATTTAGACCTTATCGCCAGTAAAGAAGTTAAAGAAATATTCAAGCTACGTTCAAAAATTATATCTGCTATAAGAAAATATTTTGATAGTAGAGAATACCTTGAGGTTGAGACACCGATGTTGCAGAATATTCCCGGAGGAGCAGCCGGTAGGCCGTTTAAGAGTTTTCATAATGCAACTGATATGGATGTTTTTTTAAGGATTGCTCCTGAGTTGTATTTAAAAAGACTTTTAGTCGGTGGATTTGACAAAGTTTATGAGATAAACCGCAGTTTCAGAAACGAAGGTATCTCAACTAGACATAATCCTGAATTTACTATGCTTGAGGTTTATACTGCTTACACTGACTATGAAGACATGATGAAATTAACCGAGGAGCTTATTAGTCAATTGGCTAAAGATCTCTTGGGCAGCTCAATAATTAAATATCAGGATAAGGAAATAGATTTAGCTGCGCCTTGGCAGAGATGTTCTTTTGCTGATGTAGTTAAAAAAGAGTTTGATATTAATCCTGACGATACCGCAGAGATTATGTTGGGTAAGATAAAAAAGAAGAAACCTAATTTAGTCGAGAAGCAAAAGCTTTCTCGTTCACAGATTATGAAAATCATTGAGGACCTCCTGCAGGATGATGCAGTTTCAAGGCCAATATTTTTCACGGATTATTTTAGTTTTCTGAGTCCTCTGGCAAAGACCAAGGAGAATAACCCTCTAATTGCCGAGCGCTTTGAATTATTTATGGGTGGAATGGAGGTTGCCAACGCTTATTCTGAGCTTAATGATCCGCAGGAGCAAAAGAAAAAACTTCAAGAGGCACTGTCAGAAATTGATGAAGAAGAGTTAAAAAATATTGATGAAGATTTTGTAACTGCCCTAGAATATGGTATGCCTCCGGCCGGAGGTTTAGGTATTGGTATTGATAGGCTGGTAATGCTGTTTGCTAATCAACCGTCTATTAGAGAAGTTATATTTTTCCCGTTATTAAAACCGGAAGAGAAGAATGATTAATCGTTGGGAACTTTGGGTAACATTAAGATATTTGACTACTAGAAGAAAAGAAAGCTTTATATCTATTATTAGTTTGATTTCTATTTTAGGTGTTGCCGTCGGAGTAATGGCTTTGATTATTGTTATCGGAGTAATGACAGGGTTTGATAATGATTTACGCGATAAAATTGTAGGGACGAATTCTCATATTTTGGTTGAGGGTATTCGTTCAGAAAAAGAATATCCTTCAGTCAAAAATAAGTTAACTAACATAGAACAGGTTGAGGCAGTTTCTCCATATATAAGCGGACACGTTTTTTTAAGATATGAAGACAAAATCCTAGGATTATCGCTTCGCGGCATCAATCCTGAAGAAGAGGTAAGGGTAACCAAGCTTAAGAAATTTCTTAGCAGAGGTTCGCTTAATCTTAAAGATAATGAAGTGTTAATTGGTAAGGAGCTTGCTGATTCTTTGTGGCTAGATGTGAATGACAGTTTGACAGTTTATTCGACGGAAACAGAATCTTTGGTAGAGTTAAAAGTCATAGGTATTTTTGGCTCAGGAATGTATGACTATGATATGAATTTGATTTTTACCAATATTGATACTGCTCAGGAAGTTTTTCAAATGTCAGACACAATAACTGGAATGGCTGTTAGCTTAAAAGATATTTATAAAGCTGCACAGGTAAAAAAGGAGATTCTTAAGGAATTAGGCTATTCTTATAGTGTGAGAACCTGGATTGAGATAAACAGGAATTTCTTTGCCGCACTTAGATTAGAGAAAATTGCGATGTTCATTATCTTAACTTTAATTGTTCTAGTTGCATCATTCAATATTGTAAGTACTTTAATTGTAATTGTTACTCAGAAGATAAAAGATATAGGTATTCTTAAATCTATGGGTGCAACAAAAAATAGTATTCGTAGAATCTTTACTTTGCAGGGACTTTTAATTGGTATTTCCGGAACAGCTCTGGGTTTGTCTTTAGGGGTAGCTTTAAGCTTATTGCTTAAGAAATATCAATTTATTACACTTCCACAGGATATTTATTATATAAAATATTTACCTGTTGATTTGGTCTGGCAAGACATTGGGTTAATTGCTGGTGCTGCAATTGTTATAAGTTTTCTAGCAACTCTATATCCGGCAAACAAAGCAGCTTCGCTAGACCCGGTAGAAGCGTTAAGATATGAATAATAAAAAAAATACGATTTTAGAGGCAAAAAACCTCTATAAGATATATAATAGTAAGGCAAGAGAGCTAACTGTGTTGAAAGGAGTTAGCTTAGATATAAAAGAAGGAGAATTGCTGTCTATTGTAGGTCCTTCAGGTGCAGGAAAATCAACATTATTGCATCTTTTAGGAGGACTTGATAGGCCCACTAAGGGTTCTGTCAATTTTGACGGTACTGATCTTTATAAGATTTCTGATGAGGTTCGCTCGCGCTTAAGAAATCGCAGCATAGGTTTTGTTTTTCAGTTCTATCATTTGCTACCGGAATTTAGCGCATTAGAGAATCTTATTTTACCTGCGTGTGTTGGGGCAAGTAGACAAAAGACAAAACTGTTTTTTGAAAAAGGCCAGGAATATCTTAATTTGGTAGGTTTGGTCGATAGGGGTAGTCATAGACCTAGCGAATTGTCCGGAGGAGAACAGCAACGTTTGGCGATTGCCCGCGCACTGATTAATGACCCGCAGATAATATTCTGCGATGAGCCAACGGGTAATCTTGATTCTAAGTTAGGTTCTCATGTTTTTGATTTATTGGGTGAATTGAATAGAAAAAGAAATAAGACAATAGTAGTCGTTACGCATGATGAGAATATGGCCAAAGAAGCTTCAAGGATGATCAGATTGCAAGACGGTAAATTACTGTAGTTAAGGAGGAAATGCTTAAATGAAAATCTATATTAACGGTAAATTTTTTGATAAGAAAGATGCAAAAATTTCTGTTTTTGACCATGGTCTTCTTTATGGTGATGGAGTCTTTGAGGGGATTCGTTCTTATAATAAGCTTGTTTTTAAGCTGAAGGAACACGTTGATAGACTCTATGAGACTGCCCATACCATTATGCTGAAAATTCCTATGACCAAACAGCAGATGATTAAAGCAATCATTGATACGTTAAAAACTAATAAATTAACCGATGCTTATGTAAGATTAGTTGTTACGCGTGGTTCCGGAGATTTAGGTCTTGATCCTCGTAAATGTAAAGGTAATGCAACAATTATTATAATTGCTGATAAGATTAAGCTTTATCCTCAGTCCTATAAGAATGGTATGGAGATAATCTCGGTACCCACTATTCGTAATTTACCTGAGGCATTAAATCCTCAATTGAAGACCCTTAATTATTTGAATAATATCTTAGCTAAAATTGAGGCTATCAATGCGGGTTTTCAGGAAGCAATTATGCTTGATCATTTAGGTTATGTTACTGAGTGTACAGGGGATAACATTTTTATCGTTAGAAAAAATCAAATTTACACTCCACCGCAGTGTATGGGTACGCTAAGGGGCATTACTAGGGATACTATTTTAGAAATTGCTTCTAAAATGAAATTATCAGTACATGAACATGTCATCACTCGACACGAGGTATATATTTCTGATGAGTGTTTCTTAACAGGTACTGCTGCTGAGATTATTCCTGTCATTAAAGTTGACGGTAGGGTTATTGGTTCAGGTAAGCCTGGTCCTATTGTTAAAAAACTTACAGAGGCATTTCACAAAGTTACTAAAACTGAAGGAGTAAAATATGCTTTGTGATATTTGTGGGAAATATCCATCTACAGTTCATCTGACAGAAATAGTAGATAATCAAATGACAGAGCTGCATATTTGTGAACATTGCGCTAAAGAAAAAAGCGTTCAAATGGAACAACAGTTTGGCTTGGCTGATCTTCTTGCCGGTTTAACCGATATTGGTAAGCAGATAGAGGGAGTGGGTAAGGTTAAGGCAGGTTGCTCTGAATGTGGTTTGACCTATGATGATTTTAGGAAAAACGGTAGGTTAGGTTGTGGCGAATGTTATAGCGTTTTCAAAGGATATTTAAGTTCTCTTTTGAAAAAAATTCATGGCTCTAGCCAACATACCGGAAAAGCTCCTGAGAAGCTTTCTAAGAGTGTGAAGGAGAAATCTGAATTGCAGGAATTGAAAATGAAACTGTCTATTGCGATTCATAATGAAGAGTTTGAAGAAGCCGCTAAGCTAAGAGACAAAATTAGAGTGCTAGAAAGCAAAGGAGAGAAATAAACAATGAAGCTCAACGATTTTCTAGGTCAGAGAAGCGAATGGCTAAAAGGCACCGGTCCTCATTCAGATATTGTTATGTCTAGCAGGATTCGTTTGGCACGTAATTTGGAAAAAAGTCCATTTCCTAACCGGGCGGATAAGAAGCGATCTGAAGAAAACTTCAATAAGATAAAAAATGCTTTATCTAAAGTTGATTTGCTTAAGAAATCTATATTTTTAGATCTAAGTAAGTTAGATGGTGTAGATAAGAAGTTTCTTGTCGAAAGACATCTTATGAGCAATGAGCACGCACTTGCCGGAGATAATAAAGCTTTGCTTGTGACAGAAGAAGAGATTATCTCTATTATGATAAATGAAGAAGATCATTTACGTGTTCAGGTTATGCGCTCGGGATTCGATTTAAATGAGGCATGGAATGTAATGGATGCTTTAGATAATAACCTCGCTAAATTACTGCGTTTTGCTTTTTTGCCTGATTGGGGATATTTGACAGCTTGTCCTACCAATGCAGGTACTGGCATGCGGGGTTCAGTAATGTTGCATCTTCCGGCATTGGTTATGACTAAACAGATAAATAAGGTTTTAGCTGCTATTGCCAAATTAAGTTTTACCTCTCGCGGTCTTTATGGTGAAGGAACGCAGGCCCTGGGAAATTTTTTCCAGATTTCTAATCAGGTTTCTTTAGGACACGGGGAAAGTGAAATTATCGAGAATATTAAAGGTTTGATTAAACAGATTATTGAACAAGAGCAGCAGGCACGAGAAAGTCTTTTAAGTCAGCAGAGAGCTGTACTTGAAGATAAGATTCACCGGGCATTCGGTACTTTAAGAAATGCTCACATAATTTCTAGTCAAGAGACTATTGAGCTTCTTTCTATGGTTAGATTAGGGGTTGATCTTGATATTGTTAAGAGGATTAGTAGAAGTTTGGTTAATGAGTTGTTTATCATAACTCAGCCTTCACATCTTCAGAAAATTGAAGGTCATAAACTGTCAACTTCTGAAAGAGATATAAAAAGGGCAAGTTTAATAAGAGAGAAATTAGGAGGTAAGAAGTAATGTTTAATAGATTTACTGAACGTGCACGAAAAGTTATATTGTTAGCTAAAGAAGAAGCGCGCAGATTTAACCATGATTATATCGGAACAGAACATATCTTATTGGGTTTAATCAGAGAAGGTGAAGGTGTCGCTGCGGCTGTTTTGTTAAAGCTGGGAGTGAGTTTAGAGAATATAAGAATTGAGATTGAAAAATTAGTTCAGCCTGGTCCTACAACACAGGTATTAGGGGATATTCCTTTTACCCCCAGAGCCAAGAAAGCTTTAGAGCTTGCTGCTGAAGAGGCTCGTTCCCTAGGACATAATTATATTGGGACAGAACATCTTTTGTTGGGCTTAGTAAAAGAAGCTGAAAGTATTGCTTCCCAGGTATTATTAAATATGGGTCTGGATTTGACTAAAGTTAGAAACGAAGTTATGAGCTTGTTGGGTTCTGCCACACCTGGTTTTGGAGCGCAAGCTCAGACTGCAAAGACAAAAACTCCTGCGCTTGATGCATTCGGAAGGGATTTAAATGTACTGGCAAAAGAGAATAAATTAGATCCAGTAATAGGTAGAAAGAATGAAATTGAGCGTGTAATCCAGATATTAAGCCGCAGGACAAAAAATAACCCTGTTTTATTGGGTGAAGCTGGAGTAGGAAAGACAGCAATTGTTGAAGGGCTCGCTCAAGAAATTGTAGCAGGAGATGTACCTGAAATTTTAAGAAATAAACGAATAGTAATTCTCGATTTGGCTCTAATGATCGCAGGAACAAAATACAGAGGTCAGTTTGAAGAGAGGATTAAAGCAGTAATGGATGAGATTAGGCGCTCTGAAGATGTTATTATTTTTATCGATGAGCTACATACTTTAGTGGGTGCAGGAGCTGCAGAAGGTGCTATAGATGCATCTAATATCTTGAAACCTGCATTGTCCAGAGGTGAGATTCAGTGTATTGGTGCAACGACTATAGATGAATATAGAAAACATATTGAAAAAGACGCTGCCTTAGAGAGAAGATTTCAGACAATCATGGTTGATCCTCCGACTGTTGAAGAGACCTTGCAGATTTTAAAAGGTTTAAGAGATAAATACGAGCAGCACCATAAGGTAAAATTTACCGATGAGGCATTAGAGGCCGCGGCCAAATTTTCTGATAGATACATCACCGGTAGATTCTTGCCTGATAAAGCAATAGATATTATTGATGAAACAGGTTCACGTGCTCGGCTTGCAGAGATGACTGTGCCTGAGAATATAAAAGAGTTAGAGCAGAAAGTTCAACAGTTTAAATTAGAGAAAGAAGCTTTTATTAAAAGTCAGGATTTTGAGAAGGCAGCAAAGCTTCGCGATCAAGAGAGGGAAGCAAGGTCGGAATTGGAAACAACTAAGAACGAATGGGTTGAAAAAAGAGATAAGCTTTGGCCTAAAATTAGCGAAGAAAATATTGCCGAGATAATCTCGCAATGGACAAAAATTCCTCTCGCTAGATTAGAGCGAAAAGAAAGCGAGAAATTGTTAAAAATAGAAGATGATATTCATAAGCGTGTTGTTGGGCAGGAAGAGGCGATTAATGTTATAGCTCATGCAGTCCGACGTTCTCGTGCAGGAATTAAAGATCCTAAAAGGCCCATAGGTTCTTTTATATTCTTAGGTCCAACCGGAGTAGGAAAGTCTTTACTTGCAAGAGCATTAGCTGAATTTATGTTTGGTAACGAAGAAGCGCTTATACAGCTGGATATGTCAGAGTATATGGAGAAGTTCAATGTGTCAAGATTAATCGGTGCTCCTCCGGGATATGTTGGTTATGAAGAAGGTGGCCAGCTAACAGAGCGTGTCCGTCGCAGACCTTATTCTGTAATTTTGTTAGACGAAATAGAAAAGGCGCACCCCGATGTATTTAATTTATTGCTTCAGGTTTTTGAAGATGGTCGTTTGACTGATAGTTTTGGGAGGAAGGTCGATTTTAGAAATACTATAATTATCATGACTTCGAATGTTGGTGCAGATCTTCTGCGCAAGCAGGGTTCTTTAGGTTTTAAGGCCCAGGGTGAAGAAATAGATTATCAGAATATGAAAGAAAGGCTCATGGAAGAAGTAAAGAAAACATTTAAGCCCGAGTTTTTAAACCGTATTGATGATATTGTTGTATTTAGATCTTTGAATAAAGATGATTTGTACAAAATTATTGATATAGAAATGAATGAAGTTAAAGATAGGCTTATGGAGCAAAACATTGCTTTGGAATTATCACAAGATGCTAAAGATTTCTTGGTAGAAAGAGGTTTTGATGCAAGTTTCGGGGCCCGACCTCTTAAAAGAACAATTCAAAGATTTGTAGAAGATCCTTTGGCGCAGGAAATAATCTCCGGTAAACATAAAGATGGATCAAAGATTAAAGTTAAGTCAAAGAAGGATCAGCTGGTATTTGTATGAGTAAAAGAATATTTATAATTTTGTTGTTTATCGTATTTTTGTTAGGTGCAGTTTCTTATGTTTTTGCACAAGCAGATGTCGCAGCCGGTTTTTTGGGAGTTCAAGCTCCCGTTCCGTTAACCAATATTGATGCCGGTGTTGTTTGTGTTCTTGATGCTAGTTTTGATTTTTTAAATAAGATATTTCAACTACAGCTTGATTTTGATAAACAAGAATCGTTAAATGTAAAATTTAAGTTTTTATCTAACGATACTTTCAAGCTTAATGCTGAATTGGATCATATTAAGATACTTAATTATGATCTTTCTACTGAGCTTGTTGGGAACGGAAAAATAGCCAGAGATTCACAGGGAAGCCCGACACATATTGAAGGAAAGGTACAGGCAAAATATTCTCTTTTGAATTATAAACCTTTAAAAGAAATGAAGGGTAGCTTTAAGTTGGATAACTCTGGAATAGATATCTTAGATTTTGTTTGGGGAGATATAGAAATAGATGGAACTGTAAAGTTTGCTTCTCCTCAAGAAATGGATTTAGATGTTGTAATAACCGATATGGATGTTAATGAATTAGCAACTTTTTTAGGCTTTTACCAGAAAGATCTTATTATGACCGGGTTGGTTGACGGAGAGATTAATATTAAGGGTAAAGCGCCAAGTTTTTATATTAAGGGACGCATAAGAGCTCAAGATGGAAATTTTGATGAGTTAAACTTTGAGAAGGCAATAATAAATTTTGCAGGAATTTATCCTCTTATGCATATCGTAGATTCCGGAATTGTCGAGAAGAATGGATTTGCATATGTGATAGACGGTAGTATAGACCTCGAAGCTATTAATGACTTTGAATCGGAAAGCCATAATTTAATATTTTATCAAGGAGACAGTGATTCTTTCGGTGGGCAGACATGGGTTGTTGAGCGCAAAAAAAATTACATGGAAGATAGGGAGGAGCTAGAGCTTAAGCTTAGCCCGTCTCCAAGTCAGCCTCTAAAATTTCGCTTTAAAGGAGATGAAGAAATTTTAGGCTTGGAACATACTTTAAAGTTTTAAAAGGAGGAAAGCTTGCTTCATGCAATAAAAGATAAGGCCGTAAACTTCGTTGAGCACATAGGGAAGATGTCTCTTTTATGCATTAATACTATTCTTCTCATACCGGCACGACCGTTTAATAAAGATAGAATAATGGTTCAATGCAAAAGAGTTGGCATTGAAAGTTTTCCCATAGTTTCTTTGATTGGTTTGTTTATCGGTATGATCATGGCTTTGCAAATGGCATACCAGATGAAAAAACTATCTTCAGAGATGTATATTGCAAACGTTGTTGCCGTTTCAATAACCAGAGAATTAGCACCTGTTTTAACTTCTTTAATTGTCGCCGGAAGGATTGGGGCTGCGATAACCGCTGAAATTGGTTCAATGACCGTTACAGAGCAGGTAGATGCTCTGCGCACTTTGCGCACAAGTCCGATAAAGTATTTGGTGGTTCCTCGGTTTCTGGCACTGGTAATAATGCTTCCCATACTCACTATTTATGCTGATGTATTGGGGATAATCGGCGGTTTCATCATTTGTGTATTCAAATTGAATATTGGTCCTTGGATGTATATGCGTATGACATTTGACTCTTTGCTTGTTAAAGATGTTTCTACGGGACTTATTAAAACTGTCTTTTTCGGTATGATAATAGCTCTGGTTGGTTGTTATGAGGGTTTAAAGACACAGGGTGGAGCAGAGGGCGTTGGAAAAGCAACGACAGTTTCTGTTGTTTCTTCGTTTATTTTAATTATTATTTGTGATGCTTTCTTTACGGCATTATTTTATTTTGTATTTCAGTCATGATAAAGATAGAAAAATTATACAAATCATTTCATTCGTTTCGGGTCTTGGATAATTGCTCCTTAGAGATTAATGAAGGGGAGACCAAAGTTATTATTGGTAGGTCTGGTTGCGGTAAAAGCGTTTTGCTTAAACACATTGTGGGCGTATTAGAACCGGATGCAGGTACAATTTCTGTAGAAAATAAGATTGTAAATGAGCTCGATGAAAAAGAGATGGATAAGGTACGCATGCAAATTGGTATGGTTTTTCAAGGTGGTGCACTTTTTGATTCTTTAACCGTTGAAGAGAATGTTGGTTTCGTTTTATACGAATATTCCAAGCTCGATAGAAGTATTATCAGGCAAAGAGTTGAGGAATCCTTGGCTTTAGTCGGACTTAAAAACATTAATGATAAAATGCCTTCAGAGATAAGCGGTGGCATGAAAAAACGTGTTGCCTTAGCCCGAGCTGTATGTATGCGTCCTAAAATTATTCTATACGATGAACCAACTACCGGGCTTGATCCCATTGCTGCTGATGCAATAAATGATTTGATAAAAGATTTACATGATAAATTAAAAGTAACTTCAATAGTTGTAACTCACGATATGAACAGCGCATATAAAATCGCCGATAGAATCGCTATGTTGTATCGAGGAAGAGTTATAGCGGAGGGAAATTCTGCTGAGATTCAAAATACTACTCACCCGGTAGTAAGACAGTTTATTACCGGAGCTGCAAACGGTCCGATTACCGATGCAGAAAACCTAGTTTTTGGTAATTTAATGAATGTTGATTAGGAGGTATTACTCATGGCTAAAGAAAAAAGATTAGAATTGAAAGTTGGTGTATTTGTATTTTTTGGCTTTATCCTTCTTTTTGGACTTGTATTTTTAATTGGTGATATGGCTTTTTTTAATCCCGGATGGGAGATGAAGGCAGTATTCGGTTTTGCTAACGGAGTTAAGGCTGCATCGCCTGTTCGAATTGCCGGTGTTGATGCCGGAACAGTAAAGGATACAGTAATATTTTTTGATCACAATGAACAAAAGACAAAGGTAGAAATAACCCTTTGGCTTAAGAGCGGTTTAAAAATCCCTAAGGATTCAAGGGTTTGGGTTAATACCTTGGGACTTTTAGGTGAGAAGTATATAGAAATTATTCCCGGATCAGATTATTCTGAATTTATTAAACCAGGAGATATCGCTATAGGAGAAGATCCAATGGCAACGCAGGAGTTAACTAATTTAGGTAAAAAGATAGCTGCAAAATTAGAAAGCAGTATAGAAGAGTTCAATGAAGTCATGGGCGATGAACAAGCTCAAGCTGATATAAAAGAATTCTTAGCGCATCTAAACTCTATAACGCGTAAGATTGATGAAGGGAAGGGTACTTTGGGAATGTTTTTAAATGATGATTCAATCTATAGAGATTTAGAAATATTAGCTGACGATTTAAAGAAAAATCCTTGGAAGCTTATACATAAAAAGTAAAAACACGTGAAAACCAAAACTATTTTTGTCTGCCAGAGCTGTGGAGCTCAAACTCCCAAATGGCAAGGCAAGTGTACTAATTGTGACAGCTGGAATTCTCTTTCCGAAGAAATTAATTCAACAGCTACAACTTCTCGGGAACAGGTAAGAGCATCTTCTGCCCCTCCGGTTTTGTTATCTCAGGTGGACATAAAAGAAGAATCCCGCATTAAAATTGGGATAGAAGAGCTAGATCGTGTTTTGGGAGATGGCATTGTTCGTGGTTCTGTGGTTTTAGTTGGAGGAGATCCAGGGATAGGAAAATCTACGCTATCTCTACAAACTTCTTGTAGATTATCAGCCGGTGGATATAAGGTTTTATATGTTAGCGGAGAAGAATCGGTCAAGCAAACAAAACTAAGGGCTAATCGGCTACAGTCTGCAAAAAGCGATAATCTTTATATTGTAAATGAAATAAATCTGGATGTAATTGTAGAATATATAAAGAAGCTTTCTCCCGATTTTGTTATTATTGACTCGATACAGGTAATTTATAGGCCTGAATTAACTTCATCTCCGGGAAGCGTTAGTCAGGTAAAAGAATGTGCTGGAGTTTTAACTCAGCTGGCAAAGACTTCCGGAATTTCTTTATTTATAATCGGTCATGTAACTAAAGAAGGGTCATTCGCTGGACCCAAGGTTTTAGAGCATATAGTTGATACAGTATTATATTTTGAAGGTGAGCGCTATTTAACTCATCGTATACTTAGAACTACCAAAAATAGATTTGGTTCAACTAATGAAATCGGTGTATTTGAAATGTCTTCCTCTGGGTTGATTGAGGTCAAGAATCCTTCAGAGGTTTTTTTATCGGAGAGACCACAGCATGTGTCTGGCTCAGTTGTTATTCCTGTCTTAGAGGGAACTCGCCCGATATTAGTTGAAGTACAGGCTTTGGTTAGTAAGACAAGTTATGGTTTACCAAGACGTAGGGCTCAGGGTATGGATTTTAACCGGCTTAGTTTACTGGTTGCCGTTTTGGAGAAAAAACTAGGTTTGGAATTGTGGGATAAAGATGTTTTTGTAAATGTTGCCGGCGGAGTTACGCTTGAAGATCCCGCTGCTGATTTAGGAGTTGTTATAGCAATTGCGTCTGCGATGAAAAATAAGGCAATTGCCGGTGATTTAGCTGTTTTAGGTGAAGTGGGATTGGCTGCTGAGGTACGCAGTATTTCTCAGGCGATGATAAGGGTTAATGAGGCAGAGAAACTTGGTTTTAAACGTTGCATTTTGCCAAAAAACAATTTAAAATCAAAAGATTTTATTAAAAGATCCGGTATTGAAATTGTGCCGGTTATCGGGGTTAAAGAAGCCCTGGAATATTTATAATTTTTTATATTTTTGAAGGGAGTGATATTTTATGGCGTTATACCTTATTCGTATTCTTTTTATGTTTATTAGTATCGTTGTTGGTTTTCAGGTCGGCGATATGAACAGCTTGCCGCTTCAGGGAGCAGCTGGAGGTTTGGTTTTAAGTGTTGTTTTAATCGGATTAGAAGTTTGCTTGAGAAGAGTATCTTTAAGAGGGTTATCAAGTTTAGTTTTTGGTTTAGCTTTAGGTATTATTATGGCGAAGCTTATTAGTGATATTTTGTCTATATTGCCTCTTTCTCAGATTGTTTTATCTTTAAGCAGGGTAATTTTAACGTTAATATTTGCTTATTTAGGGGCGGTTATGGCCTTACGAGGTAAGGATGAATTTAATATTATAATACCTTATGTAAGATTCCGTAGACAGGATCAGAAAGATGAAGTTGTGCTTCTGGATACCAGCGCGATTATAGATGGTAGAGTAGTTGATATTTATAAAACAAGATTTCTTGAATCTAAAATAGTTGTTCCTCGTTTCGTTTTAAAAGAACTGCAGCAGGTTGCTGATTCTTCCGATGCTATAAAAAGGCAGCGTGGTCGACGTGGTTTAGAGTTATTAAGAAGTATTCAGAAAGAAGATGGTATTGAAGTAAGGATTCACGAAGAAGATGTTCCGGGTTCTGGGGACGTTGATTCTAAGCTGATAATTCTAGCAAAGATGCTTGAGGCAAAAGTGTTTACCACCGATTTTAATCTAAATAGAATTGCAGCTTTGCAGGGAGTAAAAATTTTAAATGTAAATGAATTAGCTAATGCTTTAAAGCCTGTAGTTTTCCCAGGGGAAAGCATGGAAGTAAGGCTTCTTAAAGAAGGCAAAGAACACAATCAGGCTATAGCCTATTTAGATGATGGCACTATGATTGTTGTTGAAGATGCTCGTAGGCTTCTCGGTCAACAGGTTAAGGTTCTGGTTACTTCTGTTTTGCAGACTCAGGCTGGAAGAATGATATTTTCTAAATTAGAACATAAATGAGAGTAGTTGCAATTGTTCCGGCAGCAGGTCAAGGTAAACGCCTTGTTAGAAAATCATCCAAGGCGTTGGTATCTTTAGAGAAGAAACCAATACTTATACATACGCTTATAGCTCTTTCCAAAATAAAAGATATAAAAGAAATTGTTGTGGTGGTTCAAAGAGGTGATATTTCTAAAGTAGAGAATCTTGTAAATAAGCATAGGTTAAGCAAGGTTCGTAAAGTTGTTGCCGGAGGAGTTGAAAGAGCTTTTTCTGTAAAAAACGGTTTACGCCAAATTGATAAAAACGTTGATCTAGTGCTTGTTCATGATGGAGCGCGTCCGCTCGTTGAAAAAGAATTTGTTTCTAAGGTCATCAACGAGGCAAAACGTTTTGGTAGTGCTATTTTAGCTGTGCCGGTTAAGCCAACAATAAAGAAAGTAAATTTAGAAAAGAAAGAAATAGTCAGGACTTTGGACAGATCTTTCCTTTGGGAGGTACACACTCCTCAGGTTTTCAGAAAAGATATAATAGAGCGTGCATATAAAAACTTAAGTAAGAAATCAAAATTACCTAGTGATGATTCGTTATTGGTTGAGAAATTAGGATACAAGGTAAGAATAGTTAAAGATTCATATAGAAATATAAAGATTACCACACCGGAAGACCTTTTATTTGCAAAATTACTTTTGAGATAAAATGAATCTAAAAATTGGAATAGGTTACGATATACATAAGCTTGTTGAGGGTAGAAAGTTAATTATTGGCGGTCTCGAGATACCTCATACAAAAGGACTTTTGGGTCATTCGGACGCCGATGTTCTCTTGCATGCTATTTCTGATGCACTTTTAGGTGCTGCAGGAGAAAAGGATATCGGAGAACTTTTTCCTGATACCGACAAAAAATATAAAGATATCTCAAGTGCAATATTGATGAAAGAAGTAGATGGCCTGATAAAAAAGAATGGTTATGAGGTTAGCAATATTGATACGGTAGTAGTTGCGCAGAGTCCTAAGTTAAATTCTTTTAAGGATGAGATAAAGAAATCTATAGCTGAAATCTTGCAAATAGATAAGGAACGCGTAAACGTAAAAGCAAAGACCCAGGAAATGTTAGGGCTTATCGGAAACCAGGAAGCAATTTCTGCTTACGCAGTTGCTTTGTTAGAGAAAAAATAATAATTTAATTAAAAGAGGTAGATTATGATTTGCATGTATTCATTCTTTATGACAGTATTTGCTTTAGTTCTCATTATGGTTATTGTTTGGTTACTTTACCGTAGGGAATTAAAAGCTGCCAGGGATAGAGACCCTGCCGCACGAAACGATTTTGAGATTCTTTTGCTTTACTCAGGGTTTCATGCAATTGTTTTGTATAGGTTAGCCCATAAACTTTTATCCTTTAAAATACCGTTTTTCCCGAGGTTGATTAGCCAAATAGGTCGTTTTTTTACTGGAATAGAAATTCATCCGGGTGCACAGATTGGCACTGGTTTGTTTATAGATCATGGCATGGGGGTAGTAGTTGGTGAGACTTCAATTATTGGAAATAATGTAACTTTGTTTCAAGGTGTTACTTTAGGCGGAACTGGAAAAGAGCAGGGTAAGCGCCACCCTACCATCAGAAACAACGTTGTAATTGGTACAGGTGCAAAAGTTTTAGGTAATATAACAGTAGGAGATAATTCATATGTAGGGGCAAACGCTGTTGTGATAAAAGATGTTCCTCCTAATTCAACTGTAGTTGGTGTCCCGGGTAGAATTACTAAGCAAGAAGGTAAAAAGATAGATGTAACTCTTGATCACGCCCATATTCTAGACCCTGTTATGCAACGAATCGAGGAATTGCAGAAAAAAGTCAACTCTCTTGAGAAGAAATAGTAAAAATCACAGATGACAATACGTATACATAATTCCTTAACTCAAAAGAAGGAAGATTTTAAACCTATTAAAAAAGATAAGGTAGGAATGTATTCTTGCGGTGTTACCGTGTATGATCATTGTCATCTTGGTCATGCGCGTAGTTTATTTATTTTTGATTACATCAAAAAATATCTTGCTTATCGAGGTTTCAAAGTCAAATTTATACGCAACGTTACTGATATAGACGATAAAATTATTAATAAAGCACGCGAACAAGGCAAAAGCACAGCCGAGGTAGCAGAAAAGTATATCAAAAGCTATAAGGAAGATATTCAAGCGTTGGGAATAGGGGAGGCGGATAAGGAGCCGAGAGCAACAAAACATATTGAAGAAATTAAAGAACATATCAAGAAATTATTGAAAGAAGATTATGCCTATGAAAAAGAAGGCGATGTGTATTTTAGGGTAAGAAAATTTAAAGAATACGGTAAGCTTTCTCATCAAAGTTTAGAGCAGATACAGGCCGGTTCGCGTATTGAGACTAATGAGAAAAAAGAAAACCCTTTAGATTTTGCTCTTTGGAAAAATTCAAAAGAAGACGAACCTTTTTGGGATAGCCCTTGGGGAAAAGGAAGGCCAGGATGGCATATTGAATGCTCTGCAATGAGCATGCGTTATTTAGGGGATACGTTTGATATTCATGCAGGAGGGCGAGATCTCATCTTTCCTCATCATGAGAATGAAATTGCCCAGTCTGAGGCAAAAACAGGAAAGCCGTTTGTAAAATATTGGATACACCACGGATTGCTTACCATCAACGGCCAAAAAATGGCAAAGTCGTTGGGAAATTTTGTAACAATTAAAGATGTCCTTAAAAAGTATGACCCCAACATTATAAAATTATTTTTCTTGTCCTCTCATTATTCTCAACCAATTGATTTTAATAAAGAAAAGATGGAAGAAACAAAAAAAGCTTATGAGCGGATCAATATTTTAATGACAAAATTAGATAGAAAATATGGGACAAGAGATGTGAGTGAAAAGATTAATGGTGACACTGGCGCGATTGGACAATTTAGGGACGAATTCATTAAGTGTATGGATGATGATTTTAATACACCTAAGGCTTTAGCTGTTTTATATAACATGGTAAACAAATGCCATATTACTTTTGATGGTAATGATCGATACAAGGACTTAAAATTGAGTTACGCTATGAGCATAATAAAAGAAATAGCTGATATTTTTGGCTTAACTTTTATAAAAGAAGCGTCTTCTGAGATTTCTGATGATAAGATTCAGTGGTATATTTCTGCTCGGAATGCTCTGAAAAAAGAAAAGAAATACAAAGAAGCGGATGAAATTAGGGAAAAGCTCGATAAAAAAGGCATTATCTTAGAGGATGCAAAGGACGGCACTACGTGGCGAAGAAAAATATAAAAGGTATGTTCATAACATTTGAAGGTTCTGAAGGCTCTGGTAAGAGTACCCAGGCAAAAATGTTGCATAGTTATTTAAGGCAGAAGCGCTACTCTGTGGTTGAATTACGTGAACCGGGAAGTACTTATATTAGCGAGAAAGTCAGAAAGATCTTATTAAATCCTAAAAATAAGTCTATCTCGGATATTTGCGAAGTTATGCTTTACATGTCAGCACGTGCACAGCTGGTTGATGAAATTATAAAACCGGCATTAGCTAAGGGTAAAATTGTAATCTGCGATAGATTTCTCGATGCCACAGTCGTCTATCAAGGATATGGTCACGGATTAGACATAAGAGCTATTAAGCAAATCGGTAACTTCGTTACAGAGGGAATAAATCCGGATATTACTTTTTTATTAGACATTGAAACTAAAGAAGGATTGCGCAGAGCTGGAAGGGTTAAAGATAGAATAGAGCTGAGATCTTTGCGTTATCATCTTAAGGTTAGAAATGGGTATCTCGATTTGGCTAAAAAAGAATCTAAAAGAATTAAAGTCATCAGAGTTGATAAGAATAATAGATTTATAACTCAATCCATAATTAGAGATTTTATAGATAAGTTATTGTAGATGAATATGACTTCGTTAAAAGGACAGGATAGGGTAGTTAACTTGCTGCGTAATTATGTTAAAAGTGGCAAGATTCCTCATGCGTATCTATTTCTTGGTCCTGAAGGCGTAGGAAAATCATCAACCGCAAAGTTTTTTGCAAAACTTCTTAATTGTCAAAGCGATTCTCAGGAAGCTTGTGGCAGGTGTGCTGCTTGTAAAAAAATCGAGGATAATATACATCCTGATGTACGTTGGATAGGTGTTGATGAAAGTAGTTCCATTAAAATTGCTCATATACGTGGATTAGAAAAGGAGATTTATCTTAAGCCTTATGAGGCAAAAAGAAAAGTATTTATTATTCCTGATGCGCAATTTTTAACAGAGGAAGCAGCCAATTGTTTACTAAAAACCCTTGAAGAGCCGCCAGGTAGCAGCATCATTATTCTTACCTCTGTATCTTTGCAGTTAGTTTTTAAAACAATCTCTTCTAGGTGTCAAAGGATATTGTTTTCTACGATTGATTCACATAGGTTGGATAGTATTTTGCAGAAAGATTATAATGTTGACTCAAAGACTGGTAGCTATTTGGCAAGCTTTTTTGAGGGGAGAATCGGTAGGGCAATAGCAAAAAGTGAAAATAAGAGTATTTTGGATGAGAAGAATGATATAATTGATAGTTTTCTATCTGGTAATATGAAGGAGGGAGTTTTCAGTTCACGCTATCGGGAAAAAGATAATATTAAAGAAGATTTAAATATTATAATAAGTTGGTTAAGGGATATAATTTTATTGAAAGCAGGGGTGACACAAGAAAATATCGTGCATGCAGATAGGGTCCGTGATTTACAAGAACTAAAAGATAAATTCTCAACAAAAGAATTAACATCTGTAATAGATTCTGTTTTGGATATCTATGGTTTATTGGATAAGAATCTCAAAGAGCAAATTTTCTTGGAATATTTAAAGGAAAAATTATGGAAAAAATAATACAGATTAGATTAAGAGAATCAGGTGCGGTTGAGTTTTTTAATCCTGAAGGTTTTACTCTTAAGATTAATGATTATGTCATAGTTGAAGCGGAAAGAGGTCAAGATTACGGACAGGTAATTTCAGATCCTGAACCATTGCCTGACGAGAAACCCGATGAGCCCTTAAGAAAGATTGTTCGCGTTGCATCAGCTAATGACTTAAAGCACATCAAGGATAATAAAATAAAGATAAAAGAAGTTATTAGTACTTGTTTAAAAAAGATTGAGGAACATAAGTTAGATATGAAACTTGTGGATGCAGAGTATTCATTTGATAGAACTAAAATTATATTCTATTTTACAGCACAAGGAAGAATTGATTTTCGCGCACTTGTAAAGGATTTGGCTAAGATTTTCAGAGCTAGGATTGAACTAAGGCAAATTGGCGTTAGGGACGAGGCAAAGCTATTCGGGGGTTTCGGCTGTTGCGGGAGGTCGTTGTGCTGTGCAAAATTCTTGAAAGATTTTGAACCAGTTACAATACGCATGGCAAAGGAGCAGGGACTACCATTAAATCCTCCTAAGATTTCTGGTGTATGCGGCAGGCTTATGTGTTGTCTCTCATATGAATTTAAGACTTATAAGGCTTTTTCTAAAGAGTTGCCAAAAGAAGGAGATAAAATTAATACTCCCGATGGTAAAGCAAAAGTTATAAGTGTGAATATCCTTAAGCGTTCAGTTATTGCTGAAGTCGGTTCTCAGGGTAAGCATGTAGAGGTAAAATTTAAATGAGAGAAAAATTTTACATAACAACACCGCTTTATTATGTAAATGCTTCGCCGCATATAGGTCATTCATATACTAATATTGCAGTTGATTGCCTTGCAAGATACTACAGAAATAAGGATTGTAAGGTTCATTTTTTAACCGGCACAGATGAGCACGGTCAGAAGATTCAGCAGGCTGCTGAAGCTAAGGGGCAGGAGCCTATACAGTTTGCTGATGAAGCAGTTTCGGTATTTAAGGGCTTATGGAATAAATTGAATATTTCTAACGATGATTTTATTCGCACTACTGAAGAAAGACACGTAAGGTTTGTTCAGAGGGTATTAGAGATATTAAAAGAAAAAGGTGAGCTAAAAGAAGGAACTTATACCGGCTGGTATTGCACCCCCTGTGAAACTTTTTGGCCTGAAACTCAAACACAAGATCAGAATTGCCCCGATTGTAAGAGGCCACTTGAGAAAATTACCGAAAAGAATTATTTCTTCAGCCTATCTAAGCACCAGGATTGGTTAATTGATTATATTAACAAGCATGATGAATTTATTAAGCCTGCAAGTCGCAGAGAAGAAGTTCTAAGCTTTTTGAAATTAAACAAGTTAACTGATTTGTGTGTTTCCCGACCTAAAGAGCGTTTAAACTGGGGAATACCGCTTACTTTTAGTCCGCAGCATGTTACTTATGTCTGGTTTGATGCTTTAATAAATTATATAAGCGCTGTGGGAAGTTTTGATGATAAGGCTAATTATAAATCTCAGTGGTGGCCTGCCGATGTGCATATGATAGGAAAAGATATTCTAAGGCAGCATGCTGTTTATTGGCCTATTATGCTACATGCATTAAATATCGAGCCGCCAAGAACGATTTTGGCACATGGATGGTGGTTGATAGATGAAAGCAAAATGTCTAAATCTATTGGAAACGTTGTTTCTCCACTTGCGATGATTGAGAAATACGGCATAGATGTATACCGCTATTTTTTACTTAAAGATGTTCCTTTTGGTGCCGACGGAAACTTTTCAGAAGAAGCGATTGTAAAACGGCTAAATGGCGACCTGGCAAATGATTTAGGCAATTTTGTTTATAGAACTCTTACGATGATTGAGAAATATTTTCAAGGAATTATTCCTGAAAAAGGACAAACTGCAAACTTTTTATCAGAGGCAATAGAGGGGGCGATCAAAAATCTTGATTCAAGGATTGCAGCTTATATGGGTTTATCCGGAGAATACAATTTTTCTCCGGCACTAGAGCCGATATGGGAGCTTATTAATTTAGCAAATAAATATGTTGAGGATACTAAGCCCTGGATTTTATTTAAAGAAGACAGGAAGAAAGAGCTTAAAGAGTTTATTGTGGTTTTAGTAGACGTTATTAATGCTGTAACTGAAAATATAGCACCTTTTATGCCTGCAACAGCTGATTCTATTAGAGCGCAGTTCGGTAAAGACAAAATTAAAAAAGGCAAACCGTTATTCCCAAGAATAGAGCAGAAGTAAATCCTTTCTTATGAGTTCTAAAGTTTCAATTGTAAAATGTGAAAATTACGATCCTGAAAAACTTCTTTCAGCTATCGGGGAATCTGTAGATTTAATTGGTGGCATATCGAAATTTATTAAGCCAAAAGATAAAGTTTTGATCAAACCAAATTTACTTGCGGCAGTTGAACCCGAAAGAGGTATTGATACACATCCCGAATTTATCCGTGCAGTAATCAAACTTTTAAAAGAGACAAATGCAGAGCTTTTTATTGGTGATGGGCCAAGTGTATGGGGTAGTCCGGAGGATGTTGATAATGTCTACGAAAAAACCGGTGTAAAGAAAGTTGCTCAAGAAGAAAAAATTAATCTTGTGAAGTTTGATAAAAGCATAATTCGCCAAGGTTATGTATTTACTGATTGGATAGAAAAATGTAATAAAATAGTATCTTTGCCGAAATTCAAGACTCACGATTTAACAATTTTAACTGGGGCTATAAAGAATCTTTTTGGTTTGATCCCCGGTTTATCTAAAACAGATTTACACAGAAAAGGATTGAGGTCAAAAGATTTTGCTCCGCTTTTAGTAGATATTTACTCTTTGATCAAACCAACTCTTTCTATAGTTGATGGAGTACTTTCTTTAGAGGGCGATGGGCCGGCTTCGGGTGGAATTGCCCGTAAACTTGGTTTAGTTTTAGCTGGTGTTGATGCTGTAGCAATAGATAGTATTATAGCAGCGATTATGGGAATTGCACCGGATGATGTTCTTGCGACTAGAGAAGCTGCGAAAAGAAATCTTGGCATAAGTTCAATCAATGAAATAGAAGTATTGGGTGAGAAATTAAAAGATGTTATTGTTCCTGACTATAAGTTACCTCAAAATTCTGTAATTAATAAAATGCCAGGGCCAATTTTAGGTATTGTAGGACATTTAATAGTATTTAGGCCTCACGTTGTAGAAAATAAATGTGTACGTTGCGGTATTTGCAAGAAAGCTTGCCCTGTTTCGGCAATAACTGTAACTAAGCGCTGTGCAAAAATTGATTACAAAAAATGCGTATTATGCATGTGTTGTAAAGAACTTTGTCCGGAAGGCGCAGTTATAATTGAGAAAAATACTGGAGCGAAGATTCTTCATCCAATTTTTAATTTAGTAAGAAAAATAGCTAGTTTATTTTCGAAATGATTCCTACGATAAAGTGGCACAAAAATTCCATTAGGATTATTGATCAGACAAAACTACCAGAAAAATTAAGCTATGTTTATTGTAGGAACATTAAATCCTTATGGAATGCTATCAAAACTCTTCAGGTGAGGGGCGCTCCGGCAATTGGGGTAGCTGCGGCATTCGGAACGTATCTTGGAATTAAAGACTCTAAGCAAAAGAGTTATGCTAATTTCAAAAAACATTTAGATAGTGTAACAAAATATTTAGCAACTTCACGTCCGACAGCGGTTAATCTTTTCTGGGCGCTTAAGAGAATGGAAAGCGCCGTCTCTAACAATAAGGATAAAAACATTAAAGAATTAAAAAATATCTTATTTAGGGAGGCAAATAGCATATTTAACGAGGATCGTTCAATGTGCCGTAGTTTAGGTGCTTATGGAGCTAGGTTAATTGGTAAGAAAGACGCTGTTTTAACTGTCTGTAATGCAGGCGCACTTGCTACTTCAGATTATGGTACAGCGCTTGCAGTTATGTATAAGGCTAATGCTCAGCATAAATCTTTTAATGTTTATGCCTGCGAGACTAGACCACTTTTGCAAGGTGCGCGGTTAACTACCTGGGAGCTTAATAGGCAGAAAATTGATGTAACGCTTATTTGTGAAAGTATGGTAGCTCAACTTATGAAAAACAAAAAAATAAACAAAATTTTTACTGGTGCGGACCGTATTGCATCAAATGGCGATACGGCTAATAAGATAGGTACTTATCATTTGGCAGTGTTGGCCAATAGATTCAAAATTCCATTTTATGTAGTTGCGCCTTCGTCTACCTTTGATTTGTCATTGGCTAGTGGGAAATATATTCCTATTGAAGAAAGGAAGGACAGAGAAGTAACACATTTTAATAATAAGCCAGTAATAAGAAATCGTATCCAAGTGTATAATCCTGCCTTTGATGTTACTTCGCATAATCTGATTTCGGCTATAATAACTGAACGTGGAATAGTTTATCCTAATTTTAAGAAGAATATAAAGAAAGTCTTAAATAAGTAATGAATAAAAGAAAGTTGTTGGCTGATATTGGCGAAGATGATTTTATAAAATTAATCGATAAGTTTTGCCGAGTTGATTCTTCTGTGGTCAAAGGCATAGGTGATGATACTGCCATATTGAAATTTGATAAAGAAAACTATTTGCTTGTGACAACAGATATGTTAATTGAAAATATTCACTTCAAAAAAAGTTTAAGTCCTAAGCATATCGGTAGAAAAGCCCTGGCCTGTAATATTAGCGATATTGCAGCCATGGGGGGAATTCCTAAGTATGCAGTTATTTCTGTTGGATTGCCCAAGAGAACAAATGTTAAGTTTGCAGAAGAAATACTCAAAGGGATAGTTGCGTTAGCCAGGCAATTTAACATAAGCATAGTAGGAGGAGACACTAATCATTCTAATAAGATAATAATAAATATTTGCTTATTTGGCTTGGTTGAGAAGAAAAATGTTGTTTTGCGTAGTACCGCTAAGCCTGGAGATTCCATTTTTGTAACTGGTTCACTTGGAGGATCACTTAAGTCTGGTAAACATTTTAGTTTTGTTCCTAAAATAAAAGAAGCCAGATGGTTGGTTGAGAATTCTAAACCAAGTTCCATGATAGATATTTCTGACGGATTGATTTTAGATTTAAGTCGTATAGTTAATTCTAGCAACGCAGGGGCTTTGATTAGTGAATCTTTAATACCTAAAAAAAATGGTTGTAGCCTTAAAAATGCGTTTTTTGATGGAGAAGATTTTGAATTACTATTTACTTTACCAAAGTCCAGAGAAAAGAAGCTTAATAGCAAATTAAAAAACAAAAAAACCAGTTTTTCAATAAAGAAAATCGGGTTAATTACTAAAAAAATACAAGGAATAAAGCTTGTTCAAAAAAATGGTATAGAAAAAGAAATTACTCCGAAAGGTTATTTGCACTTCTGATGAAAATTATTACTAATTCTCCTAAGCAGACAACAGCATTGGGGGAAAAGATTGCCAAAGCTCTAAGAAAAAATGATATATTAGCACTTTATGGAACTTTAGGGTCAGGTAAAACTACTTTCACTAAAGGTTTAGCCGCCGGTTTAGGTATTGATAAGCATGATGTTAGCAGCCCTTCTTTTGTACTTCTTAAAGAATACAAGGGTAGATTTCCACTTTATCATTTTGACCTTTATAGGGTAAAAGATCCTAGAGAAATTTTTAATGTAGGTTTTCAAGAATATATCTCTTCAGGGGGTGTGATAGTCATAGAATGGGCTGAGAGGATGGATGATTATTTACCAAAAGAGCATCTTAAGATAGAGTTTGAGTTAAAAGGCAATAATCAGCGTAGCATTAAAATTTTACCAAAAGGTAAGATTTGTAAAAGATTTATGGCGAAATTATGAAAATATTAGGCGTTGAAACTTCAACTAGTAATTTAAGTGTCGCTATTCTAGATAACGAAAAGATAGTTGGTGAATATAATATTAATCTTAAAGGGCAAGCTTCTAATTTGCTAATACCTAGCATTAAGAATTTGCTTAAGAGAACCAAGGTTGAATTGGGCGCAATAGATTCTTTTGCTGTAGGTTTAGGGCCTGGATCTTTTACTGGTTTGAGAATTGGTGTAAGTGCGGTTAAGGGATTATCATTTGCTTTTTCAAAGCCAATTATTGGCATACCTTCTCTAGATGTTATTGTGTTGAATGCAATGTCCAGACAACAACATGTTTGTCCAATCATCGATGCCAAACAGAATAAAGTTTATGCATGTATATACAAGCTTTCTGATAATAAAATAATTAGACAAAGTAATTATTTATTGGAGGAAATAGATAGTGTTCTAAATAAAATAAAGCATTCAACTACCTTTATTGGAGATGGTATATGTTTGTATGAAAAAAATATTAAAAGAAGGTTAGGTAGATTAGCAAATTTTACTGATAACGACTCATGGTTTCCTAGAGCAGGCAACTTGGTATTATTAGCTAAACAGAGGTATAATAGATTAAAGAAAAAGGATCCTAAAAAAATAGTTCCCATGTATCTTTTTCCAAAAGAATGTCAGATAAGAAAGAAAAAATAATATGATTAATTTTTTACTATACCGTCCCACATGGCTTGAAATCGATCTTAAGGCTATCGTGTATAATTTTAAGCGGGCAAAAAGCATTGTAGGTCCTAAGGTTAAGATTCTTGCTGTAGTAAAATCAGATGCTTATGGACATGGAATAAAAGAAGTTTCTAGAAGTCTTTCAAAAAACGGTGCTGATTATTTCGGGGTAGCCTGTATTAATGAGGCTCTGCAATTGAGAAAAACAGGAATAAAAAAACCTATTCTTATCTTTGAGAGTATTGATGTTAAGTATGCCTCAGAAGTTGTTAATAATAATCTAACGGTAACAATCTCTACTTTATCTTTAGCATATAAGATAAGCTCTTATGCGAAGAAGAGAAAAAAGACTGCCAAAGTTCATGTAAAGATAGATACTGGAATGGGTAGGCTAGGCATTTGGTATGAGCAAGCGCTTGATTTTATTAAAGAAATATATGTGCTCCCCAATTTAAGAATTGAAGGGGTATATACACATTTTCCCTCCGCTGATACCGATAGAAGTTTTACCAACAGTCAGATACGTAGGTTTAGAAAACTTAAATCTAATATTGAATTAAATGGAATAGATATTCCTTTGTATCATGCTGCAAATAGTATGGCGGTAATTAGTTTTAAGAATAGTTATTTTGATTTAGTGCGTCCCGGATTGATGCTGTATGGTATTTATCCTAAAAAAGGCTTAACAGGAAAGGTTAAGCTAAAGCCGGCAATGAAGTTTAAGACCCAGGTTATGTATGTAAAAACCGTTCCTCCGGGAAGGGGAATAAGTTATGGGCGTAGTTTTATAACGAATAAGAAGACAACCATTGCAACTTTACCCGTTGGTTATAACGACGGATATTTTAGAGCTTTTTCAAATAAAGCCAAGGTTCTAATAAACGGAAAAAGATGTAAGGTCGTAGGTAGGGTTTGTATGGATCAAATCATGGTGGAAATTGATAAGAAGAACAAGGTTAAGATTAATGATGTTGCCACTTTATTTGGAAAGGATGGTAAGCATCATATAAGTGCAGAAGAATTATCCGGTTTAGCAGATACCATTCCGTATGAGATTGTATGTTCTGCGGGGAAAACTCAAAATAGAATTTTTAAGTAATATTAATGAACTTTCTTTATAAGATATAATGCAGTAAATAAAAGCACAAAATTGGCAAACCACGCAGCAATAATTGGATGGAATACTCCCAGCTTACCTAAAGCAATGCTAACCGCATTAATCACGTAATAAATAAATCCTATTCCGATAGAAATTCCTAAAGAAGTAAAGGTAAGTGCTTTCCTTCTTCGTGACATTAGGGCAAAGGGTAATCCCATTAATACAATTATTAGGTTGCTTAAGGGGTATGCAAATTTCTGATTGAGTTCTACTTTCAGGTTGCGAATAACCGATTTTGCTCCTGAGAATGTTAGTTTATCTATGTATTCTTTAAGTTGACTTATATTCATAAAAGAAACCTGTCGATGTTGCATTAAAAGGTCTTCTGGGGTTTCTGGAAAATCCAGGTATTTTTCTTCATAAAAATCTACATATTCTTTATCAAGAATATCATAATAATAAATCTGGCATTTTTCGCATTTCCATTTGTCTTCTTCCCAGGTAGAATGTAGGGCGAAGATTTTTTTTCTCAAATTTTGCTTACTGTCATGCTTTAGAATAGTTAAACCTTCTAGGGTATTTAATTTTGGATCAAAAGAATTTATGAAAAACAGCCTATTCTCTAGTCCGTAAAAAGCTAAATTGTATATCTTTTCTTTTCTGTTTTCGGCGCTGTATGGTTCTATGTGTTGATTTTTTATTCTGTTGGTTGTCATTGTTGCTTGGGGGACAACGTTTTCGTTGACCCATAAGATTATTGCACTAATAATACAGGCAAACAAAATTGTAGATTTTGTTATTTGCCAGATATTTAATCCTGCAGAGCGAAGCGCAATAATTTCGTTGCCGCTGTTTAGTTTTGATAAAACAAATAATGTTGAAAGTAGACAGGCAACAGGAGAAGTATGAATGAAAATGATGGGCAGAAAAGACGTATAGTAATCAATTAAAATTTTTAGCGGTACCTTAAACTCTATAATTTGTTCCAAGGCATTGAAAATATCAATGATTATATAAAGAAAAAAGAATACGCCTACTATTCCTAAGAATGATTTTACTATAGATTTTATTATATATTTATCTATTAAGCGCATAATTTATAAAAAAGAATTAAGCCTATTGAGCCAAAAATGACATTAGGCATCCACATAGCAATTGCAGGGTTCAAGTATAGTTGAAGGCTTATAGCTTCGAAACCCATGGTAAAAAGATAGTAAAAGGCAAATATAAGGAATGCTAATCCGAAATTAGCAGCTTTTTCTCTTCTTCTAACAATAATTGCGACAGTGCTTCCTAGAAGAATAAAAATTAAAACAGAAAAAGACATAGCTACTTTTCTATGAAATATTGTAATAAAAGGGGCTGTTGCCAGTGATAAAGGTTTATGTTTCATCTCATTTTTTAGCTCTTTTAGAGTCATGTCGACCGGTTTTTTTGAAACAGCTTTATTATCCATTTCAGAAAGATCTAGAGTGATAAAATAATTTTTGAAATTCAATTTATAAAAATTACTCGGGTTTTTTATATCCGGTTCATCGGAAATCCCATCAATAAGTTTAAGCTTAATTGCATTTTTTTCAGGCAAAGAGACAAATTCCCCCTTTTTTGCAACAATTGTGCGTGTGGGCTTTCCTTCTCCTTGAGGTTGATAAATCCTTACGTTATAAAGTGTATTGCCTTCAATTCGGTAAATGAAGAGAATATGACTTTTGAAAGAATTAATAAATCTACCGGCCTCAAGCGCAGCCGCAGGATTTTTAACACCTATATCTTTTGCTAGTTTTCTTGTTTCATAATGTGCACGGGGAATTACCACGTCATGCATAACTATTAGTCCCAGGCTTAAAATGATACCAATTATAAGCAAAGGAGATATTATTTTGAAGATGTTTAATCCGCTAGCACGTATAGCAATGATTTCATTATCCGATGATAATCTGCTAAATGCCATAAGGGTTCCCGCTAAGCAGGCAAGAGGCATTGTGTAGGGAAGAAGAGAGGGGATTAAATATAAGAAAAGTTTTGAGACAGAAACTAGATTAACACCTTTGTTGATTACCATCTCAGCTAAGCGAACGAGATTTCCCAGAAGAAGTATGGAAGTAAGCGTAGCTAGCGAAAGTAGAAATGGACCAATGGCTTCTCTTAATATATAGCTTCTTAATATTTTCATTTTGCAATAGCTAAAGTTAACACAGAAACATCATGTGCTCCGGCAGATTTCAGTGCTTCTGTTGCGGCAGAAGTGGTTGCGCCGGTAGTAAACAGATCATCAAGTAGAAGGATATTTTTATTTTCGAATTCATTTTTGTTCTTAACTGCAAAGGCACCTTGGAGATTTTGCCATCTTGAACTTGCATTTAGCTTAATTTGAGGTTTTGTGTTACGCACGCGTCTTAAGTTATTTTTTGATAGTTTTAAGTTAAAGCGTTTTGCAAGTTCTTCTGCCAGTAAATCTGCTTGATTGTATTCTCTCTCTCGCAATCTAACATTATGCATAGGTACAGGAACCGCCAAGTCAAAGTTATCAATTGGTATATTGTAAGAGTAAACAAAATCAGATAAAATTTCTCCAAAGACTTTTCTAAGAGAAGTTTTATTCTTGTATTTAAATAGGTGCAATAATCTTTTTATTACGCCTTGATATCGAAAAACACTCCAACCACGGGAAAAACTAAGGGGTTTATCTTGGCATTTTTTGCATATATTATGTGTAGTTTCGTTTCCTTTAAGTTGTATACCGCATTTCATACAGAAAGGAGGAACGTTTTTCTCGCTTTTTTCCAAACAAGCTCCGCAAACAGTTAGACTTGAAGAATTATCTTCTAGGGCCTTTTTGCAGAGCAGACAATTTTTAGGATAAATGATATCCAGGAAAGATGAAAATATCTTTTTCAACATTGAGGTTATATTATCATTTTAGTAGTGAATTGTCAAACCCTTCATAGAGCAATGGTAATCTCGAAGTGTCGACGAGATTATCTAGATTTTTTTTCTTAAGGGTTGACACTGATTGTCCTTGATATTCAATATAATGACCGAACGTGTCAAAGTAATTGACAGAATAGCCAATAGAGAGTACAATTTTACTCTAATGAGACGAAATAAATCAGATAAAAATAAGAGCAGGCTGCTTTATTTGCTTAAGAAAAATGCTTTTTTTAAGAAAAAGATAATTCTTTCTTCAGGTAAAGAGAGTAGCTATTATATCGACGGACGCCTTATTACTTTATCTGGAGAAGGTGCCTATCTTTCTGCCAAGTTGATATTGGATAATATTAAAAAAGATAAGATTCAAGCAATCGGGGGACCCACTATTGGGGCAGACCCGATAATAGGTGCAATTGCTGCATTGAGCTTTTTAGAGAAAAAACCAATGAATACTTTTTTGATCCGAAAAGCTTCTAAAAAGCACGGTAGAAAGAAACAAATTGAAGGTCCAATTCTAAAAAAAGGCTCAAAAGTTATAGTCGTTGATGATGTTGCAACTTCTGGTGGTTCAATAGTCGATGCTTTAAAAGTATTGCGAAGAAAAGGGATAAAAGTTAAAAAGGCTATTGCTTTAGTTGATCGTCAAGAAGGAGCAGAAGAACGCTTAACAAAACTGCGTTGTCCACTTGTTTCAATTTTCAAAGCTTCAGATTTCCTGATTTAGCCATTCGGCATTCAAATTTATTCTTATGGAAAAATATGATATTATTATAGTCGGAGGAGGTCCCGCAGGCCTTTTGGCAGCTATAAGAGCTGCACAAATAGTTAAAAAAGTTATTATCCTTGAGAAGAAAAATTCTCCTGGAAAAAAACTACTTATAAGCGGAAAGGGCAGATGTAATTTAACAAATGCCGTAGATACAGATGGTTTCCTGGAAAATTTTGGCAAAACTAGAGAGTTTTTAAGAAGCGCATTTAGTGCTCTATCAAATAAAGATTTAATTGCATTCTTTGAAAATAAAGGTGTTAAACTGAAAACAGAAAGAGGTAATCGCGTTTTTCCTGAAAGCGATAGATCATCAAGCATACTTAACTCCTTAAAGTTTGAGGTTCGACTAGAAGGAGTTAAGATTCTATGTAATTCTCGGGTTAGTGTAATCGAAAAAAAACAAGGTTCTTTTAGAATTGTTTTAGAGGACGGAAAAAGTTTTTCTGCCAAGAAAGCTATCTTGGCTTGTGGGGGTTTAAGTTATCCTGACACAGGTTCTACCGGAGATGGTTATAAAATAGCTGAGAGCTTAGGTCATAAAATAATACCTTTGCAACCGGGATTAGTTCCTTTAGAAACACAGGAGCGTTGGGTAAAAGATATTTCAGGATTAAGTTTAAAAAATGTGCAAATAAAGCTTTTGACCGAGAAAAAACCCATTGTTTCAGAAATCGGTGAGATGCTTTTTACACATTTTGGTTTATCTGGACCACTGGTTTTAACTTTAAGTGGGAAGGTTGCGGAGTTGCTTAGTAATTGTAAAAGTCCAGTAAAATTAACCATAGATTTAAAACCAGCATTAACCGCTGAAAAGTTAAATAGTAGGCTTATTAGAGATTTCAAGGCATTAGGAGTTAAGTCGTATAAAAATGTTTTAAAAGAATTGCTACCAGGAAAGCTAGTAGATGTTTTTGTTAAGCTTTCTGGAATTGACAGGAGAAAGCAGGTAAGTCAAATAACAGCAAAAGAGCGCAAAAAGATTTCTAGCTTATTAAAGGCCTTACCTCTAACCATAACAAAATCTCGACCTATAGAAGAAGCAATAGTCACAAAGGGTGGGGTTTCTACTAAAGAGATTAATCCCCGGACAATGGAATCAAAATTAATTGAAGGTCTATATTTTTGTGGAGAGGTTATTGATGTTGATGCCAATACTGGAGGCTACAATATGCAGGCAGCATTTTCAACCGGCTTTCTGGCCGGGGAGTCTGCAGCTAAGTCTTTAGAGGGGAGTATTGATAGATGATAAATATTATTCTTGCATCAAGATCTCCTCAGAGAGTAAAATTATTACGGGAAGTCGGTCTTAAGTTTAAGGTTTATAAAAGTAAAGTTAAAGAGAAACGTGAAATTACTTCTTCTGTTTCTGGATTAGTTAAAGATAATGCTTTTTTAAAAGCTCAGGAAGCTGCAAAAAGATTTAAGAAAGGTGTCGTAATCGGTTTTGATACTGTAGTTTTGATTGGCAAAAATAAAATAATCGGTAAGCCCAAAAACATCAAAGATGCTAAGAAGGATTTGAAATATCTCTTCCAAAAACCTCAATGGGTATATACTGGAATCGCGGTTATCGACTTAGACAAAAAGAGAACTTTGACTGATTATGAAAAAACAAAGGTTTATATGGACTCTTTGACTGATAAAGAGATAAATAAGTATTTTTCTCTAGTATCTCCGCTAGATAAAGCCGGCAGTTTCGATATTCAAAATTATGGCAGCCTTTTTATTCGAAGGATTGAGGGATGTTTTTATAACGTTGTAGGAGTTCCGTTGGCCAAGCTCTATAAAATGTTAAAAAAGATTGGTGTTGGTATACTGATGTTATTTTTCGTTTGCATGGTTTCCGGCTGTGCAACAGAGTATAACGTAGCAACAGGAAAAGAAGACGTCTTTTTTTATAGTTCTGACAGGGAAGTGCGTTTAGGCCGTTCGGTCTCTAAGGCATTTGAAGAAGAATTTGGAATATTGGAAGATGTAGAGCTGCAGAATAAAGTAAGAGATATCGGGCAGAAAATTGTTTCTGTTTGTGATAGGCAGGCAATAGATTATTATTTTAAAGTATCAGATTCTGAAGAGATAAACGCCGTGAGTTTACCCGGTGGATACGTTTATATATTTAAAGGGTTAATTGACGTAATCGAAAACGATGATGAGCTTGCTGGTGTAATTGCCCACGAAGTTGGACATATCGTTGCCCGTCATAGCATTAAGAAATTGCAGGCAGCGTTAGGTTATAGTCTTTTGAATTTAATGATGATTTCCACAGGTAATCCTGACTTTGTCAGAGGTGTCAATGCTGCGATAACCAGTGTATTCCTTGAGCATTCAAAAGAAGATGAGTTCTTGGCAGATCAACTTGCAGTTACTTATTGTAAGCGTGCCGGCTACAATCCCGAAGGTGTTGTTACTTTATTAGAAAAATTAATGAAACACAGCAAGATTACTCAGTTTAGTTACTGGAGAACCCATCCTTTTGTTTCTGAAAGAATGGCCTATGTCAGAGAGGCAGTAACCGGCCGCAGGATATTTAAGGATTATATTAATATTGAAACTGAAAGGTAAAAATTACTTCTAGGTAAGTTTTATTTCTTTTACGTTTATAACAGTTGAGCTTTTTTTGGTCTTATAGGTACCGCGTCTTTTAGTAAAATATACTTCACCATCACAGACTGCACATAAGGTAGATTTTCCTCGGACATTTATTCCTGCTTTCCATCTTTCACCTTGTCGGGTAAGTATTGTTCCAGCTTTTACTAGCTGACCGCCGCTTTTTTTAAGACCTTTTGTTTCTTTGTAATGAATATCAGTCATTCCACCGCGTCTTGCCATTATTTTCCTCCTTTAATGTGTCCGTTATTTAGTACCGGCGAATTAACCCACGCTGTTACGTTTTAAGAAGCAAAACTAAGCGGGGGCATATTTAACATAGGCACTAATTATATGGGAATAATAGATGTTTGTCAATCGAAGAAACAGATAGGATAAATATGCCGAAGGTGGGAGAATAACTCCATGCTTTCAACACGCTTCACAATTATACCGCAGTTTGTATCTCTCGTCTATAGATTCTTCAAAGTAGTTAAAATTCCTTGCAGTAGAAAAAGCTAAAAAGAGCAGGTTCTGGTATACTTTACTGCCATTTTACTGCCAAAGGAGTTGATTCAATGTACTACGCTAATTATCCAACAGATATTGAGCTACTCAAGATCTTTCCGGAAGCAAAAGAGATTGTTCCTATGAAGATCAAAGAATGGTTAGTTGTCAAAGAAAAGAGCTATGTCGAGGAAATCCAGCCATTTGTTAAGAAGATCGCTGTGATAAAAGATCCATTCTCCAAGTGGTTTTGGCTTGAGGTAATAGACATCTTAGACTGCAGATTTAACGAGGCACGCAAGCAACTTAAAAGACTCAAGCGCCTGCAGTTGCTCTTATCTAATAAGCAGTATAAGCAAAAGACATATGATCTTGAGCGCAGTAAAGAGATTGCCAAGCAAACGCCTATTACAAGTATATATAGCTTTGAGAAGCTACGCCGGAACGGTAAGCGTCAATATGCGCTCTGTCCGTTCCATGGAGAGAAAACTGCTTCGTTTATGATAGATGAGAACAACAAGTTTCATTGCTTTGGCTGCGGTGTTCATGGGGATGCCATCAGTTTTATGCAACTATTAAAAGATTGCGATTTCAAGACCGCAGTCGCACAACTGGCAGGAGGATGATATGAATGGCGTAGATACTATGATCAAGAAAGATTTAGAGATTGTTCAAGAGAAAAAAGAATCTCCACCTATGACGCTGCCGGAATTGATGAGCAGAGATATACCGCCTATTGAGTATTATGCTTCAGGCATACTGCCGAAGAAAGGCAAGGGAATGATCTCAGCACAAGCGAATATCGGCAAGAGTATCTTTGTCCAGAACTGCGCGTTGGCAATGGCTACCGGTCAAAGCAGGTTACTGGACAAGTTTGATATTGCACCGGCAAAGGTCTTATATCTTGATCTTGAGATGGGAGAGTCTGCTTTGAAGGAGAGATTCCAGAAGATGTGCGCAAAAGACAACATTACGGCAGATAACCTCTATGTTAAGTATCTACCTTCGGCAGATCTCTTAGAAGAAGCCGATAGGCAACAGCTTGAAGGGTGGTTAGCTGATTTAGCAGTAGATGTGCTGATTATCGATCCTTTAGGCAATGCGTGGTTCGGTAATGAGAATGAGAAAGAGCAGGTCAGCAAATTAACAGCATATCTTAATACTTTAATAGAACGGTTCGGTGTAGCTATTCTTGTGGTTCATCATTGGAGGAAATCAACGAAGGATTATAGGTCTGGTGGTCAGATGGCTGCCGGTAGCTATAAGTGGGAAGCGTGGTTAGACTGCCACATCACGCTTGAGGGCGCAAGCAGTAGTGTTACCGTATCTTGCCAGAAAAGTCGCAACAGCGCGCGTTTTGCGCCATTCATCGCTAAGATTGACACCGATGCGCTATGGTTCGAGTTTATTACAGACTACGAGAAGAAGTTTACCGAGGAAACACTTATGATGTTGTTTGAGGAGTTTGATAAGGATCAGGTCGCTGTTCCGGAATTGATCAAGAAGGCCAAGGAAACCAAGCTCTGTAGTGGTACAACTTTGAGGGAATTGATACGAAACAGTACGCTTTTTGAAGTAAACAAGACTGGAAAGACGCATTTGTTGATGAAAAAGGGTAGTTTAGAAGAACTGTATGATGAGACGAACAATGTACCAAAAGGGGAGGGTGCATGATATTTGTTCGTAAAATGAAGGCATCGTACGGTCGTACAAAAGAGGTAGTTAGTACTATTCCTCACAAAACCTACTCAGAGAAGAAGCATTTCGTTGAATGCTTCTCTCTGTGGATGTTGGTTGTATCATTATCGTACAATCGTACACATATATATAAAGAGTGTACGATTTCCGCAACATGATTATTGGCTAAACAAAAGGAGGTATTTTGTGTCTGTAGGAAAACGGTTGAAGAAGGTTGAAAGCACGATAAGGTTGCAAGACGCGCCACCGGAACTCGGTTTCTACGATGATCAGGACAAAGAAGGCGTTTTAAGGCGTTTAAGGATGAGATACGGAAAAGACTACGAACCTCGAGTTTTTATGCGCTTACGGCCCATTATGGTTGATGGCAAAGTGAAAGAATATAATATCGGCGATCCTGTTGATACTAAGACAATCAGAAAAAAGGATAAGGATTTTGACAAATACATGCAGGCGATTATTGATAGTGTTGCCGGTATTGAGACAGAATTGATATAAAATCGACAATTTGAGGAGGATGACATGGAAAAAGAGAGAAAAATCAAGAGAAGGCAGTTGTTGGCGATTGCTCATATAATTGCCTCTCCTTCGATTGAAGAAGCATCAAGGCGATCAAGCGTCTCAAGAGCTACTCTCCATAAGTGGCTGAAGAATGACGCATTCAAGGCGGAATTGCGGTCTAAGCGCGATGTTGTTGTTAATAGCGCCTTGAATACGCTTAAGTCGGCAGCTTCGCAGGCAGTTGACGAATTGATTGAGCTGATTAAAGCTCCAAGGGCAGAAGTCCGGCTCTCAGCTTCTAAGTGCATTATTGAATATGTTCTAAAAAGCAGAGAGATCGAGAATATCGAGCAAAGACTCGAAAAGGTCGAAAGAGTCATTCTTGAAAAGAGGACTTACAGTAAATAAATGGATAAACAATCCTCCCCCTCTATTTCGAGAGGTTTTTACGCGAGGAAAGACAGTACATAACAATCGAACGATTGTTTACTCATCAAAGGAAGGAGGAATGGCATGAAAACAACAACAACGAGAACAGAAGGGAGAATTGATGATAATCTTCAAGAAGATCTAAATGAGTTCGCTCAGATTCAGTATACGAATGACATGAAACCGTATAAGTGGTGTCAATTTGAGACAGGATATGCAGGCAAATGTGGAGTAGCAGTTTTTGACGGAACAAATATATGCTCATATCATCACAAAGGCAGCAAGTTCTCGTGATGAAACAAAACCTTGAAGGAGGGAATTAAGATGGAAGATGAAGGAAAAGAGGTCTCACCTGAATCAACTCCTGAAGAAAAACAAGTTGATGTTAAAGAAGCATTGGATAAGTTCAAAGAAACCCACGATATGGAAGATGGTGCAGAAGTCTTAAAGGCTATGCAGGGTGATGATGTTGATGAATATTTTAAAAGACAACAGTCGGAAAGGGAAGAACAACAGAAGCAAGATATGAAGCATCTTAAAGAGAAGCACTTGAAGGATACGGTAGAGAAAGAAAAGAAAGAAAGAGATGCTCGTGAAGCATATGATGCTAAAAAGAATATCCAGCGACAAGAAACTGAAGATGATATAAGGTTCAATAAAAAAATAAAAACACCAAAATCCATGGAGAAGTTTAATGAAGAAGTAGAAAGGAGAATTGAAGATGAGTAAAGGCAAAGGTAAAGGTAAGAAACAAAAACCAAAGCGAAGTAATAACAGAAGCTGGGCAAGCAATGCAGCAGAAATGTTGTCAAAGGTAAATCATACAGAACCTACGAAAGATGTCTGGGGTGATTGCAAATGACTTGGACTAAAGAACAAAAATATACCAGAGCAATATTGCTTCTTGCAAAAAATCATAATGAAGAAAGTAGGAAGATAGTAGATAAGGTAGCAACGCTTGAACATGAATTGAATAAAGAGTTTGCGGAAAATCCAAGTCTTGTAAATGCTGTTAGAGAAGGCACTGCTCCTAAAAAATTAACTGATAAACTTATAAAGTATTATGAGGGTTATAAGCAATCAAGAGAGATTGGTCGTAAACTTGGAGAAGACCTTCGTAGAAATGGTAGGCTTGAGACTGCTTTAAAAAAAGTAGAGGAACAAGCTGAAGCTGAATCAGCGGCTGGATTACCATATTCTGATACAACTGATATAGAACATCAAAGAGAAATAGATAGATTGCAAGCAGAGCACGATGAGCATCCGACAATGGAATCTTATTCCAAGATGGCAGGATATAAGCTACATAAAGGTGACCATCCAGATGTTCATGCTAGAAGACAAAGAGTCAATGACCAGCTACGGAAGAAATGGGATATGGCTGCCTTAAAAGAAATGACAATGAAAGAAGCTGTTAAAGAAGAAAAGGCTCGTAGGGAAAGGCAAAACCAACCTGTTGTAGATAGGTATAAAACAGTTAGAGAGGATATTAGAATCCCTAAGAAGGTTATATCATCATCACCTAATAAGTCTTCTAGGGAGTTTGATAAGAAAGTGCAAGCAGAGTTAGATAAAGAACTTTAATTTCTCAGGTTCCTAACCAGAGGAGTGTGGGTAGCGGCATCTATCTACACAAGGGGCGATGGGTTTTTAAGTTTGCACCTGTCGCCCTAAATTTATTCTATATTTTTAGCTTCAATGGGCACAACTTTTTTAATATCTACAATGGCTCGTTTTCCTATAACCTGTTCAGGAGCAGTAAAACTTCCTTCAATCTTTTTATGAATCATTACTGTTTCAAGCATTTCTGCTTGTATTACCTCGCCTGCTGAAATTTCTTGTGTGCTTATTACTATTGGAACCATCTGCTTTTTTAATTCTTCTGCTATTCCCTTCGCTTTCTCGTGTATTCTTTCTGTTTCTTGATTTAAGTATTTTCTGGTTTCAATAACAGGATTTTGAGCAAATGCAACAGCAAGTCCAATCAACAACACACAGATTAAAACAACTAATAACTTCATAATTACTCCTTTCTTATAATAAAACAACTAAAATAAATCCAAGCAGTAGTATAAAAACAACGATGAAAGTTAAGCCCTTATCACCACAGCCAAATGTTTTCTTATAAGCTTCCCAAAGCTCATCGTTTCTTACGCCTCTTGGCATTTTATTTATGCCACTCGCCTTGCAAGTAATAGGTTGAGTTACCAGTAAATTTGTTTAGCTTAAAGCAGGTTCCATATGTGCAGGCAATATCATATTTGGGGTAGACAATAACAAAGATTATACCGCTTACTACCAGCAATAATATAATCTGTAAAAGCGTTTCTTTTTTCATTTCATTTCTCCTTATCTATTAAGCAATTTCTCTTTTTGGATTTGAAATTCCTTATCGGTTAGAATACCTCGTGCTCTCAAATCATCTAACTTCATTAACTCTGTATAAAGATCAGAGCTTTCTTCGGTCACATCTTTCATATCAATATCTATATCTGCATCAATTGAATCATCTCTTTGAATTGTAATATCAGGTCTTGGGACTAAATGTGCTCGCTTTGCCTCAGGATCATCCTTATCTACTACCCTAAATTGATATTCAACCGTAGGAAATCCTTGAGCTGGTCGATGCCAATCGTATGATAGGGGGATAGCAACCTTGTCTTGTTTCTCGGCAAAATCATTTGCATCCTGAATAACTCTGGTTTTTAACCGAGCCATATTCGTGAATGCTCCTGCTGAGCTGGTGCGTGAAATTATATAAGTATCAGGCGAAAGTTTTACGACTTGACCACTCGCACACCCAGCCAACATCAAACACATTAAAACAAGTAATAGTTTTCTCATTTTATTTCTCCTTATTGCGACTTCTTTTTAACTCATCTCTTTCATTGAATAGCTTTGCTACTTTTACAATAGTCCATATAAGTAATGGCAAGCCGAAAACCATATCTACCCTATAGCTATCCGCACCACCTGCATAGAGAGAAGTCATGAAGATTCCCATTACTTTTCCGCACAACAAAAACCCTATGCCTTTAAGAAGATTTACCCAAGTATCTTTAAAGCGTTTATAATCGACCTTGCAGACAAAATAATAAAGACCCCAAAGAAATAAAATACTCTCAGCCATCATTTTTATTTTGTTTAGTTGGATTTACCCTTTTTGATATATCATTAACAATGAGTAGCTTATATAGTTGGTCGAAGCCACCTTGTGAAAGAAAGATGGCGTAAAGCATAAAGGAAATAACTGAAAATACTATAAGAATCCAAGCTACCGCTTCAAGTTTTTGCACCCAAAGCAAGGGGACTCCTATTGCAAACGCTGAAGTGATTACTATGAATGGCGCACTTTTCCATCTGCTCCATTCTAAAAAAGTTGCCTTTGCATCCATATCTTTTGTCGAGTCAACAATTTCTTGTCCAGTTTTCTCACTGACTTCGTCTAACTGTTTTAATACTCCTTGGGCAAATAAACAATCTGATTTGAGATGATATAGGAGATATCGTGCCTTACAGGTATTACACGCTTTAAAGAATTTAATATTCAAGCAAGACTCCTTAATATCCTACCGGCATCTCAGGATTTAGCTCATGAACAGTCCGCAAGCTGATCCCATATTGTTCTTGTAAGATCTTTTTCTGTAAAATTGGTACATCGTATTCAGGAAACTCCCATGAGGGAAGCTGAGCTTCCGCCTCAAGCCATGCTTTATGCAAAATATCTTTGAAAACCGGATTTACTTCCTTGGGATCGACTTTGTAGGGCTCTTTGCAGGCAGGGTAGGGGGAGAAGTAGACGAAATCGACACCTTCTACGAGAGTTTTCATTAAGACTTATTTTATCTCTGTTTTGGCTGTTTGGCAAGATGTAAACTTTTAGACGCGTGGTTTTTTGAAAGTGATATGCTTTGCGTTGATGTGGACTGTTGATTTTGAGAGGGTAGCAATTTTAATTTGCATTAGTTCAGGAATGATATCGTCTTTCTTTATTCCGAGTTCTTCGACAAGTTTCGCTGCAACATCCATTGAGGGCAAATTCTTATCTGCTTCAATCCGCGATAAATAGCTTTCGGTTATGCCAACTTTATTCGCAACATCGAGCAGGTCTTTATCTTTTTTCCGATCCATCCTTGCTTTGCGAATCTTTTGTCCGATCGTTACAGCTTTCTTTGGGTATTTTGATGTTCTCATAGAAGTAGTTTACCAATACTTACTTACATATACAAGAAAAAAGATAAAAATAAAACTTGACTTTTATTTTGAAGTAGTATATACTTACATTCGTAGGTAAGAAAGAACAAGCGCAAGGGCATATATTTTTTAACTTGGCAATCTAATAAATAAAATTAGAAGGAGGGAACAGATGCAATACAGAATCGAGCGATACGACAATATGTTGAGTCTGTACCGGAAGCGCGCACGGCTTTCTCAATGGGAACTCGGTAGACTGCTTGGTGTAGGGCAAAAGACAGTTTCTGATTGGGAGACAGGCAAAGAAATTCCTAACTCGGCTGTAAGACAGCAAGTCGCTGAGATCTTGCAGCAGGATACTAAAACTTTATTTCCATAAGCAAGGAGGTAATTATGAAAATAGCAATTTATAGTCGTGTTTCGAAGGACAACGGCAGCCAAAGTCCTGAGAATCAGCTTCAAGCGCTAAGGGATTATGCAAATGCATTGCAGGGCGAAATCGTTGATGAGTATGTTGATTACGCTTCAGGAGGCAATGGAGATCGCAAAGACTTTCTTCGCATGCTCCATGATGCAGAGAGGCGCAAGTTTGATTTAATCCTTGTATGGGCGTTAGACAGATTCTCTCGCGAAGGTATGTTTAATACCTTGGGATACATCAAAAGAATAAGAAGAAATAAGGTAGGTATTAAAAGTCTGCAAGAGCCAATGTTCGATTTTACAGATGATGGCTTGGGAGAGGTTCTGGTTGCCTTCTATGCTTGGGTAGCGGCGCAGGAGCGCAAGAGAATCATTGAGAGGACCAAATCCGGCCTACAGCGAGCGAGAAGCCAAGGCAAGAAGCTCGGCAGGCCTCTTGGCAAAAAAGATGGCAAGGTGCGAAGAAAATCAGGTTATTACCGTAGATGGGATCGTAGCAGGGAGAAAGCCGGTGTATTGCAAGGTCGTCGTTAAGCGTGGCGAAGAAGCGATCCGGATTAAAGAATTTGATACGCCACGATCAAAGCAGTCAGTTAAAGAAAAATGGGAGAAGCATTATCCTAAACCTGAGTATTTAGTGGAGGTAGACCAGTATGAAACAGTTAGTTGATAAATTCGAATTATCTAAACTTCTCAAGATTCCTGTCTCAACTATTGATTACTACAGAAGGCAAGGCAGGATCGATACAATTATGATCGGCAAGCATCCGAGATATGAACCTGACAAAGTAATTCAAGACTTTAGAAAGAACGGACACAAGTAATATGGCTTGGGTAGTTGACAGAAAAAAGAGTTGGCGTATATGTTGGCGCGTTGACGGTAAAGAACATTCAACGACTGTCAGCAAAATAGACTATTTACGCAAGAAAGATGCCAAAGAATACGCTGCACAGCTTGAGCGTGAAGGCGAGTGCGCTATGAGTAAGCAAAGCTCCTTCTTCGAGAGTTTCGATATTTTCGTAAACAGAAAGACGCTCGCTCCTGCTTCAACCGATCGATATAACGATGTTAAAAGATACTTTAGTGCTTTCTTGCAGAAGAAATATCCTGCATTGCCTTTGCACCGGATCACAAAAGAGATTGGAGAGGATTTCAAGAAGCATATGTTGCAGAGCTATAGTCCTTCAACAGCAAAGTATTCTATTAGATTGCTGAGAGAGTTTTGGAAAGTCAGCTTTAGAAATGTAAAGAATCCATTCTCTGAAGTCAAATATCCTAAGTTAGAAAAGAAGATAAAGCGACCACCACCAAAAGATGAAATGATGAGAGTATTGGATTGGATCAGAGCAAATAGGTTTCAATACTTCGCATATATCTATCTGATGGCGAGATTCGGAAGTAGGCGTAATGAAATTAGAACTCTCAAAATCAATGATGTTGAATTGGATAATGAACGAATATATCTATATAAGCACAAAGACAAAGAAGAAGGCGTTAAGAAGCTGGCTAAGATGGATTGTATCGTGTTGAATGAGCATATCCTTTACTTGAAGCGCCATAAGCTCTACAGTCCTTTTGGTTGGTTATTTCCGAGCAAAGTTAAAGATGACCAAGGCAGGTTGAAAGGAATTTCCATCGGAAAAGATACTATCCGCAAGATTCTCAAGAGAGCGATGAAAGAACTTGGTATTACACGCAATTATTATCCTCATTTGCTCAGACATTTCGTTGTTACTTATCTAAAAGATAGAGGATATAGCTCTATCAACATCGCTAAGATAACCGGACACAAAGATCCGAGGACAATCGATGAATGGTACACGCATTCTACCGATAGAATTGTAGAGCAGATGGATAAAGAGTTAGGGTTGGATGTAAAGTTTTAATGGAGAAATACTGCCAATTCTACTGCCAAAAGGAGGGTAGGTTGAAGGTTTTCTTGACGAGAACAGGTAAATTAAGTGCCGAAGGTGGGAGTCGAACCCACAATCCCGTAAAGGAACAGCGCCCTGAACGCTGCGTGTATGCCAGTTTCACCACTTCGGCATTAGCTTGCCAGATTCGCCGGATAGTCCCTGACGCCAAAGGCGTCTGGGGCCACTTCGGCATTTTCTTCACGATATAAAAGTATACTGTATAATTTAAGAACGGTCAACACATTCGTAAATATTAGAAAACAAAATTTACTCAGTATCGCTAAATATAAATTGCTCTTAGGATATGGATTAGTGTATAATAACTCCACTAGTAAAGGGGAAATTTATGGTATTTTTTCAGACTGTTCTTTTGGCTATGGCGAAGATTGCTGCTCTAGGAAGTATTGGCTATATCTTTGCTAAGGTTAAGATACTTAATCAAAAAGTAAATCGGGCGCTTGCAACAATTATTATTTATATCACGTTGCCGCTTTTAATCTTTTCTGAGATACTGCGTAAATTTGATTTTAAGCAGTATTCTCTGTGGTGGATATATCCACTTATAAGTATTGCAATCACGCTTTTTGGTTTTGTTGTGGCGAAAGCTTTTTTGGGTTTTAGAAAAGAAAAACAATCGCAGGCACAGCGAAGACAGTTTGTAAGCCTTGTTACGTTTCAAAATTCTGGCTACTTACCGCTTATTCTTGTTGCGACGCTTTTTTCTTCTGAAGTAGCGGGGGAGCTGTTCGTACTGATCTTTTTGTTTCTAATTGGGTTTAATCTAATCGTATGGTCGTATGGAACGCGGTATCTCATCGGTGGTAAATTAAGGGATTTAAGGATAAGTAGTCTATTTAGTCCGCCGGTGATCGCTACGGTTATATCTTTGGTTGGTGTATCATTTGGTTGTAAGCAGTATGTGTCTGATATTGTCATAGATATCGCGCACACCGTTGGCAGCTGGACTCTTTTTCTTGCTATGATTGCAATCGGCGCAAATTTAGCTCAGGTGAGCCTGCAGAACATAGATAAAAAAGCTATTGTTTCTGTGTGTACGCTTAAATTGATTATTTTACCGTTATGTGCCTTGCTTTTGTTAACGCTGGTAAGGGTTCCTCAATTATTGGGATTTCTTATTCTCATAGAGCTGGCGGTTCCTTCGGCAACATCACTATCATTAATAGCTCGACACCATGATATTGAAGATGTATATGTAAGCCACGGGGTATTTTTCACGCATGTCGGAAGTATTATTACTATACCAATATTCTTGATGCTTTTTCAGTTTTTAACTTTTTTTAAATAAAGGGTTTTTTAATGGGCGAGAAACTTATCGCGAAAAATAGCAGCGCATTTAGGGATTATGCGATAATCGAGTCTTTAGAATGCGGGATAGAGCTAAAGGGGCCGGAGGTAAAATCTCTAAGAGATTCTCGGGCTAATTTAAAAGATAGTTTTGCTAGAATTGAATCGTCAGAAGTTTGGTTGTATAATGTTCATATAAGTCCTTATTTGGAAGCTAGCTTTTTTAATCTTGAGCCGACAAGAAATCGTAGGCTACTTTTACATAAAAAGGAAATTAAACGCCTAGAGGATAAAGTATCGCAGAAAGGACTTTCTCTGGTGCCGCTTAAACTTTATTTTAAAAATGGGCGTGCAAAGGTTGAGCTGGCTTTGGTTAAGGGAAAAAGATTGTATGATAAGCGTCGAGATTTAAAAAAGAAACAAGTAGATTTAGAAGTTAAACGTGCTTTAAGAAGAAGGGGGTGAAAGGGTTCGATTTAGATTATCGGGTAAGTGTACGCATGTCGAGGTTGCAGGGAGGCCTCGTTAAACACCTTGCACAATACAAATGCAGACTACAACGTAGTTGCAGAAGCTGAGGAAATCTTGGCTGAAAAAGTCCTAGTCTAACATAAATTAGACAAGGCCATCGCTTAGCTTGCCTGCGGGTTAAGTTGGTGCACGTCCCCGCGAGGGGACGGCAGGATAGTCTTGAGTTTTGCCTTTGGGCTTAAGATGAAAATTTAAAAGGCTGGTTTTGGTTTAATCCTGTCTATGGGAGTGAGCCAAGACGACAAACAGAATATAGACTAAACATGTAGAGGCGTTTGCTGCGTAATCTAAGGACGCGGGTTCGATTCCCGCCACCTCCACTTTTAGTTAGCTTAAGAACTTTCGTCTTGAGCTTTGCAGGAACGAGTCTTCTTCGTCAAAATGCTTCTTTCTCGAAGTTAAATCGGGACTTTGCTTTTGGTTTTAGAGGAGTAATTCTATTGTATTAATTCAGAAAATAAAATGACGCTCAAACCTAAAAGAATATTACTGTTAGATTTACCCTTTGAGAGGTTTTACGAAAAGACTATTACAAAAGGGATCGCTCCGTCGACCTGTTCGTTGGCCCTTGCTTGCTTAGCAGGAAGCTTAATGGAAAAAGGCCACGAGGTGGAGATATTCGATTTTAATATTTACGAAGATGAAGATTTTTTCAAGATACTAGAAAGATTTAAACCAGATTTCGTAGGGATTACTTTTGTAACTCCTTTAATCAAAGAGGCAGCAAGAATTTCCCAGAAGATCAAAGAGATTAATGAAAAAATAATTATTGTAATCGGGGGTGCGCATGCTTCATCGTTTCCGGAATCGTCGCTAAAAGAGACTTCCTCAGATATTGCGGTTATCGGAGAAGGTGATTTTGTCATCCAGGAAATAGTTGAAGGCAAAAATTTATCAGATTTAAAAGGAATAGCATTTAAACAAAATGGCAAGATTGTGGTCAATGAAAGGAAAGAATTTATAGAAGACTTAGATGTCTTGCCTTATCCAGAGTATAGTCTTTACGAAATAAATAGATACAGGGTTGCATCCACTGTTGCTAGAAAAAACCCCGTAGCCTGGGTGGAGACGTCTCGGGGCTGTGTTTATCAATGTATTTTTTGTAATAAGAATTGTTTTGGCAGTACTTTTAGAACCAAATCACCCCAAAGAGTTCTTAAAGAGTTTGTAAGAGTTAAAAAGCTGGGTTTTAAAGAAGTCTTCATAGTAGATGATAGCTTTACCACAGATATGCAGCGGGCGAAAGAAATATGTGATTTACTTATCTTGAATAAAATCAATATTGACTGGAGTACATTTACAGGGATTCGTGTTAATAGAGTAGATCTTGAGTTATTGCAGAAAATGAAGAAGGCAGGCTGTTACCGTGTTTATTTCGGCATCGAATCAGGGAATCAAGAGATATTAAAAAGGGTAAAAAAAGGAATAACCTTAGAGCAAGTAAAGAACGCCGTAGATTGGTCTAAAAAAGCAGGGTTGGAAACTGTAGGATATTTTATGTTCGGTCTTCCGGGAGAGACTGAGCAGACAATGCGACAGACAATAAATTTTGCCAAGAGCCTTAATCTTGATCTGGCCAAAGTAAATATTACGATTCCCTTGCCGGCAACTGAGCTGTTTAACGAACTTGACAGAGAAAAAAATATTAAAACTTATGATTGGGAGAAGTTTAAATTTCATTCTACCCCGTCAGAAATTTATAACCACCAAGTGTTATCTTGGCCTACAATAGAAGAGTACTACAGAAAGTTTTATCAGGAAGTATATTTGAATCCAAAATATATACTGCGTAAGCTTAAAAACAGTTTAAGAAATAAAACATTGATTGACGATGCAAAAATAGCTTTATCAACTAACTGGTTTAAGATGAAGAGGTAAGCAGGTTGAGGTGATCATTTAGAGAGATGTATATTGACGAAAGTTGCGGAAATACGCACTCAATAAGTAAAATAGGGAGTACTCGATTCCTTGCGAGAAAATAACGATGGAATCGCGCTCGAACGATTACCGTCACCTTCATTAGATTCTTATAAATGTGTTATACTTTAAGTGGAATAGGTGAAAACGATGGGTAAAAAGTTTATTATTATAGCTATAGTTGCTTTTATTATGATTTGGTCCACAGGATTATCTGTAGCTGAGCTTTCTATCTCATGCTGTGAAGATGAGTGTTCTTGCTATAATTGTTCTTGTGAAAGCAGCGGGCAGATATGCTCTTCATCTGGGCAGCCGATTCCATTTATTGTTTCAGATTTAACCTTTCCTAATATTATTACACAAGACAGTTTTTATTATCAGCTTATTTTTACTTACGAAAAAGATATTGCTCGTCAAGTCTTCCGTCCACCCAAGCTTTCCTAATTGATGTTTAGGTTAAGAATTAAATTAAAACACAATAGTTAATTTTAAGGAGAATAGCCATGAAAAGACTACTTATTGTCTTTGTTATAGCATCTCTAATGCTTTCGGGATTTGCATTTTCCGTTGAGGCAGGATGTTGTTTGAAATCAAAGTGTGCCTGCTCAGATGGTACATGCTGCGTAGGTGGTAAATGTGAATGTGAGGGAGCATGTTGCAAGGGAGAAGCATGCCGTTGCGGAGATGTTGGTGTATGCGGCAAATGTTTTTGCTCTAAGAAGTAATTTTTAAGAGTTGAGGCATTTGCTATTAGGGGGATGACGCTTTAGCGTCATCCCCCATATTTTTGATAAGAAACATGCGCGTTGACTTTCCGACGGAAATATAGTAATATATTTCTCAACGGAGAGTTGCGGAAATATGCACTCAGTATGTAAAATAAGGAGTACTCGATTCCATGAGAAAATAACGATGGAATCGTGCTTGAACGATTCCCGCCACCTCCACCAAGCTTTTTTGATTTAATAATGCTATTGTAGTATAATTTTATCAAAACGGAAATTAGCTTTGATTCTGTAGAGTCTTTTATTAAAAGGGATTGCATGGTAGAGAAAAAGACCGTTACTTTGCTTGGTAGAATGCTGGTGGATGCTGGAGTAATCACCGAAGACGAACTAGTTGCTGCTGTAGAGGAACATAAAAAAACCGGTGATTTCTTAGGAACGTCAATAATCAAGTTAGGTTTTGCAACTGAAGAAGATATCCTGCCGGTACTTTCTAAACAGTTAAATATTGATTATATCAAAATTAAAGAAATAGCTGTTAACACTGAAGTAAAAAAAAAAGTTCCCGCCAAATTTGCCTATCACTACAAATTAATGCCAATACAGCATGAGAATGATCTCTTGACTATTGTTGTTACTGATCCACTTAATGTTACAGTTTTAGATGATATCTCTCTTTTGTTAGGGTATAAAATTAAGGCAGCTATCGGAGGAGAAAAAGATATTGTTGAGTCAATCAGACAGTATTATGGAGTTGGAGCTGAGACAATTGAAAAGATGATGGATACAGCAGATGGAGTTGAGGCAACTACAAAATCTAAAACCGAAGATATCGAACAGCTTGCTAATGATGCTACAGTAGGTAAACTAGTAAATCAAATTTTACTCGAGGCTTTTCGAGATAGGGCAACTGATATTCATATTGAACCGCATGATAATCAGCTTAAGATTCGTTATCGAATCGACGGCATCCTTTATGATGCAAAGGTTCCGCCTGCCATAAAACAGTTTCAGTCTGCGATAATTTCCAGAATAAAAATTATGTCTTCTCTTAATATTTCAGAGAGGCGCCTACCTCAAGACGGCCGCATAAAAGTCCGAGTAGGTGATAACGATTTGGATCTAAGAGTTTCTGTAATACCTACAGCTTACGGAGAAAGTGTGGTAATAAGGTTATTAACTCCAACCATGTTATATAGCTTAAGTGATTTAGGATTATGTAAAGAAGATTTAAAGATAATGGATGCCTTGATAAAAAAACCTCATGGCATAATATTTGTAACCGGGCCAACTGGTTCTGGAAAGACAACTTCGCTTTATGCTTGTCTATCAAAAATAAATACGGCTGAGAAAAAGATTATTACTATTGAAGACCCTATCGAATATCAACTTCTGGGAATAACTCAGATACAGATTCATCCACGCATTGGGCTTACTTTTGCTCAAGGATTAAGATCTATGTTACGTCATGACCCTGATATTATGATGGTTGGAGAAGTACGTGATTTTGAAACAGCAGAGATAACTATCAGGGTTGCCTTAACCGGTCATTTGGTTTTTTCTACACTACATACGAATGATGCCGCAAGTGCCATTGCCCGTCTTTTGGATATGGGTGTTGAGTCTTATCTTATTTCTTCATCGGTGGATTGTTTTGTTGCCCAGAGATTAGTTAGGCTTATTTGTCCAAGTTGCAAGACTGAGGTCAAGCCGCAAGAACAAATGATAAAAAATTTAGGAATTGAAAATGTGGATATATCTAATTTAGTGCTTTATGAAGGAAAAGGTTGTGAAGCATGTAAGTTTACGGGCTTCAGAGGAAGGACGGGAGTATATGAATTTTTAGTAATGAATGAAGAAATCCGCAGTATGGTATTAGAGAGAGTTCCTGCAAATCAAATCAAACAAAAGGCTATCGAAACAGGAATGCGAACTTTACTTCAAGATGGTTGGGAGAAAGTAAGGCAGGGCCGAACAACAGTATCAGAAGTTATCCGCGTTGCCCAACAAGAAGAACTTCTTATCGATTAGATTCCGCAATAACACTATTTATGCTCATCATCAATCATCATATTTTTTTGTTTGTACTCGTCACTAATTTCTATAATTGAAAATTAAAATAAATTAGTGACGGATTGGCTCGTCTAAGAAACTTACGTTTCCTCGACTTCGTCGCCGTCTACTTAATCCTTACACCTCGCTTCGCTCGTAGAAGCATATTGACCCCACACCCAGAAATCCGGGTGTGGGGTTGGCTCGCATTTACAACTTACTCACACGGTTGTGTTCGTAAGTTGTGTGCTCGCCTAAAGAAAGCGCTTCCTTGAAATAGCGTTTTCCCTATTGTTTTTTAGTAAAAAAATGTTATATTTTCTTTAGAATATATAGATAAGCAACCCTTATTCCGAAAAGGCAAACTGCAGGAAACTGTAGGACATCCTAAAAAGGATCCCGCGAAAGCGGGGCAAAGCTTCTGGTCTAAAGGCAAAACAAAGATAGCCTAAGATTGCAGAGCGCACCGATAACTAATCTAGGGGTTAATTTTTTACCTGATGATTAATCGGACCTAAAAGGAAAAGGTCCGATTTTTTTAATGATTTAAATTCAAGGAGAAATAAAATGAGAGAGATGGTACTGAAAAATTTAGTTTCGCCAAACAAAAGACGTAGAGAGCTTTTTGTTTCGGAGTCATATCGAGACCAAGGCATTTCTCAGAAGCTTGAGAAGAAAACTATCTATGTTGTAAAAGAAGTTTTAGAAATTACTTCAGACTTTGACTTACAGCTTTTTATCAATCGTCGCAGAAAAGAAGGCAAGCTTAAACCGAAACAGACTTTTGTTACCAGAGTAAGCAATAACAATAATGCACAGGAGAAGATATTCTATAAAATCTATGGAGATTCTTATGCAGTAATTGATGATAAGCTTTTTATCATTAAGCTTATTCAGCATATTCAAATAGAGTTTATAAAAAGCTCTGTTTAAAATATTTAAGCGTTACCCAAACGTGAATCCAGGTTGTTTCTTATCAGATGTTTAATAGAAGCGGTCTGGATTTTTTTGATTTGTTTGGCCTTGAAAACCCTTTTTTGCTATGATAGAATTAACATCAAACATAAAGATATATGTCAAAATTCCATTATCGGGCAAAAAAAGGACCTCAGGATATTATCGAAGGCACAATAGATGCCGATAATCCAGAATCCGCACTTGATAAAATCTCTCAAATGGGGTATTTCCCTGTTGATATTTCCGAAGAAAATATCGTAAAACAGAAACCTTCCAGTATTTCTTTTCGACTTTTTGAAAAAATAAAAAGACAGGATTTAAGTATATTAACTAGACAGCTTGCGGATCTTCTGGATTCGGGATTGACGATAATAAATGCCCTTAACGTTGTATCTAAACAGACGCAAAACCGTGCCTTAAAGAGTATAGTCTTAGAAATAAAAAATTTCATTCAAGAAGGAGGATCTTTCTCCGAAGCATTATCTCGACATAACAATGTTTTTAGCAATCTTTATATAAGCATGGTAAAGTCGGGAGAAATAAGCGGTGAATTAAATCTGATTTTAAACAGGTTGGCTGATTTTTTAGATAGTCAAGATGAAACAATATCTAAAGTAAGAGCTAGCTTGACTTATCCTATGATTTTAGCTGTTGTTGGCATGCTCACTATTTTCTGCCTACTTTCTTTTGCCGTGCCCAAACTTGTTGTAATGTTTGATGAATTATCTCAAACGCTTCCACTTCCAACTAAAATATTAATATCTGTAAGCAATATTTTTAAAAACTATTGGTGGATTGTCGCTTCAGCTACTTTAGCAGTTTTTATTTATTTTAGAAGACAGGTCAGAACTAAAGAAGGTAAATTATCATTTGATAGAATGAAATTGAAACTTCCGGTGGTTGGAGATTATGTTAAAAAAATAGAAATTGCACGTTTCGCCAGGACCTTGGGAACTCTTCTGGAGTCAGGGGTAACCATAGTACAATCTATCCGTTCGGTGGTTCAGGTGGTTGACAACGAGGCATTGCGCATCGATATAGAAAGGATGTTGAAAGATTTAATAGAAGGGTCTAGCTTGGCAAAAACTGTATCTGCAAGTAAATATTTCCCGGAGGTTGTAATAAATATGATTAGCGTTGGAGAAGAAGCGGCTCAGCTTGAGAAGACATTGCATAAAATCGCAGATTCTTTTGAGCGGGAAATAGATAGAAAAATAAAATCTCTTACATCTTTGCTAGAGCCGATTATGCTGCTTGTAATTGGTGCCGTAGCTTTGTTTATTGTATTAGCAATGTTGCTTCCGATATTTGAGATGAATTTAATGGTTCGCTAAAAAGGGAGGAAATTATGTTTTTCAAAAATAATAAAGGATTTACTTTGATTGAACTTATGGTGGTAATAGTAATATTGATTATTTTAGCAGCTACTGCTGTGCCGCGTCTAGTGGGTAGAACTGATCAGGCTCGCCTGGCAGCTGCTGGTGCGGATATCGAGGCCAATATTTCTATTGCCTTAGATTTATATGAGCTTGATAATGGAACATATCCTACAACCGAACAAGGATTGGAAGCTTTAATTGCTAAGCCATCATCAGCCCCGGTTCCAGCCAATTGGAATGGTCCTTATTTGAAAAAGAGAAAACTCCCTATTGATCCCTGGGGTAGGCCATATGTTTATACTAAACCCGGAGTTCATAATGTTGAGGATTACGACCTGTATTCTTTGGGATCCGATGGCGTTGAAGGTGGCGGAGACGATGTAACTAATTGGGAAGAATCTTCTGGTGTTGAGTAGTATTGATTTTTTACCCCGTGGGAATAATTGCTAAGCGCATATTTTTTTACTCGGGGTAAATTTTTTTAATGAATTTAGTTTTTGTTTTATGGGGATAAATTAATTGAAAAGAAATAAACATTACGCATTTACCCTCATTGAATTATTGGTAGTGATAGTAATAATAGGTGTTTTGTTGGCTGCAGCTGTTCCTAATTTTCGTAATGTTTATTCCAATTTTCTTTTAAGCGATGCTGCTTCTAACCTTGCTTATGATATGCGCTATGCCCGCGCACGTTCGATCATCGAGCGAAAAAGCTATAAGTTAAATTTTGATTCCCTAAGAAAAAAATATTGGATTACAAGAGAAACAAGTGATTCTTTTAATCCGGATGGCTTCGAGAGGATAAAAAGCACTTACGGAAAAATTCAAACGTTGCCGGAAAATATAGATATTGATACACATGTATACCAGGTGATGTTTTATCCTAACGGAAGCATTGATGATGTTGTGTTGTATTTGCGTAACAAAAATAATAAAGTGTACACGCTTAAAACTAATGGAAAATCTGGATATATAGAAATATTTGAATATGAAAAATAAGAATGTAGGATTAAGTTTGATCGAAGTTTTAGTAGTAATCGTTATTCTATCTACCAGCCTTGTTCTGATAGTGCGTTCATTTAGCATGTGTCTGCGGACTATTGTTGCTACGCAAGGATATACTGTTGCTTCTTTTCTTCTCGAAGATAAGCTTTGGGGGATAAGGCTACAAGAAAAAATTGAAGATGGGATTGTAGATGAGGGAATATTCCCTAAGCCAAATGAGTTTTACAGATATTTAATTGAGGCTAGTCCTGTTGAAAATCAGCTTGAACCAGAGAGCTTAAAAGAAATTAAGGCAACTGTTTTTTGGAAACAGGGAAGTGCCAATAGAGAAGTTTCTGTTGTAACATATTTTCAAAATCAATCTGAACAATGAAAATGAGAAAAGAAAAACATCTATTAAACTCAGGATTTACATTAGTTGAGCTATTAATCGCTCTTACGATTTTCTCAGTAATTTCTTTAGGGCTTTATTCAACATTTTCTAGCGGAATATCTGTTTGGCGCAGGTCTGAGGATGCTAATAGGATTTATCAAGAAGCACGTTTGGCATTGGAGCAAATGGCCAGAGAAATAAAGAGTGTTGTGGCGTATGATTTCTCTGATAAATATCCTGAGATTAAGGCTTTTGAAGGTGATGAAAATAAATTTTCTTTTTTGATAGCAGCGAATTCTGGATTGAAAAGAGTGAGTTTTGTTTTAAAAGAACCGGGGCAAATTCATATATCTGAGACAAAAGTTAATTATCAAAAGGAAATGCCCTCTTCTATAATCGCTCGATTCCAAGGAGAAGAGGTAAGGTTGATGAATTTAGTAAAACAAGAAATATCTTTAGCTGAAAGCTTGGGGTCGCAGGAGCCTAAGAGCGAAGATGAAAGTACGCTTACAGCCTTAGTGGTTCCAGGGGGGCTCAGTTTTAATTATGCCAACGTTGGTTTGCGCGAAGGTGAAACTGATATAAGCTGGGAGAATTCTTGGAAGCAAAATAATATTTTTCCCGCTGGGGTAAAAATTAACCTTATGCTTGCTAATCCAAAAAAACCTAATGAAGTGGTTAGTTTTAGCAAAACTGTTTTTATTCCGTCTGGAACTATTTTTTTATCTGAATAGAAATGAAATATAGAAAAAACGATAAATCTGGTATAATATTAATAATTACAATATGGATTTTAGTAATTTTGACTATTTTGGCTATGAGTATTGCTCGTATGGCGCGGCTAGAACTAGCTCTTACTGGTTTTTATTTGGATAAAATGAAGGCTTCTTATGTAGCTGAAGCTGGATTTTCCAGCGTTCTCGCTAGGATTCAAGAAGACTCTAATAACCCTGAAACCAGAGATTATGATACGTTGTATGAATGCGGAATATCCATAGCCCAAGAGATTACTGCGCAAGATATCTTTAAAGATGTTTCAGTTGGCGAGGGAACTTATTCTGTTGGCTATAACTTACCAGTTGACGAAGAAGAAACTTATTATATCTTTGGCTTGCAGGATGAAGAAAGAAAGTTAAATATAAACGCAATAAATATAAATAATTTTACCATTTTTTCTAGTTTTTTAGAGTCGTTTGATGTAGATTCGGAAACAGCAGAAATAATTGCTGCTTCGATATCCGATTGGCGCGATGCCGATAGCAATGTTACTGATTCTCTTTATGGAGCTGAGGATGATTATTATATGAGAGAAGATAATCCGTATCATTGTAAGAATAGTTATTTTGAATCTCTTGAAGAGATTTTACTAGTAAGGGAAATGACCGAGGAGATTTTTCTAAAGATAAAAGATTACATTACTGTTTATCCTTTTGAATCATCTAGCATAAGGGTAAATGTTAATACAGTTGATAGAAAGATTTTAAATAGTTTATCTAGTTCAACAGTTGATAAAGTGCCAGGGACAGATCTTGTAGATGCAGATAGTCTTACAGAGAAGATTGTTCTTTACCGCTTAGGAGATGATGGAATAGAGGCTACGGATGATGATAGGTTAATATCTTTACAGCAGCCAGGAGATCTGCTGTTGAATCCTAAAGAAAATGCTTTATTTGCTCGTTTAAGAAACGATTACTTAGTTGCAAAGTCTGATTACTTCAGAATAAATGTCGAAGGATATTCTGAAGATGGTAAAATTGTATCCAAAATTCAAACAGTGGTTAATCGGGATGAACTTGCACCGATTGCTTGGCAAGAGAATTGATTATGTCTAAAGGTTTTAATGTTGCAGTAGAAATTACGGAAACTCATATTAAATTGATTCAGGCAAGAATGAATCAAAGGGGAGCGGAAATTTCTGTATTAAAAGTAGAAGAGTTAAAATCATATGATGATGAATCAATATCCAAGGCTCTTAAGCAAATTTTATCAGAAAACAAAAGTTTATCTTCTAATGTTTTTTGCGTTGTTCCTCGTAAGTTTGCTATTTTAAGAACTTTATCGCTTCCATCTCAGGATCCTGTTGAGATAAGAAAAATGGTTGATTTGCAAACTACTAAGCAAATCCCATATTCTAAGGATGAGGTTGTCTTTGACTATACTGTAGTTGGTAAAGATTCTTCTGGATATTCTAAAGTCGTATTGGTAATTGTTCATCAAGATGTTATATCTCGTTATCTTTCAATTTTCAAGAAAGCTGCAGTTGAGCTAGAAGGAATCGCCTTAGGTTCACAGGGTATATGTAATTGGTATTCTCTTTCTTGCAAAAAAGAAAATAGAGGCACAAAAGAGTCTTTTGTTTTGATGGATATTGATACATCAAATACTGATATTTGTTTTTATTCTGATGGGAATTTAATTTCTAGCCGTGCAGTTACATTTGGCTCAAGAGAATTAGACAAGAATAAACTTGATGATTTCTTGCGTCAAGTTCATTTAACCATAGCTGCTTACAAAAAAGAAAAGAATAGCCAACCAGTTTCTCAAGTGAAGTTATTTTCTAATTCGGAATCTATAAAAGACATTGCTCGCAGATTAGAGGAAGAACTATCCATGTCGGTGGAAATGCTAGAGGTATTTACTGGAAGAATCCAAGAAAAAAAACTAACTGCTCCAGCAATGTCGAAATCAGGCGATGTTTCTTTTGCGGCTATCTTAGGGCAGGTTTTTCAGGCTAGTGGGAAACAGTTAAGCTTTCTTCCTTTTTCACTTACCGCGGCTAAACAATCAAGAGTTATAAGGAAAGAGTTAATTACTTGCGGCTTGTTGTTTGTTGCCTGCATTGCTTTTGTTATTTTGACGGTATTCATCAAACTAAATAAAGATGAGCAACGCTTAAAATATTTAGATGATTCTATAGCGCAAACTACACCTCAAGCCAAGAAGTTAGAAGAAGCCATAAAAAGGCTAGAACTTGTAAAGCAAAGATTGAATCCAGATGTTTCGAGCATAGACATTATTTATGATCTATATGATTTATTACCTGAAGGAATGGGTATAAATATCTTTAATCTAGATGAATTTGACAACTTGACTCTTCAGGGTATTTCGCTTGCAATGTCGGACGTATTCAAATTTCAGAGCTTGCTGGAGAAGTCTGATAATTTTCTGAATGTAGAAGTAAAATATGCAAGCAAGCGTAGAATCCGCGATGGAGAGATTACCGATTTTAGGATTTCTTGTCAGGTAGGAAAGGTAAAGAAGTAGATGTTAGCTTTTAATTTATCTAAAAGAGAAAAGAATGTTTTGTTGATCGGCGCAACAATTGTACTGGTTATAATTTTGTTCAATTTTGTTATTGATCCTCTTATTTTAAGATTCCAGGGATTGAGCCAACGCTTAACTGCAAATGAAATAAGGTTACGCAAAAACCTAAAAATTTTAAGTAATAAAAAGAACATACAGGCTGAATATGATAAATACGTTGATTTTATGAAACAGAAAACATCTGATGAACAAGAGATGTCTTCGCTTTTATCCAATGTTGAAAAAGTGGCACAGGAATTAAATATTCGTATTACAGATATGAAGCCTAGAAGAGTAAAAACGAAAGATTTTTACAAGGATCTTTCCCTTGAGTTGGAGGCAGAGGGATTATTGGGAGAGATCACTGAATTTATCTATGCTATTCAGAATTCGCCATATTTGCTAAGCGTAGAGAAACTGCGTTTAGAGAAAAGAAGTTCCAGGAAACCGCAATTAAAGACCAGCCTTTTAATCAGTAAAATACTGATTCCCTAAATTCATATACAGAAAAAAATCTTGACAAATAATCTATATTATTGTATATTACTCTCTGAGTAGAGAGTGAGACATAAGTATATGAAAAATATATATCTTCTGAAAGATTTGTCAAGAAGAAGCGGGCAGTCAACACATACTATCAAATATTACTTAAAACTGGGGTTGTTTAAGGAGTTTGGTAGGAGCCCTGAGACAAATTTTAGGTTTTTTGACGATAATGCTTTAGGTAAACTTAAAGATATCAGACAACTGCGCCTTAAGGGTTATTCTATTGAAGAGATTAGGAAGAAAATATAGGAGTAAAAATGGGGTATTTTAAAACTCTAAATTTAGAACGCGAGCCATTTTCCACAAGTCCGGATCCTGAGTTTTTTTACCGTTCTCTTGAACACAATACCGCTTTACAACGATTAGAGATCGCAATTAGGTTGCGTAGGGGTTTAAGCCTTATTTTAGGTGATGTGGGAACCGGTAAAACAACTCTTTCTAGAACACTGTTTCAATCTTTCAACGATGAAGATGATAAATTTATCTTTCACATGATTCTGGATCCAAACTATAAATCAGAATACCAATTTCTCTCAAGTCTTACCAAGATATTTGGGGCTAGTCCTTTTTTCCGTTCTACCATTGATCACCATGAGGCAATAGAGAGGTATCTGTTTCAAAAAGGCGTTGAAGAGGGTAAGACTATAGTCCTTTTGATAGATGAAGGGCAAAAGCTAAGCCAGCCATTCCTTGAGATTTTACGCACCTTGCTTAATTACGAAACAAACGAATATAAGCTTTTACAGCTTGTTATCATGGCTCAGATGGAGCTTTTGCCGAGAATCAAAAAAGTAAAAAACTTTATGGACCGTGTAAGTTTGAAGTACATTATTAATCCTTTAGATGAAAAAGAAACTAAAGAGATGATAATATTTAGACTAAGACAAGCAGGTTATGATGGGTCTGAATCATTGTTTACAGCAGGGGCAGTAAAAAAGATTTTTGAACATAGCAACGGATATCCGCGTAGGATTTCTCTTATTTGCCATAATGCATTAGAGCATTTGGTGATGCAGGGAAAATCTAGTATTGAAGAAGATGTAATCGAAGGGCTTGTAGCTGAAGAAAAGAAATGGGAGTAATATATGGTTAAGGATTCTTCTCCGGAAGAGAAATTATTAAATTTAATCCGCAAAAGGCGTAAGCCGAAAGAAGAGAAACTAGCTAAAAAATCTCCTAAATCAGATCTTTACTTGTCTCATTTGAAATCTTCTTATCAAAAACAAAGATTTCCTGTGAGCTCTGAAGATAAAACGATTAATGTCTCTAAATTTAAGTTTGTCAAAAAAATACTATTCTTTGTAATAATCCTATCGTTTATATGTATATTATATATCATTTCTACTTCCACTAATTATCGTAACTTAAAGTCTGCCTCGACTAGAGATAAGTCAGCAGATAGCAGTACAACTCTTGAGTTAACCGAGCCCAAACCATATTTGCATTATTCGCAGCAGTTTAATAAAAGAGATATATTCAAAAGCCGTTTTTTAGGCGGTGATGATATTGGTGCATATTCTTCTGCCGGCACAGAAAGACTTTTGAAGACAATAAAGGTTGTTGGGATAATTTTAGATGATATTCCTCAGGTAATTATCGAAGACACCAAGGAGAAAAAGACTTATTTTTTAAACAAAGGTGATTTTTTTAATCAATTTTTGGTTGAAGATATCTTAGAAGGAAAAGCTATACTTTCGCTCGATGGAGAGAAAGTTGAGCTAGTTCCGTGAAGCTTGGTAGCTCCTAATAACAGGAGGATAAAATGAAAAAAATGAGAATACTTTTCGTTATCTTAATTGCATGTTTTTTAGCGAATATGAATATTTGTTTACTTGCTGATGAAGGTGATCGGGGAGATTTAAATTCTATTATTTCTTCCGCCCTTGATAGTTTCGAGAGTGCTCAGGCAGATGTTATCACCGAACAGGAAGAGATTGCTAATCAACAATTAGTCCAGCAACAGGTAGAAGAGCAGCCTTTACCTGAAGAACTAAAAGAAGTTAAGATAGAGCAGAAACCTTTTGAAGAAGATAGTAGTGAAAAAATAATTCTTGATACTCTCGAATTAAGCGGGATGGATATCCTTGCGGTGCTTAAGTTGATCTCGAAAAAGAGCGGTTTGAATATTGTCGCCGGGAAAAATGTCTCCGGCAAGGTAACAATATTTCTTAAAGATGTTGAGGTTCGGGATGCTTTAAATATAATTTTGAGTGCAAATAGTCTTGGCTATATTGAAAAAGACGGAATTATACATGTTATGACAGACAGAGATTATGAGTTGATTATCGGAAAGAAGTTTGGAGATAAATCTGAATCTAAAATTATTAAGCTGGAGTATGCAGCTGCCGCAGATACACTGCCTATTTTAAATCAAATGAAAAGTGTTGTAGGAAAAGTTCTCGCGGATGAGCAGTCTAATACATTGGTTTTGGTTGATACTAGAGATAATTTAAGAGATATGGAGGCATTAATTAAGAAAATAGATGTGCGGGTGACAACAAAAGTTTTCGATTTAAACTATAGCAAGGCGGAAGAACTTGAAAAACAGGTATCGGAAGTTCTGACTAAAAACCTGGGTAGTATAAAAATCGATACCAGGACAAATAAAGTTATTATAAAAGATACACCTAAAAAGATAGAGGAGATTAAGTCAATAATTGATGCATTTGACGAGCGCCATAAAGAAGTACTTATTGAGGCCAAGATAGTCAAAGTTATACTGAGCGAACAGTTTAAGATGGGAGTTGATTGGGAGTATATTTTTAGCCAATATCATAACCTGCATTACTTCGGTAATTTTGATATCATGTCTGCAACTGATAAATTCAGCAAGTTAAGTGTTGGAACTTTAGAGTCTGATGGTTATTCTGCTTTTATAGAGGTGCTTGAGACTATTGGAGAGACAAATACTCTTTCTTCTCCTAGGATTACAGCAATAAATAATGAGGAAGCAAAAATACTTGTGGGTTCATCTGAGCCCTATGTCACTACCACTACGACAACGACAGCTAGTGGACCATCAACTACAGCTGAAACTGTCAACTTTATTGATGTAGGAGTTAAGCTCTATGTAACTCCAACAATTAATCAAGATAATTTCGTCACGATGAAAATCAAGCCGGAGGTAAGTTCGGTAAATACTTATTTAACAACAAGTGAAAATAATAGAATTCCTATTGTAGAGACCTCTGAGGCAGAAACAAGCATTATGGTAAAAGATGGTGTTACAATCGTTATTGGAGGTCTTATTAAGGACGAAAAGATAAAAACTATTAATAAAACTCCGCTTTTAGGAGATATTCCTGTGTTAGGCGCATTATTTAGGAACATCGATGACTTGGAAAGAAAGACAGAGCTGATTATCTTTCTTACCCCTCACATTATTTCTGGAGAGGGAAATGGTGTTGGCTTTGAAAGTGCAACTAGTTTGGATAGTTTGTAATTTTATTAAATTTTTGTTTCTTTTCCCTATCAAAATTAGTAGAATTATAGAGATATGAAGCCTACAAAAATTAGTAAATTCTTACTGTTTTCTTTTATTTGTATAGTTATTTTTCTCCAGGGATGTGCTAGTGCACCAGCAGTTAAGAAGGTGCCTGCTCATGCTTTGATCATTGATGGTAAGCCTTATGTTTCTTTAAATACTTTATCTCGTATGTACGACATAGATTCACAGTGGGATAGTTATTCTAATACTTTAACTTTAAGAAAAGGTTGTAATTCTGCAAAAATATTAGTTGATTCTTCTTTCGCTATTGTTGACGGTAGAGAAGAAAGATTAAGAAATCCTTTTCAGTTCTATAGAGGTGTTATTGTTGCTCCTTTAGAGTTTGAAGAAAGATTTGCTAAGCAATGGATGGTGAGTAAGTCTTTCATTGATGTGAAGCCGAAACTTTCGCTTTTGGGGATTCAGAGAGTTGTTGTAGATCCCGGACACGGAGGAAAGGACCCTGGAGCAATAGGCAAAAAAGGCCTTAAAGAAAAAGATGTAAATTTAGACATAGCAAAAAGATTAAGAAAGCTGTTGCAGACACGAGGAGTATCTGTTGTAATGACTCGCAGCCGCGATGAGTTCATCTCTTTGAAGAAGAGGGCATCTATTGCTAATAAAGCTAATGCTGATTTTTTTATAAGTATACATGCTAATGCCAGCAGGTCGCGTAATCCGCGCGGTTTTGAGATTTATTATCTGAGAGAATCCTCAGCTGGTTTAAGGAACTCTATTTACGCTGAGAAGTTTATTGAATCTGATTTTAGTCAAACCCAGCTGGATAGAAGCTCTAAATACGCTAAAGCAATTCTTTGGGATATGATTTATTCTGAGAACAGAGCAGAATCTGTAGATTTATCTAGGTGTATTCTTGATTCAATGTCTAGGCAAACAAGTTTGAAGAACAGGGGTATCAAGACTGCAGGTTTTGCAGTGCTTAAGAATACAAGAATACCGGCGATTCTGATAGAAGTTGGTTTTTTGAGTAATCTGAAGGAAGAAAGAATGCTCAATAATAGTTTTTACCGTCAGCAAATTGCAGAAAGTATCGCCGGCGGAATTTTTAATCATAATAGACAATATAGAGTGGTGCAAAGATGAATAGACCAATAGGTGTTTTTGATTCAGGCATAGGTGGATTGACTGTGGTAAAGCAGCTGATGCGGATTCTTCCGCATGAGTCGATTGTATATTTTGGAGATACTGCACGTGTACCTTACGGGATTAAATCAAAGCAGACAATTACAAAATTCTCTTTAGAGAATATCCTGTTTCTGCTTAAGCAGAATGTTAAAATGATTGTTGTTGCCTGTAATACATCTTCAAGTATCGCGCTTCCTTTGATACGTAGACATTTTAAGATTCCCATAATTGGGGTAATATCTCCCGGGGTGAAGCAGGCTGTGTATTCAACGAGGAATAAGCGCATAGGTGTTATTGCTACAAAAGCAACAATAAACAGCGGTGCATATGAAAAACAGATAAAGAGATTAGATTCTGATATTAGAGTTTTCAATCAACCTTGTCCTTTGTTGGTTCCCTTGGCGGAAGAAGGTTGGATAAACCAGGAAGCAACCCGGGATATCGCAGAATTTTATCTGCGTCCTTTGAAAAAATCAAAGATCGACACAATGATTTTAGGATGCACGCATTATCCAATACTAAAAAGTATTTTCAAGGATATTTTGGGAAATAAAGTTAAACTTGTTGATTCTGCCCAGCAGGTAGCTTGTGAGACAAGAGAAGTCTTAACAAATGATGCGCTAATAAACAGTAGTAAGTCTCGGACAAAGCATTTATTTTATGTTAGTGATGAATTGCAGCAGTTTAAGAAATTAGCCAAGAGTTTTTTAGGGCAGGATATAAAGAATGTAAGAAAGGTTAATCATGTATGAGCTTTGTATTAGGTTAGATTTTAGCTCAGCTCATAGGCTTAGAGGATATAAGGGAAAATGTGAAGAGCTGCATGGGCATAATTGGAAAGTTGATGTGCATGTTTCCCGCGACTCTCTTGATAAGATTGGCTTAGTAATAGATTTCAAAGTTCTTAAAAAGGAAGTTAATAATATTTTAAAGAAATTAGACCATGTTTATTTAAACGATTTACCATATTTTAAGAAAATGAATCCTACCTCAGAAAATATTGCTAGGTTTGTTTTTGAAAGCTTAGGAAAGAAAAAGCTGGATTGTACAATAACAAAAGTTACTGTTTGGGAATCTGATACAGCTAAAGCAAGTTATATTAACTCCGCCCTTCTCAATGAGGATAAAAAAGGAAGAGCGGGGTGAAAAAAGCCGTTGTTCTTTTATCCGGTGGTTTAGACTCTGCCACAACATTGTTTTTTGCCAAAAAGAAAAAGTTTAAGCCAAATTGCCTTATTTTTGATTACGGCCAGCGACACAAAAAAGAAATAAATTCTGCGAAAAGAATTGCTAAGGTAGCTGGCTGTGAATATAAATTAATTAAGTTTTCTTTACCTTGGAAGGGTTCTGCTCTTTTAGATAAAAGTATTTGTGTCCCGAAACGCTTAGATGTTCAGGGAATTTTGGAATCAAAGAAAATCCCTTCAACCTATGTTCCTGCTCGCAATATCATATTTTTGAGTTTTGCAGTATCATACGCTGAGACAATTAAAGCGGATTCGATATTTATCGGAGTAAATAGCATTGATTATTCTGGATATCCTGATTGTAGGCCTGAGTTCTTCCAGGCATACATAAAATCAATTAAACTAGGCACAAAGAGTGGTGTAGCAAAAAGATTGCCTAAGATAGAAGCACCACTAATTAATAAAACTAAATCTCAGATTATCAATCTTGGATTAAAGCTAGGCGTACCTTATAAATTGACCTGGTCTTGTTATCTTGCAGGAAAGCTTCCCTGTGGCAAATGTGATAGTTGTTTATTGAGGCAGAAGGGTTTTAGAGAAGCAGGTATCGAGGATCCGCTAAATGGTTAGAGGAAGAATAGCAGAGGTTTTTGAAAGTATTCAGGGTGAAGGTATCTATACTGGAGTAAAACAGATATTTGTTAGGATGCAGGGGTGTAATTTAAAATGCAGTTTTTGCGATACCAAAATTGAAAGCTTTGGAGAATATTCAAGCTCGGAGTTATTTGATAAAGTCATGGATTTTAATGATGATTTCCATTCAATTAGCTTTACAGGTGGAGAGCCTTTGCTGCAGAAAGATTTTTTAAAAGATATTTTACAGTTAATAAAAACAAAAGGAATTTGTGTTTATCTGGAGACTAACGGTACTATGCCGAAAGCGTTCTCGGAAGTTAAGGATGATGTTGATATAGTTGCAATGGATATCAAGTTACCCAGTTCAACAAATTCAAAAGAATGCTGGAGAGAGCATAAAGAATTTCTCTTGTTAGCTAGAGATAGCCAGCCTTTCGTTAAGATGGTTATTTGTGAATCTACGACTAGCGAGGATGTTGAAATTGCATCTAATATGATAAGTAAAATTGATTCACATATTCCAATAGTACTGCAACCAAATTTCTTTGATTCGAAAGAAGCCTTACTTGAGAAAATAAATGATTTCAGAGAATTATGCTCTAATTATGTTAGCGATGCGAGAATTATGCCTCAGATGCATAAAATGATACACGTAAGGTAAAATAATGAAGAAGAAAAATTCATACGAAGGACTTCAGAAAAATATAAGGAAATTAAAAACACCTAGAATTGATGTATGGAGAAATCAATACTTAGATAAAGAATATATGATATCTATGGATTGCTTGGAGTTTACCTGTATTTGTCCTAAAACCGGTTTGCCGGATTTTGCTAAATTCTCAATACAGTATATTCCCAATAAATTTTGCATTGAGCTGAAGTCATTCAAGCTTTATCTTAATTCTTATAGAGATGTGGGAATTTTTCATGAACACGTGACTAATAAGATATTAGATGATTTTGTGAAAGTTTGTAAACCGCGCTATTTAAGAATTCAGGGAGATTTTAATATAAGAGGTGGAATACAGACAACCGTATCTGCTGAGCATAAGGAATAAGTTATGAAAAAAATAAATGTAAAAACAATCACTAAGGTTGTAAGCGAACTTTGCGCAGAGGCTAATTTTGACTTACGTGCGGATGTTTTGTTATCGTTAAAAATAGCGCTAAAGCGAGAAACCAATGCAAGATCAAAAAAGATACTAAAGGCAATTATTGATAATGCCGCTGTTGCCAAAAAAGAAAAACTTGCGATCTGTCAGGATACGGGCTTGCCTGTTGTATTTTTAAAGGTTGGGCAGGATGTTCATGTAGTCGGCGGAGATTTAAATAAGGCAATTCAAAAAGGAATATCTTTAGGTTACAGAAATTCAAGTCTGCGTAATTCAATAATAAAAGATCCTATCAAAAGAGGTTCATCAGGTTTTTCTCCGGGGATTATTCATGTCGATTTAGTTAAAGGGTCAAAACTCAAGATTTCTATTTTGCCAAAAGGCTTTGGCAGCGAAAATAAAAGTAGATTGCATATGTTTAATCCTACAGCGAAAATCGAAGATATAAAGCGATTCATAATCGATGCAATAAAGTTGGCTGGTCCTGATGCGTGTCCGCCTTTTGTTGTGGGGATTGGGATAGGGGCAACTGCAGATACAGTTAATCTTTTAGCGAAGAAAGCCCTGCTTAGAGAAATTAATAAAAGAAGTTCTAAAAAACATATTGCTAAATTAGAAAAAGATTTGTTAATCCAGATCAATAAGCAGAAGATAGGACCTATGGGTTTAGGCGGCAAGACAACTGCTTTAGCTGTAAATATTGAAACACACCCAACGCACATTGCTGGTTTACCGGTTGCGGTTAATATAAGTTGTCATGCTTTAAGGAGTGCAACGAGAGTTTTATGAAAAGATTATCAACGCCTCTTACAAAAAAGAAGATTGCATCACTTAAATGTTCTGATGAAATCTTATTAAGCGGTACCATATATACTGCACGTGATCAGGCGCACAAGAGATTAGTTGCTCTTGTTAAAGATAAAAAAAACTTACCACTATCTTTAAAAGACAAAATTATTTATTATTGCGGTCCGACAAAATCTTCTAAGGGTAAAGCCGCTGGCTCTGCCGGCCCTACTACAAGTTCGCGCATGGATAATTTTACTCCTAAATTATTAAGCGTTGGGTTGAAAGGTATGATTGGCAAGGGAAAGCGTTCGGAAGAAGTAATTGATGCTATTAGGAAAAACAAAAGTATATATTTTTTAACTTATGCCGGATGTGGAGCTTTGTTGTCAGAGAAAATAATGAGATCAAGAGTTGTTGCTTTTAAGAATTTAGGTCCTGAGGCAATTTATGAATTTAAAGTTAAGGATTTCCCGTTGATTGTTGCAGTTGATTCAAAAGGAAGGAGCATTTATGGTTCGTAGCGACGGAAGAGGTAAAGATAAGTTACGTAAACTTGCGATTACAAGAAATTATACTAAATATGCCGAGGGTTCGTGTTTAATTGAATTAGGCAATACACGTGTGATTTGCACTGCTTCTGTAGATGAAACAGTCCCAACGTTTTTAAGGGGTTCGGGAACAGGTTGGGTTACCGCAGAATACGGAATGCTGCCTCGTTCTTGCCAGGTGAGAATAAATCGAGATAAACAGTCGGGTAGAACGTATGAAATACAACGTCTTGTAGGTCGTTCTTTAAGAGCGGTTGTAGATATGGCCAAATTAGGAGAGCGAACTGTTTGGATAGACTGTGATGTGATTCAGGCTGATGGAGGCACGCGAACTGCATCGATAACAGGAGGATTTGTTGCTTTAGGAGATGCCTTTGCAAAGATTAAGAAAGAAAGCAAGATAAAAGAAGTTCCACTTAGAGACTTTGTTGCCGCAACCAGCGTAGGAATAAAAGACAAAGATTTTCTGCTTGATTTAAATTACGAGGAAGATTCTAAGGCTGAAGTTGACATGAATGTTGTCATGACTGGTTCCGGAGAATTTATTGAAATTCAAGGAACGGCCGAAGGGATGACTTTTTCAAAAGAACAGATGGACAAGTTGTTATCATTAGCGCAAAATGGTATCGAAGAATTAATATCGCATCAAAGAAATTTATTAAAAAATATATTAGTAAAATAACACAATATTCTTTTAGGGGGTAGGTATGATAAGAAAAATTTCCAGCTTTTTTATAGTTGTGGGCTTTATCTTTTCTTTTTCAAGCTTTGCTTCTTGCGGTGATGATTTCAGCAGGCAAAGAGTAGTAGAGCAATATAAAAGTAAAAAAATAGCATTTGTTCAAAAGAACAAAGATTACAAACTTCTAAAATTAAAGCTGTCTAAAGAATTAAAAGAAGCCTGGGAGCATTATAAAAAAGAACCTGCAGATTTTGTTTTAGAGCGTATTGATGAATTAGAGGGAAGCTTGCTGGCTATTTCCGAAGAAAGAATTGAGCTGTATGTGGCTTATGTTGTGTTTCTCGAAGATGCTTTACTTGAGACTTTGACTCATTAATTTTTCAAAAAAGAAAGACTTAATTCATGGAATTGGTTGTTGCAACTAGAAATAAAAAGAAGTTACGAGAAATAAAAGATCTTCTGAAGGATTTGAATATTAAAATACTTTCGTTATCGGACATTCCCGGTGCACCGGTTATCGAGGAAGATGGTAAAACTTTTGACCAGAATGCTCTTAAGAAAGCTGCTACGATTGCTATATATACTAAAAAGCTTACCTTAGGAGAAGATTCCGGATTAGAGGTAAAAGCATTGAAAAATAGACCGGGAATATATTCTTCACGATATTCCGGAGAGAATGCAACTGATAAAAAAAACAATCTTAAGCTTTTAAGAGAATTAAGAGCTGTTTCTTTTAAAAACAGAGAAGCCAGATATAGGTGCAGTGTTGCTTTAGCAGATGGTGATGGTGTGATTTCAGTTGTGAAGGGAAGCTGTAAAGGAATTATTGGATTTCATTCTAAGGGTAAAGCCGGCTTCGGCTATGACCCACTTTTTATTATACCAAAATATAAAAAGACATTTGCTCAATTAGGTGAAGAAATTAAACATACCATGAGTCATAGGTCAAAGGCTTTTAATAAAATCCGCGATATTATTTTAGAATACCTTCAAGAACATTCTTAAATTTCTTTAATATTCTAGTAGGTGAGGGGATGGGGATGTATTTCGGACTTTTGATATTTCCTGTTATTTTAACAGTGAGAAATTGAGATGCTTTAGCCGGCAGTGAGGTTATTACATCTGAGATATTTTCCGAATCTTGAATAATATGCTTTTTTGATTCTGTACCAACAGTAAAATTAATATTTCCGTCAAAATCAATATTACCTTCAGCAAGCATAATGAGTTCTTCGCTATCTAATCTTAGATTTTCGCTAGAAATATTTCTTTCCTTAATAGTAAAATCTGAGTAGGCTTCTGTAAAAGTAATTTCTTCAAAGAGAGGGATAGAAAGAGCGTTTCCCAACCCTTTTAGTAGATCGACCTGCCATAAATTTCCGTCTTTAACCCAAATTTTGCCGAAACCATTTAAGGTATCAAGATCTTCAAAATATCCTGAAATAGAACTGTTTGTAGATAATAGGCCTGAGAGTTTTTTGTTTTTTAAAGTAGTGTCTTGCTTGAGAGTAGAGATATCTAAATTTCTTATGTTAAGATCAGAAACATATCCGGTAATTTTTTCTTCCGGATCAATTTTTCCAGCTAAGCTTATTTCTCCATTATAGGCCTGAGCGCTTATTATTATATCAGCTGCTTTTGGGCTTGTGCGGTTACAGCTAGCTGTTATATGATTTAATTTCAAATTATTTATAGATATTTCTTCACTGCGCAGGTCAAGTTTTGTGCTGAAATTTCTCCAGTTAAGTGTTTCTCCTGATACCATTGCGTTGATTTCGCACACTCCTTTTAATTCAGTTTTATCCATTTTTTCCGAAAGCACAGGGAATATATCTTTAAGGTCAGCTAGGCTTAGATTTGCTTTTCCCTCTGAAGTAAATTTAAAAAGTTTTTTAGATAAATCAACGTTACCAGCGAAGTTAAAATCAGAATCAAAATATGTTCCTTTTAAATTCAATATGTTAATAAAAGTAAATCTATCTCTGAGGCCAAAATTTGTATCAAGATTTAAGTTATCCGAAGTCAAAACTAAATCAAAATCAGGGTCTCTTATGTTTTTTAAAGAACCGGTTGAATTATATTCTTTATTTTTGTATTTTCCCGTTATGTTTTTCCAGCTAATTTCATTTTTTATAAAGTTTACCGGGCCCTTAATATTTATTATTTCTTCTCTTAAGTAGGTAATATTTGCTGTGGCTTTAGCTATGTTGAGAGTGCCATCTAATGTATATTTACCGGGTTTTCTTATATAGCTGTTTAAGTTTAAAGAGAAATATCCGTTTCCCTCAATGGATACATTATCCTGTTGGAATAATTTAGGAAAAATGTATTGAAGTTTTGATAAATTGACATCAGATGAAAGGAAAAGATTGAGCTTTGGATTTCTGAAATAATTTGTAAGAGATCCTTTAGCAGTAAGCGTAGTATCAAATGCTTGGCCTTTAAGATTTTCTGTTGTAATGGCCTCAGGAGAAAAAGACAATACTCCGTTAATATCTGTTAAATCATTAATAAATTTTATTCCAGAGAATTTAGCTGAGGATAAGGTTATCAAGCCATTGAAATCACTCCTGAACAAATTTCTTAAATTCAGGTTTAAATTTGATTGAAGATTAATTTTTCCAGAGAAAGCAAATTTGTTTTTCTTGAAATCAAGATCTAAATCGGTCTTTTTGAAATTCACATCAAGAAATTTATCATGTAGTTTAACATCGAAATCTGCTTCATGAAATGTAGATTTGTTTAAGGAAAATATATCAAAAGTCAAGTAGGGTAATTTCAGTAGATCGATTTTCCTTAAGTTGGTCGAGCAAGTAAAAATATTCTTTTCAATATCAAACACTCCCTGCATTTTAACTGCAGCTGAAGGTAGGTGATTTTTAATTTTAGCATCAATATTAAATTTTGCTTTTGCGGGGAAAGTAAGATTAATTTTGGCATTTAAATCACTTAAGCCTGTGTGGAATTTAGGTTCAAAAGTGTTATCGAGGAAGTTTACTTCTGAATCTTTTATAGTTAGGTTAAACGTAACAAACCCGAATTTTTTTCTTTTTTTTGCTTCTTTGTTTAACGTTAATCTTTGAAGATCAGAAATATTAAATAGATTATTATCTTCTCGTATTACATTGGCATGCATCTTGTCTACATTTATATTAGGAAGAACAACCTGTTTTTTGAAAATCAGAGGGAGGATTAATATCTTGAAAGATACATTTTCTGCTTTTAAGAAAATTTCTTCCCCAAATTGCGATAAGTCATAAATAACCAAGTTCTTTATTTCAATACCTTTAAACAGACTGTAGCGCAGTTGGTCTATCTCGACTTTTCTATGGAGTTGTTTGCTTAATTTATCAATAATTATAGACTTAGCTTTCTTAGGAAGAAGTACGCTGTTTAAGTAGAAGATAGCAGCTGTGATAAAAAGTATGATAATTATGCATATTGTTATGGTTTTCTTGATCATGGTAGCACCATTATATACTAATATATTGTTTTGGGCAACTATTGAAAAACTATATAGTCCGTGCTATAATAGCTGAACTTCAAGCAACATTTTCGGGGCTTAGCTCAGTTTGCCCCTCGTTGCAAAATGAGGCAAACAGTCCTGAATGGAATAAAATGGCAGCTTGTTTTTTTAACTCGGGACTAACTGCCGCAAGTGAGAATGAAGGGCAGTTTGCCCCTCGTTGTAAAATGAGGCAAACAGTCCCGAGATGAACGAAAGGCAGCTCTTCACTTATTACAACTCGGGACTAAAACTGCCTGAATGAAATCGAGGGGCAGTTTGGCTGATATAAAAAGCTGTTATTGATTAATAGAAAGAGATAAATCTTTTAAAAAGTTTTCGGGGCGTAGCTCAGTTTGGCTAGAGCGCTTGGTTTGGGACCAAGAGGCCCTCGGTTCAAGTCCGAGCGCCCCGACCAAATCATACTTGGGAAATCTTCAGAGGGAAAATCGAAATTTTTTGACTGCGTTTTCGCCAAAATTTCTTTTTCATAACTTCTTTTATAATAAGGGATTAAATCAAAGGGCTTTTTGAAATCTAAAAGCGCAATTCTATTCAGCAGGCGACGGTTCGTTCCAATTTTTTCTATCAACGACTTAATTTCGTAAAAATCTTCTGACGAGGCAAGTTTCTCGGCTGAGCAAGCAAGATTTATCCACTCCCGCAATGGTTCGTTCCAAAAGTTTCCCTTTCTGCCAAAATCCCGCTTTTTCTCCAAAAGTTCAGTCTTCGTCTTGATTAGTTCATCCTTTTTATTAAGATAAACTTCCTTTTCAATTGTTCCATCAAGGAAGGCATTGACTAACTTATCCAGCTTTTCGTCAGTTTCTTTAATCTTAAATTCCAGATTTTGGCAGAAAGACTGCGAAGATTTGCTTTGCTCTTTCTCCCAAATATCTACTTGCGCGCGCATCTTCTCAGTCCAGTCTGGATAAAGAGCGACTTTTGAAAGTAAGTCTTTAAGTTGGATAGCCATTAAATCTTCTCTAAGGTATCTTTGAGAGCAGGGACCAAGCCTCTTAGTACAGCGATAATACCTGTAAGTGCCACCGCAACCGTGAGCAAATTGTGCGGTTATTGCAGCTCCACACTCGCCACACTTTAATAACCCAACAAAAGGGAAGTTGTGGCTCTTTTTGCTTTTTCGAGGCTTGGCTCTATCTTTAAGAATTCTCTGCACTGTTTCAAAAGTCGCTCGGGAAACAATTGGTTGAAATTTACCTTCGTAGGTTTCGCTATTATGCACAATTAGCCCGGTATAGATGGGATTACTAAGCATATGTTTTACTACTGCCTTACAGAGCCGCTTGCCTCTCTTGCTTGCCACGCCCAAAAACTTAAGGCGTTCGCCAAGACTCTCTAAAGTATGTCTTCCTTGAGCGAATTCCTCAAAGGCTTTCGCGATTACTCTTGACTTTGTGAAATCAGGCTCAATATTTCTTGTCTTTGCGTTATTCACATAACCAAGAGGAGCCAGACCAGTCCATTCGCCACGCCTTAGTTTTTGGCGTATCCCACGCTTTACATTTTCTGATAAGCTATCTGAATAATACTTTGATTGGCCAAAGGCGACCTGGAGCATAAAGAGCCCTTGAGGCGTTGGCTCAAACCAAAAGGTAGGGAAGCGCAAAGAAACTAACTTTCCTGTATCAATAAGATAAATAATCTGTCCGCCATCAACAGAGTTTCTCGCAAGGCGGTCAGGATGCCAGGCTAACAAACCCACAGCTTCATTGTTTTCGTTTATTTTGGCAACCATTTTATTAAAAATCTCTCTGCCAGGTTTCTTTGCGCTCTTACTCTCAATGAATCTTTCACTAATTTCTATTTTTTCTCGCTTGGCGTATTCTTCCAATTCAACAAGTTGTGCTTCAATAGACATTACTTGTCTTTCTTCGTCTTCGGTTGATTTCCTAGCATAGAGAAAATATTTTGTCTTCATCATTTCACCTCCAGATTATCGGTCGCCTTTGGCCCTAAAATGTAAAGCGTGGGATAGAGAAACTTGCTCCACGTAATCCTTAGAAAAAATTGGAAAACAAATAATTTTTAACCCTCAATAGTTAAAAATTTTTTGTGGCCGACTTTGTCGGCCCGAACCGTCGCCTGCTGAATAGAATTGCGCTTTTAGATTTCAAAAAGCCCTTTGATTTAATCCCTTATTATAAAAGAAGTTATGAAAAAGAAATTTTGGCGAAAACGCAGTCAAAAAATTTCGATTTTCCCTCTGAAGATTTCCCAAGTATGATTTGGTCGCACTTATTAAACGTAGTGCGAACCTATTTTGAGAATTTAATCAATGAAACTTAATCTATATGCACCGTCGCTGGGGCGACTCCCACATCTCCCGCGCCCCGCTCGGCTTCTGTGGGCAGAAGCCTCGCTTGACGTCCGCCTTGGTCGGCGGACTTCTTGCCAATTTTATTGCGGGTTCGGCTTTGCTTGTGGCTGGCGGATGCCCGCACCCATCCGCCAGCCACAGCGTCCAAAATCAATTAGTTTATAAGAACGGTTTGTCCGCCGTCTCGCCTAACACACGCTAAAAAATCCTCTTAAACGGCGAGACGCATTGCCTCTCACGCGCAGTGCTTCAAAACCGATGGGCAAAATTTTGGGTGGGCAAAATTTGCCTTTGCACAAAAAAAGCACAACAAATTCACAGAATTTCAGAAAAAATCTATTTAAAAAAGTTAAACTTTATGGTAGACTATTATTGTCTATAAAATAAATTCTACTACTAAATATTTCTATATATAATTTTATTACATTTATTTTCTATGTCAACAAAATGTTTGCCAAAAGAATAAAAGAACTCAGAATCAAAAAAGGTTTGTCTCAAGAAAAATTAGCTCGGCTTTCTAATGTTGCATTGAATACGGTCGTTAAAATAGAATCCGGCGAGTCAAGGCATCCTACCATTCAGACCGTGGTAGGTATTGCTAAGACTTTGGGTGTTTCTTTGGATGATTTAGCAAAGGAATTCTCCAAAGACAACCAAGCCTCAAAATAACTTTAAAAGGGAGGGGAGCAAAATGAGAAAAGTTTGTTTTATGCTAACACTATTTATCTGTATTTTGATGGGCGCATCGCCGCTTTTGGCTAAAACTTCAGACCAATATGTGGATGATGCCTATCAATTTATAAATCAGAGGCAATTTAGCGAAGCCCTCACTGTGATCAGAGAAGGGCTAAAAGAATATCCTGGGGATATAGGTTTAGTTTTTGCTTTGGCAGAGTGCTATCATAATTTAAAAGATTATGATACAGCCGTAGTGAATTATTTAAGTATAATGAATGCGATCGGAACACAAGGAAAAGAAGCGCCCGGACAACTTCATCATAATTTAGTCGATGCCTATAATGAGATAGGACAAAAACATTATTTTTCTGAAGAATTATGTTTACGGATTATTTACCATTCTGAAAAAGTTTTTGAATTGACTCCAGTAGCCCAAAATGATAAAGAATACATGGAATTCTTGAGAAAATCGTTGGGTCATTATGACGTAGCTAAAATGGGTGCTAAGATGATGGAAACTGGAGGGGATGGGGCTGAGTTTCAATTGCCTAATGATAATATTAGTATTGAAGAGAAACTACGATATAAAGATAAGGCTATCCAAAGGCTGAAAGAATATAATGTTGCGAAGAAAGAAAGTGCCTTCAGGACCATCGCTAGTGATAAATCGATAGAAGACATAGCCAAATTAATAAATCAACGCATGAGAGAAATTAATTCAATTCATTTTAAAAAGATCAACTCATATAGTGGAACAAAAACTTTAATAGAAGAGGTTATTTATAAGAGTCCAGATAAACTTAAGGCTATACAACCCAATGCCATCAGCATCATCAGTAATAATAATTACTATGTTCTTGATCCTCAAAGTGCCAAGGTTACGGAACAAATGACCGTTGATTCTGACGAGGTTAGTTTTCTAAAAGGCATAGAGCTTTATAATTTAAAAGAGCTTCAGAAATATTATAATTTAACAATCGAAAAAATAATTGGATGCCCTGATTTCTTGAAAGATGTATGTTCAACTACAACTTCACCAGAGCTTTATTTAATCACAGGTAAGCTTAAAGATAAAGACAAGGGGCCTTATCCACCCACACCAAAAGTAGAGTATTTTATTGACACAAAATTAGGATTATTTGTTGCAATACGAGAATATTGGATTGGGGTTCTTGGCTCTGGGAAAGAAGAAGACCTTGCAAAGGAAATTGTTGTTACTCAGTTAAGACAGTATGGCGATAATTTATATCTGCCTTTAGGGGGAACAACAAGAGGCCTTGTCGAAGAATTATCTGATTTAAAAGAAAACTGGACAATAGAAGTTATATCTTTGAATAAAGAAATCAGCGATAAGGAATTTAGCGTACCTAAGTAAATTATGTACCAAGTAGGCTGCGCTGGAGGGATATAAAAATGAAATATTTAACTGCAATATGGTGCATCATATGCGCCCCTTTGTCATTTTTTATCTGTTGGGTTTATGATTGGTCTCTTGGCGGTGCGTATACATCTTACATAGGCATGATAGGCGGGAGTTTTCTGTTTCTTTCAGCCATATTGTTATTATTCAACAAATTTGGTATTGCAAAAGGCTTTGGTTTTGTGGGTTGTGGAATAAATATAACTGCCTATGTTATTTTGTGTTCGAGGTGGGAGCAGTTTTCACTTTTTGCTTGTTTTGTGGCGTTAGCTATATATTCCTTAGTTACTATTATACCTTTTATTTTACTCCTGAAACTAAAGAGTCCGATTAAATAGATTTTTTCTGAAATTCTGTGAATCTGTTGTGCTTTTTTTGTGCAAAGGCAAATTTTGCCCACCCAAAATTTTGCCCATCGGTTTTGAAGCACTGCGCGTGAGAGGCAATGCGTCTCGCCGTTTAAGAGGATTTTTTAGCGTGTGTTAGGCGAGACGGCGGACAAACCGTTCTTATAAACTAATTGATTTTGGACGCTGTGGCTGGCGGATGGGTGCGGGCATCCGCCAGCCACAAGCAAAGCCGAACCCGCAATAAAATTGGCAAGAAGTCCGCCGACCAAGGCGGACGTCAAGCGAGGCTTCTGCCCACAGAAGCCGAGCGGGGCGCGGGAGATGTGGGAGTCGCCCCAGCGACGGTGCATATAGATTAAGTTTCATTGATTAAATTCTCAAAATAGGTTCGCACTACGTTTAATAAGTGCGACCATTTAAATTTTTTTCCATTCATTCTTCCAGCCTTGTTTTTTTTGTTTCTTTTCAAATTCTTTAAAGTTTAAGCTCAATAAATTTATACTTTTTTGTTCATAAGCTAAATATTCCCAAATATTTGCCCAAAATTCTCATTAGCAAATATTTGTTGCACTAATTTCCATTTAGAGTTAAAATTTTTATTAGACACTATTCAATAATTTTCCATCAAATATAATACATTTCGCTGAACGAAAAGATGAAAAGGAAAAGATTGTCTCCAAAAAGATCTACAGTAAAGAAGAAAGTTCTTCTGCCTAGCACGCTTAAGAAAAACCCTGCCATTTTAGATAATTTTAAAGCGATAGTAGATAATGCTAACGATGGTATCTTAATAGCTGATGCTAAAGGAAGATATTTGTATGCAAATAAATGCATAGGTCGGATAACTGGTTATAGTGCAAAAAAACTTAGAGAATTGAATATTAAAAATCTGATTCATCCTAAAGAATTCAAAAAGGTTAGTAAGCATCATAGTAAAAGGATAGAGGGCCAGATTGTTCCCCATCGGTATGAAACAGTTCTTATTGGAAGAAACGGAAAGAGTATACAAGTAGAGTTAACTGCTGTAAAGATTTCATGGCAAGGTTATTCTGCGACCTTGGCTATAATTCGGGATATTTCCACGCAGAAAACAATTGAAGAGGAATTAAGAAGTAGCAGAGATTATCTTGATAGCGTATTAAACAGTGTGCATGAAGGGTTGGTCATAGTAGACAAGAATCTTGTTATTAGAGATGTTAATAATTGTTTTTGTGAGCAATATGAGTTATCCCGCAAAAAAATCATTGGCAAACACTGTTATGAGATTACGCACGGTTTCAAAAAACAGTGTTCTAAAAAAAGTCATATTTGTCCGGTTAAGCAAGTTTTTTATTCAGGTTTGCCTGTTTCTAAGGAGCATGTTCATGTTGATGTTAAAGGAAATAAAAGAATCATAGAGGTGAGGGCTTTTCCGGTTACAGGTCATAAAGGCAAGGTTGAATTTGCAGTAGAGCTTTTACGAGATGTTACAGAGGTAAAAGAATCAGAGAATCTTTTAAGAAAAGAGAAGGAATGGGCTCAGAACTATCTTGATGTTGCCGGTGTTATGATCGTAGCTATTGATAATAAGGGCAAAGTTTTATTAATTAATAAAAAAGGGTGTGAAATTTTAAGATATAAAGAGCATCAGATCATTGGTTTAAACTGGTTTGATAACTTTCTTCCAAAGAGACTAAGAAATAGGGTGAAGCTTGTCCATAAAAAATTACGCCAAGGAAAAATTAAGCCAATAGAATACTTTGAGAATCCTGTTTTAACTAAAGGCGGTAAGGAGAAATTGATCGCATGGCACAATAGTGTTTTGCGTGGTGAAAAAGGTAAGATAGTAGGAAGCCTTAGTTCTGGAGAAGATATAACTTTGCGTAAGCAGGCGCAACAACAACTTAAAATTTTTAAGAAATTTGCTGAGTCATCAAGTTTAGGGCATGGTTTTTCTAATCTTGACGGTAACATAATTTATGCTAATGAAAAGTTATTAGAGATGCTTGATGAAAAAAGACCAGAGAATATTTTAGGAAAGAACGTAACAAGCTATTATCCTAATGATGTTAGATCTATGCTTGTAAATAAGATTCTTCCTACTGTTAAAAGAAAAGGAAGCTGGTATGGTGAACTTCCTCTTGTGTCGGTTCGAGGAAAAATTACTCCAGCTATCCAGAATATTTCTTTAATTCGTGATGACAAAGGAAATCCTGCTTATTTTGGTAATGCGATTCATGACATCTCCCAGCGCAAGAATGCAGAACAGGCATTAATAGAAAGTGAGAAAAAATACCGGAATTTAACAGAAGCTGTTCCTCTAGGAATTGTGGTTACTTCTCTAGGGGGAGAGATCATTGAAGCAAACCCGGCATTGATAAAGATGTTCCGTTATAAATCTAGGGAAGAGTTTATTAAAGACAATGCTTTTTCGCATTGGCTCAATACAAAGATTAATATAAAGGAATTTTTCAAGCAACTACTTGATAAAAATATTGTTAAGGGTTTTGAGATACAGTTTAAACGTAAAGATGGTACGATTTTTTGGGGTAATATAACTTCAGTAAAGGAAGAAGCAGGAGAAGGTGTTAGGATTACTACTTCTTTGGAAGATATTACTGATCGCAAAGAAGCAGAAGAGAAGCTTAACAGTCAATACCGTCAACTTCTTTCAATATTTGACGGTATGGATGAAGTTGTTTATGTTGCTGATCCGAATACTTATGAAATTCTGTATTTAAATAAGACAGGTAAGAACAACTGGGGTGATTGCATCGGTAAGAAATGTCATCGTTTTCTACAAAAACTTAATTCCCCCTGTTCGTTTTGTAGTAATAAGCATATTTTCGGCAAGAATCTAGGAAAAACCTATATTTGGGAATGGCACAATATGATTAATAATAAATGGTATCGCTGCATAGACAAAGCAATAAACTGGCCTGATGGTCGCATTGTCCGTTTGGAAATCGCTGTGGATATTACAGAGCGTAAGAAATCAGAGATTTTACTTGCAGCCTCCGAGGAAAATTATAGAAGCATTTTTAATTCTGCCAATGATGCAATTTTTGTTCATGATGTAGCAACAGGTAAAATTCTCGATGTAAACGAAAAGGTTGTTGAGATGTACGGCTTTTCAGCTAAAGAGATGCACAGACTTAATGTTGAATCAATTAGCGAAGGAGTATCTCCTTATTCTCAAAAAGAGGCTGCCGGATGGATGAAGAAAGCTTCAGAACATGGACCACAGCTTTTTGAATGGAGAGCTAAAGATAAAAAGGGAAAGTTATTCTGGGTTGAGGTTAATTTAAAGCTTGTTATGATAAAAAATACCATGCGCATTCTTGCGGTCGTTAGAGATATTACCGACAGAAAAAACTTAGAAAAAATAAAGGCAGGGTTAATCCGTGATATTTCCCATGGATTAAAAACTCCTATAGCAATGACTGAAATGGCGATTAGTATTGCTGAAGAAGGTGTTAAATTAAAAGATATGAATCATATAAGAAAGGCGCAGGATATCGCAGTAAATAACATAAAAAAGATGCGTCGGGACGTTGATAATATAATGGAGGCATTTACGCTCGATATGAGGAGATTACAGGAAAACAGAGAGCCTGTGAAAAAAGTTTCTTTGACTTCTGTAATGAATAAGATTAAGGGTGAGATTAAGTATATGCTTGATGATAAAATGATTGAATTATCTGTTGATATTTGTAACGATGCTGATAAAGTATTAATTGATAGCCGGGATTTACAGGTTCTTTTAGGAAATATTATTGTTAATGCTATAAAATTCACCGAAGAGGGAAAAATCTTTGTTGTTGCCAGATTAAAAGATAAATGGATAGAAATTTCAATAAAAGATACCGGCTCTGGTATACCTCCAGAACACATAGATAGGGTTTTTGAAAGATTCTACAAGCATCATCCTGCGGTAGATGGTTCTGGTTTAGGGCTTGCAATTTGTAGGGAAATAATTGAAATGTATAATGGAGAAATAAGTATTCAATCTCAAGGGGTGGGTAAGGGCACAACCGTTACAGTT
>CAYOSQ010000004.1:0-25099 GCA_964406665.1 uncultured Planctomycetia bacterium | reverse complement strand
GAATAAGAAAATAAAATAATTTATATCTTAGGAGGATATAATGAACATGGTAAAAAATGCAGCAAAGAGTATATTGATCGTTGAAGATGATAGGGACATGCAGAATATGTACGAAATGTTTTTCAGCGGTTTGGAAGATAAGTATAAAATAAATATTGAAGGAAGTGCTGATATTGCATTGCAGCAGGTATCGAGCAGACATTACGATATGGTTATATTAGATATAATTATGGAACCACTTCCTGGGGATACGTTTTTTATCTGTACTAGATCTTACAAGAAAACCATGTTTATCCCGATTCTCGTTGTAAGTGTTTTAAGCCCAAATTCTCTAGAGAATCTTAAAAAAATAAATCACGTAGATTTTTTGCAAAAGCCTATCACTAAAGAACAGCTATTGAATAAAGTTGAAGCAACAATCGGTTAAGGTTATAGCATATTTAAAACGGGGAGGTTGCTATGGATACAACTCAGACAGAAGAAAAAAATATTTTGATTGTCGAAGATGATAAAGATATGCTGGAAATGTATAAGATGTTTTTCAGCGGGCTGGAGCAGAGATATGCGATTGATATCGAATCTAGTGCTGGCATCGCGCTTAAAAAAACTAAAGGCAAAGAGTATGATTTGATTATCTTAGATATAATTATGGAACCCATGGCCGGAGATACGTTTTTTACGTATGCCAGGGAAAATATAAATACTGCGATAACGCCAATTCTAGTAGTAAGTGTTTTAAGCCCTTCATCTTTAACAGCACTTAAGAAGATAAACCACGTCGATTTTTTGCAAAAACCCATTACTAAAGATCAGTTAATGGAAAAAATTAAGATGATGTTGGGTTAATTTAAGAGTTTACAATTCTTTGTAAATATTCATTTAATATATTGTAGAAGTTGGGGAAAATATTGAAATTAAGCAGGAAAGAAATTAAAAAAAAATCAAAAAAACTGAAACATACCTGAATTCTTGTTAAAATAATACACGGATTCGGGTTTTTTGTAAAATTTTTGTCTGTCATTATAGTTTATAGCTATAAATAATTCGCTAAGTTATTTTATGGGGGAGTTGATGTTGAAACTGGGTTCAAAGTTAGTATTAGTAATTCTAATTATTTTTTATGTTTTTCCGACTTTTTGTTTGGCTTATGATGATGAAGATTTTGCCATTTGGCATATTCAAAATTATTCTATCAAGCTAAATGATAATTGGAAGATAGCATTAGACGGAGAAATGCATTTTTCAGATGATGTTGAAAGAGGCTCTTATTATCATGCTGATTTTGGTGCGGTTTATTCTGGGTTTGCTCCCTGGGTTGATGTAGGGGGTTTTTATAGGCAGATTTATTCTCGTTCATCAGATGATTGGCAAGATGAGAAAAGACCTCATATAGATATTATTTTGAAGAAGAATCTTGATTTTATTAATTTTAAGAATCGTGGAAGGTTTGAATATAGATATAAAAAGAATAGCGACCATTTCTGGCGCTATAGAAATAAATTCTACTTTATCTATCCAAAAAAATTTACCAAAAAGAATATTCAACCTTATGCTGCAGAAGAAATTTTTGTGGATTTTGATATCAGGAAGCTTAATCAGAACAGGTGGGAAGCCGGCTTTTTATTTGATATTTCAGAAAGCATAAAGGCTTCAGTTTTTTACTTAAGGCAGAGCTCTAAGTCAAATGGCATATGGACAGATACTAATGTTTTTGGTTCATCTCTGGGGGTTAAATTTTAGTTGAATAATGAACAGTAAAAGCATAAATAAAAAAACAGCTTTCTCCAAAACATACCTATTGTTTTTCTTGAGTTTGCTTATTTGTATTGCTGCTGGGCTGCAATTAACAAAAAGCCTTGGTGAGCATGCTTTAGAAGAAGTTGTTGAGAAGGTTGAACTTGCTTCATCAGCTCTTATTGGTTATGTCGACAATGAGCTTGAGGAAGTTCAAGGCCTGGTTAAAGTTATGGCTCATTCTCCTTGGATGTTTCCAGCCTTAACTTTGAGGGATTCAGATAGTATCGCAAAAGCTAATTCAACTTTAGATAGGTATGGCAGCAGTTTTCGTGTTTCTGTAGCCTATCTTATGGATTTTGATGGTATTGTTGTTGCATCGTCAAACAGACATTTAGCAGAAAGTTTTGTTGGTAAATCTTACAAATTCCGTCCATATTTTCAAAAAGCAGTAAAGGGTAAATGTGGAGAGTATTTTGCCTTAGGTGCCACCTCTGGCAAAAGAGGTTATTATGCAAGTTATCCAGTGAAAGATTATTCGGGTAATGTTGTTGGAGTAGCGGTTATAAAAAAGAATTTGGACCATATAGAGCAATTGCTTTCTAAGCATGAGCATAGTTATTTCATAGATGAAAATGGAATTATCTTTTTATCCGGGGATGAAGAAAATGTGCTTAGAAGCCTTTGGCCTGTTGAAGACGCTAAGCTTAAGCAGCTAATATCTTCAAGGCAATTTGGAGCAGGTCCTTTTGTTCCGTTGTTAGATAGAAAGATTTTTGATGGAGAAAAAATTAGTTTTCTAAAAAGTAATTTTTACGTTTCTTCGGGAAATCTTAGTGAGGCAGAATGGTCTTTAGTTATCTTTGAACCGCTAAAGTTAGTTTATTCTTATGAGCTAGCCGGAATAATTGCTACTTTTTTTGTTTGTGTATTAATTGTCACTTTCTTTATTTCATTAGGCAAGATTAGGGCAGCATCTGTTGAAACAGAAAGAAGCGAGGATCGCTTTAGAGAAGTTGCTTTGAATTCTAGAGATTGGATTTGGGAATTTGATAAGGATGGTCGCTTTACTTATTCCAATGATGGAGTTAGAGATATTTTAGGATATGAGCCACATGAGGTTATTGGGAAATTCTATTATGATTTTTTAGCTCCAGATGATAAGGAAGAAATTATTTCTCTTGCAGATGAAACTTTTGCCAAAAGAGATAATTTTACTAAATTAATAAACAAGAATGTTCATAAGAGTGGGCGCATAGTATGGCATGAAACAAGTGGTTCGCCAATATTTGATTCGAAGAATAAGTATATTGGTTATCGAGGCATAGATAGAGACATCACTTTACAAAAAATTAGAGAAATTGATATTGTACAAGCAAAAGATTATGCTGAGTTACTTTTTGATGTTACTCCCAGCGTTATTTTTACAGTTGATCTAAATCGATGCGTCACAAGTTGGAATAAGAAAGCTGAAGAAATAACTGGATTTACTGCTAAAGAGGTAATTGGTAAGCAGTGTATGTTATTTGCTGAGAAGCCTTGTAAGGACGTATGTGGTCTTTATTCGCAAGATATCCAGAAGCCGATTACTGCAAGAGAATGTGTAATTAGAAAGAAAGACGGTACTTTGTTAACGGTAACAAAGAACGTTGATGTATTAAAGGATAAAAAAGGTAATATTATTGGTGGTATAGAAAGTTTTGAAGATATTACCGAACGCAAGAAAGTCGAGAAAGTATTACAAGAAAGCGAAAGAAAATACAAAAATCTTTATGATTCTTCTAGGGATGCCATTATGATTGTTGATCCAGATAAAGGATTTCTTAGTGGTAACCTTGCTACGCTAGAGATGTTTCGCTGTAAAGAAGAACAGGAATTTATGTCTAAATCCCCAGGAGATTTGTCTCCTGAATATCAACCAGATGGGGCGTTATCATCGGTTAAGTCTAAGCAGGTGATGGAAATCGCCATGGAAAAAGGTTCACATTTCTTTGAATGGAAGCACATGCGAATGGATGGAGAAGAATTTCTCAACAATGTTTTATTGACTAGGATAGAGCTGGAAGGCAAAAAGGTATTTCAGGCTACAGTTCGTGATATTACCGAAAGAAAAAGAGCAGAAGAAGAAATACGTAAAGTCCATGAGTTTGATAAAACACTCCTGGGAACTATTCCATTTGGAATGGATGTAGTTGATGAGCATGGTACTATTTTGTTCATGAATGATAATTTGCAAACGGTTTTTGGTTCCGAGGCCATAGGTAAGAGATGCTGGGAGTTATACAGGGATGATAAAAAGCAATGTATAAACTGTCCATTAAAAGAAGAGATTCATGTAGGTGATACTAAGAGTATTGAGACCGTAGGAGTTTTGGGAGGTAGATCTTTTCAGATAACCCACACCGGAATGCTCTATGAGGGTAAAAAAGCAATATTAGAGATTTTTGAGGATATTACCGAACGTAAAAAGGCAGAGGAGAATATTCGTAAACTATCAGTTGCGATTGAACAAAGTCCGGCAACAGTAGTTATTACTGATAAAGAAGGTAGTATTGAATATGTTAATCCTAAGTTTGTCCAGTTAACTGGCTATACATTTGATGAGGCATTTGGTCAGAATCCCCGCGTACTTAAAACAGAAGATCAGCCCAAAGAGTTCTATAAAGAGTTATGGGATACAATTGCAGCCGGGAAAGAGTGGAGAGGAGAGTTCCATAATAAAAAGAAGAGCGGTGAGCAATATTGGGAATATGCTTCAATTTCTCCAATCAGAAATTCCCAAGATGAAATTACCCATTTCATAGCCGTAAAAGAAGATATTACTGAAAGAAAAAAAGCCAATGAAGATTTAAAAAAAGCCAAGGAAGAATTAGAAGAGCAATCAGAGGGACTTAAAAAGAGCAATGAGAGCATAAAAACTCTTTTTAAGGAACTTGAAATAAGGAATAAAGAACTTTTAAAGCTTGATACATTAAAATCAGATTTTGTTTCTACCGTTTCTCATGAACTGCGTACTCCCCTTACAGTTATTCGCGAAGGAACTTCTCTTATGAATGATAAGGTGCTAGGAGAAATTACTGATCAGCAAAAAGAAATCCTTTGTGACATTCTGGATAGTTCTGACCGGCTCGCTAAGATAATTAACGATCTTTTGGATATTTCGAAACTTGAATCAGGAAAAATTGAGCTTGATCTTGCCGAGGTTGATACTTCTACATTAATTATTAAGCTGGTTAAAGAGTTACAGGTAAAAGCAAAACCGAAACAGATTAACCTTAAAGATGATGTTCCTGATGTTATATCTAATTTATATGGTGACAGAGATAGGCTTATTCAGGTTTTGACTAATCTTATTGGTAATGCCGTTAAGTTTACACCTGAAAAAGGTGAGATTGTTGTTTCAGTGAAAGAAACTGATGATTTTGTAGAGATTGCTGTATCTGATTCAGGACGGGGTATATCTAAAGATGATATGAAAAGGTTATTTAGTAAGTTTCAGCAGTTTGGGCGTACTCCAGGAGCGGGAGAAAAAGGAACAGGTCTGGGGCTGGCAATTTCTAAGAATATTGTTGAATTGCACAATGGTCAAATTTGGGCTGAGTCAGAGATTGAAAAAGGAACTACATTTTACTTTACTATACCTAGATACGAAGCACCTGAAGTTTTATGTTCTAAATTGATAGACAAGCAGATCGGATCTATTCAAAAGTCCGGCTCTGATGATAAGCTGATTTTAGTTTTGGTAAAAATTGACAATTTTAACGAAATCTCTTCTTTGGGGGATGAAGCCAGCAGAAAAGCAAAGAGCATGCTTGATAAGGTTATTCATGGACATGTAACACGTACTGAAGATGCTATCTTACCATTTCATTCTGATAAGATAGCTGTTGTGTTGCCAGATACCGATATGAAAGGCGCTGTTAACGTTTGTGATAAGATAAAGACTTCTGGGAATTTAAAGGATAATAAAAGCAATAATGAAATCTTTGACATTAAGTTAAGGTTTGGCATTTCTGAATTTCCCAGCGATGCCGTTGATGCCCGAGGGCTAATACAGTCTGCTGAAGCTAAATTCTTAAAGAAGAAGAAAATACTTATTATTGATGATCATCCTCAAATTGTGAGGCTTCTTTCTCATCGTCTTGGCGTAGGAAATAAATTTGACTGCTTGCAGGCTTTTGATGGAGAAGAAGGGGTAAATAAAGCTATAGAGGAACAGCCGGATTTAATAATTTGTGATATTGTAATGCCTAAAATGAATGGGTATGAAGTTGTGGGTCATCTTAAAGAAAATGAAAAAACTAGCGATATTCCTATTATTATCTTGACTGCTCACAAAGTTAAAATGGAGAGATTCAACGCTATTGCTCCGGGCAGCATTCCGGTTTTGACAAAAACAGCCGGATTTGAAATGTTGATGGAGGTAATTAGCAGGCTTATTTAAAAAATAGCAGGGTTTTAAGTTTTTTGAAGGAGGAAAAATGCAGGCAAAAGATATAATGACAAAAGATGTTATCACAATGAATCCTGATACTACTGTCTTTGGGGCAATCGACTTGTTAGTAAATAATGAAATAAGCGGAGCTCCTGTTGTGGGAAATGGTGACAAGGTTGTTGGTATTGTTACAGAGAAGGATTTATTGGTTACCTTAGATTTTTTGGGCGAGAAAAATTCTACTTCTGCATTGGTTAAAGAATTTATGACTAAGAAAGTTATTTCTTTTTCAGAAGATACCCCTATCAGGACTATTATGCAGGAATTGCTTAGAAGAAATATTAAACGGTCACCTATAATTAAAAACGAAAAAGTCATCGGAATAGTATCGCGTAGGGATATTTTGAAATTTGTAAGAGAAAACGATGGAAAATTATAAAAAGGAAGGCAAAGATATGTCTAAGAAGATATTAGTTATAGATGATGAAGATAAAATTCTCAAAATGATAGAAGCAAGGCTTTCCTCTGAAGGCTATGATGTTGTTACTGCTTCTGACGGAGAAGAGGGTTTAAGAAAAACAAAGATAGAGAAACCTGATTTGATTATCTTAGATATTATTATGCCGATAATGGATGGAACAGATATGTCTCAGGCATTAAGAACGGATGAAGTGACTAAAGATATTCCTATTGTATTTCTGACTTGTTTAGTTAATAAAGGGGAAGCTGCAGGAATAGATCACAGGGTCGCACATGATGTTATTTTGGCTAAGCCTTTTGAAGCTGAAGAGTTAGTCGCCACAGTAAAGAAAATTATAGGTTAAATAAATTTATTTAGATTTATGAAAAAAAAGATTTTATTGATAGATGATGAAGTAAATATAGTAAAAATCGTTAAGCTTAGGTTAGAGGCAAACGGCTATAATGTAGCTACAGCCTTTGATGGGGAAGAGGGTTTGGATAAGGTTGTATCAGAAAAACCAGACTTAATAATTGTTGATATCGGAATGCCAAAGCTTGGTGGTTATGAATTTGCAAATAAAATTAAACAGGATGGTGCAACCGCTTCAATTCCGATAATTGTTTTTACAGCTAATTCTAGAATGAAAGAGTTGTTTAAGATAGAAGGTGTAAAAGATTATGTATTAAAACCGTTTAATGAAAAAGAGCTTTTAGGGAAAATCTCAAAACAGTTCGGTCAAGAAACTATAGAAGTAGATGGTAAGAAAATACTCATAATAGATGATGATCCTCAAATAGTAAAGATTTTAAATTTGCGCCTTAAAGCAAATGGGTACAATGTACTCTCTGCTGAAAACGGCTTAGTAGGTTTAGATAAAGTTAACCAATACAATCCTGATTTAATTGTTTTAGATGTAATGATGCCTGAAATGGATGGATTTGAATTCTTTAAAACTATTCGCAAAGACCAGAAATATAAGAAGATTCCCATAATTGTTCTTACAGCTAGGGGGGCAATGAAGGATACTTTTGAAATGTTTGATGCGGATAGTTTTGTTCCTAAACCTTTTGATGCTGCCTATTTGGTATCTAAGATTGATTTTTTGTTATCAGTTAATGCGTTGGTGTTAAGTAAAGATGTTAAATTTATCGAGAAAATAAAAAGTAGCCTTCAGAGAAAGAAATGTAATGCAGAAGATATTGGAAGCATGAATGAACTTGTTGAAAAAGGACAGGAGTCAAAATATCAATTAATTATTGCTCATTTGCCATTTGTGGATATGGAGCCGGAGAAGTTTGTTAATAAAATAAAAAATCTAAAAACAAAAGATTCAAGAATTCTAATTTATTGCGATCATATGGTTAAAGGTACTGAAAATAATGATCAGATTTTGATAGAAAAACTAAAGCGTACTTGGTTAAATGCAAAGGTGAGCGCATTCTTTGATATGAGAATAGAAGCTGTAGGATTATCTGAAATTTTAGCCCAGCTTTTAGATAGTCAAAGTGATTTTAACCAAGGTTTATTTTAGCAGATAATATTGTGAATAAGGAGGAGTCAGGTGGCTAAGAAAATATTGATTGTCGATGACGAGGAAAGAATTCTAAAAATGACGAGGATCAGATTAGAGTCAAGCGGCTATAAAATTATTACAGCTTCAGATGGAAAGGATGGGTTTAAGAAAGCACAAAAGGAACAGCCCGATTTGATAATACTTGATATAATATTGCCTAAACTTGATGGTTATAAAGTTTGTCGTATGTTAAAATTTGATGATAAATACAAGAAAATCCCCATAATTTTGTTTTCTGCCCGTGCTGGAGAATCAGACAAAGATATGGGTAAAGATGTCGGAGCTGATTTTTTTCTACCAAAACCACTTAACTCGGAAATTCTGCTTGAAAAAATTGAAGAGTTGTTAAATAAAGATGTTTAAGGTAAAAATATATTTAGTTTCAAAAATAAAATCTTTAAGAAAGTTTTAAGTCGCTATGTTTAAATCACAATATTTTAGAAATTCAAAAATCTCGACAAAATTCATTTTTTGGTTTTTGCTTATTGCTTTAGTTCCTTTGATTATTGCTATTTATATAAGCTATAATAGTTCCCGCGGAGTTTTAGAAGATGAAGCTACGAAGCGTATAATGGCTGTTGCTGACAACAAGGCCAATCAGATTCAAACATATCTGCGTGAAAAAGAAAGGGACTTAACCCAGCTATCGCTTATTTCTGATCTTACTGATGCTGTCGAGACTTTTAATATGGCCCTTGAAGACGGCGATGTTAATTCTCCAAGGTATCGTGCAGTTGAGAGAAAATTCAGACCTTTGCTTGCATATTATCAGAAATCATTCGATTATGATGACCTTCTGCTTGTTTCTTCAAAAGGGAAAATAGTATTTTCTGTAAAGAATAGAGAAGATGTAAGATCGGTTTATGAAATAGCATTAAATGAGGGTTCAGGGTTAGCAGAAGTATTTGCTGAAGTAAAAAAGTCTTTGAAAACAAAGATATCAGGATTTGAGTTTTCTAAACAAACTAGTGAAGCAGTTGCTTTTATTGTTGCTCCAATTTTAAAAGAGGGTGATGCCATAGGGGCAGTTGTAGCTAAAATGAATAATCAAGGGATTAAAGAGTTCGTGCAGGATTTCTCAGGTTTGGGAGAGACAGGAGAAACGATTGTTGCTACAAAGATAGGTAATGAGGTGGCATTTGTCACACCTCTTAGATTTGATGCTAATGCCGAATTTACCAGAAGAATAAAAATTGGAGAAAGACTGGGATTGGGCGTACAACAAGCAGTTGAAAAAAAGGAAGGCTCTGGTAGGTCTGTAGATTATCAGGGCAAAGAGGTACTGGCTATATGGAGATATTTGCCTTCTTTTCAATTAGGCATGGTTGTTAAGATGGATATTGTCGAGATATTTTCTTCTGCAAAACGATTAAGGAAAAACCTATTGGTAGTCAGTTTTGTGCTTTTAGTGATTGTTATTATAGCTGCTGTTATTATCGCACATACCATTTCCAACCCTATTAATGAGCTAACAAGAATTTCTTCTATCATTACTCAAGGTAATCTTTCGGAAAGAGCGACGATCGATACGGAAGATGAAATCGGAGAATTAGCCTGGTCTTTTAATCAGATGACTGATAGTCTTATAGAGGCTAAGGCTAATGTAGAGGAAGAAAGAGCTAAATTGCAAGAACAAAAGAAGTTATTGGAGAAGGCAAATCAAGAACTTGATAGTTTTGTGTATATTGCTAGTCATGATTTGACAGCTCCATTAAGAGCTATCTCTAGATTTTCCAGTTTTCTTGAAGAAGATTGTAAAGAAAAGCTTGATGATGAGAGCAAGAGCAATCTAGACGGTATCCATAAAGGTGCGGATAGAATGAAACAGTTAATTGAGGATTTGCTTACACTTTCGCGCATTTCTAGAATTAAAAATCCGTATGAAGATGTTAATATAAATGATTTGACTACTTCAGTCGCTGGGCGGCTTGCCCTTGATATTAAAGAAAATAAAGTAGATTTGAGAATTCAGGAAAAAATGCCAATTGTCAGGTGTGATCGCATAAAAATGGAAGAGGTGTTTTTAAATCTTGTAAATAATACTATAAAGTTTTCTTCTAAGAATTCTAATAAGAAAGAGAATCCCAAAATTGAAATAGGCTGTGAAAGCAATAATGAATATTTTAAGTTTTTCGTTAAGGATAATGGTATAGGAATAGAGTCAGAATATCACAAAGAAGTATTCGGAATTTTCAGGCGTTTACATACTTCCAGTCAGTATGAAGGTACAGGTGCAGGTTTAAGCATAGTTAAGCGGGTTATTGATGATCATGGGGGGAAGATTTGGATAGATTCTAAGCTTGGCGAGGGGGCTTGTTTTTATTTTACCATACCTAAAAAGGTTTAAAGTTGTTGATGCATTTGATTTCAGCTGGTATATTATTAATAAACTACGAGGAGAAACGAGGATACAAATATGAGCAAAAGGATTTTGGTAGTTGATGACAGCGAACTAGATAGGCAGATTATATTAAGGTTTCTTATGAAAGCCGGCTATGAAGAAATTGTTGTAGCAGAAACCGGAGAAGAGGGACTTGCAAAGGCAAGATCTGAAAAACCGGATTTAATTATTTTAGATGTTATGTTGCCTAAATTTAACGGTTATAAGATTTGTCGGATGCTTAAGTTTGATGAAAAATATAAAAACATTCCAATAATTATGTGTACTTCTCGCGGAAGAGAAAGCGATGAAAAGCTTGGCATGGAAGTTGGAGCAGATGCTTATGTTACCAAAGATTTTGATCCGCCGGAATTAATGCTTAAAATTAAGAAATTATTGGGTGAGGAAATTTAGGTCTTTTATAAATAAAGCATGGAGACACGAAGAGCAAAAAGATTAAAAACATCATTTAGCGTCAAGCTTAAGCTAGATCTTTCTTCGGGTCAGCATTTTCAGGTAAAAGATGGAAGTGTCGAGGCAGGAGCATTAGATATTAGTACTTTAGGGGTTGGGTTAATGTCTAAGTGCTTTATTCCTAAAGGCATTGTTGTAGATCTGGAGTTAAAAATTAATAATAAAACAATTGAGACAAGAGGAGAAATAAGGTCTGCTGTTTCCGGAGGTAAAGGTTTGACCAGGCTGGGAATTCAGTTTGTCGGTTTAGATAATTCTCAAAAAGAGATAATTGATAATTTTATAAAAGAAAACGAACGCAGGAGTCAGCCTCGGTTGAATTTATCTTAAAAGGTGTTAGCTTATGAATAAAAAATTGAGAGCTTCATTTAAAGTTAAACTTAAGGTAAATCTTTCATCAGGAAAACAGTTTCATGTTCAAAAAGGAAGTATTGCTGCACAGGTGTTAGATGTTAGTATTTTAGGAGTAGGACTGCTATCTAAGTGCTCTATCTCCAAAGGTATAATTGTTGATTTAGAGCTAAAGGTTAATGGTAAAATAATTGAGACAAAAGGAGAAATAAGGTCATCTATCCCTTCTGATAAAGGGCTAACTAGGATTGGAATAAGATTTATTGGTTTAAAAAGAACTCAATTAGCAATTATAAAGAATTTTATAATAGATTGTGAGAAAAGAGCTCCCAGACGGATGAAATTAACTTAAGGAATTTAATTTATGGCAAAAAGCAAAAAAATAGATTTACTACTTAAAAAAGGTATTATAACCGAAGATCAGCTTGCTCGTACTCAAGAGGAAGTTAATAAAACCGGTATGCCGATCGAGAAGGCTTTGGAGAAACTAGGGTTTGTTTCAGAGATAGATATTGCTCAGATTATGGCTGAGTCAATAGGCGTTCCTTTTATAGATTTGACAGATTATTTAATTGATTCTGAAGTTGTAAAACTTGTTCCTGAGTCAACTGCAAAGAAATATAAAGCTATACCGCTTTTTAAAATCGGCGACAGTATTACTGTTGCAATGGAAGATCCTCAAGACATTATGGCAATCGATGAGATTAGAGTTAAGAGTAAAGTTGGGGTAATTGAGGCGGTTCTCTCAACCCCTGATATGATTCAAAGAGCAATTAATCAATATTATGGATCGCTAGGAAGTGTTGAAGAGTTAGTGAAAGGTTTAACAGAGGAGAAGTTGGAGAAAAAAGGGAAAAAGGATAAAGATCCTGGTGAGGATATCGAAGATCTTTCAGTGATTAAATTGGCAAACTTATTAATTACGCAGGCGGTAAAAGATAGGGCCAGTGATATCCATATTGAGCCGGAAGCTAATGGGGTACGCATTCGTTATCGCATTGACGGGATATTACATGAAATGGAAGTTTTGCCTAAGCGGTTGCAGAGTGCTTTAGTATCACGTGTTAAAGTAATGTCGGGAATGGATATTGCAGAGACACGCAATCCTCAAGATGGTAGAGTACAGCTTAAAATGCAGGGGAAGGATTTAGATTTAAGAGTTTCAACTTTTCCTACAATTCACGGAGAAAATTTAGTATTAAGAATTTTAGATAAAGCCGCAGTTCTTTTAGGGCTTGGTGATATAGGATTCTCAGCCAATGACTTAACTAATTTTGAAAAGATTATTAGAAGTCCTAACGGGATATTTTTGGTTTGTGGTCCTACCGGTTCAGGTAAAACAACTACTCTTTATTCTGCGCTCTCGACTATAAATTCAATCGAGAAAAATATAATAACTATTGAGGATCCAGTAGAATATGAAATTCCTTTAATACGTCAAACGCAAGTTAATGTAAAAGCAGGGCTTACTTTTGCCTCAGGCTTAAGAAGTATATTAAGACAAGATCCGGATATTGTTATGGTTGGAGAAATTCGTGATAAGGAAACTGCTGATACTGCAATACAGGCATCACTTACGGGACATCTTGTTTTTTCCACACTACATACTAATGATGCTTCGAGTGCCTTAACCAGGATTATAGATATGGGGATTGAGCCATTTTTGATTTCTAGTTCAATAATCGGGATCTTGGCTCAGCGTTTAGTTAGGGTAATTTGCCCTAAGTGTAAAGAACAATATTCTCCTTCAGAGGAAATATTGCAGAAGCTAAATATTGCTGAGAAGAGGGATTTTCATAGGGGAAAAGGATGTTTGAATTGTAGGCAAACAGGTTTTGTGGGACGCAGAGGAATTTTTGAATTATTGATAATAGATGATAAGATTAAAGACATGATTCTTGCTAAGAGTTCAGCAAATGAAATTAAGAAAGTAGCGGTAGGTTCTGGTATGTGTACTTTGTTCGAGAATGGAATAGAAAAGATAAAAGAAGGTATAACTACTATCGAAGAAATAGCTAGAGTAAGTGAAAGTGAAAATTAATTTTATAAAATAATACAATATGGCAGATTTTAAGTATAAAGCTAGAGATAAATTCGGAAAGTTGGTTAACGGCTCAACTGTTTCCGAAAATGAAGAGACTGCAGCTAAAAAACTGAAAGATATGGGGTACACCCCGATATCTATAGCTAAAGAGAAGAAATCTCAATCTAACAAGATTTTCAAAAGAGGCCGCAGGATAAGCCTTGAGGAGCTAAATACCTTTACTCGTCAGCTTTATACTTTGCAGAAAGCGGGTTTGCCTTTGCTTGCTGGTTTAGAAGCAATATCTCTGCAAACAAAAAATCAATATTTCAAATTTATCATTGAAGAGATTATCCAAGATGTTAAAGGTGGTTCTAGTCTTTCCAGCGCATTAAGTAATCATTCACATATTTTTAATGAGATTTATGTCAATATGATGAAGGCTGCTGAAGCCGGCGGTATGATGGTAGAAGTTCTTTATCGGCTTACTGAATTGATAGAGCAGGAAATAGATACGCGCCAGCGTGTAAAGTCTGCAACCAGATATCCGATGATTGCGTTTTTTGTTTTATGTATAGGCTTTCTTATAATAATTACTTTTGTTATTCCTCGTTTCGCTAATGTTTATGGTCAGTTCAATACGGCTTTACCGCTTCCTACAAGAATTTTAATAGCTGTAAACTTTGCTATTACAAAATTCTGGTATTTATTTATTTTAGGTTCGGGAGCGTCAGTTTATGCATTTTTGCGTTTTATCCATTCAGAAGTCGGACGTCCCATTTGGGATAATTTCAAATTAAAAGTACCTGTATTTGGGCCGTTAATAACATTGTTGACAATGTCGCGTTTTGCAAGAGTTACATCAACATTAATGAGCAGCGGGGTGGGGATTTTGCAGGTATTGGATTTGGTTGCTAATACTTCAGGTAATATAATAATAGCACGTGCTATTAACGGTATTAAGGAAAGCGTTAATCAAGGCAAGGGTATGTCGGAGCCTATGAAGGTAGGTAATTTATTTCCACCGATTGTGGTTCAGATGGTATCCATTGGTGAGCAGACAGGAAAAGTTGATGCGCTGCTTCTAAGCGTTGCAGACTATTACGATCGCGAAGCAGGATATATGATAAAAAACTTAACTACTTACATCGAGCCTATACTCATTTCTGTTTTAGCTTCTATGGTTTTGTTGTTAGCTTTGGGCATTTTTATGCCGATGTGGAATTTAATTAGAGTTTTTAAAGTTGGTTAAATAGAATAGTCATAAATGAAAAGTAAGCGTTCTTTAACAACTGTGGAATTGATACTAGCATTCAGTGTTATATTTATTCTTTTCGGAGTTTTTGCCATATATGCCAACATTAATTTAAGAAAATCCAGAGAGGTCGCCTTGCGCAATGAGCTAAATAATATCCGTATGTCAGTTGGGCTTTATAAAATGATTAATAGCGGGGCGCCGGAAGACTTGGTTAAACTTATAAATCAAGACTTTACAGTTAATAGTCCCAATGGTATAATTCTTCAAAAGGAATTCTTAAAACCTTTTAGATTAGATAAAGAAGGATATTTGCTAGATCCTTTCTTGAACAGATATCATTATGATAATAAATCGGGAAAGGTTAGGTCTGCAACTAAGCAATACGAGGATTGGTAATAGAGTTAAAGGTATAAATAATAAGTATTTATTGAAAGAAAGTTCTTGAGAAAATAAGGAGGTGCAATGAGAAGTAAGGGTTTTACTTTGATTGAGTTGGTTATGGTAATCGTTATATTGGGTATATTGGCCGCAGTAGCCTTGCCAACATTCTTTAATTTACAGAATGAAGCAAGAGAAGCAGCTACAAAGGGCGCATTGGGTGGACTTCGTAGTGGTATTTCTATTTGGTATGCCAAAGAAGCCGCTTCTGGAACAGCCACATGGCCAACCTTGGGTCAAATGACCGCTGCAACCAACGGCGTTATGGCAGGTGGAGTTGTTCCTGAAAATCCTTATACAGGCTCAAACGAAATTAAGGCGGGTTCAGCAGCTGAGATCGATACAAGCGTAGGTTGGGTTTATGATGTAGCTACTGGAAAAATTTGGGGTTCTTCAGGAGAATCAACCGGATTTTAATTTTAGGACGCAGCTTTTTAAATAGATTAATTAATGGCTGACTTTTCATCACTATATGAAGCAGTGGGGGAGTCAGCCTTTATTTTTGTTTGGTTGATAAAAGAATCATAAGAAATAAATAAAATAATGAAAATTATTAAACAACAAAACTTAATTTTAATCCTGATTCTTATTGCAGTTGCTTTTGGTATTTATGTAAATTCTTTGCACGGTGATTTCTTAATTGATGATCAGGCTCTGATAAATAATGAACGTTTGCAGGACCTGAAAGTGTATTTTACTGAACACTTTGGGATATACACTAGCGTACTTTGGGACGTAAGACACGCTGTTATTCTGCATTTTTCAAAAGGATCTCCTTTTCTTTTTCATCTGTTCAATGTTTTAGCTCACGTAAGCTGTGTAGTTTTACTTTTTGTACTTTGCAATGTTCTGTTTAAGGATCGAGCCCTATCTTTTTTAAGTAGCTTAATATTTGCCATACACCCCATTCATACAGAAGCAATCAGCTGGATTTCTGGTGGGCATTATGCTTTTTCAAGCCTATTCTTTATCGCCTCGTTTATTTTTTATATTAAATCCGATAAATCAATCTTCAATCTTGCCTTGTCGGTAGTATTTTTTGCACTTTGTGCATTTTCAGGTCTTTCTGTAGCAGTTTTACCGATTATGTTCATTTTATTTGATTTGTTTATCAGAGAAAAAGACGTTCAAAATATGCAGTTGAGAAAATTTAGAATAGGGATACTTTTTCTAATATTTGTTATTTCAGCTATATTTATTGGTATGCTTTTTGTAAAAAGAAATCAATTTATTCATCTGATTTTTTATTTCAGGGGTTATAAATATCTTATTGTAGCTGCTAAGGCGTTTATTTATTATTTAAAAATACTATATATGCCTATTGAGCGGGGTCTTTATCATCCTTTTGCGTTTAATACTACAGAAATTCAGAGGGTAAGCCCTGCTTTATTTTTCTCTTTGGCAGTTATTATTTCTTCCATTGTTGCGTTTTTTAAATGCAGGCGTAACCTTAAACCTGTTTCTTTTGGTATTATGTGGTTTTTCATTACTTTTTTGCCATACTCAAATATTATTCCTGTGTGTAACATTATTTCTGAAAGGTATCTTTATCTGCCCTCTGTTGGTTTTTCAATTATCCTGGCATACCTTTTCTTAAAGGTGTGGGAAATTATAAATAGAAGTACACAACTCAAAAAAGCCCTTAGGATTTTATCAATCTCTGCTTTAAGTTTGTTTCTATGTTCTTATGTATTCTTGACTATCAAGCGTAATTATGAATATAATAATATTATAACTTATTGGGAATCTAACATTAATAATTTTCCAGACGGCTATATGGTGTATAATAATTTAGCCGGGACTTTTTATGCTTCTGGTAATTTAGAAAATGCTATGTATTATAGCAGGATAAATTTAATGGTTAATCCTAATCAGCCACATGTTTGGTGTAATTTGGGGAAAGTTTATAGGGAAATGGGGAATGTAGAAGAAGCAAAAAATTGTTACCAGGAAGCTCTAAATATTGACAAGAATTATTTTCCAGCCCATAAGGCTCTTAAAGAAATCGAGGCGCAGGCAATTGAATAAAAAGTCATTTTCGCTCATAGAATTAGTCATTATTGTTCTTGTGATAGGCATTATGGCGGCAGTAGTTATTAGTTCTCTGCACATCCCTTCCGAGCTTAGACTTGAAGCCGCTAAAAATAAAATAATGCACGACATAGGATATGCACAAAATCTTTCTCTTACTCAGCAGAAACAATATGGCGTAAGGTTTCGGCCAGGTCAGAACAGATATTGGCTTTACGATGTAGCAGCCGGGCATTGGGTTAGGATTAAAGATCCTATAACCGGGGACCAATATGAAATAGATTTTGATGATGATTCCAGATTCCAGGGTATAGGGATTAAAATAACACAAGCCTGGATGGATGGTAGAAGGCTGTATTTTGATTTGCAAGGCAGGCCTTATGTTAGAAACGGAATATTAACCAGCCAAGCTCGCATTCAATTAAGAGATTCAGTTTCCGGCAAACAAGTTGATATATTTATAGATCCGAATACTGGGTTGGTAAGTACGGTTGAAGAAATTTTGATTCCTTGATTTATGAAACGGTATTATATTATGAAGAAACTCTTTAAAGCCAAAACTATGCGCGGATTTACCTTAATAGAATTGATAATGGTAATTGTGGTTAGCGCTATTTTATTATTAGGAATAAGTATTCCTTTGCGCGTTGTTTTAGTCCAGGGAGTTGCTCCTGAGTATCAAGCTGTTGCAAGTATGTTAGCCGAAAGGGAGCTTGAACGCATTTCTGATTTACGTTTTTCTACTATTGTAAGTATTCCCGCCACACCTTTTATCGCACCGTTTGACGATTATAGCTATAGCATTGTAGTAAATTATGTAAACGGCCCAAATAATTTAGATGTAGTTACTGATCCGCTTGTTACTGATTACAAGAGGATAAAAATTATTGTGAGTCATCCAGCAACGGATAATGTTGTAACAACAACTTTACTTACGCAAAATGATTTTTAAAAAGTTTAAAAAAAGCGGATTTACCTTAATCGAAACAATTTTGGTCATTGTTGTCTTAGGAATTCTTGCCTCTATCGGAGTAGCAGCCCTATTGGAGATGACTGATTCAGTTGTCTTTGTGAATAAGCGGGAACCGACTCGAGCTGAGTTTAGGCTTATTGCTTCAAAAATTACCCGGGATATAAGAAGAACTGATGATGAGTTAAGCATTAATAATGCTACAAGCGCTTTAATAAATTTTGATAATGTTGATGAGGATAATATAATCTATAGTCTCAGTGGTACAGACCTTATCAGAACGGAAAACGGGATTTCGTATACTTTATCCAGAGATGTTTCTTCATTCGTTTTATCTTATTACGATGATTATGGTATTTCTATAGTACCGGAGTTTACAGCAGGTATACCGACAAACATACGTCTGGTTAGAATAGATTTAGCCATTGAAGATGAAGCAGGCGATTTAAACGAAGAGTTACAAATTAGACCTAAGAACATTAGTGCTGTAGGAAAATTATTCTGGTAAACAATGAATAAAAAAGGACAGATTCTTTCATTAGTTGTTTTTGCCTTGTTGTTTCTTGGTACCATTGCCATAACCACGATTACTGTATTTGGTACAGGTACTTATCAAACGGCAGACTTTATAGATTCTTCTCAGGCATTAGGAATAACTTTGGCAGGCAAACACTGGGCCCTAGAGCAGCTTGAGAATTTAAGCAATTGGAGTTCAATAAGCGGAACCTTTAGCCAGAATTTAAGCCCAGGTAGTTTTTCTGTTACTGCAACTAACGCAACAAATACTTCATTAGATTTTTCAGTTGTCGGACAAATCCAAAAGCCGGATGGAGCAATAATTCAAAGAACTATGTCTGCAACTGCTTGGAAGCTTCCTGGGGCATTTAACTTTGCCTTATATAGAGGAGGTAATTCTGGTACGTTAGATATCAGGAATTCTACTTCAATTACAGGTAATGTATATTCAGGAGGAAGTATTAATTTTAGAAATGGGACAACAGCCCAAGGAGGAAAGGTTTATCATCCTTCTGGTTACAGCGTTACCGGAGCAGGAGACTATCTGGCAGAAAGTTTAAGCGCCCCTGTACCTGCTGTGGGAGCTCCTAGTTTTACAAATACATATTATTCTGGTATTATCGCAAATTATAATTCGCTAATTGCACTAGCTCCACCGAGCGTTCAACTAAATATAAATTCTGATTATGTTGTAGATGGTGATGTTTATTGTTCTAATCTCAGCGTTACGGGGACTGTTACAATCAGTGGTAAAGGTAGGATTATTTGTACTGGGTGGGCGAGAATGCCAAATGGTAATGGGCGCGTGACCATTGCTCCTGATTCAACTATCGAGATTATATCTGCAAATATTATTTATATGTATTGCTCAAACTCTAATCGCAGATGTACTATCAAGGGAAACGTAACGCTTTATTCCCAGTATTATGTTTATGGCTACGGGAGATATTGTATTATAGATAATTCGACTATAATGATAGATAGACATCCTTCTTTGACAAGTTTATATGTATTTTTCTACAATGGTGCTACTGTTACCAATAGTTTGATCTATGCTTCATCTTCAAGCAGAGGGGTTGTGATTGGCGGCAACAATACAGTAGTAGGAAATACCATTTTAAATGAAGGCACCTATATGTATGTTTATAATCGCGGAACATTCAACGGTTTGATTTACCATAATAATTCTACCGCTTCAGCCAGGGCTTACATATACACTGGGACGATCAACGGAAGCTTAGTGAGAACTCACGATTTTTTCTCTAGTTACATAAGAAGTAGCATAATTAATTTCAATGCTGATTTGCTTCCGGATCCCCCGCCGCAGGGATTTGAAAACGTTGTAACGTTGAAACCTTATTCGTGGAATGGTTGGTGATTGTGATGCTTAGGAATTTTTACAGTATTTTAGGTATTTTTGTTATTGGATGTTTGATTGTTAATCCTGCTGTTGCTCAAGAGCAAGTTCAAGAAAGAGTAACTTTAGAAATTTATGCTCAGTGGAAAGCAGAGATGGTTATTATGCAGGAAATTTCTCTTTTTGCCGGGAAAGATCCAATCGCTGAACTAAATAAGATAGACAATACTTATTCAAAATATTATGGTAAAGATTGGAATAAGCTTGAAGAAAAAATTGAAAATGACAAGAAACTTATGGATAAGCTGAATAAAAGGGTGTTCAAAATTCTCAAAAACAGAGGATTTAACCCATTTATTAGCGAAAACGGAGAAATTCTTATACCTCCGGAATTTTCGGATTAAAGATTTGAAAAAAATATACTTTATTTAAAAAATTTAGATTAAATAAAGTACGCTATGATATAATTATAAACGTGATAAAGAAAATGTTTGGCATATCGAAGAAAATTAACTCAGTGATTATCGTTGATATTGGCTCAAAGCTGAAGCTGCTGAAAGTCGAGCTAAAAAGAAAAGCGAGAATCAATGCGTTAAAAGTAATTGAGCTTCCAGAAGAGAACAGAGATGAGCTTATTCTAAGTTCTCTGCGGGGTTTTATCAAAGAAAATCATATCAGGCATAAGAATGTAATTTTGAAGCCTTGTCTTAGTGAATTGTTGATTAAGCGTATCCAATTACCCTCGATGCCTGAATCAGAGCTTCCCGAAGCAGTTAAATGGCAAATTAAAGAAGATATAAATTTCGATTTATCTAAGGCCATAATTGACTTTTCGATTGTTAAAAGAACTACCGGAGATGATGGCTCTAAAACGCTCGATGTTATGTGTGCCGTAGCTCAGGAGGAAGAGATAAGAAGCCAGGTGTTGTTATTAAAGAAACTGGGATTGAACTGTTTGTCAGTAGGTCTTTTGCCTTTTGGTTATGCAAGTTTATTCAAAGAATATCAACGAAATGTTGAGGGTAAATGTATGGGGGCCCTGCATCTAGAGGATGATGTTTGTTATATCGCAGTTTATAAAAATAACAAACTAGAATTTTGCAGAGATTTGCCTTTATCAATAAATACTTTGAAGGAATCACTAAAAGATATGTTGGTTTCTGAGAAGGGTAAAATTGAGCTATCTGACAATGAATCGCAAGAAGTTTTATTTGAAGCCGGTATACCCTTTGAGGGAGATTCAACTTATAAAAATAAGTTAAGCTCTGTTCAAATTTTATCGATGCTGCGACCAATTTTGGAGCGACTTATTGTAGAGATAAAGCGTTCCATCTCTTATTATAATTCCCAGTTTCAAGGCGATGAGGTTGATAGAATACTTGTTGTGGGAAAGGCTTCAAAAATACCTAATTTAGACAGGTATTTATCTAAAGAGCTATCGTTAGATGTAGAAAAAGTCCCAATTCTAGATCAACTTAAGAATTCTAATGTAGAAGATTTTGATGCTCTGCTGGAGAGTTATGCTGATTTAGGGCTTGCGTTTAATTATCGGGAAAGCATAAATCTTCTTCCCTATGAATTTCGCAGTGAATCAATTGAAAGGTTTGAGAGGTTGTCTTTGCGTTGGATAGTTTTTATAGCAGTTTTATTGTTAAGTGTTTCTTATTTCTTTTCTTGGGTAGGTGTTGAGTCTTACCAGAAGCGCTTAAATAACGCTAAGCTGCATTTAGAAGTATTAAACGAAGTTAAACAAAAAAAGTCAACAGTAGATACGTTGATCAATTTTCTTACCCAGATGAGAACTTCAGAGCCTCCAGTTGCAGCACTGTTAAATAACTTAAGCAACATTACAACCGAAGAATTATTTTTGGATAGATTCTTGCTTAAGCGTGAGTCTAAAAGCGGTGAGATGTCGGGAACTGTTAAAAGCAGCAAGGAAAACCCTGATGTTATATTGACTAATCTTATACGTGATATGGAGAGCTCGAGTTATTTTACCGATGCTAATATTTCTTCATTAAAGAAGAGCACTCAGGAAAATGTTGAAATATTGAGTTTCACATAACTTTTAAATTGCCTTAATTTTTAATGGATATCTTTTGAAAATGAATGAAATGACTAAAGAGCAGAAAAAGATAATATACATAAGTTTAATTGCCTTTATTTTTCTAATTTCTTTCTGGGTTTTTGTTTACAGGCCACAAAGCAGAAAGCTTATTTCTATAAAAAAAGAGTTAGCAAAGGCCGAATCACAAATTGAAGAAATAACCAAGCTAGTCAACGAAGAGGATCTAGCGCAGATTTTCCGAGAATATGAATCGAGATTCAATGATCTTGTTTCTTGTTTGCCCAGCGGTGAAGAGGATGTTATAGATAATTTGTCAAAGACTGCAAGAGGCTTGAAAATTGAAGTTAGAAAGTTGATTCCTTCACAGAGGATTTTGTTGGATAATGGGCTTAGCTATAAAATTGAAGAATTGCCAATATCTATGAATCTTGTATGTGAGTTTAATGTATTGGGTGAGTTTTTGAATATCTTAAAGAATGACTTCCCTGTTTTAATTAAATTAAGGCAGATAGAGATTAAAAGTGGGAAAGACCACGATTTTAATCTGGATGTTTCTTTAGAAATCTCTGCCTATCTCTCAGAGGGAGGAAGAAAGTGAACAAGGAGCAAAAACAGATTATTATTACTTTAATTTTAATCGCAATCTTGATTTTTGCTTGGGCCAAAAACGCTAAATTAGTTAAAAAGATAGTTAAGGGAAAAGCTGTCCAAACTAACACATCATCATATCGTGCTGTCTCTTTTGCTCCTGAACAAGTCACATATGCCCTAGAGGGTCAAGATAAGCTTCGCTGGGGAAGATGTCCTTTTTCAGGAAAGCACTATTCAGGAATAAGCAAATTTGAAGGTTTAAACCTTATGGGTATACTCTGGGATGAAGAAAACCCTAGTGTCTTGATAAACGATGTTATCTTTAGGGAAGGTGAGAGTATCCAAGGGGTTACGGTAATTGAAATTCAAAGACATAAGGTTATTTTAAGTGACGGTGAAGAAAGTATTGAGCTTACGCTAGAATAAAAAACTTAAACTGCATTATCGCTTAATATATCAGCTACTTTAATGATAATCCTTGCTTTATTATATAAATTGAGTATAATAAATTTTTGCTCGAGCTAGATAATCAAATAAACGTCCCTGTAGCTTAAGCGAGTACATAGTTTAAGGACGCCGACACAGATCGGCGGAAAATAAACAAAAAGTACGAGTTAATCCCTCGCGAAGCGAGGGGCAGTTGGATAGTTAGCAAGGACACAACTTACGGACAGCGACGAAGTCGCAGGAGCGTAAGTTGTATGTCCGCAGCAATACCGCGCTTTTTGCGGAGCGTAGTCGGATTAAGAGAGTATTAGCAAGGACACAACTTACGGACAGCGACGAAGTCGCAGGAGCGTAAGTTGTATGTCCGCTGTAATCCCGATAAGCGAAGCGATATCGGGGAGCACTGCACTGGCTTTCCTTTAAAAAGATTTTAAGGTTGCCAGTACTGCGCCAATTTTTTCTTGATAGGATATGACCCTGTAGCTCAGTTGGATAGAGCATCTGCCTTCTAAGCAGAGGGTCGCGCGTTCGAATCGCGCCGGGGTCGCCATAATTGAGGAAAAGCCAGTGCGGTGCCAATAACAATTAGGGAAGTTAATTAAGGAAATTGGCGCTGCCTTCCACCTCACTTCGTTCAGTGTTCCTCGAGGAGTCCCGAGGAGCGAAGCGAGGGATAAGCAGAGGGTCGCGTGTTCGAATCACGCCGGGGACGTTTATAGAAAATAAAGGAAATATATGCTAAAACTAATAAGATTTATGTTTTTTATTGCAATTGTTATAGGAGTTCTATTTGCTGCCGGATATTTTTTTATAGAGGCAAAAGGCGCTGATATTTTAGTTGAGCAGCTGGAGAAAATCTTAAATAAGAAAGTAAGCATATCGGAAATATCTCTGCGCTTTCCTATATCTATTGAACTTAAAGATATTGAGATCGAGGATTTAGTAACTGCCGATGATTTATATATTAGACCTTCTATAGCTGGGTTGTTTGCTGGCAAGATTATTTTAAGTAAAGCTATATTAATTAAACCTAAGATATATTTGGAGCGACTAAGAGACGGCTCATTGAGTATTCCCTGGAAGGCAGCCGAGGGGGAAAGTTCTTCTGATATCCCGATTTCAATAAATTTGATAGTAAAAGACGGAAGTGTAGAATTTATTGATAGAAGTGTCGACTCGGCAGGATTTAAGTCTTCTTTAGATAATGTAAATATAAATTTGAGTACCGATATAGTTAAAATGTTTGCAAAGTATAGCTTATCAGCAAGAATTATAACAGGTGATGAATCAGCTGAATCTTCTGTATCTGTTAACGGTTGGGCAAAGTTGTTAAGTAAAGATATGGATACCGAGATTATTATAGCGAATCTTGAGGGCGCATATTTCAGACCGTATTTCCAACGTTTTTTAGGAGACGAAAAATTAAAAACTGCAAATATTAGTTCCAATATAGATCTTAAGGCAAAAAATAATCAGATAGAAGGCGTATTGCATCTTGAGATTAAAGATATAGAATTCGAAAAACCTGATATAGGGGACGAAGGAGAAAAATCTATTAATCCTTTTGCAATGGTGATGGGGGTTGTCGCAGGGGAGACTAAGGAGATAGTAATGGATCTGCCTATTTCCGGAGAACTCTATCCTTTTAAATTAGATAAAATGAAGATTGGTGCAACTATTGGAAGTAAGGTAATTCAAGATTCAATCCTTAAGCAGCCAGAAAAGATTCCTGAGTCTATAAAAGAAATTGGAGAAACGTTCGAAGATATCGGCAAAGAATTTAAGAGGGCGTTTGAGGGCGAGTAAAATTTAGTTCTCTTGGTGGTACCTCAGTTTGTTCGGTACTACCATTTTCGACAAATAATTGATAGAAATGGTGGCACTTTGACCCAAAGGTCTTAAGTACTACTAATTTCGACAAGTAATAGATTGAATTGGTGGCACCTCACGTTGTTCGGTACTACCATTTCCGACAAGTAATAGATTGAAA
>CAYOSQ010000003.1:0-252147 GCA_964406665.1 uncultured Planctomycetia bacterium | reverse complement strand
TGTTTTTTATACTTTACCTTCAATCACATTTACAACTTTTTGCATTTCTTCTTTATCTAAAAAATACAGTCTTTGTTTTTTAATGCTTATTTTTAGAGTTTTGTTAGGTTTCATGCTCACGTTAAAGAATATGAAAATCACATTTTGATATCTTAATCTATCTTACCAAAGACCGCTTCTACCTCAGATACAAACTCCTGAAAAAGCTTTTCTGACAACCCTTTCTTATTATGATCTTGGAAAAATTCCGCAAGAGACTGATAATACCATTTCTGCTTCTCCTTAGATGCCTTAAAACGCTTCCAAACATGCTCGCCTTCCCACCTTAAATCATTGCGGATAGCTCTAATGTTATCAAGCTTATCTGCACAGGATACAAGCAATGCAAATGAAGAGATGATTTTAAGTTTTTCCATTGTTTGTTCTTTTCGCTTCTCCCATGTTTTCGATTTATCTCGCTCTGAGCATTCTTCAACAATTTTGGCTATCTCGTCACCAAACTTCTTTTTGATATCTTCAAAAGTAACATCAGTATCTTCGACAGTATCGTGAAGTATACCAGCAATGACAATTTCTTTACAAAAATGACACTCAATTAATATTTTACCTACGCCTAAAGGATGAACAAAATATGGAACAAAGGTACCCTTTCTCAACTGTAAAGCATGTGCCTTAAAAGCAAATTCAAATGCTTGGAATATCTTATCTTCCTCGCAAGTCCTTTTAAACTCACACGTACCATCCCAGACCAACTTACCCTGAGAATCATACACCAAACCTGCATTACCCATACCACGCCAGTTCGAAACAGAACCACTATGCTTAATACCTTCATTAGTAATCTTCTCAGCAACCTTAATAGCCCCTTCTAATGTGTCATAAGGCGTTCCGAAACTATAACCATCTTCGCAGTGTCCTTCAAACTGATCGACCGAAACTACTTTAAATGGGGGGTTGAATTCATTTTTACAATTGCCATTTCTTACATTTCCCATATTACACCCTCCTATAAACACAAAATCCCTCGAAGTCTTTCGACCACGAAGGTTTTACTTTTTTACCGTCCGGATTCCCCCTTCAACTCGGGACTTTCTAATTGTGTAATTATCTTACTACTTATTCACTGCTTTGTCAAGTGCTCCTTATGTAACGAAATACTAAACTGATCGATGACTCGGACCGCCGAAGCAGTCCGAGCGTCGTCAAAAATGGCTCCCCCGTGAGGACTCGAACCTCAGACCTAGTGGTTAACAGCCACCCGCTCTACCAACTGAGCTACAGGGGAATCTATCTTACATATTTTAATCTAGGAAAGATTCCCCAGTCCTGACGTTTTTTGTCAGGGCAGGGTTTTCTGTAATCTTCCTAGCGGAATTTTTCCCAGTCCCGATTTTATTAAAATAAAATTGGGGCAGCACCCATATTTTTAAAATTAATGGGTACACTCCCGCTAATTATTGAATCAGCGGAACATGGGGTAAAATCGATATCTAATTTAAAAGAACTTTCACCAGTCCCAATTTTATCACATCAGCAGAACATGGGATAAATCTAAAACATTTCTCTTCGCGCTTCTATTGCCATTGATATCGTTGTAGTGTCGATATAATCCAAGTTGCTTCCAACAGGAATACCTAAACCGATCCTCATTACCTTAATCCCTAAAGGCCTAATCATCTTAGTTAAATAAAGAGCTGTTGCTTCGCCTTCTGTATCAGAATCAGTGGCAATAATGATTTCTTTTATACCTTGTTCCTCTATTCTTGTCAATAGTTCTTTAATTCTCAAATCTTCAGGACCTTTTCCCTCCAAAGGAGCAATGGAACCCATGAGCACATGATAGCAGCCATCAAATGTTCCTGTCTTTTCTATAGAAATTACGTCTTTGGGCTCTTCTACCACACAAACCATATCCTTTTTTCTTTGAGGATCTTGGCAGACTGAACAAACATCATCTTCAGTTAAATTACTGCAAACTTGGCAAAGTTTTACTTTATGCTTTGCTAAAATAATTGCATCAGTCAATGATTTTACTTCCTGCCCCGGTGCGCTTAAAACATAATTCACTATTCTCTCCGCACTCCTTCTACCTATCCCCGGGAGTTTGGTGAGCTTGCGGATTAAGCTCTCCAATGAATTTGTATAATTTCTCACTTTTCCTCCTTAAGAATTATTTATAAAATTTTCCAATCATTCTTCCGCGAAAAGTATCTAACGCAGACTTAACCATGGTGTTATCTTCCACAGATTCTTCTTCTGGTTTTTTATCAGCAAGTTCGAAATCTAACCTTATATCCTGATCAAAAATATCTCTGATATGTTCCTCGATCATAGAACGAGTTGCCATTTCCTCTAAAGACTCCTTATGAAATTTGGCACTCTGAGGAAATGTTATAGTTAAAATATTTTTATCAATCTTTGTTAACTCACCCTCCTGAAGAAACATTGATACAGACATCTTTATGGTGCTAAGTTGTTTAATTAATCTATGCCAAGAATGCTTGATTTGTTCAAGATCAACCTGCTGTGGTTCTATTTTTTCTTCACCCTTAATTTCTTCAGCTGGCTTTTCCTCTGTAGGCTCTTGGGCATCAAAACCCACGCTTCCTTTTGTTGAATTAAGACTAGTCTTTGCCTTTATAGGATTCTGAACAGCTGGTTTACTAACGGGATTTTTTTCAACTTGTTCATTAAAATTATTCTTTACCGGCAGTCTCAAAGTTTCAGAAGGTTTTTGAGATTCCAGAGATGATTCCTCCTCGCTTAAAGTCAATTTTGCCAACGTCAATTCAAGCGGCAGACGTAAAAAATCAATCCTCCTAGATAAATCTTTTGCTTCAATTAATTTATCAATTGTATTTAAGATTTCATTTAAAGTAAAAGCATTGCTTTGATTGATTATTCTCTCTTGCATTTCCGACGGTAAATCTAACATATTTCCCAATACAGTTCCACCAACTTTAGCAATCATCAGATTACGAAAATGCTCCATAAGGCTAATTATGAACTGATATGGGTCTTTTCCTTGTCCAATAATCTTATCAGCGAGCTCTATGGCGTTTTTTGCATCTTTTTTAGCAATAGATTCGGCTATTTCAAATAACGAATTCTGCATAACCAAACCAAGCATATCGGATACATCGCTAACTGCAATCTTATTTTGAGAATATGCGCCTAACTGATCAAGTATAGATTCGGCATCCCGCATACTACCAGATGCTGCACGGGCAATAGCAAATAATGCTTCTTTATCAACCTTAAATTTATCATGCTTAACAATAATCTCTAATTTTTTGATAATATCTATTACTGAAATAGGCCTAAAATCAAACCGCTGACAACGGGAAACTATTGTCGAGGGAAGTTTATCTGGCTGGGTCGTAGCAAAAATAAATTTTACATGCTCAGGTGGCTCTTCCAACGTTTTAAGCAGAGCATTGAATGCCTCAGTAGTTAACATATGAACTTCGTCAATTATATAAATTTTGAATTTTCCGCTACTCGGGGAAAACTTAACATTCTCTCTCAAAGACCTTATTTCATCAATACCTCTATTGGATGCACCGTCTATCTCTATTACATCAAAACTTCTTCCCTTGGATATATCCTCGCAAGACGGACAAGAATTACAAGGAGATGGCGCAGGACCTTTTTTACAATTTAAAGATTTTGCTAGGATTCTTGCACAAGATGTCTTTCCTATGCCACGGGGACCGGCAAAAAGATATGCCTGAGCCAACTTTCCTTGCTTTACTGCATTCTTTAATGTTGTTGTAGTACTTATTTGACCTATAACCTCATCAAAGTTATTTGGCCGCCATTTTCTGGCTAATACTAAATAAGACATTTTTAGAAATTAAAAATTCCTCCTATTTCAATAGTATCAGAGTCATAGTCATGAATTCTATCGACATGTCTCCAACCAAGACTACCAGTTAAATTTTCCCATATGGGATATTTTAAACCGATACAAACTTCGTTTCTCACGCCTTTTCCAAACCGAAAATCATAAGTATATTCATCAAGAATAAAACCGGTTAATTCTTTTTCATCAATTGTTATAAGAGGATATTGGAATAAAAAACGCGGTTCCATCTCTGAAGTATCATCCGTCTCAGGATACCATGAATATGCCGGCCAATTGTATGAAAGCATTGCATATTGAAAGCCTAATCCAAGATAAAAATGCTCTGCAAAGTTCGAGCCGAATTCAGCGCCGAACTCCATTCTTTCAAATTCGTTACGGTCAAAATTGTGATCCAACTCTATAAATGGGCTTACAACAAAATTAAAGTTTTCTTTTAAAGAATAGATAAGATTAGCCTCTAAGCGATTTCGCAATAAGTTATCTTCTTCATCGTTAGTATCAAATCTTGTATATTGCTGGAAGTTAAATCCTGGTTCTTGCCACTGACAAAAAACACTGCTGGGGGTAAAAAAGAATATCGAAATGATTACTGCAAAGCCAATTAACTTCTTCATATTTTGTTTCCCCTTTCTTTTATTGGTTATAATTTTTTTCAAATATGCGGAGAGGTCGGGATTCGAACCCGAGGGGCCGCTTGCGCAGCCCAATTGCTTAGCAGGCAACTGCTTTCAACCGCTCAGCCACCTCTCCGATAAACTTTAATATTTTCAAAGAAACAACTTAATTATTCTTTACCGATTGTAGTTTACGTTTTTTCTTGAAAAATTCCTTAAGTAACAAACCACTCTCTGCTGATAAAATACCTTTTTCAATATTAATATGATGGTTTAACTGCTTTTCATTTGCAACAGAAGTCACTGATCCACATGCCCCGGCTTTCGGATCATTTCCACCATAATACAAATTTTTAATCCTGGCTAAAATTAACGCCCCGGCACACATGCTACAAGGCTCAATTGTAACATAGACCGAACAGTCGTTCAACCATTTGCATTTTAAAAAATTAGCAGCTTGAGTAATAGCTATCATTTCTGCATGTGCGGTGGGGTCTTTTAGAAGCTCAACTTGATTATGTGCTTTTGCGATAATTTTTCCTTTGAATTCAACAACTGCTCCAACGGGAACTTCATCATTTTCAAATGCTACAACTGCTTCTTTAAGTGCCTCCTGCATAAAATATTCTTTTTCTCTTTGCATCTTCTCCTGCTTCTTAAGTGCGCCTGGGAGGATTCGAACCTCCAACCTACTGCTCCGTAGGCAGTTGCCCTATCCAATTGGGCCACAGGCGCATCATTTCTTTTGCGCCAGTCCCATTTTTTTTGGGCAGGCGCATCATTTCTTTTGCGCCAGTCCCATTTTTTTGGGGCAGGCGCATCATTTCTTTTGCGCCATTCCCATTTTTTTGGGGCAGGCGCTAACTTTTTTAAATTTTAATTTTCAGAAAATTAATCGTCCAATACAACAAGATCTTTCTTGCGAAGATTCAAACCAGCTAACGCAGAATCGCAATCTTCGCTATAAGCTCTGCAGAAAGTTGTAACTTCTTTCATAGTAGTTAGATTTTTTTCCTTTAAAGTCTTTAAAACTCTAGAGCGAATATGAGTTTCTTCGATAATTTCTTTAGGTAACATCCCTGATGCTTTTGAGAGCCTATCTCGATAAATTGTACTAGGAGAAACCTTCTCTATCTTGTTTCTCTCATAATTGTATTTCCACACTTGTGAAAGTAAAACAGTTTTTTGTTCAATTCCACCAGTTTCTACAAGCTCTTCAACAACACGATAAACTTTATCTTTTGAAGAAAATTTCTTCATTATAATAAAAGCATCAACAAGGCCAACTAAAATCTCCGGAACATTCATCGGCTGGTTCTGCATACGGATAATTGCTTCCCTAGCTGTGCTTGCATGTATTGTACCCATGCAATATTTTCCTACGTTAACTGCGGTCATTAAATCCTTTGCTTCCTCACCTCGAACCTCACCAATAATTATTCTATCAGGACGCATCCTTAAGCTATTTTTTACAAGTTCGGCTAGATCCATATATTCATCACTCTCTAAACGGGAACAGCTTTCTTCAAACTGAGTATTTAATTCCAGCGTATCCTCTATGATTACCATTCTTTCACTGGAGGGAACAAAACTAAATAAAGCATTAAGTAAAGTTGTTTTCCCAGAACCAGGCCCACCAGAAATAATAACGTTGGCTGGCCTTACCTGAAGACCCTCCAGATACAACCAAAGCTGTGCAGCGAGATCATAAGTCATTGATTCTTTTTCGATTAAATCAATAATGCTAAGTGGCTCATATTTTGCCTTGGTTATTGTAATCTGAGGTCCCAAAGGAGAAAGCACTATATTCACACGCCCTTGAATATTAGGCAGCTCAAGATTATTAACTCTTTTTAATTCTTTTCTTCCTGAAAAAACTATCAATTTGTGAAGAAATAAATCAAGTTCTCTTTCAGAGTTAAACTGGCAGTGCGTTTTTATTAAACCTTTTTCAGAGTGATGAACAAAAATAGGGTTCAAAGCATTAATAATGATATCTTCTACATTAGGATCACACAATAGCTCTTCAATAACTCCATAAGAAAAGAAGTTCTTCGTAAAATGTTTACGTTCTTCTTCGGTCTTTAAAGTTTTTACTTCACCCAGCAATGTTTCTTTTTCCAATAATCCACATATTTCAGAGAGAACCTCAAGAACTATCCGTTCTTTTTCATCATCTTTCTGAAGCAAGCTGATTTTTCCTCTTAGTTTATCCACCACTTCCAATTCAATCTTGAGCAGCTCTCTGTTATCCATTAAATCCTCTTTTCTCCTTGAGTTAGTATTAAGTTTTTTATCTTTTTTTAGGTAGTCAGCGGAGAGGGGGAGATTCGAACTCCCGGAACCCTTACGGGTTCACATGTTCTCCAAACATGCCTGTTAGACCAGCTCCAGCACCTCTCCCAAAAGAATTTAAAACTAGTAATTCTGTTAAAATTAAAACTGGGACAGTAGGACTATTGAAACAAAAAGGAAAATGGCGCCGATAACCATTCTAAAGCGTAATAAGAAATTATCAATAACTCCTTCTTCTTTTTCTATGGAAGGAATAATCTTTTTTCTAAGGCCATATTCTTTCTCTAGAATCCTACTAAGTTTCAAATAACCTTCGGGAGTAACCAATAAAAAAAGGCTGCAGGCAAAAGCTAATGCTATCAACATGCGCATTACTATCTTTAAAACTAGAATAATTGTTCCATCAATAAACACTATGACCACCTCCCTATTAATATGTTTTAATTATAATATTTAATTTTCTCACATAGCTTACCGGAGAGGCTGGGATTTGAACCCAGGAGGCCAAAATGACCTACCGATTTTCGAGACCGGCCGATTCAACCACTCTCGCACCTCTCCAGATAGATTTTAACTCTATCTATTTCTTTCGGAGGCGAGAGGATTCGAACCCCTGGTGGACTTACGCCCACAACAGTTTTCAAGACTGCCGCTTTCAACCACTCAGCCACGCCTCCAAAAAAACTAAATAAACGTAGTGAGTTTTATTATACCATTGGAAAAAACTTTGTGCAATCTGAGTTCAATATTTATGAAACAAAAAATAATTGCCCAAAGACTACATAATAAATATCGCCAGCAATTTTCAAAGAAAGTTGAAAAAACTTAACAAAAGAAAAGCTTTTAAAAAGGTAATTAAATACAAAAGCAACAATAGTTAAGTTAATCATATAAGCAACTTCCAATGTAAAGAAATATCTAGAACTCACAAAATCTTCTAGCTGGCTCTTTAAGTTTTTCGCTGTAAAAACAAGATATAATCCAATGCTCAATCCTATAATAAAAATAAAAACACTATCATATTTATGTGTTCTTATGATTAAAGAGAAAATCACAAAAATAATTAAAAACAATGCAGTGTATGCTGAGACAAAAAAAGATGCGCTATTAGCAAACGAAGGAGAAAAACTACATAACCTGCCGATAAAACTTTGTCCTTTATCGTGTAAAAAATGCGGCTCCCAAACAAACAGATACAGAACTAGGAAGCTAAATAAACCTGCGAAAAAAATATTTCTTACATCAATTCCTGCCGCACCCAGCTGAGAATAAAAACTTACCGAAATTCCTACTGATACAGGTAGTAAAAAATACGTACAAATAAAAATAACTAAATTTTTTATATGATCACTCAATGATTTCCTTCCCGTCCATATACCGTCTTAATACATCGGGAACTATTACAGTACCGTCTTTTTGTTGATAATTTTCTAAAATTGCAATCATGGTGCGAGCTAAGGCGACTCCAGAACCATTTAACGTATGGATAAAGGCAAGTTTTTTAGTCGTGCTGTTTCTGAATCTAATATTTGCCCGTCTTGCCTGAAAATCACAGAAATTACTACAGCTTGAAACTTCAAGCCACTTATCAATTCCAGATGCATAAGCCTCAATGTCATAACATTTGCTTGCTGCAAAGCTGAGATCTTCGGTTGCCAGCATAACAACTCTATAAGGCAAACCAAGAGCTTGCAAGACATCTTCAGCATTTCCTAAAAGTTTTTCTAATTCATTAAAAGAGTCTTCGGGCTTCACAAATTTAACCAATTCAACTTTATTAAACTGATGCACGCGCATAAGACCCTTGGTATCCTTACCATAAGAACCTGCTTCTCTCCTAAAACAGGCTGTATATGCCGTATAATTAATCGGTAAATCATCTTCATTTAATATATCATCTCTATAGATATTCGTGACAGGAACCTCTGCAGTAGGAATCAAAAACAAATCATCATCTTTAAGCCTATACATATCTTCTTCCAACTTGGGAAGCTGCCCGGTACCTGTCATAGAGGCTCGATTTACTAAAAAAGGTGGAAACACCTCGGTATAACCGTGTTTCTCAGTATGAAAATCCAACATAAAATTTAATAATGCCCTTTCTAAACGTGCACCCCAACCTTTATACAAAATAAAATTTGAGCCCGTAATTTTTGTAGCTCGTTTAAAATCAATGATGTCAAGTTTCTCAGCAAGTTCATCATGTGTTTTTACAGAAAAATCAGGCTTCTTCGGCTCCCTCCAGCTACGAATAACTTTGTTTTTTTCAACTGCTCCCACGGGAAGCGACTCGTGAGGAATGTTGGGTACGGTTAAAATAAGATCATATAGTTTTGGTTCAAGTTTTTTTAATTCTTTCTCTAACTTTCCAATTTCAGTAGAGATTTTTTTCATCGCTGCAATTTTCTTTTTGGGATCCTTTTTTTCTTTCAACAAAACAGAAATTTCATCATTGGCTTTATTTTTTTCAGAGCGTAATCCGTCAAGTGAAGTTAATACCTTGCGCCTAGCTGCATCAAGTTTGACAATCTCATCTAAATCAACTTTAGCTGCTCTGTCTTTTATTGATTTTTTTACTAAATCAGTATTCTCGCGAATAAATTTAAGATCTAACATTTCTCACCTTTTCTATTCTTCAATGTTTGGTTCTTCAGTTAAAACTACAATATATTTTTCTTTCACTGTTTTTTCTAATTCTCTATCTGTAACCTTTACTTTTATAGTATATTTACCTGGCTTATCGGTTTCTTCAAATGCTAAATCTATTGCAGGATCAAGCATAAGAAACCCTGTTAAGTTGTGCATTTTCCTTCCATGCGTAAACATATCTTTTTCATTAAACTGAATAGTTCTGTTGGGATTCTCTAATATAAAATCAGCAGTTATATCTGTCCTGCTATTTCTATTAACAACAAAACCAGTTACCAATACAGCAATATGAAACATCTGTTCGTATCTTACTTCTTTGATGCGTTTCATATGTATGTCTTTTTCAAACGGAGTTGACATCCACTCATCGATAAAATCAGGTGTATCACTGACAACTATGTAAGCTTCTAGCTCGCCTGGTTCATTTGGTTCAAGTGCGAAAACATTCGATGCAAACGACAATAATCCAATAATCAAAATGATAATTAACTTCTTCATCTCTATCACCCCTTTATTACTCCCAAAGGCCGCATACGGCAAACCTTGTGGGAAATTCCCGCATTATGTACAACATCAACCACATCGTTTACATCCTTGTAGGCTCCCGGAGCTTCTTCTGATATAGTACCACGTCCTGAGGCCTTTACAAAGATTCCCTTAGATTTTAAATCATTAACAAGCCATTGCGCATCAAACTCTTTAGTTGCAGCAGTGCGCGACTTTAATCTTCCAGCACCATGACAAGTAGAGTAAAAAGTTTCTGCGGCCTTTTCTGTCCCTGTAAGAAGATAAGAATTCCTCCCCATATCCCCCGGAATAATTACCGGCTGACCAGTCTTTTGATACTTTTGCGGTAACTCCGGATGTCCAGGTGGGAAAGCACGCGTCGCGCCTTTTCTATGAACACATAAAACCTTTTCTTTACCTTTTACTTTGTGTTTTTCAAATTTTGCGATATTATGAGCAACATCATAAATCAGATGCATATCCATATCGCGCCAGCTTCTGCCGAACATCTTCTGGAATACTTCTCTTGTTAAATGCATCAAACACTGCCGGTTTGCCCAAGCATAATTAGCCGCACATCTCATCGCAGAAATATAAGCTTCTGCCTCCGGCGAATTAACCGGTGCACCGACAAGTTGCCTGTCAGGAACATTGATTTTGTATTTACTAATACATTTTATCATACTTTTTACAAAATCATCACAAACCTGATAACCTAAACCACGGGATCCAGAATGAATCATTGCTGTTATTTGACCAACCCGAAGATTAAAAACTTCTGCACTTTCTTCATCAAATATTTTATCGATTACTTGTACTTCTAAAAAATGATTTCCTGAACCAAGTGTTCCAGACTGAGCCTTGCCTCTTTTAATCGCTCTCTCCGATACACTTAAAGGATCTGCGCCCTTTATTGCGCCAAATTCTTCTGTAGCCTCTAAATCCTCTGCAGCACCATATCCATTTTCAACAGCCCATTTAGCACCATTTACTAAAATCTTCTTTTCATCATTATAAGATAAGCGAATATCTCCCTTTGAACCTACGCCTGAAGGAATATTGTTAAACAACGCATAGGTCAGATCTTCAATTTTATCTTTTATATCATCATACTCTAAATTAGTTCTAAGCAGCCGCACGCCGCAATTAATATCATAACCCACACCCGCCGGAGAAACTACACCACCGTTTTCAGGGTCAGTTGCAGCAACTCCACCAATCGAAAAACCATAGCCCCAGTGAATATCCGGCATTGCTAAAGAGCTACCGACAATCCCGGGTAAAAAAGCTACATTTGCAACTTGTTCAGCTGCCTTATCATGACGGATGTTTTTTATCAACTTATCATCCGCATATATCAAACCCCTGACACGCATTCCTTGCTTATAAGACCTAGGGATCTCATATCGAAAATCATCAATCTTGTTTAGCGTACCCTGCCAAACCTCTGCCATTTAATCTCCTGCGGTTTTAATTATTTCTTTAGCTTCTTCAAGTTTCTCTTTCAAAACTTTTAACTCAAACTGATTAAACAATGGTGCTGTTATCCAAGGGCTATGTTTTGAGCTTTCGATAATACAATTTATTCCATATTCCTCTAATATTCCTTTGACTAAATTAACCTCAGCTTCATCATTTGTTGTGTGAACCGTAACCCAACTTGCCATAAAATTCCTCCTACACGTCGAAGATAACCTGTACGTTCCAGCCAAAATCCTTTTTTTCTACTTTAAGCTCATGATAAGTTACTGCCTTTATCTCTGTATTTATACTATGCTTGTTTTTATCGATTTTTTCACCTGAGACTACAGCTTTAATATTATTTTGTGATATTTCAGTTATAGAAAATTCTTTAAGAATAATAAAATTAGCATTGAAATGGAACAAGAGCTCAGTTAACCAGTTTACCAAAAGCTCTTCAATATTATCAGCTTTAACCTCAACGTTAATATGCTTCTTTCGGTTGACTTCTTTTGAATCGGCTATAATATCGAACATCCCTGCAGCAGCATTGCAGAACAGTTCTTTTAAATCACTGCCGAATATCTTTATGCCAATATCAGCGGTGTGTTCTATGATTTCGAACCTTTTCATGCGGATTTTGATTTAAAAATAAGTGGATTTGGTGAGCCGTGAAGGATTTGAACCTTCAACCTTGAGCTTAAGAGGCTCCTGCTCTACCATTGAGCTAACGGCCCACTGATTTATCGAAAATTATTATACCATTTAAAACCTTTTAGGCAAGATTAAATTGCAGTAAAAACCTATGGCAATTATAGTTATAAGAATTAAATTGCAAAAATATGAGCTTATTGAAGTCCGGAAATTTCTACTAATGCCCCCTGCCATTCTCCTGAACGTGCTCTTTCTGTTGCCAACCAAATATAGAGTTTCCCGGAATCTACATAGTTAATTGAGCGGATAAACCTATACTTATTAGAGCTTAAATCAAGCCTGCAGATTTCATCAATGTTCCCGGTTTTAGAATTGACCCTGCTTACTTTCCATAAAGAATCTAATCGATTATTCTCTGAACTACAAAAATAAAAATTACCGCTCTTATCAACTGTTGTAGGATTATTGTACGCATAATCCATCTTTCCCATATCAACTTTACTGCTTACAACTGCAGCAGAAAGATTGGGATTTTTAATAATCAACAAACCAGATGAATCCTCAGCATACACGTTTACACAAAACATTAAAAAAACAATTAGTAGTGCTATTGCTCTCATCTTAACAACCTCCTTGAAATAAATTATTCTTCATAAAATTTTAAAAATTTTCTAAGGAACCCTTGAATCTAGAGCCATCCCATATCCACCTAGTACTACCTCCAATGATTACAGGGGGTGTAGAAACAAAATCAACTTCGATCTGAGAATCTACATCAAGTCTGAATATCTCCAAAAGCTTGTTATTGATCAAACCATAAATAACTATCCCTTGAGAAAAACCTTCGTCTCCCTGTGCCCAAAGAACTATCTGCTTCTTACCGTCCTTGTTTAAATCAACAAATTCTATCTTTTCAGAATAGTCCAAAAGGTCAATCTTCCCGATTACCTTACCGTTTTTTCTGGAAACCACAACCTTTAAACCTTTGACCTTTACAACTTCTTCTCTTCTATCATTGTCAAGATCTATATTGTAGACATTCTTTGCTTTTGAAGAACAACCAATAAAACTTAAACAAGCAAAAAGAACAATTACCAAAAGTCTAAATGAATATTTATTTATCTTTCTAAGCGCTGTAATATTCTCCATTCTATTCTTTCTCTCCTTTTTCTTTGATTATATCATCTTCTTTTAATGCACGCTCGAATAAATCGGTCATCCACATTGCATCTGGTTCTTTTGCCATGCCATCCAAAATAGCAAGATAAACATATTTATCAAACTTAATTGTAGTATCATATTTTATCTCAAGTACCTTAGAATACTCCAGCATAAACTTCTCTTTCAAAAGTGAATCAAGCTTACCCCACGACATAACATCTATTTTTGTACCATCCCAGCGAGACAGGCTAATCGGAAAAAAGAATACTTCCGGAACATCATTAGTATCGTATTTGTATAAATCATCGCAACCACTTTCCGTTGAAGGAAAAGCACACTGCTCTTTAAGAAACTCTCTAATAAAATTATAAACAATAATCTTATCTTCTTCCTTCTTTATCTTTTCATCAATATATTTATCAAAAGGACCCAATCCCCAGCGTCTGAATTTTATAACAACGTTAAATTCATCTTCTAACTCCATAATATACTCTTTGATAAATAAGGCTTTATTAAAGGCCGAATAACGCTTCCATTGGGAATAATCGACTAAATATCCATCAAGAAGAGCTTCTCCTTTTGGAAAGAAATTCTTTATCCTGTGTGGCTTTATTGCATCTTGAGCTAAAGAGTTGCTGACAGAAAACATCAATAAAACTACTAAAATCAAAAATATCTTTTTCATTATCAATTTACCCTTATGTATGATTTAAAATACAGCGCCCTTAGGATATTCTCCCACGTCGATTACTTTCCAGTTTGCTGAATTAACATCTCCAACAGATCCAAACCAAATAAAATAAATAATATTATCAGATTCGTACTCCCACTCTTCATATTCACTTCCAGGCTTTAGAATTTTAACCAGGCCTTCTTGTGGACCGTAAAATGGTCCCCTTGGTAAAACTGCAATTTTTTTTCGCGCTGGCTCACCTAGAAATTTCCCAACATCAACTCTACTCATTGCTTCTTTTATCTGGTAATATTTATCACTGAAAGACTCTAACTTATCGACAATCTTTATCCTGACAGAATTAGATTTTAGATTCATTCTGGGTACTTTTTTAAGCAGTTGATTTATCTTCCTCATCTCTTCATCCCGTTTCGCCCAGAATTCATTCTTATCACGTTTTTTCCATTCTTCATCAGAATACCTACCATGCCAAGATTTTTCATCTTCTGTATCTGTTGAGTAAAAACAATGAACTCTATATTCTCCTGTAGGGATATCCATAAATTTGCTAATATCTCCTTCTGACCACATTGAACTTAATGCAATTCCTTCCCCGGAGGGAACAACTGCAAAAGAATCTAGCACAAGAGGGTCCACAACTCCGCACCTGGCTTTGTTCTTAACAGCCTTTGCATCTTTACCTGTGAATTCAAAATAAAAATGCGGATATCTCATTTTAGCCTCAGAGCCATCTGCAGGAATAACGATCATTACTTCTTTATCAGAATTATTTTTGAGTTCGGTTTTTACCATTACTGGTTCCCCTAAAACAAAAACTCTCTTCTCAGGAGTAATTATGAGGTTAATTGGCAGGTTGTTATATTGCATTCTTGCGGCGACTACTCTTTCTTGAGCAAAACACGTCGTCGCAAAAAATAATAAGAATATTATAAGAAAAGTCTTTTTCATCTTTAATAATCTACGCGCCCAGCAGGACTCGAACCTGCAACACCCAGTTCCGAAGACTGGTGCTCTATCCAATTGAGCTATGGGCGCAGATGTTTATATTATATCAAAGAAGCTGCTATGCTCAATCTCTAGTTTATTTTTTATAAATATTATTTCGTTTAAATACACTCATTATCCACCACTACTTCTAAAGAATATTTTGTTATTATCCTTGTCCCAATAAACTACAGAATTTTGTCCTCGCTTAACATCTCCCTCTTTATAAAAACATTGAAGTCCAGACACTTTGCTTAAATCCTCTTTGAAAAGTTTATTGTCATAATATATCTCAGTATCGCAACAGCGATTGACAGTAGGATAGTCACACTCAAAAGGCAAGATTTGGTAATCCGAAAAAAGTTCGCTAAAAGTCTTTTTATCAGTAGTAAAAACTACTTGGGCTGAATATCCTTGCCATGAAACACCCTTACCATAGACAATGCGTACAGTGGTGGGAATAGGGTCAGCAATATATCTTTGAAAAACTTTACTTGCAGACATTGACATAGAACTAAAAAACCATGCAGTGAAAAGTATTGGAATGAGTGAAGAAATCAAACAGACTGTTGCACAAATAGTCAAAAACCTATTGAGCCATCTCGGAGCAATCGCCTTCTTTTTCCTCATGCGATAAATCACCTTAGCAATAATGATGCCGATGCCAACCAGTAATGGTAAATAAATCATCGCCCCCTCACCTCAATCCCTTTCGCTTTGCTCCAGGACTGCCTGCAATAACAATCCATTAAAGCTAAGCTGCCTTTCGGTGCTGCTCCTGGCTGTCGCCAGTCGCAAGCCCTAATTCAAACCTTCCTCCGTGAATTGAAAATTTTGAAGCATTTTCTCAAAAATTTCTTCTATCTCTGCTTTCTCGCCGTGTCCGTTATTGCATTTAAAGATAAAAACCTGGCTGTCTTTTTTAACAAGCACCTTTTCACTTTTTACTTTTCTTAATTACATCATTATAGCTACTCGCGGTCTCAGGATGTACTGACTTTAAAAAGGCAATGTGCCCTTTTAGGCTTTGAACAGATAAATCTTTCCCGTTCCAATGAATACTTTTACTTGTTTTGAAATGATGAATAATAGCCCTTAGATTCTTGCGCCTTTTTCGTTGTATCGAGATTTTCTTGTTTACCGTTAAGCCTGTTACTTCCTGACGATTTCCTTTTCGTGTAACTCTAGTTTTTTCTATTGCGACAAGAAATCCTTCGGCGCCTATAATTTTATAAATACGAGGAATCACTTTTAATATTTTTTCATCGCCACTAAAGGTAAGATCATCTGCGTATCGACTATATTTACCATCCATTTTTTTAACTAACCCAGAAAGCCTACTATCAAGTCTTTTACATGTTATGTTTGCTATTATAGGACTTGTTGGGGCTCCTTGTGGTAAACAATTATTCCGTGTTGCAATACGTGTTAGCAGTCTTGCCTCATGCTTGTTAAATCCGAGAGATTGAAATACTCCATAAACCCTCGAAGCTGATATGGATGGAAAGAAATCTTTTATATCCACATTGACTACCACATCCTTATTTGTATGATATTCGGCGTTGGTTATTATGGATCGTCCCGATATAAAGCCGTGGCAACATGGATGGAGCAAAGCTTTAGACAACACATTTTTATAAATTAGCTCCTGCACATACTTAAGTTTATCTGGTGGAGAAGATATCGAGCGCTGGCCTCCACTTTTTTTTGGAATTGTAAAGGTCGCATAGAGAGAATCAACAGCATCCCAATTTCTAACCACCCATCCTATAAGTCCTTTTGGTGCTTGAAGTCGCTCTGAAATACTCTCTAAATATATTTTTGACGATTCTGTTTTTCTCACCAAAAGCCTACCTTCAGTAGAATCATCGATGACTGCAAATAGATTGGTAAGTTTTCTATGCGCTAAATATTCTTTAGTGGCAGGCTTACCTAAAAAAGCATTACGGTCCCAATCGTTTAAACGATCTATATATTTAGCGATATTTTCAACTGGAATTTTATCCAGTAGATTTTGCAATAATTTGAAATCCTTTAAATCATTGCACCATTGCACAAAAACTGCATATTCGCTACTGTATTCCAAGATGATCCTCTGAGATTCAAGCCTAATATCTGTTCGAAAATGCGAAAGGTACGTTGCAATGAAATCAATAACGAAAGGATCATCGAATTTACTCAGAAGATTTATCGTGAATTTTATGGGAAGATTTTCGTTCTTTACTAAATTAACTATGGACTCGATAATTTCTTTTCCGAACTGATCAAGTGCCTCTTTAGAAAATTCTCTTTTGAATTGTTTATCCCAAAAAGTTGCATACTTAATTAACAATGTCTTTACTTCATCAACTGACAATTCTTTTATCAAGGATATAGATTTTAATCTATCTTTATGTTCCTTAGAAGAAATCAATTCTTCTATTTTCTTTAGTTTGTCTAATGACATAAAAATCCCTTAATACGAGTGTAGCTAGATGGCTTTTTCCTTACTAATCTTTCAAAGTGCCCGGATGTCATATTCGCGTGTTTGGGTACCACACAAATACGCGACTATGAGATCCGAAAAGGGTAGTCTAGCCTTTATCGCGTCCACGGTGAAACACCGTGATGTTCTAAGCTAAAAGCCATCTAGCTACCTCATTAGCATACCTTTATATTGTCTTATTTTCAACTATAAAACATTTGTCATGTGCTTCATATTTTACACAATATCCCTAACCGTATCTCTATAAGTACAAAAATGACAATCTTCTTTAATCCTCACTCTTGCTCTTCTGAATTATTTTCTGTATCAATTTCCATATCGAAATCTTCAACTTTGCCTAATAATTTAGCTGACTCCTTAACTGGAAGCTCCTGAACATCTCTTAATTTTCTTTCAATCGTTCTTGTTTTCCTTGTTGCACCTTCTATTGTATTGCTGGCAGCTGCTAATTGCTTGTGTGTTTTTACTAGAAGATCTCCAAACTTAGCGAATTCCGTCTTAATCGCTCCCAATAAGTTCCAGACCTCACTTGCGCGCTTCTCTATCGCAAGAGTTCTAAATCCCATCTGCAAACTATTCAATAACGCTGCTATTGTTGTCGGTCCGGTGAGTATAACTCTGTGTTCTCTCTGTAATGATTCAAATAGGCCTGGCCTTCGGAGTGCCTCAGCATACAACCCTTCGGTTGCTAGAAACAAAATCCCAAAATCGGTTGTGTTTGGTGGATCGATATATTTGTTTTGGATATCTTTTGCCTCAGACTTAATGCGTTGCTCAAGTGCCTTTCCTAATTCTTCTACAAGATCGGGATTGGCCTGTTCTTGAGCATCTACTAAGCGCTCGTAATCCTCTTTGGGAAACTTTGCATCTATTGGCAACCAGAGAATCTTATCCTCTTTGCCTGGTAACTTTATGGCAAACTCAACATTTTCCCGACTTCCACTCTTGGTAGCGACGTTTTTCGCATACTGATCCGGAGTCAGTATTTGATCCAATAATGTTTCTAGCTGAATCTCACCCAATGTTCCTCTTGTTTTAACATTGCTTAATACTTTTTTAAGATCGCCTACCCCTGTTGCCAATGCCTGCATTTCTCCAAGGCCCTGTTGAACCGATTCAAGTCGATCGCTGACCAATTTAAACGACTCACCCAATCGCTTCTCTAGAGTATTGTGTAATTTTTCATCGACTGTTTCTCTCATCTTTTCGAGCTTCTGAGAATTGTCATCCTGTAAAGACTTAAGCCTTTCTTCAATTGTCTTACGCACATTCTCAAGCTTCTGCTCGTTTATTTGCGTTAAACCTAAAAACTGCTTTAGAGATGAATCGCTGAAGTCTTTTAGTGTTTTAGACATTTCTTCGCGATTTTTTGACACTTCATCTCTGATGCTGCCTTCAAACTTAATAAGATTCGTATCCGAATTACGCGTGAGCAATATAATTAATATCACGATATTAATTACAACAACGACAACAACCAATGCTGTTAACATTTCAACCTCCGATTCATATCAGCCTCCACTTGTTTCTTTGCTTAGTTTCCTCAACTTCTCTACAATCCACGCCATCCCCTCAGTATCTAAAGTACAATATTTTTCTAAAGCGCTATATACTGCGTTTTTTTCATCTTCTGAGGCATCTCCATTAGTCACTCTCGCATACTCCAAACTTGCCTCGCCTCCACCTGAAATTTCCATTCCTTCATATCCCTTGCCGGTAATTGCAGGCAAAACTTTTTTTATAGAGGCGCTGCCCTTCTGAGAAGCGTGATAATAATGAAAATTCTTAAACGGCCCAAGAAGATCAATCATTCTATTCAATATAGAATCAACCCAATCCTTATACTTTGGAAACAATTCTGCTAATTCCGTTAAGCGACTCTTCTCAAAACTATAATAATACGCGACGATGCTTCCTTGACCTCCTAAACAATCCTTTAATTCTCGAATAAAACTCTCTCTCGGGTCACTTGACTCTTTCCATAAAAACGAGAAATGCTTTAAATCTCCTCCCGGATTGTCTTGAACATGAACTGAAAACTGGAAAGGTATTTGCTGATACGGCTTCGTCCCATTAAACGGAGGAATTGCTTCAAACATTGTCTCAAAATCCATATAATAAATTGGATATTGTAAATCTTTTAAGAAATCAGAAATTCCCAGAGACTCGATATGAGGCTCCCCAGTCTCAACGCTTTCTATTTGCATTAAATGTTTTTCTTTTATTTTTTTGTCATCCTTAGGAGCGTCTTTTATGTCTCTTAATCCTTTATCGAAGAAATCAAAACGACTCTTCCATCGCATGCCATATAATTGAAAAATATTAAAAGGAGGTAAAAACTTCCAGCACTCCTCTATAAGGGGACATTCATAAGGCTTACGGCAACCTTCATGAATAGAACAATTTGGAAGTGCTGCCATGTCAATTATCTTCAAAAATCCCTCGACATTTTCATCGATTCCTTCTTGCAAATTCCCTACAGGCTCGGTTAAATCTTGCAATGTAAAAAAATCATTAACGTCAATCTCTCCATCACGAATATATTCTTTGCTGATATGCAATAGAAGACATTTACGAATCTTTAACCCGGACTTTTCATAGCAATATTTCTGAAAGGCAATATCATGATAATAGACATCTTTGATCTCTTTTGAGCAGGTTGAGCATTTCACTTCGATTAGATCCCATGCTTCATTGTCAACTGGACAAAGAACATCTGCCCGTGCATAAAGACGTCCTGATGAGATTCCCGCCTCATAAAGCGGCTTACGGTCAGGCTGCTTCAATAGCGCCTCTGTTGTCTTTAAATTTTCAAAAAAATCTTCCTCTGAAATATTTATGCCTCCGGGAAACCTTTGCTGAGCCAACCGACCAACTTCTTTACCAACGCTAAATATGTGTTGTAAGCTTTTACTTGGCTCCGGAATATCCTCAGGCCTATTGCACCTCATCCACAAATACTTGTGACATTGAAGAGCGTTTATATATTTAGACTTGGTGAGATATTTCTTCCGCTGAGGGACAAAAAGGTCTTGCCTGTCCTCTATTATTTGCTCTAAAGAGTCATAATTTTTAAAACTGTCGTCCATTTTTTATACTACCTCTCAGACTTTTATTTCTCAAAAAATCACAAAGCTCATCTTTATTATGTTGTATTAATTTTATATATTTGTTCAACAACAAACAGAAGTCTATCAATATCATCGACTCTCTCAATTTTCACTTCCATGCGTGTCGCACCACTCTTCCTCATTTTAAGAGTGCATATTTTAAAAGGATCTTGAATTTCTTTCTTCCTATTCATCAAATGCACCCTCAAACCTGTATTGCTTACATGAACATCAAATAGTCTTTTCTGTCTACCCTCGTAATTAATATAGAAAATAAAAGAATCTGTATGCGGTTCATTATAAACCAAAGGAAATTTTGATTTAATTCTATTTGAGAAATTATTAAATAAGCTTCTTGCATTATGACTACCAGCGCTCAAAAGAAGCATTTCAGCTGAAGTTATAATTACTCTGCTTTTCTTCTTATGAGATCTTCGCTGTCTCGCATCAATAACCCCTTGTATCTTTTCATTGCTCTTGTTAACTAATTCGTCCTTTAAACCATCTCTCCTATGAATTCCTTCCCCCATCGCTTCAACAACTGCATCCATTAACTTATCTGTCCCATTCTCAAACAAACCACCCCTAGCTGCGGGATGATATGAATGTACGCATGCGTATTGATTATCTAAGCTTGAAATTTTACCATGCACCATCACTTCACCTAGGAAATGTTTTATAATTTTACGCCCAAATAAAACTATGACTTTCGGCTTAATTATACCTATCTCTTCTCTCAAGAACTTATCGCATCTTTTCATATTGCTAGCAAACGCGTCTTTTCCGCAGCCGCATTTTATTATATTAGTTAACCAAAATAGTATTTCCTGACTATTATTTATTTTGCTATATTTCTCAACCAGTGCCGCCATTGTTGGTCTTACTTTTTCTCCTGCTCGACTATATTCTCCGAAGACGCTCCTATTTACCTTACCATCAAAAGACATATTAGGGGCTATGCCAACAAACATAACATCTGCATTTAAACTCCCTTCGCCTAACAGCATTTGATCTTTAGGCTTCTTACAAGCTTCATCGCATGCTTCTATATTCTTTAATAGCATTTTATATAAGTTGTCGTTTTCCACTCAGTTCTCCTTGCTTGAAGTGTTCCTTATTACTTATTTTGTTCTATCCCCTTCTCGACCAATTCTAGGTCTCCCCAGTGCAGAATTAACTTATCACTGTTTAAAATATCATTCAGCTTAGAATAAGCGTCTGAATTCTGGTCAACAAGAATGATGAGTTGCGGCACTAACGCTAGTGTTAATCGGCGATTAGATCTTTCTACGTGTTCGCAATAACAAAATCCCAGTCCTAAAAACCCTAGCCAATCCGGGAATCCCACGACTTTAGAAATCTCATCAATTGATGCTTGAGCTATAATCTTGGAAAGTTCATCCTGGGCTCGGTAAGACCATCCTCCTCGGGGTGGCATTTGACCTAAAAGATCTAAGTCAAGACGCCTGTTCCTGCTTACAAGCCAATCATCACGATCAGGATGCTTACCTTTAATCAGCTCCCTAAAACTATACCTAAATTCCATATGTCCGCAAGTCGTACAAACCATCCTCCAGCACCATTTCTCCCGCAACCTTCATCAATTTTGTCACACATCTTACTGCATGTAGATTCTTCATCAAGATCACAATCATTATTAACTTCATCATAAGAAACCGGAAGTCCGGCGGGAGATAGAAAAAACAGTTCTCCTAAAAAAGGCTCTGAATCTACTTGAAAATAATATTGTGGTTCTTGATTAATCCCATTATCAGCAATATGAGTAAACTGCTCAGTAAACCCTGTCTGCAAATCCCAAGGAATATTAAATTCTCCGTAACAGGCTTCACCGTCGTTGGCCTTGCAGGGAAATCTTCCAGATTCATCAAAACCCTCGCCATCATCCACCCATTCTTTAAGTAATACCTCAGTTTTTCCTAAAGAAATATATACATTTTCATGTTGAAGGCTCTGATGAATTTCTGCTGTACCGCCCCCCGGACCTTCAATCTTATCGTAATTAGCAGAATAGCTTATATCATATTTACCTGTAGGCAGATTCAAATCTGAATAATAAATAATATTACTAAACCCAGGTTGCAATACCCCATCTTCTCCCACAGTTGCATCACCAACTTCAATGTTCATAGGGGCAACATAGCTGTATTTTACTGAGCATTGTACTGTCTTTAATGTTGAGCCTCCTAATATAGGAACTGTTGCAGATGCAGTTAAAAGATAAATGTAGTCTCCTGGGATAGGAGGTTTCCCTGCTCCAGAGCCGTAAGTGTTGACGCTGATTAGTTGAGCGCTGGCAGCTATAGTTGGAATATCCATGGAATTATCCATGGCATAAACAATGCTTTCAATATTTCCCCTCCAGGGAGGCGAGACTTTTGACCGACCACCGACATTGCCCGAATCAGGATCACCCCCTGAATCAGGATCGTGTCCTGATGGGACGGTATGGGTTTCACCTTCTCCAGACTCAAAACCCCAATCATACTCTTTACCTATATCCTTATCAGGGTCTACGGGGAAATGTTTAGGAAACTCACCAGTATCAAAGTATGTTTTTATCTCTTGGATCTTTTCTCTGGCAGCTGATTCTGCTAGCCAGAGTGCTTGGGTGGTACCAATCTGTCTTTTGGTAGAAGAGATTTCTCTTACCGAAGACATAAATACTCCGGTAATGATAGCACCGAAGAGAATACATAAACCTAAAGCAGTAATCAGGGCAAAGCTTTTTTTATTATTTGGTTTATTCATTTTATTCCTCTTTTCCTATCTACCTTTTTAAAAAGCGTTCTTTCATAAACTGTACCAAATGAGAAAAAGTTAATATTTTTGAGTTTTATTTTCTTATATCTTGCCCATCTTGCTTTTCTGTCAATTAATCTAAAATTTGCAAATTCATTATTAACTGAAGTCAACTGACCCACGAAATAACTATTAGTTTTATTCTCAACAAAAAAAGCAATTAACCCAAATTGACTTGCTTCCTTTAAGGATGAATAGAATGTTTTACTATTTTTTGATTTGATTTTATCCATGAATCGAAAAGATGTTCTTATTTTTACACCCCTGCATTCATTCTTTCCCCAATACCTGTAGCGTTTAATTTCTTTAGACTTAAACACCGTGTATCCATTAAATTCCTTCTTTTTCTCATCGTAATTAATAAGAATGGAAACATTCTTATTCCTTTCAACACAAATGCCCGTCCATATCAAATCTCTCTTAGGCAGATTAATATCAATTATTTTTTTTATTTCCTCCATTTTCTCCTTCTGCTTCATATAAAATTATATAATCTCAACATTATCTCCTAGAGATTCGCGCATCCTGATAAGCGTTCTTTTATCAGCCGGCTCAATAAACTCCTCTGATGGTGGACGCACAGGAGAATTTAAAAATACTTTATCTGGTTTTATTTGACTAATAATCTCTTCGATTTTTTTCATCTTAACAACGCTATCGTTTACACCTTTAATAACCATTATCTCAAGCCAAATCTTACCATTAAATATTTTACGAAATTCTATAAGCCCTTTGACAATATCTTTTATCTTTAAATCTCTTACAGGACGATTAATCAGTTCGAAATCGTCTTCCTCTACTGAACAAAGAGTCGGCATAACAATATCGGCATTCAATAAAGCCTTGCGTACTTCTGCTAAAGACAACAGAGAACTATTTGTTAGTATAACAATAGGTATTGAGGTAAGTCTTTTAATTGATAGGATTAATTCTTCGATATTGCTATTAAGTGTAGGCTCGCCGAAACCAGCGAGGGTGATATAATCTATCTTTTCATCATTAGATTCTTGAATTCCGAGGAAAGCTTGAAGCTCTTTTAAAACTTCAGCAATGTTTATGTACTGTGATCTTTGTTGGGTTTTTTTAGTTGTGCGTCCCAATTGACAATAAATACAGTCGAAACTACAAACTTTATAAGGTGTTAGGCTTATCCCAAGGGAGGCACCCAACCTTCTTGACTTTACCGGGCCATAGATATATTTCATATATTTTTGTACAAAAAGGGATAGTTGTTTCTATCCCTTTCTATCTAAGCTTTTTTAGCACAAAAAATTATTTTACTTCCAGCACATTATTAATACTACCAAATTCATTTGATACGCATTCGCTGCTGCGAGGATCACTCCACCACTGATCATCAACAATAAAACGATACTCATGCCTTCCCTTAGGAAGAGATAAGCGAACTTTCCACGTACCTTTTTTGTCTCTCTTGGCTGACAATGATTGAGTATCCCAGTTGTTAAAACTTCCAGCAACACTTACTCTGCTGGCTTGGGGAGCATCCAGCAAGAATTGCATCATCCTTTTAGCACTAGATGACCTAGTTGATTTTTTTGCTCGCTTTACACTTTTAGTTCTTTTTGTTTTGACCATATCTTCCTCCCTTTCAATCTAAATCTAAATCATAATAGAACAAATGTCAAGGTTTTTCACCATTCTTAATTAAAAATAATCCTGATACAGATTTTTTACCTTTAGCATAAGCGATTTTAAATATCCTTTACCTAAATCAGCAACGCCCTTGCGCAATATTTGCTTATCTACCGCATAAGAAACAAGACCTATTGCGGTAGAATAAAGCGAGGCTTTTGTAGAAGATAAAAATATCCCTTTTATTTTACCTACTTTCGTAGGCATATGTAATTTATTCTCGATTAACTCTGCCAAACCATCCATTTGAGCAGCACCACCGGTAATAACAACACCTCCGGTTGCAACTGTTCTTACCTTTTCAATTTTTTCCAGAAGAAGTGATATAAATTTTGCCAACTCTGACTGAGCCGCCTCACAGATAAGTTTTCTTTTTATAGGAAGATATGCAGAGCTTTTCTTTATCAGAATTTCATCATTCTCATCAATATCTTCACAAAATGCCAGAGCGTAAGACTTCTTCAAATCTTCAGCAAGGTCATTTGGAATTTTAGCTTTTGCGGCAATGCTTTCTGTAATAGCCCTACCACCAAATGGGATTACATCAACTTCAACCAAACCACCATCTTTGAAAACTAAAAAGCTTGTTGTGGTCGCGCCGATATCCAACAAAACACAGCCCTGCTGCTTCTGGTCTTCTTCTAACACAGAAAGACTTGTAGCCAAAGACGAAAACACCAGATCTCTAGCTTCAATCCCTGTGTGGTTAAGCATTTTAATTAAATTTTCTTTATAGCCCATTTTTATAATGACCATCAAAAGCGAAACTTCAAGTTTCCTACCATATAGGCCTAAAGGATTTTTGCGCGGACCGTGGCCGTCAACTCTATACTCTAAAGGAGTACAATAAATTACCTCCTCGTCAATATTCAATCCCAGAAGACGAGCCTGGTTATTAATATTTTTTATATCATCCTGGGTGATAATTTTGCTGCCTCTTTCAGTTAAAGGCATAACAGCATGGCTGTGTTTTATCTGACAACTACAATTAGAAACATTAATATATGCTTCATGAACGTCTTTCTTTGTTTTACTTTTTAGACTCTCAATAACTTTATGCAGAGAATCAGCCAACATTTGGATATCGCTTATTACTCCCTGACTAATCCCCCTGCTTTTTCCGTCAGAAAAATCGATAGAAAGAACTTTGCCTTTCCTATCGACTTCAGCTAAAACAGCGACTATGGAAGTATCTCCGATATCAACTGCGAAAATTGTTTTATTTCTCATTTTTTTCCTACAATCGGTTCTTTAAACCGCAAATCAATATATTTAATATTACCCAAATCAATATCTGGCTGTCTAAGAAGTATCCTTAGGATCCCTAATCTTTCTTTCTGATTTTCTAGACCGATACGTATTTCTACTTTATCGAGATAAAATACTATATTATTGTTATTGGAAATATCTATGGTAAGGGGAATAAAATCGAAAAATTCGTTAACTGAATTAAGTTCACTTACCAAATAAAGTGCTAATCTGAAATTTTTACCACTTATTGCCCTACCCGTCTTCAATTTATCAGGCTTAATTTTTATTCCTCTAATGATTGAAAGATTGCCTTGAGAAAAATTTTCTCGATACGGCAAAACAACAGCTTCTTTATCAATAAAATAATACTTGTTTCCATAATATAGCTTTGCCAGTGGAATTCGTTTTTTATAATCGATTATTACTTCATCAGGAAACTCACGAAGCAGTCTCACTTGATATATGCCCGGGAAGCTATTGATAAGCCTTCTCTCAAGATAATCTAAATCTAAGGAAAAAATATTCCTGCCCTTTATACTTTTTATTTTATTTACAAGTGCAGGATAGTCTTCTGTGAGACAAGAAATATTCTCAACTTTAAAATTATCCATTCCTTTAATAAAAATAAAAAACTTAAAAGAAACAAAACATAAAATTGCTGCAACGATAATCCCTAAAGCGATAGGAAAAACATTTATTTTCTTTGATTTTTTATTCTTTTTATTCTTCTTTTTTGCCATGAGCTAACTCCAGTAAACGAATACACAGACGTGGAAAATCAACATCCACCGCACTTGCTGCCTTTGGCAGCAAACTTGTTGCGGTAAACCCAGGGATAGTATTGACCTCTAAAACATAAGAATCATCTTCCTTTAACATCAAATCTACTCGGGAGAAATCTTTACAGCCTAGCGCTAAGTGTGCGTTTAAAGCTACTTCCTGAACTTTTTTGTATACATTTTCAGGTAAATTAACGTCTTTTGTATATTCTGTCATTCCTTTTTCGTACTTTGCCTGAAAATCAAAGAAACTCTTTTTAGGTATAATTTCAATGATCGGCAAAGGCTTATCCTCAAAAATCCCAACGGTCATTTCTCTACCAGGGATATATTCTTCAATAATTATTCTATCTTCATAATCAAAAGCATAATCAACCGCATGCTGAAGATTATCTCTACTCTTTACTATAGTAACACCAATACTTGAACCCTGACTAGCCGGCTTAACAACAACGGCGGATGAATCTAGGCTCTTTATCTGCAAATTTAGATCTGAGCTTTTATCCCTGGAGATTACACTATAGCGCGGTGACGGAACATTATAGCGCTCAAAAATCTTATGCGAAACAATTTTATCAATTGCAGATCTGCTGGCAAGAACACCAGAACCAGTATAAGGTATGCTCATTTCATTTAAAATTTCCTGAATGGCTCCATCTTCCCCAAAACGTCCGTGCAAAGCAATAAAAGCAATTGAGATTTTAGAGGCCTTCAGGAAAGACTTTACCTGTTGCTTTGTTTCTGTGGTCAAATCAAGAGGCATAACATTACATCCGTTTTTACCTAAGGCATCATAAATTGCCTTGCCTGACTTTAGCGATATATCTCTCTCAGAAGAAACCCCTCCCATAAGAACGCCAATTTTTCCAAACTTTGAATTGCAATTTTTTTCCATGTTTAACATATAATTTTAATCTCCGAAACTAAATCTATATTAAACCTATTTTTTACAGTACACTGAACCAACTGTATAAGCGAGAGCACGTCTTTAGCTTTAGCTTTACCACGGTTAACTATATAGTTTGCATGTTTATTGGAAATAGCAGCATCATTTATGCGTTTGCCTTTTAAATCACACTGATCAATAAACCATCCGGCAGAAAATGAATAATCTCTTAACTTAAATGCTGAATTTAGTTCAGGATTTCTAAACACACAACCGGCATTTGGGTATCTTAAATTGCTGGTTGATTTTCTTGCGTTTAAATATCGTTTCTCTTCACGCCTGATATCAATTTTTGTTGCCTGATGCAAAAGAAACTTCGCACTAATCACAATAAAATGTGATAGACTTGATGCTCTATAACCAAAACTGATATTCTTATTCTTCAACGTTCTTATCCGACCTCGAAAATCCATTACTGTAACTTCTTTTACAATATCGGAAATGTAATGTTTCCTGCGTCTTCTTTTATAATAAATATTTATTCCTGCATTCATTGCTAATGCGCCACCGATTGAACCAGGAATACCGATTAAAAATTCACATCCAGTAAGGTAATTTCCGTGTGCGAAACTTATTAAATCCTTAAGATGAGCTCCACCTGATGCAACAATATGATTTTTGTTTATTTTCTCTACTGTCTTAAAAAACGGTGAATTTAGTTTTACAATTATCCCGTCTATACCTTTATCGCCTACAAGGAGATTACTTCCTGCTCCAATACAAAACAAAGAAATCTTTTTATCATAGGCAAATTTAACAACAGCCTTCAAATCCTCAAGATCCTTTGGTTCCACCCATGCAGCTGCCGGACCACCTATTCTAAGAGTAGTGTGATGTGCCAAAGACTCTTTTTGCTTAATTTTTCCCTTTATTATTTTCTTTAATGCTTGATAATAACTCATCAGAAATCCTTCCAATATCTCCTGCGCCTAAAGTCAAAATAAAATCTCCCTGCTTTGCGATTTTCGTTACGTGCTCAACTATTCTTTCTTTAGGAATAAACTGCACATTGTTGCAATTTAGGTTTTTTAATCTCTCGCACATATTCATCGCACTTACACCTTCGATAGGTTTTTCGCTTGCAGGATAAATATCTGTGATTATAAGATTTTCGGCCTTGCTTAAACTTCTTACAAATTCATCCATAAGAAATTTAGTTCTAGTATAGCGATGTGGCTGAAATATTACGATTGAGTTTTTTGTATTATTAGAATTCAAAGCCTCTAAAGTAGCTTCTATTTCTGTGGGGTGATGTCCATAATCATCAACAATAGTTATATTATTTTCACATGGTTTAATTTGGAATCTTCTCTGTACCCCTTTATACAAAGCTAGAGCTTTTTGAATAACCTTAAAATCAATTTTCAGTTCTAATGCTAAGGCAATAACAGAAAGAGCATTAGAAATATTGTGCTTGCCTGGAACTTTTAATTCTATTTTTCCTAAAGTTTTTCCTTTGTATATACAATAAAAGGTCGAAACGAAGTTTTTCGATTCTATTTTTTCAGCATATATATCACACCTGTCAGATAAACCGAACGTAATACATTTTCCGCTGTAAGATTTTATTAAGCTCTCAACATGCTCGTTGTCTAGACAGGCAAATAAACAACCATCGGGCTTAACAAGATTAATAAATCTTCTATATGCATCTACAATGTTTTCCCAACTATGATAATAATCAACATGTTCATAATCAATATTTGTAACTGTGGCATAAGTGGGCTTAAAATATAAAAATGACCCGTCGCTTTCATCCATCTCTGCAACAAAATAATTACTATCACCAAGCATAGCATTATCATTAAAATTAATTACTATGCCACCGGCAACAACCGTCGGGAGTAACCCCGCATGATTAAGCACAAAAGAAGCTAATGAGGTAGTTGTGGTTTTTCCGTGGGCTCCGGCAACAGAAATGCCTATCTTGTCTTTCATCAAATCTGCTAATACCTGAGCACGCTTAAGAATAGGGATGTGTTTTTCAGCTGCAGCAAATAACTCGCTATTATCCTGTTTTATTGCAGAAGAATAAACTACTAAATCAACATCGTCTTTAATATTATCTTGGCTATGACCTATAGAAACCTCTACTCCTAAAGCTTTTAAGCGCTCACAATTAGGGCCATCCTTTACATCTGAACCACTAACACGATAACCCTGCCTTATCATAATCTGAGCAATACCGCTCATACCAATGCCACCGATGCCGATAAAATGTATTGATTTATTCATTTTCTAAATATCTTACCCAAGCTGTATTAAGTTCTTCAAAAGTATCAAAACGGACATATGCATCATCAAAAGCCTCTTCCAGCTCTTTGCCGTCTCTTAATTCTCTGCAAAATTTGATAAAACTATGCCTGCCATATTCTTGAAGAAGGAAATAAACAACACTGGTTGACTCTGCATAAAACAAAGTAATCGTCTCGTCTCCTAAGCCAGACCACAATCTCATTTTTGAAAGTTCATCAAGCGGTATGAAACTACCATCTTTTATTGCTTTCTTAACCACATCATTTGAACCCCAGCGCCTAGCTTTTTCCTGATACATAGCAATTCCCTCATCTAACCAAATAGGGATATCTCTTCTAAAACCAATAAACTCTCTGAAAATTATATGTCCCAACTCATGAGGCAACAATGTATCAAAAAAACCAGAAGCAAGAGGATATGTATGAATGGTCTTTAGTTCATAAAGTGCCGAGCCACTTGACCAATGTGGCTGGCCGGAAGCTTTTACGTACTCATCCTTATTGCTATGGATATATATTTTCGCTCTATCATCCCAGAGCCAGTAATCCTTTCTTCTTAAACCCAATTCACTACTAATAGAATGATAATAGTCTTCTGCGGACTCTATGATATTCTCGATAAATTCTTTGGGAGCTTCTTTATAATAGACGATAAAATGCGTGCTCTTTTTAACTTCCCATTCTTTATCTTTAGAGAATACAACTGGTGCCACTAAACAAACAACCAAGATTGCTAAGAATATTTTTCTAATCATTAACTTCTCCCGCTTCTAAAATCAATTTAGATAAAAGCCTATCAGCTTCTAGCACTGAAATCTTTTTTAAACTTTTTTCTAACTCCCGCAAGCTATCTCTATCTGAATAAAATTCTTCTAAATACTTTAGTAAAGATTTCTCTGATAAATCACTGTCTTTAATCAAAACTGCGGCACCTTTATCAGAAAGGAATTTTGCATTCAACAGCTGATGCCCTCCTGCAAATGGATAAGGAATAATAACTGCAGGTAAATTGAATGCCACTGCTTCAGATATCGTTGATGCACCCGCACGAGCAATTAAAAGATCGGAAACTCTATAAGCATATTCTATTTTATCAAAAAATTCGAAAGTTTCAGCATTAATTCCTATTTTTTTATATTCTTCTTTAACAATTTCAAAATCACTACTTCCGGATATGTGAATAACCTGTAAATTGCTTTTTGCTTTAAATTTCGAAAAAGCCTTGAGAGACTCTTTATTTATTTTGTGACTTCCCTGACTTCCTCCCATAATAAATACTGTAAAGGCATCTTTCTTAAAACCAAAATAATCTAACGCTTTGCTTTCATCAACTTGTAGAAGTTCCTTCCTTATGGGACAGCCGGTTAATACGGATTTCTTGGGAGCTCCATAACATCTGCTTTGCTCAAAAGTTATAGCAACATTATCAACTAATTTAGATAAGATATAATTTGCCTTACCGAGCTTTACATTTTGCTCATGAATAACCGTAGGTATACGCATAATATAAGCAGCAAACATAACTGGACCAGAAACATATCCGCCAAAACCAACTGCTACATCAGGTTTAAACTTAAACAATAAAGAAAAAGAATCTAATGTTGCTTTTATAAGCTTTAAGAGTGATCTTAATAATTTTTTTATTGAACTAAAAGAAATCGCAGTAATATCAAGACTTACTGATTTAAATCCTTTCTGGGAAACATAAGAATCCATTTTACGCTTAGTCCCCAAGAAAAGGATTTCAATTTCTTTCTTTTGTAGCTCTTGGGCTAAAGCAATAGCGGGAAAAACATGCCCACCTGTACCACCACATGCAATTAATACTTTCATATTTCCCTAGTTCTTGAAATATTCAACAATAAAGCAACGCTCATCATTGCAATCACCAAAGCTGAACCCCCGTAACTTATAAACGGAAGAGGTAATCCCTTGGTGGGTAAACTTCCTGTAGCAACTCCCATATTAACTATCGATTCAAAGGCTAACATAACAAATATTCCACAGCTTGTAAAATATCCAAAATTATCAGGTGCCCGACGAACTATTCTAGCTACCTGCCACAAAAAAAGAGCAAAAATAATCACCATTGATAAAGTTCCAATAAGCCCACCTTCTTCTCCGATTATAGAAAAGATAAAATCTGTATGAGCGGCGGGCAAATAAAACAGTTTCTGTTTACTCTGGCCTAAGCCGACACCAAAAATTCCTCCAGAGCCTAAGGCCAGCTGAGATTGGATAAGTTGAAAACCACTTCCCTGAGGATCTGCCCAGGGATTCCAGAATGAAATTATACGCGCTCTTCTATAGGAAGAATTCCAAATCAAAAAGTAAAAACCAGGCAGCGCACACAAAATAGTAATTGCTAGATGTTTTATTTTTCCACCAGCTAAGAAAAACATAGTAAAACCTATAACAACAATAACAATTGAAGTACCTAAATCCGGCTGCAATAATATCGCCAAAGCAATAACTCCCATAACTATCATAGCAGGAACAAATCCGTGAAATAGATTCTTAACCTGGTTTTGTTTACGGGAGAGAAAGTCTGCAAAATAAATTATAAATGCTATTTTGACAATTTCTGAAGGCTGAAAGCTAAAGCCGAAAAATCTAAACCACCTTCTTGCTCCGCCAATCTCTCTACCTATCCCCGGTATCAAAACCAAAAGCAGAAGCAACAAGGCAACTCCTAGAATTACCCTTGAGTATTTTTGTAATACACGATAGTCAATTGCCATGACTGCTAAACTAGATAGCAAGCCTACTATAATATAGATTACGTGTCTTTTAAGAAAATAAGTACTTTCGCTTAAGTTTTTCCAGGAAAAAATACTACTAGAACTATATATCATAACAATGCCGATGCAAATCAATACGGCAGTTGTCATAACCAGAAATATTCTTGTGTTACGCATAGGCTAACTCGCTTACTAATTCCTTAAATACTTTCCCTCTTTCTTCAAAACTTGAAAACATATCAAAACTAGCACACATAGGAGAAAGCAAAACACATTCATTTTCTTTAGCGTCGGCAAAAGCTAGCTTTACCGCTTCTTGAAAACTCTGAGATTCTTTTATATTAAGAAAATCTTTTAAAGCTGATTTTATTTTTTCTTTTGCCTCACCAATGACAATCAATTCTTTAACTTTCTCAACTGCCAAATCTTTAATAACTGTAAAATCCCCTCCCTTATCTCGACCACCGACAATCATCACAACCGGCTTACTAACACTTCTAAGCGCCCAAAGAGCAGCAACAACTGTTGTAGCCTTAGAATCATTAATAAAATCAATTCCTTTAACTGTACTGACAAATTCCATACGGTGCTCTAATCCCTTAAAATTATTGAAAACTTTATTGCACTCATCACTGCTTATTCCAAAGATCGAAGCTATTGCTCTGACTGCAGAATAATTAGGATTAGAAAATTTACCAGGATCTTCGTTAGACTTGTTAAAATACACAACCTGGGACTTTATTTCTCCAGCAATATTCTTGACAATTTCATCGCGCTCATTCAATACAGCCCAATCAGTTTTGTCCTGATTAGCAAATATCATTTTTTTAGCCTGAAAATATTCATCCATGTCTTTGTGCCGATTTAGATGATTTCTACTAAAGTTTAAAAATGCTGCGACCTTTGGTTTAAAATTCTTAGTGGTTTCAAGCTGAAAGGAACTCACCTCTAGACAAGCAATATCATCCTTCTGAATTTTAGGTATGCAGCGACTGAATGGTATGCCGATATTACCGCAGAGAAATACATTTTTTCCTGAAAGTTTAAGCACTTCAGATGCCAAAGTAGTAACAGTGCTTTTTCCGTTAGTTCCGGTTATAGCAACAATAGTTCCCTTGCAAAGAGAAGCAGCTAATTCGATCTCTCCAATAACCATAATTCCTTTTTCTTTAATTTTTAAAAGAATTGGTAAATCCTGTCGCACTCCGGGACTTAGCACCACTAAATCACTTCCCTCAATAAATGCCTCGCTATGTTTTCCTATTTCGACTTTAGCCTTTCCTTGAATCTTTTCTGCATTCTCTCGTGCCTGAAGGCTGTCTTTCTCGTCAGTAATATAAACTTTTGCTCCCAAACCATCAAGCAGCAAAACTAAATCTAATCCACTTTTTCCCAAACCAAAAATTGTAACTTTTTTATTTTTTAAATCCATAATTTAACGAATCTTTAAAGTAGCTAATGTTATCAAAGCAAGTATCAAAGCCACAATCCAAAACCGAATAATAACCTTAGATTCATCCCAGCCCATTTTTTCAAAATGATGATGCAAAGGTGACATTTTAAAAATTCTTTTTTTTCTAAGCTTAAACGAACCTACCTGAAGTATTACAGAAAATGCCTCAGCGACAAAAATTCCTCCTACAATAATTAGCAAAAGACCTTTATTGATAAAAATCGCGATTACCCCCAACATTCCGCCTAAAGATAAAGAACCTACATCACCCATAAATACCTCTGCAGGATGACAGTTAAACCAAAGAAATCCTAATCCAGCACCAATAATCGCTGAACAAAAAACAGCTAACTCACCGACATCAGCAATATAGGGAACTAATAAATATTCGCTTAATTTAACGTGTCCGGTTATATAGCTTAATATGCTAAAACTAACCGCAACCGCAATCACACAACCGATGGCTAAGCCGTCCAATCCGTCAGTTAAATTTACAGCATTTGAAGTACTGAGTAAAACTATAACAGTATAAAGAATAAATAATATACCAAGATCAAAAATAATATTTTTAAAGAAAGGAACGTCAAGTGTAGTGCTAAATTCTGGATTCAAATACAGAATCGTACCGATAATAACACCTAAGGCCGCCTGCCAGAACAATTTTGCCCGGGCAGTTAATCCCTTAGAGCGTTTATTTTTAATCATAATATAATCATCAATAAATCCCAGCAAACCTAACCAAACACTGGTAAAAAGCGTAAGCTGTATATAAATATTCTTGATATCAGCCCAAAGCAAAACAGCGACAAAAATACTTAAAAGTATTATAATCCCACCCATTGTAGGAGTACCTTGTTTATGCTGATGTTCAGGATAAGAAATATTATCCTTGTCTTTTCTCACTTGCTGGCATATACCAAAAGCAGTTAATTTCTTAATAATAAACGGTCCGATGATAACGCTTAACAAAAAAGTAGTTACTACCGCCATTGCAGAACGGAAAGTAATATAGCGGAAAACATTAAAACCAATAAACAAGTCTCTTAAAGGATATAACAAATAATATAACATTCTTACCTCGCCTTATTTTTCTTAAGTTTTTGCTTAAGCCCTTCAATAACTTTTTCCATTTTCATTGACCGAGAACCCTTTACCAGTATAACATCATTAGATTTCAATATTTTAACCAGCTTATCGACTACATCACTGTGGCTGCGGCAATGATTGATCTGCTCATAACCTCTTGATCTCTTCTTCGCTGCACGATGAATTTCTTTAGACAAATTTCCCAGGGTAAACAAAATATCAATATTAGAATTTGCGATTTTTTTACCAATTGCAGAATGAAGCGTTCGAGACTGAACACCTAACTCTAACATATCTGCACAGACTAATATTTTTCTTCTGCCATTATATTGACAGAGTAAATCTATAGAGCTTTTTAAAGACAGCGGATTTGAGTTATACGTGTCATCAACAATACTTACTTTCTTTAAATTAGTTGATGAAACCCTTCCCTGAGGAAAGCGGAATTCATTTAGAATTAATTTAATCTCTTTATAAGATACTCCCAATTCTCGAACAGATGCCACTACAGCAAGTGCATTATAAATATTATGCTCTGCCAAAGAATTTATCTTAAGACGAATTTTTCCATTAAGTAAAAAACTGAGACTGCTTTTTTCTTTTTTAATTCTGCTTGCTTTGAATTTGCTTTTCTCATTTATTGTAAAAGGGAGTTTCTTGTTTATCCTTTTTAGTTTTTTGATATTTCTTAAGTATTTATCATCAGCATTGAAAATTAAACATCCTTTTTTCTTTAAGCCTTTACACAAAGAAATCTTCTCTCTATACACACCGGCTAAATTTTTCAAGCATTTAATATGAGATAGGGCTATATTCGTGATTATGCCGATATCCGGCATAACAATTTTAGAAAGTGCTTCTATTTCGCCGTAACGGTTTGTGCCTAATTCTAAAACAGCAACATCAAAACTCTTATTTAATTTCAATAAAGTCTGGGGAACTCCTATCTGATTATTTTTAGTTCCTTCAGTTTTCAAAACCTTATATTTTCTAGAGAGCAAATGTGCCGCCATATCCTTAGCTGTAGTTTTTCCGTTGCTTCCGGTAATTGCAATTATTTTTATGTTAAAACGCTTACGGTGAAGGTTTGCAATTGCCCCTAAAGCATCAAGCGTACTTTTTACCTTAATCAACAAAAATCTATCGGGCAATTTAAACTTAGGATTTTTTTCTACCATTACACCACAAGCACCTTTCATTAACGCAGCTTTAATAAAATTATGCCCGTCAAAGTTTTTTCCGCTTAACACCAAGAAAATTTCACCAGGCTTTATGGTTCTTGTATCCGTAGAAATACCTTTTATACTGATATTAGCATTCCCGCTGATAATTTTTCCGCTAGTTGCTTTTAAGATTTCTTCTGTTTTAAACATTTAAGTATGCGTTTTGTTTCTTTTTTATCACTGAACAAAAACTTTCCATCCTTCATAACCTGATAATTTTCATGACCTTTACCGGCTATTAAAACTACATCACTTTTCTTGGCCCTAAGCATTGCTTTTTTTATCGCTTTAGCCCTATCTAAAATTACACAATAATTTTTAAACTTTTTAGGAATCCCCTTTTCAATATCTTTTACAATTTTCCTGGGAACCTCGCTACGCGGATTATCGTTAGTTAAGATAAATTCATCAGCAAGTTCGCTTGCGACTTTGCCCATTTTAGGTCGCTTAGTTTTATCTCGATCTCCACCACAACCAAACACAACAATAATTTTTCTTTTATCAATTATTGCTAGACTTTCCAACACATTCTTTAATGCATCATCAGTATGGGCGTAATCAATAAATACCTTAAACGGCTGGCCGCATTCAACCGGTTCAAGCCTACCCGGAACTCCCCGAAAGTTAACCAAAGTATCCTTTATTATGTCAGAATCTATACCTTCCTTCAAACAGAAACTTACTGCTGCCAAAATGTTATATAAATTATGCACACCGATTAATTTCGTCTTTATAGGAAAACTTCCCTGGTGTGTACTTATGTTACAGATAATGCCCCAGAAGCTAAGTTCAACATCTTTTGCCTTTATGTCGCAATTCTCAGTTAAGCCATAGGTAGTAATTTTGGCTGGTGTGCCTTTTACTATTTTTCCTGCAGAAGGACTATCTAAATTAATAAATGCCTTTGATGATTTTCTAAGACACTTGAATAATTTTGATTTTGCTAACAGATATTTACTAAAAGTTTTATGGTAATCTAAATGATCTCTGGTAAGATTTGTAAATATTGCTGATCTAAAATCCACATCTGCCACTCTGTCTTGATCAAGCGCATGAGATGATACTTCCATAATGCAATAATCTGTTTTTTCTCTTACCATCTTTGCCAAAAGAGATTGCACGCATTCTGGCCCCGGAGTAGTATTAGAAGATTTTTGTACTTTTTTTCCGGATTTGTATTTTATTGTGCCCAAAAGACCAGTTGAAAAACCAGCACGCTTCAATATTGACTCTATTAGAAAAGATACTGTGGTCTTACCGTTTGTACCGGTTATACCGATAACCTTGATTTTACTAGATGGATTTGCACATATTTTTGCAGAAAGTTCAGAAAGTGTTTTGCGTGGACTTTTAACTTCAATAAATAATACACCGAAACAAACTGCTGCTTTGATTTTATTCGATTTACTTCTTAAAATTATAACTTTCGCACCATTTTTAATTGCCTGATCAATAAATTTCTCTCCGTTGGCATCTGTTCCTCTAATTGCCACAAATATAAAATTTTTCTTAACAAACCTAGAATCACAAGTTACTCCGGAAATATTCAAATCCAGAAATTTCTTTTTTTCTTTGATAACCAATATGGGTATTAACTCTCTTAATTTCATTGTTAACTATCTACTTCTTTCTTTGTTTTCTAAATAACGTAATGTATCTTTAGCAATCCGTTTAAATACAGGAGCAGAAACAGTACCGCCAAAATGCGTAGTCCTGGGCTCATCAAACACAACTGACATAGCGATAATTGGTCCTTCTTCATCATAAACAAATCCAATAAAAGTTGCCATAAACTTGCTATGAGAATACATCCCATCTACAACTTTTTGAGCAGTTCCTGTTTTACCGGCAATATTAATACCTTTTAGCTTACCCCAACGTCCCGTTCCTCTTTCCACAACACCGGTTAAAATATCTTGCATGCGCTTTGCAGTATCTGAAGAAATAGCTCTTCCTGTCTCAACAGGAGAAAACTCTTTTATAAGTTCACCTTTTTTGTCCATGATCTTTTTAACAACATAAGGCTTCATGCTTATTCCATCATTAGCTATTATAGAAATCGCCCTAACAAGCTGCAGGGCTGTTACAGTAACTTCTTGCCCCATAGGAATTGCAGATATAGAAGTCTTAGACCAAACAGAAGGTTTCTTTGTTATGCCGATTACCTCACCGGGCAAATCAACGCCAGTTAAAGCACCAAAGCCAAAAAGCTTAATGTATTTATAAATTGAGTTAGGACCGATAAGCTGTGCGACTTTGCAAACTCCGATATTGCTGGATTGCTCAATAACTTCTCTGAAAGTTAAAGTTCCATGTGGTCTATGATCATGTAAAATATGATTTGCAACTCGGTATTCACCATTCTCGCAGAAAAATTCGTCTTCTTCTGTTACGGCTCCTTCTTCTAAGGCAGCAGATGCAGTTACAATCTTAAACACAGAACCTGGTTCAAAGAAATCTGTTACTGCTCTATTACGTCTGTAATCCTTTGGTGAACTTGTTAGCTTATTTGGATCGTAGGTAGGCCTGTTAGCCATTGCTAAAATTTCTCCTGTTTTAGGATCAAGCATTACTAACGTTGCTCCTTTGGCTTTAAATTTTTCTATACCCCAATTAAGCTCTCTTTCTACAATATACTGGATATTCTCATCAATAGTTAAAACTAAATCATATCCATCTTTAGGAGGAAACAGTTCGTTTTCCAACAACAATCCTTGCTGCTTAGCGTCTCGTATAATAAAACACCATCCAGATTCACCTTTAAGATATTTATCAAAATGTCTTTCAAGCCCTTCGAGTCCAAAATGATCTATGCCGGTAAAGCCTATTACATGCGAAGTTAGATGCCCATTAGGGTAATAACGGCTGCTCTCTTCTCTAAAGCCGATACCTTTAATACCCAGGCTTTTTACCGCTAAATATTTATCCTGAGACAATTTCCTTGCCAACCAGATAAAAGACTTCTTCCTATTTAATCTATCGTGCAAGAAATCTTTATCTAATCCCAGTAGTTTAGAAAACTGTTTAATTACTGATTCTTTGTTCTTTACTTCGCCTGGAACAACATACATAGATTGTGATGGAACATTTAATGATAGCGGGTGCATGTTACGATCATAGATATTGCCTCTATCAGGTTTTAATTCTAGAAGTAAATTGTGCTGTTTTTTGGCAATTCCAGCTAAATAATCAGCTTTGAAAATTTGAATGAGTATGAGTTTTGCAAAAAGGAAGATTAGAGAGAATAAAACGAGGACAAAAACCGCCTGGAGGCGGAATTTATACTTTCTGATATACACAATATTTTATTTGTTTAGTCTTTCGGTAGCTTCTGCCTGTGATTTTAGGCTAAAAAGTCTGGCAACGAAGTTCTGCCTCTTGGCCTTCAATCCTCCAGACGGATAAGTGAAATTATTTCCTGAGCCCACAGGTAACCTTAGCTCGGCCAGTTGGCTCTTTTCGATAAAATTCAAATCTGAATCTTTGCAAAGAAGAATCTGCCCTATGTTGTCCGCTGACTCTAACTTATGGATATTATACATCAATATTTCCTTATCATCAAGCAACTTATTCATAGAAGTTTCTTCGTCTTTGCAAGCATAGGCAAGCTTGACTATCTCAACCTGCAACTGCACAAAAACCAACGCCATTACAGTTACAATCAACAACAAATTCAAAAATCTCGATAGTCGCATCTATATCCTTTCAGCCGCCCTTAGCCTGGCGCTACGAGAGCGAGCATTATCGTGCATTTCTTCTGGTGTTGCCCTTAAAGGCTTTTTTGTTAAAAGGATCAATTGGTTTTCTTTAGAGCATGTTCGGAATTTCACTTTTACAATCCTATCTTCCAAAGAATGAAATGCTATAGCTACAATCCGGCCACCTTTCTTAAGATAACCAATGCTTTTATTCAGCGCTGAATCTAATGCCTCCAGTTCACGATTTACTGCGATACGAAAAGCCATAAATGTTCTTGTTGCAGGATGAATTTTTGAATAACCCCTGCCATGTGGAACAGCCTTCATAACAACTTCTGAAAGCTCTCTGGTAGTAGCTATCGGCCTTATGCTTCTCTCTCTTATAAGAACTCTAGCGATACGGTTATGCCAACGTTCCTGACCGAAAGTTCTCAAAATTCCTGAGAGCTCTGTCTCAGAAAGAGAATTGATAAGATCATAAGCTGAAATATAACTACTCCTATCCATGCGCATATCCAAAGGACCTTCTCTCATAAAACTAAATCCTCTCTCAGGGTTTTCAAGTTGATAACTAGAAATCCCTAAGTCAAAAAATATGGCGTCAACTTTTTCAATTTCCGCAGTTCTCATTATGCTGTCGATATTTCTAAAGTCGTCACAGATAAGTTCAAAAGAACCTTCAAACCGGCCTAATCTCTCAGCTGCTAAATCAATAGAATCTTTATCCCTATCAATTGCGATTAGTTTACCTCCCGGAGTGATACACTTTAAAATTTCTTCTGCATGTCCGCCGGTACCTAAAGTACAATCGAGCACAGTCTGACCTGGCCTAAGATTTAGGTTCTCCATTGTCTCTTGTATCATTACTGGTTTGTGCATTATAGCCATACTATTCAATTAGTTTCTCCGCTATGTCCTCAAAAGAATCTTTTGAGGAAGCATAAAAATCTTCCCATAACTTTTTACTCCAAATTTCAATTCGGTTAGAGACTCCGATGATGACGACGTCTCTCTTTATATCGGCAAAATCTTTTAAATATACCGGTAGTAATATTCTTCCCTGACCATCAGGAATAATTTCAACTGCACCAGAAAAATAAAGACGGTTAAACTTTCTAGATTCCTGTTTGGTAAAAGACATTGTTTTAAATTTCTGTTCCTGTGTTCGCCATTCGTCTTCAGCAAACATAAAAAGACATTTATCTAAACCGCGGGTAATATAGAATTTTTCCACGAATCCGACTTTAGCCGATTCACGAAATTTGGAAGGAAGGACAATCCGCCCTTTTCGGTCAATCGTATGTTTATATTCACCGTAAAACATAGTTTTTTTATCCTAAACCACTTCGCCCCACTTTATGCCACTTTGTATGTTTACTATACATAAATTGAACCACTTTGTCAAGGGCAAAATTTCCCTATTTTTATGAAACACAACAAATTGTGTTAAAAAAGTGTGTCGAAGCTATATGTGGTATGTAATTAATGTGAATGCGGAAAAAATTCTTATAACTGCAGATATTTTATGATGCCTTTCGCCTTTTTCTCATCTTTTCTAATTTGACTGGCTAGGGCTTCTTGGGAAGAAAATCTTTTTTCATCTCTAATCTTTTTTAAAAATTCTATTTCAACAATTGCCCCGTACATGTTTCCTTTGAAATTAAAAACATGAACCTCTGTTGAAACTCTAGGGCAAGAATTTTTAAAAGATGGGCAAAATCCGATATTGGCAATTCCAAAATATTTTTTTCTCTTGATGATTACCTTAACTAAATAAACACCGCGCGGAGGAACAACTTCAGGACCACAATCAATATTTGCTGTAGGGAAACCTAAAATCCTTCCTCTCTTTTTACCTTCGATAACCTTACCGACAACACTTACCTTACGAGATAAAAATAAAGCAGCCTGTTTCAAATTACCATCCTGAATAAATTTTCTAATTAATGTACTACTTACAACTTTATGTCCGATTTTTACCGGCTCAATTACTTTAAGTTTAAAATTATATTTTTCTGCTAGTGTCTTTAACAAATCAATGTTTCCTTCTCTTTTTTTTCCAAAACTAAAATCACTTCCCACGATTATTTCATCTGGCCTTACTTTTTTTATCACGGAATTTTCAACAAACTCTACTGCAGAAGTATTAGAAAACTTATCAGTAAACTCTTGAACCAAACAAACATCCACCCCTAAAGAGCGAATCAAGTCAACGCGATGCTCAAGAGAAATTAAAAGCGGAAGATATTTCTTTGGCTTCAGTATATGATAAGGATGCGGATAAAAAGTAAGCGCAACACTAATCCCTTTGCAGTTACGTGCACGCATAACAACATCTTTTATCAAACGGATGTGCCCCTTGTGCACTCCGTCGAATATACCTAAAGTTAGAATGCGCTTTTTTGTCTTGCTTTTAATCTTTCCAGCTGCGAATGCGACTTTCATTTATCCCTTCCAAATCTACTGCATCTTCGATACCAAACGGACCTATCCCGACACGTCTTATTCTTGAGATATGCCCACCGGAATTTAATTCTAAGGCAATATCCTCACCCAGCTGACGTATATAAGTTCCCTTGGAACACTTAGTATAAAAATCAATATTTGGTAAATAGAATTTATCTATCTTTAATTCATAAATGGTAATGTTTCGCGCTTTCCTGGGAACGCTTACTCCTTCTCTGGCCAGCTTATATAATCTGCGGCCGTTATGTTTAATTGCTGAAACCATCGGAGGTATTTGTTCTCTATTTCCCATAAAATTAGAGAATGTTTCTTCGGCTTTCTCTTGAGAAATATTTTCATACTCAGATTCCTCAACAAGCTTACCCTCAATATCACCTGTTGTAGTAGTTTTTCCTAAAGTAAGAGTTGCCTCATATTCCTTGGGAAAATCCTGAAATCTAGAAAAAAGCTTTGTCGCCTTCCCGATTAACAAAACCAAAACTCCAGTTGCAATAGGGTCCAGCGTGCCGGCATGGCCAACCCTTCTGATACCTAACCTTTCCCGGGCAACATCAACCACATCATGAGATGTAATTCCACCTGGCTTATCTACTACAAGGATACCTTCTAGCATATTTATTTAAATAAGATTCTTTATCTTTGAAAGCACTAGCTTTCTTGCTGTGATTATATTCTTATTAAGACTAAACCCACTTGCGTTTTTATGTCCGCCTCCGCCGAAACTGACAGCAAGTTTCCCCACATTAACCTTTCCCTGCGCACGTAAATTAACTTTTGTAACTGCCTTGCCTTTCTCTCTAAAAATAACAGCTACTTCAATATCTTTTATAGAACGCAAAAATCCAAAAATCATATCAGTTAGCTCACCTTTAAGAATTCCTTCTCCGGCTTTCTTACTAATGCTTACCCAGGCAATTTTATTTGCGCCATCTGTTTTAAAACCACTGATTATATCAGCAACCGAGCGCATATCAGCTAAAGGAATATTCTGATAAATAGTTTTATATACTTTGTAACTATCAAAACCATGATTAAGTAATTCTGAAGTAATTTTGTGAGTCAGTGCCCTGGTATTAGAATATTTGAAAAATCCGGTATCAGTAGAAATTCCTGCATACAAAGCCAAGGCAGCATCTTTGGGAACTGACAAGTTAAACTCTTTATATAATCTATAAATCATCTCTGATGCAGACGATGCTTTATCATCCACCCAATTTACATGGCCAAACTTTTCATTGCTTAAGTGGTGATCAATATTAATAATAAACTTATCCTCAGCGATAGAGCCTTTAACTTTTCCGATGCGGCGTAAATCAGAACAGTCTACAATTAGAGCCGTATCAAAAAACGGGATATTCCTTCCTTTTACTATCATATTTCTACCTGGTAAAAACTTGTAACACTCTGGCACGCCATCCTGATTGACTATAAATGCTTTCTTTTTAAGTTTTTTCAGAAGATAGGCAAGTGCAATCTCGGAACCAAGCGCATCTCCTTCTAAATCAACATGTGCACTGATAAGAAAACTTTTATGCTTCTTTATCGCTTGAACTACTTTCTTTACGCTCATTCTCAATCCTTTCAAGTTCTTTTGTAATTTGTATACTATATTCTGTTGAGATATCCATTAAAAAAATTAACTCTGGTATTTTCCTTAAGTCCATCAACTTACCAAGAAGCCTTCTCATATATTTTGCTGCACCAAGTAAACCAGCCTCAGCTTTCTCTTGTTTAATCTTATTTCCAAAAACGCTAAAATACACCCTAGCATAACTTAGATCTTTTGTAACCTCAACCCGGTTAATAGTAACAAATTCTAACCGGGGATCTTCCAACTCATTAGAAATGATATTGCTAATTTGTCTCTTAAACGCTTCATTCAGTTTATCTATGCGGCTCATGACTAAAACATCTCCATTTCGTAGTTACTCAATTGAACATGATTAAAATTTTCTATAAATCTAACAATATGAGAGAAAGATTGATCAATCCGTAAGCGCTGCTTATCTACCTTCACAATCGCAATCGAAGACCTCTGCCACTTGTCATGGCCATCAAATTCAGCTAAAGAAATATTGAAATTATTTCTTAAGCGGTCCTTAAGACTACGCAAAACTTGGCGCTTCTCTTTTAATGACTGACTTGCTGGGATTAAGATTTCAACCTTTAACAAACCGATGGTCATAATTTTTTTGCGATTTTATCAACCAACACTAATTCTTCGCGCCTAGACTTTAACTTACCATCTAATTTCTCGTACAATACCTGATCAAGCACATCTTTAAATTTTTTTCCCGGTGCAACTCCAGCTTTCTTCAAATCATTTCCAGTTAAGCTAGTTTTTACATACTGATATTCTTTTAAAAACCTATCAATTTTATTCCTTACCGCTCTATCCACCGATGCGGCTTTAAGCAGAAGTAGAATTTCTAGATTAAATCTATTTAAATTTTTAAAAATCGTACTGGGTTTAATTCTTTTGCCAAAAAGCTCTCTATGTATTTTTTTACGGTCTATTCCTTTATAAAAGAATAAACTTTTGCGATATCTGTTGTTAATAGAAAATTTCCAAGCTATTTTCTTTAAAGTATCCTCTTTTAAATAACTAACCAAAGCAATAAAATAAATTATCGCAGAATCAACAGACCCATATATTTCCTCATACTTTTTATGTTGATTAAGGATTAGGTCAATTTCATCAAATAACTTTTGTGATTCCCTGTTGAATTTTAAACCACGGTTAATAAAATTTAAATCATATTTTGATAACTCAAGAATATATTTTTTGGGTTTTGGTTCATTTAGTATAAGCCTTAATTCATTCCACATCCTTTGTGGCTTAATACTTAAGAAGGCTTTTTTCTTTAATGCATTTTTGATAAGCGCTTGTGTATGTTTCTCAATTTGAAAATCAAACCTTTTGGCAAAACGTACTGCCCTAAATATTCTTGTAGGGTCATCTATAAAACTTAAATCATGCAATACTCGAACATTTTTATTCTTTATATCCTTAACCGAAGAAAAATAGTCAAACAACTCCCCGAATGAGTTGTTGTTAATTTTTACCGCCAAGGCATTTATCGTAAAATCCCTGCGGGCAAGATCTTCCTGAATTGCCCCTGGAGTTACCAGCGGTAATGCCCCCGGCATTAAATACACTTCTCTTCTTGCTGTTGCAAAATCAATCTTTTTTCCTTTGGGTAGAATTATAGTCGCGGTTAAAAACTTAGGATACTTTACCAGCTTTGCTTTTAGTTTTGCGCTGACAAACTTTGCAAAACCGATTGCATCTTTTTCAACAAGAATATCGATATCAAGATTATGTCTACCTAAGAATATATCTCTTACAACTCCACCAACAATATATGCCTCAACACCAAAAGTATCCGCGAGCTTGCCGATTTTTCGCAACAAGATTACATTTTCTTTAGGAAGTTTATTAATTAATTTTACTTTCATTTTATGGCCTGGGATGAAATTTCTCATGTATTTCTTTTAATCTATCTCTATTTACATGCGTATATATCTGAGTTGTAGAAATATTAGAATGACCTAACATCTCTTGAACCGAACGCAAATCCGCTCCCCTTTCAAGCAGATGAGTTGCAAAAGAATGCCTTAGCGTATGTGGTTTTATTTCTTTTCTTATTTTAGCCATCTTTGCATATTTCTTGATTATTTTCCAAACGCTCTGACGGCTGATTCTATTTCCTGAGCGGTTTAAAAAAACAAAGCTATTGGGTTGCTTGCTTAACTTGCCTCGAGACTTCTCTAAATACCTGGTAATGGCTAAAATTGCGCTTTTGCCTACCGGGATAATTCTCTCCTTGGAACCCTTTCCGATACAACGTACAAAACCAATATCCAAATTCAAATCATTCAATTTTATTCCCACTACTTCAGAAACGCGCATGCCGGATGCATACATCAACTCTAAAATAGCTTTATCGCGCATTGTCAAAGTGTCTCTAGGATAAACTGCTTTTATGATTAATTCTACTTCGTCACGAGAAAGCACCTCAGGTATTTTCTTCCAAAGCTTTGGCGAATCGATAAGGCTAGTTTTATCCTCTTTAGCAAAACCTTCTCTGGCTAAGAATTTGTGAAACACCTTAACAGCAGCAAGGCTTCTACTGATAGAGCTCATCGACAGCCCTTTATCCTTCTGGAAAAGCATAAAGTTATTTACCTCCAAACGGGTAACATTATTAGGATCTGTGATATTTTTTCTTTTTAAGTATTTGGTGTACTTTTTCAGATCCCTTTTGTAGGACTCCAGCGTGTTCTTTGCCAGTCCGCGCTCAACCGAAAGGTAATTCATAAAATCTTCAATTAGTTCTCTCATATCTTATAAAAAAGGATTGGTCTTTTTCTCCACTCCGATTGTAGAACTTGGTCCATGGCCCGGAAAAACCCTTACTTCATCTTCGAGCAAAAAAAGCTTCTGTAGTGATTCCATAAGTTGTTCGTCAGATGCATCAGGTAAATCTGTTCTACCTACCCCGCCAGCGAATAAGGTATCTCCTGAAAAAAGTAAATCATCTATATGCAAACATATCCCTCCTGGAGTATGTCCTGGTGTATGAATAACCTCAAAAGTCAAATCATCTACTGTTATCGTATCCGCATCTTCTAAAATCTGAAGGTCTAAATCCAACTCGTCGTTAATTCCGAAAAACGATGAAAGATTCTTCTGGGGGTCGTTTAAGAATTCTGCATCACTTGAATGAATATGAATCGGCAGATTAAACTGTCTTAATGCACCAATATGATCGTAATGTCCATGGGTTATTACGACTTTATCAACAACAAGACCCTTATCTTTTATAGTCTTACTGATTTTTTCAAAGTCTGCACCAGGATCAATCACTAAAGCACGCTTTGTTTTGCTAGATGCAACAATATAACAATTTACCTGCATTGGTCCAACTACAACTGTCTCAAATATCATCTTTAGTCCCGGTTATAAATTCGCTTATGTCTCTGTAAGAAAACTCTAACTTAATCTTCCTTCTGACTCTATTCATCTTATCCTGATATCTGACTATGTTGACAGAACTTAATCTATCGTATTCTACTCTATCCATTACTATTTTTATCGTGTCGATATACTCCTGAAGCTCCTGTCTTTTTTTTGTATTTAACAATGATTGCATCTTCTCCAGGTTGAAAATAACTCCGTTAAAACAGAATAGTTGTCTTTTTTTACTTCCGTCAGGATTTAAACTCATGATAAGCTCATCCTGCCAAGATTTCCAAAGAATATAATGCTCCTTATATTTAACTTCGGGGTCTACATCGGAGACAGGATACTCTTCGGGGATCAACACAACATCCTCAATTTTCTTCTCATCCCTATCCTTTGGCTTTCGGGTAAACTTTTTCTTTAAAGCAGCACAGCCGGATAAGTTAAACAAAGAAACAATTAGCAACATAATTATAATCTTATTAAATCTAACAAACATACAAAACCTCCTTAATTTATTGTGTTAATTTTCTAAACTCTTTTTCATCTATAACTTTCACACCTATCTTATTTGCTTTCTCAAGCTTTGAGCCTGAATTTTCTCCTGCTACAACAAAATCAGTATTTTTACTCACACTTGATGCATATTCACCGCCTAATTCTTGAACTTTTCTCTGGGCATCCTGGCGAGAAAATTCTATTAGCTCTCCAGTAAAGACAAACTTCTTTCCACTAATTTTACTTTTGCTTACCGCTTTAATTACTTCTGATGTATTAAGCCTAGACTCTTTTAATCTTTTAATCAACCGCTTTATTTCGTCTCTTGAAAAATAATCATTTAAAGACTCAGCCATTGTCGGCCCGATATCCTGGATGCTTTCAAAAACTTCTCTTTTTCCCTGCATAACCTTATCGAGTGAATTAAATCGCTGAGCCAAAACGAATGCTGCCTTCTCTCCTACATGCCTGATACCTAAAGCAAACAACAAACGAGATAACGGCTGCGATTTACTTCTCTCAATTGCATTTAATAAATTATCAGCTTTCTTATCCTTAAATAATTCTAAACCTAATAATTCTTCTTTTTTAATTCTATAAATATCAGAGAAATCTTTAACTATCTTATTTTCAACCAATTGCTTAACTACTGAATCTCCTAATCCCTCAATATCCATAGCCCCTCTAGAAGCAAAATGAAGTAAGCTTTTTTCAACCTGCGGAGGGCAAGATGGATTAACGCAATAATAAGCAACTTCCTCCTGTTTCTCTTTTGCAATTTTACTTCCACACTCTGGACACTTCGCAGGAATCTTGAGCTTCTTTTCTTTTCCTGAACGGACTGATTCAACAACCTTAATTACTTTTGGGATGACTTCTCCTGCCCTTTCAATTAAAATTCTATCTCCGACTTTGATCCCTAGGCGTTCTATCTCATCAAAATTATGTAAAGTAGACCGCGAAATTGTCACACCCGCACATTCAACAGGCTCTAGCTCGGCAACAGGCGTCAAAACTCCCGTACGACCAATCTGTACTGTAATACTTTTAACCTTAGTTGTAACCCGATGCGCAGGAAATTTGTAACAGATTGCCCAACGTGGGCTTTTTAAAGTTGTTCCTAGCTTATCCTGCTGCTTAAAAGAATTTACTTTTATAACTACACCATCAACCTCATAATTTATGGAATCTCTTTTGTTTTGCCACTTAAGACAATAAGAAATTACTTCATCTAAGTTTTTGCAAAGCCGACTATTTTTATTTACTCTAAGTCTCCACTCCTTGCATAGCTGAAAGAACTTCCACTGCGAATTGCAGCTTTTTAATCCTTCCACTACTCCGGCTGAATGGATAAAACATTGCAATCTTCTTTTAGCGGTAATAGCAGGATCAAGTAATTTCAAAGATCCGCTAGTTGCGTTGCGAGGATTTGCAAATACAGATTCAGATAATTTTATTCTTTCTTTATTAAGTTGCTTGAACTCATCAGTCTGCATATAAACTTCACCGCGGGCTTCTAAAAAAGACGGCTTTTGCCTTCCGGATAATTCCAAAGGAATAGATTTTATTGTCTTTAAGTTTAGGCTTACGTCCTCTCCTGCCGTACCGTCACCGCGTGTCGCACCTAAAGCGAATTGACCTTTTTCATAAATAATAGATGCGCTAACTCCGTCAATTTTAAGCTCAGTAACATATTCGATTCTTTCATTAGGAATCAGTTTTTCAATACGCTTCTGCCAATCTTTAATTTCTTCAATGGAATAAGTATTATCCAAAGAAAGCATTTTAGTTCTATGGACCACAGTCTTAAACCCATCCTGGGGCTGACCGCTTACCCGCTGTGTTGGAGAATCCTGAGTAATGAATTCGAGAAATTCCCCCTCTAGCTTTTTAAGCGAGCGCAACAAATCATCATACTGTTTATCAGATATCTCCGGATCACTTAAAACATAATAACGCCAGTTATGATGACGGATTTCTTGTGAAAGTTTCTCAATTTGCTTTTTCGCTTGCTGCTTATCCATCATCTTCCTCTTAACAGCCTCTCTGCGAGAATAGTTGGTAACCCTGTTCTAATAATCTCTTGTTGAGTTTTTTCAACAAAATAAGGAATTCTTTTTATGCTAACCGTATTATCTGCACTATCGAAAATACTATAACAGGCTCTGGGGTTACCGTCACGCGGCTGCCCCACGCTTCCTACATTTATAATATACTTTTTATCTGACGAAAGTTCAACATAGCTACTGTGAATATAATCAACTTCTCCAGAATTCAGTTCAAAAACTTCTGGGATGTGAGAATGTCCGACAAAACAAACATTAGTTTTTAATAATCCAAAAGTTTCTTTGGCCTTAAAAAGATCTGTTAAGTATTCAAATTCTTCCGGAATATCCAATGACCCATGAACCAAAGTAAAATCTTCATTCTCAAAAATAAGATTAAGAGACTTAAGATACTCTTGGTTTTCTAAATTAATATTTTTACTTGTCCACTCTATCGCTTCTTTAGCTGCAGGATTAAAATATGCTGTATCCTTTTTACCAACTGCTGCCCAATCATGATTACCGGCAACTACCGTAGCAGATATTTCTTTTATCTTATCAATACACTCGTTTGGACAAGCCCCATAGCCAACAATATCTCCAACACAATAATATGCGTCTATATTCTCTTTAGAATATTCTAACAACACTGTATTAAAAGCTTCTAAATTTCCGTGAATATCAGCAAATATCGCGTATCGCACAGTGAGTATTAAATTTGTGGAACGAAAGTAAACACAAATTGTAAGCTCGAACAGCCCCTGACATCTTTGATGTCAGGGGTCATTTTCAACTTATAACTTACGTCAACTCATGCTCCATAGGTTATACAATAATTAAAATCTTACTCCAAAATCCTTATGTTCTCCTGTTGCTTCCATCCAATTAACTTCAGTATCGCTAATGTAATCCTTTAAATACTCATCTATCTCTAAGGTGAGTTTCTTAAGCTGCACTTCTTCACCTTCACCGACAAGCTCAACCCTTCCATCAGGCAAGTTTTTAACCCAACCAGCTATTCCTATATTTTGAGCAATGCGTTGGGCAATAAATCTAAAACCTACACCTTGAACTCTCCCGGAATAGTAAACGTGTATACGTTTCATAGTCTTAACTATAAATTGTTATATAACATGTTATATAACTGGAAATTTATATGGTCGGGGCGGGCGGACTTGAACCGCCGACCTCTTCGTCCCGAACGAAGCGCGCTAGCCAAACTGCGCTACGCCCCGTAATATTTAAATTAGAAAACCATATTTGGCTTAACTAACTAAAAATAATAACTATAGGGAATTTTTCGAAGTTAACAATACATTAGTTTAGCATTTTAGGTAGGTTTCGTCAATAATTTCGCTTTTGTGAAGATTAATGTTTCTTTTGCCCAATAAAGCAAAAGGCCCCGCTTTTAGCGGGGGCCTGATAAACCGTAAACTAAATTCTTGCCACAGTCTAAAGTTGTCTTACTTTGTGTTCAATAAACTTCTTTATCTTTCCAATATTCCTTTTTTGGGATTTCTCACAGATAACACCTGTTATCTGTCCCAGACGAAGCACAGAATCAAAATTAGATTTTTTGTTATCAGTAATTGAATAATTCATTTTTTTCACCTTTATTCTTCTGGAGGATCTGCCAAAGAATCAGCCACTTTCTTTTTGGGTGGTTTATTATGTGCTATAATTCCACCAGCAATATATGTATGATACGGATTGACTTCTAAGTTATATATCGGGATATCGATATCCGGATGATTAATTTCTCTAATTGATGATATCTTTATAGGTTTGCCTTGTGAACCTGTTAAGGTATCTCCTACTTTTAAGATTCCAATCTCAACCCACTCTCCGTTTGAAAATACAGGATGATTCTTAGTGACTCTTAAATAATTATTGATTAAAAGATAATCATGCGTAGTGTGCACAAAGAACTCTTTTACAACATCTTCTTTTAAATCTCCCGACTCCTCATCAAAAGCCAAGACCCTATCTCCTATCTTTATCTTCTCAATTGATTTCTTAGTTCCGTCAGCCATAAGAATCGGCGTACCAGATAAGAAACATCCTCCACCGCCAGAAGGATAATATATATCCACTTTGGCAATAAGATAATCATCTGTAAATAAATAGTCTTCTAAAGAAAATGGATTAGGTCCCAAAGGAAAAGAAATTAATTCGAACGCTCCGGTGTTTGAACCAAATTCATCATTACCTACCCGATCAGTTGCGAAGTAATAACTGTTTATCGACTTTATTAATTTTTCCTGTTGCATATAGTGTTGTATTAAAGTTGGCTCTACTGTTTCATTCCAAAACCAATCATACATATCCACTGGAGGATTATCCGGATCAAATGTTCCATCTTGAATATCGAAAAACAATTGATGATACAACCAATCACCCATTGCTACTGAATGTATTACAATATCTGCAGGCTTAGCATTATTATCATGAAGCATCTGCGCATACCAATTAAGTGTCTCGGTTGTCCAGAGGTCTGCACAAATAAATGGCAACACAACAAAAGACTTCCCCTCTTGATTCAAAAGCGTAAAACTATTGATTGTGGGTCCGACAATCTGCTGCATTTGTTCTGTAGGATGAAACTCTATCTTGCGCTTAATCCCAGCAATATTACCCAGATGATTAATTATTATTCCAGTTATACCATGAGCATATTGTCCAGGCTCATACTCTACTCTTTCATGAACATTAGTAAAGAAATTAACGTGGTGCTCTTGAGCACGCTCTATCAACCAAGTATTAATATGATCTACCACAAGATCACTTTCTAATGTGCCAATAGAAGAAACACTATAATCTCCTGGTCCATTTTCAATAATCTCAACAATAGAAGGATCACTCGAAGAATAATGACTGCGTACTAACGTATACTCTGGCTCAAAGATCAAATCTAGATTAAATCCTTCAGAATTAGTCAACGCACTATCAATCTTCTCTTGTAGAAGAGTAATGCGGTCAGCAAAACTACCAGGGTATTCTAAGCTAAGATAGCTTATCGCACCAACAGTAACCTCGCGAATTTCTCCTGCAGTTACAAATGCTTGAGAAACCAGCAGCATTAAAACAACTATGAACATTACTCTCTTCATCTCACACCTTCTATTTTGATCCCCTTCCGTGGCTGGTGGGGTTTTTAGCTTGAATGTAAATACAAATAAAAAGGCGTTCTGTTTCGGCGGTCTGGCTACCCCGAAAATATTCGGGGCCCTATAGCTTTGCGCCCCTGGATTACTCCAGGTTTGCCATTATCGTCAAAACGCTTTTTATTTTTTATATCCTATACAAATATAACACAATAACGGGATTTTTCAAGGCAGGGAAACAGTAAAAAGGAAGCGCTTTTATTCTGACTTTTCTTCCTTCTTTTTTTGTCTTTCTTCTATTACCTTATTGGCAATTTCTGCAGGAACCTGAGAATACCTGGCAAACTCCATAGAGCAAGTTGCCCGGCCACTACTTAAAGAACGAAATGATGCAGCATATCCAAACATCTCAGCCAAAGGAGCTTCAGCATGAATTATCTTCTGATTTCCTTTAGCGTCCATGTTCATAATCTTTCCTCTTTTAGAGCAGATATATCCTACGATACTGCTTACGTATTCTTCCGGAACTAATGCTTCTAACTTCATGAACGGCTCAAGCAAAACAGGAGTAGCTTTCTTAAACCCTCCACGGAAACACTCTCCAGCACAAATCTTAAATGCAATATCCGATGAGTCAACATCATGATGTGAACCATCGATTAAATTAATATTAATATCAACAACAGGATATCCGGCTAAAATACCTCTTTCCATAATAGCGCAGACTCCTTTTTCACAAGAAGGAATATAGCCACTAGGAATAACTCCACCTTTTATGCTATCCTTAAATACTAACCCAGCACCTGATTCTGCAGGAGAAATCTCCATAACAGTATGAGCATATTGACCTCTACCACCTGACTGCTTAACGTGTTTATATTCTTCAGTAACTTCAACTGTAACAGTTTCTCTGTAGGCAACTTCGGGCCTGCTTATTTCTGCCTCTACCTTAAATTCGGTTTTAAGTCTATCTGCAATAATTTCTAAGTGTAACTCACCCATCCCGGACAAAATAGTCTCTTTAGTATCTCGATCTGTCTTAACAGTAAACGTTGGATCTTCCTCAGCCAATTTAATCAAAGCCTTGCTTAATTTATCAGAATCTTTCCGGCTTACCGGAGTAATACAAGATGATACAACCGGCTCTGGAAACTCGATTGATTCAAGAATAACCTGACCATCTGCATCGCAAAGAGTATCCCCGGTGGCTGTATAGTTTAAACCAACAACAGCTGCGATCTCTCCAACATGAATTTCATCACAGTTACTTCTCTCATTTGCATGCATACGCACTATTCTTCCTACGCGTTCTTTTTTGCCTTTGGTGACATTGTAAATATATGTACCTGAAGATAGTATTCCTGAATAAACTCTTACATAAACGAGCTTTCCGATATGCGGGTCAGACTGAACTTTAAAGGCTAATGCAGAAAAAGCTTCGCCGGCATCCGGTTTTCTCATAATCTTTTTTTCAGCATCATCTGGGTCAGTTCCTTCAACCGGTGGAAGATTTGCTGGAGACGGCAAGAAATTAATCACAGCGTCAAGAACTTGCTGAACGCCCTTATTCTTAAGTGCTGTTCCACACAATAGCGGGATAACTTTTGTGGCAACCGTGCCTTTACGTATTGCAGCAATAAGCTCCTCTTTAGAAATATCATCCTTTGTTTCAAGATGCTTCTTCATTAAAACATCATCACACTCACAGGCCTTCTCAACTAAAATATGACGATATTCATCTGCCTTCTGCTTAAGATCTTCGGGGATTTCTTCAATCTTGAATTCTTTACCCTGAGAATCATCATCAAAAATAATTGCCTTCATCTCAAGCAAATCAATCATGCCGCGGAATTTATCTTCTGCACCGATGGGAATCTGCAGAGGAACAAGATTTGCCTGTAATCTTTCCTCTATATCTTTATATACCTTGTAAAAATCTGCTCCCATTCTATCCATTTTATTTATGAATGCTAGTTTAGGAACAATATATTTTTCCGATTGTCTCCAGACTGTTTCTGACTGGGCTTCCACTCCTCCGACTGCACAAAATACTGCTACAGCTCCGTCTAAAACACGCAGGCTGCGCTCAACTTCAACAGTAAAATCAACGTGTCCGGGAGTATCGATCAAATTTATCCGGGAATCTTTCCAATAGCATGTTGTAGCAGCTGAGGTAATTGTGATACCGCGTTCCTGCTCTTGCTTCATCCAATCCATCTTGGCTTCACCGTCATGAACCTCGCCAATCTTATGAGTAATCCCGGTGTAAAATAATATTCTTTCAGTCAAAGTTGTCTTACCGGCATCAATATGGGCCATAATTCCGATATTTCTTACCTGGGATAATTTTTTATTTATTTCAGCTATCTCTTCATCAGATGCCTTCTTTATAGGTGCAGGCGGGGCTTCCTCAACCTTCTCTTCTGGCTGAGTTTCTTCCGCAGACTTTACCTCTTCAACTTGAGGCTTTTCGTCAGCCTGTACCTCTTCAGCTGGTTTTTCTTCAGCTGATTGATCGGCAGATAGCTTTTCATCTTCTGCTGGCTTGGTTTCTTCGGCGGGTTTCTCATCAGCTGGTTTTTCTTCAGCGGTTTTTTCTCCGGCCGGCTTTGCTTCGGTCGGTTTTGCTTCTTCTACCTGAGACTTTTCCTCAACCTTTGCTTCTTCAGCGGTTTTTTCTCCAGCTGGCTTTTCTTCAACTGATTGACCAGCAGGTGGTTTTTCTTCAGCTTCAGCTACAGCTTCCTTAGGCTCTTGCTGCTTCTGCTCTTCCTCTTGAACCTGCTCCTGTTGCTCTTGAGAAACTTTTCCAGTCTCTCGTTCTAAGCTGAACAGTCGACTCTTATACTTCATCCTCTCAAGATCAACTTCATTGATTTTTTCTTCTTTTAATTCGATCTGCCTTTTGGCCGTAAAAATTTGACGTTGCAATTCTTCGTAACGTTTTTTAAGTTTATTATATTCATCTTTAGAAATCCACTCGCTTTGCTCCTGTTTCTTCTTTAACTCATCTACTGCATTACGCTGAGATCTAATTTCTTCAATGTTGCCTTTGATTTCATTATGCTTTCCTTCTATTTCTCTTTTAAGTTTTGTAATTTCGTCTTCTTTTTTCTTGTTTTCATTCTGGGAAGCTTCAAGCTCTTCTTGGGTGTGACGCAGCTCTTTACCCTGTAAAACATTCTTAGAAAACTCCTGCTCAAGCCTTTTTTCTTTCTCTTTTACAGTTGCCTCTAATTCAGGCAATCTTTCCTTCGCAGCTTCTACATCTGTCTGACCCTTCTCTACCCACTCTTTTCGCCTGGCAAGTTCTTTCTCTAATTCAGCTTCTTTTTGCTTAGCGTCTTCTGCTTCTTTTTTTGCTCTGGCATTTTCAAAACCAGCCTTTTCCAGTTCTTGCTGCAGGCTGCTAATTTTATTTTCTAAACCGACAATCCTTTGGTCTTCAGAAACCTGCGACTGCGGCAATTGTCGCTTTATCTTTTTTTTCGGCTTCTGGGGCATAGTTAAGACATATGCAACTATCCCTAAGCCGACAACTCCTGAAACAGCAATAAAAATAATCATTTATGCACCAATATTTTTTTATAACCGATTCTATAAAAAAATGCAAAAAAATACCTATGTTTCCTAGCCTGCTAAAACATAGGCTATACTACTTTATTTTAATAAGTATAGCACAAAATAAGAGAAAAATCCGTAATTTGATATTCTGCTGTATTTAAAGGAAAGATGTGGAAATAGAATACATTAATATTGAACGCCAAAGCCAATTTCAGACTTAGCTACTCTGACGTCTTTAACAAAGGCCTCGGCAGCAAAAAAACCAGCCTTAGAAAGTAGTTTCTTTGGCTTTATAACTATCTTTAGCTGATCTCCGGGAAAGACAGGTTTTAAAAATTTAGCATCAACGGATCCTAAGTAATAAACTACACTTTTCTTATCTTGAAGTTTTTTTTCAAGATAAAAAAATACAGCACCTGCCTGGGCCATTGCCTCAACTATTAATACTCCTGGCATTACTTTTTCATCGGGAAAATGCCCTTGAAAAAACTGTTCGTTGGCTGTTACGTTTTTAATCGCGGTAAGTTGCTGGCCTTCGCTAAAATCAACTACGCGGTCAATTAAGAGAAAGGGATAACGGTGAGGCAATATAGTTTTAATTTGTTCAATATCTAACATAATAATATCCTTTGCTTTTAATAATCTTACCTCATTGCCAGACCGCCGTCAACTTGAATAATCTGACCGGTAATATACTTAGATTTATCTGATAAAAGAAATAAAACTGTGCTGGCTACTTCTTCGGCAGTGCCGAAGCGTTTAAATGGTATCATCTCAGTGAATTGTTGTTTGTGCTCATCTTTCAGGCCTTCAACCATATCTGTTTGAATAAAACCAGGAGCAACAGCATTAACCCGAACATTATAAGCTGCTACTTCTTTAGCCAAAGCTTTTGTGAAACCAATTATTCCACCTTTACTGGCAGAATAATTGGTCTGCCGCGGAATTCCTACAATACCGCTAACCGAAGAAATATTTACAATATCTCCTTTTTTTTCACGTAAAAAAGATACAATACAGGAACGTGACATATTAAATACACCGGTTAAATTGGTATCAATTACATCTCTGAAGTCAGACTCTTCCATCATCATAAGAGCCTTATCTTTTAAGATGCCGGCATTGTTAACCAAAATATCCAAAGAGCCTAATTGTTTTTTTACCTTTGTAACAAAATCTCCACAAGCCTTAAAATTGCTTACATCGGTTTTAGATGCAAAAACCTTAACACCCAAATCCTCAATTTCTTTCTTAAGACTTGAAGCTAAATCATTGCTGCTTAAATACGTAAAAGCAATATCTGCACCTTCCTTAGCAAGTAGTAATGCGATAGCCCGACCGATTCCCCTCGTTGCTCCAGTTACTATTGCGACCTTACCTTTTAATTTCATGACTTGTATCCTTTCAAAATTAAACAGGTATTATTCCCGCTGGGGCCGAAAGAATTAATTAATACTCGATTAACTTTTTGCTTGCGGGATTTATTGGGAACATAATCTAAATCACACTCTGGATCTTTTTCTTTATAATTCATAGTTGGCGGAATAAAACCTTTATTAATCGCCCCTACTGCTGCAGCAACCTGCAGAGAACCCGATGCGCTAAAGCTCTCTCCTGTCATTGATTTAATTGCACTTACCGGAATTTTATCTGCTGCGCTGGAGAAAACTTCCTTAATAGCCTCTGTCTCTATTTTATCAGCCTTAATTGTAGAATTCGCATTAGCACAAATATAATCTATATCTTTTGGTTTTAAGTTAACGTCTTCTAATACTTTTTTCATTGCCTTTTTTAAACCAGTACCTTTAGGATTAAACTTATTCATTCTAAAAGGATCAAAGAATGAAGCAATATTTTCTACTTCTGCATAAATTGTTGCATTTCTCTCTTTTGCAGAATCTAAATCTTCAAAAGTCAACAAACATCCTGCCTCGCTTAAGACGATTCCATTCCTTCTTTTATCAAATGGACAGGAACCAATAAATTCTCCATCTTTTGAACCTGAAAGAAATCCAATCTTATAAAATCCTAAAAAAGTCTGGATACAAAGCTCCTCTACTCCTCCGGTAAAGATAATCTTTGCCCTATTCATTTTCAGAAAATCTATAGAATAACTAATTGCATCCAAACTAGCTGAAAATCCTGTAGAGATAGTAGTATTAAAACCTTTGATATTATGCCAAATCGAAACTTGACTCGCAGGAGAATTTATAACTGTATTAGGAAATAATGCAGGATTAACATATCGCGGGCCTTCTCGTAAAGCCTGCTTATCAAACTCACTTATACTGTAAACACTTCCTAAAGTAGTACCTAAAGCAACACCTATATTATCAGTATTATCTTCGGTTATTGTAAGCTTAGCATCTTCTTTTGCTAGCTTTGCTGCAGAACAGATAAGTTTTGTACTGCGGTCAAGGCTTCTTAAGCCTTTTATTCCCATAAACTGCTTAGGGTCAAAATCAGTAATCTCCCCTGCTGTCTTAACACTTATTCCTTCGGTATCAAACAGGCTAACTTCTCTAAAGCCGTCTTTACCTTCCTCCAAAGCTTTCCAATAAGCATCTTTGCCGATACCGTTACAGGCAATGACTCCAACTCCAGTAATTACTATGCGTTTTTCTTCCATATATTGAAGATAATGACTTACGGTTATATTGTCAAGTTAATTTGTTAGCCTTTTTAAAAAAGGCAATGCTGATTTCCTTTTATTCAGATTATCCAAAGAAATCAATACTACTTATCTTTTAAAAAAGATTTAACGTACTTGCCAATCACATCAAATTCTACGTTCAATTTTACAGAACAGCTTTTTAACCCCAAAGTAGTTTCTTTTAATGTATGCGGAATGACATTAACTGATAAAACATTACCGCTAACCTTAGCTACTGTCAAGCTTATCCCATCAAGTGCCACAGAACCCTTATCCACGATGTTGCGGGAAAACTCTGACGGAACAGCTATTTCGAAAACTTCAGTTCCACTTCTGGAAAATTTCTTGCGGATAATCCCCAAACAATCAACGTGGCCGCTTACTAAATGTCCCCCCAATTTATCTTGCAGCTTTAGGCTTCTCTCAAGGTTTACTTTATCATTAATTTTTACGTCTTTTAAATTAGTATTGTTTAAGGTTTCGGACACAACCTCAAAGCTTAGGATTTTTCCATCTATTTTTGTTACAGTAAGACACACACCATTAACAGCAATGCTGTCTCCTATCTTTGTATCTAAAGCAATGTCTTCAGACTCGATTCTTAGACAGCGAATCCCGCTATAGTTTTCTATTGATTTAACTTTTCCTAATTGTTCGATTATTCCTGTAAACATTAGTGAGTGTCCTTTTACGGAACGCGACGAAGTCGTAAGAACGTAAATTGAATTCACGAACTTACCCAGCACTTATTTGCTAATATTTTTAATTTTTAATAAGTGCTGGGACAAATTTCCCTCGATTTCTCTCGGGACTCTTCGAGGAATCCTGAGCGAAGCGAAGGGCCGAAATACAACTTATGTTCCAGCGACCTTCGCTCGCTGTCCATAAGTAGTGTCATCGTTTGACATTTCCCTCAACCAAAATATCTTCTTTGAATCTTTTTATGCTAATATTTTTTAATTTAATAGAACTAGCTATATTTTTTATTCCCTCTCCTTGTACAGAACTTATTGAACCCTTTCCACCAAAAACCTTAGGTGAAATAAAAAACATCGTTTTATCAACCAAGCCTTCATCAAGCAAACTTCCAATAATACTTCCTCCGCCTTCAGCAAAAATATTAGTTATTTCCATTTTTGCTAAGATACGCATCAAAGCCCTTAAATTAACTCTTCCATTTTTCGCCGGTAGGACAACAATAGTTGCACCTTTTGCTTTTAATTTAGCGATTCTTATCTTAGAAGCCTTAGCAGTAGTTGCAATTATAACTGTTCCGGTTGAGCGAGTAAAAATTCTAGAATTTACAGAGGTCCTCAAAAAAGAATCAACTATTACTTTATTTTTTGCCTTCAATAAAGGATTATCTTTCAGCACCGTGTTCACCCCTACTAAAATAGCATCATAATATTTTCTTAATCTGTGAGAATAATCACGCGAGCTTTTATTTGTAATCCACTGAGATTCGCCAGAACCCAAGGCAATCTTCCCATCAAGGGTCTGGGCTACTTTTACAGTAACGAAAGGAATTCTTTTTGTAATAAATTTATTGAACGCCTCGTTTATCATAAGCGCTTCATTTTTTAATAATCCACTTTCTACCTTTATACTGTTTTTTCTAAGCTTTACTATAGATTTACCATTGTTCAAAGGATTCAGATCTTTGGTCGCAATAACTACTTTTTTTACTCCGCTTTTAATAACAGCATCTACACAAGGAGGGGTTTTTCCAAAATGACCACAGGGCTCAAGAGTGACATAAAGAGTAGCACCTTTTGATTTACCGTTGGCACTGCGTATCGCCATAATCTCGGCATGAGCTGCCCCGGCTCTTTTATGATAACCCCGGCCAACAATTTTATTACCCTTAACTAATACCGCCCCAACTAAAGGGTTGGGGCTAGTTTTTCCTCTTGCCTTAAGCGCTAAATTAATAGCCTCTCTCATGAAGAGTTGTTGTTTTGACATTTTTCCTGCTTTAATTTTTCCACCAATTCATAAGGGATCTTCACTTTACCAATTAAGGTATCATCTTTTTGCAAACCGTGATCATCAGAACCACCGGTAAGCAAAAGCCCGTACTTTTCAGCGATTGCTTTATAATTTCCTATAGTCTGAGCAGTATATTTAGGATAATATACCTCTAAACCTCTTAAACCTACCTTTGCCAGAGAATCTATTAGCTCAGTCGCATCTGTGCAAACATGCGGATGTGCCAAAACCGCTATGCCTCCGGATTTTTTTATAATATTTACTACTTCTACAGGAGAAAGATTAAATTTACTTACATATGCGGGGCATTTATCTCCAATATATTTATAGAATGCCTCCGAGGGAGAATAGATCCAACCTTTTTTCTGCAGCATAATTGCTAAATGCAACCTACCCACTGCACCTTTTCCGGCAAACTCTATAACTTCTTTGGCATCAAGATTATTAACCCCTAGCTCTTTTAACTTCTCCACCATCTTAAATATTCTCTCGACCCTAATTTGCTGCAAATCTTGTAACTTACTCAAAAAATCTTCATTATTAATATCAACAAAATATCCTAAAATATGAATCTCTTTTTCGTCGATCTCACTTGTCATTTCAATTCCTGGGATAACTTCAATCGATTGCTTCTGGCCCTCTTGAACCGCCAGCTTTATCCCATCGATAGAATCATGATCGGTAATACTTATAGCAGCTAATCCTGCCTCTTTTGAACGCTTTATAACGTCTAGAGGGTCTGAAGAACTATCAGAAAAACTGGTATGAATATGTAGATCTGCAAATTCCATTATTTTTTCTCTTTCAAACTGGTATCTTTTATTTTATCAACGATGCCGTTTACAAATCTTCCAGAATCAACATCGCCGAACTTCTTGGCTAAGTCCACTGCCTCATTGATTGCCACTTTCACCGGAATATCATCTAAAAATATTATTTCAAAGGCTGCCATCCTTAAGATATTTCTATCGATAACTGCCATCCTCTTAAGCTCCCAGTTAGTGGCACAGCTGGTGATTGTTTTATCTATCTGCTTAAGATTAGCAATGGTTCCCTCAACAAGCCTCATGGTAAAATCTTTAACAGACTTATCCGCATCTTCCTGAGTCTGCCAATGATTTCTTATTAATTCTCTAAATGGTTCCCGGGTAATTTCTATCTGGTAAAGAATTGTCAAGGCACACTCACGTGCTTTTGTACGTTTTCTCATTTTTTTATCCGCTTAATTTTTGTTAAAACTTTTATTTTTTTAACTGATCCAGCAAATTAACCATCTCGATAGCATTGACTGCAGCATCTTTTCCCTTGTTGCCTTCTTTTGTTCCTGCTCTCTCAACTGCCTGTTCGATAGTATCAGCTGTAATCACGCCGAAGATTACCGGCACACCTGTTTCAAGTGAAACCTGAGCTACACCTTTTGCAACTTCAGATGCGATAAAATCAAAATGAGGCGTTGCTCCACGGATAACCGCTCCTAAACAGATTATCGCGTCAAATGACTTGCTTTTAGCTAGCTTCATTGCTACGGTAGGAATCTCAAAAGATCCCGGTACCAGCACGGTTTGAATCTCATTATCTTTAACTCCGTGTCTAGACAATGTATCAATGCAGCCGCTTAAAAGTTCTTTACTTACAAAATCATTGAATCGCGAATTAACAATACAAAACTTCTTACCCTTTGCGATTAACTGACCTTCAACAACTTTAACCATTGCTTCCCCCCTCCTCTAATAAATGTCCTAGTTTTTCTTTTTTCGTCTTTAAATAATGTTTATTAGATGGTGTGGAACCTCCCACAATGGGAACTCTTTCAACCACCTGAAGCCCATAACCATCTAACCCTACAATCTTACGTGGATTATTTGTCATAAGATTAATTTGCTTAACCCCTAAATCCACTAAAATTTGAGCACCTATACCATAATCCCTTAGATCAGGAGCAAATCCTAAAGCCTCGTTTGCTTCAACCGTATCCATTCCATTATCCTGCAAATAATATGCACAGAGTTTATTTTTAAGACCGATTCCCCTGCCTTCTTGATTCATATAAAGAATAACTCCACGTGACCTCTCCCCGATCATCTGCATAGCCTTCTTTAGCTGATAACCACAATCGCAGCGCTGTGAACCAAAGACATCTCCGGTCAAGCATTGCGAATGCACCCTAACCAAAACAGGTTCACTAGAACCAACATCACCCATAACTAAAGCAATATGAGAAAGCTTATCTATTTCTGACTCGTAAAATACCAAACGAAATTCTCCAAACTCTGTGGGTAATTTTGCCTCGGTAACTACTTTAACAAGCTTCTCTGCTTTGCGACGATATTGAATTAAATCTTTTATCGTACAAATCTTAAGGTTATGTTTTTTGGCAAACTCTAATAATTCAGGAGTCCTGGCCATTGAACCATCTTCATTCATTATTTCACAAATTACACCTACAGGATAAACATCTGAAAGTCTCAATAGATCAACTGCCGCTTCAGTGTGGCCGGCGCGCACCAAAACGCCACCTTTGGCCGCCTTAAGCGGAAATACATGTCCCGGACGGATTAAATCTTCTGGTTTTGATTGAGGGTTAGCCAATATTTCCACAGTACGTGCACGATCAAATGCAGAAATACCCGTGGTAATTCCTTTGGCAGCGTCAACCGACATCATCCAGGCAGTGCCATATGGATCACCTGTCTTTGCCGACTCTTTAATATGCTCATCTGCCATTGATTTAAGATTTAAGGACTTGGCTCTTTCTTCTTCAATAGGCACACAGATAAGCCCGCGCGCTTCCTTGGCCATAAAATTAATATCTTCCGGTTTAATAAAACCGGCAGCCATTAACAAATCGCCTTCGTTCTCACGGCCCTCATCATCAATAACGATAACCATCTTACCTTGATTCAAATCCTGGACTATTTCAGAAATTGCATTGAAGTTCATTGAAGCTCCTTAAAAATACGAATATTTAACTATGCTTTATTTAGGTTTGATCCAACTTAGCCCCGCAACTTCTTGGGAAGTTGCGGGATTTTTCGGCCGCCACTTAAAACAGTTGTATTCTCCATTCCCGCCTGCGTCCGCATTTTTTCATTGTTGGACTTCGGCGGGATAAATTCAGGCAAACGATTTAGCTTGCTTCTGCTTCACTAAATTGTGCCTTCATTTAAAAAAATAACCCGAAGTGACCTTCGGGATATATTAACAAAATTAAACGTATTGCTTACCCTCTCCCATCTAGACTTTAACTATTGGCCCAAGGATTTCACTTGGTCTGCCCGCCACTATTTCTTTGGCAAGCTCGTAGGCTCTAACTACCAGCGGGGATTTTCACCCCTCTCCCGAAGGTGAACTTAACTATATCAAATAAATATTATTATGTCAACACATTCATATGCCCCTTAAGAAAACGTGATGTTTGAGTTTTGTGTATGTTTTATACTTGATAAAACATACTCAGTCCTGAGCTATTTCGAAAGACTGAGCCCTGAGCGTATTCGAATGCACTCTGTGTTGTCAATAAAAACGACCCCGTAAAATACGGGGTCGCTGAATCTACCTAGAAACAAGGAACTAGTCAAAAATTAAATTTATTTTTTTTCTGGTTTATTAAAAATGTCGTTATGAACCGATACAATTCTCTCTAAAGCAAACTCGTCACGCGCTGCCTGGGCAACGTTGGTTAAATGATCTGCGATCTTCTCCAGGTTATTTACGTAATCAACAAAAACCAAAGCGCTGAAAGGTTCACATTTTTTATCACACAACCTTTGAGTATGGCTAGCCAGATAAGTTTTTTGCATAAGATTAATTTCACCCTCAAACAGCATAACTTTATCTGACATCTCCTTATCGTTATACCTTAATGCTCTAATGGTTGCCTCAAACATATCATCTACTTTAGCGTACATATTACGCATTTCGGCATGAGCACCATTAGAAAACTTAAGTTCATCCATAAATACTTTTCCAGTAAGCTCAGATATATTAACCGCATGATCAGAAATCCTCTCAAGATCATTAATGGAATGCAGTAAGGGTGGGATTTGACCTGCCAGTTCTGAAGTAAGCGGCTGGACAGAAAGTTTTGCCAGATAAAATGTAATATCATTTTGCAAATGGTCAATTGCGCTTTCCTGAGTCTGAACATGTGCTATAGATTTTTTATCGACTTCAAAGAAACCTTCTAGTGCATTTTTAGTAGTTTCTCTAACCATATCAGCCATGGCCATAAGTTCTTTTTTAGCACTTTCTACGGCAATTTCAGGAGTCAACAACAATTTATCTTCCAAGTATTTAAAATCTGTAGAGACATAGATATCTTTACCTGGAATAATTTTGCGTACCAAACCAACTACTGGAGCAAGGATAAACAAAAATACAAAGGCGTTAAAAACATTAAAAAATGTATGTGAATTTGCAATGTGGCGAGCAATCGAATCGGTGGAAATTACACCCGGTGTTACAAAATCAATAAACTTCGGATACAGTCCAGATTTAATCAAGAAGGCAAAATAAACAACACCTATTATGTTAAAAATACTATGAAAACAAGCCACCCTCCTAGCTGATATACTACCCCCAATACTGGCCAGCCAGGCAGTAATGGTTGTTCCTATATTATCTCCCAGTATTAAATAAAGAGAGGCAGTAAAATCAATAAGTCCCACCGAAGCTAAAGCTAATACCATACCAATAGATGCGCTACTTGATTGAACCGCAAAGGTAAAAATTGTTCCTACTAAAATGGCCAATATAGGATTGTGGCTTAAGTTTACAAAGAAATCAGTAACAACAGGTACATCCTTTAGCGGCTTCATCACCCCGGACATTGTAGATAAGCCTAAGAAAACTAAGCCGAATGCCAAAATAACCTGTCCCCAGAACTGCATCTTCTTCTTCCGGGAAACAAGCATCATGACTACACCAATACCTATTGCAGGCAAAGCATATTTGGAAATTTTAAATGCTATTATTTGGGCTGTAATAGTGGTACCGATATTTGCACCGACAACAACACTGGAAGCCTGCATAAGACTGACTATACCAGCATTAACCAAACCAACAAGCATAACAGTGGTAACACTACTACTTTGAATTAAACTAGTTACAAAAGCACCCAGCGCAATACCCCTAAATCTATTCTGAGTTAAAGAACGCAACGTTCTTCTGAGTTTTGTTCCAGCAACCTTCTGAAGGCCGTCGGAAAGATATTTCATCCCAAACAAAAACAGGCCCAGGCCACCTACAAGTCCGAATATAACTTTTTGCACTACCACTATCTTTCTCCTATTTCTTTAAATTCAACCTTTTACTTATCTTGGTAAGATGTGCTGCAGTCAGGCTAATTCTATCACTTTTGCATTTATTGTCAAATTAATTTTTTAAAAACTTGAACCATAAGACAACCATAACTGACCCCTGTACACCTTAATCTTTCCCTGCTATAATAATTTCTATGAAATCCACTGTAAAAGAAATGGCCAAGCTATTAAAAGAAAGGAAAAAAACTGTTTCCTTAGCCGAATCCTGTACCGGCGGATTGATTACTCACAAATTAACTAACATACCGGGAAGCTCTGCGTATCTAATTTGCTCAATAGTTGCCTATAATAACAAAATTAAGGTTACCCAGCTTAAAGTCCCTAAGAAAACTTTAACTACTAATGGCGCGGTAAGTGAAGAAACCGCGCTGATTATGGCAAAAAATATAAGGAAGATATCCCAGACAGACTTTGGTGTTAGCACAACCGGGATAGCCGGGCCAAGCGGTGCCACTAAGAACAAGCCTGTTGGCTTAGTTTATATTGCAGCATCTTCTAAGAGAAAAACTATCTGCAGAAAATTTAAATTTAAAGGTTCAAGATTAACTATAAAGGCAAAGACCGCAGAAGCCGCATTAAATCTACTCAAAGAACTTATCAAAAAATACTAAAATGGGTGAAAATATTAGAAGTTTTATTGCCATAGAACTTACAGAAGAAGTGAGAGATAAACTTATTAATATTCAAGCTAACCTTAAACAAGCTGGTGCAGATGTAAAGTGGGTTAAGAAAAACAATATTCATCTAACTTTAAAATTCTTAGGCAATATTGGTAGCGACAACATTGAAAACGTTACTAAAGCCTTGGAAGAATTAGGAAACAACAATTCTCGCTTTACAGCTGAACTTTCAGAAATCGGCGCCTTTCCGAGAATGGATTCTCCCCGAATAATCTGGATAGGCGTTGAAAAGGGAGCGAAGAAATTGTGTGATATCGTAGAAGGTTTGGAAGATCTGCTTGAAAAAATCGGTTTACCTAAAGAAGAAAAAGAATTTCATCCTCACATAACATTAGGAAGAGTAAAATCTTCTTTTAACAAAATACACCTTATAAAAAAATTAAAGGAAATTACTCTACAAGATAAGAATGTTTTAAATATTGAAAAGCTTACCCTGTTTAAAAGTACTCTTACTCCTAAAGGACCTATCTACGAAGTGCTAAAAGAAATAAACCTTAGGGCGAGATGAATCGAAAGATTAACATAAATTCCTGCAGCGATATCGTCAAGCATTATACCTAAGCTTCCTTTTAACTTCTCCAGTCTGTTTATTGGTGTTGGTTTTAAAGTATCAAACGCCCGGAAAAGAAAAAATGCAACTAAAATAATAGGAAGTGTTCTAGGTAAAAATAAAAGCGCAATCAACATACCGCTTATCTCATCAATAACAATCTGTGGCGGGTCTTTGCGAGAAAAAATTGCCTCTGAATCTTTTGCAGTCATAAAACCTAAAATAGTTACAATTACAAGTGTTATTATATAAACAACCGGATTATTCCAAAGCAGAAGATATATCAAAACCGCAGCAAAGCTAGCCGCAGTTCCCGGAGCAAATGGACAATAACCAACGTAAAAGAATGTAGAAATCAATTTAGAGATTTTTTTATTCATGAATTAACCTCCTGTTTCTTAAGAGATATGAAATACCCGAGCTAAGGGTAAGCGCAACAGTAATCATCATAAAGGTAAATATTCCAACTTCACACCAAAATTCTACTTTGGCATTCCAGAAAGAAAGATTAATCGATACTTCTTTAAATATCAGATAACCTAAGATTAAGAAAATTGCAGCCATTTGCCAAACGGTCTTATGCTTACCACCCTTCTCAGCAGCCAAAAATTTTCCTTTGGTTGCAGCTAATATTCTTAAACCGGTTATTATCATCTCTCGGCCAATAATTAAAATAACCATCCAGGCAGATACAATCCCCAGTTCCACAAAAGCAATAAAAGCCCCTATAACAAGAAGTTTATCTGCAATAGGGTCCATAAGTTTTCCGAAATTAGTAACCAAATCTTTTTTCCTGGCTATAAAACCATCTAGAAAATCTGTCAGACAGGCAATGGAAAATATAAGCAGCGAGGCTATTCTTGCTACAATACCTTCAAATAAAAATAAAGAAAACATAAATACGAAGGTTAGAGAAATTCTTAAGATTGTCAGCTTATTAGGTAGATTCATTTTTTTTCACCGACTAAATCATACTCATATGTATCAACTATCTTTACCTTAACTATATCTCCGTTTTTCAGATGGCTTTTGCTGCGCACATAAACTAACCCGTCAACTTCCGGAGCATCACTTTCAGATCGTCCTAGATAAATATCTTTATCTTCGCCTTTTTCATCAATAATAACTTCAATATCCTTTCCTAAATATTTTCTATTCACTTCTGCAGCGATATCCTGTTGAAGCGCCATAATCTTATCGAATCTTTCTTTTTTTACTTTTTCTGGAACTTGTCCTTTAAAATTATATGCCGGTGTCCCTTCTTCCCGAGAATAAATAAATACACCTAAGCGTTCAAACTTGGTCTGCTTAATAAAAGCAAGTAGCTCCTTAAATTCTTTTTCGGTTTCTGAAGGAAAACCCACAATCAAAGAAGTTCTTATAGCAACAGAAGGAATTTCTTTCCTGATTTTATCAATGAGCGTTGAGATTTCTTTTTTGCTGATCTTGCGATTCATCGCTTTTAATATTCTATCATTAATATGCTGAATGGGTAAATCAATATATTTACATATTCGTTTCTCTCTTTTAATCAATTCAATCAGCCCATCATCTACTCTTAAAGGATGCGTATAAAGCAACCTGATCCATCTTATCTTCTTTGAATTTTTTATTATTTCCTCAAGAAGTTCTACAATCCCCAAACTAGAAGATATATCGCTACCGTAAGAAGTAATATCTTGTCCGACAATATTAAGTTCCTTAACCCCCTCTAGCTCTGATAAGCGGACCTCTTTTATTATCTCTTTAACCGGCCTTGATTGTAGAGGACCTTTAATCTTAGGAATTATACAGTAGCTGCAATGATTACGGCAGCCCTCGGAAATCTTCAAGTACGAAAAATGCTTAGGGACTAAAGAATGTTTTTCAGCTGAATATTTATCTAATCCCTGACGGCCCACAAAGGCATCTATTTCTTTTAGGTGAGGTAGTAATTCAGATTTATAACGCTGGGGTAGACAACCGGCAACAATAATTTTTTTTACGACGCCCTGCTTCTTTAAATCAATGACATCAAATATCGTATCAATAGATTCTTCCTTGGCTTCTTTAATAAAAGAACACGTATTTACAATAGCAACATCAGCATCTTTGATATCAACTACCTTATGTCCTTTTTTCTTCAGTCTGGATAATATTCTTTCGGAATCGGCGAGATTGCGCGGGCAGCCTAAGCTAATAATCCCAACACTGCTTTTTGCGCTGGATTTTCTCATTTATTGATTGAGAATCCGTCTTTGGTAAAAACGATATTCTTAAGAACTTCTTTTCTGCGGCCTAAAGAAGGCAATAATTTTCCGTTGTATTCTAGCTCAATACCTCCGGCATTACCGACATAGAGCTCTATTTTATCTTTCGCTTCCCAGCTTTCTGACATACCTTTTTTGAAAATATCTCCGTAAACCAATTTTCCGTCAAGCCTAACTTTGAGCAAGCTATTCTGGTTAGCTTTAATAGCAATTTTTACCATTACTGCAGATTTGGTTTTTTTAGGAGTTTCGGTTTTTTCTTGTGCCGGTTCAACCGGAGCACTTACCTGGGCAGGCTGCTGCGAACGTGAACGGAAACGATTTGCCACGAACTTTATAAAATTAACAACAATAAATAAAATTACAATACCTACTATAATTTTTCTTATAATATCTTTTGCATAGACAGAAATAACTATTTTTTTGGGTTCTTTTTTCTCAGCAGGAGGAGTAATTTCCTGTTTTTTCTTCTTTTCAGTTTTTGAGCTGAGTTTTTTAAACGCCTGTAAGTATTCCTCAGAATTCAATCCCAAAAACTTAGTATAGATCTTCAGGAATCCTTTAGCGTAAATTGTTTCAATTTCCTGAAAGTTATCCGCCTCCATCGACTTGATGATATTAGGATGAATTTTAGTTTTTGTATAAACCTCTTCTAGGCTTATGCCTTTACTTTCGCGTATCTCTTTAAGTTCACTGCCTATTGATTCCATCTTCTTCTTCCTCGCCTTTTAACCAAGAATCTTTATCCACAAGAATTTCTCTAGGTTTACTTCCTCTATAAGGGCCAACAATTCCTTCTTGTTCCATTGCATCTATTAAGCGGGCCGCCCGTGTATAGCCCAAACGCATCCTTCTCTGTAAAATAGAAACTGAGGCCTGACTACTTTCTAAAATCAATTTAACCGCCTCTTCAAATAATTCATCTTTCTCAAAATCTCCGAAGGAAGATTTTTTATCGTGTTCCTTCATAATCTCTTCTGCATAAATCGGCTCTTGTTGCTTACTGACAAAATCAACCACCTTCTCAATTTCGCCATCACCCACCAAACTTCCCTGAGCCCTTATAGGTTTTGCTTCACCTGGTTGCATAAAAAGCATATCCCCTTTACCTAAAAGTTTATCAGCCCCGTTCATATCAAGTACGGTGCGAGAATCAACCTTAGATGCTACTTTAAAAGATATTCTAGCAGGGAAATTTGCCTTAATCACACCGGTAATAACATCCACTGAAGGACGTTGCGTTGCCAATATCAAATGTATACCAACCGCACGGGATAACTGGGCAATACGCGTAATAGCATTTTCCACCTGAGCGGCTGAGACAACCATTAAATCAGCAAGTTCATCAATAATAACAACAATATAAGGCATCTTATCAGGTTCGGTTTCCTGTTCCTGTTTTTTATTATAAGCTGCAATGTTGCGTGCGCCAATTTTAGAAAGTTTGTTATAGCGCGCCTCCATCTCAACAACTACCCAGCCTAGAGCACTGGCAACTTTCTTAGGGTCAGTTATAACCGGACACAATAAATGCGGCAAGCCATTAAACGGCGCAAGTTCAACCATCTTCGGATCCACCATAATAAATTTTACTTCTTGAGGAGATGCACGAAAAAGCATAGACATGATAAGACTATTCATACAAACTGTCTTACCCGAACCAGTAGTCCCGGCAATTAAAAGATGCGGCATCTCGTCTAAATCGGCAATAACACTTTTGCCGGCGATATCTTTGCCTATGGCTAAAGTTAACTTAGAATCAGTATCTCTGAAATCTTCAGAGGCAAGAAGATCTTTTAAATATACTAGATTAGATTGACTGTTAGGCACCTCAATGCCTACTCGGCTTTTTCCCGGTATAGGAGCAACAATTCTCACGCTGGGAGATTTCATTGCCAGAGAAATATCATCTGCAAGTGTATTAATCTTTTGCACCTTTACACCCGGAGCTGGTTCAAGTTCGTATCTGGTAATTACCGGACCTCTTTCAATATCTGCACAGCGCACACTTACTCCAAAATCATTCAAGGTCTCTTCAAGTATCCTGGCATTTGCCATTAAATCATCTTGCAGTTGTCTGGAACTTACAGGTGGCGGATCTTTTAATAAATCAACTGTAGGCAGTTCATAATCTCCGATAACCACCGGCTGCGGCTTAGGCACAGGTGCACTTTCCTTTTTTTCTTTGGGTTGAAATATTCTTGGCCTAAGTGGTTTCTTTGTTTCAGCCTCAGGTGCTATAGTTGCTGCAGGTTCTGGTTTGGGAATTGGTGCCTTAGCAGGTTTCGTTCTCTCATCCAGACTAGTAAAAATTTCTCTTTTCTTTCTTTTAGGAAAATACATTCTCGGCTGCCATCTGGAAGTTGTAAAATTCTTAAGCGATAAAAATATCTTCTGCAGAAATTTGAAGAATAATGGAGAAACTAAATATTCGCTAATCAGAATAAATGAAAGCAAACCCAAGGTCAACAAAATCAAATATGAGCCAAACCTTCCAAAATACCTAAGCAGAAAATCAGCAAAGGTAAGCCCAACCACACCTCCGCGGATAAACCTTACAGAATTTTCAGGATGATAAAACATCGCAAAGAAGCCGGCCAAAACCATATACAAAACACCGATGCTTAGAATCTTCGGCAACCTGTATCCGGTCTCACGGGACAAGAATTTATTTCTAGCCCAGAATAACAACAAAAAAACGGCCAGATAAGAAGCCCAGCCGCCGACAAAAAATAGACCTTCGGACAAATAAGCACCGAACAATCTACAATAATTATTTAAGGGAACATTGGGAGTTGAGGTACGAAAGGGAAGATCAAAGCTGTCGTAAGAAATTAGACTAGCAAAGATAAGAACAGCAATTGCAAAAAGTATTATTGCTTTTATTTCGTTTATGTGTTCTCTCTTCATTCAACCTAATCTGAATCGCTCTCTACTTGTTTTTTACTTAGTTTTATCCTGTTCATCTCGTCAATACCGATAACTTTTACATCTACTTCATCACCAACACTAACTACATCCTGTGGTGATTTAACGTATTTATTCGATAATTCCGAGACATGAACCAATCCTTCTTTATTTGGTGCGATCTCGCAAAATGCGCCAAAGTTAGTTATGCGCTTTACCACACCTTTATAAACCCTGCCCACCTCAACATCTTCTGTGAGGCTGCGGATTATCTCCAAAGCTTTATCCGAGGCAACTGAATCATTAGAGGCCACTAAAACAGTACCGTCGTCTTCTATATCAATCGTAACTCCGGTATCTGCAATAATCTTTCTTATTGTCTTTCCTCCCGGGCCAATAAGTCCACCGATCTTTTCAGTAGAAATCATCAACTTGGTAATCCTGGGAGCCAGCACAGAAATAGATTCACGCGGTTTATCAATAACTGCAATCATATTTTCCAAAACTGACAATCTCGCCTTTTTGCCTTCTTCAATTGCAGAAGCTAGAATTTTTTTGCTTAATCCTTGAACTTTCATATCCAGCTGAATTACTGTAATGCCTTTCTTTGTGCCGGCAATCTTGAAATCCATATCGCCAAAATGATCTTCTAATCCGGCAATATCTGTCAGAATAACATAATCATCTCCCTCTTTAACCAAACCAATAGCCATTCCAGCTACCGGCGAAGTTATCGGCACACCCGCATCCATTAAAGAAAGAGTAGAGGCACACACTGTTGCCATGCTCGATGATCCGTTTGATTCTAATATTTCCGACACCACCCGAATAGTGTAAGGGAAGTCCTCTTTCGAAGGCACGACTGCTTTAAGAGCTCGCTCAGCAAGCGCACCGTGGCCGATCTCACGCCTGCCCGGACCTCGAATAGGCCTTGTTTCCCCTACACTAAACGGTGGAAAACTATAATGAAGCATAAATGTTTTGTAACTTTCTCCCTCGAGAGATTCAATCATCTGCTCGTCATGTCGTGTACCTAAAGTTACAACAGAAAGGCTCTGTGTCTGTCCTCGGGTAAATAACCCTGAGCCGTGTGTACGAGGAAGAATTCCTACTTCGCTAGTTAGCTGACGGATTTCCTGAAAACCACGCCCATCAATTCTTTTCTTGTGCTCCAAGATAAATTTTCTGATAATCTTTTTTTCTATTTCTGACAAAGCGATTTTTATATCGCCGGCCATTTTTTCTGCATCAATAATATTTATTTCGCTGCTTGCTGGAATTAGTTTCTCGGTTATCTCACTACTTAGCACATTTACGGCTTCTTCTCGGTCTTCCTTTTGGGTTAAATTACAAACCTCAAGAAGCTTTTCATTGGCTAACTCTTCTACCTTAGAATATAACTCCGGATCAATAGTCTTTAATTCTGGATCCACCTTTTTATCGCCGCACTGCTTAACCAGTTCGTCCTGAATCCCAATAGATGCCTGCAGCTGTTTATGTCCAAACTCTATTGCTTCCTGGATAACTTCTTCAGAAACTTCCTTAGCATTACCCTCAAGCATTGTTATGCTGTCTTTCGAACCTACAACCAACAAATCAAAATCACTCTTTTCTCTTTCTTCGTAGCTAGGATTAATCACTAACTCATTATCTATCCTTCCTACTCTACAGGCACCAATCGGTCCCTGGAAAGGAATCTTAGAAATTGATAATGCCGCAGACGTTCCGATAACCGCTAAGATATCAGGATCATATGCTCCGTCTGAAGATAATACCATTGCCATTATCTGAATTTCATTACAAAACCCTTTGGGGAAAAGCGGGCGGATGGGTCTGTCAATTATTCGTGCAGATAAAATCTCTTTTTCCGAAGGCCTACCTTCGCGCTTGAAAAATCCTCCGGGGATTTTTCCTGCGGCGTAAGTCTTCTCTTTATATTCAACAGTCAAAGGCAAAAAATCTAAACCCTTCTTTGGCTCTTTTGACATACACGCCGTAACCAACACAATAGTCTCACCGCATTGAACGGTAACTGCACCTGCGGCCTGTTTTGCTACTTTGCCGGTTTCAATAGTTAAATTTTCCTTGCCAAACTGTATACTAACTTGTCCTGAGTTCATATATTCTCCGAGTTATAGGTATTATTTACGAAGATGCAATTTCTCTAACAGTTCTTCGTATTTCTTTGAGTCTTCATTCTTTAAATAACCAAGCAGCCTTCTACGCTTGCCAACCATACGTAAGAGCCCTATGCGGGAATTAAAGTCCTTTTTATGGGCCTTAAAATGGTCCGTTAAAGAATTGATTCTCTCGGTAAGTACTGCTATTTGAACAGCGGCAGAACCAGTATCTTTGGCGTGTGCTTTAAACTTTTCGATTATTTCCTGTTTTCTTTCCTTCACTAAAGCCAATGCTAATTCACCTCCTTAAAGATGTTGTTGTCATTGTAGAAATCTAGAATAATATTATACACTCTAGAAGAGTTTAGTCAAGAAATTACGCAACTTCCCAAAATTGTTTAGGATTATGTCCTCTGAATATTAGCTGAAGGACAAATCTGGTTGTATGCACAATTTTTGCAAGCAATAAATGTTGGTCTTGCGGAAAAATCAGCGCTTCTTATACCGATTGAAGCCTTTTTTATCTTCTCAACTGCTGCACTTAGATATTTCTCGGAAGTTTGGGCACTTCCCACTAAACCTGACTCCAAGAAATGTAACTCTACAACTTGCGGCATTATAGCAAAAACTTCCTTATATGCCAAGGAATAAATTGCCAGCTGAGAACTGTCCTTTGCCCGCTTATCAGCATCTTTTTGCTTCTTTATATCCGAAGATTTAAAATCTACTACAACAATATTTCCGTTTCTTTCATCAACTCTGTCCCAGCGGCCCACCATTCTATCGTTTCCTAAAGTAAAAGAAAATTCTTTTTCTACAAACAGCGGGATAATTCCGTGTTTTTGCTCCTGCTGATAGAATCTACCCAACGCTGCTTCTCCGGCGCTGGCGCGTTTTTCATAATGTTCGTTGGATAAAAACCCTTCAGACGTAAGCGAATCTCGGAAAACCTTAACCAATCTCTCTTGAGATATTATTTTTTTATTAAGCTTACTTTGAAAATATTGCTGCACTGCTTCGTGCAAGGCCTTGCCGTAGGCAACAACGTGGTGTTGCAATATAGGAACTCTTAAGATGTGTACGTATTTATATTTTAGCGGACAAGTTAAATAGTCGTCTACCTGATAATGGCTTAGGTTAAGTACTTTATCTTCGGCAACTGTACTTACCAAAGGAAATTCTTCTGCCTGAACCTTGGGAGCGTGTCTATGTATTGCTTCAATCGCCTTTGACTTTTTTGCCTCAGTTGATTCTTTCGTGCCCATTGTCTCGAGAACAAACTGGCTTACTTTTCTCAAGCGCACAGATCCATAATCACGTGCAGCTGTTAAATAAAGCTCTTTCTTTGCCCTAGTCATTGCCACATAAAACAAACGCCTTTCCTCCTGAATATGAAAATCCCCAGTTGGTAAAATATCTTTAATCAGTTCCACGGGAAGCTCAATAGGATCGCTCTTATGTCGAGAAGGAAATCTGCCGGTAATCAAGCTCACCAAAAAAACAACATTAAACTCCAAACCCTTTGCTTTATGAATTGTGGTTACATTAACAGCCGGGATATCAATATCAGGTTCAACTGTTGCCGGATCGTCTCCGGCGTCAATTAACATATTAATGTAATTAACAAAATATAATACGCGGTCTTCCTTGGCAACAACTTCGAAATTGCGTACCATATCAAAAAACTTGGCAATATTGCGAATCTTGCGTTCATTGCTGATACTGGGATTTTTCACCAATCTCTCAATATATCCTGTCTCAGTTAAAAACCTATAAAGCAGTCTTCCTGTAGTATGAGTGCGTGAGGCATTGATAAACTCTTTTATATCCTTGAGGATTTTCTCAATCGTGGCCCTAGCCTCCTGGGAAACTTCTTTTAAATCTTCAATTTTATCTAAGTTTTTGAAAACATAATACAGGCTAACATTTCTCCTGCTGGAATAATTCATACACAAAGTTAAATCAGCAATTGGCGTAACATAAATTTCCGAGCTGGCCAAATAATAAAGGCTTAAAGAATCCATTAAATTGGCAATGAATTTTAAGAATGTAATACACAACCTTACCTCATCTTTGGTATACAACCCCTGGTTACCGCTAAACCTCCAGGGAATACCATTCATATTAAGAGATCTTAAAAATGGGTCGGCAGTATTATTTGATCTAACTAAAATTGCAAAATCACTGTAAGTGTATTCACCTTTCTCTACTTTTTCCTTAATCAGCCCGCTTACATAATCTGCCTCGGAAGAAATTGTATCAAATAGAATATGTTCAACCGGCTTACCCTTCTTATCAGTCCCTTTAAGGTGTTTATCAATATCCGCCTGAACTTCTAGGCGATCGGGATTATTGTTTTGGATTAGTTGATATGCGCTGTCTAAAATTTTCTGGGTCGAGCGGTAGTTTTGGGTTAAGCTGATTTTTTTTGCCTTTGGGTAGGCCTCCATAAAATTCAAAATATTACTGATTGCCGCACCTCTCCATTTATAAATTGATTGGTCGTCATCAGCGACCACTGTAATATTTTTGTGTTTTCCGGCTAAAAGTTTGACCAGCTCAAACTGTGCGTAGTTAGTATCCTGAAATTCATCTACTAAGATATATTTAAACTGCTCCTGATATTTTTTTAGGATACTGGGGTGTTTCCTGAAAAGCTCCAGCGTTAAATAAAACTGATTACCAAAATCAACCTTGCCTTCTTTGGCTAGAAGTTCCTGATACTTTGCATAACAATGTGCAATCTCTTCCTGAAGCAAGGCTTCTTCTTTAAGGGCTTCATCTTGGGGGTTATCCTTTAATCTGTTTTGTAAATCCAAAGCATAAGCTAAATACTCCCCGGCGGTAATATCTTCATCTTTGGCCCGACTAATTAATGTAATGATTGCGTTTATAAATTTTGTGGGGTCTCCCAATGGCCTGTAAAAATTAAGCGGGAAGTCAAAGATATGTTCACGGAAAAGTACATTGGTTTCCGGACGCGTTAAAACCTTAAAATCAGGATTTAATCCTATTGTTAAAGCCTGCTCTCTTAGAATTCTATCTCCGAATGCATGAAATGTAGAAACCCAGATATCCGTATATCCGTAGGGCACCAAAAGATCAACGCGCTCCTGCATTTCGCTGGCTGCTTTATCAGTAAATGTAAGCGCCAAGATTTCATTGGTAGTTGCTTTTTTTGTAGCGATTAGATGTGCAATACGACGTGTAATTACTGCAGTCTTTCCCGTGCCTGCACCGGCAATAATCAAAAGCGGTCCGTCGCCGTGTGTTACCGCGTCAACTTGCTGTGGGTTTAATGATTTTAAGATTTTGTCGTCAATTAGAGTTGGCATTAAATCTTTAGAAAAATTATCTGAATATTCTTGAATCCGGAGTGGTATAAGCTTCTGCTACTGATTCTTCTTCCCAATCCTGAACATAAAATAACCTGTCGTCAATATAGCCTTCTGCCCAAATATGAAACAGCGGATTCCTACAGCCATCCACAACTCCTTCAGGGAGAGAATCGGTTTCCGATACGGCAGAAATGTGCAGAGAATCTTGTAAAGTCCAATAACCTGCAGAGCAGTAGCAATTGCCACAGCAAGGATCATAAGATTCGCAGGGTTGCTTGGGGCAAGAAGCCCTAACGCAATTCCAAACAAGTAGCTCTTCTCTAAGCTCTCCTTGGGCTGCGGAATTTTCCGGGAAAAATATTCCTGTGGTCAAACAAATAGCTGAGGCAATGATAACTGCACAAGCAATAATTGCTGAGAAAAGTTTTTTGTTCATAAGGAAACCTCCACTGTTGATTTAATCACTACGCTAAATGATTAAATTATCTGTACCGCGCTTTTTGCGGCTTAGGAAAATTTATACTTTCTTCGCCAAACCTAAATCCAGAAGTTCCTGATTAAGAAACTTACCCTGCTGCAAAACCCTGTAAGGGTCTGTTTCCAGATGCAGTCCAATATCAGAATATTCAACCGGCAGATAAAATATATCTACCAGATATCTGTCGTACTTATCAGCCCCGTAGGTTTTGATAATTACAAATTCAACGGCTCTTAATGCTGACTCTACAAAATCCTTTGCCTGCTGACCTGCTTCATTTAAAATTTCCGGCGCGTCAATCCCGCGCAATCTCAATTTTTGCCTGGTCCAGGTATTAAATCCGCAGTCAACATTCACCCAAAGCGTATCTGCATCAACTATTCTTTCAACCAGGGCTTTATATGTATAAAGGGTTTTTGTTTCGATAGAAGTCTTTTCAAAACAATAACTGCCCTCCTGCTTAGCTGAAACAACAATATCTCCTGCATCTGCACCTTGAACACCTTCAAATAATAAATCTCGCCAGATATTGAACCCGCAGTCAACCAGCAAATGTTTATCCTTTAAGTGCATTGATTCCGGCTTAAGCAATTTATATGTATAAAGCTGACCCCTGTTAGCATAAAGTTTAGGGATAATCTTCTTCGGCCGCTCTTTTTTTCGCTCCGCCTTAGCAACTTCCTTCTCCCGCTTAATCTGTTTTTGTAGATCGCGGCTACTTAGATTATAATTCTCAGCCTGCTGCTCCCAGAAGTCTCTTTTGTTCTTTTCCTTTATAGTAAATAATGTCCTGTAGTGGGTCCAGCCCAATTTTCCAGGCGCCTGTAAAATTGGCTTCTCAATATATAAACGCCTCATATCATTAATGTTAGAAGGGGAAAATCCTCTGCCGTAACGTGTGGTTAAATCTTCAGATAGACGCTTCAACAGGCTTGTGCCGTAACCAGCCCTAAGGGCAGAATTCTGTTCTTCATCAATAATACGTTTGCCAATCTGCCAATAAGCCTGGACCATTCGCTTGTTAACTTCGCGCATTGATTGAAGCTTTGTCTGTTCGTAGATATTAGCGATATCTGTAAGTAGCTTCTGGTATGTTATGTCTGTTTGTTGAATCTGCACGTATAAAACTCCTGAGTTTTATCGCACCCGGAGCGTTATTTATTTAACGCGAAGGGTGTTTCCTACTTTAGAGTGGACACACGAGATTTATGGCTTCCAGCGCCACAACCTCTGTTGTAGCACAGACGACTGATTACAAACTAGGGTCGCCAGTCTTCAATTACTATCTTCTTATCCCTAAGCTTAATAACTTTTTTTTCACCTTTTTTCCACCCAAGCTCACGAATCATTTCTTGTGGGATAGTCGTATAATAGGTGGTTTTTCCGGTAAGGGTAAGTTTTCGTACATCTTCAGTTACTTTTCTCATAGTATTATTAAACTACGTAGTCACTACGTAGTCAACACATTTGTATACCCCGAAGGAAAACATCGGAAAATGTCTTCTGTATATTTTTGCTCGACGGGGTATGCTTCAGTCCTTCGACCATACTCAGGACTAACCCTGAGTTTATCGAATGGGTCAGTGTTAACACTACACATTCGCTTCACTCCCTTCGCTTCTCAGGACTCCTCGAAGAGTACCGAAGCGAAACGAGGTGCAGTGTTCCTCGAATAGTCCCGAGCAAAGCGAGGGAAGAGCGACACCGCATTTTGCGGAGTCGTCGAATGTGTCAAGGAAAGGTTAATCCACTAACTTTTCTCTACAGGAATATAAAAACCAGATTCCCCAAACTGCATAACTAAAAATAAGCCAAAGTATTATTGTATAAAACGCCATTGTAGAATCAGGCACATTAAAACTTGCTGTTTTATTTGCCTCAATAATATAAACAATATTAACAATAGGCCAATATAAGGTTATAGCCAAGGCAGCAAACATTGTATATATGCCATAAAGTTTTCTTCTAAATAATCCGATAATGCCAGCAACCAAAAAAGGAATATAAACGAATGTATCTCCCACGGCAAAACCTCTTGCTATACTCAAGCCAACCTCACCAACTTGTTCTTGTGGGTCCTGAAGCCCCAAGCTTTCAGCGAATTCGTAGTTAACAAGCGAGGCAGTCTGTCCTAAAATATAGAATATCAACAAAACTATCCCCGCGACTACCAAAACCCAAAAACTAACTGATCTTTTTTTCATAATAAATAATTCCTACCTCCAATTATCTATCCAGCGCCAGCTCCTCAATCACATTATGGCTGAGCGCTTCTTTAAGTTCGATTTTATCTTTATGACAAGCAATATAAGTTGGCATAGATCCGTCCACCCAGCTACCACAATTCGCATATATACCGTTACCAATTTTTTTCATTCCTGGTTTATGCGTGTGCCCGAAGATAACTATCTTTGCTTTCTCCTGTAAGTGATTTTTTACTGCCTGCTCAAACTCGCCAAAATGACCGCCCCGGTCAAAATATTCTTTCGATGTAGGAGTGACTTTATTTCGAATGCCAACAGCAACCTGTGAAAATTCATCCAAACATTCTAATGCCTTTTTTGCCCATTGATCAACATCCGGATGAATAAATTTCTCTAATTCTCCTACCACCACAGTAAAATGTTTACCTATGGGCCACTTTATTGACCTTAAGGGATTTTTGTAACGATTGAAAATATCATACTTGTTTCCGTGTTCAGCCACAATCCCGCTTTCGCTATCGCGGTAGTCTAAAGTTATACCCACATCTGAATCGATAAACTTTACTAAAGGAATATAGTCGTGGTTTCCTATTACATAAGTAACCTTGTTTTTTTTCCTTAAAGATAAAAACTTGCTTATAACTTTGCTGTGCACAAATAAAACCCTGTCCAGATCAGCCTGCCATAATTCCAAAAAATCCCCCACGATGATTAATTCCTGCGCTTGCGTTTCGGCAAAGTCAAAGAACTCCAGAAGCTCTTTATCACGATGAAAATCATCTGTTTTTGAACCGTCACCTAAATGTAAATCACTGATAAATAATTTCATTGTTTGATTTTATTTGGCGGATGTTGATTATCTATTAAACGGGTTTTCGCCTACATCTCCTAAGTAGCCTTCTATCGCTCCATCTGAAAAACCGCCTAAAGCCTTTCCTGCTTTGCCTAAGGGCTTACCGATTAAATCTTTTATGACATCCTTAAAACTGTTCCATTCTTTTTTCTCTTTGGCTGTTAACTTAAATTCTTCAGAGACCTCTCCACCTTTGTATACTTTTTTTCCAGAACCCTCAATTACTTCAGTGTCTGAGACAACATTACCTTGCTCATCTAAGCCTTTAACGTAAACTTCTCCTTCAAAACAACGCACTGCTGTTTGGTCATCTGCCTCCATTGTCCAACCAGTTCCACGCGCTCCAGCAATTGCTGTGGGGGTACGTATCTCAAACTTTTCTGGGTTTTTTACTTTTTCAATCAATGAAAACACTCTTCCCTTAGCAAGATGTAATTTTCCAGTTGTCACATCAGCAAATTTTATCTGTGAGTTTTCTTTAATAGTCATTGCCGTGTCTTTATCTTCGCCAAATCTAAAACTACACTCAGCTCTTTTTTTAGTCATCAATTCATAATTTGTATCCAAGACTTCACCTTTCTTTGCCTTTCTCCAAGGCTTAGTCTCATCCTCTCTTACTTTAACAGCCCCCTTTACCTTCATTATCCTTACATCCTGCGCAAAGATATTGGTGGTAAACATAAAAATTGCTAATAATACTGCTGATAGAATTAGTAATCTCTTCATTGCCATCTCTTTCTTAGCTTGATCATTCTTTCAATTTCTTTTTGGGTTTTTCTTAGAGTTTTTGACTCCTTATCGTTTCCGCTATAATCTTCAAGTTTCCAATATCTTTTGTATAATTTAACCAAATGATTAAAATATTTTTCATTGTCAGGATCAAGCCTTACAGCTTCAATTAAAGCCACTGTTGCTTCTTGTATTTTGTCTTCATCTAATAATCTTTTTGATTTTTCAAAAAGAAGCTCTGTTCGTTCCTTTAACGGTAGACGAACTTTGTGTAATGATTCATCAATTTTCTCTAATTTTTCAGCATTATCGATTTGAGCAAAAAGTGAAGTTGCTATTGAGCAGACAAATACAATCAACAAAAAGATTTTCATTTCATCCTTTTAGATGATTTCACCATCTAGAGTAGTGGTGGAATCATCAATCCCGCGTTTTATGCGGGGCTAACCTTTCGTATTAAGCGAGCGGCGTACCTTTAAACTACGTAGTCACTACGTAGTTTAAAAAAATAGGACCGTCTTTCACCTCGCTACCCTTTGTTTCACTTCAGGGCTGCTACGCTGGCGCTCGGTGCTGCACCAACCATCCTAAATAAATATTCAAAGGAAGTTGGCGCTAGCTTTTTTTCTTTTTCGCTTTTTTCTTTTCTCTCTTTGGCTTATTTCTAGCTTTACTCATCGCAACCTCACCTCGTTTCACTTCGTTACACTCGGTGCTAGCGCTCACACCTCAATACTTTCGGTGCTGCTCAGAAGCATTCTGCTTCTTCGTAAGCTTTCAACGCGCTAAGCCTTAATCTCTTCCGCTTTACCGGAAGCCAACACCCATTTATGGGTGCTCACCTCGTTCCCTTCCGCTTCGCTCCAGGGCTGCTACGCTGTCACTCGGTGCTAGCCCGTTTTCAACGGGCTAAGCTCTTAACATCTCACTGTTGCACAATGTTTAATATACAAACCTGACAAGGAAAATACTGCTTTCCTTTATATCTACTATCTTCATTTGTTATAGTAGCATCAAACCAAATTTTATCTTCTTCTTTTATATCATTTAATAAACTACACTCAAATCGATGATAAAGATTTGAATCTTTCAACCCTACAAAAGAAGCAACACTCTTTTCATCTGGAATTAAAAGATAAGCAACTGCCGCAATAATTAAAACAAGAATTGAAAACCAAATAATTATCTTTTTCATTTATCCCTCGCTCCTCTCGGGACTGCTTCCGCTGAACTGCTCCTTTATTTTAGTTAAGCTTAACGAGAGTGTTTAGTTGCAGATGGAAAACCAAGTTCTTTAAAGACAGAACCAGCTTCATCTGGATGATAGTAGGCTAAAGATATAATGCAACTAATAACAACTATTGCAACTATAGCGATAAGCAATATCACAGTATTTTTCTCTTTGCCTTGGTCTTCTTGTGGTTTATCATCTTTCATTGAAATCGCTCCCTTTTTTTAATTCAAGCTTTAATCTTGCTGAATAAATTGAAAACCTGTAGGGATTTCAAATTTATCCTTGGGAATTTCAACATTAACTTCCACTTTAGTAGCTACCGTATTTAAATCCCCTTGAAGCAAAGAAGAAGTGTTGGTTCTCCATTCTCTTTTAAGCATAAGACCATTCCAAAAATAATGTGTTGATGTGCTTTCTCCCATATCTTTGCTATACACCTTACACTCTTTATCTAAGCATTGCTTAGTTCCTTCAAAAACATATTGTGATTCTGCTTCTGATTCTGTCAAAAAATACATTCGGGGGAAAATCAGCCGCAAGCGACTGGGTTTTATCTTTTTAGCAGTATTCTTTGAAAACAATACAGTATATCCATCTTTACCATCAAAGAAATCCAACCTTCGCTTTGAACCTAAGCGGAAAGTTTCCATCGCCTTCTTATCACCGTCAAAATAAATGATTAAATCTGTTTGTATTTCTGAAGCACCAGGACTTCTTTGCTCATAGTATATAATGGCTTTTTCTGGCTTATCAGCTTGTGCAAAAATTGTTGAACAAAATAATAGTAATAAACAAACTGTTAGTATTTTTCTCATCCAACCCTCACCTCAATCCTTTCGGTACTGCGACTAGCATAAGCTAGTCGCTAGTCTTAATTCAAATCTCCCTATGTATCTTTTTTCAGGCATTTATTTATCTTCAACGATTTCTATTGATTCAATCTCATCTAAGAATGTTCCAGTGAAGTTAGTCCCGCAATCAGGGGGGAAATATCTTAACTTTCCTTTAACTGTTACCATTTTTCCATCATATATTTCCCTATTATCTCCGTTGATATGATTGGCTTCCTTAAAGGCACCTAATACAATAGGCAAGTTTTTGCCACACTTACCTATTGTGTTGCATTCTCTCAAACTGTCTTCTGACAAATTGAGAACTCCGCTAGTAGAATACTCTTTCCGTTTATATTTTCCAGTTACGGTAATTTCACCAAACTCACGAATCGATGCAGAATATAGATATTCTTCTTCATCTACAGCATCTTGAGCAAAACAAAAACTCGTATATCCAACCAACACTGAGCAAAGCAAAACAACAAATGCTATTTTGCATTGCTTTGCATAGGCAGTACTACTCGGAAATAATCTATTCCCTCGCTGCATCACACACATAAAGATGATGAATAGTTTTTTCACTTTAGGACTCCTTATTCTTTCTGTCTCTGAAGATATAGATTGAGAAGCTACCGATAACTAAGATTATTATTGCTCCAGGTAAAATATCTCTATAGCATTGAAAGAAATTATCACACAATAAAGCGACATGAAATGTTTGAATATAAAAAATGAGAATTTCTAAAATCCCCATGGCAATAATAACTCTCAGTTGTTTTTTATTCATTTCCATAACCCCCTATTATTCCACATCTTGCCAAACCATCCATTCACGATTAGTAAAACTTTTTTTTAGTTGGCGTCCATCATTTATCCAATTTCCATTCTCGTCAAGCCTTAGAGCCAAAATAACCTCACCTACCATTATTTCACCTTTAATATTGGGTTGTTCTTCTATAAAGGTTTCTGCATAAATCATCCATCCACCTTTATCTTCACGTGCTGATATTCTCAAGATCTTTAAACCTTGTTTACTCCAGAATTCTTTAGCAATACGAATAGCATCATCTTTTGTGATTAATTTAACATCAGCATCTTGAGCAAAACTAATCGTCGCACATCCAACGAATCCCAAGCAAACCAAAACAAGTATTATTTTTTTCATTTTAACTCCTTTTGCACCATAGGAACAAACCTAACAGGGATGCTGGTACTGGTCTTTATCTTTACACTACATCTTCTTTTTCTTGACATTTTGTAGTGTATGTTCAAGCTTCTCTATATCTTCAATTAATAACGGCAATGCCACCTTAGCCTTTTCAAGCATCCGGACAATAGCACCTTGCCACTTCTTCGGTAAAGATTCAAATATTTTCTGAATTTCTTCGCTATTAACAATTACAGAAGTACAAATTGCTTGCTGTAAATCTTTCAAACTCTTATCAATTTTACGTCTCTGACTGGCAATAATAAGCTTATGTAGGCAAAAATGAGCAGGATTAGGAAGTCTGACCTTAATACCATTTTCAACAATAGTAATGGGGCTATCCAACAATAACCCGACGTATCGCAGTGGTATGGCATTTAGTCCAAGCTTTTTGATTTTTAGAGAACCATCCACGCCACAGCCCTTCTCTGGAGTTATGAATTCTATTTTTAATTCCGCATTCCATAGATATAGCGATCCGTCTCTCTTGAAATTGTAATTGAACCCTAGCTGCTCTAGTTGATTCACAAAATCCGGATGCTCTCTTCCAAGATAAGGGCTGGGAATAAGAAAATCAATATCCTGAGTTCTTAAAGGAAAATTCTTAGCTCCCAAATGTTTTTGATACAATTTAAAACACCAACTTCCGATAAGTTCAACACCCTCATCAAAAAGATTATTTTGAGCAAAGACATTTAGAATGTCCGTAATAATTTTAATCATTTCCTTCTTCCCTCAGACCTCTTTAGTATTTTTAAAGCTTCGTTAACTTTTTTTAGCTCATTTTTTAATTCTCTTCTTCTTCGTATCTGCTTTGAAAGGTCTTCGGGCTTGCATCTACCCAGATATTTATGCACAATCTTATTGCCTTCTCGTCTTTGCAAATAGTAATACTTCCTACCGGAGATTTTTCTTTCTTTAATACTTCCTTTGGCAAGTTCAGCAATCTTTCTTTCTATCTGCCTTTTTAATCTAAGGTAGTATTCTTTACTTTCCGATAAGATTCCTTTTAATATTTTCATGGCCGCATGTTCCTTTTACACTACATTATAGCATAAACACAGGAATGTAGTGTAAATTTGTTATGCTAAATAGAAAAATCTACTGCTTCTTAATATCTTCCCTAACCATCGGCACAAACCGCACACCTCGCTGAAGCTCGGTGCTAGACCGTTTTCAACGGTCTAAGCTTTTTATCATAGGAACAAATCTGACTGGGATGCTGCTACTAGTCTTTATCTGGCCATCAACTTTTTCCAATACCTTCAATTCCTGCCAGCGTACCCCAACTGGTATAACCATTCTACCACCTTCGGCTAGCTGATCAATCAAAGGCTGGGGGATTTCTGGCGGTGCACAGGTAACAATAATCGCATCAAAAGGTGCGTGCTCTGGCCAGCCAAGATATCCATCACCGAATTTAACCGTGATATTTTTATACCCTAAATACTCTAAAGTACTTTCTGCTCGAATGGCTAAAGGCTCTAAAATCTCAATTGTATAAACTTCATCTGCCAATTCACCTAATATAGCTGCTTGATAGCCAGAGCCGGTTCCAATCTCTAAAACTTTCTCATCGCCTTCTAAATTTAATAGTTCGCTCATAAGAGCAACAATATAGGGTTGAGAAATCGTCTGGTCTTCACCAATGGGCAACGGCCGATCAGCATAAGAAAAATTCCTAATACGCGCCGGAACAAAAATATGCCTTTTCACCTTAAGCATTGCCCGAATTACCCGTCTGTCCTTAACCTCGCGGGATTTTATCTGAGTATCGACCATGTTTTTTCTAGCCCGAGAAAATATCGGTTCATCTGAAGAGAACCTATGTTTGGTTGCGTTTGAATCAGCACAACCACAAACCAAAATTAATAAACCAACTGCCAAACCTAAAATTTTCATTTTAAGATTCTATGCCTCTCTAATTAATTTCTTGCGTACACCTCGTTACTCTCGGTGCTAGCCCGCACTTCGATTCTCTCAGCACTACTTAGAAACATATTGTTTTTTTCGCAAGCCTTTCAGCGGGCTAAGTCTTATCTTTCCTTATTATAGCTACCAACGCACCTAGGCCGATTCCTATGATAATTGAAGGATATCCAAGCCAAAATACGGTCAACAATGAAAACATCCACTCGGCTGTTCCATCATGCATTATATGAAAAAAGCGCGGGATTGTAGACAAGGCGATTATTACAGAAGAAAATCCCCCACCAATAAGAGAACCTAGCAGAATTCCTTTTTTAACACCTCTGAAGCGCTCCAAATTCTTGATTGTAGCTACGGATACAAGAAATATAATAATGATAAATGGAAGTACGCAAAGAGCATACATAAGAAACTCTTGGATAATGAGACCGAAGAAAGATTGATCTTTACCTAAATAATTACTATGGCCCATTTCTACCCACCTTGTAAACTGTCTCACAAAACTATTTATTCTAAACGAAAAAGTACAGAAAAAATTTACTAAATTTATTACTAATACTGTCTTTGCAAATAATTTAATTTTTTTCACTTTAATCCTTCTTAAAACCAGTTTTAGATTCTACTGGCTGGCACCACCTAAAACTATCAATGCACCTCATCATATTTCGCACAAACCCTTCCGGACAGCTACCATCTTCAGACGCAAGTTTGAGGCCATCTTCTTTCATTCTGTTTACTGACGCCATACAGCAACTTACACTTTGTTTATCTCTGCAGACCTGAGCTAGATCGTCGTAATACCCTGGATCATTTTCAGCACCGCTGGGCTGCTCCTCCCAAAGTTCGAATCTAGTAATATCTTCAACGGAACCGCTCCAGAGACCAAAATGTCCTTTATGTTTTGAATTAAAAATTCCTTCAATTAAGCATAATTTCCCATCAAGATCTTTATAATCTGGAAAGTAAGATAACGTAAGCCATAAGCCATTTTTATTTAGATTTTTATTAGCGCCTTCTTTTGACAAATATATTGCCGTACCTTCAAATTCTAGCTCTACATAACCAAGAATCCTTATAAACTTACCGTGATGTTTTTCAGGGTTTGAAATCAACTCTATAATAGAAATTGATGTCGGCTCATTAGCAAATAGAGGTGCTGCAAAAGCCAAACATAACAAAACTATCATCAACCCTGTTACTTTCTTTTTCATTTCTTTCCTTTTTTAATATGTAAGCCTAAGGATACCATTTCAAATCTTTCAAATCAGCAACACATTTATTATAGAATAAATAAAGATAAAGTGAAGCAATATTTACGTGGGCGATTATACCATAGAAAAGAAAACTAGGCATCTTTACCCTTCTTATTTTGACCATCTAGTCTGGGAAGCACCTAAAATTTTAGCTTGTATTTTTTTCTGCCTGAGTATAATAATAATTTACCGATGAAACACGTTGCCCCCCTCGCTTTAATTAATAGTTGGAAACAATCTTTTCAAGAGTGTAGCGGGTTTGAAGTTAAATTTCTTGATATTGCTAATCCAACAAGCTCGAAAAAGCTCCCCTGCCTAAAAAAATGCCGTTTAAATAAATTGCAGTGCGCAATCACTCCCTGCGAAATAGGCAACAATGGAAAATTTCATATTTACCCTTGCCCAATCAAGCAAAGAATCGTTTTTATTCCTATATATTATAATAATAAACTTGCACGACTACTTTTTATTAAAATAAAAGACAACAAAACACAGTTAAAAAAGTCGTTCTCTGAGATTTCTAATCACATATATGAATTTACCAATGCTCTCTCCCACCTTGATTTGCCCATCACTCACTTAGATTTTTCACCAAGCGGCCTTACCCATTCGCAAGAGATACTGAAAAGATCTATTCTTTATATTCAAAACCACTATTATCAAAGCTCGCTTACACTTAAAGAGGTGGCTCAAGAGAATAATATCGGATATCATTACTTAAGCCACTTGCTCAAAAAATATGCTAAGGAAAATTTCAAGGATTACTTAACCAGAATTCGCTTGGAAAAAAGTATTCGGCTGCTTAAGAATCTAAAACTTAGCATTGCTCAAATTGCCAGTGCAACCGGATATCAAGACCCAGCATACTTCTCTAGGGTATTTAAAAAGAAGTTGAAGATTTCACCTACACATTTTAGACAAAAACACTGTATTTCAAAAAAGAATGCTAATTCATTCTTTGATTATTTAAAAAACAAAAAAGATTTGATGTAAAGTTATGAAGCCTAAAATCGAGAGAAGAGAATTTAAACGTCTGACAAGAAAAGTAAACCTCTCTGCCAACTTGATAACACCAAGAAAGAAAAAGATCCCTAACGATGTCCCCGTTACCACGCGCAACTTAAGCCAAGGTGGGATGATGATACTTTGGCCAAAGGGATGGCAATGCCAACAGTGCAGCAAATGCCGCTTTTGGTTCTTCAATGATTCATGCTCTTTGCGTAACGGTAACAACCATCAAAATAATCACAAACATACTTTCCGCAGTAGGCCACTTACACCGGGAACGCCTCTCGCTATTAAATCACAAAATCAAAATGAAACAATGAATGCGCATGTTGTTTGGTCAAAATGGAACAAGGTACTCTCTTCTTATGAATTAGGTCTTTGCTTCTCCAAGCCACTAGAAACTATCCCCCCTTGAGCAAAAAAGTACAAATTAAAAGCAAATTTGTCCATTGACTATTCTTGTTCATTTTTGCTAAAATGTCTTTACTTTGTTACACCTGATTAGTTAAAATGTTTTAAAAAGTAGCAACCCAACCTAAACAATTTAAAAGAATCAGTATGCGAATTAAGAAAACTACAGTTTTAGTTTCATCTTGCCACGAAGTCTTACCTTTTTTATCTGAAACAAAACCCTTTACAAATAATAAAGTAATAAAAAATAACCTTTTAAAATTCTTTGAAGGGAGGTGAAATACATGAAATCATTATTACTCGCATTGGTTGTAGTAGCGCTGTGCGTACCTGTATTTGCAGAAACAGTAATGACAGATGCTGAACTCGCTGGAATTACTGCAGGAGCTATTGACGTCAATCTTAACGATGTCGACGCTGGTAACTCAGCAATAGTTACTCAAAGCAATATAGGTGCGATTGCTGCTGGAGGACCCATCTGGTCTACTGAAGTTATTAACAACAACATGGCACTCGTAGCAAATATCGATGGAAATTCCGCTGCAGCAGCACAGAGCAATATTGGAGCAATCGCTTCTTTAGGTGGCGATGTAACAAGCTCTTCAGTTGAAAATAACAATGGAGCTCTCGTAATCAACGTCTATGAAAAATGGGGCGAAGGTTATGCTGACGTAGAAACAGTAGGTATTGAAGTTGGCGAAGATGGTGGTTCAATCAATGATTTAGGATTATCTAAATCAGCGGTTGCAGCACAGAGCAACATTGGAGCAATTGTTGGTTCTAACGGAGTTGGTGACTCTTCGGTTACAAACAGCAATTGTGCAGTTGTGGGAAATATCTCTAATGATGCTGCTCTATACATAATAGATCAGCTTTAATTCATTAGGATTAACATACGGGAGGGGACGCCTCTTGCATGTCCCCTCCTTTAACCCACGAAAAAAAATAAAAATTTAAGTAGAAACTATCAAAAAAAGTTATACATAGGAAACGAATGCGAATATTTTCACTCATCTTAGTTATTATTTTTACCTTTAGCTGTGTTCCAATTTCATACGCAGATCAAAGAGGTCATGCGGTTATTCTTTCTGATCAAGAGCTAGATGAAATATCTGCCCAAGGATTAGGTGGACTAAATATATCTATTAACACCATCTCCTCAGGTGCATCCACTGTTGTATCCCAAGGTAATATTGGTGCCCTCCTTGTTCTCAATGGCGGATTACTTAACAGCTCTATTGTTAATTCTAATTTTGCTGAGGTATTTAATGTTGGAAATTCCAGTATCGTTGGACAGGGAAATATTGCAGTGGGCTTTGCCAGAAATGGCGATGTTGATGGTGTAAGCATTGAAAATTCCAACTACGCCGATATTACCAACTTGAGTAATGGTTCAACAGACGCAGGGGCTAATATCACCCAAACCTCACTTTTTTCTGGAGGCCTTAATTTCTTCTCAGGACTAGTGAGTGCTTCCAACTCTTCAGTAGCCTCACAGTACAATATTGCAGCACTCGTTGCACTGGAAGGAAGTGTACTTAATAGCTCAATCATCAATTCGAACATTGCAGAGGTATTTAATTTAGGCAATGCTGCTTTAGTTGCTCAGAACAATATAGCAATTGCTATTGCACGCAATGGGATAATCGATAACGTCACAATAAGCAACACCAACGAAGCCACGGTTATCAATAACGTAAACGGTGTAGACGGAGGTGCGCAGGTTGGTAGTTTTGTACTTAATAAAGGCAATCTAAACATCACCATCAATGCCGAATCAGTGACAAACTCAATCGGAATTATACAGAATAACATCACAATTTTATCAGTCATTGGAAGTTCATTAAACTCCTTAAGTGGAGTTAACATAGAAAACATAAACATTTCTAATATCATAAATAACCTATAATGAAACAAATTACTATTATCCTTTCTGTTTTTGCGTTTGCACTATGCGGTCTTTGCACCAGCACAGAAGCACTCTCAGTTAACTTCGGACCCGGCATTAATAAAGAAGTCAAATCGCTCAAAGATATACGTGAAGAAAATGTAGTTAAACAATCGTTTGATTATTCTTGCGGGCCGGCATCTCTGGCAACACTCCTAAGCTTTTATTTCCAGGATGATATCAGCGAAGAAGAAATCATCAAGTCTTTGGTCCTTGCCAGTGATCTGAAGAAACTAAGACAACGCAAAGGCTTTTCTCTATTAGATCTGAAGAATTTTGCCAAATACAAAGGATATGATGTAATAGGCTACAGGATGGATTTTGAATTTCTCACTAACCTTGATAAACCTGTACTTATACCGGTTAATATAACGGATTACGCTCATTTTGTTATCTTCCGCGGTGCAAAAGGAGGCCGCGTTTTCTTGGCTGATCCCTCAATGGGTAATATGACTATGAAGATTGATCGCTTCTTAAAAGTTTGGCAAGACGGGGTTGGCTTGGTACTTGCAAAGTCAGACGTCGTAGTTAATGAAAACTCTCCTCTTCAGCTTAGCGAAGAAGAAAAAGCAATCTTCTCCGATCCAACAATGGTCAAACGACTCCTCGGAATACGTTCGATGGGCATTATTTACAAATCCGGGGAATTCTAATTCTCCCTTTACGACATAATTTTTAAGTTGATTTTACGGATATGTTATCCTACAATAGTAGAACCATGAAAAAACTCAGCTGTATAATTTTAGTAGCTCTCATTTGTTTAAGCGCAAAAGTAACCATAGCCTCAGAAGATCAAACAGCGCAGGCTCAACCGGAAACCTATTCTGCAACTATTGTTTGGGAAACAGATAAACCTTCCACTTCACAAGTCGAATACGGAAGCGATACCACCTTTGGAAGCAAAACCGCTGAAGATCCAGCCTTAGTTACTAGACATACCATTGTAATTAATAACTTACCTGCTACAACTACTATTCACTACCGTGTAATCAGTGTAGATATTTTTGGTAATGAGTCTATCAGTGATGATTTCACTTTAATTACCGAAGAATCTGCCTTAGCCAAAGTGCCGCCGAAGATTTCTGCTGTAGAGTCAGTAAATATCGCTGCAAGTGCAAAATCACCTGAACCCGTAGCTAGCGAATACGTAAAAACATTAGATCAACCAATAAAACTTAAAGACAGTGAAGCTGAGAATATTGTTGCCGCTGGTCCGGGAGATGAAGATATCGATCCTGACGCAGCACCAGAGTTTACCGGTGATCCTGAATCTTTAGTCAAGAAAGAAGTTACTATACAAAGAACCCTGTTTAGAACCGGTGGCGTTCTGCTTCCCAAAGGAAATTGGAAAATTGACTCTGAATTTACTTATGCCCACCTCTCAGCAAACAACATTTCTATCCAAGGAGTTACTATCTTACCGGTCCTGGTTATTGGAGAAATATCCTCAGAGACAGTTAAAAGGGATATCTTTATTCAAACATTTACCTCTCATTATGGATTAACCGACAATCTTCAATGGGACTTGAGGGTTCCCTTAAGAGGACAACACGAACGCGTTACATCATCGGACGGCTCCGAATCATCGCGCTCTAAAGGTGGCCTAGGCGATATCGAAACCGGTCTATTTTATCAGTTTATGCATGAGGAAGGCGGCAAGCCTGATTTGATCGCGGGATTGACTGTAAAGTCAGACACCGGAGAATCACCTTACGGAGAATCTATCGGAGTTGGAACCGGACACTGGGCAACCAAGGCAGGGCTAACCTGGGTAAAATCGGCTGACCCTGCAATCCTTTTTGGTAACTTAGGCTATACCTGGAATATTCCCAGAGATATCAATGATTACGGCAAGGTCAACCCAGGAGATACCATTAGCTATGGTTTGGGCCTTGCGTTTTCCTTAAATTATCAACTGAGTCTTAATTTTGGGTTAGAGCAACATGTTACTCAAAAGATGGAAGTGGATGATAATATGGTCGCTGGCTCATTTACTAATGTAGCGAATTTTAAAACCGGAGTTTCTTGGCTGATTAATCGAAAAATACCTTTGCAGATTACTGCGGGTTACGGACTTACCGAAGACGCGCCAGACTTTACTCTCGAAGTAAACTTCCCCATCAGATTCTAAAAATCCTAAATCCTAAACTCTTTACTTAACGTTTTACCATTACATAAAGCACTTACAGCTCATGTTCTGAAACTTTTACCATAATTTTAAATGGAAAACCTTCCGGCGGCGTAGAATCAGAGCTAACCCAATACTCTTTTAATCCTTCTTTCCCGGTTACAGACCATTTCTCTACGGCAATAGTTCCATTTTCTTTGAATCGAATAAATTCCACTTCTGCGAAAATAAACAGGCTTCTTCTATTAATTAATTCCTGCTTCTCAAGACCTGTAATAGTATCTTTAATCAATTCATTATCCCCAATAGGATTACCTTTAATTCTAATAGTAATCTTATCATCCTCGTCATTTAAAAGAGGTTTATACTCAATATCAAATTCTCTTTTTGTATAATTTTTAAGATGCTCACCAACAAAATCTGCCCCTGCAGCGCCCTCTAGGAATCCTGAAGCCTTAGCTTTATCATAATAATCCAATGCCTTTGCGATTTCACCTGAAGCCATATAAGAAAATGAAAGATAATAAAGAGCTCTCTTATGCTGGGGATGAATCTTAAGCGCCTTTTCGTAGGCAACTATAGAATCCTCCCACTGCTCTTTTTTTGCATAAAGCAGCCCAATGTTATAATATGATTCACTATATGTTTGAAAATAGTAAGTAAAATCTAAATTGGCCGGATCAACTGAGACAACTTTCTTAAATTCCTGTATTGCCGCATCCAACATTCCCGATTGACCTAATTGTAAGCCTTGCTGAAAATATTCTTCAATTTCTTCCGTGGTTTCAGCAAAACAAAAACTCACGCAGCCTATTAACATACAACATAGTAAAATAAGTATTAGTTTTATCGTCATATATACCTCATTCCCTTCCGCTTCACAAGCCTTCCCCTTTTCAAATAATGCATGTCCCAGGAATTTCGCCCTAGATTACCTCGAGTGAAATTCCAGTCCGCCCTAGTTTAAAAATCTGCGGGCAGAAACTCAATGAGAAGAGCTTGGACAAGTCGGCTTGTCTTCTGCCTTAGGTGTTGTGGTAACGCCAGGAATCATAGACTCTTCTCCTTGAGTCTGATGTTGATAGCCTGGAACCGGTACGATTATTCTTTTTTTATCTCGTTTTTCAAACACACCAAGCGCCTTTTGTACCTTTAACCCATCATCCTGTACGGCCATCGCATTTCTACACATATAACATGGATACTTAGCTAATGTACTGCAACTTTGACCTCGCTCGCAGGGATTGGGCGAACATTTCCCAAGCGAATATCCATCCGGACAGCGAGAGTTACATTTATGGCACAGCGGATGTGATGCTCTGGTGCTGCAGCTATCTCCTAACTCACAGGGATTAGGCGAGCATGTCCCCGGTACATATCCATCCGGGCATTTTTCCTTCTCTGGTTTAGGCATGCATCTATAACATTTTCCACTCTTATCAGATTGACAGGTTTCATCTTCGCTGCATGTTTGAGATGTACAACTCCCTTTTTGAAAACCATCAGGACAACCTTGACCTGTACACATATGGCACAACGGATGTGATGCTCTTGTGCTACAACTTGCGTACTGTTGACAAGGATTAGGCGAACATGTCCCGGGCGCATAACCATCCGGGCAATTTTCCCAGCCTGGCTTAGGCCTACATCTATGACACTTACCGCTTTTATCTGCTTGACAGGTTTCGCCTTCACTGCATGATTCAGATGTACATCTTCCCTTGGAATACCCCGTAGGACATCCCTGACCTGTACACATATGGCACAACGGGTGTGATGCTCTTGTGCCACAACTTGCGTACTGTTGACAAGGATTAGGCGAACATGTCCCGGGCGCATAACCATCCGGGCAATCTTCCCAATCTGGCTTAGGCATACATCTATGGCATTTCCTGCTATTATCCGGCTGGCAGACTTCATTCTCGCTGCATGAATCAGAGGTACACCTACCCTTAGAATAACTAGCAGGACAACCCTGACCAGTACACATATGACATTGCGGATGCGATGCTCTTGTACTACAGCTCTCAAGCTCCTTGCAAGGATTCGGCGAACAGGTACCAGGCACATAATTATCTGGGCACTTTTCACTTGCTGTTTTAGGTTGGCAAAAGCCTTCTCCTGTAAAATAATTAATATCAAAAAAAGTGCCCTGAAAAATAGGCAGGGCAAATAAAAATAATAAAACAAAAATAATTCTAATAGCAATCTTTTTAATCATGATTTCCTGCTCCTATTCTTTTTTGAGTTTTCTTAACGGAAATCTCCAATTATACCTTCCAGCCTGCCCGGATCCGCTTCCTCTAGCTCAATAACATTCGACTGATACAGTTGTGACTCATATGGCGGAGGATATCCTCCTTCGCCTTTACCATCACCATCACAATCAAGGGATATTCCGCCAGCGCTTTTTATTGTTCCCCTCAGATGCATTTTATATACACCGCTTTCTAGCGATGCGCCGCTTACCCAAGTGATGAAATTTGGCCTTATATTTACGTTGTTATTTTGAGTTGAGGCATCCCGCCAAAAATTGTTTTCGTCTTTCTTAAGCAATCTTATGTTTACGTTTTGCTGGACAGTTGACGCATCTACATTTTTATTGAAAATGACTGCAGCGGCCAGACGAGTTTGATTATTCAAATTAACCGTGCTAAACTCAACTTTTTGAACCTGAAACGGCCCCGGCACTACCTTTGCACCTTTTATTGATTTAGGTATAACTTTGCTTGGTGAATCTCCAAATCCCCCACCAGAATAACCCGGCATTGATTCTGCTGATACTAAAACACCAAAACACAAAACAAAACATAAAAGCATAAAAACAACTTTTGAATATTTCATACATTCTCCTTTTTATCTGCCACCTGTCGATGTTCCTTAAGGTGTGAAAGAACATCCATAAATATCTTTAAGACTATAAACAGAATAAGTCCTGCAATTGGGGCTTTAAGTGCCATAAGTAAAAATCCACCAAAAATAATCGCCAGATGTAAAACCACAATCCTTTTATACGGCTGACCCATGAGCTTCTCTAAAGAGCTACGACGATATTCCCCTTTATGAAGATAATTATAAAAGAAAGAAAACGCATGACTAATAAAAAGAAACTCAGCAGCCAAAAGTAAATAATTTTCTTTAAATATTGTGCTTAAGATTTCGATATTAAGTGAAGACATCGAGGATGAATCTATAACATCTCTACCAAAAAGTGCAACAACAAAAATCCCGTGTACTGCAGTAAACATCCCGTAATGAACTGTAAAAAACGGGATAAAAAATAGTTTGGCCAAGTTCTTTAACGGCTGATCAACTCTAACTGTAGCTAAACGTAATACATTAAAGAATCCAACAATGACATTCTCAAACCAAAAAAGAAAAATAATTGAAAAAACTGACCAGCCTAAAAACAATACACCGTAAAGAGGAATTAAGTTTGCTACAACTAAAACAGTGGCTGACGGAGTCAGCCACTGCAATCTTTTTTTATCTTGTGCGCTTTCTTTCTGCATTATAAAGTTTATACGATAAAATATCCCTTAGCTGTTAAAAATATTCCCAGGGCAAGTATCAAAATAGAATGAATAACTAGTAAAGTTGTATTCTTTGCATAAGCCTCAGTCAATTTAACCATTGAATTAGGAGAAATAATAAGAAATACTCCCTTAACAAACCCCATCCAGCCAAAAACAGTAATGATAACCGGCCACTGAGAAACCCAAATATTATGATTTAACATTACAAGAATACCGATAACCAATGAAATTAGTCCTCCAAAATAGACTAAAGCCGCATTCTCAAAATATTCACTCATAACTGCCTGGTAAGTTTTACGGTTTACCATAAGACCTAAAGCAACAGTTACTAAAACCGGGCCAATAATCCTGGCAATAAATATTGAATCTTGCATTTCTCCCTCCTTCTTTTCTTTCTGTAAATTCTAATCTACTTTTGTAATGACAGAGCACTAATCATATCCTTCAGTTGTTTGTTCTCCTGTGCCAGTTTTTCAACTTTACTGCTTAATTCTTGAAACGCAGCAACTAAATACGGGGTAACCGGATGAGTATCTATCTGCAGATACCCATCTGAGCCTTCCTTGACATTATCAGGGAAAATCTTCTGAAAATCCTGTGCTATAAAATTATAATAGTCATGATCTTTTATTGATTTATGTTGCGCAGCATATTCTTTAATATAGCGAAAGCTAACCGGTCTTAGCTGGTTTATAGTTTCTGAAGCATTATCTAAATTATGGATATCAGTTTTTATTGCACTGTCAGAATTTACAAGCCATACCCCTCCAGCAGTATTTGATGCCTGTCCTTCAACTTCCAATGCATTACCACTTGCGGCAACTATTCTATTTATACCTACCTTCCCACTACTGACAAAAATATCCGGTGTACCACCAAAGCCTATCATCAAAGATCGATCAATCGCATTCGTTATTGAGTGCCCGATTGCTAAACATTGTTGGCAATCGGCTCGCGTACTTTGGCTTGATCCGATAGCAATACTGTTATCGCCTGTTGCAAATACCCCGTGCCCGATAGCAACGCTATATTCCCCGCTTGCCACTGGACCACCGCCTAATGCTATAGAAGTCTCGCCGATAGTATCATCATCCCAATTATCGTGGTTAGTTACAGTGAGATGGCCGGCTCTAAAAGCGCCTTTTTTTCCAGGCATCCACATCAACCGGCTTCCTGGACCTTCCATGGGTGCAAGCCCTACTGTTGAGCCAGGTTCGCCCTGAAAAAGTACACTACCATTTTTGACATGAAAGAGTGTCCCTCTATCTTCATATCCGGAAACAATTGGGCTATCGGTTCCTACGCCTACCACCTGCGGAACATCCCAGCCAATAGGATATATCTGATTTTCATCAGGAGAAATTTCCCATAAACCACCACCAAATGGTGTCCAAGCAAACACACCTGCCCCGGTATCACGACACAACATTACCTGTGTACCGGTTTCGTCATAATACATTAACCCTTCAGTATCTGCATTACACTCTGCACCCCCAAGGGTTGCTCCGGGGAACAGCCTCAGCGCCTTATAAGTTCCAAAAGGAGCAGGATAATAAGTTGTCAGCGTTAAGCTCTCAGCACCTTCGATTGCTTGCAAGGTGAAACCTGCATATGCCGATAAAATGATAAAAAGAATGTACGCTATAAAACTTATTTTCTTCATGTTTTTCTCCTTATTTATTATAATCAACCTAATACCTAATTTTACTCTCGCTCCTTACGATTGTCAAAAAGAATCGTGAATCACTATTTAAAGAAATAGGCCCGGCAATGAATTGCCGGGCCTATTCTTAATCTAAATAAAATAATATGTTATTCAACACCAACAATCTTTACATCAAATGTCAGAGTTTTTCCTGCTAAAGGATGATTGAAATCTAAGGTAATTGCTTCACCGGTTACGCCTACTATCGCAGCAGGAACCTTACGACCGCTGGGATCACTCATCTGAAGCATCATACCCACTTTAGGAGTTTGACCCGCAGGAAATTGCGCACGCGGGATTTGTTGGATTGCCTTGGGATTTGGTAACCCATAGGCCTCTTGCGGTGGAATTTGAACGGTTTTTCTATCTCCTGTACTCAATCCTACAATACGTTTCTCCAATCCAGGAATAATCATTCCTTTTCCTTGAATAAACGCTAAAGGTGAACCTTCTTGAGAACGATCCACTATTTTACCTTCTACTGTTAAAACATAATCCATGGCAACCTTTTTACCATTTTCAATTTTTCCGCCAGCATAAACACCCGGGACAACTCCTAAACATAATACTGCAATCACCATCAAAGTTACTAATCTTTTCACTACAACCTCCCTTTTGTTGAAATAGTTATAATCTCATTATAAAAATGGCGAAAGTTCAAATATCCAAGAACTTTCGCTCCTAAATATTAAAGCTGCTTTTCTTAATCTTGGGGCTATTATATACTTTTAAGCTTTGCTTGTCAAAAATAAAGAAAACTTAAAGATAATCGGATTGAATTCTTATGCAAGAATTAATTCTTATTTTACAATAAACCTATTGCCTTTAGAAAAGTATCTTTACCTATCTTTTCAATGAGCAAAGCAAGCCGCTGACGTGATTTTGCGCTCTCTTTATAAAAATTAACTACATTTTTAATAATGGAGAGAACTTCATCTTCGCTGAAGATCTTATCCAATTTAAATCCCATGCGCGGAGTCTTACCACCACAACCACCTAAATAAACAGCATAACCTATTTTTGATTTTCCGTTTAAGAACCTTGGTTGCCCATGGATGCCGATTTCCGAGGCTTGTGCTCTTGTGCATTTATTAGGACAACCCGATATAGCTATTTTGAACTTATGAGGTAAATCCATGCCGCATTTAATGTTTAATTCATTTTCTATCTTTTCATATAATGAAAAAGTATTTATAAGTCCGCTTTTACACCAGTTGTTTCCCGGACATGTTGTGGTTGTACGCATGCGTGGGCCTGAAGTTCCTGGATCAATACCTGCAGATTGAATCTCTGCTTCGACATTCTCAATATCCTCAAAACGAATAAAAGGAATTTCTATTCCCTGACGTGTAGTAGCATGAATAATCCCACTACCATATTTTTTTGATATCTCAGCAAAAACAATAAACTGCTCCCCGGTATAATTTCCACACCTTCCTCTTGCCCTTAACATGAAAAGGTCTTCTTGTTTTTGTCGCAAGAACCCACGTTTCTTTAAGGCATCATAATCTACATTTTCCATACTTCACCTTTCTTTTTGCTAAGAAAATTAGCGCATTTTTAACAGCGCTTATAGTTTTTTCAATATCTTTATTAGTATGAGCAAATGATAAAAAATTCGACTCGTGCTCTGAGGGAGCAAGATATATTTCTTTATTTAACAATTGTCTATGAAAGATTTTAAAATAATCCTTATTTTTAAAACGTATGCTGAACATACTTGCGAAATGTTTTATGGTTAAGTCAATACCATGCTTATAAGCTTCAGAGGAAATTGATTGGACTAAATATGCTGTTGCTTTTTTAGTGTACTTGTAATTATTCTTCAGCGAAGATAAAACTTTTAAAGTATTAATTCCTGCTTTCATCACAATCGGATTACCAGAAAACGTTGAAGCCTGATAAACACCACCTAGCGGTGCTAAATGATCCATTATCTTCTTACTAGCTCCATATGCTCCAATAGGTAAACCACCGCCAATGATTTTACCTAAACAGATGATGTCTGGCTGCATACCAAAATAGGTTGCCGCACTACCATAGTGAAAACGAAAGCCAGTTATAACTTCATCAAAGATTAACAAAGCATTGAATTTTTTTGTCTGTTTTCTTAGGTATTTGAGAAAAGTCTTATCCGGTAAGATAACGCCATCATTGCCCCCCACAGGTTCCACAATAACAGCAGCTATATCAGAACCAAACCTTGCAAATATTTTATCTATCTGTTTTGCATCACCATATCGGGCGATAAGCGTATGGCGGATAAAATCATTTGGCACACCCTTACTTGCAGGCAACCCTAGTGTGGCAAGCCCAGAGCCTGCATTTTTAAGAAGATAATCAGCATGCCCATGGTATGACCCTTTAAATTTAATTATCTTATTTTTCCCCGTAACACCCCGAGCCAATCTTATTGCACCCATTACGGCTTCTGTACCTGATGAAACAAACCTAATCTTTTTTATTAGCGGTATTGTCTCTTGAATTCGTTTAGCCAAAACTACCTCAGAAATATTCGTTGCCCCAAAACCCACGCCAAAACCAGCTGCATTTTTTATCCCCTTTATAACTTCAGGACGTGAATGCCCCAGAATGAGTGCACCAAAAGAAAGCACGTAATCTAAATATTGCCTGCCGTCATAATCATAGATCTTTGATCCACGGCCGCGCTGTATTGGTATAGGCTTTCCCCCAACGCAAGTGAATGCACGCACAGGACTATTAACCCCACCTACAAGTACGCGATCTGCGAATTTATTAACTTCCTTATTTCTCATACCAATACCTGCTCTTTCTTAAACCACTTTGCAATATCAAGTGCATGATACGTAATAATGATATCTGCGCCAGCCCTTTTTATTGAATTAATTATTTCAAAAACAATTTCTTTCTCATCCCAATATCCTGACTTAACACCCGCTTTCACCATTGCATATTCCCCGCTAACATTGTATGCTGCGATTGGATGGTTAAACTTATTCCTTACTTGACGGATAACATCCAGATAAGCCAACGCAGGTTTAACCATAACGATATCTGCCCCTTCTTTAATATCATCTGCGACCTCTGATAAAGCACTATCACTGCTGCTATAATTCAGTTGATAGCTACTGCGATCTGAGAATTTGGGAGCAGAATCTGCAATTTCCCTAAAAGGGCCGTAGAACTGGGATGCAAACTTTGCGGAATAACCCATAATTTTCGTATTGTTGTAACTATTTTTATCCAATGCATTCCTTATTGTGCCCACTTGTTCTTTTGCCATAGCTGAAGGTGCAACAAAATCAGCTCCTGCCGCAGCATGAGACAATGCCATTCTTGCCAATGTGGATAAAGTTTGTTTTTTGTCTATAGACAGCGAATTATCTGATTGATCAAGCACTGCACAATGTCCATGCAATGCATAAGCACAAAGGCATACGTCAGTAAAAATAATTATTTCAGGGAATTCTTTCTTTATCAGTGTAACAGTTTCAGAAATAACATTGTCGTCGCTATATGCAGCACTACCTAATGAATCTTTTTTATCCGGTATTCCAAATAAAAGAATTCTATTGATTCCGTTTTGTTTCAGAAACTCTACCTCTTCGATAATAGTATCGAGAGAAAATCTGAAAATTCCCGGCAGGGAAGAAATTGGTTCACGTACACCGTTGCCTTGCTTTACAAATAACGGATAAATCAGAGAATCCAAACTTATATTATGAATTTGCTCTGGCATAATTCACCACCTCTCCCACAACAAAAACTGCTGGGGATTTAACTTTCTGCTTCTTGGTTTCTTTTTCTATCATGTTGATAGCAGCACGGACAATCCGGGAATCTTTACAGGTTGCACGCTCAATAAATGCACAAGGTGTCTCATCTGACCAACCATTTTCCTTTAGCGCCTTAACCACATTAACAATATTACTAACTGCCATGAGATAAACCAGAGTGCCACATCGAGGCGCTTCTATCCTGGCATTGATATCTTTCTTTCTGCCGGTTATTATGGCAACTGAAGATATTTTATTTTTTATGGTAAGTGGGATATCAAATGATCCCGGACCCGCAATTGCTGAAGTTACTCCAGGAATCACTTGGGCGTCTAAACCTTTTTGTCTTAAGTAACGTACCTCTTCGCTGCCGCGGCTAAAAATAAAAGGGTCTCCACCTTTTAAACGAACCACAATATTATGTTCATTAGCTTTTTTGTGAAGAAGCTCATTTATTTCATCCTGTTCTTTTAAATGCAACCCATCTGCTTTACCAACGCATATTTTCTCAGCAGATGTTTTCACATAATTTATTAATTCCACACTGCTTAGAAAATCATACAACACACAGTCTGCCTGTTTTAAAACCTTAAGACCTTTAACCGTTATCAGCTCTGGGTCTCCTGGGCCAGCCCCAATAATATATATTTTTCCTGATTTATTGTTCATTGATACTCCTAAATAGATTTATCATCTCAGGCCTATTAGCAAGAACCTGCACAGATAATCTCCCTTGCAGAGGATGTGGCTCAATAATATTTTCCGGTATTATTTCTGCAATTCTGCTTTCATACCCTAATCTGATTAATGCAGCATGGGCAACGATAATCGCATCAAATTTGCCTTGATCAAGTTGCTTAATGCGCTCATCAACATTTCCCCGGATGTCTTTTACAATAAGATCTTCCCGAAAATCTATCAAGGAAGTCTTTCGCTTTAAACTGCTTGTTCCCACAACTGCTCCAGCAGATAGATGACCTAGGGTTAGATTTCCCCTGGAAATTAAACATTCAAAAATACTGATTGAGTGCGTCATAGCAGCAATAGTAGTATTTGCTGGGGGTATTTTTTCTAAATCTTTAGCACTATGAATTGCTGCATCAATTTTTCCCTCTAGCAATGCCTGCTCAATCTCCCGGGTAAAAAAATCTTCTCTTTCTAATTCTGCCAAAGGCGTAAATTTATCCTTGTCCCCGCTTGTCTTAATAGTCACTATCTTAAAATCTGTTTGCGGAAAGTGCTGTTTAATTTCTTCAACCTGTTTTAGCGCAAGCAGGCTGGGCCGTGAGCCAATTAGTATACTTTTCATTATTTAAATACTCCTTATACTCATATGCTTTTTCTTCAATAAATTTTTCCGCTAGTTTAAGACACCTGATGACATAGCTATTTTGTTGATAAAAGGTGCTAAGTAAACCATTAAGATCTTTCTTTCTAACAAAAGATAAATCATTAACATCTTCAGCAAAATCACGAGGCATAGCTAAGTCATAAACATACAGAAGGCTCTTGCGAATACCTGATAAGTTTTTAAAATCGTCAGCGCGTAGAATATAATGCGGGCTGGACGTTGCACCAATCAAAACATCAGCTTCATCAAGATATTTAGGTAGCTCATCGTATAGTATTGTCTTACCTTTCGCTAATCTAGCAAGTACCTTTGATTTTGATTTCTCCCTGCGTGCTACAAAAATAAAATCAAATAAAGAATGTTTACTTCGTGCAATAATTTCTGCTATTTTACCTGTGCCGACTATAATAACTTTTGTTCTTTCTCTTAAGACATTATTTCTATTTAAATCACTAAACACTATTTCTGCTATATTAACCTTATTATTATCTAAGCCTGACTTTGTGCGAATTCCTTTGCCTGCTTTAATAATCTTTTTCCAGATCCCCTTAAGCAATATTGGAAAACTATCTTGATTAAACCAAGTTTCTAATTGCTGCATAATCTGCAACTCTCCTTTAAGTTGAGATTCTAACCCACACGCTAAACGCAAACCATGTGCAAAAATTTTGTCACTACCATAAATGAAATAAGCGTTTCTAAAACTGGTAGCAAAATTAGCTTTGAATGATTTAGCAAAAGTTTCGGCTTCACCTTTACTTAAGGCAGCAGCATATATCTCGGTTCTATTGCACGTGTTAAGCAGGGCGAACTTACCAGGACTAACCTGCTGCCAATACTGCTCAATTTCTTTACGCAGACAGATAGCGGTTTCGCGCTCTTTTAGAGTTGCTGTTTTATAATCTATTCCTATAAGATAAAAAATCATTCCAGTGTTCCTTTAAAAAATCCTTCAAATCGCGAGATAACACAGGGTCCTTACCATCGGAATACACGGTTATTATGCTTTTATTTGTACGAAAAACAGCTGGTGAGATAAAGTCACTCAACAGAGGTTTATCCACAACATTAATCCAAGCCTTTTCTTTACCTGCCCAACGACTGACTTTTTCATTTACTGCCTTATTATCTGTTGCAGCAATAACAATATCTGCGCCTTTGATATCGCTTTTTTTAACATATCTTGGTAGCCATTCAATCTTGCCTTTTTTTGCTAAGATTTCAAGTTTAGGCGTTATCACAGGAGAAGCTAAGCGCACCTTAACTTTAGAGATAAATAATGCCTCTATTTTACGCTGGGCTACATTTCCGCCACCAACAACCAAAGCAACTTTTCCAGATAGTCTTATTGCAAGCGGATAATATTGTAAAGACTCTTGCTTTTTTGTCATATTCCATCACCGCCACCTGTAAGTGGCCTGGTATGAATTCCACACTCTCCTCCGCATTTACTTGTGCCTATCCAGCGGCCTGCTCTCTCATTGTCATCAGTAGTTATCTTTGTACAAGGAGCACAACCTAGGGAACGATAACCTTCCCCATATAAAGGATTTACTCTAACGCCGTAGAGAGCAAGATACTGCCAGACTTCACGTTCTTTCCAGATAAGGATGGGATTAAGTTTAATCAAACCTACATCTCGCTCTTCCACTTCTTGAAAATCAGTACGTGTGCGTCCCTCAGTACAACGTAAACCGGTTACCCAGCATTTTACTCCCATTTCTTCAACAGCCCATTTTACCGGCTGCACCTTTAAAATATCGCAGCAACGATCAGGGCTAGTTTCATAAAGTTTCTCAGGAATCTCTTTATCGTTTTTGTAAATTTTTAATTCTGGATATCTTGTAACCTCTCCATTCATAAACTCAATTGTCTCTTTTGGCTTATAACGTGTAGTTACTATAAAACCTCTAATTTTAGGATTTACCTTTTTTGCTAAATCCCAGACTGCAACCGAATCCTTACCTAAACTATTGGCAACAACAAGCGAATCACCGTATTTCTCATAAGCTTGCCTGATTAGCTCCTTTGATCGCTTAACCTTTTCTTTAAAATTCAATTTCTCAACTAACAATTTCAAATCTTCTTTTTGTTCTAATAAACTCATAGTAATTCCCCTTTCTCAATAGAAAAATGTTATATTTGGTATTCTGGAGGTTTAGACCTACCAAAAGAAACTCTATTCCAAACTCTTTCGTGTAAGTAATATATTCCCATTTTTACTAACTCCATAAGAAAACCAACCGCAAGCGATTCTCCAATATCACCGCTATACAGATAAATTAAAATCACAGTAAAACACGCCCCGAATCCACGCCAAGTTAACGTTTTGCAAATAGTCCTTTTATGATGCTCCATATAACCTCCTAAATAAAAACCCACTTACCTTTTTTTCTAGTAGTGGGAATCGATCTGTAAATATATACTTCTTGCACAATCTACATCGGAATCCCCCTCCCGCCAGGGAGGCAACGCATAGCCATACAACAGACCAGGATTCCTCTGGAATATTTTTTTTCTCTGCGAATAGAAACTATTGATTTTCTTTTCATATACTTAACCTAGATCCTATTGTCTACTTATCCCATCGACATTATCGAGTATAACACAATAGAGATTATTGTCAAGTAATTTTTCTAGTTATTTTTGTTATTAAGATACTCCTGGCGGGATTGACTTAAAAGACAGAAGTGCCCAGCTTAAATTATCAAGCTGGGCACCATACAAATTTTTCTTACTACTTTTATTTCATGCCTTTCATAGAACAGGCCTTCCACATAGCTTTACATTGAGGACAAGTATTTTTGTGTAAACATTTTACCGCCGTTGTTACAAACGCAAGGATGATAATTAACAAAACTATCTGACCAAACATCTTCAAGCTCATTCTTCCCTCCCTGTTTAACGCACCCTCTTTGCTAATAGTATTATATCCTTCAAAACCTTCTCATTTTTTGCCGATAACCATTTTTTCATAAAATTCAAGCTCTGCAATATCTGAGCAATCGCTGCTAAAGCGCGCAAATGAAAATTCCTCTCATCCCTTGATCCCACAAGAACAAAAACTGCCTGGATTCTCTTTGTAGATTCTGAGAATTTGATTCCCTTCTTGCATCTAACTAAGAGAATATCAAACAACTTCTCACCCTCAATAACAATATGGGGTATGGCAATACCCGGGGCAATAACCGTGCTAGTCTCATCCTCTCTTGCAACAACAAGCTCATAAAGAATATTCTGTGGAATTTTTAACCTTCTAGATAAGGTTTTAGATATCAGTTTAAAGAAATCATCCCGTTCCATAGGTTGATCAATATCTAAAACCAAACTCTTTTCAATTATCGAATCAAACCTATCCTTAATAATATCGTCTCTCTCACGGATAATTTCTTTTAGCTCAGTTTCCAATGAATGAGTGGTCAATTCCTTGGCTGTTATCCTTTCAATAAGGTGCAAAAGGGCATATTCTTTTGTTACTTTAATCCTTCCATAGAACCAGTGAATAAAAAGCCCGGTGATAATAAAAACAAAGAATGCTATTATCGACTGCTTTCCCATCTCGAAAATAAGCAAACCACAGCCAATGATTCCTAAGATCTGCACCCAGGGATAAAACGGAGACCGAAACTTTGGCTGGTAATTCTGGACTTTACTCTCATGCATGATGATGATTGCCAGACAGGAAAACATAAATGTACAGATTAAAACGGTTGATGCCATTTTAACCAAAATCGTTAAATCGAAGAATAAAGCAAGACCTATACAGGCTCCGGTAATAATAATTGCAATATAGGGAGTCTTGTATCTTTTATGAACAACACCAAAGAAATCTGGCAATAATCCATCGTGGGCTAACGCAGCAGGATATCTGGCAGCGGCCAAGATACCGGCATTAGCAGTTGATACAAAAGCCAGTATAGCAGCTATGCTTAATAGCAAAACTCCTTTATCACCTAAAAATACACCTGCCGCATCAGAAATAGGAGTCATTGAATAATCTAGTTGCCCTGCCCCTAAAACTCCGGAAGTTACAAATACAACAAGCGAGTAAAAAATAGTTACCACAAAAAGTGATAAAATCATACCTAAAGGAATTATTTTATCAGGATTTTTTACCTCTTCGGCAACGCTGGTAACTTTTAACAATCCACCAAAAGAAACAAAAACAAATCCGGCCGTAGCAAATACCGCAGGAATTCCTTTTGTAAAGAATGGATCGAAGTTGCTAACTTTAACAGAGCCAAGTCCCATCACTACATAAAAAGTTAAAATGCACAAAAGACCAAAAACCAGCAAACGCTGTAATTTGGCAACTTCTTTTACTCCAATAATATTAACTAGAACAAAAATAAAACAAAGAATCACTGCTATAGCGTGGATATCCATGACTACCAATATCTTTGTAAAGGCAGCCATACCAACTAATGCAAATGCGGTTTTTAAAGACAAAGAAAACCAGATAATCAAACCATCTATTGTACCTGCTGCCGGACCCATACTACGGGTAACATAAAAATAGTCACCTCCTGTTTTAGGCATTGCAGAAACTAATTCAGCCTGAGAAAGCATCCCGGTTAAAGCCAATAACCCGGCAAAAAAGTAAGAAAAAACAACAGCCGGACCTGCCTGAGCATGCGCAAGCCCAGGCAATATAAATAAACCTGAGCTTATCATTGCTCCGGTTGCAATACAGAAAACATCTATTAAATTAAGCTCTCTTTTGAATTTCAATCAACTACTCCTTTTTAAGAAAATGCTCTACTGCCCGCTGAGCCTTAATATTCCCTGCAGGCGCGCAGTGCCTCCGTTTATATTAATAGTTTTATCAAGCGCTATATTTCTTTCTTCTTCGTCAAAAATACCTTCTAGCTCAATAGGCTCTGGTTTAATTTTACTGGGCTCTGGGCTTAAAGATTCCGTTGCCGGTAGCCAATCAAAATAAATCCTGAGATCATATTTTAATTCGCCTTCTTTTGGCTCGTTTATCATACCATAAGATTCCAGCTGACTCTCCATATTATTTGCTAAATCCATAAGCTGCCTCATCTGCTGCTGCATACTGGAGGGAAGCATATTTAAATCCTCCTCTGAAACATTTTCAGATTGTTTCTCTGGCCCGGTAATTTTAAGATATAACTTTGCATATTTATTTTTACTTTCATTATTTTTATCCCAGGAATCAGAAGCATTACAAAAAATTGTATTTGATCCCCCTATTGCATGGTCCAGCGTAGGTGCCCAAGTACCCTGACTGACAGTTTTCTGCTGCAAAGAAAATGAACCAGACGGAACAAGCTGTTTTCCGCTTTCGGGATCATCCGGATCATCCGGATCAATAATCATCTCTAAAAAGTTAGCATTTACCTGCCCACTTTCTGAAAAATTGATTTTACCAGTCATAGATGCTGGCATAACATCGCTATCTTTATACTCATGACTCCAATCTCCAGCCCAGGAACTAAGAATAGTCCAGGTTAAATCAATCTTTGCCTTACAACCATATTCTCTGGGCTCATAAATGATATCATTAACTGAAGTCTTTTTGTTAACGGAATGAGTGTTGCTGAAAATAAAAACAATCTCTTCTAGATCTTCTTCGGGTAAATCAAAGCAGAAATTCTTAAAACTTACTGGTGTCCAATCTTCAAGCTCAGCATCCTCATTAACAATTTTAACAATAGCCCAAACAGCTAAATCAGGATAATTGTTGCGGATAGTATTTAGGTCAAACTCAACAGAGCGCATACGGGTTTTATCCTGCGGCTTTATCCAATATCTTTCAATTGTTAAAGCCAGATGTTCAATATCCGTTAACACATGCAGGCCTGGCTCCAAGCGTACCCTGACATTTTTTCTTGAAGGCTCTATCTGCAAATAGCTTCCTGATTTATCTTTGAATTTCTTAACCGGTTCTTTATTGTAGACCCAGGATGAAAATTCTTTAAATGCTTCCTCTAAGCCACCAGGTACCGTGGTTTTTAGTGCTTTTATTGCACCCACCGCTTGTGGTTCACAGGCATCCCAAACCTTTTTAATCATTGAATCTCCGTGTTTTTGGGAAAGATACAACGCCCAGACATAAGAACCATATTCGTGATAATCATCTTGTTTAGTTAAACTTTCCCTCATCTTATAATTTCTAAAATATAATCTCAAATAAACCTGTTCAGTGTCATAAGTTGGATAGATATAATCCTCACACCAGGTAGCAGTTTGCTCCTGCCACCAGGTTTTCTCAAAACAATCAAATGCATATTGGATTGCATGAAAAAGCTCATGGGCTGCGGTAGACTTCATCTCCTTTTTGGACATCGTCTTATTTAGCTCTATATACGCAGATGTTTTTTGGGTCGAGGTCGCTGCTCCGTGACAGACACCCATATCGCTCATGCTTTTAAAAAATATATCCAGCTTTGCATCATCTCCAAAACCTCCGTTATCAGAAATCGGAGTTTTGCCCATTAAGGCAATTTCCCTTTCGTATATGTTATCGTCATCAAACGCCTCCAAAACCCAAGCTGCCTGCTGTTCTTCTCCCGCACGATACCAGATCTTTACTTTATTGTTATTTGTGGTAAGAGAATTCAATCCGGCAAGAGAAGGCCCAGCAGCATAAGCTTCTTTTACAAAAGATGATTCATTTTTGGCTGACTGACGATAATAACTTTTCTCATCTAACGGATTCACCATAAACGGCTCAAACCTTTTCTTATTCTCTGGAGAAAAATCTTTCCAGTTGCGCATCAATTCATTAAATATTCTATCGCCTGCACGCGTTGGCTCCTTAGAGCGGTATTTTTTGGGAAGCTTAGAATCCTCATAAACTGCGTAAATCTGATACAGCAGAGATGTTTCATAATCCAGCTTACCCTTTTGGAAATCCGCTTTTACCAAATCAACTGCTGAGGGTTTTTCAACTTCCTTTTCTTTGCCGCAACCACAGCCACATAAAAATACAAAAACTATTAAACAAGAAAAGAACTTTAAACATAAAAAAGTTGTCTTTTTTCTTCGAAACATCTTATCTTCCTTTCCAAAATTATTTTGTAGCTTTTTTTATTGCTTCAGTAAATTTACATGCGTAATCTTTAGCTCTGCTATTATTTTCTAATGTAGGATGTCTACTTTTATTAGAAGTTGGCAAATTGCTTTTTGTTTCCTTCAAATACTTCGAAGAAAGCATTTTGCTTTTTTTCTTATGCCAAACTATTTCTTTAATTTTTTTTCCCATATAATGAATTATTTCTTTGTACAAACGTTATCTACGCATTCACAACTATCACACATATAGCTACCACCGGCAGATACAAACGGAGCATGAACATAATTTGCACAGCCTACAAACGGCATCCCGCTACCCGCTAAACATGCACAACCATCAACACAATAATTCTGATCTTCTATTAAGCGTGTATTTTTGGGATGTTGAGCGAGAAGCTCTCGCTTTTGGACATCAACTGCAACAATTATACCGTTATAAAACTTAAAAGAGCTTTCCAAACTTGGAATTCCTGGATAGCGAAATCTGCATGCTTCACTTACTCTAAACTTAATTACCACAGGATTATCAAACTCTTGTGTAAAAATATATTTCTTTGGATCAATAAAGTTATATTCTACACAACCGATAAGGTTATCTCTACCTTTAAAAAATTTGGGATTACAATCATCACAAGAACCATAATGCACCAAAAAAGACTTAACTACATCTGTTTCTTTTGCGATATCTAATGCTTGCCGCTTTATATCAGCTGAGATTTTCGGTTCTTCTCTGGTTGTCAGCTTATAAATAGATTTAAAAAGTGGGGGCATATAAACCAGAGCAAGAATAACTAAACAGGCCAAAGCTATCAAGAATATACTTTTTATCATAACTTTATTATTCAATAACAAATATCAATTCTTACTTATTCAGGAAGTTTCTCTTCTGGTAAATCTAAAGGAAATCTCTCATAACATCTATCTTTTGCACTCTGATATTTTACATTAGAGCTACTTAAGATATCATTTGGTAAAACACATTCTTTTGACTCACCTAAATTATAACAACTATTTTGCAACTCTAATTTATAATCTGCGTAGGCATCATCTAAACAAGTATTTAATATTTTTCTTTTATGCTCAAACATTTCTAAGAAAAACGCCTTATCCTGCACTAGGCGAGTTTCTGCAAGCTCATGCTGCATCTTCAAAGTCTCTCTGTTTAAACGAGGTAGAAAAATAACATAAAAATAAAAAATAGAACCGGCAACTACAAGAAACGATGCTGCTACAATTGTCCTCATGAACTTCTGAACTACATTTTTTTTCACAGTGTACCTCCTTTTAACTAAAAATTCTTCTTTTTATACCAGCGGATTTCCTCTAATGTATCAGCCAGCTTGTCTTTTGTTTTTTCATCCAGTTGAATAAAAGAAACTCTGGATGAATACAGACCTTTTTCTTTATCCCTTTCACAATCTATGACTTTACCAAGTACTGTAATTTGATCTTTTCCTAATGGTTTTGTAATAATAAACTCTAAAACTGCTTTAGGGTTTAACCACTGAGTAGTTGAAAGCTTCATGCCTTCTAAGCTACAGTCCTTTACCAGGCAAACTGTTTCTGTAAAATCACCACCCTGGTGAACTTTATAGGAGACGCTAAATTCTTTATTACATCTAACTGATTTTCTTTTATCCATCGAACTTCTTAACCTCCTTAAATTAAAACAAAAGTTTTTATTTTGGTCGGTTAGCCCAAACGTAGTAATTCAGATTTTCTTAACATATCTGGAGCTTAAAATAAAAACAATCCAAAGCGGCAAGAGAATACCTACTGCTGCAATCCAGCTCATTAAATCCAAAGATAAATTATCTCTGACTAAAAATAAAACCAAAGAACCAACTAAACCAAATAAACTTATTACCAGCAAGCCTTTACCGGAGAATTTATTTGCCTGATACCATATGTCCTTATTTGATAATGTCTTTTTTGTCCTAAATCCGTAGAGAAGATTTGGTGGAACCATTCTCATAATAAGCGGGATAGAAAGAAACAACATAATTAAAGAACCTCCAAGCCATAATATTACCATGATAATTTTATCTTCCATATTTTTCTCTATTTAGGACAATTACCTATCAATCTCTTATTATCCTGAAGATTTCTTACTGATACCTGTATAGGAGTGTTTTTTGGGCCCACATCTTCTCCTGCAACAAATAAAACTTTCCCCTTCCATTTAGGATGACGGGCAAGTATTATGTTGAGTCCTTTAAGTATTTTCTTTACTTCTTCTTTATTGGCACAGGCGCATTCCCGCTGTTTGTCCTTTAACTTTTTTTGTTTTCCGGAAAAAACATAATCATCGTCATGATTCATGCCCCCCATTAAACAATCAGACAACAAAAATGATATCTCCCGAGTCATTTCTAGTAACCTATCAACATCAGGGCTTGGTTTTACATGTATATAGCTTTGAGCGAATACTTGTGTACAAATTATGAAAATTAAAAGGCAAATTAATATTATGAGTTTTTTCATATCTCCTCCAAAACCTCTCAATGCTTTCTAAGCACAGAAAGCATGGCAGAATGAATTTTTCCATTTGAAGCCACTACAAAAGAAGATTCCAGTGGAACTTTTTTTCCAAAACGATCAGTTACCTCCCCGCCTGCTTCTTTAACTAATAGATTCCCGGCTGCGAAATCCCAGGGGCTTAATTTAAACTCCCAGAAACCAGCTGCGCGCCCACAGGCAATATAACAAAGATCGAGCGCTGCAGCGCCCAACCTTCTTAATCCTCTTATGGGTTTTTTAAAGAATATTTCTATTTTGTTTAATGTCTCGCGCATGTCTTTTCCCCGGTCATAATAAAAACCGGTAATCAACAGCGACTCTTTCAAGTTCTTAGAACGCGCTACTCTTATACGTTTACCGTTTAAGTAAGATCCTTTTCCTTTAACCGCACAGAAAAGCTCATCTTTGCTAACATCATAAATGGCACCTAAAATTACCTCTTTACCTTTAGACAGTGCAACCGATGAACAAAAAATTGGCATACCGGAAGAAAAATTATTAGTTCCATCCAGTGGATCTATAATCCATGTATATTCGGATGATGTTTTTTTGTAATGATTTTCTTCGGCGAGAAAGTTATGCTCAGGAAAACTGCGCTTTATTGTATCAATTATTATTTTCTCAGCTTGAATATCAGCTGTGGTAAGAAGATCAAACGGTTTACCCTTGGTGGTTATTCTGAATTTCTTTTCGAAATACTTTCTATGTACCTTACCTGCCCTTTTAGCAGCTAAAATTGCAATGTCAAGATAGGTCTTTCTATCTTTTTTCATAAATTATTTAATTTGCTTCTACTGCTCTCTTAACAATCAGAGAGAAAGCAGAAATAAAATCCCTATCGCAATAGCTGCAAAGGAAAGAAAGCGAATAGTTTCAGCTGGTTTATCTGACCACCATTTAAGCAAAGACTTAATCTTTGCAGGCTTAAAGACAAAAATCAATACTCCTTTCGCCAGACATATCAAACCAAATAACACAACTACCCAAAATAGTTTGGCTTCAGGAGCAGCCATTAGAATAATAAAACCGAAAGCAATCCTTAAAATTCCTGCTAAATAAAGTCTCTTTTCTTTTGTCCAGAAGGCAATAAACTGTTTTAGTAATTCCGGCTTTAAGGATGCAGCTATTCCTAAACTTATTATCATTATTCCGATTAATTTAGCTAATATCAGCATGCATTCCCTCCCTTGGGTTTGTTTCAGGCTAAAAAATTAATCCTTTTTTTCCTTAAGAAGCGCCTCTACCTTCTCAAGCAACTCGTCAGTATTAAAAGGTTTTATTATATAATCTTCTGCTCCAAATTCTTTGTAGGCCGTTTCGATTAAATCTTCTTCGTAAGATTTTGAAGTACAAAGCAAAACAGGTATCCTATCTCCATATAATTCCTTAACCTCTTTACAAAGTGCATAACCATCTCTATGAGGCATGATAATATCTGAAATGATAAGGTCAGGATTTTCCATTTTTATTGCCTTAAATACAAACTTGGGATCCTGCATAGTTACTACCTCATAACCCGCACCTTTTAAAGTAGACTCTGCTACCTGGATTGAATTAGTATCATCATCAACGACTAAAATTTTCTCTGCCATTTCTCCTCCATGAATTTTTGAAACTAAACTAATCTATTTTTGTTATATTTTCAGGCTATTACTCTTACTCCATAGCATACAATACTTTAGATAAACAGTCCATAAAAATCTTGACAAAACTAAATTTTCGAGTAAAATGCTTTTATTCTATTTGAAAAACAACTTACGAAAAAATGAGGTAAATAATGTCAAGAGTATGTGAAATCTGCGGTGTCGGACCAATGGCCGGCAGACGCATCAGAAGAAAAGGTATGCTTAAGAAAAAAGGCGGTACCGGAAGTAAAACTACCCGCGTTAACAAACGCGTTTTCCTTCCTAACCTTCAAAAGATCAGAGTTATTATTGGTAAAACCGTTCGTAGTATAAAAGTCTGCACCAAATGTATTAAAGCCGGTAAGATAAAAAAGGCCTAGCTTGCCTTAACATCTTTTAATTCCAACTGAATCTGAGGATCGCTTTGCCAAGTATCTACCGATACTGAATAAGCTATATCTACATGTTTTGCATTTGCAACTATATTTAAAACATCTGCCATTCCAAATCCGATTACCTGAGCAGTCAACTTTCCATCTGTAACCCAAAACTTAATAGTATCCCGTCCAAGAATTACAGGCTGAGATTTTACTTTTATATTCCGAGAACAAAATACTGGTTTAGGATTACCTATGCCAAACGGAGCCAGCTCTTCTATTGAATAGGCAATTTTTAAATTAAGCATGCTTAAAGGAACCTGAGCATCAACTTTTAAAACAGGAAATAGATCATCTTTAGATAGTGTATTTCTAGCAACCTCATTAATAGCATCTCTAAAAATATCTATCTTATCCGCTTCCACTGTAATACCGGCAGCGTACTTATGCCCTCCGAAACCAAGCAAAGTATCAGCACATTTAGAAATTGCATCAAATATATGAAACTTTTCTATAGAGCGCGCAGAGCCCTTTCCTTCTTTCTCATCAACAGAAATTATGATTGTAGGGCGGTAAAATTTATCTGAAATTTTGGAAGCTATTATTCCTAGAACTCCATGATGCCAACCTTTTCTACTTAAGACTATTACAGAGTGTTCTTTGAAATTAACTTCTCTTTCAACTAAATTCAATGCCTCTTTTAATATATCACTTTCGATTTTCTGACGCTGACGGTTATATGTATTTAGCTGAGAAGCTAATTCTTCTGCTTCCTGAGCATCTTCGCTAAGAAGAAGTTTTAATGCCTTTTCAGCTGAATCAATCCTTCCGCTTGCATTTATGCGTGGCCCTAAAATATATCCTATAAATCCAGGAACAATTGTTTTACCTTTTAATTTACAAACATCGATTAACGCCTTTAATCCAATGCGGTTAGTTGTATTAATTTCTTTTAAACCTTCTTTAACTAAAATCCTGTTCTCACCTTGCAAGCTCATTACATCGGCAACTGTACCTAAGGCAACTAAATCGAGATGATCTTTAAGCCCTCTCTCAAATAATGCCTCGATAAGCTTATACACCAGCCCAACACTTGCCAAATCTTCAAAGGGATATCCGCAGCTACTTTTTTTTGGATTAATTATTGCGAATGCACTGGGAAGCTTATCTTCTATGGGACGATGATGATCAACTACAATTGTATCTATGTTAAGTTTCTTTAATTGCTTTAATTCCTCAAAATTAGCTATGCCACAATCTAAGCTAATAAGTAAAGATACCTTTTTTTCTTTAGCATAATTTATTGCTTTTTCACTTATCCCATAACCCTCATTTACTCGATGAGGAATATGATGATATGGCTTTATATTAAGTTTACGCAGAGCCAATATCAGAACAGCACAGGAAGTCACGCCGTCAACATCATAATCTGAAACTATTATGACCTTCTCTTTTTTTTCTGCGGCCTTCTTTATTCTTTCTACTGCCTTATGCATATCCTCAAGGTCAAAAGGATCGTGCAGCGCAGACAAATCCGCCTTTAAGAAATTTTCAGCTTCATTAATGGTATTTACCCCACGGTTGGAGAGAACCTGAGAAATTATTGGGTGGATATTTGAAGCTTTTGCTAATCTGGATTGCAGTAGGGGATTTGCGGTTGCGATTTTCCAGAGCTTCTGCATACTACATCTTCTCCGGAACAGAAATACCTAGAAGGCTCAAACCACGAGCTAGAACAATTCTAACCGCCTCAACCAATGCTAAGCGTGCATCGGTAAGTGAAGAATCATCAGAAATAACTTTATATTTATCATAAAAACTGTGAAACGCTGTGGCAAATTCCTGAAGATAGCTAATTAATCCATAAGGATCAAGTGCGGCTGCACAGTTCTCAAGAGCAACGCTGAACTGCCCCATCAGCTTAATAAGAACTAACTCTTCAGGTTGGTTTAGCAATTCTAGATTAATTTTTTTTAAATTAATATTCTTAAGCTCTGATTTCCTCTTAATGCTTGAGATACGGGCGTGGGCATACTGAACATAAAATACAGGGTTCTCTGGTGCATCTTTTTTAGCCAGCTCCAGATCAAAATCAAGGTGAGCTTCAACTCTGCGCATAAGAAAGAAAAATCTGGCAACATCTGTACCAACGTCATCAATAACTTCGCGTAAAGTAATGAACTGACCGCGGCGAGTCGACATAGATACAGGTTGACCATTTCGATAAATAGTTGCCAATTGGACTATTTTTACTTCTATAGAATCACGCGAATGACCCAAGGCTTCAACTGCAGCTTTTATTCTTGGTATATAACCGTGGTGATCCGGCCCCCAAATATTTACAACCTTACTAAATTTTCTATCAAATTTATTCTTATGATACACAATATCGGGAGCTAGATAAGTAAAAGTACCATCAGATTTTTTCACTACACGTGGCTTATCATCTCCGAAATCTGTTGATTTAAACCACTGAGCGCCATCTTGCTCATAGATATAATCTTTTTTCTCTAAATACCCCAATGTGGAAACAATCTTCTCTTGCGTTGCAATTTTAGACTGAAAAGACCAAACATCAAATACTACGCCAAAGTCTTGAAGTTCTTTTTTTATTACATCCAGCAGATACTTAACACCAAATAAAGTGATTTTTTCATCCTTGCCTTCTAAGTCTTTTTCATTCTTAATACTATTATCTTTGATAAATTTATCAGCAATATCTTTTACATACTCTCCCTGATACATTTCTTCGGATAAAGAAATATCAGTAAAATTCTGCAGAGCCCTGGCCTTAATCGATGCCCCCAATATATTAATTTGATTTCCTTCGTCATTAACATAGTATTCTTTTGTGACTTTATACCCAATATGCTTTAAGATATTACCCAATGCATCACCTACTGCTGCCTGGCGGGCATGAGCAACACTTAAAGGACCTGTTGGATTTGCGCTTACAAATTCTATTTGAATACTTTTAGATTTTCCCAATTCAGAACTTCCAAATTGATCTTCAAGAGTAAGCACTGATTTAAGTGTTTCAGATAAAAATGTACTGCCTAAGAAAAAATTAATAAAGCCAGGAGGCTTTACTTCTATTTTCGAAAAGCATGATAATGATTTGCCTATATCAAGCTTCTCTTTTATTTGCTTTGCAATATCAATGGGTGATTTCTTTAATTCCCTAGCAAGTTTAAGCGCAATATTAGAAGATAAATCACCATTGGCATTATCTTTAGGGATTTCTAAAGAGATTTCTTGATTTTTTTTAGGAGAGATTGTTTTTACTGCCTTTTTCAAGGCAGATTCGCAGATATTCCTTACATCTTTGATCATGGGAACTGAAGGGATGTAATTCTTTTTAATGAGTGTTATTTGACCACGGGGGCTTCTTGCCAAAGATGCTCAAGATTGTAAAAATCCCGCGATTCTTTATCAAAAATGTGAACAATAATATCGCCTAAATCCAATAAAGCCCAAGCGGCAGTATTAAGACCTTCTCTGTGGTAGACCTTAAATCCTTCTTGTTTTAAGCCGTATTCAATACCTTCAGCTATTGCTTTAACTTGCCTATCTGAATTTCCGCTACAAATAACGAAATACTCGCAAAAATTTGCGACCTTGCTCATATTTAAAATGACAAGATTTTCTGCTTTTTTATCAGAGGCTAGCTTAACTACAAGCTTTGCTTTATTTTTGGTATTAGGACGTTTTTTGTTTCTCTTATCGGGGTTACTAGAACTTCTTACGGGCATTAAACTATTTTTTTCCAGTTATCCTGTACATTCCTGTACCGCAGACTGGACACTTACCTTTCATTGCTTTTCTACCATTCTTCATGGTTACTTCTTTTGCATCTTTCATTTCTTGCTTAGCTTTACACTTTACACAATATGCTTCCATCTCCACCTCCTATGGGTTAATAAATATACTTAAATGTATCACAATTTCATTTCTTTGTCAATTAACAATAGACAAAGATTACCCTATACCGATAAGTTTTTTAATTGCTTTTTTATCCTTTTGAGTTACTGGACCAACCAAAGCTATATTCATACTATGTTTCTTAAACAGCTCCCCTGCTACTTGGCGTACATCAGCAACAGAAACTTTCTTGATCTTTCTTGATATTTCCGCAGGAGTTTTAACTCTATTTATTGTTGCGATTTTTTCACCGGCAAATATCATATGATCCAATGTATCTTCTAATGCAAGCATAAGCTGACCAGAATAATATTCTTTAGCCCTATCTAATTCTTTCTTACTTACATTGAATTTGGAGATTTTCTTCAGCTCTTTAAGGATTACTTTGATAGAATCAACGACTTTTCTATTATCAACTCCGGCACGGACAAAAAATGCTCCAGTATCCTGCAAGACTCTGGCTGAACTGCCCACAGCATAAGCTAAGCCTCTTTTCTCTCTTAACTCATGAAATAACCTGCTAGACATATTTCCACCTAGAATCGTATTTAAAATACCCAGCGCATAGTTACTAGGATGCTCTCTCTTATAGCTGTGCAGTCCTAAGGCGATATGTGTTTGTTCAACATCTTTATGCGCTAGTTTGAAACTCGCCTTGTTTTGCACATTACCAGCTTTAAGAAATTCTGTTTTTGCTCGGGCATGTTGTTTCTTAAATAGTTTGTCAGACATAGAGACGATGTCTCGATGTTTAATATCTCCACAGGCAACTACAAGCAAGTTAGCAGGCTGGTAAAACACATCTTTAAATCCGGCAATATCTTTTCTATTTAGACTACCAATAGATTTCTCCGAACCAGCTATTCCTATACCTAAAGGATGACCCGGCCAAAGAAGGTTTTCTAAAAGATCATTAACATAATGTTGAGGCATATCTCTGTACATCTTTATTTCTTCTAGAATAACAGTTCTCTCCCTTTCAATATCGGTTGTTTTAAGCAATGGATTGATTACCATATCAGCTAGAATATTGAGGGAGAGCTTTACGTATTTCTTAGGGATCTTTACGAAATAACAAGTATGCTCTTCTGAGGTAAAAGCATTAAGTGTCCCACCTATGCCTTCAATTGACTCTTTTATTGCTCTATTAGAGTATTTTTTTGTTCCTTTAAATAACAGATGTTCTAAGAAATGAGCTACACCTTTATTGCGCTTATCTTCATAGCGACCCCCAGCACACACCCAGATACCTAACCCTATAGATTGCCTGTCAGCCATTTTACACGTTAAGACCCTAAGGCCATTATTCAATACTGTTTTTTTATACATTGATATCTTATTATTTTATTGGACTGGATAACTTATTAATAAAAGCTAGCACTTTAGCAACCAGATCTTTTTTACCAATATTTTTCTCAATCTGCTTTACTATAGCGCTGCCAACGATAACTCCGTCAGCAACTCGAGAAATCTTTTTGACATGTTCTGATTTTGATATACCAAAACCTACGCAAATCGGCTTCTTTGTATATTTCTTAATTAAGCGAATATTTTTAACAATATCCGCAGAAATCGCACTGCGCGTCCCCGTTACCCCAGTTAAAGAAACATAATAAATAAAACCGCTGGAGACTTTTGATATCAGTTTAATTCTTTCCTTAGAACTAGTAGGAGATAAGAAAAATATCGTGGAGATACTATGTTTTCTAGCAGATTTCAACATTGTCGCTGCCTCTTCAGGAGGTAAATCAGGAATAATCACACCGTCAACACCTGCACCCCTCGCAGCCTTTATGAATTTTTCATCGCCGAATTTAAATACCGGATTATAATAAGTCATTAGAACAATAGGTATATGTGTTTTCTTGCGCAGCTTTTTAACAAGCTTTAAAATTTTCAGTATATTTACACCTTTTTTAAGTGCACGCTGAGACGCTGCCTGGATTATTGGTCCATCTGCTAAAGGATCAGAAAACGCAACTCCCAGTTCAACAACATCTACACCCTGCTTTTCCATGTCAAGAACCAATCGATAGGTTGTATCAAGTGATGGATCACCGGCGGTAATAAATGCGATAAAGGCTTTTTTCTTCGCTGATTTTAATTCTGCAAATTTTTTCTCAATTCTATTTTTCATCTTATTATAAAACCTTTGAAACTGTTTCTACGTCCTTATCTCCTCGCCCGGAAAGACACAACACAACAACAGCGCCTTTCTTTAACTTCTTTCTAAGTTTACCTAAATATGCAATGGCATGAGACGGTTCCAGTGCCGGAATAATTCCTTCTGTTTCAGCAAGAAGTTGAAAACCCCCTAAGGCCTCTTTATCACTAACTGCAAAATATTCAGCCCTGCCAATGCTCTTATAATATGCATGTTCCGGACCGACACCGGGATAGTCTAAGCCAGCAGAAATAGAATGTGCGATATTTACCTGCCCAAACTTATCTTGCAAAAGATTACTTTTGCTTCCATGTAAAATGCCGATTTGCCCTTTTACTAGCGTTGCTGCATGTTTATTGCTAGATATACCTAATCCGGAAGCTTCAATACCGACAAGCCTAATTTTTTTGTCTTTTACAAAAGGATGAAATAATCCTATAGAATTACTTCCTCCACCAACACATGCAATAAGACAATCGGGTAATCTTTTTTCTGCTTTTAATATTTGTTGCCTGGTTTCTTTACCAATTACACACTGAAAATCCCTGACCATCTCAGGATAAGGATAAGGACCAACCACAGAACCGATAATATAATGAGTATCTTTTACATTGGTAACCCAATCTCTTATGGCTTCGGAAGTAGCATCTTTTAAAGTCTTTGAACCGCTTTCTACTGGTATAACTTTAGTCCCTAAAAGATTCATCCTGAAAACATTGAGCCTTTGACGTTCGATATCCTCAGTACCCATATACACATCGCACTTAAGTCCAAAAAGTGCAGCAACTGTTGCTGTAGCAACTCCATGCTGACCTGCACCGGTTTCTGCGATGATGCGCTTTTTTCCCATCCTTAAAGCTAAAAGTACCTGGCCTAAAGTATTATTAATCTTATGCGCCCCGGTATGCAGTAAGTCTTCCCTTTTAAGATAGACTTTAATTTTACCCAGTTTTTCAGAAAGTCTCTTAGCAAAATATAAAGGTGTAGGTCTTCCGGCGTAAACCGATAGATAATAATCTAACTCTTTTTTAAAACGAGTATCTTTTTTTGCCTTTGCGTATATTTTCTCAAGTTCGCTAAGACAAGTCATTAAAGTCTCCGGAACAAACTGCCCGCCGAACTGTAAAAAATGTCCCTTTTTAACCATCATTTTTCCCGTCCAAATCATAATCTTTAAGTATCATTCTTGTTTTAGCAAAGCCTACCGCACCATCTATCCTAAGTGGTATCCTATCTTTATCTGCAGAAAGCCAGAAGTTGTATTTCTTAGGAACGCTTTGTACTAAAAAAGCCTCGAATCTACCCGCATAAACCTTTAGCTTCTTTTCTCCAGCAGATTGAAAACTTACTTTTTTAAGCGGTAAGTCCACATCTATTATACCATCTATTTCCAAATTTTGTCTTCTGCGAAAATTATATATAAAACATATCATATTCTGAAGTGGTAATTCTTTTTCAATCACCTGCTGCGTTTCTTTGTTTCCAGTTTGCTTTGTTATGGTCAAAATATTATTACCTTGGTCGTATTCTTCAACAATAAATTCTTTTTTTCCGAAACGATTAATGTTGCGCTCTACCCTTATGGGAAGAAAGGTTTCTTTATCTGCGAATATCTTTTCTTCATCAAAAAAATTAGTAATCTTGGTAGTAAAAATTATCACTATTACTTCTTTGCCGTCTAATTCTGCTATCCCATCAAAAATAAGCTCAGAGGTTCCAACGCTTAAACCAGCCATCTTCACCGCATAGATGAACTTTTCTCCCTGCTTAAATGGTAATATTTCACATGTTTTATTTTCAGCAATTACGTCATCTGCAGAAAGTTTATTTACGTTAGGGTAAATTATGGCTGTAGCAATAAAAATAGCAAAAATTAGATTTAAAATCTTTGACCGTTTCATCTTTTATCGAACTCTTTAATAAATTCTTCTAGAACCTTAGCACCTTTATAAAGATCGTTAATCTTTACGTACTCATCAGTTGTATGGGCACACCGTGAAGTGCCAAAACCTGTTGCTACCGAGGGTACCTTTCTGGCAGCTAAAAATGTAATAACCGTTGCTCCCTCACTTCCTTTTAACTTCGCTCTTCCTGCAATTCTTTTACTGGTTGTTTTAAGACATTTAACTAAATCATGTCTTGTGTCAATCTCACAGGGTCTTTGTACATCATGAACCTCTAATTTAAATTTATTTGTTACGCTCTTAATAATACTACGGACTTCTTTAAGTATCTTTCTATGGTCCATTCCTGGTAAAAATCTTAGATCCACTTCAACATCACACCAGTCAGCAACCATATTTACTTTATCTCCGCCACGGATAATTCCAATATTTACTGTTGGAGCTCTAAGCAAAGAATGTCTTTTGTATTTAAACTTATGCTTTTTAAGCTTTAAGATAACTTTGGTTGCTAAATCAATTGCATTCATCCCTCTTTCTGGATATGCGCCGTGTGACTTCTTACCAAATAAGCAAATCTTAAAATGTATTAATCCTTTTTGAGCAACAATGATATTAAAAACATCGGAATCTAGTATCACGGCTGCTGAAGGCTTAAGTATTTTTTTATCAACGAGTGGAATCAAACCTAGCTTACTGCCTGTTTCTTCATCCGCGGTTGCGGCAAAAACCAAAGAATGATTTAATTCTTGTTTTTCTTCTGCCAAGCTTATTATAGATTCAATTCCTGCAGCAACATTGCCCTTACAGTCTGTTGCCCCGCGGCCGTAAATTCTTCCATTTCTAATCAACCCAGAAAACGCAGGATAAGACCAGCCCTTTCCTACCGGAACAGTATCTAAATGGGGTGTCAACAGAAGAGATTTGCTTTTATCTTTACCTTCTAACGTAGCAACAATATTAGTTCTTCCTTTGGCAAACTCGTATAGCCTAGTTTTAAAACCATGCTTATCAAGAAGCTTTTTGACAAAAACTGCTATTTTGAATTCTTTTCCAGGTGGGTTTTCTGAATTAATCCTGATTAAATCCTGAGTTAATTTAATCAGTCTTTTTTTATTTACCATTTTGCTATTTCATGAAATTCTTTGCTTTAATATCACCGATGGCTTTCTTGAAATCGTCGTAATCAATAAAAGCTGCCTCGCCTCTTCTTCCTCTTATTTTATTAAACTCTGAAATTCCTAATTTTTTTGAGCTAAAAGCAGCGAATTTAAATTCCACGTTGCATTTTGGACATGTTTTTACTTTTACATCTAATCCTAGGGCTTGACAGTTATTGCATGTTGCCAAAACTTCACCGATTATCAATAGATGCTTTGAAACTTCTTCGATATCAAGCTCATCCCAAACTCTGACAAATCTTTTTTCCATAACTTTACCTCAAAATTTGTTGTATTGTAGCATGTTTGAAGCTTGCAGGCAATACAAATCGGGGTTGATAAAAACTATTTAACTAATCTTTGATACGGCGCAGTTCCTTTTTGTAATTACAACGCCAGGAACCAGACCATGATTCAGAAAGGATTTTTCGGATAGGCACACAGAGGAACTCTCGACCATTTCTTGACCTTTTTAAACCAAACCTGTTTTCGTAGGTATTGCAGTAATATTTGCCTTCTTCATCCATAATCAAATGCTCACAGGGATCTCCTTCGAAAGAACCACAACAAGCACCACAGCGGCTGCATAAAGACTCGTACTCTTTTTGTTTATTTTTCTGATATTCTTGATATAAATTATGGTCTTTATTCATATTATACTGGAAATAAACAAGTTACGCAGAATAAGGCAAAAAAAAAGGCCGATAAAGACCTTGGTTCACCTCCCACTTCGGCAACCCAGCCACCATATCGCCACAGCATTCACAGCCTAGCCGGCCACGGCTTACCTGCATCCTGCAGGTTCACTGCCAAAAGGCAACTTAGGTCTGTTGGCTTTGCGCCCCCGGCTTTCACCGGGTTTACCTTTATCGGCACTAAAAGTATAGCACACTTTAGATGATTTTCAAGGTTTGGGCTAAAATTTCAAATATTTATCCCAATAATGAAAAAGTGCCCTGGTAGCCTTTAAATCACCGACGCAATAACGTGCTATATCAAGGCATTTGCCTTGATTGAATAGGTCCTTTACCTCTAATCCTGTAACACCTTCTTCTTTGGGACTAGGAATTCCAAAAGCCTTGCACCACATATGCAGACTGAATTTCCTCCTTGATGCCCCATAAAACATTAACTGATCCATAAGGTCAACATGCTGCTTATGGTCATAACGATACGGCACAAGATTTCTGGTAGGCTTAACTTTAAGTATGGCTGAACGGATCATAATAAAAGGACCATCAAATCCTCTACCGTTAAATGTAACAAACTGCCTACATTCTTTTATCTGAGCCCAGAAATATTCCAAGATCTCCCTCTCATCTGCTGCAATAAATTCAATACCGCCCTCGTTGAAGCGTTTTTTAGAATTTTCTTTATCCTGATAAAACATATACCCTTTATCTTTATCGGCATCCAGCATACCTAATGCTACAATCTGGGCTGTTAAAGGATAAAAGCTCATGCTATCTCTTACTTCTTGTTTTTCTTCATCGCTTTGGGCATATTTAAGAAAATACTCTTTAGACGTTTCATCTAAAGAATCAAAATCTGCTCCGGAGGTTTCAATATCAAAAATAATTTGATTCATTTGGCTCTCCTGTCTAATTGTTCAATGTACTTGGCTCTTTTAATCTGATTTTTCCCCTTAACTGAATGCTGCGATTTCATCTGATGAGTTTTGTTTTGTCGATTATTAACCTGTTTCATTTCAATTACCAACCAAAATCTGCCTGGTTTAAACCGTTTTTTTTCACGCTCTACTTTATTAAGCCAACTGCAGTATTCACAATCAGGATTTGTTTTTGGCAGAGGTTCCTTTAATAATTTTACTGCTTCTTCAAATATTTTTCTGGAATTATTAAAATCAGTTTTGATTTCAAAAGGCATTACTTCAAAACTTACTTTTCCCTTAGCTGAAACAGATTTAGGAAAATAATAAACCAGGTATGCCTTACCATTTGTCTTATAACCATTCTCTTCAAGCATAAGACAATAACAATCTAGTTGTAGCTTATAAAACTGATAGGATTGTTCTCTGGTAGGCTCAAACCCTTTAGTCTTATAATCTAAAGGTACATAAAAACCATTATCAACCAAGCAATCATCAAGCGCACCGGATAATGTTGCACCCAGTTTTTTATCTTCATAAGTTAAATTAGTTGCTCTCCAACTACGCCATTTTTTAAGCAGGAGCTCGTCGCTGAATAATTTACCCTCTACTTTTCCCTCCAATTCCGGAGGCAATAAATTCTTTTTCCTGTAAGTATCAAAATAAGATTTAATTACTATATCCATGCCAGAAGGAAGAGACGGAAAAATTCCCCGGGGTCTCTTTATCTTTTTATTCATCTGTAGCCAGAAACATCTGGGGCAATTTATAAAAAGAGCTAGGCTCCCGGTAGGTGATAGACGTAAATTTGCCATATTTTAAAATGGTTACGAACGAAACTCTCTAATGGCGTTAATTAAACCATCGGTAGAAGAATCGTTGGATGCAGTTTTGCCTTTTTCATGCAGTTGGGGTAGTATTTTCTTAGCCAGTTGTTTACCCAGTTCTACGCCCCATTGATCAAAACTAAAAATATTCCAAACAACACCTTGAATAAATATTTTATGTTCATACATTGCAATAAGACTACCCAATGTACGAGGTGTTAATTTCTTAAATAATATTGTGTTGGTCGGTTTATTACCTTTAAAAACCTTAAACGGTTTAAGTTTTTCTATCTCTGCTTTGGTTTTCCCTGCATCTTCCAGTTCTTTTGCAACTTCATCATCGGTTTTCCCCTGCATCAAAGCCTGTGTCTGGGCTAAAAAATTAGAAAGAAGTATGTTGTGATGATCGTCTATAGGATTATGACTTATTGACGGAGCGAGAAAATCACAGGGGATCAATTTAGTACCTTGATGAATAAGCTGATAAAAAGCATGCTGACCGTTGGTTCCCGGCTCTCCCCAGATGATCGGACCTGTCTGATAATCAACTTCTTTTCCATCTCTATCAATAGATTTTCCGTTACTCTCCATATCTGCCTGTTGAAAATATGCAGGGAATCTATGCATGTATTGATCATAAGGTAAGATTGCTTCTGTCTCGGCAGAAAAAAAGTTGTTATACCAAATGCTCAATAAAGCAAGTATCAACGGCATGTTCTTTTCTGGAGGCGCGTTTCTAAAATGCCTATCCATAGCATAGGCGCCTTCGAGCATTTGGAAAAAATTATCATATCCAATAGAACAACAGATAGAAAGTCCGATGGCAGACCACAGTGAGTATCTGCCTCCCACCCAATCCCAGAAACGAAACATATTCTTAGGATCAATACCAAACTCTTTTACTTTTTCTTCATTAGTAGAAATTGCAACAAAGTGCTTCTTGATATTCTTTTTATCTTTTACAGCATTAAGAAACCACTCTCTGGCAGTTAAAGCGTTAGTCATAGTTTCTTGGGTAGTGAACGTCTTAGAAGCTATCAAGAAAAGTGTTGTTGCTGGTTTGACTTTTTTCAATACCTCGCTTATATCAGTTGCATCAACATTAGAGACAAAGTGAACATTAATGTTGGGTTTTTTATAAGGTTTAAGTGCTTCCGTTGCCATAACCGGTCCTAAATCAGAGCCACCGATTCCGATGTTAACAATGTCTGCTATCGCCTTGTTACTATAACCTCTCCATTTTCCGGATATAATTCCTTCTGAGAATTCTCTCATTTGACTTAAAACGCTATCCACTTCAGGCATAACATCATTTTTATCTAATAAAATTGGATTGCCGCTTAAATTCCTGAGTGCCACGTGAAGCACTGCCCTATTTTCAGTCTCGTTAATCCTTTCACCTGTAAACATCTTGCGGATTGAATCAGGTAGCTTTACTTCATCAGCGAGTGCTAAAAGAATATTTATTGTCTGTTCATCAATAATATTTTTGGAGTAATCAAGAATAATGTCTTCAAATCGCAGAGAAAACTTCTTAAATCTTTGAGGATCTTCGACAAACATATCTTTCATATGCTTATCTTTCAAGATTTCAAACTGGTCTTTTAGTTTCTTCCAAGAATACGTTTGCGCAGGATTAACTTTTTCTAGCACTCCAACCTCCGATTATCGAAGAAAAAATTGAAAACTATTTTTTCTTCCATGTATGTTTCCCAGATGTTTGATCATAAACCTCAAACCAATACCCTTTAGCGGCCCTCTTATAATCTCCGTCAAAAAATATCTTTCTAACTCCTGCAATATCAGCATTGTTTTTCTTTGTAGTTTCAAAATAGATAATAGACCTATCTTTATTCTCAGCCAGAACCGCGTTTTTTACTTCTGTTTGCATGTCTTCTGGAATACCATCACGCAGGCTAAGCAAAGCATCTTTATTCTCACCGACATAATCCTTTTCAAAATAAGTTAATATCTGATTGGCTCTTACTTTACGTCTCTGTATAGCCGCATCAATTCCCTCGGAAACCTCTTGAGCATATGCATATCCGGCAATAAAGATAGAATTCATCTCCATCGCAGAATTTCCGTAAATCTGGTCGTTTATCGATTGAACGTCCTGTTCAACATGCTGGTAAATATCAACACGCATGTTTATGTCTACTTGTATTGGCTTTGTAGTTTCAACGCTTACTTTAGCACAGCCAATTACAGCTAAAATCAAAAGTAATCTACATATTTTTTTCATTGAGCACCTCCTAAGATATTGTGAAAGCTTATAGTAATGTTTCTTTTTCCAAGATTTTCAGAATCAAATTTCAAGTTTACTATCACAGCATCGGCGTCTTGCGTGAGCGTTAATTCTCCTTCATTGTACGCATAATTCTTCAAATTGTCAATTAAGCTATTATATGATGCCTCATCAAAATAGGTCTGCAAAAAACCTAAAGAAGTCTCTTTTTCTATTCTTATAATTCCTCCTTCAGTATTGCGCAATGCTCCCTGAGCAGTATAGAGCATGTTGTCTTTAAAGCAAATATCTAAGTCACCACCAAACGGACCTTTAAATGTAACGCTGTTTTCTTTATCAAGTAAGCTTACAATATTATTCAAACTAATATCGGACAGCATAAGTTTTAAGCAGACTTTATCTAAATTGCTAAAATCGATTACTCCCTGAACGTCAGCCAATGAACCTAGAAGTCCAATTTCGGATTGCTTTATTATAATAATGTCATCTTTTAATTCTGCCAATAATAATATGTCTTGAATTGCTTTATCTTTTATTCTAAGCAGCGGAATGCTTAACTCGTAAGTGCTATCCTCTACTTTATCAAGATTAACTTCTATAGCTAGATCATTATAAGCTACACTGCAGTAAGGAATGCGCAAATCATCAACAAAAATATCGTTTTCGCCAGCTATCTTTCCTTTAAAATAAAAAGAAGCTTTTATCGAAAAAGATTCTGTAGCTTTTATTGTAAAAAAGCTACCATCTAAATCTTTTCTGCCTGCCTGTTGGAACATATCTTGAGAATCTTTTGTTTTTCTTGCTTCAATAACTAAATCTTCTAAATTAATATCTGAAATGTAAGGCATGGATAAACCAGAGAATTTTAAACCAACCAATCCACTTTTTAATTTAACAATAAAATCTTCTTGAATTACACTTAAGTCGTCAATCGTTATCTTTTTATGAGAAATACTAATTTTGCCTATTTTAGCCAAACGACCAAATTCTTGCCTTAGTAAAAAAGAAACACAAGCCGTAATCAAAACATCTTTACAGGTTATTGTTACAATCAAACAGATAATAAATACTATAAGAAATTTTCTCCACATAATTTTATTTCCTTAAGGTTTACTATAGGGTTTAAGAGTATCGAGAAACTCAGATTCAACTTTATACCCCAATGCCACCGCCCTATCGCAGTGCTTACGTGCTAAATCAAAATTATTCAACTTGAAATTCACAACTGCTAAATTGTAATGTACTTCGGCATTATTGGGGTCAATATCAATAATTCTTTCGTAAGTCCTGACGACATTTTCTTTTTGACCTAAGTAGGAGTATAAATCTGCAAGTCTTTCGTATGCCTTTAGATAATTCGGATTGTTTTCGATGGCCTTCTCAAAAGAACTTATTGCATCAGGTATCCTGCGAAATCTAAAATACACACGACCAATATTATAATAAGCTAAAGGTCTACGCGGATTAACTTCAATAGCTTTACTGAAGAACATTAAAGCTTCATCAATACGACCTAAATCTTTATATATTAATCCGAGATTATTATATGCATTATAATAATTCTTATTTAACCTGATTGCTTCTTTGAATTCTTTAATTGCCCCTGAAAGATTACCTTCTTTAATATGAATAACACCCATATTGTTATGAGCATCAGGGCTTCTAGGAGAGAGCTTAAGCTCTCTTCTCCAAAAACTCTGGTTATTCTTCCAGTCTTCATTGCGCAAAATTGTTCTAGCTGCATAAATCATTATAATAGAACTGAAAATTAATAAAACTAATACTTTTCCTATTTTCTTTGATTTGAAATAAAGCCTCGCAAAACAAAAAGAAAAAATAATGCTGAAAAATATTGATGGTAAATAGGCATATCTTTCTGCAACTAAATGTGTAACAAGAATTGGACTATAAGTTGGTGCAAGAAATAGTATAAATATTCCTAGGCCGAAAAAAAGACTCTTGGCTCTTTTGTAAATAAAAGGTAAAAATAAAAATAAGACCAAAATTGCGATTGAGCCAATAATTATCTGCCAGTTAAAGAAAGTTAAAGAAACAGCATCTTGATAAAATCTAAGTTTCACCGGATAAAGCATTAGCCAAAGATGCGAAAAGAATGAATATACAAAATAAGGAAGTGGATTTCTCCACTGCCCTCCCCCTGCAGCTTCAAAAGCAATAATATCTACTCTGCCTTGCACTGCGCTCATAACAAAAATCAATTTAAGAAACGCGATGGAAATAAAAGGAATCCACATTCTCCAGCTTCTGCGCCATTGTTTAAAAACTAAATCAGATAAAATTAATAGAAACGGAAGAAATATATAAAAAGGATAATGTTTATTGATATAGTAAAAGAAAATGCCTAATGATGATAAGTAAAGAAATACTTTTAAACGTTTTTTCTCAATGCCAGTGTTGACAGATTTCTGATATAAAAAATACGTTATTAATACAAAAAAAGCGTTGATTACATGCCACCTTCCGGAAATCCAACTAACTGCCTCAACATGAATAGGATGAACCGCAAACAAACATGCTCCCATTAAACTGGATAAATCATCAAGAAATAATCTTATCAAAAAGAATACGAGAATAGTACTTACCACATGAAAGAAAACGCTGAAAACATGGTAAGGAATGACATTCAATCCAGCTATTTTGTAACTTAGGCAATTAATCAGTTCGTGTGGGGTATCCCAATATTTGATTGGCTGAGAAATGCGTGGATTAGCAACAATTGCAGTAAGATCATCTGAAATAAAATCATTATGCAATGAGTTTGCATAAGTTAATACGCAAAGACCTATAAGAATGATATAAATTAATTTTTTATTGAGCATAAACTGGTTTAAAAAACATAACTTCAGCTAAAAAGAAGAAATGTTAAAGCAATCAAAATACGGTAGATCCCAAAGATTACAAAGTTATGATTTTTTATATATTTAAGTAAGAATTTGATTGCAAAAACTGCAACCACAAAAGACGTAATAAATCCTACAGCGAGGAAAGTGAACTGATCCAAACTAAAACTATGAATATTCTTATATAAATCCAATGATGTTGCCGCTAACATAGTCGGCACCGCCAGAAGAAAAGAAAACTCTACTATAGTCTTACGTCTTAAGCCTAAAAGTAAACCTCCGACAATTGTAGCAGCAGCGCGGGATACTCCCGGAATAATAGCTAAAGATTGAAATACGCCAATAAAAAACGACTGTTTATAAGAAATCTTCTTAATCTCATCAAGTGAATCATCCTTTTCCCCAAAAAGAACTTCAAAAATTATCAAAATAATTCCGCCAATCATCAACGACCAGATAACAACATTATCATTGCCTAATAAAGAGTTTTTTATAAATCCATAAGCAGAAAGTCCGATTACTGCCGTAGGGATAAAAGCAGTGATAATTCGCTTAATCACCTCGGCATCTTTTAAAAAACGCCTTCCATAAAGCACAACTACGGCAGCAATAGCACCAAGTTGTATTGCAATCTCAAAACTCTTCAGGAAATTTGTCTGCTGTAAATTCAGAATTTTTGCGGTTAAAATAAGATGTCCGGTTGAAGATACCGGTAAGAACTCTGTAAAACCCTCTACAATACCAAATATAACTGAATAAATTAGATCCATGATTCTCCTTGCTTTCTAGTAATTATATCATAAAAACAACTCAGAAAATGATAGTTTTAAATACTTGCAATTATTTAAAAATGTCTCCGTTTGACATCCAGTATTTTAATCCTAGAAAAGCAAAAAAAGATAAAATATTAATGATTAATCCAGTATGCATTACTGCTTTTTCTTTTTTATTCAAAAAATATGCCAAAATTGCTATAGAGAAGAAACCAAATAGGTGAGCTAAATGACTTATCCCATCCTGCTTACCACCTAAGAAACCTTTTAAATCAGCGAACAAGAATAACCACCCCTTAATCATAACAGGAATTGGCACAATCATTTCAAAAGTAAGACAAAATGGTTCTACTAGCATTGCACTTGCAACTAATCCCATAACTGCACCGGACGCACCTATTATTCCTATATTCTGGCGGAAAAAAATATGCGTTACTACCGTCAACGACATAGATATAAACAATGCTCCCATATAGAGAAAAATTGTCCTGAAGACACCAAAATGTTTCTCAACAATTCGTGAAAATATAAAAACCCCCAACATGTTTAGCCCAAGATGCATCATATCTTTATGCAAAAATCCAGAGACAAAAATGCAAAGGTAGTTTCTATTTAATATGTTTGCCGGAGTTAACACAAGTTGTGAAATAGTATTTTTATCTATATTAGAATAATGCAAATAGAAAAAAGCAATGATATTTATAGATATAATAATCAATGCTGATTTAGAATAAGATAATAGATTAATTTCTGATTGTCTTTTAATTTTCATATATCCTAAACAAAAAAACTCCGTAAATTTCTTACGGAGAAGCTATCATAGTCTATCTACATATATTATTTAAACTGAAATCCTTTTTCTTTAAATAGCTTACAGCAAATATCAACAACTCTAGACTCGTACGCCGTACCTTTATTTTTGCTGATTTCATCCAAAGCCTTATCTATTCCAAGTGCCGGCCTATAAGGACGATGAGAAGCCATCGCTTCGACAACATCTGCGACGCCAATAATTTTTGCCTCAAGTAAAATTTCATCCCCATGCATACCTTTGGGATAACCAGTACCATCAAGCCTCTCATGATGCTGTAATACTATTTCTGCTATAGGCCAGGGAAATTCAACACCCTTTAAGATATCATACCCAACTTGAGGATGAATCCTTATTAAAGTCAATTCGGCCTCAGAAAGTGCTCCGGGTTTAGCAAGTATCTCTGAAGGAACATACATCTTACCGATATCGTGAATAACCGCTGCCATGTTGATCCCGCTTTTTTGTTTCTCGGGAAGTTGCATTTCATTGGCGATTGCAAAAACCAACTGACGGACACGTTCTTGGTGACCTGCGGTATAAGGGTCTCTTTTTTCAACGGCAGAAGATAACGCAGCAATAATTTCTTCAAGTAAATGCTCGAGATTTTCATAGTAATGATCCACCAAATCTCTTAAAGAGACAATTCCAACTATCTCTCCATTTTCCAAGACAGGCGTGTGTCGAATTCTATGATGCTGCATTAATTCAATCACATCAACATAGGCCTCAGAACAATCTACAGTTTTCAAATCCTTAGTCATTACATCTTTGACCTTGATAGAATCAAACCCGGAAGATGAGTTAACGTCTACCCTCGTAAGCAAATCCCGCTCGGTAAAGATACCTACGGTCTTATCGGCTTCTTTTATAAGAAGCGAGCTAACGTGTGTCTTTCTCATCAACATTACTGCTTCCAGTATTGTGCGTTCACCATCAATACTTTCAATGTCTGAAGTCATATAATCAGCAACTCTTTTGGTCATTTTACCCTTTAATATTAATATCTAAATTCAACCAGAACACTTCAAGCTTAATCGTCGTCGTAGTCAATATCTTTCTTTTTCATAGAAGCTTCAATTTCTTCTTCTGTGTAAAATTTCTTGGCTAAATTCTCAACTCTTTCTTTATCAATTTTATGCTGAGCAAGAATTGTTTCCATGGCTTCTTTAAAATCATTCTGGTAGTATTCTTTCTCTTGACGCAAAAGAAGTTCTATTTTTTCATCAGAAATCTCTTCAAAGTTTTGATCTGGCATAGTAAATCTCCTTTCCAAAATACCTAATTAAATATTATTGTATCTATAACTTATCTCTTAAGCAAGATTTATTATCCAAGATCAATATATCCAAACGATCTAGATTGTTCCTTTCAAATATGCTTTTCTACGATTTTCTGGAAATCTCTCTATTGCATAGCGAAGCATTGTCCTGGGCATAGCTTTATAATGTCTTTTTAAGAATTTCTCTTCAGCAACCATATTTCTCTTACCTACTTCACGCAACATCCAACCAACAGCTTTGTGTATCAAATCATGATCATCCAACAATAATATCTTAGATATATTGAAAGTATCTTCAAACTGTAGATTCCTAATAAAATGAAAAGTAGAAATTACGGCTATTCTTCTCTCCCAGAGTATTTTTGATTTTGCCAAAAGATATAATGGCTTCCTACTTCTATCCATAAGAAAGTTTCCCACAATATGATGAGCAGTTAGATCAACCAGATCCCAATTATTGATGTATTTCGTATTACTTAAATATATTTGATAGATTCCTTTCTTCTCATTCTCTTTGCCTTTTTCATATTTTAAAACCAGAATTAGAAGTGCCAGCAGTCTTTCTTCATGAATCGCAGATTTAAGAAGCTTGATAATGTGCCTAATATCTGAAGCTTGAAACTTCCTGGATAATTTTCTGATATCAGGAACAACAACACCTAAAAAGATATCTCCCTCGCCGTATTCACCTGCACCGGTTTTAAAAAAGCGTTGTAATATTTTTGCTTTCTTTTTACTGCTTACTTTTTTAAGTGCTCTTTTTATTTCTTCCATCTGAAATGAACAAATATCCTGCCCCAATTTTTATCATCCTTCTCGATTCTAATGAATGTGTTTTTATAGCCTTTTTCTAGAAATCTAAGAACTGATTTTTTCAGTTGTCCGCTTCCTTTACCCGGAATAATCTCAACAAGCTTGGCTTTTTTCCTTTGGGCTTCTTCCATAATACCAGCTAAGGCTTGATTTAGCTTTTCTCCGTTAGAATAGATATTATGCAGGTCTAGCTTAAGCTTCATTTTAAACTTTGTTTATTCTGTTGCGCTCATCAATCAATTTCTTAATTTCTATATCAATTTCTCTCATGCGTTTCTGGATAAATTTCAGGCGCTGTCCGTATTCTTTCATCAATTGTTCATCTCTAACCTTAAATTTATCAGAAAGAACTCTTGCTTTCACATAATTTTCAGATTCAAGCTCCTGTTTTTCATTATCGAGAAACTTGATTTTATTTTTGATTTCCTTAACTCTTTCTTTCGCCTGTTTTAAACGCTTATGCACCTGTTCAACCACAGGATTAGATTCATTTTTCTTATCTTTTTTGTTTGCTTTATGCTTTTTCTCTTTAAAAGAATTTCTTTCGCTAGCAGCAGAAATAACGCCACCCTCTTTAGTCTTACCTAAATAATAGTCTAATCCTCCCGGGTAATTACTAAGAGAGCCGTTATTGATCTCAATAATTCCTGAGGCTACTTCTTTTATAAAAAATAAATCGTGGCTAATAAAACATAGAGTTCCTTCATATGCCTTAAATGCTTTGGTTAATGCCTCAACACCATCAATATCTAAATGGGTTGTAGGCTCATCTAATAAAATAAAATTAGGGGGATTAATTAATAATTTAGCTAAAATAACTCTACTTTTCTCTCCTCCAGATAATATTTTTACCTGTTTGAAAACATCGTCTCCGTGGAAATTGAACAAACCAAGCAGGCTTCTTACCTGCAGTGCTGCTACCCTACCTGTTGCGACTGAAGCAACTTCATCAAACACTTCTCTCTCAGGATTAAGTACATCTAACCGAGTCTGTGAAAAATACCCGACATCCACCTGATGTCCAAGTTTTCTTTTACCAGAATCACTTTCAATAACTCCCGCAAGAATCTTAAGTAGGGTAGATTTACCTGCGCCGTTGGGCCCCACCAAACAAATCTTTTGCTTGCGGTTAATATCTAAAGATAAATCTTTATAAACTTTTCTATCTTCATAAAATTTACTTATATTCTCTAGAGAAATAACTGTATGTCCACTTCTCCTTGTTTCAGGAAACTCAAAATCCTTAATACTTTTTTTCTCCGCCGGTAAGTCAATCAATTCAAGACGTTCAATCATTTTACGTTTATTTCTTACTGCGGCTGCTCTGTTTGGCTGAGCATGAAAACGCTGAGTGAATTTTTCTAATTGTAGCCGCTTCTTTTCAACTTCTTTTTTCTTTTTTTCTAAGGATTTAATCCTCATTTCTTTAGTTTGCTCATATTGGGCATAGTTACCTTTTGTTTTTACAATGAATCCATCTTCAAGCACTATTGTATAATTTGTCACATCATTAAGAAAAATCTTATCGTGAGAAATAATTATAAACGTACCTCGATATTTCGATAAAAAATCTTTAAGCCAAAGTGTTGCGGATAAATCTAAATAGTTTGTAGGCTCATCAAGTAAAAGAATATCGTAGTGATATGTTAGAAGTTTGGCCAACAGTACCCTCATTTGCCAACCTCCGCTTAGGGTACTAACTGGTCTGTTGCAATCTTCAATATTAAAGCCCAAACCAATAAGTATTTTTTTTGCCTTTGCCTCAAGCTCATAAATTCCCATTGTCTCTAATTCATGTAAGATATCCCCATATCTCATGCTATCAGCATGGTGCTCATCTTCCAATTTTTGCTTCTCCTGAAGCAACTTTTGCATAGCCTTATCTCCGCAAGTTAATTCATCAATCACTGTTTTGCCAGAATCAAAATGCGCTTCTTGGGCCAGATGGGCAATTCTAATATTCTTTTGAATCTGAACAGTACCGGCAGAAGGCTCAGTTTCACCAAGAATGATGGAAAAGAGAGTGCTTTTTCCTACACCATTAGGACCGGTCAATCCTATTTTTTCGTTTGGGTATATGCTTAAAGATACTCCCTTAAGAAGTAGTCGCTGATCGAAGTTTTTAGAGAGATTATTTATTGTAATCATAAATTATTGCGCTACTGTATTGCTTTAAGCTCTAGGATTTCTTGTTTATTTAGTAGCCTCCACTTACCAGGCTCTAAATGTTTCAAAGTTAAAGGCCCTTGTTTAATTCTACGTAAATCCAAAACCTTATGCCCAACTATAGAAACCATCCTGCGGATCTGTCTTTTCCGGCCTTCATGTATAACAATAAGAAATTCAGTCTTATTCTTTAAGTACCTAACACTCGATATTTTAGCCGGATGAGTAAGTTTCCTTTCTATTCTAACTCCTCTCTCGAGACGCCTTATACTTGAATTCTTAAGCTGACCAGTTGCGCGCACAAAGTAGGTTTTTTCAACATTAAAACTAGGATGAGTAAGCCTATAAATCAACTCTCCGTCATTTGTTAATAAAAGCAATCCCTCGGTATCTTTATCCAGCCGGCCTGTTGGACGTAGATGGCGAAATTTACCAGGCAATAAATCCAAAACGGTCTTCTTAGCATATCTATCTTCTACGGTCGTAACAAACCCCTTTGGCTTATTAAGCAAAATATAAGTGTATGGTTTTTCTTTAATAATCTTACCACGAAATACAATCTCGTCTTTTTCGGGATTTATCAAAGTAGACGGCTCTTTTTCAGTCTTTCCGTTTAACGAAACACACCCCTCTTGTATAAACTTCAAGGCTTCTCTTCTTGAACACACTCCACTACGAGACAAAAAAACCTGCAACCTCAATCCAAATTTTTCAGGGCTAATCTGTTTCATAAAAATATCTCGATTAATTTATTTAAGAAAACTTCTCTGACGAACAACTTCAAAAACTGTTACTGCCGCAGACGCAGAAACATTTAAAGAATCAACTTTTCCCTTCATGGGAATTGTTATCTTTTCATCTGAATTCTCAAGCCAAAAATCAGTTAAACCATCCTGCTCACTACCGAGAATAATGGCAGAAGGTTTAGTAAAATCAACATCTGCATACAATGAACTAGAATAAGGAGTAGTAGCATATGTTGAAATATTGTTTCTTTTGAGAAACTTGAATACTTCCTGATTTAAACCTTGTACAACTTTGACAGAAAACACAGCTCCCAGGCTTGCTCGTATGACATTAGGATTATATATGTCTGTGGCTGCATCACAAATAATCAATCCTGTAACTCCAGCAGCATCACACGTCCTTAATATTGCACCGATATTCCCTGGTTTTTCAACTTTTTCGACCACAACCAAAAAGGGATTTTTTCCTAATTTTAAATTATCCAAACTATAAACTGAAGGCCTAACAACGGCAAGGCAACCTTCAAGTCTATCTCCAAAAGCAATTTTTTTAAATACCTTATCAGACACTTCAAACACAGCTTTACAACAAGAAGAAATATTTCTGATTAATGCATCATTCTCTTTTCCAGAAATACAATCTTTACAGAAATAAAATTCCTGAATGCGGATATTTGCCTTTAATGCTTGGGATATTTCCCTTACTCCTTCTACAATAGTTAAGCTAGAGATATCCCTAAACTTTCTCTGCCGTAATTTAGCAACTTCTTTGATTCTTATATTCTGTAAACTGGTAATCTTTTTAAATAAACTCATTAGTGTATTATTAAGCTTACGGCTATTCCTCAGATTTTACCTTCTTTATCTTCTCTGGTAAAATTACGATTTCTACTCGTCTATTTTGCTGTTGACCTTCTTCTGCCTCATTAGAATCAACAGGCCTATATTCTCCATATCCGTTTGCCGAGAGTCTTTCGGGCTTTACTTCAGCCTGTTCAATTAAATAATGCAACACAGCTAAAGCTCGAGCAGATGAAAGCTCCCAGTTTGACCTCCAGCCGGAATATTTTATAGGTACATTATCAGTATGCCCTTCTACGGCGATAAAAGAATCTGGCACGTTAGAATTCAGAACTTCCGCTACTTTAGCAAGAACCTCCTGACCTTCATCGCGAACCACGTCTTTTCCAGAATCAAAGAAAATCTCAGTTAAAAAAGTAATAACTAGCCCTCTTTCAGTCATTTCCAATTTCGCCTTATACTCACCGATTTCTTTTATTAAAGAACGCTCAAGTTCTGACTTTGCTTCTTCAAGCTTCGTAATCTCTCTGGTTTTTTCACTTTGTAGCCTATTAATAGCTGCATCTTTTTCTTCGGTTACCTTATCAAGTTGATTTTTTAAATATCTTACTTCAACTTCAAGGTTTTCCAGTTTTGCCTTATCCTTTACCATAAATAAAGAACATCCTTGAAGAAAAGAAAAAGTTATTATCAATAAAACCAATGTAAATCTTTTGCTCATTTCTATCTCCTTTTTAAATTTTGTTACTGGGCATTGTTAATTTTATAATACTTAAAACCATCTTTACCCTTCCCTTTTTTACAAAAGAATACAATTTCTACTTAGGAATAGACTCTCCCTTTAAAATTTCAGGTAAAGGTCGAACATCAATACGCATTCCTCCGTCATGCTCTATTCTTATTGTATAAATTGTTCCGGGTATAAACATTGTACCAGGCGCTTCAATCTGGGCATTTTTGATACCCATATTCTTTGCCTTTTCAGAATCTAATGCAAACATCCAAAACTCTCGCCACAATTTCTCCTCAAAAGAATTATCTAAACCTTCTATCTTATACCCAAGTGGTATCTCGTTTACCCTTGTTAAATCGTAAGATACAGTATTGACCCCATCAAGCACAAATACTTTCCAGAAAAGATACGCGCTCTTTCCCTTTAACGGATCGTTATCTTTTACAAAAAAATCATCAAACCTAATCACCAGAGACTGAAACTGTATTATATTTCCCGGAAGTGTAAAATAACGTGGTTTCAGCGAATTACCCTTAGCATCATATTCTAAGAACTTAATGGTAGTAAAAGTTTTGTTCTGCGCCTCATCATAATAAATGTTGGTAACAAGTATCTCGGCGATTCGCGAATCCGCCTGCAATCTTAAGACAACTTCTTTTAAGATTTTATTTTCGTTAAAGTATCGCATTAAATTATGAGAAACAATAATACCTGCACAAATTACAATAACAATTATTAAAAGACGAATTGTCCTTTTCATTTGTTTAAAACTAATTTTTTTTAATTTATCTTTTTTACTCATTCTTTAATCGGTTTAAAATTACTATTATTTAAGCAATATAATTCCAGCTAAAACAAAAGACACGCCGAAACATTTAGCTACTGTTAGTTTTTCAGACAAAAATATTAACCCCAGAATAAAAGAAACTAACGGATACGCGGCTGCTACAGGAACTGCTTTAGAAAGCTCCCCGTGTTTTAAAGCCTTATAAAAGAATATCTGACCAATAAAACTTGCCATTATCCCACCAGCCATTATATATATAGCAGCTTTGGGATTTACGGAAAATGCGCCTTTGACAGCTTCAAACTTGAAAATCATAAGCAGAATTACCCCTACAAGAACCCCCGTGCAACGCAAAAATATTCCGGTAGCTACTGTAGTCTTAGCTATGCCCATTTTCTCTAATAAAGGAACCATACCCCAAACAAGTGCTGTAAGTAATGCCCAGTAAAAAGATTTCATATTTTCTCCTTAATTACCGATAATAGTCAGTCTTCTCTAATTTTCCGTAAATCTTTTCAGCTATCTCTTTGGCTAAAAGGGGCATCATTTCTTTAAGAAGTTCATATTCTTTTAAGGCTGCTTTATTGTCGTTTATCTCAATATAACATAATGCTAATCTATAACGCGCATAATGATAGTTAGGTTTCATTTTAAGTGCCTTCTTATGACATTCAATAGCCATATCATAATTGCCCATATCCTCATAAGCCCAACCCATGCTACAATATGCCTTAGCAAAATCCGGAGAAACTTCCAACGTACGTTTACAAACTTTGATAGAATCTAAATAATGCCCCATCTTACGATATGTAACTGCCAGATTCATATAAGCGCGAAGAAACTCAGGATTAATTCTTATTGCTTCTTCGGAAGCATTAACTGATTCCCCATAGCGTTGCTGTTTCTGGAAAGCTACGGAAAGCTGATTATAAATTCTTTCATCTTCAGGTTTAAACTCCAGACCTCTCATATAAAAAGATATCCCCTTATCTACAGTCCCTTTTTTCACAGCAATATTACCCTTAACAAGATACACCGTGCTTAAAAAATTAAGTGTTGTCGAGCGAATTTTAGGAAAATAGACTGTTGATACTAGCAACAAAACCACAATGGCGATTATCGCTATACGAGTAATTGATTTTCGTGAATAAAAATTAAATTTCACATTTCCTCCTTAAAAAACTATCTACCATTTCTATGTAATACAGCAGAAATTTTGCGTTTAGGAACATGCATAACTGCGTTTTTGTCTTTATAGTATTTATGACTTCTTTTTAAAACCTCAATTTTTGAGATCTCATCCGGATATCCCAAAGCAATAGTATATTCTGCCGATAAGAACTTTGGTAACTGTAAAATTCCAGAAATTTTCTTTTTATCCATAGCACCAATCCAGCAAGCTCCCAAACCCTCCTCAACAGCAGTAAGTAGAATATTTTCAGCAGCAGCACCCAAATCTGTCTGCACATATTGCGGAAACTTACATCTATTCTTATTTACCAATACAACAATATAGGCAACCGGTCGCCTACCTTCTTCCGGGGCGCCTTTTTTCTTAAGATACCCGGCCCACCTAAGATGCTGGAATACGTCATCTAGTAACTTTTTTTTGTCTACGATGACGAACTCTAAAGGTTGAAAATTTGCCGCTGTCGGAGCTAGGCGTGCCACATCAACTAATTTACGTAAAATAAAATACGGGATACGCTTTTTTTTAAACCTTCTAATGCTTCTTCTTTTTTTAACTGCTGAATATACAGTCAAACTAAATCCCCTTATTTAAAAACCGCGATGCAAACCAAGCTCTTTAGCTATCTCGATAACAGCTTCAAACTCCTCACGTTCTGGTCTTCGGTCTATATCAAGAAACTTATCCGCCTGGTATACTGGTCGATATTGATCCATAATGTTAACATATGTTTCTTTTGAAATTTCTTCTGCAAGAAAAGATAGCGCTTCTCTTGAACCAGCCGCATTATTAGGAAGCACTAAATGCCTTACCAATAATCCCCTAACGGCTATGCCATCTTGAACATTAAGATCTCCCACTTGCCTATGCATTTCTTTTATAACTTCCTTAACAACATCAAAATAATCTTCGGCTGCAGAATATTCTTTGGATTTTATGCAATCTGAATATTTTATATCAGGCATATAAATATCAAAAACATCTTCAATCAAATTTATTATATCTTTATTTTCGTATCCTCCGCAATTATATACCAAGGGAATACACAAACCATCCTGACATGCATATTCAACTGCTTCGACAACCTGCGGTAAAAAGTGGGTAGGAGATACAAAGTTTATGTTATGGCAACCGATGTTTTGCAAATAAAGCAATTTAATAGCTAGCTCTTTTGCAGATATTATTTCACCTTTTCCTAAATGACTAATATCGTAATTTTGGCAGTAAACACAGCCGAGATTACAATTAGTTAAAAATACAGTTCCTGAACCGTGGCTTCCTATTAGCTCTGGCTCTTCGCCGAAATGAGGCCCGATGCTAGAAACTTTTAACTCATCGGTAGAATGACAGAACCCTATCTCTCCTTTTGTTCTGTCAACTTTGCATTTTCTAGCACAAAGCTCGCAAGACTTTAATATTTCATACAGAATTTTTCTATATTCAGTAAGTTTTCCACATGCATGTAAATTAATATAACTACCTTCAGCCATTATACCAGCACTGCAGATCTTCGGCTAAATAATCATCGGTTAAAGCATAAGCCAAAGCACGACAACCCCGACAATCATTAATTACACAAGAACTGCACTTTCCTTTTAAGTTTTTCTTTTCCTTAACTGCGTTAAGAACTTTTGAATTACTCCAAATATCATCAAGCTTTTCTTTAAGTAGATTACCAATTGGTAGATTAAATCTTCTACAGGGATAAACTGTAGCATCCGGCATAACACAAAGCCCATCACAGCTAACAGTACACGGAGCACCCAATACTTCTGGATGACTTCCTTCAATAAACTTTATCCAGAAAGCCCGTTGACTCAATATGTCTTTTTCCTCAATATTGAGCTGACAAAACTCAATTAATAAATTAGCTACTTCCCGCCAATCTTCGCTGGATAATACTTCATCTTTTATTTGCTTCCCTTCTCCTATGGGAATAAAACGCTCTAATATAACACCCTGAATTCCATTTTTAATACAGAAAGAAAATAATTTTGGAATATCTTTCATATTGCTTTTCATAAGAGTAAACATAAGATGAATCTTAACATGATCCTGTGCCCGCAATAATTCTAAGGTGTTCATTATTCTTTTAAATGAGCCTTTTCCGCGAATGAAATCATTAGATTCCTCTGTCAGCCCCTCAAGAGAAAATTTTACTCTTTTAAGCTTAGGAATATACTTTAAACCATCAACTGTTTTTTTATCAAACAAAGTTGCGTTAGTAATTATATTAAGCTCTTTAACTACTTCGGAATTATTCAAGTGACCAAGCAGTGCAAAGGTTTCCTTCTTTACCAGAGGTTCTCCACCGGTTATTGTTATCAAGGCATCTTTATTCCACATCTTAAGCGTATTAAAAATATTATTAGCAACAATCTTAAGTTGCGGAAACTGTAATTCATTATCAGAAGAAAAATCATCCTGATAACAATGCTTACAGCGTAAGTTACATAAATTTGTTATATGCCACTGAAAATAAAAAGTATCTTTTTTCATATTGAAATAAATGGACAGGGGCTAGGTAATTTTTGTATTCTTTGCAGCCCGAACAAACTTTTCTATAAGTTTATGGTCTTTTCTTCCCGGAGAGATTTCTAATCCGGAAGATGCATCTACAGCATACGGCTTTATTTGTCTGATTGCAGCCTTAATATTATTAGCTGTAAGACCACCGGAAAGAATAATCGGCCTATTGAAACACTTTATTTCTTTTACTAAATCCCATTTAAAAATCTTGCCCGTGCCACCAAACCTACTTTTATCAAACGTATCCAAGATAAAAGAGCTAACTTTATAATTCTCAATACACTCTAAGCTTCTGCGATTCTTAATTCGAATTGCTTTTATAACTGCATAATTCTTGAAATCCTTACAATATTTAGTAGATTCATCTCCGTGAAACTGCAAAACGTCCAGCTTGCATAATCTGAATATATTTCTAACTCGTTTTTTGTCAGAGTTAACGAATACACCAACTTTCTTAACCGATTTAGGTAACTGGACAATTATCTCTTTTGCTTTTTGGGGAGCAATATAACGCTTACTTTTGCTATAAAAAATAAACCCTAGGGCATCTACGCCGGCAGCAACTGCAACCTTAGCATCACTAAGATTAGTTATACCACAAACCTTAACTCTGGTTTTTCCGGAATTTGCTTTGCCTAAGGGAGGTATTTTTGATTTATTTACCATGCCATCAATTCTTTTATCTTTATTTCTATGTTATCACTTTTAAGCAGTGCTTCTCCGACTAAAACCGCATCAACACCTAACTTTTCCAAAACAACCATATCTTCCCTAGTGGCGATACCGCTTTCGGCAACGATTATTTTATCTTTTGGTATTAAAGGAATTATTTCTTTTGAAGTATCCAAAGAAACATCAAGTGTACGTAGATTACGATTATTCACTCCGATAATTTCTGCAGATGTATTAATTGCTTTACCTAATTCTTCTTTGTTGTGCACCTCAACCAAACAATCAATCCCTAATGATTGTGCAAGTAAGATAAAATCATCAAGTTCTTTTTCTGTTAATATAGCTGCAATCAACAAAATAGCACGAGCGCCAATTAAAAAAGATTCATAAATTTGATATGAATCTATTATAAAATCCTTCCGAAGAATAGGAAGCGCGACAACACCGCTGACTTCTTTTATATGCGACACATCCCCTTCAAAAAAGCTTGCTTCTGTTAAAACCGAAAGCGCATCTGCCCCAAAGCCTTCATAGGCCTTAGCTAGCGACACTGGGTTGAAATCTTTTCTTATCAAACCTTTTGACGGAGACGATTTCTTTATCTCAGCGATCAAGCTAAATTTCTTCTGATTAGATAAAGCATCTTTAAATAATGTATCTTTGTGAGGATCTTTTGATTTTGCTTTTGATTCAATATCCGGAATAAGCTGTTTAAGCTTTTCAAGATGATCCCTTTTTTCCTGGATTATTTTTGATAAAAAATCATGCATCAGCTATTTTTGGTATATTGACGCAACAAATCTAGTTTCTTTCTGGCATTTCCCGAATCAATAGAATGAGACGCTAATTTTACTCCTTCTTTTATATCTTTAACTTTATCTCCCACATAGAGAGCACAAGCGGCATTTAAAACTACTATGTCTCGCTTTGCGGAGATTTTTCCCTCTAAGATTTCTTCAGCAATAGCAACATTGTCTTCTACACCATCACTTTTTAACAAATCCATAGATGTTCTCGGGATTCCGAAATTTTCAGGAAATATATCATAAGTATTAATTTGTTCATCTTTTAACTCACACACAGCTGTTGCTGCAGTGGTTGTTACCTCATCTAAGCCATCCATTCCATGAACTACCATAGCATGTCTTAGTCCCAGATTTTTCAAAGCTGTGCAAATAGGTAATGTCAAACTGGCATCAAATACACCTAAAAGTTGATGCTTTGTACCGGCAGGATTAGTAAGGGGGCCCAAGATATTAAATATAGTACGCGTTGCAATCTCTTTCCTGGCTTCTGCAGCATATTTCATTGCCGGATGAAAACTTCGAGCAAATAGAAATCCTATGCCGATCTCATTAATGCATTTTGCTACTATCTCTTTATCTACAGAAATATTAACCCCTAAAGCTTCGAGAAGATCAGCGCTTCCGCACTTACTGGATACTGAGCGATTTCCATGTTTAGCCACTGATTGACCTGCTCCTGCAACAACAAATGCACTCACAGTAGAAATATTAAACGTCCCGGCGTTATCTCCTCCGGTTCCACAAGTATCGACTGCCGCAACTTTTAAATCATCTATCCTATTTGCAAATTCTCGCATAATGCTTGCTGCACCAGAAATTTCTTCTGCGGTTTCACCTTTTTCTTTCAATGCGATTAAAAAAGATACAATGTCTTCTTTTGCCAACTTACCACTCATTATTTGCTTAAAGACATTCTGAATTTCTTCAACGGATAAATCCGACTTTTCTTTCAATTTACTATTGATTTCGTTAATCATTGTTTTAAAAAATTCCTTAATAAATCTTTTCCTGCTTTGGTTAAAATTGATTCCGGATGAAACTGCACTCCCCAAACCGGTAAAGTCTTATGCTTAAGCCCCATGATTTCTTTATCTTTGGTTTGAGCGATGATTTCTAGACATTTAGGAAATGTCTTTTTATCTACAACCAAAGAATGATATCTCGTGGCTTCAAAAGGATTCTTAAGATTCTCAAAGATTGTTTTTTTGTTATGGTAAATAAAAGATGTCTTGCCGTGCATAAGCTTTTTCGCCTGTATTATTTTTCCACCGAAAACCTCACCGATACATTGATGGCCTAAGCATACACCTAAAATAGGTATCTTACCGGAGAGTTCCTTAATTACTGATTTTGAAATACCAGCATCTTTTGGCCTACCCGGGCCTGGAGAAATAATTATCTGTTTAGGCTTTAGCTTTCTTATTTTTTCAACCGTAGTCTTATCGTTACGGAAAATCTTTAGATCCTCGCCTAGTTCTCCTAAATACTGAACTAAGTTATAAGTAAAAGAATCATAATTATCTATTACAACTATCATGATTTATTTATTTTCCTTTTCTCTCTTTATGCTAGCTCCTAAACTACTTAATTTATCTTCCAGCTTTTCATATCCCCTATCAAGATGATAAATGCGAGATATATCAGTCTTTCCTTTTGCCACTAAACCTGCTAATACGAGTGCTGCAGAAGCGCGTAAATCAGAAGCCATTACAGGCGCACCGGATAACTGCTTTACCCCCTGAATAATTGCATGAGGGCCTTCGCGTAAAATATTTGCACCCATTCTATTTAATTCTGCAATATGCATAAATCTATCTGGATAAACTTTTTCAGTAATTACGCTAACGCCGGGGGCGATTGACATCAAAGCCATAAACTGTGCCTGCATATCTGTAGGAAAACCCGGATAGGGAAATGTTGTTGTATTCAGTGGCCTTGGCCTTCTGCTCATTTTAACACGTATCTGCCCTTGTGATTTTTTTATAGTAACTCCTGCGCCTTGTAATTTATCAATTAAAGCTAAAAGATTCTGCCAATTTATGCCCTGTATCAATACATCACCTTTAGTTATTGCAGCTGCAATCATAAAGGTTCCTGCCTCAATTCTATCAGAAATTACAGAATGCTCCGCTCCGTGAAGTTCTTTCACCCCTTGAATAACTATTTGCGGCGTACCTTGTCCATTTATCTTAGCTCCCATTTTATTGAGAAAATTTGCCAAATCAATTACTTCCGGCTCACAAGCAGCAGCTTCTATAATAGTTTCTCCCTTTGCCAAAGTTGCAGCCATCATCACATTTGCTGTTGCTAAAACAGAAGCTCCAAATTCACCCCCAAGATATACATGGCTTCCCTTCAAACGCTTAGCCTTAGCCACAACGTAACCTGAATCTATTTGTAAATCAGCACCGAGTGCTTTTATACCTTTTAAATGTAAATCTACAGGACGCACTCCGATAACGCATCCTCCCGGTAAAGATACTTTAGCAATATTCAACTTTGCCAGTAGAGGACCTAATACACAAAATGAACCTCTCATGGTAGAAACTAAATCGTAATCAGCTGTGTATTTATCTGAATTACTTTTGCCGACTATAATAGTATCACCTTCAAATTCTATCGGCTTGCCCAAAGAACGTAAAATTCTAAGCATGGTCAAAGTATCCCTAAGACGAGGGGCGCGCTTGATAACACACGGTTTATCAGTAAGCAGAGTTGCGGCCAGAATAGGCAAGACTGCGTTCTTTGCTCCACCTATTGAAACAGTCCCCCGTAATGACTTTCCACCGTAAACAACAAGTTTATCCATAATGAACTATTTAAGTTTTAACAAAATACCTCTGTCAATATTGCGATAATCTTTAATTATCTCTTGCAATATAAACCTTTTTGATGAAAGCACTATTTTCTTTATATGTTGCACTTGTCCAAAACCGATCTCGAGTAAAACAAAACCATCTTTTTTTAATACCAAGGCGGCATTGTTTATTATTCTTCTATAAAAATCAAGGCCATCAACTCCGGCGTCTAAAGCAATGCGCGGTTCTCTTCTGACTTCTTTCTGCAAGGTGTCAATTTCTTCGTTTCTTACATAAGGAGGATTGCTAACGATAAAATCAAACTTTGGAGAATTTCTTTTAGTAAACGCCTTAAACAAATCTGACTGAACAAATTTAATTTTCTTTTGCATTTTATGCCTGAGAGCATTCTTTTTTGCCAGACTAAGCGCAGAAACAGAGATATCTGAAGCAAAGACTTCAACATTAGGCAAAGAACAAACAAGGCTTACTGCGATATTCCCACAACCAGTACAAAGATCTAATATTTTAGAAATTGAATTATTCTTACTTAGCTCAATTGCTTTCTCTGTAATAATTTCAGTTTCAGGACGAGGAATAAGAACTCTTTTATCAACCTTAAAATCTAATCCCATAAATTCAGCTTCTCCTAAAATATATTGCAAAGGTTCTCCATTTTCTCTACGTTTAAGCATGGTTAAAAGCTGATTAAATTTACCATTATTAAATGTAATATCCTTAGTATATAAATCAGTCCTCTTGCAACTTAGAAGTGATGTAAGCATCTGTTCGATTTCTGTCATGATCTTTTCTTATCTTCCTCTGTCAAAGCATTAACCACTTCATCAAGATTACCTTCTAATACTGCTTCTAATCTATGAATAGTAAAATTTATTCTATGATCCGTTACTCTTCTATCAGGGAAATTATAAGTGCGTATTTTTTCTGAGCGCTCACCCGTGCCGATCTGAGACCTTCTCTCCTCGGTAATTTTTGACTTCTCAGCTCTTTGAGCCTCATCTAACAAGCGCGCCCTTAAAACTCTCATGGCCTTATGTTTATTTTTAAGCTGCGACCTTTCATCCTGACAAATAACCACCATACCTGTAGGAAGATAAGTTATCCTAATAGCAGAATCGGTTGTGTTAACACTTTGACCTCCAGGACCGGATGAACGGAATACATCTATTTTTAAATCTTTAGGGTCTATTTTAAAATCAACTTCTTCGGGCTCAACAAGTACGGCAACTGTTGCAGTTGAAGTATGAATTCTACCAGATGCCTCAGTTGCAGGAACTCTTTGCACACGATGAACTCCGCTTTCATAACGCATCTTTCTATAAACTTCTTTTCCCTTAATGCTGAAAACGACTTCTTTAAATCCTCCCGCTTCCGTAGGATGTGAATTCATTACTTCAACATTCCAATTATTTGTTGAGGAAAATTTATTATACATCCTGTAAAGATCAGCTGCAAAAAGACTAGCCTCGAGACCGCCGGTACCGGCACGAATCTCAACAATTACGTCTCTATCTAAACCTTTTTCTTCTTCGCAGGTCAACTTTTCAATAGTAGAATTCAATTCTTCTTCTTTGACTCCTAGCTGCTCAACTTCTTTTTTTGCTAACTCGAGAAAATCCTTATCGCCCTGTTTTTCAGATAAGAGCTCTTCTAAGCCTTTCTTTTCTGAAGAAATTCTTTTGTATTCACGATAAGTTTTAACCAGCTCAGTAATTGACGATAATTCCTTAGCATATTGCTGATACTGATTCTTATCAGAAAGTACCTCGTGATCGGCTAAAAGCCTCTCAAGCTCCCTATATCTTTCTTCTGTAGCCTTAAGATCTTCGTGCATTTTTAAAAATGTTTATTTTTTCTTATAGCGCTTCATGAACTTCTCAACTCGTCCTGCGGTATCAACAATCTTTTGTTGCCCCGTAAAAAACGGATGACACTTTGAACAAATTTCCACGCGGATATTCTGCCCTGTAGATCTGGTATGAATTACTTCTCCACAAGCACAAGTAATTGTGGTTTCTTTATAATTTGGATGTGTTTCTTTTTTCATTTTGTCCTCCCTTTTTATTTACACATTATACCAAAAAAAACCTTTTTTCCTATTTAAAACTTAACCCTAATATTCACATGTGTTACTTATTCATATTGTTAAGGAATTCCTCGTTTGTCTTAGTCTTAGATAGCTTATCTATTAATAATTCCATTGCCTCGGCTGAATTAAGCTCATTTAAAACCTTCCTCATCAGCCACACTTTTTGCAATTCATTTTCTTCAATAAGCAGCTCTTCATGACGAGTGTTTGAACGTTTAATGTCTATCGCTGGATAAATCCTACGCTGGAACAAAGAACGATCTAGCTGCAACTCCATATTTCCCGTTCCTTTAAACTCTTCAAAAATAACTTCATCCATACGGCTTCCGGTATCTACCAAGGCGGTGGCAATGATAGTTAAGCTTCCGCCCTCTTCTAAAGCACGCGCAGCACCGAAAAATCTCTTAGGCTTATGCAATGCATTAGAATCCACGCCACCAGATAATATCTTTCCACTATGTGGAACTACGGCATTATAAGCCCTGGCTAGTCTAGTTATGCTATCAAGCAAAATAACAACGTCTTTCTTGTGTTCAGTTAACCGCTTTGCCTTCTCAAGAACCACTTCAGCAATCTGAACATGCCTTTCTGCGGGTTCATCGAATGTTGATGATATAACCTCACCCTTTACTCCTCTTTGCATATCAGTGACTTCTTCAGGGCGCTCATCGATCAGAAGAACTATAATCTTTACTTCAGGATGATTCGCAGTAATAGAATTTGCGATTTTCTGAAGCAAAACTGTTTTACCACTATAGGGCTGGGCCACTATAAGAGCACGCTGCCCTTTGCCTAATGGAGTTAATAAATCCATAACTCTCATAGAAACTTCTTTCCCTGTAGTCTCAAGCAACAGCCTTTCTTTAGGATATAGTGGTGTAAGATTGTCAAAAAGAATCTTCTCTTTAGAAGCTTCTGGATTCTCAAAATTCACCGCCTCAACTTTAAGAAGAGCAAAATATTTCTCTCCCTCTTTGGGAGGACGAATCTGCCCACTTACCGTATCTCCAGTTTTAAGATTAAACTTTCTAATTTGAGAAGGTGATATATATATATCGTCTGGACAAGGTAAATAATTATAGTTAGTAGATCTAAGGAATCCAAATCCCTCGGGCAATATCTCCAACACCCCCTCACCAAACATAAGCCCTTCTTTTTCCGCGTTAGCCTGGAGAATTTTAAAGATTAAGTCTTGCTTCTTTATCCCGCTTAATCCGTTTACCCCCAGCTCCTTGGCGAACTTATTTAACTCAGAGATTTTTTTGTCCTTTAAAAGTCCAATGTCTATCTGTGCCACTTTACTCCTCCTTTTTTGTACCTATGTTAAAATTCATTATTTTAACATCAGTCCTTAAGTTTTCCCAAATTTTCTTAACCTGTTTTTTTGTATTAGTCAACGAACCGGAATTATCTATAACATAATCCGCTAGGCTAATCTTTTTCTTAATAGATAACTGCGCTTTTATTCGTTTTGCTATTTGTGAACTATTGAAACCTCTCTTACTTTGCAATCTTTTAAACTGAACATTATTTTTGACTTTGACAACTAATAATTTATCAACAAGACTTAATAAATCAGCCTCTATTAACAACGGTGCATCAATAACAACGATTTTCTTATTTAACTTTCTGTAAAGAGCTACCTCTTTCTTCATCTCTTTTATTACCAAGGGATGGATAATTCTTGAGAGCTTTTTAACCTTTGCTTTATTCCCAAAAACAACTTCGGCAAGTTTTTTTCTATCGATTTTATTTCTATCAGATAAAAGAATTTCTTTACCAAAATTGCGCACAACAGCTCTAAAAGCTTTTGTCCCTGGTTTTAAAATATTCCGAGAGATCTTATCCGCATCAATTACCTTCACACCAAAATTTCTAAATATTTTAGAAACTGTTGTCTTGCCTGTTCCAAAACTGCCTGTTATTCCGACAATTAACATTTTTTGTAAATTTCTAAATATTTTCTTGCAGATTCATCCCAAGAAAAATCATATGACATAACGCGCTTCATAAGCTTCTGCCAACGCCCAGTATCTCTATAATAAGTAACGGCAGATTTTACTGCCTTAAAGAAATCTTTTGATTTACAATTCTCAAAAACAAAACCATTTCCATCGCTATTATAAGCTACAGCATCTACGACTGTATCAGCTAAACCACCGGTTTTACGAACTATGGGAATAGTGCCATATTTGAAACTAATCATCTGACCCAATCCGCAGGGTTCGTAGCGAGACGGCATAAGAAACATATCACTTCCTGCATAAATCCTATGAGCTAAAGTGTTGTCAAATTTCAGGTGCACTGAAACATTTTTGGTGAATTTTTTAGCAGCTTTCTCCATAAGTTTATGGTACTTCATATCTCCGGTTCCTAAAACTACAAGCTGGATTTTCAATTTATCAAGGTCTTTAATTGTTCCAGCGATTAAATCTATGCCCTTCTGCTCGGCAAGCCTTCCAACAAAACCCAGAACCACAGCGTCTTTATTTTCTGAAAGACCACAGAATTTCTGCAGTTCAATTTTATTCTTTAGTTTCCCCCTTAGATCTTCAGAAGTATATTTTTCAAAAATTAAATTGTCTTGGGCAGGATCCCAAAGCTTATAATCCAGCCCGTTTATTACTCCAAAAAGCATATCTTTTCTTTTTATCAAAACACCCTCAAGACCACAGCCAAATTCCTTTGTTTGAATTTCCTGAGAATAAGTAGGACTTACCGTATTAATCAAATCAGCAAATTCGAGTCCAGCTTTCAAAAAACTTAACTTTCCATAGAATTCTAATCCATTAACATCAAAAAGATCCCAGCTAAGACCAAGCTTAGGGAATTCGTTCTTCTCAAAAACTCCCTGATAAGCAAGATTATGTATGGTAAACACAGTTTTTATCCCCCGATAAAAATCGTCATCTTTGTAAATTGTTTTTAAATATGTGGGGATTAAGCCAGTCTGCCAATCATTACAGTGTATGATATCCGGCTTAAAATCAATTTCTTTTAAAAGTTCTATTGTTTTTTTGCAATAAAAATTAAATCTATCAAAATTATCTTTATAATCACCCTTGCTATCGCCATAAAGGCCTTCTCGGTCAAATAAGTGCTTATTCTCAATAAAATAAACAGGTATATCACCTGCTATGATAGATGTATAAACGTTTTCATTAATCTTTTTCAGTTGAAATTTAGATTCATCAACTGCCTTGTATTTAGGCATTGCGACAATAACATCTACTCCTTGTTTTTTAAGAGCAACCGGCAGTGCTCCTGCTACATCTGCAAGCCCGCCTGTTTTTGCAAATGGTACAATCTCAGAAGAACAAAATAATAATTTCACACACCCTCCTTCTCTAACCAGTTTTTGCCCTTTGACAAAACCACCTTCACAGGAACAGAAAGCTTAAGCGTATTCTCCATCAAATCTTTTACTAGTTGTATGACCAAATCGAATTCTTTTTTATAGACATCAAATACAAGCTCATCGTGAACCTGCAAAATAATCTTTGATTTTAATTCTTTCTCATCAAAAGCTTCTTGAATCTTTATCATTGCTAGCTTTATTAAATCGGCGGCAGAACCCTGCACGGGAGTATTCATTGCCTGCCTTTGAGCAAGCTGTCGTATGCTAAAATTTTTGCTATTAATTTGTGGAATATATCTTCTTCTGTTTAGTAAAGTAGCAACAAAACCTTGTTTTTCTGCTTTTTTAATTTCTTTCTCAATAAAATCTTTGACCTTAGGATACCTGGCAAAATAGGAATCAATAAAAACCTGCGCCTCTTCCTGAGAAATTTTTAAGTCCTTAGAAAGCCCGTAGCTCGACATTCCGTAAACAATACCAAAATTTACTCGCTTAGCAACCTCGCGCATTGGTTTTGTTACTTTATCTTTTTTAATGTTGTATATTAATGAAGCTGTGAGCTGATGAACATCTTCATCTTTTTTGAAAGCGCTAGCAAGACTAGCATCTTTTGATAAATGCGCCAGAACCCTTAATTCAATTTGTGAATAATCCGCAGAAAGTAAACAGTAATCACCTTTACTGGCAACAAATGCCTTTCTGATTAACCTACCCATCTCTGTTCTAATAGGAATATTCTGCAAGTTAGGATTACTTGAACTTAGACGACCGGTTTCTGTAACAGCTTGATTAAAAGAAGCGTGAATTTTTCCTGTTTCCGAATCAGCCAATTTAGGCAGTACATCAACATAGGTAGTCTTTAATTTAACTAACTGTCTATATTCAATAATCTCGGCTGCTATTTCACTTTTGCCTGATAGTTTTTTTAAAACTTCTTCATCAGTTGAAAAACCTGTTTTAGTCTTCTTTATCACTGGTAGTTTAAGTTTTTCAAACAATACATGCGAAAGCTGCTTAGGTGAATTGATGTTAAAGTTCTCGCCAGCTTGTTTATATATTGAACTTATTAATTCATTAATTCTCTTATCCAATATTACAGACAGCTCTTTCAAAACTTTTTTATCTATACTAACACCGTTTATCTCCATGCGAGCAAGAACAACAGCCAAAGGCACTTCTACATTAACAAATAGCTCATAAAGCGATTTATCTTTAAGGTCTTTTATCAAAATCGGCTTAAGCTTAAATAAAGAATCAGCATAAGCACTAACTTCTTTATTTGATTCCTGAGTTGGAACTTTCAAATAGTCCCATACAATATCTTCTATATCATTATTAAATTTAGCAGGATCTAGCAAATACGCGGCTAGCTGAGTATCGAATATTTCACCCTTAATTTGAATTCCTTCTTTTGCTAATAAGGTAAAGCTCGTCTTCAAACTATGCACTATTTTCTTTGTATCTTTACTTTCAAAAATACTTTTTATTTTACTGAGATATTTGCCAGGTACAACATCAACCTTTCCCTGTTCACAACAGAAAAACAAAGAAGAAATACTGCTTTCTGATAGCTCAATATCTAAACCTTCTAAAAACAAAGAAAACTCTAACCCTTTTTTGTTATAACGCTTGAGGAAGTCGTCTAACTGTTTTCCAGAACCAACCTTGCTTAACTCTACTGCTACAGTTTCAAAAGAGGTTGTTGGCAATTCGCTCAAAAGTTTCTTAAACTCAAGCTCTTTAAATAGTTCAAAAAGTTTATCATAATCTGGATTTGTAGATCTAAATGTTTCTTCGTTAAAATCAACTGGTACATTAATATCTAAAACTGCCAACTCTTTACTCATAATTGCTTCTTTCTTCTGCTCCTCAATAAGTCTTTTTACTCTATCAGAATTAATCTTATCTTTATTCTTGAGAACATTTTCCAGAGTCCCGAATTTCTTAATCAGCTCAATAGCAGTTTTCTCACCAATTCCCTTCACCCCGGGAATATTATCAGTTGGGTCACCCATTAATCCCATAATATCGGGAATCTTATCCGGGCTTACACCAAAACGTTTTTTGACTTCTTGCAAATCATAGACCTTATCTTCTTTGTGAGGGCTAAAAAGCTTAATATTTTTGTCAACAACTTGTAAAATATCCTTATCGGGACTTATAATAAACACTTCAATATTTTCACCTGATGCTTTGTTAGCAAGAGTTGCTAAAATATCATCTGCTTCAAAACCTTCCAGCTCAAGAATCTCTATATTATAAGCTGAGAGCACCTCTTTTATCTTAGGGATTTGCCCAGAAAGCCCATCAGGCATCGCAGGCCTATGGATCTTATAGTCAGCGTAACGTTTCTGCCTAAAAGTATCTTTGCCAACATCAAAACAGGCACAAACATAATCAGGCTTATGCTTATCTAATATCTTCTTAAGCATAACAATAAAACCATAAACAGCATTTGTAGGCTGCCCGTAAGAAGTTGAAAGTTCTTTTATGGCATAGTATGCACGATAACAAAAAGATGTAGCATCAATAAGAAACAGCTTAGATTTTGACATTACGGATGGTTTTTTGATTCAAACAAGATTATCGTTTCAGTTTAGATTTTATTCTTGATCAGATTCTGCTGGGATAATGGAGAGCAGACCTTCAAATTCACGCCTCGCAGAATATGAATCTCCGGATTCATAAAGTTCCATACCGCGACTTGCTTTAATATTAATTTCTTCCTTTTGGGCCTTCTTGTATAATTCTATTGCTTCGGAGTTATCGGGAGTTAATAGTAATGCTGCATAAAATTCTTTTTTGGCAAGATTAAATACTTGATTCTGCATATAATCTTTTCCTTTATCAATGTGACGCCCAGATAATTCGACGACTTTTTCACTCTCGGCCTTCTTACGCAGGAGCATATCTTCTTGGAGCTTCTCAATTGCTTCTTGTTCAAGTTCATTCTTTAACTCAGAAGAGAGCTCAGCCAACCTTCTTAAGTTATCATGAGCCTTTTGAACCCAAGGATCATCAGGGCCACCTAATTCTATACGCTTCTTCCAATAAAACGCAGCCCTTCTCACATCTGCTTCTTTCTCATACAAGAATGCTAAATTAGTATAAGCTGGCAAATAATTAGAATCCACGGTAATTGCCCTGTAATAACATCTTTCTGCCAAGTCCAATGCTTCATTTATCTCATAAACAATTCCTAAATCATTATAAACAGCTGGAATTGTAGGATCTAAGATAATAGAAGTCTTATAATGAGAAATGGCATCATCAATGCGACCTGCTGTTTGAGCCTGATAGCCTTTTTCACGATAAAATTTAGCTTCTTCTTCAAGGGTGAGAGAAAAGGCAGGCTGACAAACAAGAGCAATGCAGAAAACTGCAATTATAGTAAATAAGCTTTTTAACCTCATTTGATCTCTTATGATATTAAGATAATACATAAATACGATTTTTGCAAGAAAAACTTTAAATATTTCAAAATATTGAAGTTAAGTATATTTACCTAAAGTAAAGACGGCATTTTTACAGCCGGATGATCTATCTTTTCTAAAAATTCAGTAAGCTGTTCACTAGTTGTAACTTGAGTGTCATCGGCAATTTTGTCAATAAAACCTTCCCCACCTGCTTCCTTGCAGCGTTCAGCAAACTTATCTCCTAAGATATCCTTCAATTCTTTAGGCATCCAAACAAGCCTCTGAAGTCCACCTTCTGCAGAGATAAATTTTTTACTAGTAAGATAAAGTTTACCTACTCCTAAAAATCCTGGAGTCTGAACACCGCCACCTACAGACCCTGCAAGTGTGGTAAACGTCATGCCACATGGTGTCATTCCTGAATGGTCACGATTTACAACCATTACGCCATTAACCTCTGGAATTACTGCCAAGATGCACTCGAAACAACCACAAGAAGTCTGCGGATCAGTCAGTAAAGAATACATGCTAACGGATTGAACGGCTTTATTTGATTTTTGATTTATGAAATCATTAACATTTTTCCATATACCCATTTTTGGATCTAGAGCTTCTCCTTTTGAGATAGGTTGATTTGGTCCTGTGGGTGTAATCTCATAGCTGGCCTTTCCATCAAGCCAAGAATAAGCACCGCATAAACCCAACCTCTCAGGAGAAATAATACAAACATGATTTGGCGCAAAAGACTGACAAAGCATACAGCTATAAAAAGTATCTACGCTTTCATCAGTCATTCCTCTTAAGCGTTCATCTCTTTCTGCAAATGTTTTCTTAGCTTCAGCTAAAAGTTTTTCCACATCTTCCTGTTTAGTATAAATTTTTACCTGAACTTTATCCAAAATAGCGCTGTATTCCTGATGTAACATCGCATGCAGAATAAGACCTATATGTTTTAACTTGAACTCTTTTGCTGCAGCGTCTTTATTGATGCGAATCCAAATCATTTCTCTCTGACCTATATGCATAAGACCCATGGCCCAGTTTATATATTTGTGCAGCTGTCTTTCAAGAATCGGCTCAAAGTCTTTATTGAATTTTCTACCTGATACAAGCACCTCGATGCCTAAAGGCATATTTCTTTTACTGCTTGTTTCAATGTTCTCGATACCCGGACCAATTAACTCTACCTTTCCATCTTCCACTTCTGATTCACTGCTATGTAAATATTCAACTGCTGTAGAAACCTTACCTCCGAATTCTGCGTACAGATTCTCCTTCCTAACACGTTCTCCTTCAAAAGCTGCACCATACATAACCGGAATAGGAATTTTAGATACTTTTACCTTTACTCCTCTTACTTCTACACAACGAGGAACAATTTTGTTATGATCCAATTCCTTAACCAGGGCTTCATAAATAGTAATTCCTGAAGGTTTAATTTCAGGAATATTAGTATCAGCAATTATAGGGAATCCCATAGCAATTGCACCTGCTCCGGTTGCATACTTAACATCGTCAACTTCTCCTAATGTAAGACCAAAAGCAAATACACGTTCTTTGCAATACATAAGACATTTTTTTGCCTCACCTGGTTTTACACCACCAAAAGTCAAAGCTCCTCTTATTGCCCAATGTAAAGGATAAATACCAGAATAAGTGTCCCTTCCATAGGGAACAATATAATTATCCCAGCCCATCTGAACACCCTCTTCTTTAAGCTGATCTACAATGGAACGCCCTCCAGTTGAACTTCCAGCAAAGATAAGAATATTTCTCTCTTGTAATTGTCTGACAATTTCAACAGCTACTTTATTATCTGGAGCAGCGCCTAAAATTGCCGCAAACCCGGGCATTCTTCCATCTACCAATTGAATACCCAAAGAACGTAAAATTGTATCTGTAAAGAATCCGTTACAATCAGCCTGTGGTTCCTCGCCGTAAAGATAGCGCAAAACCATTATTATTTCTTCATTTAATAGTGTTGCAATCCCGGCATCTAAAACCGGACCTAAATACGGAAGCCATAACTTATCCGATGGCACCTCAGGAACTAAAGATTTTGCATGTTCCAATATCTCTTTGGCATCTTTTAAAGTTTTTGCCTCTTTGGCTAAAAGAGCATTGGCCATTGGTAAATAAAATGCGGTTTCGGGAAATTCGATTTTTTGTGATTCTCCCTTATCCTCAATAGCTTTAAAAAGTTTTTCTTCAGCCTCTTTGGCAATTTTTTGAGCCCCTCTTATTACCGCTTGAGCAACTATCCTAGACATAGATTTTATCTTCCTCCTTAACCAGTTCTTTGATATTCGGGTAACCAAAATTTTCATGCATCAACTTATCCTTAATACTACTGATATCTGTTTTTTCTCTAATTAATCTTAAGAATACGCCGGCTTGGGCAATTTCGCCAACAAGTATCGCCCCAACCAAACGATTTTCTTCAATTACTAATTTTTTATATTCTTCTTTCTCGGGACGAATCTTAGTCATAACTTCATGATTATCATTTTCTTTATAAACACCCATAGAAACCATAGGAAGTCCGAAAAATTCAACCGAGTTCATACCAATTCCGCCTTCATATGCAATATTCTCACCTGCAATATTTGAACCTGCGATCTTACCTTGCTCAACTGCATTCGGCCACAAAGCATTTACCCAAGGCTTATCCAATGCGATATCATAGGCCTGGCAAACATCTCCGGCAGCATAAATATTATCAATGCTGGTTTTCATTGTTTCATCGACACAAACACCTTCATCTATCTTTATATCAATATCTTTTAAAATCTTTATATTAGGTTCAACGCCTTTTGCAACAACTACCATCTGACAAGCAACTACCTTTCCTGAATCAAGACGTACTGCCTTAACATCACCGTTGCCCACAATTTCACTAACACTGGCACCGGTTATTATTTCTATTCTATTATTAGATATTCTCTTCTGGAAAAACTCTGCAGCTTGGCTGTCTAAAACTTGAGATAAAACATGCGGCGAACGGATAATAACTTTTACATCCATTCCTCTTTTGCTTAAGCCGGATGCAGCTTTTAAACCAATCAACCCACCGCCTAAAACACAAGCTGTATCAGCAATAGCTGAAGATTCTATCATTGTTCTGGCATCTTTTATCGTACGAAATCCTAAGACGCCTTTTTTCTTGATTCCCTTTGTATCCGGAAACTTTGGGCTTGCACCGTTAGCTAAAAGCAATACATCGTAATCAAACTGGATCTTTTCTACATTAGAAGATTTTTTCTTACTATCCTCATCCACTTCTTTTGGTATTTCCGCAACGACTCTTTTTTTCTTAGGATCTACTTTAATGACTTTAGTGTTGAGTTTAAGATCTACTTTATTAGTAGTGAAAAAATCCTTACCACGATAAGCTAGTTTTTCTTCGCCGACTTTTCTTGCCAAATAATCAGAAATCACGCAACGACAGTATGCAGGAACTTCCTCGTCAGAAATAACCGTAATCTTGCTTTGCTTATCTTTTTTTCTTATTGCCTCGATAGCGGCAACTCCTGCAGCAGAAATTCCTATAATTGTTATATTTTTCATAATTCCTTACCTAGGTTTTAGCTTTCTCTACGTCTTTTTCTTCTTTAGATGTTATTGCTTTCGTGGGACAATTCTTAACACACTGCGGTTCTCCGATATCAGTGCAATAATCACAACGCAGCGGTACCTTAATATTTTTATCCGGTCTTATCGCACCGTAAGGGCAAACCATAACGCACATCCAACAACCAACACATTTATCTTTATCATAAATAACTTTGCCGGTTTCAGCATCTTTAACAAGGGCAGCAGACATACAAGCATCGACACACTTAGGATCATCACAATGCCTGCAAGAAACAGGAAAATTATTACTCTTTGCACCGGATACTTTAATTCGAGGTAAAGAAATATCCTTCTCCTTCAAAGCTTTGAATAACTCTCTGGCTGCAGAATGACTAACAGAACAAGATAACTCGCATGTCCTGCAAGCCACACATTTTTTAACATCAAAATATAATTTTTTCATTTTATTTAATTACTGTAGCAGACTCTGAATATATCATCGGTGATAACTTAAGAGCCTCACGTTTTTTATTAATATGATCTATCATTATCTGAGCCATCTTTATAGGATCAGTGTCAAAAGCCCACTTTCCTCCGGTAATCTTCTCAACATCCTCTGTTACATATTTTGTTAGATTCGGACTTCCATATACAGGAAGCGGCTCACCTAAAACAACCAATGCACCTGAAGAAACAAAATACCAACCAATGGCAATAGCTTTCTCGCTCATCCATTCGGGTGCACAACCTGCAATAGGTAATTCATGCAGAGCATTTCCGATACCGCCCTCATTAACCATTTCACAACATGCTGTCAAAATTCTAGAATTATCCACACATGAACCTAAATGCAAAACAGGAGGCATGCCAACCGCTTCGCACACTTCTGCCAAACCTTTTCCTGCATGCTCACTTGCTGCCTCAGGCGCTAAGAATCCTGCCTTGGCACAGGCAAGCGCAGAACAACCTGTCTGAACTACCAAAATATCATTCTTAATTAATTCTTTAACCAATTTAGTATGCGTTTCACCACTTTGCATCTTAGGGTTATCACACCCAACAACCCCTACAACCCCTCGGATTCTTCCATGGGCAATAGCCTCATTAAGAGGTTTATATGTAGAGCGATATTTTCCCCCCAGCATATCAAAAACATATTCCGTGGTAAATCCCGGTACCAGGTCTTTTGAAACATCTTTCGGAATACATACCTTTGAATTGTCACGATTAGGATAATTATCGATAGCCATTTTAACAATCTTCTTTGCCAATGGCATAGCTTCTTCTTCACTAAATTCAACATGTTCCATTCCAGGAAATCGCGCCTTTGGTGAAGTAGAAACAACTTTAGTATGCGCACAACTTGCCGTCTCTACTAAAGATGGCATTATACACTGAAGATCAACAAGCATAAGTTCAACCGCACCAGTTATAATAGCTAACTCCTGTTGTAAAAAATCTCCTGCCACAGGAATACCGCGACGCATCAAGACTTCATTCGCCGTACAACAGATACCTGCGATATTTATTCCTTTTGCTCCTTTTTCTTTTGCATTTTCAATTAACTCTTTATCTGAAGCAGCAACGCAAATCATCTCTGAAAGTATAGGAACATGACCATGAACGATAAGATTAACTTCATCATCCTTTAATACACCAAAGTTTGCTGTTGCTTTAATAGGTTCTGGCTTACCCAAGACAACATCTGATAATTCGGTAGCAATCATCGAACCTCCCCACCCATCACTCAATGAAGTTCGTATACCAAGCAACATAAGGTTCTTATAATCATTATCTACACCAACATGTGTTCTCGATAACGACTCTGTTGCTTCTCTATCTATACCACGTGGCATAAGACCATGTTTCTTCCAAAGTTGTCTTGTTTTCTCCGGTGCACGCTTCATCAATGTAAGTTCACCATGCTGCTGACCATACTCTTGAAACATCTTCTCTGATAATTCAAGAGCTATTTGATTATTTTCTTTTCCATTGATTTCAACTTTGTATTCTTGAGCCAAACTTTTTAATTTCTCAGAAGATTTAATGCTATAATAAGGAGTTTTTTTCGTGGCGATCAAATTTAATGTATGGACTAACTCCCGACCATGATCACTATGACAGGCTGCTCCTGCTGCAATATGACGAACTAAATTCCGTGCTGCAATAGTGTCTGCTGTTGCACCACAAACACCCTTGTCTGCGCCTTCACCAAAAGGATCAATGCGACAAGGTCCTAGATTACAGTTCTTACAGCATAAACCTAAAGTGCCGAAACCACAATGAGGATCTTGTTTTGCTTCACGATCCCAGATAGTTTCAACACCGATGTCTTCTGCGCGCAGACGCATCTTTTGAGTAGCTTCATCACCTTGAAATCTTTTTTTGTTTTCTTCACTCATTACATATCTCCTTATATATTAGCTAAAGTTTCATAAATTGATTCAAATTCTGCTTTACTTTTATCGTCAAATTGAAATCTACCGCGAGATTCTTCTAAAGTCTTACTATATGATAAAAATCCTAAGAAATCTTTTCCCAATTCTTTTTTCAAGAATTCCGTATCTTTACCCGAGCTAATTTTATTACCGATATAAAGAACTCTTTTTATTCCCAGCTCAGTTGATAGCTTTTTTATTCTTTTTGCTGTCGCAACGCCCATCTGGGTTGGTTCCGCCACAACAATAAATGCATCTACAGCCTTTGCTGTTGCCCGGCCTAAATGTTCTGTGCCTGCCACCATATCCATAATAACAAACTGACTTTCGTTGATGATAAGATGATTAAGCAGGCTTTTGATAAATGAATTCTCCGGACACATGCATCCACCACCTGCTTTATTAACTTTACCCATAACTAAAAGTTTTATTCCGTCACTTTCCTTAGAGAACTTTTCAGGAATATCATCTACTTTCGGGTTAAGTTTGAAAAAAGTTGTAGGCTTATCTAGTGATTCAACTTCACTGCGCTGGGCAATAAGCTGTTTCATTTCAGAGATCGGGGTAATTTTATCGTGATCCGAAAAATTAAGGCTTAAGCCTAAATTCATATCCGGATCGCAGTCAAGAGCAATTACTTCTCTACCTTTTTCTTTAATTGTAAGTGCTAATCCTGCAGCTGTTGTTGTTTTTCCAGAACCACCTTTTCCAGTAACTGCAATCTTCATTAAAGTCCTGCGGCGTCTAAAACCAAAGGAACCTTTTTATCCCAACCAATAGGCATAACGTGGATTCCTTGGCACATGGGTTTAAGTTCTTTAATTAACCGTGCTGCTATCTCAATCGAAGTGGCTGATTTATCTTGCGTTTCCTGCATTTCTTTTATTAAATTTTCCGGGACATCTACGCCAGCAACATTCTTATTCATAAATTTTGCCATACCAGCTGATTTCAAAAGTACAATACCAGCCATTATCGGGACCTTAAGATGTTTTACTTTGCTGATAAAAGTTTCGAATTGCTTTATATCGTATACGGCCTGAGTCTGGAAAAATTCTGCGCCAGCTTCTATCTTTTTCTCCATCTTCATAATCTGGGGATCTAAAGGATCTGCGCCAGGGTTAACAACAGCACCTTTACAGAATTTGGGGAATTCACCCTTTAATTCATTCCCCGCCATATCTTTGCCTGATTCTAATGTTTTGATTGTCTGCAGTAACTGAACGCTTTCTAAATCAAAAACAGATTTTGCATCAGGATGATCCCCTAAAGAAGGATGGTCGCCGGTAAGAGCTAAGACATTCTCGATTTTAAATGCTGCTGCAGATAAAAGGTCTGATTGAAGTGCCAGACGGTTTCTATCGCGGCAAGTCATCTGAAATATCGGTTCAAATCCTTTATCGATAAGCATTTTACAAACTGCTAAAGATCCCAAGCGCATTACTGAAGACTGCAGGTCTGTTACATTGATTGCATCAACACGGTCTCTTATCAACTCAGCGTCTTCAAGCAATTCTTGAGATTCGATACCTTTCGGTGGGCCAACTTCAGAAGTTAGCAAAAATTTTCCTGATTGTATTTTTTCTTTAAATGTCATTTGCTTTGTAGTTTTGTAGCCTCAACTAAATTACGCATAAGCATAGTTACCGTAAGTGGACCTACGCCACCGGGAACCGGAGTTATTTGAGACGCTCTTTTTTCTGCTTGTTCAAACTCAACATCACCGACAATCTTACCCTCAACACGGTTGATGCCAACATCGATTACAACTGCACCTTCTTTTATCCATTCACCTTTTATTAATCCGGGAACACCAACGGCAACAACCAAAATCTCGGCTTTACCAACGTGCTCAATAAGTTTTCCTGCCTCAGAAGTTCCTATATGACATACTGTAGTTGTGGCGAATTTCTCCAGAAGAAGCAAACTTAAAGGCTTCCCTACTATCTCACTATGTCCAACAACTACGACCTCTTTTCCTCTTAAATTAACATCTGTTGACTCAATTAACGCCATTGCAGCTGACGCTGTACAAGGGGCTATCTTTGATTTACCCATTAAGACTTTACCTAAATTCTCAGGATGCATACCCTCGGTATCTTTTTCAGGAGCTATAAAAGAACTAATTGCCTTATAGTCAATTTGTTTTGGCAAAGGCATTTGTACTATAATGCCGTTTACACTTACGTCATTATTAAGCTTCTTTATAAATTCGATTAAATCTTGCTCAGATATATCTGCGGACAATCTTTCTAATCTATAATCTATACCTAAATTATCAGCAGTCTTCTTCTGTGATTTACAATAGCACTCAGCACCACAATCTTCTCCTGCAAATACACAAGTTAAAACCGGCGCCTTTTTCAAACTTTCAATTTCTTTCTTTAAATTTTCTTTAATTGTTGCTGCTAGGGGTTTACCCTCTAGAAGATTTGCTGACATTTATACCCTCCAAGATTTCAGTTGACGAGAAATACCTGATACAAATTTCTTATCTTTGATATACGGAAGATTGATTCTGACATTTATCACAGCAGACTTAATGGCTGAGTGAAGCAACGCATCAGCTACGTGAACATCGCTAACTAAATATTTATTTCCTTTTTTTTCTAAAATTGGACAGAGTTTCAAAGCTTGTAAACTTAATTGAGTTATTTTTAACGGAACATTAGTTGCTTGCTTTAAAGATTTTTGATATAAGATGTGAGATTTTTTCTTATTTATAGCAACTTTTTTATATGATACAACATCCAAATCAACTAATTCAAGCAAATTCTTTAATATTTTTTCAGTAAGTTTTAAGATTTTTTTTATCTCTTTTTCATATCCTTTGTATTTTTCTTTTCCGACTGTAAAATTACCTACCATAGAAAGCAAAGCAACCCCGGTTGCAGCAACCAAAGCAGATACCGAACCTCCACCCGGAGCTGGCTTTTTTGCTGCCAAATCATCCAGATATCTCTTTATACTTTTATTTTTGTACATAATTAAAATAATCCCTTCACTACACCGTTTTCATCAATATCCACATCTTCACCTGCAGGTCGAGATGGCAATCCTGGCATTGTACGCATAGTTCCACAAAGCGGATAGAGAAATCCTGCTCCCGCAGATAACCTAACTTCACGAACCGGTAAAGTAAAGCCCTGTGGTCTTCCCTTTAACTTAGGGTCATGTGAAAGTGAAAGATGTGTTTTTGCCATACATATAGGAATTTTATCAAAACCTAAACGGGTAAAATCATCTATCTGCTTATTGGCAACCTCTGAATATTCTACATCCTTAGCCCCATAAATTTTAGTTGCAATAGTTTTAATTTTATCTTTTATGGGAATATCCAATGGATATAAGAATTTAAAATCGCTCTTTTTCTCAGCAGCTTTTAAAACCGCTTTTGCTAAATCTAAACCACCGGTAGAACCATTTGCCCAGACGTCACTTAAAACACAGTCTTCAGCTCCAGCTTCTCGGGATTTCTTGATAATAAGATCAATTTCATTTTGTGTATCTGTAGTAAATTTATTTACCGCAACTACGACAGGAACTCCGAAGTGTTTCATATTTTCAATATGTTTCGCCAGATTGCAGAAGCCTTCTTCTAATGCAGAAAGATCCTCTTTAAGCAAACCTTCTTCTAATGGTTTACCAGCTACAACCTTAAACCTTCCGCTGTGCATCTTCAAAGCTCGAATAGAACTAACTACAACAACTGCATTTGGCTTAAGGCCGCTTATACGACATTTTAAATTAAAGAACTTCTCAGCACCACAATCTGCGCCAAATCCTGCCTCGGTTACAACGCAATCAGCTAACCTTAAAGCAATATTGTCAGCTATTATCGAGCTATTACCGTGAGCGATATTGGCAAATGGCCCAGCGTGCACTAAAACAGGGGTGTTTTCTACGGTCTGAATAAATGTTGGCTTAACAGCATCTTTCATTAAAGCTGTCATAGCACCTGCAACTTTTATATCTTCTGTTGTTACTGGCTTACCGTCTTTAGTCTGAGCTAACACTATTTTAGAGATTCTTTTGCGCAGATTACCTAAATTATCAGCTAAGGCTAAAATAGCCATTACTTCAGATGCAACTGTTATATCGAATCCAGAATCTCTAGGAATCCCGTCTTTATCTCCCCCTAGACCTATCTTTACGTTACGTAAATATCTGTCCGAGATATCAACTACTCTTTTCCAACTAATTGAATCAGTATCGATGTTAAGTTTATTTCCTTTATAAATATGATTATCCAAAAACGCTGCACAAAGATTATGGGCCAAACCAACTGCATGGACGTCACCGGTAAAATGTAAATTAAAATCCTCCATAGGGACTACCTGAGAATATCCACCGCCGGCCGCACCTCCTTTTATTCCAAATACCGGACCCAAAGAAGGTTGTCTAATACAAGTAATTGTTTTCTTTAGCCTATTTAACGCCATAGATAAACCTATGGTAGTTACTGTCTTCCCTTCGCCTAATGGTGTTGGTGTGATTGCGGTAACTAAAATATATTTTCCCTGTGGACGGTTTTTGATCCTCTCTAAAATATCCAGAGAAACCTTTGCTTTATAATTTCCGTAAAACTCTAATTCATTTTCTTTTATACCAACCTTACCTGCAATCTTCTTTATGGGAACCATATTTGCTTTTTGGGCTATCTCTAAATCAGTAAGCATGTTTTCCTCCTAATAACTATACCGGTTATCTTGCTCAAAGGCATTCTTTATTAAATCAATACTAGGTGCAGCCTCGCCAGACTTAATTATACTCACGACGTCAAACCTTGCCTTTGAATTTATTAAACCTTTAAATTTTAAATAACTTAATGCAGTCTTAGAGATTTGATGTTGCTTGCGCATAGTGATAGATTCTTGCGGCAAGCCTTTTTCTAAATTTGATCTTGTTTTGACTTCTATAAAACAAATCGTTTTTTTATCTTTTGCAACTATATCGATTTCGCCTAACTTGGATTTAAAATTTCGCTCAAGAATTTTATAGCCTTTGCTAGACAAAAATTCTACTGCTAACTGTTCTCCGGATTCTCCTAGCTCGATATGCTTTCTTGACATCTTACAGGGCTAAATGTCTTTCTGTGTATTGAAGTCGGACCATGACGATTAATTGCTTCTTTATGCTTTTTGGTTCCATAACCCTTATGACAGGCAAAACCATAATCTGGGAAAACTCTGTCGTAAATATTCATAATTCTGTCTCTGATTACCTTAGCAATAATAGAGGCACTGGCAATGCTTATACTTTTAGCATCACCATCCACAATTGATTTGTGCCTACAAGGTAGCTGAAAAGATACATCTCTTCCGTCAATTAATACAAATGTTTTATTGAAATGAAATTTGTTATTTTTGTTGTGTAGTTTGTTCAATTTTGAAAACAAAATATTAATTGCTCTCTCCATTGCCATATGTGATGCCTTCAATATATTTAATGAATCTACTCCATTTTCGCTAATTATTCCTATGCCGACAATGGAGTTATCTAAAATTTCTTCGAAGGCACGTTCACGCGATAGCGCGGTGAGTTTTTTTGAATCATCTATTCTGTTTTGAAACTTATACTTTTTAAGAAAAACTGCTGCGGCAACAACCGGTCCAGCTAAAGGACCACAACCTGCTTCATCGACACCAACAATATAATTAATCCCTTGTTTTTTAAACCGGTTCTCGTAATAAAACATCAAACGCGTACAGAATCTATTTTAGCGCCTTTTCCTATTTTCCTTCTAACGTAATAAATCTTGGCTCTTCTAACCTTACCTTTACGAATAAGCTGAATACTCTCAATTATCGGTGAAAAAAGCGGAAATACCCTCTCAACTCCCTCACCAAAGGATGTCTTTCTTAAGGTAAAGGTGGTACTAGTGCCCCTTCCTTTCTTCTTTATAACCAAACCTTCGAAAGGATGGATGCGTACCTTATCCGCCTCGGGTACTTTTACCATAACCTTAATGGTATCACCCGCTTTAAACTCAGGGACTTCTTTTTTCATCATTTCTTTTTCGATTTCTTCAATTCTTTTCATTATTTTCCTCCTTGAATATTACTTGAAGTTTTATGACGTATTATACCTAATAATGGCCTTTTTGCAAATAACTTTGGAAAAATTATCAACTATCGAAAACGAGATAAACTCTACTTCATAATAGGTTTAAACTTACACCTAGCCGGAATTTCTTAATTAGATCCGCGCATCTTATTCAATATTTCCTGTACAGCTTTATAACGATCTACCTCGCTAGGATCGTCTTTTGCAACCTCTAAGTATTTTGTAAAAAGAATAGCAGCTTCCTTGTATGCTTTATGATTAAAATAAGTGAAAGCTAAATAATAATAAGGCAAGGCATAATCAGGATTAACTTCAATAGATTTCAAAAAGTAATCATTGCCCTGTTTTGTATTTATATGAAGTAAACCTAGGGTATACCAAGAGCCAAAAAGGCTCGGATCTAACTCGACGGCTCTCTTTAAAAACAAGATAGCTTTATCGTTTGTCTGTTGTTTAAAATAACTAAGTCCCATTAATTCAAAAGCTTCGGCATCACTTTTTCCACCGGCCTGCTTTAACCTTTGGAATAAAGCTATATCTACTTCTTCAAAGCTAAATTTTTCCTGAGGAACTTTCACTGTCTCAACGAAATCTTTGATAACTTTATCGGCTGATACAGCATCTTCTTTAACCATGTCTTTTTCTTCTTGCTGTCCACCACAACCAACCAAAACGAAGCTGAAAAACACACCTACTACTAAAGAAACAAATAAAACTTTTTTCATCATACCTCTCCTTTTTAAACTAAGCCCGTTTTGAGCTTGTGCCATCCTGTTTAGCTATTATAGCAAATCAGGTCTTATTTTTTTTGTTTTCTTTACTGCTTCTTTATATCTAAAATCGGCAATTTTTTTGGGATCGCCACAAAGCAATATTGAGGGAACTTTCATTCCTTTATAACTAGCGGGACGTGTATAATGTGGATATTCCAATAATCCACTCTCAAAAGATTCATCTTTCAATGATTCTTTCGCACCTAGAACACCTGGAATAAGCCTTACAACGGAATCGATTAAAACCATAGCCGGCAACTCTCCTCCAGTTAAAACATAATCACCTATTGAAACTTCATTGGTTACAAGTTTCTTAACCCTTTCATCGACACCTTCATAATGACCGCAAATAAAAATCAGGTGGCTATTCTTCGCAAATTTTTTAGCTAAACCCTGGCTGAATCGTTTTCCTGCAGGTGACATGAGAACAACTTTTGAATTTTTTCTCCTCGCTTTCTTTTTAATATGCTTAACAACATTGAATATTGGCTCGGGCCTCATCACCATCCCCGGCCCTCCGCCAAAAGGTTTATCATCTACTTTACGATGCTTATCTTTTGTAAAATCACGCATATCGAAAATATTGAGCTTAACCTTATTTTTCCTTTGTGCCCGCTTAACAATAGACTCATCCAAAACAGGTGAAAACATCTTAGGAAAAATTGTTATTATGTCGATGCGTAACATCTTAAGAATTCCTTTTTAAACTCAGTTAATTTATTTTCCTTGATAGCATCTCTGGCATCTCTTATAACCTTCTGATAAAAATAAATATTATGCAACGATACCAGCCTTAAACCCAAGACTTCCCTGGCATTAAATAGATGTCTTAAATATGAACGGCTGTAATTGCTGCAAGTATAACAACTACAAGATTCATCAAGCGGGCGTTGATCATTAGTAAACTCTGCATTTCTTACTGTCAATTTGCCTAAAGAAGTAAAGGCAGTCCCGTTTCTTCCATAACGTGTTGGAATGCAACAGTCAAATAAATCTACACCTTTTTCAATTGCATCAATAATTTGATATGGCATGCCCACACCCATTACGTAACGTGGAAATTCTTCAGGGAGCAGTTCAGTAGTATAAGCAACAAGTTGAGCTGTTAGCTCCTCTGGTTCACCCACGCTTACCCCACCAACTGCATATCCGTCAAAACCAATACTTGCAAGCTCCTCGATAGACTGCTTTCTTAAATCTTCATAGCTTGCACCTTGAACTATTCCAAAAAGCAAAGAGCCACCCTTTTCCTTCTCCCAGGCTTCTTTAGAACGCTTTGCCCAAACGGTTGTACGATTTTTCGCTATTTCTGCCTGGTCTCTACTACAAGGAAAATGTACACACTCGTCCAATGGCATAATAATATCAGAACCAAAAATTCTCTGTATGGAGATAATTTCTTCGGGTGTAAAGAAATACTTAGTACCGTCAATATGAGATTGAAACCCCACTCCTTCATCTTCTACTTTACGCAAAAGTGCTAAGCTAAATACTTGATAGCCACCACTGTCAGTTAATATTGGACCATCCCAACCCATAAACTTATGCAATCCGCCAGCTTGTTCAATCACATCAAGGCCGGGGCGTAAAAATACATGGTAGGCATTAGCTAAAACCATCTGGGCACCGCAATCTTTTAAATCTTGAGCAGACAATGTTTTTACCGTTGCGTTTGTCCCTACAGGCATAAAACAAGGCGTATCTATCTCACCGTGCATTGTCTGCAACTTTCCAATGCGAGCTTTCGAAAAATTGTCTTTATGAGTAATTGAGAACATATTCAATAATTTTATAAAATCATCATAGCATCACCGTAGCTATAAAAACGGTATTCTTTTCTCACTGCTTCTTTGTAAGCTTTCATAATCAAGTTTCTTCCGGCAAAAGCACAAACTAACATAAAAAGCGAAGTACGCGGAAGATGAAAATTAGTAATTAGTTTATCAACCATTTTAAAATTAAACCCGGGATAAATAAAAAGGTCTGTTTCAGACTTAATTTCTACGCTGTTTTTATTTTTCATTATTTTATCAGCCACTGTTTCCAATACCCTGCAACTTGTTGTGCCAACAGCAACAATTTTATTTCCAGAATCTTTGTTACTTTTTATGTGCTTGATTGCTTTCTTGGAAACAATAAATTCTTCACTGTGCATCTTATGTTTAGATATTTCTTCTTCTTTTACAGGATTAAAGGTCGAATAGTTTACATGCAAAGTGACATGTGCAACATCAACACCTTTATTTTCTATTTCTGAAATTAGACTTTTAGTAAAATGTAATCCAGCTGTCGGGCTGGCAACGGATCCATTATGTTTTGCATAAACTGTCTGGTAATGAGTTTTATCCATTAGGTTGGGGCTTCTTTTTATATAAGGGGGCAGTGGTACCTGTCCCAATCCTAATAGCTTAGATGAATTCTTAATATTGAATCTTACTACTTTTTCTTTTGCATCCTTTAACTGCGCAAATATTTTTCCGTGATCGAATAGTATTTTCTCATCAAGCTTTAATCTACGCAAAGGCTTAATCAACGTCTTGTATGAATACCCGTCGGATAAACGTTTAAGCAAAAATACTTCTACTTTTCCTCCGGTCAGTCTTCTACCTAACAAACGTGCAGGGATTACTTTTGTATTATTTAATACCATGCAATCAGACGGATTGAGAAAATTAACAATATCCCTAAAATGAGTATGAATAATTTTTTTGCTCTTCCGATCGATTACCAAAAGTTTACAAGTATCGCGCTTCTTTTCAGGAAACTGCGCAATCAATTCTTTCGGGAGTGAATAATCAAAATTACTTAATTTCATTTATAATTTTAGTATGTGGATAATAATAGTTAAGGATCTCTTTATATTTCATCCCTTTACGGGACATAAAATACGCACCCCATTGGCACAGACCAACTCCATGACCCCAGCCATACCCTAAAAAATCAACATAATAGCCTTTCATTACAACAGAATAATTATTGCTTCTTATTGTATTAGGTCCAACAAGCAGGCGAAAATCTTTACCAGAAATAGTAATGCTCTTCTCTAACCTATCAGTAATCTTTATAGTAATGATCCTTTTGGATTTATTTCTTTCTACTACTTCAATATTCTCAATTAACCAAATATCATAACCAGCTTTATTTAGCTTATCTTGGATATCTTTTAATCTTAGGTTTCGTTTCCACCTATAATGTGGGGCTCTTCTACAAAATTCACATGGTACACCTTTTAAAGGTATTAGATCAACCTTCCACAGATTACTGGCATCTTCAGTATGGCCTGCGCAGGTTGCGTGAAAAAAAGCAGGAAGAATATCTCCTTTATAAAACAAAACTTCTCCTAAAGTTCTATCAACTGCAATATTAGTTCGCAGCTTTTCAGAAGTCTTACCCCCGTAAACCTGAGAATAAATATCAGAAGTTACATCATAATCTTTCTCTTTATTGACTATAGTTTGATAATAAGCATAGGTTCTGGCCGCAACAGCCTGAGCCTTAATTGCCTCCAGTGGCCATCTATGTGATATTTCATGATAAAGAACCCCTCTAATATAATCCTCTACGTCAAGCCGATTCACCACAAGAAGTTGCAAATCCTTCTCGCGAATAATATCAATTTCTCCTCTGAACCTTCGCTTATTTATATAGATTGATGCATCTTTATCAGGGATTATTTTAACTCCTACAATAGGAAAAACATCACTACCTATTTTTAATCCTCTAGATAAAGGAGCTACTTTTGATCTTTTCAACCGTCTAGAAGTTTGTAGCTCTTCTCCAGTATAAAGAGCAAAAACCTTAAAGCCGCCTGCAATGCTCAAATTAAAGGTTTTTGCATCTTTTAAAACAGCAACACGCACAAACTTCTGCTCATAAGCAGTTAAATTAACATAAAGGCAAGCAATAATAAAAAACCCTAAGATTATCTTTATTATTTTCGATACCATAGCCAGAGGAACAATGTAATAATTATACTAATTAGAAGACTAGTTGCAATTGGAAAGTAGAAGGAGACATCTTTCTTTGAAATCATAAAATCACCAGGCAATTTACCGAACCATGGAATTTTATCTGCAAAACAAAGTATAATTCCAAGCAGCAAGAAAATCCCACCCATAACAACTATAACTCTACCAAATATACTTATCTCGCTCATCTTTTATTATACCTTTCCCTTTCTGAAAACAAACAACCGCAATATTTCTGGCAATAAATCTCTTTATCCTTAGCCTCGTTATGCGCCTGGCGGAATCCTATTCTAAAATCGCGAAAAATAAAATTAACCCCAACCTCTTCGGCAATTTTATCACCTATTGTCTGTATTGCTTCAAGATCTTGGTAAGGGCTAACCAGTAAAGTTGTTGAGAAATTCTCATAGTTGTTTTCCTTGGCAAATTCAGCTGTATTCTTAAGGCGTAATTCCCAACACTTTTTGCACCTTTGTGGGCTTTCTGTATCTTTGCCTATAGCTAAAAAGAACTGTTCAAAATTATATTCAAAATAATTAGTCTTAATATTTAAATCTTTAGATATTGCTTCAACGGCTTCCTGTCGTTTTCTATGCTCTGCTAAAGGATGAATGTTAGGATTATAAAAATATCCCTCTACTTCAAACCCTTCTCTGGCTAACTCCCTATAAGGATAAATTAAGCAAGGTCCACAACATACATGAAGCAACAATTTCATATTTAAACTTAGAACAATTCTTTCTCAGCTCGAGTTTTGCGAGGTTTATCGAAGTGTTTATACGCTACATCTGTTAGCTGGCGGCCCCTAGTTGTTCTTTTTAAAAAACCTGCCTTAAGCAAATATGGTTCGATGCAATCCACTATAGTATCCACTTCTTCGTTTAGGGTTGCTGCTAAAGAATCAATGCCTACGGGTCCACCTTTATAAGTATTTAAAATTATTTTTAACACTTTCCTGTCAATTTCATCTAAGCCGGCATTGTCTATGCCGATTGCAGTTAAAGCTTTGCCCACTAACTCTTGATTGACTTTTTCTTTAGGGTGCTTGACCTGTGCATAATCTCTTACCCTGCGCAACAATCTATTAGCAATCCGGGGAGTTCCCCGAGACCTACGGGCTATCGCAACCGTAGCATCATCTTCAATCTCTAGATTAAGCGCTTTTGCAGAATTCTTGACAATGCAGCTTAAATCTTCATCTGAATAAAAATCTAGATGATGTAAAATTCCGAAACGAGCCCTTAAAGGAGCAGTCAATAAACCACTTCGAGTTGTTGCGCCAACTAAAGTAAAGGGCTTAAGATTAAATTTTATGGTTTTCGCATAAGGGCCTTTATCAATAATAAAATCTATTTGGAAATTTTCCATTGCAGGATAGAGAAACTCTTCAACTACCTTTGAAAGCCGGTGAATTTCATCAATGAAAAGAATGTCACCCTTTTCCAAGTTCGTTAGTATTCCTATTAAATCTCCTGCCCTCTCAATTGCAGGACCAGAAGTAGCTGTTATCTTTGTACCCATCTCATGAGCAATAATATGAGACAAAGAAGTCTTCCCTAACCCAGGAGGACCGGATAACAAAACATGCTCAAGTGGTTCTAAACGCTGTTTAGCAGCTGTTAAGGAAACCTGTAAATTATCAACCAAATCCTTCTGACCTACAAACTCAGAAAGATTAGTGGGTCGCAAAGATATATTTACTACTATATCCTCTTCTGTTTCTTGATTAACTATTAGTCTCTGGCGATTTTCTTCCATCTATGGTTATGTTAGATGTATTTCTTATAATTTTAATTTCCCCAAATACCTGCCTCTGTACTACAACAATTTCTTTAAGACGAATTAACTCTAAAATCGCTAAAAAGTAAGCTACAACTTCCAACTTATTTCTTGATCTCTTAAATAGATCGACGATACTAACTTCTGGTTTTATAAGAAGCATGTGTAATAAATCGTGAATTTTCTCATCGACCGTATATTCATCTTTAATTATTTCATAAAAAGCTTCCTTGGGCAAATCTTTAAGTGCATTTGAGAATGCACTAATCAAATCAAAGAGGCTTGCTTCAAAATATACTTCTTTTTCCTGATGTTCGGCTTTAATCGAATCATCCGCAGGACGCACAAAAAATTCTTTTTGCTTAACTTCTCTTTCGCGCAACTCAGTTGCTGCCTCTTTAAACTTCTGGTATTCAAGAAGCCTTTTAACTAATTCTGACCTTGGATCTTCTTCTTCCTCTTCTTGAGTTTCTTCCTGAGGAAGAAGCATCCTTGATTTTATCTGAATTAAAGTTGCCGCCATAACAAGAAAATCTCCGATAACATCTAAATCTAACAATTTCATTAACTCTATATACTGTAAATACTGCTCCGTGACATCTGCAATAGATATGTCACAAATATTAACTTCATTTTTTTTAATGAGATATAATAAAAGGTCTAATGGACCTTCGAAAAATTCTAATTTTAGCTTATAGTTCATTTCTTAAACATTGCCTCTTTTGCTTCTTTTAAAGTTTCTCGGGCTGCCTTTTGCGCTTTTTCTTTACCATTTTGCAGTATAACTTTCAGCTTGTCTTTTTCTTTCAATAGCTCATTTCTTTTCTCCTGTATAGGACTTAAAATACCTACCAATATATCTGCAAGCATTTTTTTGCATTCAGTACACCCTATCTCGGCTTTTTTACAGCCTTCGGCGATTTCTTCTTTTTTCTCTGGTGCAAATACAGAATAGTAATTAAGTACATTGCATTTGTCCGGATGTCCGGGATCATTTCTACGTATTCGCTTAGGATCTGTAAACATACCCTGAACCTTCTTCTTTACATCAGTAATCGAATCAGATAAATCAATAGTATTCTTATACGACTTACTCATCTTACGTCCATCTAGACCTAATAATCTGGGGATCTTCGTTAGCAATGCTTTAGGTTCAGGTAAATTAGCTTTATAAAGATGATTGAATCTGCGTGCTAACTCACGCGTTAATTCCAAGTGTGGAAGTTGATCCTCGCCTACGGGGACTGCGTTAGCCTTATACATAAGAATATCAGCGGCCTGCAATACTGGATAACCTAAGAATGCATAAGTTTCTAAATCTTTGTCTTTTACTTCTTTAAGTTGTTCTTTATAGGTGGGACATCTTTTAAGCCAGCCTAAAGGTGTTATACAGGAGAAAAGCATATTTAACTCTAAGTGCTCGCTTACATCAGATTGAAGAAAAATTGTAGATTTTTCGTAATCAATGCCGCAACTTATCCAATCAATAACATTATCTAAAGAATTTTCTATTATGGTTTTTGGATTCATGTATTCACTCATAAGCGAATGCCAATCAGCAACCATAAAATAACATTCATACTCTTGCTGTAATTCTGTCCAATTGCTCAAAGCGCCAACTAAATGACCCAAATGTAATTTTCCTGTAGGCCTCATACCACTTAAAATGCGCTTTTTTGCCGTTGTAGACATTATTATAATACCTCCTCTATAATGTTCTTGCTATTTTTTCAATAGTATAGAAATCTACTATGTCTCCCTGCATATATTCAGTAAAATCATCCAGGGTAAAACCGCACTCGAAACCTTCAGCCACCTCTTTAACATCATCTTTAAATCTCTTAAGAGAAGAAAGTTTTCCCTGATAAACCACCTCTCCGTTTCTGGATAATTCAGCATGGAGGTTTCTGGTAATCTTTCCCTTTTGAACAAAAGAACCAGCTACTATTCCATGCCTGGATAATTTAAACACTTGTCTAATTTCTGCACGGGCAATAAACACTTTCTTTACCTTCGGTTCTAATAAACCTTCTAAGGCAGCTTTAATATCACTTACGGCATCGTAAATAATACGATATGTCCTGATGTCTATGCCTTCTTTCTCAGCCTGCTCTTCAACAGCAGGAGCTATTTCAACATGGAATCCCATGATTATTGCATTTGATGCACTAGCTAAAACAACATCAGATGCATTAATAACTCCGACTCCTGAATGGATAACTTTTAGCTTTACCTCTGCAGTTGGTAACTTATCCAAAGAATCCTTTAAAGCTTCCAGGGAACCTTGCACATCAGCTTTAACAACCAACCTTACTTCTTTAACTTTTCCAGCCTTAATCTGACTATAAATCTCATCCAGACTTAGCTTATGAGCTGGCTGCATCTTCTCTTTCTTTTTTAATTCTTGACGCTTAAAACAAATATCCCGGGCAGTTCTTTCGTCATCTACAACATAAAATTGCTCACCGGCTTCAGGAACACCATTAATACCCAGGATCTCTACCGGAGATGAGGGCCCGGCTGCTGTTATTTTATGCTCCCTATCATCTAAAAGGGCGCGCACTTTCCCATAAAAATTACCGACTATAACAATATCTCCAACATGTAAACTTCCATCGTGAACAATAGCTGTTATTAATGAACCCTTTCCCTTGCTAATTTTTGCCTCAACTACTATCCCGGATGCATTCTTTTCATGATTTGCTTTTAACTCCAACATTTCAGCTTCTAAAAGAATCAACTCAAGTAAATTGTCAATACCTTCACCTGTTTTAGCAGAAACTCCTGCGGTAATCGTCTTGCCACCCCAATCTTCTGGATTTAAATCTAAATCAGCAAGCTGTTTTTTTACTTTATCAATATCGGCATTAGGACGATCGATTTTATTAATTGCAACAACGATAGGAACCTCTGCTGCGCGAGAATGGTTAATCGCCTCAACGGTTTGAGGCATAATCCCTTCGTCAGCAGCAACTACCAAGACAACAACATCCGTAATATTAGCTCCTCGTGCACGCATCGCTGTAAAAGCTTCATGACCCGGAGTATCTAAAAAAGTAATTTGCCCCTTACCTAATTTAACTTTATACGCACCGATATGCTGAGTGATACCACCGTGCTCTTTCTCAGCAATCTTTGTCTTTCGAATTAAATCTAGCAGAGAAGTCTTTCCATGATCAACATGACCCATAAAAGTAACTACCGGAGGACGATGATGCATACTTCCTTCATCTACTGATTCTTGCCGATGGAATTCTAAGATTCGCTCTTCCTGTGTAAGCGATTTCTTAAGCCTGAATCCATATTTAACCAAAATATTCTTTGCTATTTCTTCATCTAAACTTTGATTAATGTTGGCAAATACTCCCATGCCTATTAATTCTTTCATTAATAAACTGGGTTTTAGTTGAAGCTTGATAGAAAGATCCTTAACCGAAATTGGGATATCCAATTCTAACGGTTCTAGACCATCGTCAACCTCAGGAACTTCTTCTTCAGCAATTATTTCTTCATCAAGATTTTCTTCAGCTGATACTTGACTCTTGACCTCAACATCTTCTTTAACTTCAGCAACCTCCTCCATAGCTTCTTCTACAGGTAAGCTAGCAGCTTCAGTTTTTGCCTTAGGAGCTGCCTTTTTTCTTGTTTTTGGTTTTGCTGCTTGTTTTTTCTTAGCTGCTGGAGCTTTAGTCTTTTTTGCTTTAAGCTTTACTTCTTTCTTTGCTTTTTCTTTTTTTGGCTTAGAGGCTTTTGATTCTTTCTTAATTTTTTCTACAACAGAAACATCCAAAGCAGACATATGGCCTTTAACTTTCACTTTAATCTTTTTAAGCTTATCGATTAGTTCGTTGCTAGATATTTTTAGCTCCTTGGCTAGTTCATGAACGCGCATGTATTTTCTATCCTTTTCTTAATTATATAATATAATTATTTCTTTGCTTTCTTTGCAAGTTTCTTTGCTTCTTTTATCAAACCCTGAGCCTTCTTTTCTCCTAGTCGTTTTACCTTTAATAAATCCTCAAGCTTAGCCGCAGCAATGTCTTCAACAGAAACAAATCCAGCCTCTTTTAAAGATTCTGCCATTTTATCTCCTACGCCAGAAAAAGAAGTAAAATCAGCTTCCTTGGCCTTAGGTTCTTTTGCCACTGCTTTTTTGACATCCGCTTTTTTCTCAACAGCCTTCTCTTCTTCTTTCTTTTTATCAGCTTCATTTTCCTGAGCCTGAGTACGTATATCTAATTCCCAGCCAGTAACCTTAGAAGCAAGCCTGACATTCTGTCCGCTTTTTCCTATGGCTAACGACAACTGATCTTCTTCGACTATCACCGCTGCTCTATGTTCTTCGCTATCTAATCTTATGCTGTGAATTTTCGCCGGGCTTAATGCGGCTGTAATATATTGTTTTGTATCATCAGACCATCTAACAATGTCTATTCTCTCACCATGTAGTTCAGATACAATATTCTTAACACGTGAACCACGCATTCCAACACAGGCACCTACACAATCTACTTTTTCGTCTTTTGACCAAACTGCTATTTTAGTTCTGTCTCCTGCTTCACGCGAGATAGACTTAATTTCAACTATAGATTCGTATATTTCAGGAACTTCCAGTTCAAATAATTTTCTAACAAGAAATGGATGCGTACGAGACAACACTACTTGCGGCCCCCTGGTTTCTTTTCTTACTTCTGCAACGTACGCTCTTACACGCTCTCCCTGACGGAATTCTTCTTTATTTGACTGTTCGCTTTTAGGAATTATGCCTTCTGTCTTGCCTAAATCTACAATAATATTACCTTTTTCAAATCGATAGACTGTTCCGCTTACTATTTCACCAACTCTACCTTGGAATTCTCCATAGATAACTTCTTTCTCCGCTTCTCGAATTTTTTGTATAACAACCTGTTTAGCAGTTTGTGCGGCGATACGGCCAAAATCATTAGACTTTATTTCTTCGTCTCCGGCGAATGCACGGATCTTACCAGTTGTCCTATCTAATTCTACCTTTATATCGACTTCCTTATCGCCAGTCCATACTTTTCTAGCAGCACTTGCTAAAGCAGATTCTACCGCCTCAATAAGTATTTCTTTCTTTATACCCTTATCTCTTTCAAGTTGTTCCAATATTGCCATAAGTTCTTCATTCATAACATACCTCGCAAGTTTAAATTATTTGTTTTGCTTTCTCAATTGTATCCACAGGGATTTTTATTTCTTTCTCTTCAACTAAAACAGAAACACAAGCTTCGTCAACAGTTAAAATCTTACCGTTTAATTCTAGCTTGTCTTCTATAGCATCTTTTAAGAAAAAATGTGCTTCTTTATTGATAGCTCTTTTAAAATCACTTACATTAAATAAAGGTCTTTTTAATCCTGGAGAAGAAACCTCAAGAACATAATGTTCTTGTATTATATTCTCGTCTTCAATTAATTTACCAATTTTATAATTAATGTTTGAACATTCATCTAAGGTAATTCCTCCATTGCATCTATCGATAAGAAATTTTAAATCTATCTTTCTATTGCCTTTATGCATATTCAAATCGACTAAAACCATCTTTTCTCTTTCAAGTAATGGCGAAATCAAATCTACGATTTTTTCAACTACGTTTTCCATAATACCTTACTTACCTTCTTTGATTATTTTTAATACATGTACAACTACTTTATCTTTATCGACCTTAATTGCCTCTTTTTCCGAACGTATCTTAATCTCAATCTTACCATCTTTCAAATTCTTCTCACCTATAATAACACTTACCGGGATACCAATTAATTCTGAATCTTTGAATTTCACCCCTGTAGAAATATCGCGATCATCCAATAATACTTCAATACCATTTTCCTTTAACTCTTGATAATAGCTTTGAGCTAATTTTTCTAGTTTTGGCTCTGCTTTTACAGGCACTATTATCACTTTAAACGGGGCGACCTCAAAAGGCCACTTTATTCCCTGTTCATCGTAATTTTGCTCAATAACTGCAGATATCAAACGACTAACGCCGATACCATAACAGCCCATTATAATTGTCTGTTGTTTACCGTTTTTATCTAGATAATTTGCACCTTGTAATTTACTATACTTAGTTCCCAGCTGGAAAATGTGGCCAACTTCAATCGCTTGTTTTTTCTCAAGCTTACCCTTGCATTTCTTACATTTAATATCTTCATCTTCTTGGGAACCAGTTTGAGAGAACCCGCATTTATTGCACGTTAAAACAATATCCTCACCACTGGCTGCAGGAATCATAAATTCGTGAGAAATATCACCACCCATTACGCCAGAATCAGCCTCAGTAATTAAAAAATCAAGTCTCATTCTATTGAATATTTTTTTGTAAACCTCAAACATTACCTGATAACTTTTCTGGAGACCTTTTTCATCCCGATCAAAACTATAGGCATCTTTCATAACAAACTCACATCCTCTGATAAGTCCAAACCGAGGACGCATCTCATCTCGGAATTTAGTTTGGATTTGATAAAGCGTTATAGGCAAATCCCTATAAGAATGTACGTGAGTCCTAACTAGCTCGGTGATCACTTCTTCATGTGTAGGGCCTAAGGTTAACTGTCTGCCACGCCTATCCTCAAACCTAATCAGTGTTTGAGCTAAATCTTCATCCCTGCCTGTTTTTTTCCATAGCTCTAATGGAATTAATCCCGGCAACAAAAGTTCCTGGCAACCAACTTTATCAAGTTCCTGTCGGATAATTTCTTTAATATTATTTAATACTCTAAGACCCAGAGGTAAATATATGTATACCCCGGAAGTAAGCATGCGAACTAATCCTGCACGCAGCAGAAGATTGTGACTTATTGCCTCTGTACCTTCTGGTGCCTCTTTTAATGTTGGAATCAAATAATTTGACCAGCGCATATTAACCTAACCTTGTTTTTTCTTGGTTCTTAATTCGTTAAATAGAAAATTAAATGCCTGCTTTTGTGACATCTTTTTTATAGGATTACCTTTTCTAAATACCAAACCTGAATTTCTACCAAAGGCAACTCCCGCATCAGCTTCTTTTGCCTCTCCGGGGCCATTAACAAAACAACCCATTATGGCAACACGAGAAGATTTTAACCTTGTTCCATTCTGATTATTTTTAACATATTGAGTAAAATTCTTAACTATGTTAACCAAATCAACATTACACCGGCCACAAGTTGGACAAGAAATTATCTCAGGGCCAAAGCTACCCAACCCCAAAGCTTGTAAAATTTCTTGGGCGAGTGCTACTTCATCTTCAGGCTTACCTGTTAATGATACTCTTATTGTGTCGCCAATCCCATCTACAAGTAAACTGCCAATGCCCAATACCGACTTAACAATCGCAGAAGAATACATTCCTGTAGCCGTAACTCCTAAATGCATTGGATAGTTGCATTTTTTTGACATCTTTCTATACGCCTCAATAGTCTCCAGAATACTAGAAGCTTTTAAAGAAACAACGATATCATAAAACCCAAAACTTTCTAATAACTTAATATACTTCAGGGCAGAAGAAACTATGCAATCAACCATGCTAGAATTGCGAGCTTTCTTAACAGAGCCTGAGTTAACACCAACTCTAATCGGTATCTTGTGTTTCGTAGCAAGCTTAACTACTTTTTCAACTTCTTGCTTCTTATAAATATTACCAGGATTAAGACGTATTTTATCAATACCGCAATCGATAGCCTTAAGAGCTAATTTATAATTAAAATGTATATCCGCAACTAAGGGAATATCTACCTTTTTTTTGATGCTCTTTATCGCTTCAGCCGAAGCCATATCTGGAACCGCTACACGCACAATATGACACCCTGCAGCTTTTAGACTTTTAATTTGCTTTACAGTCTTTGCTACATCGCTTGTTGGAGTTTTAGTCATTGATTGGATAGCTATGGGAGCTTTGCCGCCAATCTTTACTCCAGCGACATCAATGATTTTAGTTTTTCTTCTAATTATTTTCAAATTTACACCAATTCAACAAATTTTTCTACTACCACCTTATCAAAAGTGATACCACCATTGACAAGTAATTCCTTTTTTGCTTCCTTAAAATTCATGGCCTTTCGATATGGCCTATCAGAAGTCATAGCATCAAAAGCATCGGCTACAATCATTATGTTAAGCGGTAGAGAAATATCCTTTGCTGTTAGCTTCTCCGGATATCCCTCTCCGTTTATTCTCTCATGATGATGCATAACAAAATCACAGACATTACTCAAACTTCTGATCGGCTTTAAGATCTTTTCTCCGATTACAGGATGTTCCTGGATTATTTTTAACTCTGATGCAGTCAAAGGAGTTTTCTTTCTTAAGATTTCATCCGGTACACCGATTTTACCAATATCATGTAAAATACTAGCGTCATGCATAAGCTTTACTTCCTCTTCACTTAAACCAAAACCCTTGGCAACTTTAACGCAATAATCAGCAACTCTTTTACAGTGACCTCTGGTATACGGATCTCTAGCATCTACAGCTAAAGCTAAAGCGGTCATAGTCTCAACATAAGTTTTCTCAACATCCTGACTTAAGCGATAATTATCTAAGGCGATCGAAATCTGGCTGGACAAATCGTTTAAAATAACCAAGTCATCTTCTGTAAATTCACCTTTTTCATTTCTTTCGCTTAAAGACAAGACACCTATTATTTTGCCGCTATAAATCAAAGGTACGCAAACAACAGGCTTTCTGATATCATCTTCAACAATAGAAGCAATAATTGATTTCCCGTCTTTTGCAACCATGCCAATTATTCCCTCGCCAACCTTTATATTATCCGCGCTAGATTTACTAATTTTACCAGCAGAAATCTTAGTAACTAATTCATTAGTTTCTTCATCAATCAGCATTAACTTTCCGCTTTGTGCATCCACAGTTTCAATTGTAGTAAAAACAATCAATTCTAGAAACTTATCAATATTCTGAAAAGATGCCACAGCATCACCAACCTTATTAAGAACTCCCTGCAATAATTTTTTAGAACGCTCTAATTCTTGGATATTTTCTTCAAGCTGCTTTGTAATGCGATTAAACGACCTGGCGAGTTCGCTGATTTCATTTTTCTCATCAACTGTGATACGAGTAGATAAATCTCCGCTTGCAACATCTTGCGCATTTTTTGTTATAGAAAGAAATGTAGTTATTATGTGCCTAACTATCCAAAAGCCAACAAAACACGAAGCTACTAACCAGAAGATCAGCCATTGAACTTGAGTCCATTCTAAATTTGTCTCTGGTCTTAAAACATAATGAATAATATATGCAATGATCAAAATAGGGACCAAAGACATCAATATAAATGCTAGTAAAAACTTTCTCCACAAGGTTTCATGCTTAAGGGATTTCATCTTTAACATATCTGCGACTCCTTTATTTTAAGCCTTGCCACCAGTTAATTATTTTATCTGTTACTTCAAATTTTGAAATATCATTGATGAAGACAAAAACGGCTATTAAAATTATAAAGCTAAGCCCGATGCGCATAACCCATTCATCTGCTTTAGGGCTTAAAGGTTTTTTTCTTATCTTTTCTATGCCAAGCAACAACAAGTGTCCTCCGTCAAGAATCGGCAAAGGCAATAAGTTAAATATCGCTAAACTCATACTAAGAATTGCCGCAACATGAACCAAATAATTAAAACCAAGCTCTATTGCTTGTTTAGTTAAAAAGAAAATTCCTAAAGGACCTGTTACAGATTCTTTAACTGGAATAACTCCGGTAATCATTTTAAATAATGCCTCATATGTAAAGGCTGTCATTTTTACTAGCTTTTTAGAACCTAGAACAACTGATTCCAAAAATCCATATTTTATAGTAATAAAATTTTCCTCAGGACGAATTCCGATTAAGCCCACAGTTTCATCTTGACCGAAAATATTTTTTACTTTTTCTTGTTTAGGCCTAATAATAAATTCTAATTCTTCGCTTTCGCGAATAACAGTTACATTTAACGTACTTTCTTTATTGCCAAAAATATTTTCTTGAAGCTCATCCCAATTACTAACCTTTGCTCCGGCAACACTGATAATTTCATCTCCGGGGAGAATTCCCGCTTCTTTCGCCGGAAAATTATCCATGAGTTCACCTACAGTAGTAGTTAAAACAGGATAGCCAACCATAAACACCACACAGAAACAAACCAACGCTAAGAAATAATTCAGAAGTGGACCAAAAAATATTACAGCAGCACGATGTATAGGTGGATGAGCAAGAAACTCAAATTTTTTTCCCTGAAATTCTTCTCTGGTATCTCCGGCCATCTTCACAAATCCACCGAAAGGAATAAGATTTATTCCATATTCCGTATCATTTTTCTTAAACGAAAATAATTTTGGGCCAAAACCTAAGAAAAACATCTCTACTTTAATCCCAAGTTTTTTAGCAACAATGAAATGGCCAAATTCATGAATAAGAATTAAAAAACCAATGGTGATTATAAAAATCGAGGTTGTATACATTTTAATTTACAATTGCCTTTCTTGCTTCTTCTCTAGCCCAGATATCAGCATTAATGATATCATTCATGCTGGGAGATTTAACCAAAGCATGTTTGATAAATACCTTTCTTATTGTTTTGTAAATATCTAAATAGCTGATTCTGCTATCAAGAAAAGCTTCTACCGCTACTTCATTAGCCGCATTAAGAACACAAGGTGCCGTTCCTTTTAAACTAGCTGCACGGTATGCTAATTTTAAACATGGGAACTTTTCTAAATCAGGTATTTTAAAAGTCAAATTCAATCTGTTAAAATCCAAATCCTGCATAAGACCATTCCATCTATCCGGATAAGTCAATGCATACTGAATAGGAATCTTCATATCTGTGATACCCAGTTGAGCTATGATTGATCCATCAATAAATTCGACCATAGAATGTACAATAGCTTCTCTATGGACCAATACCTTGATATCTTTTGGTTGCATATCAAACAGCCACATTGCTTCAATTAACTCAATACCTTTATTCATCAAGGTAGATGAGTCAACCGTGACTTTCTTACCCATCTTCCAACGAGGATGTCGAAGCACTTCTTTAATTCCAATATTCTTGAGTTTATGCTTAGGCACCAAGTCTAGTGGACCACCAGAAGCCGTAAGATATACCTGTTTAACGTCTTTCTTTTTCCTACCTTCAAGACATTGAAAAATCGCACTCTGTTCACTATCTATAGGAACTATTTGGGCTTTATAACGCTTTATCATCTTAAAGATAATATCTCCTGCCATAATCAAGGCTTCTTTATTTGCTAATGCTATTCTCTTACCTGATTTTATAGCCGCAATTAAAGGCCTTAACGCACAACTTCCCGATAGTGCAATTACAACTATATCAACATCTTTTAAAGCAGCTAATGCTTCTAGCCCTTGCTTTGAATCAAAAATCTTTGTCTGTCTAGATGAAATTGATTTTAGCTTTTTTATTTTATCTTCTTTTATAGCGACAAACTTTGGCTTAAATTTTTTAATCTGCTTATTAAAAAGATCGGTGTTTCCGTATGCACTTAATCCTACAACATCAAAACGCCCAGAAAATTTCTCAACAATTTTGAGTGTACTCATACCAATTGAACCTGTTGAACCTAAAATAACTATTTTTTTCATATTCATTAAATTACTTAAATACTGTGCTCATATAAAAATAAAAAGCCGGTGCAGTAAACAATAAGCTATCTATCGTATCTAAAACACCTCCCAAGCCAGGAAACACTTTCCCAGAATCTTTAACCTGACAATCTCTTTTTATCAATGATTCAGATAAATCTCCTAGTTGACCTAGTACTCCTAAAGACGACCCCATTAAAATCAAATTAGAATAAGAAAATACCGAATGCTCAGGCAAAAAAGACTTACACGCTAATGCCGCTGAAATACTAAAAAACAATCCTCCGATAGCGCCCTCAACCGACTTACCAGCACTAATGCGAGATATTAAAGTATGCTTACCCCACTTTGAACCTATAAGATATGCTCCGATATCTCCGGTTTTTGTAATTAAAAGTATCAATGCTAACAGACTTCCCCCGTAAGGTAAAAACCTAATTTTAATAATAAAACTGAAAAACCAAGAAACATAAAGTATGCCGAAAAGCGTAGTAGAAATTCCAAATATTGATTGTGAATTATCTCTTCGCGTAAACTGCAACAGAAACAAAAATACTAAAGCCAATACAATAAACAGCAATTCCCAATTCTTTGTAAGCTCAAATCTAAATAAAATTGACAAAGGAATAATTATGCCCACCGCTGTTCCGAAATACTTATATATTGGAATGCCTTTTTTCTCAACAAGGTTAAAGAATTCTACAAGTCCACCAAAAATAAGCAATGTTACCGCAATTCCACAAATCCATTCGTTTAAAATAGAAAGAATTATCAAGATAAAAAATGCAAATGAACTTGCTATTCTTTTAATTGTCATATTATAATGCTCCGAAGCGTCTGGAACGCTTTTGATATTCTTTTATTGCTTCAACAAAATCCTTCTTTTTGAAATCCGGCCAAAGTTTTTTTGTAAAATAGAACTCAGAGTAAGCTAACTGCCAAGGAAGAAAATTGCTTGTACGCATCTCTCCCGAGGTACGAATTAACAAATCTGGGTCAGATAAATCATGCGTATAAAGAAAACTTGAAAAAGTATTTTCGTTGACTTTATCCAATTTGATCTTCCCGCTTGAGAAATCCTTAATTAAAGCCTTAACTGCATCTATAATCTCTGCTCGCCCACCATAATTAAAAGCTAAATTGACAATCAATCCTGTATTATTTTTTGTGGCATTTTGAGCTTTTTTTAATACCTCCATTACATCCTTAGGCACAGGATGAGATCTACCTATTGTCATAAAGCGGATATTTCTTTTATGCATCGTAGCTAATTCTTTAGCGAGCATTCTTTTAAGAAGATTCATCAATATTCCAATTTCCTGCTTTGGCCTAAGCCAGTTCTCTGTTGAAAAAGTATAAAATGTTAAAGCCTTAACACCAAGGTCTTCTGCCGCTTTTATAATTTTCTTTATTGCATTAACTCCTTCACGATGTCCAGCAACACGGGGCAAACCTCTTTTTTTTGCCCAACGACCGTTACCATCCATGATTATGGCTATATGCTGAGGAATATTATTCGTTTTGCTCATATATCTATCTACTTATGCACCTTATAATCTATATCCGGGAATAAATTATCTTTACTTTCAATATCTGCTAACCAGTTAACATCTATGTTGTTATTTTTAATATCTTCATAGAGCTTATTAAACCTTAACATATGATCTTTTGTCCTTTTCTGAGCATAGGATACGTGCGTATCTGTTGCCATAATAAAAGCCCAATCAGAGCTTTGAGCTAATAATAACTCTCTTAATGCTTGATTAAGCGCTCTTTCCATAACTCCGTTAACCTTAGGATATTTCTTAACTAGCTCTGTCATTCTCTGGGAAGCAATATGCAAGTGTCTATAAATCCAATCATTGGTTCCCTGAAGCCATACCTCGCTGAATCCCTTCCATCCCCAGCTAGACATTGACGGAGTAATTACCTGATTTCTAGGATTCTCCAATAAATATTCCGAAGGAGTTATCATTTTTATTGTGTCTTGGTCAAAATGTATTTTTCTAATAAGATAATCCAACCACATCGGACCCTCAAACCACCAGTGGCCATAAAGCTCAGCATCATAAGGAGAAACAATTATTGGTTCTTTGTCTAAAAATCCATGAAGATGCTCAATCTGCTTTTGACGGTTAAACAAAAAATTACCTGCATGCTCTGATGCCTTTTCTCTTGCTGCTTGAGGATTATAGGGCTCTTTGTTATCAGTTCTCCCGGTAATTCTATGATACTTAATTCCTGTATTTATACGAACACCGTCTGGATGAATATAGTCTTTAATATAATCATAATCTAAATCAAACCCAATATCTCTGTAAAAATCTCTATACCAGTAATCACCGGGATAACCCTCGATACTTGACCAAACCTGTTTGGAAGATTCCAAATCTCTCCCAAAGCAAGCTATTCCACTTTTACAATATACAGGGGCAAATACACCGTATTTTGGCCGAGGAGTTCCATGCAGCACGCCGTGCGCATCTGTGAAAAAATACTGCAGTCCTGCATCTTTTAAAATCTCATCATCACCAGGATTATATCCACACTCAGGCAGCCAAATACCTAAAGGTTTTCTGGCAAACATATTCTCATATTGCTTAGTTGCAACTTTTACCTGAGCCCGTACTGAAGGCTTACAAGAATCCATCAAGGGAAAATATCCATGAGTTGCACCGCAAGTAATTATCTCAATCTTTCCTAAATCCTGAAACTTCTTAAAAGCCGAGGTTAAATTTCTGCCGTACCTTTCAAATAGATCTCTTGCATCAATAAACTGCTGAAGATACATATTGGCTAACCCGTTAAACTCAGGCTGCCATTTTGTCCTCTCTACTTCCCTGCCCGCTAGCTCAATTAATTGATTTATATGTTTGATGTAACGCGACTGCAATAACGAATCGCAAAACATAGATATTAATGTCGGCGTTAAAGAAATGGTTAAGCGAAAATCTATATTTTCATTAACAAGACCTTCAAAAACTTTTATAAGTGGGATATATGTTTCGTTTATGCCTTCATAAAACCAATCTTCTTCCAAAAAGTTCTCATGTTCAGGATGCCTAACAAAAGGAAGATGACTATGCAAAACCATACATAAATATCCCTTATGACTCATAATAAGATTTCCTTACTGTTAAAGTTTATTTAGTTTCTTTTGAAACTATGGGGGTAATTTTTCTTGATTCAGTCTTATCGCGAGATACCGCCTCAATAGGAATTACCTGTTGTCCGTTTGGTAACGCAAAGCGTAATGTAAACGACCCATCCGGTCTTAGCTTTATGCTTTTACCCTGCACTGTTAATTCTGCATCCGGCTCTGTTGCTCCGTATACTATTAATTCTGTATCTGCAACTAACCAAAAACCTTTTTCTACAGCTTGTTTTACCGGACTTGATGCTGAAAAAGCTCCCGGAGAAGAAAGAAAATCTTTAAAAATTCTTTCTTTCCAGAGTTTTCCAACCTGAGAGCCTCCTTGGAAACCAACACCTAAACCATAAAGCCTGGCAAACATATCTTCCGGTATCATCCACTCTTCATCGGTTATGTCGCTTGGACCACCTAAAGGTGTTGAAACAATATTAGAACGAAGAAGAGTTATGAATCTTCCGTCAGTAAGAATTAACCCCAAATCAATGCACCAAGACTTTCCCGGGGCAACTTCAACGTACCAATTACGCGCATCAAGCTGAGTGTTTATATCAAAAAAGGTGTTTGCGTTACGCCCATTAAATTTAATATTGGTTACATCATAAACTCGCAATACTGTTCGCGCTGAATCATAACTGGAGCCGAGTTTTCTTATAATTTTTTCTAAAGTTTCTCCAGTTAACTCCCAATATGAGTGAAGCCACCACGGATCTCTGACTTGAATAACAATCTTATCCACATCATAGTTGTAAGGTAATTCATCTGGCATATACCCATGTTTTTCTAGAGATTGCCCAGTAAAAAACTTCGTCTGCTGAATTACTGATTCATGAGATACTGGAGCCTGATTTTCTGAAACAGGAATAACAGATTCTGTGTCTTTCTTTATTCTTATTCCAGAAAAAAACTTTAGCAAAGATGCAAAAAGCTTTCTCGCAAAAGTTACCACCAGACTACTAAACTTCTTTAGCTTCTCTAACAGCCCAGACATCTTTTCCTCCTCGTATTAAAAAAGGGGACTATCATCCCCTTAAATCATAAACAACAAAGAACGCCTTTTTCTAACGCACGATAAATCTCATAATTTTAATTTTTCTATGCATAAGTTTATTTTATTAGGCAATATCTATTGTTCCTGAGACTTGATAAAAAGGGCTTCTTTTAAATCTTCTTCAATCTTAAGTTTAAGAATATTCAACTTCTCATAATCTTCCTTAAGCGTTGCTAATTCATCCTTATTTTCAGAATGAGCTTTCTTTTCTTTTTCATAAGCAGTGCGAGCTTCAACAACTTTTTTCTCTAAGAAATTAAAGCGAGACTTTACATCTTCAAACTTTTCTTCGGTATCCAAACGAAGCGCTAATTCTTTTTGAGCCATAGCCTTATTTTTCTGAGCAGCTAAGCCAGAATTAATAGCAAGTATTAAACAAATTATGCTTAAAATTATTAACGCAATTAATAATCTGTCTTTTATCTGTTCATCCATAATGGCTCAAATGCTCCTTTCAAGAAAAATTATTTTAGATTCTCTAATTCACCTTCAACCGATTCGCCGGACTTCACCTTAGTTGTTTTTGGCAAAATGATAACTTCCACTCTACGGTTAAACTGACGTCCTTCTTTGGTATCGTTGGAAGCCATCGGCCTATATTCTCCAGCTCCGATTGCAGTAACTCGAGTAGGAGCTACGCTGCTTTCATCGACTAAATAATGCAATACACTCATCGCGCGGGCACTGGAAAGCTCCCAGTTAGATTTCCATCCAGAAAATCTAATCGGAATATTATCAGTATGACCTTCAATACCTATATCCATATCTGGCACATTTTCATTTATAACACGAGCTACCTTACTCAATACAGAAAATGCCTCTTTGCGCAGCTTAGCTTTTCCTGAATCAAAGAGTATCTCGGCTACAAAAGTAATGACTAAACCTCTTTCAGCCATCTCCAGACGTACTTCTTTATCTGCGATTTCCTGCTTAAGACGCTCCTCAAGCAATTTTTTAGTTTGGCTTAGCTGATCAAGTTCCCAGCTGAGTTCATCTATTCTATCAATATCTGTACGTCTTCCTTTTTGCAAAACTACAGTACAGCCAGTTAAACTAAAAACCAAAAATAAAACCAAAATTCCTCTTAAAATACCCATTCTTCTAGACATGCTTTGCCTCCTTTTGTTTATTTAGATTAAGTCTAACATTAACATATCCCTATAATAAAGTCAAGGACAAATTTACTCTATAAACTAATATTAATCAACAACTTAAGCGTTAAATCAAATATTTATTTTACGATTATCTCGCTTCTTTTTGAGCCAACGGAAATATATTTTATATCCGTTTTTAATAAATCTTCCAAGCTTTTTATGTATGAACGTGCCTGAATTGGTAAATCCCTATATTTGCGTGCCGAACTAGTATTCTGCTGCCAGCCTTTATATACTTTATATATAGGTTTTACGTTATGTATTGCTTCAAAATCTAGCGGAAAAGTCTTGAAAATCTTTCCCTTATATTTATAAGCAGTACAAATCTTTATGTTTTTAAGCTCATCTAACACATCGAGCTTCATCATTGCTACTTCTTTTAAGCCATTGATAATAACAGCATGTCTGACCATAACTGCATCAAACCAACCACATCTTCTGGGTCTACCTGTTGTTGCTCCGAACTCTTTACCTTTTGAACGTATCTTTTCTTTCAAATTACAGGTAAATTCAGTAGGAAAAGGACCTTCTCCCACCCTAGTAGTATAAGCTTTTACTACACCTAAAATGCTATCTATTTTATCCGGAGATATCCCGCTGCCTACACATGCACCCGCTGCAACTGAATTAGAAGATGTGACAAAAGGATATGTACCAAAATCAATATCCAAAAAAGTACCCTGAGCTCCTTCAAAAAGTACGTCTTTTTTATCATCTATTGCCTTATTTAAAACTAAAGCAGTATCAGACGCATACTGCTTAAGCCTCTTAGCGTACACCAGGTACTCTTTGTATATCTGATCAAAAGAATAACCTTTATGATTGTAAACTTTCCTGAAAATCTCATTTTTTTCACGTAAATTATCTTTAAGTTTAACCCTTAGAACATCTTTATTCAAAAGATCAACCAGACGAATTCCGCAACGAGAAACCTTATCCGCATAACAAGGGCCTATGCCTCTTCCTGTAGTTCCAATCCTGCAAGTACGTTTTTTCTCTCGTAGCTTATCTAAAATTCTATGATACGGCAAAACAATATGCGCATTTAGGGATATCTTGAAATTCTTGCCGTTTAAATGAATTCCTTGCTTCTTAAGTCCATCAATTTCAGAAATCAGGGCTGGAGGATCTACTACAACTCCACTTCCTATAATACAGGTTTTGCCTTTATGCAATATTGCCGATGGGATAAGATGAAAAACAAACTGTTCATCTCCAACAACTACAGTATGACCTGCATTATTACCACCTTGATATCGAGCAATAAAATCTGCCTTTTGAGATACGATATCGATTATCTTACCCTTGCCTTCGTCACCCCACTGTGCACCAATAATAATCGTAACCATAGTTTATCTTTCTTTTTACGGAGACATCGTAAATATTTTTTTAACAATTTCCGGATTACTTGCAATAAATCGTAATTCTTCCTCAACCAAAGGTTTCTGATTATGAATATTGGCATATCTAACAAGTTCTAGAACCTCCGCAGCTTCCTTGTCATTCTTAAATGCAACTGCTAATCTTTCATATACGTTTCTAAAACCTTTAATACCGCTATATTCTCCCGCGGTGATCTTTCTTCCGGTATCTATAACCTCTACTTTACCTCTGCCTAATTCTTCATAATCATAAAGCTCGTAGTTTCTTCTATCCTTAAGTGCCCCGTCGGCATGAATGCCTGATTCATGGGCAAATGCATTTGCGCCGATTCCTGGCTGATTAATAGGAATAGGAACTCCAAATGCATAAGAAGCATAGTTACACATCTTCCAAGCATTCTTTAGATTAATGTTTTCATCTAGCTTATATTTTCCTTTTACTCCGTTTCCATATTTTATTGCCAATATTACACTTACTAAATCAGCATTCCCGGCTCTCTCTCCCATACCATTAACACAAGTGTTGATATAAGCATCAACACCAGCATCATTAGCTGCCATAGCACCTGACACTGAATTTGCAATTACTAAACCTAAATCATTATGGCAATGTATCTCCATGGGTATCTGGACATTGTCTACTACCTGCTTCACCCTTTCATAAATAGTAAAAGGACTATCACAACCCAATGTATCGCAGTAACGTATTCTATCAGCTCCTGACTCTTTAGCTGCAGCTGCAAATTCAATTAAATACTCCAAGCGGGTACGTGATGCATCTTCTGAATTAACACCTACAGTTTTAACGCCTAGTTTTTTTGCCTTTTTTACCGCACTAGACATTTCTTTGATAACACCAGCATGGTCAAGCTTTCCTTTAAATTTATGGTGAATCATCTGATCAGAAGTGGAAATCGAAAGGTTCATATGCTCAGTCTTAGGAACAAGCTTAAGAGCTGCTTGCACATCTGCAACTGTTGCGCGTATCCAACCTTCCAGCCTAATTGAATTAAAAATCTTCTTTCTGGATAATTCTAAATTAGCATTTAAATAACTGGTTTCATGGTTGGTCAGAGGAAAGCCGAACTCACTTTGAAATACACCCATCTTATCCAGATAATAATTGATCATTGTTTTCTGAAATTTGGACAGACATATTCTTGAAGTCTGTACGCCGTCGCGATTAGTAACATCAACAATGTAAATCTTGGGTTTATTATTTGTCATCTTTTTCCTCCTGTTTGACTATTAACTTTAATTCTTCTACTGTAGTATTTTCTCCAATTCCAAAAATTTCCCTATTATTCAAAAGAAACAGTGGACCATAAGAAACTCCCAGCTTTTTAGAAAGCTTAATGTTATTTTTTATCAAATCAATTGCTTCTTGAGATTTTGCACATTCTTTTATTGATTCCACATCAATACCAGCGCTTTTGGCGCAATCATCCCACCAACTACTTTCTATATTATCTATACGACAGAATAAATAATCCCATGTTTTATCCGGATATTTCTCTATAATGCATAATGCGCGTTTAGCTTCTTCTACCTCAGTCTTACCATATTTCGAAACTAATTCACCTGTCTCTTTATTTTCAAAAACTAAAAAATGAAGCTTAAAATCTATCTTGTCTTCAATGGTTTCAATTAACTGCTTAGTAACTTTAAGAACATTTTTTACCTTTTTATCATATAAACTTATAAATAAATCTAGACGCCCATCTATATTCTTTCTGTTAGTAAAATACGATCCCCCCGCATAGGAAGGACTGATTAAATAATAACTATTATCTTTTTTCTGAATAATTTTTTTGTCAAGAAGTTGTCTAAATGTTGCTTCTCTTTCTATTGAGCGACCTAACAGAAATGCCGGCAATAGCTTAATATTGTATTTTTTGATAAAAGATTTACCTCTTTTCGATGACTCGTTAACAAATGAAGGAAAAATACCAGGAATATTTTTCTGAACATCAGATAAAGCCCTTCTAGCATTGCAAGTTTTACAGCTATCGGGCCTTATTATCAATAAAGGAATCTTTGCCTGTTCTTCATAAGTACATTTAGCAGTTATTTCTCCAGGAGATTCACAACTTCCAACAAACCCACGTTTTTTACATTGCTTTTTTGAAAAACAACGAGGAAGTAAAGACTGAATTTCGGGATCATCTACAATATCAGAACTCAAGGGAAACTGCTTAATCTCAAAACTGTTTACCTTGCCATCTGCTATATCTAATTCAGCAATTTTTACAGTTTTAGCCCAATAATAAGGTCTTAAATATAAAGTCTCTCCTATTTTACCTTCTGGATCAGCCTTGCTCGTCTCACTAGTTCCTATTAAAACATCTATTCCTTTAACCTGCTCCATCAATTGAATATCTAAGCTATGCCCAAGGTAACTCAACACAATAACAATTTCTGCACCTTGCTTAGACATATATTCTATGTTTCCCGTAACTGTTTTCAAAACATCAGAAAAATCCTGTTTATTTTCTGTAATAAAATCTAATGGTGCAACTGCGAGAATGCCGATCTTGACAGAGCTAGCCTCTTTAATGATAAACGGCGCTGCTCCAGGTAAATCTATGTTGCATGCAAGAAAATTAATTCCAGTATCTTTTATTTTATCAATCAGAAAATCTCTACCGAAATTCATTTCTTCCTTGCTTATTCCGACTACATCATATCCCAACAACTCCATAATTTCTAAATTTAATACAGTTCGCTTTTTATCTAATTCCAGAGTAGTCTTTTCACCATCCTGCATTCCACCGCCAAAATATCCGCCAGAATCAAGCAATAACAAACTGGGGTATTCTTTGCACAACTTATTTAGAATTGTTGCACGTCGAGCCACCCCACCATTCGGTGATTTAGGACATCTACAAGGATATAGATTTGAATATGAACCACCAGTATAGGCTATAGTTACTTTTTCAGCATATAAAGAATTGCTTGTTAATAAAAGACTTAAGCAAAACAGTGCAATAATAAAAACTTTTCTTTTCATCTACTTTCTATCCTTTTTAGTGTTTAACAATAAATAATAAAAATAATCCCAAAAAGAAAAATACAAATGCCGTAATAAGCTTAATTTTTGCAAGATGCAACTTAGCAATCTTAGCAAATCCTTCTGAAGTAACCCCAAATAGCGCAAACATAAATATTGTTACCAACGGCACAATAAACATTAAATTGTATAACAACAAGTACAGCCAGGCTTGTGCCTTCAAACCAGGTACGCCTAGAACATAAACAATCGTAGGTACATAAAGTTGGCCGGTGCAAACAGACTCAAGTAAAGAAACAATAAAACCACAACTTAAAGCTGTTAATGCTAGTTTTATAACGCTTTGCTTATTGGATTTATCCTTTGTATGATCTTTAATAACACCATGAATCTGCTTTTTCACCATTCCAGGCAGTTTTAATTTTATCTTATCCGGATCTTTTGTCTTTTTAAATATCCACCAATCATAAAGACTGAGGAATCCTAAGACAATAGCCAGACAAGCAGTGATGAAATAAATAATTTTTGAAACAATTTCAAAATTAGGCAGATTGTGCAAAAATTCGAATATCCCCAAACCAATAGCTAAATAAGTAAGAAATACTGTTAATATAAATACGCTGCCTAGAACTATAATCTGACGCCGACCATATCCAGCAAAGCTTAAAAATGATAAGAAAAATATAAGCACAGTAAACGCACAAGGATTCACACCATCAACGAGTCCGACACCAACTACTGTCCAGCCGCTAAACTTCTCAAATCTTCTTAAAAGAACCTGCTCTTGTGCCTCAATAAAAGTATCTAGCCTAATCCTAAGCAACGGATTTTTTGGCACATTTGTATTTACATAAATATATTTTACCGTCTCACCAAAAAAACCTGTCGTATCAAAATTAAATTGTAATTCAAATTCTTCACCCGCAGAAACAGTTATCGGACCGTCCGGTTTAACAATCTTAACACATCCGCAACTTACATGAATTACATCTATCTTAAGATCTTCATCGCCGATATTCTTAATTCTAAATTTATAAGGATAAACTTGCCCCTCTGCCATAATGCCTAAATCGAAATATCCATCATCAATAGATATCTTAGGCGCAGCAAAGCATGTTGTCGCCAATAAAAGAAATATAAGCGTAACTAATATTTTCTTCATAATTATTTAGTGCATCTAATCTTTATTTCTTTAATAAGTGTTTCTTCTAAAGAATCAAGACGTTGTAAAATAATTTTTTGATTATTTTCAATAGAATCAAGTCTTAAAAGTAATTCATCTCCAGATAAATCAGCATTGGTATACTCTGCCGCGCTGGTTGCGCTATAAAGCAAAAATGCAATCACCAACGATGCCACACACACAGCTGCAACCTTCAAAAAGCTATTAGCTTTTTTCATACAATCACCTCTTTTTATAATTTGATTAATTTTACAGATTTAATATGTTTGGCTTTTTTTATTTCTTCGAGGATTTTAGCCGATAATGGACTGTCTATATTAACTACAGAAAGCGCATCTCCTCCGACTTCGGTTCTGCCGAACGTCATTGTTGCAATATTTACCTTATTGTTTCCTAAGATAGTTCCTATTGCACCGATAACTCCGGGTAAATCAGAATTACGCATGAAAAGCATATGGCCTTCGGGTTTGGCCTCAACATAAAAATCATTTATCTTAACTATTCTAGGCTGGTTATTGCTTGAAAGTGTACCGCAAATCAATAAATCTGACTTTCCGTCTGAAACCTTAACTGTAATTAAATTAACAAACTCTTCCTCTGATGAAGTAGATTCCGAAACCTTAACCTTAATACCTCTCTCTTTAGCCAAGCTTTTTGCATTGACATAATTTACCATCTCACGGACTACCGGAGTGAGCAAACCCTTAACTACAGCAATAGTTGCCGATTCATTCTTAAGCTCGGCGATCTGTCCATTATAGTCAACGACAACCTTATTAATGCGACCATCGAATAATTGACAAGCCAACTCTCCCATTTTTTCAGAAAGAGCTATATAAGGGCTTAATACTTCACAGACCTCTGCTTCCACACAAGGAAAGTTGGCAGCATTTTTAATCACGTTATCAGTTAATGCATCTTTTATCGTGTGGGCGATTTCAATTGCCACACTTACCTGGGCTTCTTCAGTTGAAGCACCGATATGGGGAGTTCTAATAATTTTGTCCGATTTAAGAAGCGGAGACTCTTTTCCCGGAGGTTCAGTTTCGAATACATCCATTGCACAACCGGAAACTTTACCCGAATCTATTGCCTTAATAAGCGCTACTTCATCAATAATTCCCCCTCGGGCACAATTAATCACCTTAACCCCGTTCTTCATAGCAGCGAACTGTTTATCTGAAATCATATGCTTTGTCTCATCAGAAAGAGGAGTGTGCACGGTAATATAATCAACCTTAGGGAATAAATCCTTTAGCTCAACAATTTCAACACCCAACTGCTTGGCAACTTCTAAAGATATAAAAGGATCATACGCTACAATCTTCATCCCAAATGCTAAGGCACGCTTGGCAACCGCGGTTCCAATTTTGCCCAAGCCCACAATACCTAAAGTTTTTCCGTATACCTCAGCACCCATAAACTTCTTACGTTCCCAATTTCCACCCGATGTAGAAGCATGAGCTTGAGGGATATTCCTGGAAAGTGCTAAAATCATACTAACTGTATGCTCAGCAGTAGAAATAGTGTTTCCGCCTGGTGCGTTCATAACTATAATACCCTGCTTAGTTGCAGCTTCTAGATCTACGTTGTCTAATCCGACACCAGCACGTCCGATATATTTTAGATTTTTAGCCTCTTTAAGTACATCAGCAGTAAGCTTAGTTGCACTTCTTATCACAATCGCGTCATAATCTTTTATTATCTTCTTAAGCTCATCAGGCTTAAGGCCTGTATTGACATCTACCTTTAAACCCTTAACCTTCTCTAATATCTTAACTCCTTCGTTCGATAATGAATCACCAATCAATAACTTCATATCAACTCCTTATGCTTTAGTAGTTTATATTAATATTTATTTCTATTTTTGTTTTAAATAAGTCCTGAAAAAGTTGAATAATTTATAGGTTTGGTTGATAAATCCTTCAATTATCAGCGAAGATTAGTTTACCTCTACTTAAAGGATAAGTCAAGATAACACTTAAAAATCATTAGATTATTTGAATAATGGAAATGAAGTTATTGAAAAATTAATAATTGACTATTTCTATTTACAGCAAAGAAATATATAAAAAGAATTTCTGATTACCCAGCTGCTACCAGCATTGCCACAGCCTCCACCAGCATAGAAATGATCTGCCCCTGTACAATGAAGACCAGGTGGATTAGAAGCCCTGCAGCACCTACCATGAAGATCACCCACACCAACTTGCTGATAACCTAAATCTTCTCTACAAGGATGTTGATCAGCAACATCCCAGACAGTTCCAAAAGAACAAAAACCACTTATGCCACCTGGAGACTTACAATAAGAAATATAACAACCACCACCTTCTATTGCAGCTCCGGTAAACCCTTTCCATTGAGTTCCATCATAATATTTAAACATATCCTCTACATCATTATATATCAAACTACCAGCCCTGGAATCAGCAGGAATCGGGTCAGCGTTTTTTGGCTTGAATATTACGCTATCTTCAACAAAAACTTCACCCTGATCTAAATCAGTGGTCTCATCTACTGCAGCAGTACCAGAATCTGATATATCACCCACAGCAAATGCCTCTTCAGAAGATAAGCCCGAATAAACACCCTGTAGAGAAGGATAATATGTTGTAAAAGATATATCTTCTGCTCTAACACAATTACAATGAGCAAAAAATATTATAGCTAAAAATAATAATTGAAAAGTTTTGTTTTTCTTCATACGCTAATAATTTTATTTACAGCATAAATATATCCTACCAGAAGAAATAATATCCTGGCCGTTTATATCAAAAGCATATTGACAGTTTGCACAATAAGGATCAAATCCATAAACATCATTTGGTTCAAGTTTTGTAAAGCCTCCTATGCAAGGTGTGCCACCAAAACTGCAATCATCTTCTACCATACCGTTACAAAAAGATAAATAACAAACCTCTCCTCCAATCATATTATTCCAAGCGCCGTCAGCGAAAAATTTGAAAGTATCTTCTGTAGCATTATAAATAAGCTCACCCTGCTTTCCATCACCTGCACCAGGGTCAACGTTTTTTGGTTTAAAAATCGCACCGTCAGATATAAAAAGCTCACCCGTATATAAATCCCCCACTGTACCAATGCCTGAAATATCACCTACAGCAAATCCCGCTTTTGCTTCAACCTGATTATAAACCCCATAAGGGGCAGGATAATAAGTTGTAATCGTTAGCCCTTCATCTGCAAAGCTCTCTATCACGAAGAAAATAAATAACACAAATATGCAAATAATAAATATTTTGTTAACAATTAAACTATTTCGCATAATTTAAACATTTATTTACAACATAAATAAGCGTTTCCAATATCATGTGGAGTAAAACGCCAATCACAGTTTCCATGAGGTGGACGGAAATAATATCCTGGAATCCATCCACCTGCAGTAACTTCACAATAACCCCAAGTACTACTACTTCCCTGTTGCGCAAATCCTCCTATGCAAGGATCGGCAGGTGTTCCTCCAAAGCTACAATTATCATCTGCAGAATCACAATAGGATATATAACAAGCCTTAACACTTGCAACCGGATCTTTACAACAAAGATATGCTGAACCCTCACTAAAAAAAATCTCTCCCGCATCACAAGAAGGATTACCTGAGTCATCAGCCGGTGGCCTATGATACACTTTATGTCTATGATGAAAAGAAGGAAAGTCATCAACATAGCAAAAACCATATCTACCACTATCTCCTACCTGGCTAAAATCATCTAAGCAAACATTGGCAGGAGAAGCTTCCGAATTAAAACTACAGCGGCGTACACTTGGAGAGGCCATACCTTCAAATCTATTCCCGCAAAAAGAAACATAGCAACCACCCATTCCACCCATTGTAGCAGGCAACATCCAATCTGTTCCGTCAAAATATTTAAACCCGTTATCTACTGTATCATCAAAATAAATTAGCTCTCCTGTTTTTGCCTGACCAATCGGTGGATCAACAATATGCGTACCAAAGGTCACATTACCTTCTACAAACAGCTCTCCTTGCTGCAAATCATCGACTTCGGTTATGCCGAGAGTACCTGAATCACCGATATCTCCTACTGCAGCACTCTTTTTAGCTTCTAAATATTTATAATTTCCGTACGGGGCAGGATAATAAGTGATAATTGTAACTGATTCCCTTTGAGCAAAACAAGGAAAGCATAAAGATAAGAAAAAAACAATTATTAGAATGGGGAAAAAATACTTCTGCAAGTCTCTCTCCTTAAACTGATAGGCTTGTTTTGTTAATTATTGTATATCTATCTGGAAAAAACGTCAAGATGAGCTTACTTTTTTCACCTTGTTAACTAAACATCTAATATTTTTTTCAATTGCAGAAAAATCTTTTCTTTCAATTAGATCTTTTTTGAAAATGCTTCCACCAAAAGCAACTGCTGCTGCTCCAGATACAAAAAACTGCTCAATCGTATCTTCATTAACTCCGCCGCAGGCGAGAAGTTTTATATCGTTGAAAGGGCCTTTGATTTCTCTAAAATATGCGGGGCCAAAGAACTTTGCCGGAAACACTTTAACCATGGTTGCTCCAGCTCTCCAGGCATTATAGATTTCTTGGGGAGTAAATGCTCCAGGAAATACAGGAATTTTGTTTTTTGCACAATACTCTACAACCTCTGAAACAAGTGTTGGAGAAACAATGAACGTTGCCCCAGAATCAACTGCTTCTTTTGCATCATCTTCGCTTAAAACAGTGCCAGCACCTATGGTAAGGTTACCAGAAGCAACCTTAACCATCTTCTTAAGAAGTTCAGGCGCACCTGAGGTATTCATTGTTATCTCGATTGTTTTTAAACCGGAAGAGGTTGCTGATTCTGTAAGTGGAATTATACTTTCAGAAGAAACACCGCGTAAAATCCCCATTATGGGAAGCTGAAGGAAACTTTTTACATCCATATATTTTGCCTACTAGACTTCGTCGGTATTTACCAGGCTTTCAAAAAATTCCCTGTAGTTTTCTTTCTGCTCACTGTTTCTCAGCGCCATTGCTGCACGAGGATGGATATTCATCATTCCCGATATTGCATAAGGAATTATATACCCCCATTCTATCTGATCCCTCAAAGGAATAAGCTCTTTAGAAATCAAATCCAATAGAGGACGAATATCGAATTTTGGATTTTTTAAGAATCCCACTAGAAGCTCTAAGGGACAATTTCCTGCAGCGCGACCAATACCATAAACAGTGGCATCAAGATAATTAGCATTATGCATTATAGCCTCGATTGTATTGCCGAAAGCAAGCTGCTGGTGGTTGTGTCCGTGAAAACCAACTTCTTTTGTCTTAACAATTCTCCTGAATCTTTTAACCAGATCTTCAACAGTCTCTTGATAAAGCGCACCAAAACTATCAACTATATAAATAACCTGAGCTTTGCTTTCTTTCTCCGCCTGTTCAAGCGCTTCGTCTAGAAATCTATCCTGGTCGCGGGATATCGCCATAATATTAATAGTGGTTTCATACCCTTTTTCATCAAATTGATTTACTAAGGCGATTGCTTTATCAATATCCTTAACATAACTTGCAACCCTTATCATATCTACCGGGCTCTCTGACTTTGGCTTAACGTCTTGTTCTTCTACTCGGCCGACATCACACATTACGGAAATCTTTGTATTAGACTCAATACCTTCGATAACTTTATTTATTTCTTCATCATCGCAGAATTTCCATAAGCCGAAATCTTTCTGAGAAAACATCTTCTTTGAATTCCTGTAGCCTAGCTCGATATAATCAACATTTGCAGCAGACACGGCCTTGTATACTTCGCGCACAAAACGTCTATCGAAATCATGATTATTGATAAGACCTCCGTCACGGATAGTGCAATCTAATACTTTAATTTGTGATCGAAACATTACCCCTCCTTAATTAATACCAAAGCGGATATTTTCTCAGCTTGAGATAATTATCCGCTAAAGAAACAAAATAAATTACAAAAGTTGCTCTTTTATTATCTTAACAGATGCACCTGCAGTAAGCTTATGACCCATTTCTGCAAGCACCTTCTCCAACACTTCAAATCCAGCTAATATATCTTCTTCCTTTATATAGCCCATGTGGGCGATGCGGATTATTTTTCCTTTTAATTGTGCTTGTCCTCCGGCTAAACCAACTCCGTTAACATCCCGCATAGTTTTAACCAATGCTGCTCCATCAATAGAATCAGGAAGCCTAAGTGCGACAACTGCATTTGAGGCACAACCCTTATCCGGAAACAAAGAAAGCCCAATAGCTTCAGCAGCGTTACGGGTTACTTCAGTCATTTTGGCAAAACGTTTAAATACATTCTGCAAACCTTCTTTCTTTATAATATCAAGAGCTTCATTTAACGCAATAATTAATCCGATTGCCGGTGTAAATGCAGTATCGGTTTTATCTAACGCCTTCTTGGCTTTTTTCAAATCAAAATAATATTTTGGTAGTTTAGATTCTTCAATTAATTTCCAGGCTTTTTCGCTTGTGCTTAAAAAACCTAATCCCGGGGGAAGCATAAGACCTTTCTGAGAACCAGCAACAACAACATCCACTTCCCAGTTATCCGTCTGAATATCAACTGCGCCAAGCCCACTAATTGCATCAACAACCAAAACTGCGGAAGTCTTTTTTACAATATCTGCAATAGTCTTTATATCTGCTGTAACACCAGTAGAGGTTTCACAAAGAGTAGTAAATACTGCTTTGATGCTTTTGTCTTTTTTAAGAAGATCACCTATGACTTTAGGTTCAACTGATTTACCCCACTCTACCTCAACAACAATAGGCTCAACACCGTAACTTTTGCAGATTTCCGTCCAGCGTTCACCAAACTTTCCACCTTCAACAGTTATGGCTTTGTCACCTGCAGAAAGTAAATTGCAAACCGCTGCCTCCATGGCTCCTGTTCCGGAAGATGCAAAAATAAATACATCATTCTTTGTCTGGAATACATACTGCAGGCCCTCTTCAGCCTGTTTCAATATATCGCGGAACTGCGAAGTTCTATGATGAATTATCTGACGCGAAAGCGCCTCCATTACTTCTGGTGGTAATGGCGTTGGCCCTGGTGTTAATAAATATGTCTTTTTGCTACTCATCTTCCTCCCTCACTTCTTAGCTGAAATAACCTCATCAATTATGCCATATTCCTTAGCCTCATCTGATGACATAAAATAATCCCTATCTGAATCTGTTTTAATCTGCTCGATTGATTTACCGGTATGCTTTGCCAAAATTTCACTTAATTTATCTTTAAGGCGTAAGATTTCTTGGGCCTGAATGGAAATATCTGAGGCTGCTCCCTGAGCTCCTCCCCAAGGTTGATGAATCATAATACGTGCATGTGGAAGCGCATATCGCTTTCCCTTGGTTCCTGCAGCTAAAAGCACAGCACCCATACTCGCAGCTTGACCGACACAATAAGTAGCAACATCCGGCTTTAAGAACTGGATTGTATCATATAAAGCTAAACCTGCGGTTACTATACCACCTGGTGTGTTGATATAAATACTAATTTCCTTCTTTGCATCTTCCATCTGTAAGAATAATAGCTGCGCAATAACAATATTAGCAATATGATCATCTACCGGGGTGCCGATAAAAACAATTCTATCTTTAAGAAGTCTGGAATAAATGTCATACGCCCTCTCACCTCTGCTGCTTTGCTCAACTACCATAGGAACAAGTACCTGATTCTTACTTTCCATCTTTACCCCCTTCTTGCCATTGTGCCTCTTTTAACAAAAATTCTATCACCGTTCTGGTTAAATCGTGTTCCTTTTCTATCTTGATATTTTCAAGCTCGGCGATCTTATCTAAGATAAAGAACACCTTAACCGATTTTGCTGCATCATCTTTGAATCTTTTGCGTAATTCCTCATCTTTTTTTTCAACGTCTTCCTGCTTCATTCCCTGATATGCAAGATTTTGCTTGGTCTGCTTAACCATATAGTCTAACTGCTTAACAACTGAACCTTGGGGAACCGCTAAGTCAGAATTCTTAATTAGTTGCTCGATCACCTGATTTTCCACATCCATTTTAACCTGTTGTTCCTTGGAAATTTCAAGCTGTTTTCTTAGCATCTCTCTAAGTTCTTTAAGACTAGGATAACCCATACCTTTAGCAAAATCATCGTCAATTTTTACTTCTTCTTTATCTCCTTTTGATTTCTTAAGATAGTCCAGTGCTTTTTCAACATCATCATCGGAAACATCAGCTGATTTCCTTTTCACTTTCAAACCTTTATATTGCTTTATTTTAATCTCAGGCCTAATTTCGAATTCTGCCTTAAAAGAAAGGAAGTCATCGGTAAATTTAATATCCTGAATCTCAGGCAAGTCTACAGCAGCAAGACTTTGCTCCATAAGGGCCTTTTGATAATACTCAGGAATCAAAGATTTCAACACTTCCTCGCGCGCCAGCTGAGCATGATGTTTAATTAAAATATCCTTAGGAACTTTCCCGGGGCGGAATCCCTTAATATTAGCCTGCTTGCCGATTTCTTTATATACTTCTTCAAATTTTTTATCTATTATCTCTTTAGATAATTCAATGTTTAGTTGTCTCTTGCATGCATCAATTTTTTTAAGTTCTGCCTTCATAATTCTCCTTGTTAGCTTACAATAACCTTACATGCTGAATTCTTCACCCAAATATAGTTTACGTGCTTTTTGGTCATTTATTAATTCCTGCGCATTTCCAGAAATTAAGATTCTCCCCTCAGCAATAAGATACGCTCTGTCTGTTATAGCTAATGTTTCACGCACATTATGATCAGTAAGTAAAATCCCCAAACCTTTATTCTTTAAATCTTTGATAATCTCCTGGGCATCGGCAACGACTATAGGATCTATTCCGGAAAACGGCTCATCTAAAAGTATAAACGATGGATTGGTTACTAAAGCACGCGTGATCTCTAAACGACGCCTCTCACCTCCGGATAAGGTGTAAGCCTTATTCTTTGCCAAATGCGCAATGTTCAATTCTTCCAAAAGTGATTGTAATCTTTTTTTACGTTCGCGTGGTCCAATCTTAAGTGTCTCCAATATTGCCATAATATTTTCTTCAACAGAAAGTTTTCTAAAAACTGATGCTTCCTGAGATAGATATCCCATGCCTAAACGGCAACGCTCATGAATTGATAGCCTGGTAATTCCCTGTTGATCGAAAACAATCTTTCCCTTATCCGGTGGGATAATACCAACTATCATATAAAAAGTAGTTGTTTTACCTGCACCATTTGGTCCTAATAAACCCACAATTTCACCACGCCTAATAGAAATATCTACTCCGTTAACTACGGCTCGTCCATCATAAGTTTTAACCAATCCTTTTGTTTCTAATAAGCGCATGTTACTCCTCGACCTGTTCTTCGGTGAAGAAAATTAATTTTGGTTTTCCCGATAAAATTACACGTTGTTCAGTCGCAATATAGGTAGCCTGCTCGCTGTAGCTTGTATTTTCTCCTCGCTGAATTTTAACATTACCCGATGCAATTATTTTTTCCATTTGTTTAGTCTCAAAATTTATGAAAAGCTTCATATAATCTGCAGCCATATTTCCCTGTTCGTCAGTAACGACTACGTTATTTTTAAATTCTGCAATTTGATTTTGATAATCAATTTCCAGTGGACCATCACAAGTAATAACCGTTTTTCTCATCTTTTTATTTTCATCTAATGAGTTGAATTCAACTGTAACGTCTTTTTTCATCTGCGCCTGATTCAACTCCGTGTTTGCTTCAACACCAGTACCTGTTGCCACCATACTTTCTTTCTCAACCGTTACAAAATCTTCCGTGGAAATTACATTGCTATCTCGATTCCAACTTAATGAATCCGTTGTCATTTTTGCGCCATCAGGCGTACTTGCCACAACGTCTTCTTTAAAAAGTAAATTACCGTCAGTTTTATTCAGATTACCTTCGTTTGCGGTTAAGGTCATCTCTTCTTCCCCATAAACATTGGCAACTATATTCGTAAGCTTAACTACATCGGTGAAGATATCAGCAGATTCACCCCTGACTTCCCAGGTTTTATCACCACCTGAAGAAACACCAGTTAAATGAAACCCAAGAAATTTCTGCTCAGCTTCATCAGCCTCAATTACCATGCCGGAGATAAAGAAAATCATAAAAAATAAGATTATTTTTTTCATCACTGGTAAATTTTAATGGCTTTCTTCCATTTATTTTGACTCTTTAAGATTAATTCTATGACTTCCCGTACTGCGCCGCTGCCACCTTGTCGTTTTGTTATATAATGAGCTTCTCTTTTAAGTTCTGCGACTGCATTAGAAACGGCAACACCAAACCCAACGTTTTTTATAACGGATAAATCTATTAATTCATCACCAATAAAACAAACTTCTTTGCTAGACAACCTCATGTCTTTAAGTATTTTTTTGTAGACCTTAAGCTTATCCCGAGCATCCTGATATGTTTTAAATACTTGCATATCTTTAGCACGCTTTGCAACAATGCTTGATGAACGAGCAGTAATGATTATTGTTTTGATTCCAGCTCTTCTTAGAATAACAACACCTAAGCCATCCTGGACATCAAAATACTTCATTTCTCTTCCGGCGTTATCAAAAACTATCTTTCCATTGGTTAAAACACCATCAACATCAAGAAGTAACAATTTAATTTTTTTAACTCTATCTTTAATTGATTTCATAAAGAATTATACTAATCCTGCTTTAAGTAGGTCTTGAACGTCCAAAAGGCCGATTGGTTTATTGTTTATATCAACTACCGGTAGCTCGTCTATTTTTTTCTCTTGTAAAATTCTAAGTGCTTCGGCCGCTAACATGTCTTTAAAAACTACAGTAGGAGATTTTGTCATCGCCTGCATAACTTTTTTCTCTGAAAGATTTGGGTCGTCTTCTAAATGTCTTCGCAAATCCCCGTCAGTAAATATCCCCACCAGCTTTCCCTTGTTATCAACTATCGTAGCTGAACCAGCGCGCGCTTTGGTAATTGCAAAAAGTACTTCTTTAATTTTTTTCTCCTGATTGACTACAGGACTAGATTGGCTTTTACGCATAATATCTTCAACCTTAAGCAGTAGACGCTTTCCTAAAGCACCGCCGGGATGGAAAAACGCAAAGTCTTCACGCTTAAATGATTTTTTATCCGACGCACATACTGCAAGCGCATCGCCCATTGCCAACATTGCTGTCGTGCTTGTTGTCGGAGCAAGCCCCAAAGGACAAGCTTCTTTTTTTACGCTTATGTCTAAAACAATATCACTATATTTTGCTAAAGTTGATTTTGTATTTCCCGTAATGGAGATAATCTTGATCCCCATCTTCTTAAGTAAGGGTAATAATCCTTTAACTTCCTGAGTTTCTCCGCTGTATGATAAGACAATAACCACATCATCTTTAGCAACTCTGCCTAAATCACCATGGATTGCCTCAGCAGAATGCAGCCAAAGACTAGGAGTGCCTAAAGAAGACATGGTGGCAGAGATTTTCTGACCGATTATTCCACCCTTACCCATCCCCGTAACAACTATGCGCCCTTTACACTTACAAATGTAATTGACCGCACGTTTAAAATCTGGGCCAACTCTTTTCTTCAAACTCTGAATTGCTTTTGCTTCAACATCAAATACTTCTCTGGCTTTTTTTATTATCATTTTATCAACCTATCTATTGCTTTAATTTGCTTTAAGAAATCTTTCATATCTTTTATGGCCAGCATATTTGGACCGTCGCACAATGCTTTTTTAGGATTTGGATGCACTTCAAGAAATAACCCTGCACAACCAACAGCCGTAGCAGCGCGAGATAAATTAATTGCGTATTCGCTTTCTCCGGAAGAGGCTACTCCCGCCCCGCCAGGAAGCTGCACGCTATGTGTGGCATCATAAATAACAGGATAGCCAGTTTTAGCCATAATTACTAACGAGCGGAAATCACTAACTAAATTATTGTATCCAAAACTTGTTCCGCGCTCAGTTATGATTATTTTTTTATTCCCTGTGCTTTCAATCTTTTTAATTACTTGTTTTACATCCCATGGCGCAAGAAATTGTCCCTTTTTTATATTTACGATCTTTTTAGTTCTAGCTACCGCTAAAACTAAATCAGTCTGCCTGCACAAAAAAGCCGGTATCTGGATAACATCTAGCACTTTCGCAGCTTTTTCTACATCATTAATATTGTGAACGTCGCTTAAAATGGAAACTTTGATATTTTTTTTAATCTCGCTTAAAATATCCAAGCCCTTATCAATACCTAAACCTCTAAAAGATCGCAAAGAACTACGATTAGCCTTGTCATAGCTAGCCTTGAAAATAAAAGGTATCTTTAACTCAGAGGTAATTTGTTTAAGCTTTTTTGCGATAGCGATACAACTCTTTTTATCTTCGATTACGCAAGGTCCGGCAATCAATATGATGGGTTTTTTAGAACCAATTTTTACATTTTTTAAACTGATTGTCCTATTCATCATTACATACCTCTCATCTTCTCTTTTACCTTTTCAAGATCTTCATAGGTATCAACCCCAATAGTTTCAACATCAGTCTCTACTGTCTTGATTTTAAAACCAGACTCTAACACGCGTAGTTGTTCAAGTTTTTCAGTAGCTTCTAGCTGAGATTTAGGAAGATTTTTAAAGGTGAAAAGGAAATCTTTAGTATATGCATATAAACCAATATGCTTGAAATAAATTGTTTCGCTAAAACTATCACTTCGCTTATAAGGAATCGGTGAGCGGGAAAAATAAAGAGCATAGCCACTCCTATCCGTTACAACCTTAACTATATTAGGATTATTGATTTCTTCAAGATTAGTTATTCGCTTAACCAAGGTAGCCATTACACATTCAGGGTCTTCTAATAATTCATGGGCAAGCTTGTCTACCATCGAAGGTTGAATCAAAGGCTCATCTCCCTGAATATTGACAACTACTTTTACATCAAGAGGATGAACTATTTCTGTTAATCTGTCAGTTCCGGAAAGATGATCCTTAGAAGTTAAAACAACTTTTGCACCAAAATCCTCAGCTACTTGCTTAACCCTCTCATCATCGCAGGCAATAACCAGATCATCAAGAAACTTGGCTTCTTTAGCTCTTTCCCACACATGCTGAACCATAGGCTTGCCTAATAAATCCACCAAAACTTTACCTTCAAGCCTTGTAGATTCGTAACGTGCAGGAATTATTCCTATTGTATCCATAATTTATTTTAGTTTTGGTATTGAACGCTCTCGATTATTTCCTCAGGCGTAACGGCAACAATGCCAACTTTTCCTACAACAATACCTGCAGCATAGTTAGCTAAAACCGCAGCATCCTGCATATTAATTCTCGAAGCTAAAGCAAGAGTAAACACTGCAATTACAGTATCGCCGGCTCCAGTTACATCAAACACATCTTTCGCTACAGTATCTATATGAAAAGGTTCTTTACCTTTCTGAAATAATCTCATACCACTTTCTCCCAAGGTAACCAACGCAGCCTCTAAATCAAGATGTCTTAAAAGCTCGTTTCCTGCTAAATCTATATCTTCATCGCTAACCAACTTGTCTTTGTTAATCTGCAAATCTGCACCTCTAATTTTTAAATTCCTTATAGCATTCTCAGTTTCTTTATGATTAGGAGTTATGGCAGTTACTGAACGGTAATAATTGAAATGCTCTTCTTTAGGGTCGATAGTGATTATCTTCTTGTGTTCACGTGCCAGAGGACATATTCTATCCAGCAAAGCCGCATTAATAACACCCTTACCATAATCTTCTATGATGATTCCGTCATAGTTATCAATGTTTTGTACAATAAAACTTGAAATCCTCTTAGAAATTCTGTCCTGAGCAAAATCAGTCACTACCTCTCTATCTAAGCGGACCACCTGCTGATGCTGGGCAAATATCCTGGTTTTAACTATAGTCGGAACTTCTTTATCTGCAAAAATTCCTTGGGTACTAATGCCCATTTTATGCATCCCATCGATAAGCTGCTTACCTTCATAATCCTTGCCGATTTTACCAACTATGGTAACATCTGCTCCTAATTTCTGCAGGTTATGAGCTACGTTTGCAGCCCCTCCAGGCATATGATAAGGTGCTGTTTTTTGCAAAACAACAGGCACGGGTGCCTCCGGAGAAATTCTATCTACAGAACCCCAAATGAATTTATCTAGAATTAAGTCGCCAACTACTAAAATCTTGGTTTTCTTAAACTTAGAGATAGCTCTCTTTATATTCTTCATGATTTTTCCCTATAATTTAGATTGAGGATAATGTCACAATTGAACTTAAATTCTATCATAACTTAAGAATTTCGTCAATTGCTTCTAAGACATCTTCAACCTTGATAGATTTAAGGCAAATTAACTCTTTTTTGCAGTTATGAGCTAAACATTCTATGCAGCCAACATCTTTATGTAAGTACCTATCTTTTTCTCCCAAAGGACCCCAACGCTTTGGACTAAGCCCGGGCTGGTTTCTGCCGAAAATCGAAATTACCGGAGTGCCAACAGCAGATGAAACATGCACTGGTCCTGAATCATTAGAAATAAACAATTTACAACGCTTTAATATGCTGGCTAATTGACTGATTGATGTCTTCCCGGATAAATCGATGACTTTGCCATTGATTGATTCGATAACCTTTTCAGCTAACTCTCTATCTTTTTTACCAGATACCACTACTATTTTAGCCTGATATTTTTCTATAAGATTGTTAGCAAGCTCAGAAAACCGTGATAACGGCCATATCTTGGATGGACAGCTTGCTCCAGGATGAACAGCAATTATCAAATCTTTAAATGAAATATTATTTTTGCCTAAAATTTCTTCTGCCCAATTTCCAGCATCTTTATTTAAAGGAATAAACATATCCTTGTTTTTAGTTTCAATACCCAATAAGCGAAGAATATCAAAATTATATTCACTTTCATGCTTTTCACCTAATTGCTTATCATGATTTATTTTTTGGGTTAAAAGAAATCCGAATTTCCTGTTATAGCCTATCCTACTGGGAATCCCTGCAAAAAAACTTATGATATTAACTCTGTTCGTCGGATGTAAAATAATTGCTGTATCAAATCTTTTTTTTCTAAGAAACATGGCAAATTTAGCAGAATCTAGCCAGCTTTTTTGCTTGCCAAACTTATCATATATAATTACCTCATCTAAATGAGGGTTACCCTCAACAATTTCTCTGGCATAAGGCCTTACCATCATAGCTATATAAGCATCAGAATAATAATCCCTTACTGCCTTTATCGCCGGGGTAGACAATAAAACATCTCCAATTCTGTCAGTACGTATAATTAAAATTCTTTTATTTTCTGAATTCATCGACATAATCTAAAACATCATCAACAGTAATTGCCTTCATACATCTGTAATCAACACACTTTAAATCATAGCAGGGCAGTTTACATTCAGTTGACTTTTGCAATATAATACTTTTACCTTCTCCCAAAGGACCAGTAATCGATGGAAGTGTCGGACCGAAAAGAGCGATTATATTAACTCCCATCGCTGAAGCAATATGCATTGGCCCTGAATCTGCAGAGATTACTAAATTTACTGACTGCATAACAGCAGCCAACTGTTTTAAAGTTGTTTTTCCAGCTAAAACCAACGGAGTTCCTTGCATAGACATCTTAATATCATCAACCAAAGGAATATCCTTTTTAGCACCTGTAAGAATAATCTTTGCATTGAATTTTTTTAATAGGGCATCGGCCAATTCAACATAGTTATCTTTAATCCAGCGCTTAGGCCTCCAGTTGCCTCCAGGATTAATTGCAATCGAAAAATCATTATCTGTGATATTATTATTCTTTAGAATATCCTGAGCAAATTTTTTATCTTCTTGGGAAATAAAAAACTCATACTTGTTATCTTTTACCTCTATACCATATGATTTAATTACATTTAGATAATGATCTGTCCGGTGAATATTCGAATCCGGTAAACTTATTTTATGAGTCAAAAATATTCCTCTTTTTTTTGTATCATAACCTACTCTCTCAGAAATCCCGGCTAAAAATACAATCAAGGCACGTGTTAGTGAACGATGTAAAATAAATGCTTTTGTGAATTTCTTTTTTTTCAGATCTAAAACAAACCTAATTTTTCTAAAAATGCTTCTATGGGAACTCCTTTCATCAAAAATAATTATTTCATCTAAATAAGGATTACCCTCGAGAATCTCTCTGCAGCGCGCAGGTACCATGCAGGCAAGAAAACTATCTGGATAGGCATTCTTTAATGCCCTGATTACAGCAGTTGAGAATAAAACATCTCCTAACCAGTTAACATTAACCAATAAAATTTTTTCCATGAATATTTTAAGAAATACCTTCTAAAGCCATTCGGTAAAATGTTTCGGTTTTATCCGCCATAAGCCTTATCGAAAATTTGCTCTGGATATTATTTTTAGCTTTTTCTGCCATGCTTAAGGCAACACTCTCATTTTCTAAAAGATACTTTATCGATTTAGCTAAAGCAACCACATCTGCCGAAGGAACAAGCAGTCCTGTCTCTTCATTTTGAACTAATTCAGGAATACCTCCGACATTACTTGCTACAACCGGTACCCCTCTTGCCTGTGCTTCCATAATAGATAAACCTAAACCCTCCTGCAAAGAAGGCATTACAAAAATATCCATAACTGCTAAAGGAATAGAAAGATTCTTCACAGAAGGCACAAAAAATACTAGGTTATCTATTTTTAGATTGATTGTTTGTTCAATCAATTCATCTTTTAAATTACCATCTCCAACAATTAAAATCTGAATATCTTTACCACTTTCAACAACTTCTTTAGCTGCCTCTATAAGATATTTATGACCCTTTACCGAAGACAATCTAGCGATTATGCCTACTATTGGAATAGCCTTATCCAAATTAAATCTTTGGATAAAATCTTCAACTTGATATAGAGAAGCAGCTTCAAAACTATCTACATCAATCCCATTATAAATAAACTCTATTTTTTTTGGATTAACCTCAAAGAAGTTAATCAAATTTTCTTTAACTGCCTGACTTATGGCAATTACTTTCTTCCCCCAACACTGAAATTTCTTTCTAGAAAATCTCGGTTTAAAAAACCCATGACAAGTCCCCACGAAAACGACCCCAGTTAATTTAGAAAGCCAGAATGCAACAACCTGAGTAACGCGGGTTTGAGCATGAACAATCTGTATATTATTATTTTTCACAAAGTTTCTAAGCTTTACTGCAGAAATAATAACCTTAGGGCTTAATTCTGACTTTGTTCGAATGGGTATTGCTATATGATTAATTCCAGTATTTTCTAAAGATTCTACCAAGCTTCCTCCAGAAGAAGCAATAAAGATATTGTGATCGTTTTTCTTTAACTCCTTAGCTAAAGAAAAAACATAGCTTGTAATACCGCCTGGATTTAAATGCGTAGTGATGAATAAAATGTTCATTTGCTATTAATTAATCTTTCGGTTGCGTCTAATACTTCCTGCACTGAAATATCAAGCATGCATCGACAGTTGTTACATTTTGGTTTATAGCAAGGGCTGCATTCTAAATCTTTTTTTATTACAACGCATTTTTTTGCCGGAGGCATATGCCTTGCAGGAGATGTAGGGCCGAATAATGCTATAAAAGGAGTTTCCATTGCTGCAGCAATATGTAGCGGTGCAGAATCAGCGGTAATGAAAGCATGTAATCTTTTTATAACGCTTGCAAGTTGCATAATGTTGGTTTTTCCGGTGGCAATCAAAGGCTTTGATTTCGTCATGGAACTTAATTCTTTAGCTGTTGCCAAATCTTCCTTAGTCCCGGTAATTATAACTCTTGTATTTTTTTTGGCGAATTCATCACAGAGCTGGGCAAAATTCTTGAGAGGCCAACATTTTGTAAGCCATCTTTGACTAGCTGATAAGTTTATCCCTACCAGACGCTCTTTTTTACCAACCCAGAAAGAATCAATCAGTTTCGCCGCGTAACTATCATCGTCTTTAGATGGCCACAATTCCAGCTTATCTCCATCCGGATTTATCTCTAAAGATTCTAAAAGCCGGAACTGTTGCTGAACTGGAAGCATATCTATAGGGCTTAGTTTTATTGTTTTATTCATTAAAAATGATAGTTTGCTGTTATCATATCCACATCTTAAAAGGCTCAAACTTAGAAAAGACAGAACATGGCTTTTGCGATTATTTTGTAAATCTATTACTATATCGAAATTATGTCTGCGTAGTTCTTTTGCTAATTTCCATAGACCTTTTAATCCTTTATGTTTTTCATTATCGTAAACTATCAAATCATCAACATAAGGACAATTTTGCATAATAGTCTTCGAAGCCTTTCCCGTAAGACAGCATATTCTTGCCTTAGGAAATTTCTTTCTTACTGCTCTTAAAGAAGGAGTCGAAAGAATAACATCTCCTAATGCACTAAATTTAATTATTAGGATATCTTTTGTTTCGTAAGCTTCATTGTAAACAGCTAGTATCTTTTCTGCCATTTTATCTAAAGTAAATTTATCTTTTACTTTTTTGTAAGCATTTTCAGATAATTCCTTAGCTAGTTTAGCATTTTTTAAAATCTTGATTATTGCCTCTGCCATAGATTCCGGAGATTTCGGCGGCACCAATAAGCCGGTCTTACCATCATCAATAATATCTATAACACCACCAACTCTTGTAGCCACGACTGGAACACCAGATGCCTGCGCTTCCAGGATTACCCTTCCAAAAGCTTCTTCTGTAGTTGTAGAAAGAACCAAAAGATTCAACTTTGATAATAACTTAGGCACATCTTTCCTTTTACCGAGAAAATCTACGTGATGAGTAAGGCCTAAGCGTCTTGTAAGGGTTTTTAACTCATCTTTATAATGCATTTTATTCACGGGTGCATCGCCGATTATAAGAAGTTTTACATAAGGCACGGAACGCAGTATCCTCACCATCGCCTTCAGTAAATATTCATGACCTTTAAGCGGAGTAATCCTTCCGACAATTCCAATGGTAAATTGTGTTTTAGAGCGCCTATCGTTACTTCTTAACGCAAACCTATTTAAATCAACCCAGCGAGGTATAAGTCTTATTCGTTTAAAAGGAACATTAAAATCGTCTATCATATGTTTCCCAATAACCTGACTAGGAACGATTATAGGCTTAGCCCAACCCATAACTCGAGAAAAGAAATGCATTGAATAGTATCCGTGACAAGTAGTAACAAATGCGGTGTTTGTTTTTCTTGCAGCAAAGAAAGCAATCCAACCAGGAACTCGAGATCGTGCATGAACTATATCAATTTTTTCGCTCTGAATTATCTTTACCAGCTCCTTTACCATCTTAAAGGCCGTGATTAAAGACTTTCTATGAACGGGTAAACGATAATGCACAACACCCATTTTTTCTAATTCTTTAACTAACTCGCCGCCGTTAGAGACAACAACCGCCTTATATCCCTTTTCTATCAAATAACGGGATAAATCGATAGTCCCTGTTTCTACTCCACCAACGTGTAGCTCTGGAAGAATTTGTAAGATTTTCATAGCATTTTACTAACTGCTTTTCTTATTTTTTCAGAATCTTTTAAAACTTTAATATTAGGTTGTTCACTATAAATTGTTTCTATGATCTTACTAAATGAATTATTTTTATCCAGCCAATGTATGTATTTTTTCTTACGCAGAGAATTCAAAAACATATTGTGCCTTTTATTCTTTTCCGCTTTTCCATTGCCGCTGGCATTAAAAACTATAACGTGCTTGCCTGCACTTGCAGCCTCAGAAATCATTGATATGCTATCTGAAGAAACAGCAATGAACTTACTAAAATTCAGAATTCCGCCTATTGCCTCAGGGATATTTTTTTCATTAGCAACAACCATAAGCTTACAACGCGAAAAACTACCCAGCTCCCTTTTTATAAGCTCGTCAATATCTCCAGATGTCCTCCTAGAAGTTGTAATCAAAACCTCCAAGCCAAATGTTTCAGAGATATTCTTTACTTCCGCGAGCAAATTGCTAATTACCTCTTTAGACATTACATAATCTTTTCCATCTCCACCAAGCAAAATTCCAATCTTATCTTTTTTATTGGCTTCAAACTCAGGATAACGCTTAACTAAAGATTCAGCCTGTTCTTTAAGATATTCACTATCGATCAAATTTAAAGAACCTTGTGTTATGACAATATTTTCTCTTTTTGGCGGATTGTCATGTTCGGGGAAAATTGCTAAATCGAATTTATTTGTACTCAATATCGAAGGTTTTAATATAACAAAGCTGCGGGCAAAACTTGCCTTAGAGAGTATATTGTTAACCGGTGCCGTAGAAGACCCGCAAGAAATAACATAGTCTGCTCTTGCAGCAAGAAGTTGCTTATAAGATTCTTCTCTAAGAAACATCCTGAGACTTGATATGCAACCTCTGTATAAACGTTTACTCGTAACAAGCGAATAAAGTGTGACCATAGCTTGAAACAGTTTATTTTTAAATTTTATGTCCACCGTTGTAACATTTAAGCTTAAATTACGCTTAAGCGCTTCTTCTCTAAGAGTTTTACATACAGATTGCGACTGACGAAGATGTCCTACCTTGCCATCATTTAATATGGTCACGAAACGCTCATTGGAATACTTCCAGACTTTAAAAAACCAAAGATACTGCTGGGCATTTTGAGAAATGATTTCCTCAAGACTTAAGGTAATCTTTTCTAAATTTATTTTTTTGTCATTCTCAGGATTACCATTTTTTTCAACTTCGAACTTATTAAATACTAGCTTCTGATAAGGCCCTTCTTTTCTTAAGATATATCCAACTACAACAGGAACCTTATATCGAAGCGCCAACCTAATCCAACCTGTTTGCATAGATGCGGTCTTGTTAAAGAATTTAATCAGATTACCTTCTTTTCCACCCTGATCTATAGTTAAAGTAACTATCTCGTTTACATCTAAACTTTTAATAATCTGTTTCGTTGATATCTTTTTAAATATTACTATATCCTTACCCATCCTACGATAAGTATTAAGGATTCTATCTAATTTAGGATATCTACTCTGTTCGCTAACGATTACTTTATAGGGATATCCAAGATTCTTAGTAGCCATATTTGCAATTTCCCAGCTACCCATATGAAAAGATAAAATGATAAGCCCCTTACCTAGCGCCATAGCCTGATCTATACATTCTCTACCTTTAATTTCAACGTATTTATCAACATAATCTTGATTTGTATTTGGTAGGCGCAATAATTCAATAACGCTGATTCCAAAATTTATGAAAGTAGTTTTTGTAATATGTTTTAGTTCTTTAGGAGATTTAGTCTTACAAAAGGCAAATCTTACATTAGCATAAGCCCTATACCTGTGTTTAATATCTAATGTATAAAATAAAAAGCCTAACGCTTTACCAAACTCAACGGCAAGCCACAGGGGTACACTGCAGCAAATTAAGCTCATCCACTTAAATATTGCAAGCAGAATGTAATCTATCAAATAATCCTTTTTCATTTTCTGTAATTTTAAGCGTTATATACAATACAAGCACTCTACAACCTTTGAAATCTTTCATTCCCAGTGCTTGCAATCTAACTGCGTCCTTTTCTGTAGTTATTATATCGGTTATTCCTTGGCTGCTGCAGTATTCCAATACGTTATCTATTTCTTTTTCAAGATATTGGTGGTGATCAAGAAAGAAAAAATCATTCTTAATATTCGCACCCAATCCTACAACAGATTTTTTGAAAGATCCTGGGTCTGCGATACTACACAATAAAACAACTTTCCTATCCTTTAAATCTGAAACTGGAATTTTATCCTCTTTATCCATTTCTGTTAAATAAAGTAGCTTATGTTTCGACTCAATAACCAAAGCTTCAGAATTAACACGCTTAAGCTTTTGTTTGATTATGTTTAATTCCTCAGCTGCTAAATCAGTCTTCGTAAGAACAAAAATATTAGCCCTTTTTAAAGACGAAACAGGTTCTCGCAATATTCCCCGAGGCAACACTCTCCCATTTCCAAAGGCATTACCACAATCTATGGTTACGATATCTAAATCTCTATGCAACCTCCAATGTTGAAATCCGTCATCAAGAAGCATAACATCAATATTCTCTTTCTTAAGAAGATTTTTCCCATTAGCAACGCGATTTCTTCCTACGAGAATAGTGACTTCAGAAAAATTATTTGATAACATTTTAGGCTCATCTGCTACACAACTACCCGAAGAACTTTTCTTTTTATATCCCCTACTTGATATTGCGACTTTCTTATTTTTCTCTCTAAGATAAAAAGTCAGTAAAGCTATCAGAGGCGTCTTGCCGGTTCCTCCCAGCGTAATATTACCCACGCTTATAACTTTACAAGATAATCTGTGAACCTTTAATATTTTAATTCGATATAACCACTCAGTAAGCCTTACTATAATTTCAAATATTAAAGACAATAAGAATAAAAGGGCTTTAAAAATTCCTGCGATAAAGCCGAATTTCTTATCTGTGGCTAAACTGTATAAATATTTCTCAATAAAATACATTTTACAATTTCTTTAAGAGATCAACCGTTCGAGGCGTAGCACCTTTGCCCTTTTCTATGGCTTCCTTTGCCCGAACTCCTAAGCGCTCTCTCATGCCGCTGTCCTTAAGCAAAGACCTAATGCTATACTCTAACTCTTCTTTATTATTTATTTTTATAGCAGCATTAAGGCTTACGAATTGGTCTGCGATATCCTGAAAGTTATACATGAAAGGACCGAATAAAATCGGCTTGCTAAATACAGCTGGCTCGATTATATTATGTCCTCCCTTTTTAACCAAACTTCCACCAATAAAAACAATAGATGCACTCGAATATAACGAGCTAAGTTCTCCTATGGTATCAAGTAAAATTATACTTTCAGAAGTATTATTTTCTTTGTCTGATGACTTAATCGAAGAATACCTGCGTGCTTTAAACCCATGGTTTATGATAATGCCCTCGACATCATCAAGCCTTTCTAGATGGCGCGGTGCCAGCAATAAACGAAGCTTGGGGAATTCTTTGATAAGTTTTTTATAAGAGCTTATTAAATCATCTTCTTCCCTCGGGTGCGTACTACCTGCAATAAAGAGAACCTCGTCTTTTTCAAAATGCTGATCCAATAAATTTCTGGAATTATCTATCATAGAAGTCTCATCAAATTTCATATTTCCCACGACTTCAACCATATCTTCTTCTGCCCCCAGCTGAATAATTCTATCGGCATCTCTTTGAGTCTGCATACAAAAAATATTTATCTTAGCTAAAACGCCTTTTAAAAACCACTTTACCGCTTTATATCCCCTAAAAGAACCATCTGAGATTCTGCCATTAATCAACGCAATAGGTATTGATTTTTTATTAAGTGCCGCAATAATATTCGGCCATATTTCTGTTTCTGTTGTTATAAACATTACAGGGCTAATATTTTGAAGTGTTCTGTTAACAATAAAGCCAAAATCAAGCGGCAAATAAACAACCACGTCTTCTTCTTTTGCTAAAGAATGAGCTATTTTGTTTCCTGTAGAAGTTACGGTAGATATCACCAAGCAATCAACCGAAAATACATTTCTTAAGGCTGAAATAAGCCTTGATGCTACCATGGCTTCTCCTACGCTAACAGCATGGATCCAAATATATTTTTTACCCTTAAGCCTTTTAATAATATCATCAGGCAAAAATCCTAAACGCGTAAGAAATCCCTTGTGAAATTTCCTTTTAAATAAGAAAATCGGAATATGAATTAAACAAAATATTGCTAAAACAAGCTCGTAGATAATTCTCATAATTTAAAATACGATATCCTTCTATGCGCGAGGATGAGCCTTGTCATAAACTGCCTTAAGCCTCTCTGTAGACAAATGAGTATAAATCTGGGTAGAAGAAAGATTGGCGTGTCCGAGAAGCTCTTGTACTGAACGCAAATCAGCACCACGATTTAACAGATGCGTTGCAAAAGAATGCCTAATAGTATGAGGCGATACATGTTCTTTGGTGCTGGTTTTTCTAATATATTTATTAAGAATATTCCTTACTCCTCTATCGGTTAATCTTGTTCCGTTTTTATTCAAAAATAGTTCCCTTGTCTGTTTTTTCTTCTGTTGAGCATATTTTCTTAAAGAAGATATCGCCCTTTCGCCGATGGGAACAAGACGCTCTTTTTTACCTTTTCCACGTACCTTAACAAGACCAGAAATAAAATCTACGTCCTCAACATTTAAACTAACCAACTCTGCAATTCTCATACCAGTACTATAAAACGTTTCTAAAATTGCACTGTCTCTAGAGCCAAACCTCTCTCTCCGATCCGGAGCCTCAAGTAATTTAGTCATTTCATCTTCAGTTAAGAAATTGGGAAGATGCTTATCAAGTTTAGGGGTTGAAAGTAAAAGTGTTGGGTTTGATTTAACATGTCCTTCTCTAGATAAAAATCTATAAAAAGTTCTTAACGTCGATATCTTTCTTGCTAAAGTGCGAGGCCGTAAATTCTTGGATTTTAAGTGTGCAAGAAATTTCCTCAAAGAAAGATAATTGACTTTTTCAACCGGAACATCCACTAAGAAATCAGAAAATTCTCTTAAATCTTTCGAATAATTTAAGATTGTATGATTAGATGCGTTTTTCTCAATCTCTAGATAAGAAACAAATTTATCTATGTGCCGTTTCATTAGCTATCGGTCTGCTCAGGGTTTTCTTCCTGAGTTGCGCTTGGCTTTTTGGATGAAGTAAATGTACAATTAGGAAAATTATTACAACCATAAAATAATTTTCCTCCACGAGAACGCCTTTCTACAACATCTCCTCCACAATCTTTCTCAGGACACTTAATACCTATAGCATAGGCCTGCGAATATCTACAATCCGGGAATTTAGAGCAACTTAAGAATCTTCCCTTCCTGCCCCACTTAACTGAAAGCTGACTTCCGCATTCAGGACAATGCTCATCAACCAAAATCTGTGTCTTTTGAATATTTTCTTGGGCATATTCAACAAGACCTTTAAATGGAAGATAGAAATCATCCAATACTTTTACTCTGGTAAGCTTTCCTTCTTCCACCAAATCCAGCTCCTCTTCCATATTGGCGGTAAATTCTATATTCATTACATTAGGAAAATATTCAACCAAAATATCGTTGATGATAAAAGCCAGCTCTGTTGTATGAAAATAACCTTTATCTCGGTGCACATAATTTCTCATAACTATAGTTTGAATAATTGAGGCGTAAGTGCTGGGTCTACCTATGCCTTTATCTTCAAGTACTTTTACCAAAGTAGCTTCGGAAAAACGTGCAGGCGGTTTAGTAAAATGCTGGCTTTCGTGGATTTTTACTAAATCTAAAATCTCATTTTTGCTTAAGTGTGGCAATCCTGAATAAGCACTATCTTGATTATCTTCCAGATAAATTTTAAGAAAACCGTCAAATTTAATTTGCGAGCCGCTTGCAGAAAGCAAATAATTTCCCGATTTTATTTTAGCAGAAGTAACTTCGAAAATGGCGGCATTCATCTGACTAGCTACAAATCTTCTCCAGATTAATTCGTATAGCTTTAACTGTTCAGGGGTTAAATACTTTTGGATCTTTTCCGGATTATTTTTTAAACTCGTCGGTCTAATAGCTTCATGGGCACCTTGTGCAGATTTCTTTACTTTATAAGTATTAGGTTTGCTAGGAAGATACTCTTCTCCAAAACTATCAGCGATATAATTTCTAACCTCCTTAAGGGCAACATCAGATACCCTAGCAGAATCAGTTCTCATATAAGTAATCAATCCAACAGGGCCTTGCTCTCCCAATTCTATACCTTCATACAGTTGCTGAGCAGTTCTCATCGTTCTATTAGCGGTAAATCTAAGCTTATTAAAAGAATCCTGTTGAAGAGTGCTGGTGATAAAAGGTGCTGACGGTCTTCTCTTTTTATCAGATTTTTTAACATCATCAACAGTAAATGTGGATTGCTTGAGTTCTTTTTTAATTAAGTCAGCATCTTCCTTCTTGAGAATTTCAATTTTCTCATTATCTTTCTTATCTAATCTTGCACGAAATGAATCAACTTGACCTTCCCTGACTTCCTTCTTTTTTAACTCAACCTCTATCTGCCAATATTCTTTTGGCTTAAAAGCTTTTATTTCTCGTTCTCGCTCTACAATTAAACGCAAGGCAACAGATTGAACTCTTCCAGCGCTTAGGCCAGAACCTACCTTCTTCCAAAGCAAAGGACTTAATTGATAGCCCACGATTCTGTCCAATATTCTTCTTGCAATCTGAGCCTCAACTTTTCTTAAGTCAATCTCTTTAGGATGAGAAAAAGCCTCTTTTACCGCCTGTTCAGTTATCTCATGAAACTCAACACGCAAGAATTCTTTATCAACTCCGATTTTATTCATTATGTGCCAGGCGATTGCTTCACCCTCTCTATCAGGGTCTGTTGCCAGATAAATCTTATCTTTCTTTTTCGCTCCTTTTTTGAGAACGTCTAAGATTTTCTTTCTTCCTTTTATAACTTTATATGATGGTTCATAATTATTTTCTAAGTCAACGCCCATCTTAGTTGCCGGTAAATCAACGATATGACCCATTGAAGACTCAACAACATATCCTTTTTTCAAAATCTTACCTATTGTTCTTGCTTTTGCTGGTGACTCTACGATTATTAATGATTTAGACATTTTTTTTAATAAATAGTTTCCCTGGAATTTGTTTAATTAAATGTTTCAGCTCTAGCTGCATCAATATCGATGCAGCAGCTCCTATGTTGACATTTGCTTCACTAGCTATTGTATCAATGTGCTTAGGATTTTCTGATAAAATGTTGTACAGCTTTCTTTGTTCTTCTTTTAAATCTTTATCGTACATTTTATTATCAAAAGCACTTTCTGGAAACGTTGTTTCTTGTTTTTTTAGATTATGTTGTATTTGTTGGCTTATCTCTTCTAGTATATCCTCGATACTACAAACCAATTTAGCGCCCTGTTTAATCAGCCTGTTTGTTCCATAAGACGTTGCAGAGTCTGCCTTACCGGGTAGAGCAAATACTTCTCTTCCTTGTTCAAGCGCAAAATCAGCAGTAATTAGAGCACCACTATTTCTTGCAGCCTCAACTACCAAAACCCCCAAAGAAAGACCGCTTATGATACGATTTCTACGGGGAAAATTATACGAATAAGGTTTAGTAGCAAAAGAGAATTCAGAAACCACTGCTCCGGATTCGGTTATCTGATTAAATAAATCCTTGTTTTCAGGAGGATAAATACAACCTAATCCACTTCCCAATACTGCAATAGTGCGACCTCTAGATTTTAAGCAACCTCGGTGCACTGAAGAATCAATTCCCCGTGCCATACCAGATACAACAGTTACTCCTATATCAGCCAACTGTTGCGATAGCTTATGTGCCATAGATAAACCATAAATTGACGAGCGTCTTGAACCCACTATTGCAACAGCTGCATTGTCTTCTTTTTTTATTTCTCCTTTTACATACAAAAGTAGTGGTGGATCAAAAATATTTTTTAGATTATCCGGATACTCTTTGTCGCTTATAGTTAAAATTCTAATCGCCTGTTTTTTGATTAAAGAAAACTCTTTCCTCAAATCTATAAAATCAGAATGTTTCTTTATGTTATTAGCTATTCTTGCGCTTATACCGCTTACCTTCCTTAAGCTATCTACTGAAGAAGATAGTATCTTTCGTGCAGAGCCAAAGCTATCCTTAAGTCGTTTTAATCTAATACTTCCAATCTCAGGAACAGCATTTAAAATAATCAGAGCTTCTTGTTCTGTCATTATAATTTATCCAAGCTAGAAATCTTATTCACTAGCTATTTCTTTAATCTTATCTACTACCTGCTCTATGCTTAAATCTGAAACATCAACAGTGAAATCAGCCTGTTCGTAATATTCACTCCTAGAATCTAAAAACTCCTCTATCTTTTTTTTCGGATTATCTACATTAAGCAGTGGTCTATGTGCTTCATCCTTTGTTCTCTTTAAAATAACATCAGCATTCGTCTTTAAATAAACGACTGTACAAGAACTCTTAAGATTAGCCATGTTCTCACTGTCTAAAACCACACCTCCACCACAAGCAATAACCAGTTTAGAACCTTTAGAAATATCGCCAACTATCTCTTTTTCAACTTTACGAAAATACGGCTCGCCATCTTGAGCAAAGATATCAGTGATTTTTCTTCCCTCACGCTGCTCAATAATGTCATCTAAATCAACAGACTGAAGCCCTAGCTCTTTAGCCAAAGCCTTTGCGACAACTGTCTTGCCAGAACCCATAAAACCTACTAAAGCAATATTTCCCTTCATTTCTTATAAGTTTAACTAAATCAACGAGTTTTTAACGTAGGAGAATTCTATCACATTAGTATTGTGCTGTCAAACTGTTAAGAATTGCTCGTTTTTGCCAAAAATCAGCCTTAGCCTAAAGACAAACAGCCCAGTCAAATAATTTCAAGTTTTGACCGGGCTTTAAAACAAGGATTTCTAATTAGAGATTCTCTAAATATCCCCTTAGATTTCTCTTGGTTTCTTTTATACTATCTCCCCCAAACTTCTCCAGCATTGCAGCTGCTAGTTCAAAAGCAACCATAGACTCCCCTACCACTCCTGCAGCCTCAACAACACAAGTATCGGAGCGCTGCACATTAGCTTTAGCAGCTTTCTTTGTGGTAACTTTTACAGAATCTAATGGATTAACTAAAGTTGCTATAGGCTTCATGCAACAACTAACTGTTATTGGTTCACCATTTGTGATTCCACCTTCAATGCCACCGGCATTATTTGTACTTCGTGAAAATCCACGTTGCTTTGAATAATATATGGAATCATGAACCTGGGAGCCAAAACCTAAAGCATATCCAAATCCTAAACCAAACTCAACTGCCTTTACCCCAGGGATTGACATAAGGTTCATTGCGATACGAGCATCTAATCTGCGGTCATAGTGAACATGACTGCCTAAACCAACCGGTACGTTCTTTGCAGTAAGTTCAAAAATTCCTCCGATGGTATCCTTTCCGTTCTTTGCCTCGTCGATAACAGCCTTAATTGATTTAGGCTTAGTTTCTCCGCCGACAGTTATAACCTTGCTTGATACATTAACTTTGAACTCTTTCAAGAATAATTTAGTTAAAGCTCCAACTGCAACTCTTATCGCAGTCTCTCTTGCCGAAGCTCTTTCCAAAACATTACGGATATCCTTAAAGCCATACTTTAGGTATCCAGCTAAATCAGCATGAGCTGGACGCGGTGAGACAATAATTGGTAAATTCTTCTCTATTTTATAATCACGGTTATCAATTTTTAGAGTAATGGGACTGCCCAAGGTAACGTTCTTACGTACGCCGGTTAATATCTCCACCTTATCTTTCTCAATAAGCATACGCTTACCCCTGCCATAGCCTTGCTGACGACGGCTTAACTCTTTATTTATTGCAGACCGATCAACCTTAACGCCTGCAGGCATTCCCTCAACAATCGCCACTAAGCATTTTCCGTGTGATTCTCCTGCTGATAAGTATCTCAACATTTACTTTCCTCCGGTTAAAAACTGTACGAAAGCCAACGATTCCACAACTTCAGAATAAAATCATATTCAAACAAAACCATAATCGCTGCCATTGAAAGAAATGGCCCGTAAGGTATTAAACTGGTTTTTTTGACGATCTTAACAATTATGCCTACAACTGCACCGAAAAACGGAGCTATAACAAATGTCAACACTACTTGCTGCCACCCTAAAAAGGCACCGATTGCAGCCAAAAGCTTAATATCTCCACCGCCCATTGATTCTTTACGGAATATTATATCACCAATAACAGCTGTAACATAGATTATAGCTGCACCCACAGATGCACCTATCAAAGCGTTTGCCATACCCACCAACCTAAAATTAGCAGAGTCTAGAAATGGCAGAGCCAAACGGAAAAAATACCAACCTATTATCAGCGATGGCACCAACAATAACAATTCACCTAAGCTGCTTTTTAAATCCACATCTTCCTGCTGCGCTTCTTCCTCAAGATTCCTTTTTTGAGGATTTTTTGAAAAAAGCTGCTGCAGGCAAGGAATCATAATCCTAACTATACAAACAATCCCCGCAACAACTAAAGCACCAATTAAAGAAACACATATGCTAGGAAGATTTTTTAGATTGTTCGGCTGAGCTATAGAAAAACCTCCTAAAATAATCCCTATAATAATTCCTCCGACACTTATTTCGTCAGGTATAATCCTATGTCTTATATCGACAAAACTTGCAATAATAAGTCCACTTCCTAACAAAAGTAAAGCCCACATCTTTACTGATAACCCAAATACATTCAGAAATAAAACAAACATAACAGCTGTCAAAAGTTCGACGATGGGATACAAAATAGATATTTTTTTACTGCAAAAACGGCATTTTCCTTTCAATAACAGAAAACTTAGTATTGGAATATTATCATACCAAGGGATCATTTCTTTACATTCAGGACAAAATGAACGTGATGGCCTTCTCACAGACATATCGTCGTGCGGCAATCTAAATATGCAAACATTCAAAAAACTACCGATCATCAAACCGAAAACGAAAATAGCAAACTTAATAATAATTTCCATAGCTTAAGTAAACAAACTCCTCCACATAGCATTTCTTACGTCATTTGATAATTTTAAATCAGTGAATCTCTCTAAAGTGGCAGTACCCTGATAAAAAAGCATACCTAAACCGTTTGATATCTTAGCCCCTTTTGATTTTGCCTTCCTTAATAAAGTTGTCTCAACAGGATTATAAATCAAATCATACACCAAAATGTTAGTATGCAACTCTTCAGGGTCAACTATACAAGGATCATCTTCTTTCAAGCCAACAGGAGTTGCGTTAATCAAAAGATTGCTTTTTTTAATATCAAGTTTTTTCACATCATCAACCGCTTTAATTATTGATTTAGGAAATAATTTCTGCAGTTTTTCAGCAAATTCACAAGCTTTATCAACATCCAAATCGAAAATGAGAATCTGTCTGACTTCTTTTTGTGCGAGTGTTGTGCATACTGCCTTAGCACCACCTCCTGCCCCCAATACAGCAATATTTCTATTAACTGGATTAAACATTAAATCCGACTTAAGATGTGTAAAAAAGCCTCTTCCGTCAGTATTGTATCCTTTTAAATAATTACCCTTAAGAACCCTAACGGTGTTTACCGCACCGATAGCTTCAACCTCTACCGATTTCCAGCTTAAATGTTTAAGCATCTCTTCTTTGTAGGGAACGGTTACGTTAAAACCACGAATATTGTTATTGGGGAGTTTTTGTAGAAAATCTTCAAGCTCATCTGGCTTTAATTCAAACAGCTTATACTCAGCGTCCATGCCCAAAGTTTCAAAAGCTGCATTGTGCATTTTCGGAGAAAGACTATGACCTAGCGGACAACCTATTAATCCGAAAATTTTTTTTGTGTCTTTTGCCATAGCTTAAAGACCTGATAATTTTTGGTTTGAGGTTTTTGAAACAAGCCTGTTAATTGCATTAACATAAGCCTTGGCCGAAGCTTCGATAATATCAGTGCTTGCCCCGCGACCCATCACAGCTTTATTTTTAGCTTTGATTCTAATGCTTACTTCTCCTAGAGCATCTTTACCACGAGTAACAGACTGAATAGAATAATCTAAAAGTTCACCTTTGATTTTAGTTATCTTATCAATTGCTTTATAGCAAGCATCTACTGGACCATCTCCGGAAGAAGAACTCACCATAAATTTACCTTTATATTTCAACTTAACAGTAGCTGAAGGAGCAATATTAGTTCCGCTTGTCATTAAAAGAGATGACAGCTGCCATACTTTGGGAATCCTCTTGAATTCATCTTCAACTATTGAAATTAGGTCTTCATCGTAAACTGTTTTTTTCTTATCGGCTAAAAGTTTAAAACGCTTAAAGGATTTTTCTATCTCGGATTCCTTCAGCTTAAAACCTAAGGACTTCAGCCTTTCTTTAAAAGCGTGACGCCCGGAATGCTTACCCAAAACTAAACCTATGCCGCCGTATCCGACATCAGATGGTTTCATTATTTCATAGGTAGACCTCTTCTTCAACACGCCATCCTGATGGATTCCGGATTCATGTCTAAAGGCATTTCCACCGACGATTGCCTTATTGGGAGCAACAACAAAACCTGTCAACTTACTTACTAAACGGCTGGTCTTGCAGATCTCTTTTGTATTTATTGAGGTCGTGACGTCACTGAATATATCTTTACGCGTTTTTATCGCCATAACTATTTCTTCCATAGATGCATTACCGGCACGCTCACCAATACCGTTTATGGTACATTCGACCTGCCTTGCTCCATTTTGAATTGCAGAAAGCGAGTTGGCAACAGCTAGGCCTAAATCATTGTGGCAATGCACAGAAATAATCGCCTTGTTGATACTAGGAACACTATTCATCACATCATAGATTAAGTTACCAAACTCTTGAGGTTCTGTATAGCCTACAGTATCAGGAATATTTATAGTGGTAGCACCTGCCTTAATTGCCGTCTCCACTACTCTGAAAAGAAAATTCTTCTCTGTTCGAGAAGCATCCTCAGGAGAAAACTCAACATCCTTAACATATTTTCTGGCATATTTAATCATTTCTTTGGTTATGCGAATTATCTCATCTTCTGCTTTCTTAAGCTTATGTTGCATATGTATCTTTGATGTTGCTAAAAATACATGTAGACGTGGATGCTTGGCAAATTTTAAAGCCTCTCGTGCACAATCAATATCTTTTTTAACTGCCCTAGCTAAACCACAAATAGAGGCTCCTTTTACCTTAGAAGAAATTGCCTTTACAGAATTAAAGTCTCCCTTGGATGAAATCGGGAATCCTGCTTCAATAACATCAACACCTAGATTAACCAGACTTTGAGCAATCTCTAGCTTTTCCTGATGATTCAGGCTTGCTCCAGGAGCCTGTTCTCCGTCTCTTAACGTGGTATCAAAAACAATTATTTTATCCATGTTTTTTCCTATAAGCCTTTTACGTTAATAAATAAATCTCCACTAAAATGTTTATCGTCGGAAACCATATATCCTTCGTAGATATTTAACTGTCTTAAAATTTCTATAAAATCTTCAAATGATTCTTCAGAATCCAAAGAACTTTTTACTTTCGACATCACTATTGAAGAATCTTTCAATTTATATATCTCTTCAGCTAATCTTGATATGTTGATATGAAACAACCCTGTTACTTCCTCAGGTATCTTGGCAGTAAAACTAATAAAATCAACACTAGAATCAAATGAACTATAGCTATTTTTGTAAGTATCTATCATGTCTTTTATAGCTGTCTCACTTAATCCTAAAACCAAATAATCATCTTCTAGACAAAAACTAGGTGTTAAAAAAGACATAAAAGGTACAATGGGCTCTAAAGAATACATTGTTATGCCATTGTAAATTTTTTCATTAATTAAAGATTTCTCTTCTTGAGAATCACCAGGCAATAATCCATCCGGCATTGAAACTCCCTGTTCTTGTACCTGAGAAAACATTGGATCATTTTTCATATCTTCCAGACCCTGTTGCATGCTCTGCTGGAAATTATCAACCGCTTTAAAAATTATCTCTTTTACCTTATCCTTATCTTTCACCCTTATCAAAATACACGCTTTAGGAAAAGGAATTGTAAGTCCCGGCATACTCATACCCATTTGAGACATCCTATCGGCACCCTGCATCTTAGGCATGCCTAAAGAAATCTCCTCTAATCCAGTAAAAACAAATCCAGATTCCTGGATTAGTGATAATATTTCTTTTTTATAATCATAACCTAATTTAGTAAAGTATTCTTCTAATTTTTCTCTTTGTTGCCTTAAACTCTGCTTTAACTCTTCAGATTCCAGTTTTTCAATAGCTTCTCCCATATAATCGTAGTATTGGACTGCGTTTTCCTGATAAGCATTAAGGCTCATTAAAACTGTATCCTGAGGCATAAGTGTAATCATATGCCAATCCCTAAGTTTTGTGCTGTTCCAAAAGCTTCTTAGCTTCTCGCTCATTGCTGCGTCGAAGAAAAACTTATATCCTAGATGAAAGCCGCTGTCTGTGTCAATCTCAAAAACAGCATAATCAAATTCAGGAAATCCATAAGCAGAAAGAATATCCTTAAAATCTCCGACATTCGCAAGCCGCCCCTCTTCTTTTATGGCTTCTTGTTTGGCAAATTCAAATAATACTTTAGAAAAAATCTTTATATCCACGTAAGAAAATACAGAAGCGATCACAGACTTATTTATATATGCCGATTGAAAACGACCATCTTCCTTTATTGATTGCTCTCCCAAACCTTTGACAATTTCAATAACTTGATGTATGGTTTCTGATTTATTACTTGCAACAAAAACGTCTCTTAAAATAATATAGGCAACTTCTTCGCCATTTCCGATATCAGCTACTTTAAAACGCATTCCTAGATGCTGCCTGTCTGAAACATCAATTTTATTCTCTTTATCAGCAAACAACATTGCTTCTAGAAGATTTTTCTTAGTTATTGTTGCAACATCCATACGGGTTATAAATAATATTTTAGGTGTCTCAACTTCAATATCTGCATATCCGTATTCATAAACAGCAATTACACCCTCTTTTGTAAAAGCGTTCATTATCTCGCCTTCTACAATATCTTTAATTTTGCAATTAAATAATTTATTCTTAGGACAAATTCCTTCTTTTGCATCGCTTGATTTCTCAAACTTTTCCTCTAGCAATGCATAGAGTTTAGTACCCTTAATTTTATTTACGGTATCTGATAAATCATTTATCTCAACAAATACCATAGCACCAGATGGAAGTAAATCCTTTAAATCCTCAACCTCTGGTATGCTTAAATATTGAGTTACATACCAACCGCCTGCTCCCAACAAAAGAATCAGTACAACTGCAATTGCAATTAAAGAATTTTTACCCATCACCGGCTCTCCTTAACTACTAATTAAAAATTATTTACTTGCGCATCCAGGGCATCATATCGCGCAGCTGTTTTCCTATTTTTTCAATAGGGTGCTCATCTGATTCAGAAGAAAGTTGATTAAAATTAGGTCTGCCCTTTTTATTTTCCCTTATCCACTCTCTGGCAAATTTACCAGACTGAATATCAGCAAGCATCTTTTTCATTATTTTTCTTGTCTTTTCATTGATGACTTTTCTACCTCTACTTAAATCTCCATATTCTGCTGTGTCCGATACGCGTTTTCTCATTCCCTGTATACCAACTTCATAAATTAAATCAGTAATAAGTTTTAATTCATGTAGACACTCAAAATAAGCTATCTCTGGTTGATATCCTGCTTCAGTTAATGTATCAAAACCTGCCTTGATTAATTCCGTTACTCCACCACAGAGAACTGCCTGCTCTCCAAAAAGATCAGTTTCTGTCTCTTCTTTAAATGTGGTTTCAATTACTCCGGCACGTGTACCGCCGATACCTTTTGCATAGGCTAATGCCCATTTTAAAGCATTGCCAGATGCATCCTGAAATATTGCCACTAAACAAGGAACACCTTTGCCTTCTTCATACATTCTTCTAACTAAGGCACCTGGACCCTTAGGAGCAATCATAAACACATCTACATCTTCTGGTGGCACTATCTGCTTAAAATGGATATTAAACCCATGTGAAAAAACAAGTGCCTTTCCCTTGGTAAGATGACGCTTAATTGATTTCCTGTAAACCATTGCCTGAACATGATCCTGAGTCAATATTTGAATAACATCAGCTTTTTTCGCTGCTTTTTTAACATCGATAGGCTCAAAACCATCCTGTTTTGCCTGTTCAAAATTAGGGGTCCCTTCGAGCTCGCTAACAATTACATTGACGCCACTATCTCTTAAATTAAGAGCCTGGCCCCTACCTTGAATTCCATAACCAATGATTGCAACTGTTTTATCTTTTAAAACATCCAAACTTGCGTCATTATCATAATAAATCTTGGCCATCTTTTGTTTCTCCTCTCTTTTATCTCGCGATTGCGATTCTTCCTGTCCTAACTAATTCAGCTATACCATATGGTTTAAGTTTCTCAAGAAGTTCATTAATCTGCTTAACCTCCAGAGAGGCTTCTACCACTATTGTATTTTCTTTTTTTTCATCAATCCTAGCATGATATTCTTCCAACAGTTTTTTAATTTTTGGCCTATCTGCTTTTTTACATTTAACCTTAACTAATATTAATTCCCGACCAATATAATCTTTCTTTGTCATATCGATAACACTTACGGTATCGATTAAACGATTAAGCTGTTTTAAAATCTGCTCTAAAATCTTCTCATGCTGAGCATCCACAACCATAGTCATGCGCGAAACCGAAGGATCATCTGTCTCTCCTACAGCTAAAGATGTAATATTGTAACCCCTGGCACTAAAAAGACCCGATATACGCGCTAAAACACCGGGTTTATTTTCAACTAAAACAGAAATTGTATGTTCCATATCTCACTCCATTTATTAAATCAAAAATTAAACTAAACTACTTAAGCCATACCCCCTATCATACGGTTAATGGCCTCACCGGCAGGAACCATAGGAAATACATTTTCCTCTGGCTCTATTTTAAAATCAAGTACTACAACATTATCCGTAGATAATGCTCTATCAATAGCATCTTTAACTTCTTCTTTTTTAGTAACTCTTATACCCACAGCCCCATAGCTTTCTGCCAGCTTAACAAAATCAGGATTTACCAATGGGGTATAAGCATATCTTCGACTATAAAAAAGCTCCTGCCACTGACGTACCATCCCTAAATACCCATTATTTAAAATCGCAATCTTAACCGGAATCTTATAGGTAACAGCTGTAGCTAATTCCTGAATATTCATTTGTATTGAACCATCTCCAGCAATATCAATAACTGTCTTCTCTGGCTTTCCTAATTTTGCACCGATAGCTGCAGGAAAACCATAGCCCATAGTTCCTAAGCCCCCTGAAGAAAGAAATGTTCTAGGATTGCTGTATTTATACCACTGGGCAGCCCACATCTGATTTTGACCTACCTCGGTAACAATAACTGCATCACCCTTGGTTGCTTTATCAATTTCTTCAATAATGAACTGAGGCCTCAATGCATCGTCGTCTTTGTACTGAAGAGGATATTTTTCCTTCCAGCCCTGAATCTTTTTAAGCCATTTTGTTGTATCGGGTTTTTTCTTGATATATCCAATCAGTTGCTCTAAAGCTCCTTTTGCATCACCAACTATAGGAATGTCAACGTTAATATTTTTGCTAATCGAGGTTGGGTCCAAGTCAACATGAATAACCTTTGCTTCAGGTGCAAACGTATCTATGCGTCCTGTAACGCGGTCGTCAAAACGAGCACCTACAGCAATGATCAAATCAGATTCCATGGTAGCATGATTAGCATAAGCAGTACCATGCATTCCCAGCATTCCCAAAGATAAAGGATTTTCTATAGGAAATGCCCCCAAGCCCATCAAAGTCATAGTTACGGGGATCTTACAATCTTCTGCAAGTTTCTTTAATTCTTTATGGCAGCCTGAGATTATAACTCCGCCTCCAACGTAAAAAATCGGCTTTTTGCTTTTTTCTATCTCTTTAGCCGCTTTCTTAATCTGCCCCGGATGCGCTTCTAGTTTAGGTTTATATCCTCTAATATCAGCCTTCTCAGGATAATTAAACTCAGTCTCTTGAAGTTGAACATCTACAGGTAAATCGACAACAACGGGGCCTGGCCTTCCAGTACTGGCAATGTGAAATGCTTCCTTAATAGTAGAGGCCAGATCTTTAACATCTTTAACCAGAAAATTATATTTTGTAATCGGACGAGTTATGCCGGTAACATCTGCTTCCTGAAAAGCATCGTTTCCGATTAAATGCGTCTTTACTTGACCAGTAAAAGCAACTATAGGTATAGAATCCATATAGGCTGTAGCAATACCAGTAGTAAGGTTAGTTGCGCCCGGACCACTTGTCGCAGCACAGACCCCAACCTTACCCGTTGCCCGCGCATATCCATCAGCAGCATGTGCAGCACCCTGCTCATGACGCGTAAGTATAAATTTAAAAGGAGCGTCATAAACCTTATCGAATAAAGGAAGAACCGAACCTCCCGGATATCCGAATATAACATCAACCTTTTCTTTGATAAGCGACTCAACAAATATTTGAGAACCTGTCATTTTCATTTGCTTTCCCTCTTTTGTAAACTAAAAATTTATTCTAAAATAGCTCCTCTTGCAGACGAGCCTACCATTTTTGCATATCTGGATAAATAGCCTGTTTTTACTTTTACAGGATGAGACTTTTTCTTATTAAGGCGTCTTTTTACCTCGGCTGCGGAAACTTTTAATTCTATTTTACGCTTATGTACATCAATATGAATTATATCACCGTTTTTAACTATAGCGATGGCTCCGTTAACTGCAGCCTCAGGAGATACATGACCAATACAAGGACCTCTTGTGCCTCCGGAGAATCTTCCGTCAGTAATTAAAGCAACATCGTCGGATAATCCCATACCCGCAATTGCTGAAGTAGGTGAGAGCATCTCGCGCATTCCCGGACCACCCTTGGGACCTTCATAACGGATAACGACTACATGGCCCTTTTTAATCTTTCCGTTCATTATAGCTTGCATACCCTGTTCTTCAGAATCAAATACTATAGCCTTACCTGAAAAACGCATCATCTTTTCTGAAACCGCAGACTGTTTAATAACTGCACCCTCTTTAGCTAAATTACCAAACAGAATTGCTATTCCACCTTCTACGTGTACTGGATCTTGCAAAGGTCTGATAACAGCTGAACTACGAATCTTAGCTTCATTGGCTATCTTATAAATATCTTTTCCGTTTACCGTAGAATTATTCTTTAACTTTGGCTTTAATCTCTTAAGCATAGCAGGAATACCACCTGCAGTCTCTAAATCCTCCATAAAATAATCTCCACCCGGACGTAAATCTGTCAGGTGAGGCGTATTTTTACTAATCTGATCGAATTTCTTAAGCGGAATCTTAATACCGCATTCATTAGCAATAGCGGTAATATGTAAAACCGTATTAGTTGATCCTCCTAAAGCCATATCCATCCTAATTGCATTTTCAAAAGCAGCATTATTTAGAATCTTTCTGATCTTAATATTTTTCTTAAGAAGCTCAACTATTTTTTTCCCGCTCTCATAAGCAATCTTTTCTTTCTTTTTCGAAATTGCTAAAGCAGTACCGCAGCCAGTAAGAGATAATCCCATGGTTTCTGTTAAACATGACATCGTATTAGCCGTATATAAACCCTGACACGATCCTGCTCCAGGACAAGCACATTGCTCTATGCGACTAGCTTCTGAAGAAGAAATTTCTTTATTTTTCAATTTACCAACAAGTTCGAATGTATCGCGCACTAAAGAAAGTCTTTTATTCTTGTATTTTCCCGAATGCATTGGCCCGGCAGTCACTACGATAGTGGGCACATTGATTCTCGCCGCACCCATAATCATTCCCGGAGTAATCTTATCGCAATTAGTAAGCAATACCAGCGCATCCAGACAATGAGCCTGAGTAATTGATTCAATTTCATCTGCGATAAATTCTCTGGAAGCCAAAGAATAACGCATGCCTGAATGGCCCATAGCTATACCATCACAAATACCTGGTACGCCGAAAACAAAAGGTACAGCGCCGGCATTACGTATTCCTTTTTTAATATGCTCTTCAAACATGCGCATATTAATGTGTCCGGGAATCAAATCAGTAAAACCAGAGGCAATACCAATAAACGGCTTTTTAAAATCTTCCTTTTGCAAACCTGTTGCATAAAGCAACGCGCGGTGAGGTGTTCTCTCCACACCTTTCTTTACTTCATCCGATCTCATCTTCATTGATTAATCGTCTCCTTCAGTATCGCGTTCTTTATTTTGAATATCCTGTTTCTTGCGAACGATTACTCGCTTAAGCGTAATGAGATTATCCACTGTTTCTTTATTATTTACAGCGTTTAGCTGTTTGAACAAAAATTCAAACTTTTCTTCAAGTTCAGCAGCAATTGCATCTCTGATTTCGCTACTTAGACCCATAATATCTTTCTTAAACGGCCCAAGTGATTTTTTTCTAGTTTTGTAAATAAATTGCTCTTCTGTCTGCCCTTCTTTTTTCTCAGCAGTCATGTTTTCATTTATCCAGGCATAAATCTTATCTTTTAATTCAGCTGGAAAATGCTTACTCTCAAAAATCATATTCTGAAATTGGGTTGCTAAGTGAACTTCAGCAGTTTCAACTTCAGGGAATTTATGAAAAGCTTCTTCCGGTAAAGTAGAAGCACCGTGCTGAACAGCTCCTGCCATGCCGAACTCGTCACGTGAAACTTGAGATATTGTTTTTAAAGTATCAAAATCAAGACTGACTTCTGCAACCGTACCATCAGGTAAAACAACGCCACCATGAGAAGTTCCTGTCTGGATACTCATCTTGCTAATTCCTGTATAATTTTTTCTTAACTTCTTTCTATACCCTTTCATAAAAGCACGCAACTCTTCAGGGGTGCTGTTTTTTGTTCCAACTTCACCAATTTCTCCACCAACAGAGACTGTTATTCCCTTGGGTTGCTTTTTTCTAATGAAAGCTGTGAGCTCTGCGCAGGCTTCAAAATTATCCCTCTGCTGTTCTAATATTTTCTTTTTGTCTAAATCAACCAAGGTTGAACTATCAATATCGATGTTGTAAAATCCGCTGGCGATTGCCTCTTCAATAATTTCTTTTAAAACATCCAGTTCTTTCTGAGGATCTTCTTTGTAATTTTTTGCCTTTAACTGAAAGTGATCTCCCTGAACGAATACCGGACCAACAAATTCTTCTCTAACAGCTGCAGCAACAATAACTGCGGCATATTCTACAGGAGGTTGATCGGTATAGCCGATTTCACTTTTGGCGATTTCAAAAATAAAGGCGCCGGAATTATTTCTTTTAGCAACACGGAAAATTGCCCGAGCTAAATCATAGGTTAAAGCTCTTAAATTAATAGCCGGAACAGTAAAACCATTAATTTCTCCCCGACCTCTGGCATCATACAGTTCTTGTATCGACGCAGAATAAACACCTTTTTTATATCCTAAGGCAAAAATCTTTTTTGCAACCTCATGTTTTATTTTTAAATCATCACTTAATACCAAATCCATTACCATTCTATCTACTTTACTTTTAGAGCTGCGACGCATTTCTTTCCTCCTTTTTAAATGTTTACGTAAGTATCCTTGATAATCTATACAATTCATCCAATGAATGAATTCTTTTCTCACATGCAGTCATAAAATCAACAACGTTTAGTTTATCAGCTACAACACCAACAACTTTATTGGATTCGCCTTTAAGTAATAATTCAACTGCCGCGGCACCTAACCTGGTTGCTAAAATCCTATCGTTTGCTGTTGGTGTCCCGCCTCTTTGAATATGCCCAAGAACAGTTACGCGGGTTTCTAATTTTGTTTTATCAGAAATCTTTTTAGCTACATCTTCTGCTTTTGCTGCACCTTCTGAAACTATGATTATCCAGCTGATTTTTCCCCGATTATGACCTTGCTTTACATCTTCACACATCTTATCCACGTCGAATTTCATCTCGGGAATAAGAACATCCTCTGCCCCACCGCCTAAGGCAACCTGCATAGCAATATATCCGGATTTATTACCCATAACCTCAGTAACAAATATTCTTTCCATACTAGTTGCAGTATCGCGGATTTTATCAATTGCCTCCAGCGCAGTATTAACAGCGGTATCAGAACCAATGGTGAAGTCGGTCCCGCATATATCATTGTCGATTGTTCCCGGAACTCCCACGCACGGTACTCCCCATTTTTTGGTTAACATACCACCACCGGCATAGGTTCCATCTCCTCCGATTAAAACCAAAGCGTCAATTTTATTCTTCTTGATAATATCAACTGCTTTCTTCTGTCCTTGCTCGGTTTTAAACTCATCAGATCGATCAGTCTTTAAAACAGTCCCTCCGCGATTAAGTATATTAGAAACTGAGCGATGGTTTAAAAGTTCGAGTTCTTCATTAAGTAATCCTGCGTATCCTCTATATATACCCATAACTTCAAGTTTATGGTATAAAGCACAGCGTACAACACTGCGGATTGCAGCGTTCATGCCTGGGGCATCGCCACCACTTGTTAATAATCCGATTCTTTTAATCGCCATTTTCTTAACTTAAAAACTTAAGTTCCCATCTCCCAGCTTGCCAGATATTCTTTCTGCTGCTTAGTCAAGGTATCGATTTTGATACCTAAAGATTTCAACTTCAAAGCAGCGATTCTTTTGTCTAGAACCTCTGGGACGCTGTATACTTTTTTCTCAAGCACCTTATGCTTCTTAACAACGTATTCGGCAGAAAGTGCCTGATTAGCAAAACTCATATCCATGACAGAAGCAGGATGGCCTTCGGCAGCAGCCAGATTTATTAACCTGCCGTCTGCTAAAAGATAAACTCGTCTACCATTTCTTAAAGTATATTCTTCGACGAATTCACGGATCTGCCTCTTTGCCTTACTCATTTTATTCAATGCCTCTATATCTAACTCTACATTAAAATGTCCTGAGTTAGCTATGATGGCTCCATCTTTCATTTTTGCAAAATGCTCTCTTCTAATAACAGCGATATCTCCTGTTACAGTTACGAAGAAATTACCAACTTTTGCCGCTTTAGCTATGGGCATAACTTCAAATCCATCCATATTGGCTTCAATTGCCTTTAGTGGATCGACTTCGGTGACGATAACTTTAGCACCCAAGCCTTGTGCGCGCATGGCAACACCTCTACCACACCAACCATAACCACAGACAACAAAATTTGTTCCTGCAACTAATCTATTTGTAGCACGGATCATCCCGTCAATCGTAGACTGACCGGTTCCATACCTGTTATCGAAAAAATGTTTTGTACAGGCATCATTAACCGCAATTACCGGATGCATAAGTTTTCCCTTTTCCTCAAGTGCTTTTAATCGGATTACACCTGTGGTAGTTTCCTCTGTGCCGGCAAAAATATTCTTTATAAGATCTTTTCTTTTACCGTGAATAGTAGAAACTAAATCTGCCCCATCATCCATAGTAATATTGGGTTTTATGTCTAATGTAGCATTTATATGCCTATAATACGTTTTAGTATCTTCTCCCTTAATGGAAAAGGTACTTATGCCGTAATCTTTAACCAAGGAAGCTGCAACATCATCTTGGGTAGATAACGGGTTTGAAGCACATAATGCTAGCTGTGCGCCACCTGCTTTTAAAGCAATCATAAGATTAGCTGTCTCGGTAGTAACGTGAAGACATGCGCCAATCTTTATGCCCTTTAGAGGCTTTTGTTTTCTGAATCTTTCTTCAATTAAGCGTAGCACAGGCATATTTTTCCGTGCCCATTCGATTCTCAATTTTCCTTTTTTTGCTAATTTTATATCTTTTACGTCGTATTTCATTTGATACCCTTCCTTAAAGCATTAACCTTATCAGTTTTCTCCCAAGTAAATGTGCTGCCGTTTCTGCCAAAATGACCATAGGCAGCAGTAACTCCATAAATTGGGCGAAGAAGATTAAGCGTTTTAATAATACCCCTAGGAGTAAGATCAAAAACTTTTCTTACTAGTTTCTCAATCTTTTGAGAAGGAATATCAGAAGTACCTTGCGTATCAATCATAACACTAACAGGATCTGCTCTTCCTATTACATAGGCTAATTGAACAACACACTTTTTAGCAATTCCACTAGCTACAATATTCTTAGCTACGTATCTTGCCATATAAGTTGCCGAACGGTCTACCTTAGATGGATCTTTTCCCGAAAATGCACCGCCACCGTGAGAAATAATACCACCGTAGGTATCAACAACTATCTTTCTACCGGTCATACCTGTATCAGACTGAGGACCTCCTACAACAAACTTTCCGGTTTCATTAATATAAAACTTAGTTTTATTATCAATATAACCTTTCAGCACAGGCTTTGCTATAGTATCAATTATTTCTTGTCGAGCTTTTCTAGTAATCTTTTTACCGGTAAAATCCAAAATATCTTCAGTATGTTGACAAGCTAATACAACAGCTTCTACTCTTTTTGGTTCATCATCATAATACTCAACTGTTACCTGAGACTTACAATCTGGTCCGAGATATTTTAATACATTGCTTTTCCTTACTTCAGCAACCTTTTTCACTAATTTATGAGAAAGCATAATCGGAAGAGGCATTAATTCTTTGGTTTCCGAACATGCATAACCAACCATTAAACCCTGATCTCCAGCACCACCGGCATCAACACCTTGTGCGATATCCGGAGACTGACTGTTAATAGAATCAATAATTGCACAGGTCTCGGCGCAAAATCCGTATTTGTGATGAGTATAGCCTATGTTTGTAAGAGTCCTACGGACTAATTTATGTGTATCAACGAAAGCTTTCGTCGTAATTTCTCCTCCTACAATAATCAAACCCATGGTAACGTAAGTTTCACACGCTACCCTACCTTTAGGATCCTGCCTTAAAACATCATCTAACACTGCATCCGAAATTTGGTCACAGACTTTATCCGGATGTCCTTCTCCTACTGACTCAGATGTTACGAAATATTGCCCTTTCAAAACAAACCTCCTTCTTTAAGGTTAAAATTCTAAAAATATTTCTGCACTTCGTTATAAGAATCGATATGACCTATGTCATACCAACGCCCCTGAAACACAAAGCCAAAAACATCTTCCCTTTTATACAACCACTTAATATACGTCCCCGACGTATCTTTCTCATCCTGATTTTTAACATGTTTCTCAATATATTCAGCGACAAGATGCAAATTTTCCTTCGGTAAGAAATATAAACACATCGCCACTAAACTTGACTTAGGGCTTTGTGGCTTCTCCTCGAAAGAAACTACTTTTTTATTTTCATCAAGCTCAGCAACACCAAAATTATGTGCCTTTTCTTTGTCTTTGATATCAACAAATCCCAAAGACTTCTTCGGCCTAACTGACTTTGCGAACTCGACGAACTCTTTTAAATCAAAATCAAAGATATTATCTCCACCAATAACAAGCGTATCTTCTTTAATTGATTTTTCTTTAATTGCAAAATGAATATCCCCAATTGCACCCAACCTATTTTCAGGAGTTGTGGTGCCATCGTTAATTATATCAATAGAAATATTATTGCAATTCTTTTTGTTGCTATTTAACCAATCCTGAAAAACCTTATAAAACTTCTCATTAGTAATAACTATAATCTCACTTACTCCATCAAGAGCTAAAATCTTATCTACTAAATGATTTATCATAGGCTGGTTGCCCACTTTTAAAAGTGGCTTGGGAGTATCCTTTGTTAAAGGATACAACCTTGTTCCATAGCCAGCTGCCATGATTAAAACTTTCATATCAAAAAACTTTAGCCCTCCGACCCAAGTAATTCAGGAGCTATCTTTCTAAGTTCTCCCCTACTGTAATCCACTACTTCCTTTACCGTAGATAAGCTTAGAGCTTTCTTAGCAATCTCTTGAGCTTTTTTATAGCTTGTATTTCTAAAAAGTTGCTTTAACTGGGGAACAGTAACAGACGATGCGCTAAATTCATCCAGGCCCAACCCCAGCAATATAAGTGCTAAGGCAGGTTCTTCTGTCATTTCACCGCACATGCCTACCCAAATTTTTGCAGCATGCCCAGCATCAATAATATTTTTAATGAGCTTTAAAACAGCTGGGTGTGCCGGCTCATATAAATAAGCAATTTTTTCGTTTGTCCTATCAATTGCTAGGGCATACTGAATTAAGTCATTGGTTCCGATACTGAAAAAATCAGCCTCCTTTGCTAAAATATCTGCTGTAAGCGCCGCAGACGGTACTTCTATCATTGCGCCAATTTCCATTTTTTCATCAAAAGCTATTTTATCTTTCTTTAATTCTTTCCTCACTTCATCTAGTATTACATTTGCCTGACGCAGTTCTTCTATACCAGAAATCATAGGATACATTAGCTTTAATTTTCCATGCGCAGAAGCTTTCAATATTGCTCTTAATTGCACCTTGAAAATATCGGGTCTAGCCAGACAAAAGCGGATAGCCCTCCATCCAAGGAAAGGATTCATGTCTTTGGGAACTTGCAGCTTGGACACGAACTTATCTCCACCTAAGTCTAAAGTTCTTACAACAACACTATGGGGAAGCATTGCTTCGGCAACGTGCTTGTATGCCTCATATTGCTCTTCCTCTGTAGGCAAATCAACTCTATTCATATAGAAGTATTCTGTTCTGTACAATCCAATCCCAAATGCACCATGATCAATGATTGAAGGAATCTCCTCGGGTAATTCTATATTAGCCACTAAGTCTACCTTTCTTCCATCAGGGGTCTCAGCAGGCAAATCCTTCAAACTTAAAAATCTATCCTTCTGACTAACAAATTTCTGCCGTTCGCTCTTATATTTGCTTAGTGTCTCTTTAGCAGGATTAACAATTACCAATCCACCCCTACCATCAACAATAACAATATCGCCATCTTTAACCTTAAGGGTGGCTGTTTCTAAACCTACTACAGAAGGAATTTCTAGAGATTTAGCCATAATAGCAGTATGCGATGTACGCGAACCAATATCTGTAATAAAAGCTATAACATTTTTCTTATGCATGGTTGCAGTATCAGAAGGAGCTAAATCATGAGCGATAAGAATAAATTGATCCTGCATGCTACTTACTACTTGCCTTTTTTCTCCTAATAAATTCCTTAAGATTCTCTTTCCTACATCATTTATATCGGTGATTCTTTCTCTTAAGTACTCATCTTCTATGCGAGAGAAAACATTTACGTATTTCTTTAATACCTCAGAAAATATATATTCAACACAGAGCTTGTCTTTTTTAACATGAGTAATTACATCTTCAATAAGCATGCGGTCTTCTAAAACCAACAGATGAGCATCAAAAATCTCCGCATGTTCCGTACCCATCTGCTCTTCGATCTTTTTTTGTATTTCAATAATCTCGTGTCGAGTTTTGATTAAAGATTCTTCAAACCTGACGATTTCAGTAGAAACTTCAGATTCTGTAATTCCTCTAGGAGAAACAACAAAATCTTCTCTGCCAAACAAAAATGCAGGACCAATAGCAACTCCCGGAGAAGCAGGAATACCTTTTAATATTATTTCGCTATTCATCTTTGCTCACTAGCTCCTCTAATTCTAAAACTGCCTGCTGGGCATCCTCACCATTTGCTTCAATTTCAATTTCACTACCTTTTTCAGCAGCCAGCATTAAAATACCCATTATCGATTTTCCACTTACAGAATCACCGTCTTTCTTTAAAACAATATTGGCATCAAACTTATTTGCTAGCTGAACGAAATTTGCTGCCGGACGAGCATGCAACCCTTGACTATTATTAATTATTATTCTCTTTATAATTTTTGGCATACTAATTAATTTATTTCGATTCCTATGTTTGATTCCCAATTACTGTCTTTTTTAACATCTAGATCCCACCAAACCAATAAACAGAGATTCTGATAAGCTTTATCAATACCTCCCTCAGTTTGAGAAACTGTCTCGACGGGATAACTCCAAAGATTAAATTTGTTGCTAGATTTAAAATCTATCTTCAAACCGTTCCAGGAATCGCTAATAGAAAAACCATCAATTGATTTTCTTTCTCTTGCCTTAACAAACTTTGGGTCATAAACTGAAAAATTGAACTCTATCCCGAACCGAGAAGAAAAAACATGTTCATTTAAATTCTTGATGTTATAAGAAACATTTAAACACGCTTTATCAATTGTTATTACTTTCTTTAGCTGCAAAGAACTATTTTGGGAATTACAATTTCTGTTGAAAGCAACTTTTCCTTTACCTTTATTTTTCTTTATATCAAAATCATATGCTTTTCTAACACAATCAAACTTATCTTGTGCAGATAACTTTTCAAAATCCTTTAAATTATCTTCCTTGCTTAAGAAATGATCAATTAAACAATATCGATTATATTTATCATAAATAAGCGCATCATCTAAATTGTCTTGTTTAATTTCGGTTACATCATGTATGCTTGCCGGCTGACCATCGTGTTGTTTTTCTTCTTTATCATCATTGAAAGACTCTTTTATTTTTTCATGATACGATTCATAGCGACGATGTAAAGTATTGATTAAACTAGCAGGTCTTTCACGATAATCCCAGCTGGATAATACTGCACCACTTGATGGCTTAAAAATTGTATTTAACTTATCGGTATTAAAAATAACCTCTTCGCTGCCGTCACAATCATAATCAACAGTTTCGATTTTCTGCCATGTCTTATCATTCATAATTTTGTCGACTATCTTCTCTGCTTCGATTAGGTGCTTTGACACAGCAAGTCGTAAATGATTCAGATAAAGACCTCCAAAAACTCCGTGCCAATAAATATCATTAGTCTGTCCCATATAAAGATGGCGCCGCGCTTGAGTTAATTCTTTAGATAACGTCTTTTTCTTAGCAGTTGTATTGTTATTATTTTCAACCGAAGAAATTTTATTGCTTACGTATAGCATTTTTTTGTGTAGATTATTAGCCTCAGGATATTTTATAAGAAAATTTCTAAAAAATCCTCCTGACCACTCCAACATTTCTCTATAGCTAGCACAAGATAAATAAATTCTTTCTGTAGGTTTATTATTCTTTAAATGTTCCGAGAATGTACATAAACGTATCCAGTCGCTATTTTGCTCAAGAGCAGTAAAAAAATTATCTAGCCATTTTTCTTCATAAACCCATTTATTGGTTCCGGGCCAAAGACCAAACTTCTCTCCATCATCTGCAAAAGTAATTGTTTTATCAGTGCCGTTACGGTTGTTTTCTCTCAAATAATTAATTGTCTCCTGAGGTAACTTAAATGGCATATAATATCTTAATTTTTCTGAACCGGGAAAAATAAATACTTTTTCACCTAACTCCTCAGTAATATAATAACCATTTAAATCGTCAGGATTAAACTTTGAGTTTTTTTCCTTTGCACTAAATTCACTTAAAGCAGAAAAATGCGAATCATCAATAATAGTAAATTTAATCCCCGCATGAGAAAGAACAGCCGGCAATTTTGGCTCCCATACTCTCTCGGCCAACCAAGCACCATTTGGCTCCTGAGAAAATGCTTTTCTTATTGCATCTTTTAACATTCGAACCTGACCAATGGCATCTCTTTCAGGTATCATAGAAAATATCGGCTCGAAATGACCTCCAGCTAATATTTCTACCTGAGAATTCTTAACCATGCTTTTTATTCTTTTCAAAAAATCAGGATGATGTTTTGCAAACCAATCAATCAAATAACCAGAATAATGTAATGATAATTTAACCTTAGGATGTTTCTCAAGCAATTCGATAAAAGGCAAATATGATTTTTGATACGCCTCTTCTACTACGTTATCAAAATTACCTACAGGCTGATGACAATGTATTGCCATAAGAAGATTTATCATTTTCTTCCGTTTTTGTTTCGCGCAACAAGATTTGCAATTGTTCTAGCCAGTCTTACAGAATCGTGTCTAACGAAATCTGCCAAATCTATAATTCTCTCTTCAATTACTTTATATCCTAATTTCCGAATTTTATCAGAATCTGCAACAACAGGATAAGCATTTTCTTCCTTGTATCTAGAAAGCAAGTCTGATGAAGCCTTAGCAACGTTGACAACGCAATAATCTATAATTCCAGGAGCAGAATGCGAAACAATAGTTTCAATATGCTTTGATGCAGTGTAACCATCAGTTTCTCCGGGTTGAGTCATAACATTACAAACATATACTTTAGCGGCTTTGGAGGCAATAATTGCCTTGGCAATATCTTTAACAAGTAAATTAGGAATAATGCTTGTGTATAAACTTCCCGGGCCTAAAACAATAATTTCTGCTTCGTCAATTGCCCTGACTGCTTCTTCAGTAGCTGCAGGTGAATCTGGTTTCAGAAATACCCTTCTAATAGGAAGATTTTTTTTAGGTATCTGATCTTCTCCTTCAATTATCGAACCATCTTCATATTCTGCAACCAATGACACATTATCTAAAGTCGATGGTATTACCTGACCTCTAATTGCTAAAACCTTGCTGGATTCTTTAATTGCTAATTCAAAATCTCCTGTTAACCTAGTCATAGCTGTAATAAAAAGATTGCCAAAATTATGCCCCTCTAAACCAGCACCTTTGCTAAATCTAAATTGAAAAAGTTTCTGCATTAGAGGCTCTGCATCAGCTAAAGCAACTAGACAGTTACGAATATCCCCAGGAGGTAAAACATCAAATTGCTCTCTTAGCCTACCGGAACTACCACCGCTATCAGCTACCGTTACAACTGCAGAAATATTACTCGTGTATTGTTTAAGTCCGTGCAGTAGCATAGAAAGTCCGGTGCCGCCTCCTACCGTTACGATTTTCGGGCCTCGTTCAAGATGCATTTTTTTGTATAAAATATCAATAATATCTTTATCTCTTCTAGGAGCAAATGCTAATACCAATGACCTGATTAGTTTCACCATTCCAACTATAGTAAGCACCACGCCGAAAATAATGGTAAACAGGCTAACCATTTTTAGTGCTGCTACAATTTCAGATAAATAAATAGCCGTTCCAATGCCTATCATAAAAACACCGAATAAAGATACCATTATCCAGCGTTTTATCTTCATTCCGGGATAAAGCCACTTAAATAAAGAATTTATATTAAATCTTACTTTAAATCTTTTTTTCATCTTCTCTTATTATGATTTTGATTATCTCTTTTGGATCTTTTGCTTGCCTAAGTTGTTCTCGTAGATACTTATCTTTAAGTAATCGAGAAATTCTTGCCAAAGCCTTCAAATGCGGTCCTGTAGTATCTTGCGGGGCAATTAACAAAAAGAATATATGAACCGGCTCTCCGTCTAGCGAATCAAAATCAACTCCTCCCCTAGAAAGCCCAAAAGCGGCAACAAGCTTTCCCACGCAATCAGATTTTCCGTGAGGTATGCCTATGCCCTGTCCAATTGCCGTAGACCCTAAAGACTCTCTCGCCATCAAGATATCCATTGTCTTTTTCCTGTTACGCGAGTCTATCTCTCCGGCATTAATCAACAAATTAACCAATTCTTTTATTATGCTTTCTTTATCACTAGATTTAAGCTCAGTGGTTGTGGCTTTCTTGCTTAAGAAATCCATTATCTTCATTTAAAATTCCTCCCAAAATTAAAATCTTTATTTACTATTAACAATTAAGAAGTGTATTCAAAAAAAGCGGGAGACGGGGGTCGAACCCGCGACTTCAACGTTGGCAACGTTGTACTCTACCAACTGAGTTACTCCCGCAAAAGATTATCGTGGTTTCTTTGTGGGCGGAAGAGGACTTGAACCTCCACGCCTTGCGGCACATGCTCCTAAGGCATGCGCGTATACCAATTCCGCCATCCGCCCTAAAACCTTTTGGCGGTAGTCCTGCGCAACAGGACCATTCGCCCAAGGATTTATTAGTGAGCCACCCGAGACTCGAACTCGGCACACCCGCCTTAAAAGGGCGGTGCTCTACCGGATGAGCTAGTGGCTCACTAAAATTCCGTTAATTCCTTTTCC
>CAYOSQ010000002.1:99578-259242 GCA_964406665.1 uncultured Planctomycetia bacterium | reverse complement strand
GAAGATGCCGGTTACCCGCGACTAGACGGAAAGACCCCGGAACCTTTACTGTAACCTGGTATTGGATTTTGGTCCGGTCTGTGTAGTATAGGTGGGAGGCTTTGAAGTTTCGGCGCTAGCTGGAGCAGAGCCATCAGTGAAATACCACCCTTATCGTACTAAGATTCTAACTCTGCATGGTGAAACCCGTCAGAGAACAGTGCCAGGCGGGCAGTTTGACTGGGGCGGTTCCCTTCTAAAAGGTAACGAAGGGGCCCAAAGGTTGACTCAAGGCGGTCGGCAATCGCCTGTGGAATGCAAAAGTAGAAGTCAGCTTAACTGAAAGTCCGACAGGACGACCAGATACGAAAGTAGGGTTTAGTGATCCGGTGATTCCGTGTGGTACGGTCATCGCTCAACGAATAATAGGTACTCCGGGGATAACAGGCTAATAGCGCTCGAGAGTTCATATCGACAGCGCTGTTTGGCACCTCGATGTCGGCTCATCCTATCCTGGGGCTGTACAAGGTCCCAAGGGTCCGGCTGTTCGCCGGTTAAAAGGGTACGCGAGCTGGGTTTAGAACGTCGTGAGACAGTTCGGTCTCTATCTGATGTGGGCGTAGGATATTTGACGGGGAGCTCTTTCTAGTACGAGAGGACCGAGAGAGACGAACCTCTGGTGTTCCAGTTATTCTGCCAAGGGTAAAGGCTGGGTAGCTATGTTCGGAAGAGATAAGCGCTGAAGGCATATAAGCGCCAAGCTCGCCTCAAGACGGAATATCCCTTTCCGATTTATCGGGATGAAGGCAGGTTGAAGACTACGACCTTGATAGGCTGGGTGTGTAAGAGCCGTAAGGCTTTCAGCTGACCAGTACTAATCTGCCAATCGGCTTTCTGTTTAAGTTTTTTTCACTATGTAATTATTTAAATTTAATTGGAGTGTTTATACCGAGGGGGAAACACCCGTTCCCATTTCGAATACGGCAGTTAAGCCCCTCAGGGCTGATGGTACTCTAGTCGCAAGGCTACGGGAGAGTAAGTCAATGCTCCTTTTTATTAACCCGTTTTATTTGCTCAAATAAAGCGGGTTTTTTTATTTAAAAGAAACCGTTTCCCTGTAATAGCTGAAATAACCTTGTTTTTTCGTTTTTTTTGTGCTATATTTTAAGTGCATAAATCCGATAAAGGCAAACTCGTCGAGAGGCGGGGGCGCAAAGCCACGGATCTGGGAAGGGTCAGCCTAGAATCGCGACAATTGAAATTACCCATTCTTGATTAGATAGCCGAGCTACCGAAGAAAGTAGCTTGGTTTTTTTTATTAATTTTTCCTACCGGATAAGAACATTGCAGCTTGAGGTAGTTTATTATACTAAATATGAAAAATATGAAATTTCGTTTAATATTTTTCGTAACTGTAATGTTCTTTAAAATAAATTAGTTAATTTACCGAAAACCCCAAAGGGGCATCACGAACACTAATCGTGATGGGCAAACTCGCTGAGAGGTGAGGGCGCAAAGCCACGGATCTGGGAAGGGTCAGCCTAGAGAATTCGGCTCTTAGTGAATTATAGGAAATGATTTTATCCTTCTTTTAGATAGCCGAGCTGCCGAAAAAGCAACTCGGCTTTTTCATTCTAAAAGGAGGATTAATATGCCACGGTTAACAAATTATCACAAAGCTCTAAGTTTCATAGCTGTTTTTGCCGTTTCAATTTTCTTTGTCTCTGCAGTTAGCGCCGAACCTACGCTTCAAATCAATAGAAATAATCAGCATGCTGAAATCGAGGGTTTTGGCTCTTGGAGCGACCAGTTTACCCTGAATCATGCAGGAGATTTGCCTTCAGATCTTGATATTGAATATATGCGATTTACCGTGGGAACTGAGAGGCCATGGTCGTTTCCTAGTATTGAACCATCCAATGATAATAATGATCCATATAATATCAATTGGTCGAACTTTGAATTTGATACGCGCTGGGACGAGAATCTATCAATCATGCGTCAGCTCCATCAATCCCGTGGAATAAAATTTACACCTTCTATGTGGTTTTATCCCGAATGGATGGTGGAATATTCAGGTGATTGGGAAAACAAACGTTTAAGACCAGGTATGGAAAATGAAGCAGCCGAGCACATTGCTGCTTTTCTTTTGTATGCAAAGCAGCACTATGGGTTAGATGAAGATGCCATTCCAACAATCAGCGTTGCAAATGAACCAGCTCCCGGAGCCTATTGGAAATGGGGATGGCGTATTTCTGGAGATGCGCTTCATGATATGATTAGAGCGACTGGTGAAATGTTCGAGCATCATAATATCCAAACAAAAATAGTTGCTCCTACTACACCGCATCCTTCGGAAATGGTTAGCATGTTGCAGCCAACACTTGATGACCCTGTAGCACGTTCATATCTTGGTGCGGTTGATTTTCATTCATACACCATGACATCGGGGCATTATGAACAGGCATTAGAAAATGTTCGCAATGTTAGAGAGCGCATGAGTCACGTTGGTTTGAATCTTCCTATATATGATTCAGAGATGGCAGGTTACTGTAGAGAGCCACATACCTGGTATTATGCTTGGGAGATGCTTATTCAATATATTTATCTTTTAAGAGAAGATGTTTCAATGCTTATACCGAATATTGGTGATAATAACTGTGGAGATAGGTATGGTGGTGAGAGAGGACCCAGATCATATATTTTCGAACATTTCTTTAATCACTTGCCTGTGGGATCTCGTAGAGTTGATGCTGATTTATCTGTGACGGATAACAATATTGTGTCTGCAGCATATTTTACGCCAACAGGAAGCATTGTAATTCATATTGTAAATAAAAGTAGTTCAAGTAAACCGCTGCGCATTTCTGGTTTAAGCGGATTTGATTCAGCTCGCCGATATAAAACAGATCAGAGCCAGCAGACATTTGTCGATATGGGTGATATGCCGATTTCGTCAGGCTCTTTAAATTTAACCCTGACACCAAGAAGTATTACAACTTTAGTTACGGGAGAAGGTGGTGCACCTCCACCTATTGAGTGTGGTAATGGTACTATTGAAGAAGGTGAGCAATGCGATGATGGAAACATCCAAAATGGTGACGGGTGCAGCTCTGAGTGTGTTTTAGAAGAACTAACCTTTGCGCTTATTACAGACTTTGGCGTTGATAATATTGGCGAAGAAAGAGTGGCTAATCGCGTAAAAAGCTGGGATCCTCATATAGTCGTCACTTCTGGAGACAATAGACAAGGTGGTGGTTGTGACTACACAACGTATGATAGGCGCGTTGGAAAATACTATGAAGAATTTATCAAGCCGTATAATGGTCAATACGGAAGTGGTTCTTCTGATATAAATCGGTTTTTCCCGGCTTTAGGAAATCATGATTATGATGAGTGTAGCGGAAATCCAACAGCCTACCTTGATTTCTTCGATTTAGGAAATGATCGTTATTATGATTTTACTTTTGGTCCGGTCCATTTCTTTATGGTTAATAGTGATACGCATGAGCCTGACGGAACTTCAGCTAATTCAACTCAAGGTCAGTGGTTGCAAAATGCGCTTCAATCATCAGAAATGCCTCTGAAGGTAGTTTCTTTTCACCATTCGCCTTATTCTTCTGGAGGACATGGGTCTATTACATACATGCAATGGCCATTTGATGAGTGGGGTGTTGATGTTGTGATAACCGGACATAACCATATTTATGAAAGAGTGGAAAGAGATGATGTCACTTATGTAGTGGCTGGCACAGGTGGTGGTGCTTACCGCGAGTGCGGCAATCCAATTCCTGGAAGTCAGGTATGTTATCCACAACCAGCGGAAAGTCCAGAATACGGAGCAATGTTAGTTGATGTTGATGATACCGATGCAATCTTTCAATATGTCACTCATGAAGGTGACATTATTGACGAATTTGTAATTGAGCTCGATGGCGGACAGAGTCAAAATAACCCACCCAACGTCGATATCATCACTCCAGAAAACGGAGATATTGTTTCTGGTGATGTCCCGGTTGAAGCAGACGCCTGGGATGATGATCCCGGAGAATACGGAGAGATAGATTATGTGCAGTTTTATATTAATGACGTACCATATCATAGAGATTGGGATTTGCCTTATACCTATTTATGGGAGACAGAAGGAGGGGAATTTCCCAACGGCACTTACAATGTAAGGGCCAAAGCATGTGACAACGGAGGATTGTGTTCAAACGATACCGTCACGGTTGAAGTAAATAATTCTGCAGAGCCTAACGAACCTCCTGTTATAGCCATTCCTTATCCTGCAGCACATTCAGTTGTATCTGGAACTGCGTCTTATGTGGTTGCTTACATAACTGATTCGGACGGAGATGAAATTGATCACGCCACGCTATTTGTTGACGGTGATCAGAAGCAGATTCTAACTGATCCCGTTGGTCCTGGATATTGGGTTTTTGTCTGGGATACAACAACTGTTGGTAACGGAGAGAGAATAATAACGGTAACCGCTGAAGATGATCGGGGTGCGGTGGGAAGTATAGATCATCCTGTAATTGTAGAAAACGGAACTGGTATCCCTACGTGTGAGATTGTAACACCGCAAGATGGTCAGACTATTTCTGGTGATTCTGTTTTGATTTCAGCATCTGCCGATGATCCTGACGGAATCCTTTATGTTGATTTTTGGCTGAACGATCAAGCCTTAAACAGGATCTACCATCCCTTGTCAGGATATTACTCCTTTTTATTTGATACAACTGAATATTCAAATGGCACCTACACATTGAAGGCGCTTGCTTTGGATAAAAAAGGTATCTGGAGTCAACCTCATGAAATTCTGGTTAATATTTACAATATAAACACATCGCAGCCTGAAATCTTCACCGACGATTTCGAAGACGGCAATGCAGATGGTTGGACACCGGATCATCCAGATCATTTTGATATTGCAAATGATAATGGAAATCTTGTGTATTCATCTTTAATGACAGCTGCTGGTTGGAGTTCTGCAGGTGATGAAAATTGGTCTGATTATGTTTATCAAGCAAAGATAAAGAAGACCAACAGTTTTACATTCGACCCTGATGGAAGATGGGTAGGTCTGGAATTCTACTATACTGCAGAAAATCAGCATTATACTTTCAAGCACAAGGGAAGAAATGCCGGATATGTAGAATTATCCAGAAGCCATCCTCAAGGTGGTGGAGTGCTTACCTACACACCGTATACCATGGATGACGATGTTTGGTATAACTTTAAAGTGGAAGCACGTACCTTAGCTAACGAAATAGCCCTCATAGGTAAGATCTGGAGAGAAGATCAAAATGAGGCTGATGCTACAATATTGATGCATGAAGATACAAGTCCTCAAAGGATTGAGAGGGGAAAGATAGGAGTCGTTTCCAGAAGAGATAAACATTATTATGATGATGTAGTAGTAACTCCTACAGCAGGAAGTCCGCCTCCGCCACCGCCAGGTGGAGAAATCTTCACCGACGATTTCGAAGACGGCAATGCAGATGGTTGGACACCGGATCATCCAGATCATTTTGATATTGCAAATGATAATGGAAATCTTGTGTATTCATCTTTAATGACAGCTGCTGGTTGGAGTTCTGCAGGTGATGAAAATTGGTCTGATTATGTTTATCAAGCAAAGATAAAGAAGACCAACAGTTTTACATTCGACCCTGATGGAAGATGGGTAGGTCTGGAATTCTACTATACTGCAGAAAATCAGCATTATACTTTCAAGCACAAGGGAAGAAATGCCGGATATGTAGAATTATCCAGAAGCCATCCTCAAGGTGGTGGAGTGCTTACCTACACACCGTATACCATGGATGACGATGTTTGGTATAACTTTAAAGTGGAAGCACGTACCTTAGCTAACGAAATAGCCCTCATAGGTAAGATCTGGAGAGAAGATCAAAATGAGGCTGATGCTACAATATTGATGCATGAAGATACAAGTTCTCAAAGGATTGAAAGGGGGAAGATAGGAGTCGTTTCCAGAAGAGATAAACATTATTATGATGATGTAGTGGTAACAGAGAATTAATTAATTTAGATTATACAACCAGGTTAAACTAGCAAAAAGGTAAGGCACAACATCAAAGTCTATGCTAACTAAAAGCTGAAAGTGTCTTACCTTTTATTTTTTTGCCTACCCGCCGAAATAATTAAATAAAAATACTTACTTGACAATATTAGTTAGTTATGCTAATATTTAATATAGCTAAGCTAATAGTTAGCCCAGCTAATTTAATCCCCAAGGAGGAAAAATGGATAGAGTGGAGCGAATAGCAAGAGAGATATCATTAATTGCCCCCCAGTGGATGAGGACTATGCAGACAGGTTTTATACTACCGCGGCATCTTACCATGTCTCAGGTCGCAGTTTTATTTGCAACATATGAACAAAATGAAACAACCACGAGTAAATTAAGTAAAGCGATGCGGGTTTCTGCTCCCACAATTAGCGGAGTAGTAGATAGGTTGGTAAGGGATCATTATTTATTACGGCTGCCTGATGAGAATGATAGAAGGGTAATTAGGCTTAAGTTAACTAATAAAGGAGTGGTGGAGGTTAAAAATGTTTTTTTGCGTATTCAGAAACGCTGGAAATCAATGCTTGTGTTGCTTGAACCAAATGAGCGAGAGTCTTTTTTGGCAATAATAAAGAAGATAATTCAAATGGCAGAGAAGAGAAAATGAAGCAGAAAAGTTTATTCAAAATATTTGTTTTAGTTGCAGCGTGTGCTCTCCAGGGAGCGTTAAGCGCTGAAGAATTACCACCGTCTTCCTATGTGCTATCCTTAGACGAAGTAAGTCATCTTGCTTTAGAAAACAATTTTGATATTCAGCTAGCTAAGTTTGATGCTCAGATTAAACAAACAGACCTAGATAAAGAAAAATCTATATTCGATACTGTAATTGATGCTGAAATTAAATATAAGGATAATCAGTTGAAAACTTCATCTACCTTGGCGGGAACAAAAAGCCTTAACAATCAATATAATCTTGGCATAAAGAAAAAACTCCCAACCGGAACAACTGTCGATCTGGATTTTACCAATGATAGGACATGGACTAATTCTTCATTTTCTTCGGTCAACCCATCTCATGAATCTGCAGGAAAAATCGGCATAACTCAGGAATTAGGAAAAAATTTCTTCGGGTTAAACGATCGAGGGAAAATAAAGATAACCAGGCTTGATATTGAGAATGCTAGCTATACATCTTTAGACTTAATCGAATCAAGTTTGGCATCAGCCCAAAAAAGCTATTTTCGCCTGGTCTTAGCTTTAGAATCTCATGAGATTAGAGCAAGCATGCTTGAACAAGCTCAGGAACTTTATGGTTTGCATAAATCTAAGGTTAAGGACGGATTGGTTGAAACTCCAGCGCTTTTGGCATCAGAGGCTAATTTAAGACAGAGAGAATCAGACATTCTTCTTGCAGAAAATGATTTACAATATAGCATGAATCAGCTTAAATTTGTTTTAAATCTTAATGAGAATGTCCCGGATATTATCCCGAGTGATGCTTTTGATGCTGTTTCAAAAAATGCTGAGATTGAACAAACATTAAGTAAAGCCTTTGCCGCAAGACGAGATTATAAAAGTGCCAAAAATACAGCAGATTCTAAAAAGATTCAATTGGTTATGAAAAAGAATAATCTATGGCCAGAGATAAATCTTGAAGCAACTTTTACCAAGAATGGAATTGATGACCATTTCTCTGGAGCAATCGATTCTATCACAACAGAAGATAATCCTGAGCTTTATGTTGGTCTAAAGATAAGTTTTCCTTTAGAAAATCGTTTGGCAAAATCTGAATATAGCAAAGCTGATTTAGAAAAAGCAAAGTCAATTGTTTCGCTTAAGCGCGTTGAGAGATTAATCATTACTGATTTGGTTGATAAGGTAAGAAACTGCAATATTTATTATGATCGCTTAGCTAAACAAAGAACAATTGCTCAAATTCAAGAGAACAAATTAGAGGCGGAAGAGAAGAGATTTAAATACGGCCGTTCAGATACAGATACCATAATCCGCTATCAGGATGATTTGTTATCAGCGAAGCTTTTAGCTCGGCAGGCTGCTTATGATTACCAGCTGGCTCTTATTGATTTAGCTGTGGCTGAAAATACACTTTTAGATAATTATTTTAAGGAAGAAATATGAAACTTGCAGAGCTTTCAGTAAAAAATTCACTAGTTGTAAATTTAATTTCAGCATTCATTATTGTTATAGGGATAGTTTCGATGTTTCAGCTTAGACGAGAAGCTTTTCCACCGGTAGATTTTGATACTGTTACTATCACAACGGCTTATCCCGGTGCTCCTGCAGAAGATGTTGAGAGATTGGTTACTATACCAATCGAAAAAGAATTAAAAGGAATAAGCGGAATAAAAGAAATGACCTCAAAATCTGAAGAAGGCATTTCTACAATCGGCATAGATTTAGACCCGGATGCAAGGGAGAAGGATGATATCGTTGATGATATCCAAAAGGCGGTAGACAGAGTTAGAAATTTGCCAGCAGAGATCGAGGAAGATCCTGTTGTTTTTGAGCTTACCGCAGATGAGTTTCCTGTTCTTGAGATTTCTATGGGTGGTGATTTTACAGAAAAAGAGAAGCGAAAATACGCAGAGGAGCTAGAAGAATTAATTCTTGATACTGAGGGAGTGGCAAACGTTCGAAGAGTGGGTTGGCGTGATCGTGAATTTTGGGTTGAGGTTGATCCGGATAAACTTAAAGAATATCACGTCTCTTTGGATGAGATTTTAACAGGCTTAAAGATGCGCAATATCACCCTCCCCGGAGGGAATATTACATCCGTTGATAATGAGTTTAGTGTACGAATTACAGGAGAGTTTACAACTATTGAAGAAATCAAAGATGTTGTTATAAGGGCTAATGATGCGGGGAATTGGTTGAAGATAAAGGATGTTGCTCGCGTCATAGATACTTTTGAGGATGAAATTAATATTACCAAGATAAATGGTGTGCGATCAGTTTCGATGGTAATAGTAAAAAATAAATCCGGCGATATCATTCATATCGTTAAAGATATTAAAAAGACTATTGCGCATTTTGAAAATAGGCTTCCTGAGGGGATGGAGATAATCATTACCAATGATTTCTCTTATTATGTAAAAAGACGGCTTAAGGTCGTGCAGACAAATGGTGCCATAGGCCTTATTTTGGTTGTGGTGGTGCTGTTTTTATTCTTAGACCCTATTCCTGCACTTATGACCGCAGTAGGTCTTCCCATTGCACTTTTTACCACGTTTGCCGTAATGTTGATGATGGGGGGGACTATCAACCTTGTTACTATGCTGGGTTTGATTATTGTGTTGGGTATGCTTGTGGATGACGGTATCATTGTGGCTGAGAATGTCTATCGATATATAGAAAATGGAATGTTACCTAAAGATGCCGCAATTAAAGGAACAAGTGAAGTTTTAGCACCTGTGACTGCAACAATTCTTACTACATGTGCGGCCTTTTCGCCTTTCTTGTTTATGCAAGACCTAATTGGAAGATTTATACGCTTCATACCTATTGTTGTTATGATTGCGCTGGGTGCTTCTTTATTTGAGGCATTTATTATTTTGCCTTCTCACTTAGCTGATTTTGTAAAGATAAGAAAGGCAAATGGCAACAAGAAGCGTTTATTGAAAAAAGACAAACCATGGTATAAGAAATTCGTTGCAGGTTATACTAAGCTACTGAAATGGTCTTTAGCTAATAAATATAAAGTTCTATCTGGCATGACAGCGCTATTTATTGTTGTTATTCTTGTTGCCGGAGTGTTTATGAAGATTGTTATGTTTGGAGGAGAAGGTATTGAATATTTCTTTGTACGGGCCGAGGCGGCAAAAGGTACACCTTTAGAAGAGACGAATAGACTCATGGCTCCGGTTGAGGATCTTATGGCAACTATTCCTGATACAGAATTAGATAGTTACCGAACATATCTTGGTAGCATTGAAACAGAGCGACACTTTGACCCTAATGCCAAAAAAGGATCTCATTTGGGACAAATTAGGATTTTCTTAACTCCAGCTCAACACAGAAAAAGAAGCCCAAAAGAGATAACAGATTCCCTAAGACCACAGTTGGAGAAAATTGAAGGTTTTGAGAAGCTTACTTTCTTTATGGAGAAAGAAGGTCCTCCACAAGGGCAACCTGTAGAGGTAGGTATCAAAGGAGATGATTTTGAGGTTTCAGAAGAGATAGCTGTAAAATTTATTGATGCTCTATCAGAAATTAAAGGTGTTTCTGATATTGCTTCTGCATATGAGTTTGGTAAGAAGCAGTTAAAAGTAGTTGTTGATGAAGAGAAGGCGCAAAAATATTATTTAAGTATTGGGCAGATTGCTTCTTCTGTAAGGTACGCATTTAAAGGGGGCGTGGCAACAGCTGTTAAGCCTATCAAGGCAGAAGAAGAAATAAATGTGGTTGTAAGGTTCTCTGAAAAAGACCGTAGTGATTTACAGGCATTTGAAAAGATACTTGTTGCTAACTCATTTGGCAACCTCATACCGCTTAAATCAGTTGCGCGTATCGAAGAAACAGAAGGTATTTATAAAATCGACCATCTAGATGGAAAGCGCGTTATTATGGTTACTGCCCAAGTTGATAATAAGAATATTACATCTCAAAAAGTAAATAATATGCTTAAAGAGAAGTTTAAAGATGTAGGCAAAGAGTATCCAGGTTACGCAGTTAACTATGGTGGGGAATATGAAGACCAAATGGAAATGCTCCATAATCTTTTGCGAGCTTTTGCTGTTGCCTTTTTGCTTATATTCATAATCTTAGCTGCGATGTTTAACTCTTTGGTTCAGCCAATCCTGGTTTTGTTTGCTATCCCGGCTGGAATAATCGGAGTTGTCATAGCATTCTTGCTTCATGGGAGACCTTTAAGCTTCTTTGCCTTTATGGGGCTTGTGGGATTATTAGGTATTGTAGTTAATGATTCAATAGTTTTAGTAGATTTCGTTAACAAACTAAGGAAATCAGGAAAAGACCGCTTCGCTTCTCTTGTTGAAGCAGGGCAAATGAGGCTTAGGCCGGTTATTATGACCAGTGTAACAACTATCGCCGGGTTAGTTTCTGTTGCTTACGGTATCGGAGGGGGAGATCCGTTCTTAAAGCCTATGGGGCTGGCAATTATTTGGGGCCTGTTTTTCTCAACCGGATTTACACTTGTTGTGATTCCTTGCCTTTATTCAATAATAGATGATGTCTCTCTTAAGATAATTGGGCATTCTACTGTAAAAAATAACCACAATAACTATTCTAAGAATAACCTACCAAAGACTTAACACATCCGGTCCTTGACATTAAATGATAAACGAATGTGTTGATTTATGACTCGTTTTGAGATAATATACTAGCCTAATGCCTTACAGGAGTTTTTATGAGCATGTTGAATTCTATACGCTTAAGAAGAAGTATTAGGGAGTATAAGAAAGATATTCCTAGCGATAAGCAGATCGAGACTGTCCTTGAGGCAGGACGCTGGGCACCGTCTGGATTAAATAATCAACCCTGGAAGTTTCTGGTTGTTAAAGACACAGCAGCAAAGATAAGTCTGTCCCAGTGCACCGAGTATTCTGAGGTTATAGAAAGTGCTCCAGTGGCTATCTGTGTTTTTTTAGATAACAAAACCGTATATAATCGCGATAAAGACATTCTTGCAGTTGGTGCGTGTATACAAAATATGCTTCTTTGCGCGCATGATCTAGGACTGGGAACTTGCTGGATGGGCGAAATCTTAAATCAGAAGAAAAAAGTTTTAAAATTGTTTGGTTTAAGTTCTGGTTATGACCTTATGGCAGTGATTACCTTCGGCGCTTCAAATGAAAAAACAGCAAAAAGTTCTCGTAAGGCTTTAAAAAATCTAATAATTAAATCTAAATAATAAAAGAAAGGTTATGTATGTCAGCTGAAACAGCAACAGTAAAAGGATTAACTAAATTGTGTCATAAGATTGCTAAACAAAAAGGTTTCTGGGATGAAGAAAGAAACGTAGGCGAAATGCTTATGCTTATTGTTACAGAAATCGCCGAAGGAATGGAAGCCTACAGGTTACAGGATAAAGAAAATTTTAAAGAAGAAATGGCTGATACTTTCATTCGTTTATTTGATCTTTGCGGAGGTTTAAAAATAGACATAGAAAAAGAGATTACAAAGAAAATGAAGAGAAATAAAAAGCGTCCATACAAACACGGGAAAATTTGCTAGAAAGATAGAAATAGCTTTATGGAAAATAGCTTCGTAAGAAAAGTTGATGAAATTATAAAAGAAGATAAGCGTTACAAGCCTGATGCCTACGAATTTGTCATGAGAGCACTGTTTTATACACAGCGTAAAATGAAGATTAAGGGGCATGTTTCCGGCAAGCAGCTCCTGGAAGGAATAAGAAAGTTTTCCCTGGATGAATATGGTCCTATGGCGAGAACTGTAATTGAGCACTGGGGAATAAAAGGAACGGAGGACTTCGGAAATATTGTTTTTAACATGGTTAAAAAAAGTATCATGAAAAAAACCGAAGAAGATAGCATCGATGATTTCAGAAACATCTTTAATTTTAAAGACGCTTTTGATAAATCTTACAGAATTCAATTAGAGAAACGACTTAAAAGATCCAAGGATATTTAATTAAGTAAAGTGGAGGAAAGAAATGGAAGTTGTAGTAAAGCATCAAGAACATAAGCAGTTTCTTGTCGGCGCAGAAAAACATGAGTGCGTTATAGACTTATCCGCTGAAAAGGGCGGTACTGAAAAGGGCATGAGTCCTGCGGAAGCTTTTTTGGGTTCTTTGGGTGCCTGTATAGCTGTTTATGCGCGTATATATTTAGAAAATGCTAAGATTGCTGCTGATGGATTTTCTGTTAAGGTGGTAGCCGATATTTCATCAGATAAACCATTAAGATTTGCCAAAATTAATGCTGAGATTAATCTGGGCGTAGATTTGGGTAATAGAAAACAATCACTTCTCAATTTTATAAAAAACTGCCCTGTTCACAATACACTTGTTTCAAAACCCGAGATAAATATTTCTGTTGAGCATTAACTTGAATTCAAAATGCATAAGAGAATTGCCATAACTTTTCCTACAAATGTGGGTGATGTAATCCTGGCACTTCCATTATTGGATAGGCTTAAAGCAAATTTTCCCTCAAGTAAAATTACTGCAGTGGCTTCGCCTCAGACCAAGGATTTTCTAATACGCAATAACTATATAGATAATGTTGAGATTTTTGATAAGCGTTGGAATTTGTTGCATCAGGGGCGCTTCGCATTTTCCTTGTTTGGAAAGTTTGACATATTTGTTGATTTAAAAAATACACTTATGCCGTTTATCGCTGCTGCAAAGATTCGCAGTCCAATAGTCAGACGCTATGAGAAAAATCTCCACATTAGAAAAAAATACTTATCGCTTATTGATAAATTCACTTCTGATAAAGAATTAACTAATAGCAGCTTTCCGCTAAATAGCGAAGAGAAGGAATATTTAAAGAGATTAAATCTTAGAAAATCAATATTCATTGCTTGTTCATCACGCTCTCGAATAAAATGTTATGATAAAGATTGCTTAAGAAAAGTCATAGAGCTGCTAAGGGCTGATTATTCTGTGGTAATAGTTGGTGATGAAAAAGACCGAGAATATTACGGTGATATTCTAATGCAAGGTGGCGTGACTAATTTAGTAGGTAAGACTAGAAGCATGATAGAAGTTGCTTATTTGTTGAAAAATTATGCCCTTGCTTTGCTGGGTGTGGATTCAAGCATCCTTCATTTAGGCAGTTATTTAAATATTCCAATTATTGCATTTTTCGGTCCTACGCATCCTGATAGATCTTATCCGTATTCTGATAAATCTGTTGTTTTGCAAAATCCTGATGTCAATTGCTCTCCCTGTGAAAAGCCCGGCTGTGAGATTAACATTGAATGCATGAAGGTTGATCCTAACCTGGTTGTTGATTCAATAAAAAAACTCATAGGAAAAGAAAATAATCAAGCTTAAATCCCTTAAAATAATGTACAAAAACCTAGAGTCATCAATCAGATATTTAAAAGGTGTGGGTCCTAAAAAAGCTCAGCTTTTTGCACGCATGGGAGTTGCAACTATAATAGATTTGCTTTATTATTTTCCCTCTAGATACGAGGATAGGCGTGAACTTAAGCCCATATCTGAAGCTCAGCCTGGAGATGAGTTAACGCTAAAGGCGAAGGTATTGTACAAAAATGTCAGAAGATCATTTCGCAGACGTGGCTTTAGTGTTTTAGAAGTACTTGTGCAAAATGATACAGGAAAAATTAACGCAGTTTGGTTTAATCAGCCTTATTTGGAGAACTATTTTCATATAGGTCAGGAAATAGTGCTTTCTGGCAAAGTTGAAAAGTATGATGAACGCCTTCAGCTGAATTCGCCTGAATTTGAATCTTGTGGAAATGACGAAACTAGTGATGATGACAATCTAAGCGTGGGAAGAATTGTTCCCATATATCCTTTAACTCAAGGAATAACGCAAAGATATTTAAGATGGTTGGTAAAGCTTTGTCTTGATGAGTACATACCTAAGATTGTTGATCCTTTATCATATGATATTAGAAAAAGGAGAGAGCTGCTTAACTTAGCGCAAAGTTTAAGAAACATCCATTTTCCTGAAAACGAGAGTTTGCAAAAAGAGTCTTATAACCGAGTTTCTTTTGATGACTTCTTTTTGTATCAAGTACCGGTTGTACTGCGCAAGCTGAACTCAAAGCAGAAAAAAGGAATTTCTCATAGCGTGGATGAAAGCCTCTCAAGTGAATTTCAACAATGCTTAGGTTTTGAGTTAACCACTGCTCAGAAAAAAGTGCTTGAAGAAATCAAAAATGATATGATTTCCAACCGTCCTATGCAACGCTTGCTACAGGGAGATGTGGGCTCTGGTAAAACTGTGGTTGCAACGTTTGCATCTTTAATGGCGATTTCCGGTGGTTGGCAAGTGGCTTTTATGGTACCAACCGAAATACTTGCTAAGCAACATTATGACAATATAAAAAAACAAGTTACAAAATTAAAGATTGGGAATAAGAAAATCTCGATTGCCTTATTGACTAGCAGCATTGGCACATCAGAAAAAGAAAAATTGTATAAAAAAATCAAAGACGGCAAGATAGATCTTGTCATTGGTACGCATGCACTTATTCAAGAAGAACTCGCATTCAAGAACCTGGGCTTGGCTGTTATTGATGAGCAGCATAAGTTTGGTGTTTCTCAGAGAGCTTTATTGCCCAAAAAGGGTGATAATCCTGATGTTTTAATCATGACGGCAACGCCTATTCCGCGCACACTTTCTTTAACAGTGTACGGTGATTTAGATATTTCTTCTATTGATGAAATGCCTCCGGGAAGATTACCGGTAAAAACAAAACTTTATGACGAGGGAGATCGCAAAAAAGTTTATGAATTTATAACAGAAAAGATTAACCAGGGAAGGCAGGCCTATGTTATTTATCCCATAATAGAAGTTTCAGATAGTTTGGATTTAAAAGCGGCCGAAGAAATGCATAAAGAACTGAAAAAAGTCTTCAAGAAATTCAATGTTGGGCTTATCCACGGTAGGCTCAAACAAAAACAGCAAGATGAAATTATGCAAGAATTTAAAAAAGGAAAGGTCCATATGCTTGTTGCAACTTCTGTCTTAGAGGTGGGAATGGATGTTTCCAACGCATGCGTAATGATTATCGAGCATGCTGAGCGCTTTGGCCTTTCGCAGCTGCATCAGCTGCGCGGAAGAATAGGCAGAGGTGAGCATCAATCACATTGTTTATTAATTGCTGATCCTAAAAGCGAAGCCGCGCTTATGCGCATTAAGGCAATCACTAAATTAACTGACGGATTTGCAATTGCAGAGGAAGATTTATTAATTAGGGGTCCGGGAGAATTCTTTGGCAAACGGCAAAGTGGGTTATCAGAATTAAGAATAGCTAATCCAATAACTCAGATGCATTCGTTAAGGGCAGCCAGGGAAGAAGCGATCAAGCTTTTGCATCATGATCCTGGATTGCAAGAAAAGCAGAACCTGCAAATTAGAAAATTAGTCAAACAGCGTTTTCCTGAATACGAAAAGCTTATGGCTGCTTAAGGAGAAAGATGCGCATATTATCAGGAAAGTTTCGTAGCAGACAGATAAAGATGCCTAAGGGTATAAGGCCTACAGAACAAAAGGTGAGAAAGGCAACTTTTGATATTTTGGGAGAATTTGTCCAAGATGCAGGTGTTCTTGAGCTTTTCGCCGGAAGCGGAGCTGTAGGCATTGAGGCAATATCTCTTGGTGCTAGGGAAGTGTATTTTGCTGAAAAAGACATCCGCTGTGTTAAGTTAATCAGAGAAAACCTTAAGAGTTTAGGAATTGAGTCTTTTGACTTGGCAGCAAAGGATGCCCTGACTGTGATTAAGTTTCTTTCAGATGAAGGTAAAAGTTTTGATATTGTTTTTCTTGATCCACCGTATTACAAGGATTTGGCCAAAAAAGCCTTGCTTGCAATTGCCAGTTATGCTATAGTTAAGCCCTACGGTTTCGTAATAGTCCAACATTATAAAGATGATAATTTAGAAGACTCTATAGAGAGCTTATCTTTATATACAAGAAGGAGATACGGAACCACAATCCTTTCGTTTTATAGGAGAAAATGAAATGTGCGAGAAAGCAATTTACCCGGGAAGTTTTGATCCTGTTACTTATGGTCATTTAGATTTAATCAAGCGGGGTTTAGGCGTGGTGAGTGAAATAACAGTTGCAGTTGCCAAAAATGCCCACAAAGAACCAATTTTTTCCGTAGAAGAGCGGGTAGCTATGCTTAAAGAAGCAACAAAAGATTTTGATAATATAAACGTAGAAAGCTTTGATGGATTAGTTGTAGATTATGCCAGAAAAAAACATATACACGTGATTATCCGGGGTTTAAGAATGATTTCAGATTTTGAATACGAACTCCAAATGGCTTTAACCAATAGAAGGTTAGCCGGGGATATTGAAACAATATTTTTAATGCCTTCTGAGCAGTATTCTTTTCTTTCATCTAATCTAATTAAAGAAGCCGGGGCATTGGGGGCTGATTTATCATCTTTTCTGCCACCTTATGTTGAGAAGGAATTGAAGAAGAAATTAAAAAAATGAGCGATTTTAAAACTAAAGAGCTTAAAAATACTAAGACCTTAGCAAGTCGTATTAATGTTTCTGTTACAAAAATTCCTTATGAAGGTCTTAAGGTAAAAGAATCCTGTGATGCAGCAGTTTTGGATTTAAGCTTAGAGCATATCAAAATAGAAAGACCTATAGAAATTGTTGCAGATTTTCATAAGGTAGGCGATACTGTTACCGTCGATTTAAAAATATGCGCTTTTGCAAAAATGGTTTGTGGCCGCTGTCTTGAAGAATTTGAAAAGAAGCTTGAAACTAGATCCCAGCTAGATTATACTATTGAACCTAACGAGCATAATTTAGATATCACTGATGAAATCCGAGAAGAGCTTATATTAGAGTATCCTGCAAGTCTATTATGTAATTCAAATTGCAAGGGGCTTTGTAGTAAATGTGGTAAAAACTTAAATGAAGAAACTTGTAATTGCAAATAATTTAATTTTATGAAAGGAAGGAAATAAATGGCATTACCTCCAAGAAGACATTCAAAAACAAGAGGAAGAAAACGTAGAACTCATTGGAAATTAACTAAGCCTAATTTAGGAATTTGCCCACAGTGCAAACAGCCCAAAAAATCTCATATGGTATGTCCTGCCTGCGGATATTATAAGGGTAGGCCGGTTATAGAGATAGTTAAGAAAGAGAAGAAAAAGAAATGAGCCCTGCTCTTCCTAAAGATTATGGAACGAGGGGTTCGGCAGGTAAAGCTTTTAGCGGCAATTGGTATTTTGTATATTTGCTTGCGAGTAAAAAAACATCTTGGATTTATATTGGTTGTACTGGTGATTTAAAAAATAGGTTGGAAGAACATAGCAGAGGAAAAGTTTTCTCTACTAAAACCAAACTTCCTGTTGAGCTGATTTATTTTGAAGCCTATAAATCAAAAACAAGTGCATACATTCGTGAGAAAAATTTAAAAACATATGGAAGTGGATTAGCTAAGCTTAAAGATAGGTTAGGCTTGGCAAAGAAAGGAAGAGCCGGGTGAGAATAGCCATAGATGCTATGGGCGGAGATTATGCACCGCGTGTGGTTGTTGATGGTGCTGTTGATGCCGTTGAGCAATTTGGTGTTGAAGTTGTGCTTGTCGGGAAAGAAGAGCTTATTAAGCAAGAACTTAAAAGATTCAAAAAATTACCCGGAGGTATAACTATTGAGCATGCCCCTGAAGTAATCGAGATGAATGAGTCTGCAACCAGCAGCATAAGGAAGAAGAAAAACTCTTCTATTACTAAGGCTACAGAGTTGCTAAGAGATAAAAAAGTAGATGCTTTTGTGAGCGCCGGCAATACCGGCGCGGTTGTTTGTGCAGCTACTTTTATTTTGAAGATGTTGCCAAGTATTGAGCGGCCAGGAATTGCCATAGTTATGCCTACTCTTAAAGGTGCATCTTTGATAATCGACGTAGGTGCAAATATTGATGCAAAACCGAAACACATGCTTCAGTATGGCCTTATGGCAGATGCCTATTCTAAAGTGGTTCTTAATAAAGAAAATCCTACCATCGGACTTTTAAATATCGGAGAAGAGCAGTCTAAGGGTACAGATTTATCAAAAGAAGCTAATGCATTGTTAGAGAATTCCAAAATCAATTTTGTAGGAAACGTAGAGGGCAAGGAACTATTTTCCGGAAACTGTGATTGCATTATAACTGACGGCGTTGTGGGTAATGTGGCTTTAAAAGTATCTGAAAGTTTAGCCGAAGTTCTTATGCAGCTTTTTAAAAGAGAAATTTTAAGTAGTTTTTGGGGTAAGTTAGGGATTCTACTTATGAAAAATAGTTTAAGGCGACTAAAAAAGAATATGGATTATTCAGAATACGGCGGCGCACCGCTTTTGGGAGTTAACGGTATTGTGATGATTGGTCACGGACGTTCTTCCGCAAAGGCTATTAAAAATGCTATACGGGCAGCTAAAGTAGAGGTAGAAGGGCGAATTAATGAAGTAATCACTGAGGAGATTAAAACAGCATGACAAAAAAAGTTGGTATAAAAGGTCTTGGTTTTTATGTTCCTAAAAAAGTGTTGAGCAATGCGGACTTAGAAAAAATGGTAGATACTTCTGATGAGTGGATTACAACCCGCACAGGAATCAAAGAGAGGCGCATCTCTGAGAAATCTGAAGCTGCAAGTGATATGGCAACTAAAGCAGTAAAAGAGGCATTAAAAGATGCGAGTTTAGACGCAGCAGATATTGATTTAATTATAGTTGCTACGATTACCCCTGATATGAACTTTCCTTCAACCGCTTGCTTTGTTCAAAAAGCCATAGGAGCAAAGAATGCTGCTTGCTTTGATATTGCTGCAGCATGCGCCGGGTTTGTTTATGGAATATCTATTGCTCAGCAGTTTATCGCAGCCGGAGTTTACAAGAATGCATTAGTTGTCGGCTCTGAGAAGCTTTCTTCAATAACAGATTGGTCAGATCGCAATACCTGCGTTTTATTCGGAGATGGAGCAGGTGCATGCGTATTAGGTTCAGTAAGAAGTGGTGGAATAATTTCAACCCACTTAGGAAGTGATGGAAATTTAGGTGAACTTCTTTTTATTCCTGGTGGAGGTTCTCGTCATCCGGCAACAAGGAAAACAGTTGATGAGAAACAGCATTTTATAAAAATGCGCGGTAATGAATTATTTAAACTTGCTGTTAAAATTATGGCAAATGCCGCCGAGCAAGCACTTAAGAAAGCAAAATTAACCTGTGATGATGTGGACTGTTTTATTTTTCATCAAGCTAACATACGTATACTTCTTGCTGTAGCAAAAAGGTTAGGAGTTTCCACAGATAGAGTTTTTATGAATATTGCACGATATGGAAACATGTCATCTGCATCTGCAGCAATAGCATTAGCTGAAGCCGCAAAAGAAAAACGCATCAAAAAAGGCGACATCGTAGTTTTAGATGCCTTTGGTGGAGGATTGGTCTGGGGAGCTTGTGTAATTAAATGGTAGCAATGCAAGAAAAAACCGCTTTTTTATTCCCTGGTCAAGGTTCGCAGTACGTTGGTATGGGCAAAGAGCTCTATGGTTCTTCACCTGCTGCAAAAGAAGTTTTTGATAAAGCAAACGACGTACTAAAGTTTGACATAAAAAAAATTATCTTCGAAGGTCCAGAAGAAGATCTTAAATCTACCATTAACTGTCAACCTGCAATTTTAATCCATAGCATCGCCGCTTTGCGCGCTTTAGAAGAGAATAAAAAAACATCTGAGATTAAACCAGTATTTACTGCCGGGTTAAGCTTGGGTGAATATTCTGCACTTATTGCAGCAGGCGTATTCGGTTTTGAAGACGGTGTAAGATTGATTAGAAAGCGCGCAGAATTTATGGAAGAGGCTGCAGCAAAAAATCCCGGAAAGATGGCAGCAATCATCGGGCTTGAAAGAGATCAATTAAAAGATATCTGTTCTCAAACTGGTGCAGAAATTGCTAATTTGAATTGCCCCGGACAGGTGGTTATTACCGGTGAGAAAGAGAAAGTTGATGTAGCAAAAGAGGAAGCCTTAAAACTAGGTGCTAGAAACGCCGTTGATTTACAGGTAAGCGGGGCTTTTCATTCATCGCTGATGAAAGAAGCTGGAGAGAGGCTCGGTCAAGAATTATCAAAAATCGACATATCTGTACCTGAAGTTCCTGTAATAAGTAATGTAACTGCAAAGTCTCAGAACGAAGCTGAACAAATCCGCAACAACCTAAAAGATCAAGTTAGCTCATCAGTCCTTTGGGAAGATTCTATTCGCCGCATAGCTAAAGAGGGCATTGTTTCCTATCTTGAGATTGGCCCAAACAAAGTTCTTCGTGGGCTTCAACGTAGGATTGATTCTTCCTTAAAAGTAATGAATATTGAAAAACCTCAAGACATAGAAGCACTTTCCTAGAACAAATTCCTAAAAAAACCAATTAATTAAAAAAAATCTTGACAAAATAGCCTGGTTATTTTATATTAATAATACATAGTTAAGCTTAATATGACTCATTTAGGCTCACTTTAGCATAGGTTGAAAATGACTGAAAAAAACACTAGTAAAGACATAATGGATATAAAAGAACTCGCAGAGTATTTGCAGATTCATCCTGCTACAGTGTATAAGCTTGTGCGGGTAGGGAAGATCCCTGGTTTTAAAATCGGATATGATTGGCGTTTTCATAAGAAGTTGATTGATAAATGGATTGTTGAGAAGGTGCAGTTTAACTCTAAAAGACAAGAGCGGAGAAAGGGTTAGTCCATGGTCTATTGTCCATGGTCGATAGGTGAATATGGGCTTTAAATTTGAAAAGTTAGAAGTATGGCAGAAAGCTATTGAATTTAGTGCTCGTATCAATAGTTTGACAAAGACATTTCCAAAAGAAGAGCTATATATTTTATCAAGTCAGATAAAAAGAGCTGCTGATTCAATAGCATTGAACATTGCCGAAGGTTCAACTGGTCAAAGCAATGCTGAATTTAAGCAATTCATCGGTTACGCAATTAGATCAGCTATTGAAGTTGTTTCTTGTTTATATTTAGGTAAACGAAGAGAACTTATTAATCAACAAGATTTTAAATCTTTATATTCAGAAGCTGAAATAATTATTAAAATGTTACAAAAGCTTAGGAACTATTTGAGAAAATGATAACCGTGGACTGTCGACAGTTGACTGTTGACAATAATGTTAAATAAAATGAACAAAAACAGGCGCGTTGTTATAACAGGGTTGGGCGTTGTTTCCTCTATAGGAATTGGCTGGCAGGAATTCTGGAAGAATTGCATTAATGGTAAGTCTGGCATAAGCAAGATAGAATCTTTCGATACCTCTCAATATGATCGTCATTACGGCGGGGAGATTAAAAATTTCTCTCCTGAAAAATTTATTGATAGGAGAAAATTAAAGGTTTTGGGGCGTGCCTCTCAACTAGCTATAGCTGCATCAAAATTAGCCCTTGAAGATGCTAAGATTGATATTGTTGGCGTTGATAAGGAGAGAGTTGGTGTGTGTTTAGGAACAACGATGGGGGAAGCTCAAACAATGGAGTTAATTGATCAGCTTTGGCTTCAAAAAGGGGAAAACGGCATCGATTCAGAATTAATTACAAAATATCCTTCAAATGCTATCTCTTCAAATATCTCTTTTGATTTAAAATCTGAAGGGTGTAATTATCTTTTTCCTAACGCGTGTTCAGCAGGTAATCATTCCATTTCTTTTGCTAGTGATTTAATCAAAGTCAACGAGGTTGATATGGTAATTGCAGGAGGTGCAGATGCTTTTTCACGAATTAATATGGCTGGTTTCAGCAGAATTTTTGCTATGGCGCCAGAAAAATGTCAACCTTTTGATAAGAATAGGCAGGGAATGTTAGCAGGGGAAGGTTCAGGAATTGTTATTTTAGAGTCATTAGACAGCGCCTTAGAAAGAAAAGCTGAAATTTATGCTGAGGTTTTAGGTTGTGGCTTATCTTGTGATGCCTACCACATGACAGCGCCAACTACATTTGGCATAACAAAATGTTTTAAAAATGCGCTAACCCAGTCTGAGGCTATACCTGAAGAAGTTGATTATATTTGTGCTCACGGTACAGGAACAATTCAGAATGATAAGGCAGAATGCGCAGCAATAAAAAAAGCTTTCGGCGGGAACTACAAAGATATTCCCATTAGTTCAATTAAATCAATGTTGGGTCATACCATGGGAGCAGCTTCAGCGATTGAAGCAATTGTCTGCTGTCTTACAATAAAGAAAGGGATAATCCCACCTACAATTAATTATGAAACACCGGATTCTGACTGTGATATAGATTGTGTTCCAAATAAGGCAAGGAAAAAAAATGTAAATGTTGCAATGAATAATTCAAGCGCGTTTGGGGGAAATAATGCATGTTTGGTATTGAGAAAATATGATTAATGCAAATATATAAGAATCAAATACGAATTTACTCGAATGAATATTTAAAAAGTAGCTTATGATGAACATATTTGCTTTTTCGTCAATATTGGTGATAGTTTCAAATCTTGCGATAGCAATACTTGTATCTCAAAAAGGAAAAAATAGAAAAATTAGTATTATCTGGATAAGTCTTTGTGTGGTAGCAACAGCGTGGGGAATAGGATCATATAAGTATTCAACTACCTTATCGAGAGAAGTCTTTCTTTCTTGGTTTCGGATAGCTAATATTGGCGTTGTGCTCGGTCCGGCAATATTCTTTCATTTTACCTTAGAGCTTCTTAAGCTAAGGAAAAAATATTTACTTATTGCCGCTTATCTTTTTTCAGGCTTATTTTTGTTTTTAGTTTTTTTTGCCAGCGATTACTTTTTGGGTGAGGGGAGATGGGTATTCAATCAATTCTATTGGCATGATTGGCCTAGCAATAAAAATCCAATATATTTATTTTTCTACATAAGCTTTTATTGGTTTTTGCTCTTGTACTCATTCTTGTTATTATTAGGCCACTTTAAGAGTTCCACGGGGGAAAAACGAAATCAATTAAAATACTTTATCCTTGGCACATTAGTTGCATGGTTGGGGCCACATGGAATGTTTTTGCTTAATTTTGGTTTTAACGTTTATCCTTTTTCCAATTTTGCACTTGCCTTATATCCATTAATTATTGGATATGCAATAATTCGTCACCATCTTATGGATATTGAGTTTGTCATTAAAAAAGGTTTGGTTTATTCTGTGTTAGCAGCTATTATTACTGCTTGTTATTTGATTTTTGTCATTGGTATTGGTAAGTTATTTCAGGGTTTAGTTGGTTATCAATCTTTCGCAGTTAATCTTCTTGCAGTATTTGCTATTGCTTTAACTTTTAATCCCTTAAGGGATAGGATCCAGCATTTTTTGGATAAGAAGTTTTTTAAAGGTACGCTTGAAACCTTAGTCCAAGAAAGAGAGCGCTTAAGAGAGCAGCTTTTTCAAAAAGAAAAATTAGCCTATATGGGCACCTTAGCCAGCTCCGTTGTTCATGAGATCAGGAATCCTCTAACCGCAATAAAGACTTTTGTAGAATACTTCCCGGAAAAAGCCAATGATCCGGAATATAAAGATAAGTTCCAAAAACTTATTCCTAAAGAGTTAGGCAGAATTGACAATGTAGTAAATCAGCTTTTAAGCCTTGCTAAACCTGCGCATCCATCTTTAGGTAAAGTAAACATTATCAATACAATCGATGCCACTCTTTCTCTTTTAGAAGAGAATCTAAAATTGAAGAAAATAAACTTAAAAAAAGACTACTCAGTCAATGAGGCAATAGTTGAAGGCGATGACGAACAGCTCCGCCAGGTATTTTTAAATTTATTCCTAAATTCTGTTCAGGCTATGGATGACGGTGGCGTGCTGTCAATTAGCGTTGATTCGCGAGAAGACAAATTCGTAAATATTAGCGTAAAAGATACTGGCAGCGGTATTTCCGTTGAAGACCAAAAAAAACTCTTCACTCCATTCTTCACTACAAAAAAAGAAGGGATAGGGCTTGGTCTGGTGATAATCAAAGAAATAATTGATAATCATAAGGGTACATTATCTGTCGACAGTGAGGTTGGTAAAGGGACGAGGTTTTTAATCAACTTACCAACAGCGAAGCAAGAACAAAGATATTAAAATGAGCATTTATTCTATTCCAACTTTTATTATGACCGCTCTAATTTTCTTACTAGGTATTTTTACCTATATAAGGGATAGAAAGAGCGTAGTAAATAAGAACTTCTTTTTAATGAGTCTATCAATTTTTATTTGGCTATTATTTACTTCGATTGCATATAATTTTAACGATAAAAGCAATGCTGAATTTTTCTTAAGATTAGCATATGTCGGCATAGTAAGCGTGCCTTTAGCTGCCTTTGATTTTGTTTTGGCATTTTTAAACATAAGTTCTTATCGTAAATTCGTTTATACAATGCATGCTGTTTGGATTTTATTAGTGGTTTTAATTTTGAAAAGTGATTTTATCATTGACGGTGTTTATGTTTATTTTTGGGGACATTATCCTAAGGCGGGTCTTCTGCATCCGCTTTTATTATTTTTCACTGCTTTGTTAGTTATTTTATTGATTGCTTTTTTGATTAATCATTACTTAAAGGAGAAAATTTCCTTAGTAAGAAGATTTCAGATACGCTATGTAATAGTTGCTTGTTTTATTTTAACATTGAGCTCTGTTGATTTTGTTGCTAATTATGGAATAGAAATATATCCATTTGGATGGATATTAGTTGGGTCATATCTTGGGATAGTTGCTTACGCAATTCTTAAGCATCATCTTATGGATATTGAGATTGTTATCAAGAAAGGCTTGGTCTATTCTGTTTTGGCAGCCATTATAACTGCTGGATATCTAATATTTGTTATTAGTGTTAGTAGGTTATTTCAGGGTTTAGTTGGATATCAGTCTTTTGCTGTTAACCTACTTGCAGTATTCTCAATCGGCTTAGTTTTTAATCCTTTAAGGGATAAAATTCAGCATTTTTTGGATAAGAAGTTTTTTAAAGGCACTTTGGAGAGTTTGAGCGAAGAAAAGCAGCTTTTCGAAAAAGAAATTGAGCGATCCGAACGCTTAAAAGCAGTAGCAACATTTGCATCTGGTATGGCACACGAAATAAAGAACCCGTTAACTGCTATAAAAACCTTTGCAGAACATTTACCAGAGAAAAAAAGCGATCCTGAATTTTTAAACAAATTCTCTAAGATTGTTGGGATTGAGGTTGAGCGGATTGATTCCTTGGTCCATCAGCTTTTAAATTTTGCTAAACCAAAACCTTTGAAGTTGCAGGTTGTAGATGTTCATGTTGTCTTGAATGAAACTTTAAATTTCTTAAGCAATGAGCTAGTAAAACACAAAATAAACCTAGTGAAGGAATATAGCGCAACTCATTTTAACATACAGGCAGATTCGAATCAGCTGAAGCAAGCATTCCTGAATATATTTCTAAATGCAATTGATGCTATGCCTGATGAGGGTATGCTTACAGTTAGCACCTCAAATAGCGACATTAATTCTCAATTTACTGTGATTTCAATTAAAGATACTGGGTGCGGGATACAGAAGAAAGACCTTCCTCGCATCTTTGAACCGTTCTATTCAAAAAAAGAACAAGGTACTGGATTAGGTTTGTCAATAGTATATAATATTATTAAGGAACATAGTGGTAATATAAGGTTAGAAAGTAAAGTAGGGGTAGGGACGAAATTAATTATTGAACTTCTTGTAAGGGCATATGAAAGCTAAGAAAAATGTATTTATAACTGGCGCAACAGGATTTTTGGGCAGTTTTTTGGTTAAAGAATTGTTTGAAAAAGGATACAAAATTTTTGCTCTAGCGCGACAGAAGGATGGAAAAACTGCCAATCAGAGAGTTGATGAGGCTTTAAGGTTTGTATATGATGAACAGTGGGATTCTGATTTCATTGCTTCTAATCTAAAAGTAATCGAAGGAGATATTGCTTTACCTGGTTTAGGTATTAACCCGAAAGACAAAGAGCTTCTTCTTTTCGAATCTGATATTATTATACACAGTGCTGCATTAGCTGAATTAAAAGTTCCTATTGAAAAGATACGTAAAATAAATGTTGAAGGTACGCGCAATGTTTTAGATTTTGCAGCTGAATGTCAAAAGAAAGGACGGTTAAAGAAAGTTAATCATATAAGCACAATGTATGTAGTTGGGACTAAGGTAATTGATTTTGATGAGACTATGTTGGATGTGGGTCAAGGGTTTAACAATACGTATGAACAGAGTAAATTTGAAGCAGAATTGTTGGTTAAAGAATATCTGGAAAAAGGTCTAAATGTCTCAGTTTTTCGTCCGAGCATGATTATGGGTGATTCAAAGACAGGAAAGACAAATAGTTTCAGATTAGTCTATCAACCTTTACGCTATTTTACTAATGAGATTTTTGATAAATATCCGGCGAATTTAGATTGCGGACAGAACTTGATTAATATTGATACTGTTGCAAAAGCTATAATTGTACTTTCAGAAGAGAAGGGAAGCCGAGTTTTTCATATTATCAGCCAAAAAAATACTAATTTAAGTTTTTTTATGAAACTTGCCAGCGATTATTTTAGTTTCAAGATGCCTGAGTTTATCCCAAAAGAAGATTTTGATTTCTTAGAGCTCACAGCAATCCAAAGTGCCTTCTGTGAGCCTCATATTCCGTATTTTAACTATAAGGCAAATTTTGTTGCCAAGAGGACGGCTGATATGCTTAAAGTATACAGATTTCGATATCCAGCGATCGATAAAAATAATCTTAGTCGAGCTTTTGAATATTGCATCAAATCTGGGTTTATTAGAAAAGATAATCCAAGGAAAGCTACTAGACCTGTCTATTAAGAAAGAGGTAAAAGAAGTATGGATGTTCTAGAATTAATAAAACAAAGAAAAACGATAAGAAGATATAAAGAAAAACCAATTTCAAGTGAAATAATAGATAAGATTGTCGAAGCAGGAACTTGGGGGCCTTCTGTCCCCAGTTTTCTGCAAATTCAACCTTGGAGATTTATTGTTATTTCGAATAAAAATTCAATTGCAAGAATTGCTAATTTAATCCTAAAAGAATCTAAAAAATCAACCACTGGTGTTAATATCATGTTGCATTCAGCATCAAATATAATTAAAGGTGCTCCCATTATAATTCTAGTTTATAATTCTAGAGATTTGGAAGAAATAAAACATAAATTTAAAGTAATTTATTCTAAATTTTCTAAAATAATTAAGACTGCTCAACTTTCTGCAATTTCTGCTGCAATTCAAAACATGATACTTGCTGCAGAAGCACTTGGCGTTGGTTCTTGTTGGTTGGATACTCCATTATTTTGTCAAAAAGAAATAAACGAACTTCTTGATACTACTGATGAGCTAATTGCAGTCTTGACCTTTGGTTATCGCATTGAAGAAGGCAAGCGTTCTATAAGGAAACCTTTATCAGAGACAGTGAGACATATAAGATGAGCGAGAAATATGATGTTGTAATAATTGGAGCAGGAATTGGTGGGCTTGTTTGTGGTTGCTATCTTGCTAAAGCCGGAAAAAAAGTTTTAATAGTAGAGAAAAATGATAAGCCTGGAGGATACTGTAGTTCTTTTGAAAGGGATGGCTATAGGTTTGATGCAGGGCCACATTCTTTGGGAGAAATGTATAAAGGAGGAAGATTAAGAAATGTAGTAGAAGAATTAAGCTTGGATATTGAATTTACGAGAATCGATCCTTCAGATATTATAGTTACGCATGACTATGAGATTTGTTTTTGGAATGATCTTAAGAAAACAATTCATGGATTACAGAGCTCGTTTCCCAAGGAAGCAAATAATATTGAAAATTTCTTTATGTTTATTACAAATACTCGCAATAGTCAACTTTATTATGAGTTAAGACATAAGACTTTTTTGGAATTTTTAAATGAATATTTCGCTGATAAGAAAATAAAATATCTCCTAAACATACCGTTGGGTAATTTAGGTGTTTCTTCGAAGGCAATTTCTGCTTTGGTTGCCGTTGTTCTCTATCGAGATTTTATAATTAATGGTGGTTATTATCCAAAAGAAGGTATGATTTCTTTTCCCCAGGCCTTGGCTAAAAAACTAAAAGAATTTGGGGGCAGCATTTTGTTTTCCAGCAAGGTTAACAAAATAAAGATTTCAAACAACAAGGTTAAGGGGATTAGGATAGATGAGCAACTTGTGGAGTCAAAATTTATTGTTTCCAATTGTGATTTACGGCAAACTTTTTTTAGCTTGATAGGCGAGGATTATTTAGCAAAAAATTATATCAACAAACTTAATAGTCTTGTTTCTACGCCTTCGATATTTCTTGTTTATCTCGGATTAAAAAATACTTTTAGTGAATTAGGTTTGAAAAAATGTACTGCTTTGTGGTATCCAACTTCTGATATGAATAACGTGTATTTGCAGGATAATAATCCAGAGAGCATTAATTTTTCCGGCAATAATCTTTTGTGCTCTTTGTCAGAATTCAATGTTTCTAGATCTACCTTAAAAAGCATGCATATCCTGATGATGGCACCGTTTAAGAATGAAAGTTTTTGGGAGAACAACAAACATGAAATTAGCCACAATTTAATAAAAAGAGCAGAAGAGATAATCGAGAATTTATCTAGACATATTTCTTTAAAAATAATTGCTACTCCTTATGATCTTTTTAGACACACCCTAAACTTCAATGGCTCTGCTTATGGATGGGCAGCATTTCCTAGCCAGGCAAACAAAGCAAACTTTAAATTAGTTACTAACAAAACCGAAATTGATGGTTTATTTCTGTGCGGTCATTGGCTTACATATGCCTTTGGTCAAGGCGGGATTTCTAATGCCGCTCTCAGCGGCAAAAGGGTTGCTTTTAAAATACTGAGAATTATGAGGTAAAAATGATAAGTGTTTTTAGTTTGTCATGTATATTAGTTGTTGTTTTTACCCTATTTGTAGGGGTTGTTATTTATTTAAAAGGTCAAGAAAGAGTTGTTTCTATTAGCTATGCTCTAGTATGTTTAGGAGCGGCGATTTTTGGAATAGGAAGTTTAATTTTAGGAGTAACTACGTCAAAAGAAGTAGCTTACAGAGGATGGCAGATTGCTCATATTGGAATGATTCTTACTCCACCATTATTCTTACATTTTGTCTGCAAGTTCACTAAGGTTACTAAAAAACCTCTCATTTTTTTCTCCTATATGCTTGGATTTATCTATATAGGGTTTGCCTTTTTGTATAAGGAATTCTTTATTGGTGAGCTCGAGTTAGTATTTAACCAATTCTATTGGATGGCATGGAGCAAGAAAAAAAGCTTACTTTATTTATCATACTATATAGTTTTTTACCATTTTCTCATTTCATACGCCTTCTTTTTGTTGGTGAAATTTTATAAAAAAAGCAGTGGACTTGCTCGCAATAGGGCGAAATATATTATTTTAGCATCTTTGATAGGATGGGTTGGCCCTCATGGTATGTTTTTATTAGTTTTTGGAATTAATGTTTACCCCCTGAGTAATTTCTTAATAGCTATTTACCCTCTGATTATTGGTTATGCCATCTTTCGCTATCGCCTGATGGATGTAACTGTTGCCATTACTCGCACAGGTATATTCATTAGTGTTTATTCCTTGATTCTAGGAACACCTTTTGTTGTCGCCTATAGACTTCGTCCATACTTAACACTATTGTTGGGTGATAATTGGTGGATAGGACCTTTAGCATTATCAACTTTTCTTGCGACATCAGGTCCATTTATATACCTTTACATTCAAAGAAGAGCAGAAGACGCATTGTTAAGAGAGCAGAGAAGGTATCAAAAAACTCTTAGGCAGGCTTCTAGCGGAATGACGAGAATCCGAGACCTAAAAAAGCTTCTTAATCTGATTGTTCATATTGTAACCCGTACAGTACGCATTAAACATAGTTCAATATATCTACTTGAGCCCAATAATCATATTTTTACACTTCAGGCCCACAGAGATAAGAAGAAATCTCCTCCGCCTGTTTCGGTTGAAGAAAACACTGCTTTGATAAAGGCCTTGAGGAAGAAAAGAGTGCCGCTAGTTTATGAAGAGATAAAACAAGAGGCATCTGATTTTAATGATTCCAGGCTTCTTGCTATTCAAAAGCAAATGGAATCTTTAGGGGCTGCTGTTGTTGTTCCTAGCTTGGTTGAAGATGAGCTTATTGGTTTTCTGACTTTAGGAGAGAAGATTTCTGGCCATATTTATTCACCGGATGATTTGTCAGTATTTTCTGTTTTAACTAATCAAGCTGCTCTAGCGATTGAAAATGCACAGTTTTATGAAGATATTAAGGAAACACAAACTCAGCTTTTCCAGGCAGAAAAGATGACCACGATCGGTACTATGGCAGATGGCCTGTCACATCAGATAAATAACCGTTTTCATGCACTTGGAATGATTGCTGCAGATACACTGGACACGATAAAACTGTTAAACGATAATTCATCTCCTGAAGAGATGCGCGAAGCCATCACTCAGATTAGCCATGCACTTGAGAGAGTTAAAGAAAATGTAAAGCAGGGCGGAGAGGTTGTTCATGGTTTGCTTAAATATTCTCGAGCTGGAGAATCCGGCTTTAAGGCAATAGATCTAAATGAGCTTGTTGATGCATCACTTGAAATGGCACAATATAAAGTTAAACTTAGCCAGATAGATTTAATTAGGGATTATTCCCAAGATATCCCTAAAATAAAAGGAAACTTTGTTCAGCTTCAGGAAGTTTTCTTTAACTTGATAGATAATGCCTACGATGCTATTATGCAGAGAAGAAGTGAGTTAAAGGAAGAAGGTTACAGGGGTAATGTTACAATCCAGGCTGAAGCAACAGACTCCTCTATCGAGATTAGGTTCATTGATAATGGAATGGGCGTAAAAGATGCAGAGCAGGTAAGATTATTTACACCATTTTTTACCACAAAAGCATCGAGTAAAAAAGGTACTGGTTTAGGGTTGTACGTAATACAAAAAATTATAGTAAATAACCATAAGGGAAGAATAGGTGTTACTTCTGAGTATGGCAGTGGAACAATGTTTACTATGAAATTACCCGCGCAGAAATAGGGTGCAGGGGATAGGTTTTAGGGTGTAGGAAAATTTAATGGCTAAGTTAAAATCATATAAAGACTTAATTGTGTGGCAAAAGGCTATGGATTTGGTTTTAGAAATCTATAAATTAACAAAATCTTTCCCTCAAAGTGAAATATACGGATTAACTTCTCAAATGCGCAGAGCTGCTGTTGCTATTCCTTCTAATATTGCCGAGGGATATTGCAGGAAACACGTAAAAGAATATATTCATTTCTTGACTATTGCCTACAGTTCAGCTTCCGAGCTGGAGACGCAAATTTGTATTTCAAAAAAACTTGAAGATACCAAAAATTTAGAGTATTCTAAGTCTGATAATTTTCTTCTTGAGATTTTAAAAATGTTAAACGTTCTTATTTCTAAACTTGAGACTAAGCGCTAAACCCTAAACGCTATAACCTAGAAAGGGGATTAAAATGTCTAGACTATTAATAGTAGATGATGAGCCAGATGTTCGGGAATTCGCCAGTAATTTTTTCAAAAAAAGAAAAGTGGATACTGCAACAGCATCTGGCGGCATTGAGGCATTAAATTCAATTAAGGAGCAAAGGCCTGATCTTATGCTACTTGATGTAAGAATGGAGGATATGAATGGACTGGACGTCCTTGAAGAGATTATGAAGATTGATAACACGATAAAAGTCATTATGGTTACAGGTGTGGAAGATAAAGAGTCAATGGAAAGGGCTAAACAGTTAGGTGCAGTTAATTATATTCATAAGCCTTTGGTTCTTGACGAACTTGAAGAAGTCGTGCTAAAGGAATTATCATAGTTAATATGACGCATTTAGATTACAAAAAAGAATTAGAAACAGCAGCAAAAACTATGATTCTTGTGCATAAGCCAGAATCTCTTATTAAGATGATTGTGCGTATGATGAACAGGAAGATAGGTGTATCATACGCTGGTATACTTTTGCATGATAAAAAAAGAGAATCATATGTCTTAACTGTTTCCCGCGGAGAAAAGGGAGTAAAAATCCCTGCAGGTTATGCGAGAGTAAAAAGTGATAGTTCTCTTATTAAGTTCTTTAAGCTGCAAAAGCAATATCTTTTAAGCAAAGATGGCGGAGCTTTAGTGTATGACAATATAAACAACATCCTTTGGAAAGATCAGCTTGTAAAGAAAGAAAAAGGCTTAGAGGAGCTTATCCTCGGAGTAAAGAAGCAGATGGATTTATTTGAAGCTAGCGTTTGTATCCCGAGTTATTACAGAAAAGAGTTACTCGGAGTTTTAGTATTAGGAAAGAAAACTTCCAGAAAGAAATTTTTTAAAGGCGAGTTGGATTTTTTTGTGGCTTTAGCTTATGATGTTGCTATGGCAATACGCAATGCCCAGCTTTTTGATGATCTAGCCACCGAGCTTAGGATTAACCACGAACTATTTATAAATACTACGATTGCACTTGCAGAAGCAATTGAAGCCAAAGATCATTACACCAGAGGCCATACTGAGCGGGTTACAAAATATTCTCTTCTGATTGCTAATAAATTGATAAAAAATAAAGTTGTCCATGTGCCGGATAAGTTTTTAGAAAATCTACATATTGCAAGCTTACTCCATGACATTGGAAAAATTGCTGTTCCGGAAGCAATTTTGAATAAACCCGGTAAACTTACTGATGAAGAATTTGACAAGATAAAAGAGCATACGATTCAGGGTACTAAAATTCTCCAACCTATAAAAGAACTCGATGATTGCATTAAGGGGGTTAAGTATCATCATGAGAGATATGATGGCAAGGGTTACCCAGAAGGACTTAAGGGTGATGAGATACCTCTTACTGCAGCAATTATAGCTGTTGCTGATGTTTTTGATGCCATGACTTCAGATAGACCTTATAGAAAAGCCCTTCCTTTAGATATCGCGATCTCAGAAGTAAAGAAGGGGATTGGTGCTCAATTTAATCCTTTAGCCGCAAAGGCTTTTATTGAATTGAGTGAAGAGGGAAAGATTTAGGAATCAGGTTATAGGGTTTAGTAGTTATTACTTTTTAAAGGTAATTCAATTATAAAGGTTGTTCCTTTGTTAGTGTTACTCTCAACAAGTATTTTCCCGTCGTGATTTTTTATAATTTCGTGTGTAATCGAAAGTCCTAAGCCTGCCCCGCCATCTTTAGCTGTATAAAACGGTTCAAAAATATGCGGTAAATCCTTTTTTCTGATACCACATCCAGTATCGCTTATTATAATTTGAATGAATTGTTTGTCTGCTGTTTGTGAATTAATAGCTGTAGTCTTGATATCAAAAGAGCCACCATTAGGCATTGCGTCAATCGCATTCAGAAATATATTTAAGAATGCTTGCTTTAGCTGATTTAAATCAGCTTGTATAGTAAATTGCGTTGCTCTTAGCTCTTTTTTTACTTTAATTTTATGTTTAATTAGTTGATTATTAAGGAAGCTCAGGGTTTCTTCAAGAAGAGTATGGATGTTAACAGGAATGAGCTTGGGGAGAGAGGGTTTAGCAAAGTCTAATAGTTGATGAACCAAAGAATCAATTCTGCCTACTTCTCCTGAAACAATCTTAGAAAATTTGTCTAGAAATTCAGGGTCGTTCTTTTTCTCTGGTAAGTACTCAGTGAATGTCTTTATCGCAGTTAAGGGATTTTTAATTTCATGGGCCATGCCAGATGCAAAAGTAGCTACTGATTTTAGCCGTTCAGAGCGATTAAGCTCCTCGCTTATTAGTTCTTTTTCCTTGGCGATTTGAGTAAAGGTTCCCTGGAAAAATACCATATCAACGAAGTTTTGTATTTTGTTCTTTAGGGGAATAAAAATAAGTGCAATTATTAGAGCAGTCAGTATGCTAGTAAATATTGATTGATAGCCTACAATTCCCTGAAGTAGCTTTTCAAACAAAAGCACAACTAGCAAATAGATTATAGTTATAAAAGCAATTAAAATAGAATATACAAGTCCCTTACGAAGAACGATTTTTATATCCATGAGCTGGTGTTTAAAGATTGCGTAAGTCAAAATAATAGGATAAATAGCTATTAAAAAATTTAAGTACGGATAAAAAGTTGGTTTAAACACGCTTAAAAAATCACCATGAGCTCCTAGCCATCCAATGCTTGTTCCTATTAAAAAATATTTTATCTCATTGCGCTTTTTTTTACTTGAATTTAAAAAATTTCTCACCAATATATAAAAAGAATATAATAAAAAAATCCAATAGAAGCAAATATAAAAAATTAAGTAAATCAAATTCTTGTCTACAGACCAGCTAATATAATAAAATTGATTAAAAAGTAACTGCAAGTCCCCTAAAAACATTTCTTTAGCAAAGAAATTAAAAGAGATAAATACGAATCCACAAAAATACATCAACAAAAGCAGATGTTTTCTAGCTGTTTTAGTGTATATGCAGACAAGATGAAAATATATTGGTGATACGAATACTGAACATATGTTCGCAATTTGCCATCCTAGATAAGCAATCTCTTTGGATGTTGTTGTAGAGGAAATATATCCTCCGATTCCCCAAGTAGTAACGCAAAGACAAAGTAGACCAAAGACAATGCTTAATCGCTTGTCCTGTCCTTTCAGAAATGCAAGTATAGATATAGTTAGGTTAGAGAAAAAAATGAGAATTGAAGATACTGCAAAAAGATTTAGGCGCGATATGAAATCAGACATCATAGTATTTGATTTTTTTTAACAAGCATCCTACTTTTGTTTATTTAAGAATAATCTTATTTACCGACTTTAAAACTTTTTTTGAGCTGAATGGAGCTAGATATTATAATCCGCTCATTGGCAGATTTATAACAGCTGATACGATAGTACCCGGTCCGCATAATCCTCAGAGTTTAAATAGATATTCTTACTGTTTAAACAATCCTGTAAATAGAATAGATCCTTCTGGTCATTGGTCATGGAAGAAGTTTTGGAATAGCTTTGCAGGAGCATTTGTGGGTGCTGCTGCAGCAGTTCTTCTTGGTCCTGCTGGTTTTGCTCTAGTTGGTACAACAATGGCAGGTATTATTGGAGGGTCATTGGGTGGCGCCATTACAGGAGGCCTTGAGGGTGGCTGGAAAGGAATGCTGATAGGTGCAGCCGCAGGAGGAGCCCTGGGTGGGCTTGGAGGATGGGCTATTGGCGGTGAACATTACGGTGTTCTGGCAGGGATGTTTGTTGTTGGCGCAGGAGCCGCAGGCACAACCGATAGCTGGGATAGCTTTGCTGGAGGATTTACTGGAGGAATTACCGGTGGAGCTCTCAGTTCAGGCGTTGCTAAATCGGAACAATTTCAAAACTGGAAAGCAGGCGATGGTTGGGTTTCAAATAGAGATGCACAATTTAATGAATACGCCACAGAAATGAGAGCAAGATATGCCCTAAATGCGAATCAGAAAGATAGTACTGTTGGAATAGTCCAAAGACCATTGGGCAAGAATTTAGCTAATGATCCAGGAAGTACAACTGGGCCAAGACATCGGGCGATTATTTCTGATCAGCTAAAAAACGGTAAGTTTGAAATGGGACCTGATCCTATGGCTCGTCAAATAACAACAACTAACAAAGTAGACAATTTATCAGGATGGGGAACCCATAATTGTACAGAAAAATCTTTATCTTTAGGCGGTCGTTATGTTGAGTCATTTAATGTGGATATAAATATGAGTGCATTACAAGAAAATATTGCATTTTATGAATCTACCTTTGTTGGTAAGTTTTCTTATATAGCCACAGATCATAATAGCAATTTCGCTGTGAATAGTGTAATATATGGAGCTGGCGGAGATGTTCCTATTGATGGATGGACACCCGGGTTTCCTGATATGCCATAAAGGAGTTAAGTCAAATAAAGATAAAATTTTTAGTTCTGATATTGTTAGCAATAAATTTGATAGTTTTTGTTGCAAAAAAAGGAGAAGCTATGGGAAATAGACCTAGCTTTGAGTCAATAATTAAAGAGAAAATGAAAGTAATAAATATTTCTGATGGTGTAAGCAGAGAAGAAGCAATAATTATTGCACAAAACTATCTTATTGATAAAGGAATTAACAACGATTGTATCATTGCAAAACCTCAAGTTATAGAGAAAGGCTGGTCGATTCCAAATGGAACTTGTGAAATTAGATTTGAAGCTAATCGAACCATAAAAAGAAAACAAGGTCTTGAGTGGTTCTCTGTATATGTTGATATCGAAAAAGGGGGAATAGAGGGCTGTGGATGGGGACCTGATTTGTAATTCCGTAAACATTTTTCAAAAAAAAGACAAAAATAATAACAAAAATAATGACCGGTTCTCAATAACTATATATGAGCTAACAACTTGCTAAAGAAGTGTCCCTACTATGGTTAGACAGCGAAGAATCTACTACAGCAGCGCAGTTTATCATGTTACCGCCCGTGGTAACAATCGACAAATGATCTTAAAAGAAAAGGAAGATAAAATTACTTTTCTAAAAGTTCTCTCAAAATTCAAAGAACGTTTCTCTTTTAAGCTATACGGCTTCTGCCTTATGGATAATCATTTTCATATCGTAATAGAAGTCATCCACCCCTATACTATATCCAGAATCATGCAATCGATTATGCTTTCTTATGGCCTTTCTTTTCGTAAGTCACACAGTTATATAGGCCATCTTTTCCAGGGAAGATTTAAAAGTAACGTAATTGAACAAGACCATTACATCAGAGAATGTATAGAATATATTCATAATAACCCAATAAGAGCTAAGATGGTAAACAACCCAGAAGAATACCCTTGGAGCAATTTTTATCTTTATCACAGTATAAATAATGATATAATACAAAATAATATTTCTCTAGATAGATTCGGGGACAGTTCTTTTTCAACATCTTGATATTGCATAAGATATATAGAACCGGTCCTAATGATTTTTACTAATGATTTTTAAAGCATAACACATTGACAGCTTTAGAGATTAGATATAGAATGCAATCAGAAGCTTATTTGCGCGTAAGTAGTTCGAAAGAGGGTAATTGATTAAAAAAGGAGTAACGATGAAAGCATTGTATTTATTTTTGATAGTAATATTTATTTTTGTTGGCTGCGCTCCAGCTTCTTATCATAGGGACCAAATTCGTGATGATACTGGAGATAGACTTACCGTTGGAACCGTTCAGCGAGAAGTTTCAGTAGGAATGACATCTGCCCAAGTAGCTGAAGTTTTAGGTTCGCCAAATGTTGTTAGTACTGATGAGGAAAGGCGTGAGGTTTGGATCTATGATAAGATAGCTACGGATGTAGTATATTCAGATAGTGGAGCAGGATTGAAGTTTTTAACTCCAGGTAGTGCAGGAGCGGCTTCAAAAAGCCAGCGAACGCTAACAGTGATTATTAAATTTGATAATGATGGAAAAGTTCGTGATTTTGCCTATCATACTTCAAGATTTTAGTAATCGAAAGTTAGGAGATTGTTTTGAAGTTTTTCAGGTTGGTAATTATTTTATACTTTTGTTCTTCATTAATTGGCTGTGCCAGCATACCAAAAGGTTTTTTGGCACTTCCTGAAGAAACTTTGGAGAAACGCACTCTTCAAATGAGACAGTATGAAACTGTGGATGAAGAACAAATAATTATTGCCATTGCTGGTGTTTTGCAAGATTTAGGTTTTACATTAGATGACAGTGAAAGTGAATTGGGTTTCATAGCTGGTTCAAAGAGTAGTGATGCTACGGATGGTGGACAGATAGCTGGTGCTATCTTTATGGATATTATGTTTGGTACGAATTTAACTTCTACTTGTGATGCTACTCAAAAAGTTAAAGCTTCTGTTATTGGAAAACTTAGTTACGATAAGAGTAAAATTGTTGTTAGGGTAACTTTTCAAAGATTGGTATGGAATCAAATGGGGGCTCTTAGTAGAGTAGAGACAATTAGTGACCCTGAAATTTATCAGAAATTTTTTGATAGTTTGTCAAAAGCAATATTCCTGGAGGCACATAAGATATGATAAGATTTAAAAACTGTAGAACTATATTTATTGTATTGGTAATTAGTGTATTGTGTTTTGGTTGTGCGAATACAGCGCGTAGAGCTTTTGAGATGGATGAAAGCCAAGTTCAGTTAAGAAGTATGCAAACGAGAGCTTTTGATACTGTAGATAAAAAAATGATGGTTCAAACAGTTATTAGCACTATGCAAGACCTAGATTTTGTTATTGAAAAGGCAGATTTAATGATTGGTTCTGTAACTGGACAGAAGTTTCTTGGATATGCCATTGTAAAAATGACTGTTACGGTTAGATCTAGGGGAGAGGCACAACTATTAGTTAGGGCAAATGCTCAATACGGCATTAAGTCAGTTGAAGATGCTGAGACTTATCAGGATTTCTTCGTTGCTCTAGAAAAGGCTTTATTTCTTACCGCTCATCAGGTCGATTAACTCCGTAAGATCTGGAGGTACATAGTTAATTAATAATATTTTGATAATAATATAACTACGTAGTCACTACGTAGTAGCGATAGATATAAAAGTACGTACTTGAGTACGTACTTTTATATTTAGGAATAATTACGTTGATTAGATGTGAACTCCAGCTGCATGATAAGCTGGTAAGATATCCTCTATTTAATTGGATATCAGCTTGCAAAAAACAATAAAAGATACTACAATAGTCTTTACTATGATAGGACAGTACCTATTGACAAATCTAAAACCAAATTAATCAATTCCGGACAACTCTAAAAGCAGGGTTGTCTTTTCTGTTGAAAGGAGAAAAGGATGGCAAGAAGGGTGTTTAGTGCTTTTTTATTGGTTATAATGAGTATAACCTTGTGTGGATGCGTTGCAGTATTGGCCGGTGCCGGTGGAACTGCACTATGGCAAGCAGGAAAGATTATTTCTGAAGAAAATGTTTCTATGATAGAGGCTGTATCAGCAACAGAAAAAGTATTTGAAACTAGAAAGATTGCCTTGACTGAAAAGGTTGCTAAGAGTGGAGTAACTCAACTTCGTGGTACTGATCAGACTGATAAGAAAGTTGCTGTTGATATTTTTGTTAAAGGTTCCAAAAATGTGAAGATTGAAATTCGTGTTGGTGTGGGTGATGAGACCACAGCCCGAGCGATTTTAGAAGATATCAAGAAACTATTATAGTTTTACGCTTTGTTATTAAGAATTTTAAAGAAATAAGGAGGTGATAATATGTTATTAGATATTTTAATCCTTTTAGGGATCATTGCTATTTGTTACTTTTTAAACGATATGAGGCAGACGCTGTATAAAGTACTAGATGCACTTAAAAAGAAGTAGCTGAAAATTCGAGTACGTACTTTGCATTAAGAAAAGCTTTAGGGGCAGTCCAATATGATTTATAGGACTGCCCTTTTTAGTAGAGATGCTAATGTTGTGCTTGTTTTGCACCGATAAAAGCGTCGGTGCGACTGCGCACATAATCGCTTATCTTCCTGCACCTTCGGTGCTGTCGTTAAGTGATGTGCTTGTTTTGCACCGATAAAAGCGTCGGTGCGGCTGCGCACATAATCACTTATCTTCCTGCACCTTCGGTGCTGTCCATAACTTATATCGTCTGTCCCGCTTTGCGGGATGGCTTCCGACCTATAAGTTGCGTCGTGCTTAGCACTCAATAACTTATGTCGTCTGTCCCGCTTTGCGGGATGGCTTCCGACCTATAAGTTACGTCGTGCTTAGCACCCCATAACTTATGTCGTCGCCAATTTTCTAGGCGCCTGTAATTTTAGCGTGGCCACGACTTATGGACAGTGAGGTAAATCACTGGAGATAAGTCGTTTGGACGAAGCCCTAAAGGGTTACGCTTCGCGTAAACAATCCAGACCGCTTGCGGTCGGGGCAGAATAGACTAGGTTTTAGCGAGAGTACGAATTTATTAGTGAGGGCCGGAGCCGAATTCTACGATACTTCCTGCACCATAAGGGGGGAAATCAATGCGGAAATATACCCAATAGCGCCTACCTACCCCAGTAATTCCGTGCGGGCAATACAAGACAATAATATTACCACCAAAAACTTCAATATAAGACCACTCGTTGGCAGTAAGGCCGTTATAGAAAATCGGTTGGGTAAGATTATTTACAATTTGAGTCATTGTGGGATATGAAGAGGTGGCGGAGTTTAATGCGCTCTCCATATATAGGTTATTTACCAAACCAAATATTGCAGCTATTGTATAGTCATCCGATGCATTTTTAGCATCTGAAGTAAGATCAAACATCCCAGGAAGGGCAACGGCAGATAAAATACCTAAGATTAATATAACAATAACTATTTCAATAATAGTAAAGGATTTCTTCTTTAGGTTCAAAACCGGATTCCCTTTTGTTTAAATTTTTCCTCTATCTGTTTTTGAGAAAGACCTTCATATTCTTCTTTGTTCAATTCACTTATAGCGTTGCGAAGTTGAGGAGGTAGTTCCTTTATATCTCCTTGAGGGATAGAAACTTCAGGGGTTTTATTATTCGAGAGGATGAATATTACAAAGAGTGAAACGGCAATTACTGCGATGAGAATTATATTAGTTTTTGACATTTTTAGATGATTTTCTTCAAAAACAAAATTTAACTTTCTTATAAAAAATTACCATTTATATTTAAAAATGTCAACACGGTTTTATTTAATTAATGTTTTTAATAAATAACGGGTTGAAAGATAGTTTACGATTTTCTCTTGCAAGTAAGGGTTAGGGATAGTAGAATATTGGTTACCCGAGATTCTAAATTTAACATAAACCGAAAACGCCTAAAAGGGTATATTCATATACGAAAGGGAAGAAATGAACACATGTCCACTTGGATCTTTTTTTAGCGATGCTCAATGTAGCAAGCTTTTAGTTTTGGTCTGTATTGCAATAATGGGTGCTTGTATTGGCTATTTATTGGGAAGAAAGAAGAAGTAGAGTTCTTATTTTAATAAAATGACTCAGAAGAGATCAATAGGTGTAACCTTAATAAGCATATTTGAAATGCTGCTAGGATTAGCAATTACTAGCAGCATTTTTGCTCTTTTTAGCGGTGGAATTGTGTTTATAAGGGTGGGCTTGATTGGAATGCTGGTGTTTATCTCAGGAATTCTTGTATTTCGTTTGAATATAATCGGATGGTTTCTGTCACTGTTGCTTTCAATCGCTATATTATTAAGCTCGCTTCCAGGGTTTTTTTTCGGATTAATGCCCATAATTAAACATGGAAGAATATATCGTACTTCTCCTGTATTTAATTTAGCCGTTGTGCCTCTGGTCTTTGCAACAGTTTTTATTGTTTTCTTTACCAGAAAAAAGGTAAGAGATCAGTTTAAGGCATCTGAAAAGATGGATGTATTACCTGATGCAGAAGTGGTTGCGAAGAAAAGAATCCCTATAAAAAAAGTTGTTATAGGCTTTCTGCTGACCTGCATTTTGGGGAGTATTTTAACTATTGCCATAACCTTAAATAATAAATTTAGAACAACCTATAAAAAGAAATACTGGCCAAACGGAAAAATAGAATCCATTACCGCTATGAAAAGTGGAAGGCGCCACGGATTGAAAAAAACTTATTATAAGACAGGGCAAATTTCTGTTATTCAACCTTATGTTAACGGAAGAAAGCACGGCAAGCGCAAATATTATCATGTAAATGGACAGCTCGCCTCTGAAATAATCTATAAAAATGGTAATGCTGACGGACCGGGGAAGCATTATTTTAAAACCGGAGAACTAGAAATTGAGGAGATTTTTGTCAATGGGAGGATTGAGGGAACCCGTAAAATATATCATAAAAATGGCCGGCTAAGATCTCAGGCTAGATATATTAAAGGAAAGATTGAAGGGATAAAGAAAGAATTCTACAATACCGGAGAACTTGCAGCCGAAATCCCTTATGTTAATTATAAAATTCACGGAGTCAGCAAGAGATATTATAAAGATGGAAAGATTCAATCTGAGAAGACTTATAGGGATAATAAGATAGAAGGTGCTGCCCGGGATTACTATATTGGTGGAAATTTAATGAGAGTGACGTATTATGAGAATGGTAAAACGACACAGCAGGTTAATTATGACGTAAAGGGAAAAATTATTCTAGAAGCAGCTTATGAATACTATGATAATGGAACAATTAAATCAAGGCTCAGCCGAAAAGACGGTAAGCTTCACGGCGGTATTATGCTTTATTACAAAAATGGAAGAATGGAGACAGCTGCCAACTATACCGACGGGAAGCTTCAGGGGACTGTTAGAGATTATCATGAAAACGGCAAACTCAGAGGTGAAGAAACATACAAAAACGATATATTAGACGGATTAGCAAGAGAGTATAGCATAGAAGGTGTGTTGCTCTCTGAAATTCTATATGAACAAGGTGTAGCAGTTAATAAAAAAACATTTGACGAAAAAAGAAATCTTATTTCAGAAGAAAGATATCGCTAGCGATTTACTTGCATAAAAAAAGGTTTTAAAAGAAAGGTTACGATGCAAAGATTAATAGTAGTTTTGATTATGTTGACTTTAGTAACTCCTATATTAGCACAAGACGCAGTTACCAGTGCAACGCCAATGGTTGAAGAAGAAATATTCTGTAATGATACAACAGAGATTGAAGGCTGTAACGGTGAGAGGGTAAGGGTGGTTGGTATTTTTGCTACAGAGCCGCGAGAGTTTGAAATAATCGAGCCTGTCCTTGATATGGGTTCCGGTATGAGCTCTTGGAGGCACTATGATTTTGACAGCGATTTCGGCAATATAGTTCTTCTTTCCAAAGAAGAGAAGCTTGCTTGCGATAGTGAAATAGTAGCTACAGGGGAGTTTACAATTATTAAGAGGATTTGTGAAGAAGGGGTTAAGTGTATCCCTGAAAGCAGAAGATTGGTTGTGGATAATTGGTGGTGTTTAGACTAAATTTTAACAAGGAGCTATGATGAAAAAAGCTTTGCTGGTAGTAATTATTTCTTTGACGTTGAGTATAATCAGTTCTGGTTTGTTTTCTCAGGTATATGCCTGGAAAATACCCTTTGATAACATTAATGATGTTATCAACTCTGCCAAACAGGAAGGCGAAGATGCTGCAGTTAATGAACAACCTGTCTCAGTTGAGCCTGAAGAATTTGAGGGAAAAACAACTGGATATTTAGGTAATTGGATAAGGCAGGCAACGTATATAAATGGTGCACTTGAGCACCAAACTCCGTCAAACATGACATTGAGCAAGAATTCATTTTCCTCTTCAACTTCAGTATGTTCAGCTTCCGGAAGCTTAGAAGTAAAAGGGAATAAAATGAAAATGGTTATGAGTCAATCTGATTGTCCGGGAGTAAGCACACCGCTTACTGTAGACTACACTTTTTCAGTAAGCAAAGATGATCAAACAATGATCTTTGTAGCTGGAACAGTAAAAGAAATCTATAAAAGAGCAGAATAGAAGATGGAAGAAAATCTTTCAGAGGATCAAAGCATTCATAAAGAGGAAGGCTCTATAAGGAAAAAGAAGGTTGAGCTTAGCTTTTCTTTGCCGGAGGAAGTAAAAACTGTCAAAGATCTGATAATGTGGGAGGCGGCTAAATTCATAGTTACGATTAACCCCCCGGCGAAGGAGAAAGATCAATATCTGGAACGTTTATTTACAGAATTAAGAAGCGGCCAGAGAGATCTAAAAGAAGAGTTTTCTCACGATTTAATGAAAGACGATGCTTTGTGTATTTTTTGTCACAGCGAAGAGGACTTAAGTGAAGATACAGTTATAGCACTAAGAAACTGCCGCGATGGAAAAAACTATGGAAAGATACATATCTGCAATAAATGTAAAATTGAAAAAGGCGATAAAGATCTTTTAACCTGGAAAAGATATCCTGATACCAGTAAAATTCCCGAAGTGGCGTTTAAGAAGTATTTGGTAATGCTGTATTTATGCTGTGAATGTAAAGGCGAACTTTTAAAAGATCTTGAATGTAGAAAAACACTGGGAGAGCTATCCGGTGTTTTAAAAGAACCCTGCAGTGAAGAACAGATAAAGAAGAAAGAGTGGGCTAAGACATTCGGGATAAAGAAGCGCTCAATGTCTTTCTTGACAACTTTGGTTGTAGTTTTTGTTGTAATTGCAGCAGGCATAGGCTTAGCTCTAAGATTGGTTCAGGTAGGCCTTAAATCAACCAAAGAGTTTAGTGCTGTAATTAAGAAAGTCTACAAAGGCATGCCTGAGAAAGAATTTTTTGATACATTCAGATTTTACGAGCCCAAAAGACACATAATTGATGATGACGGTGATATTATCACATATGAAGATTATAGAAGCGCCGATAAGGAAGATACGGTTACTTTTTATATAAGAAAAGGTAAGGTTGTCAGGTGGCAGAAGTAAAAAGGAGGATAGAATGAGAAAGTCTTTTGGTTTAATTTTATGTTTAATTTTAGTTTTGTCTCCAGTAATTGCCTTTGCAGCTGATGAGGGTACAAAAGGTGCAAGCAGCAAGGCATATGAGCATGCAAGTGACCAAGCAGTATTTCATAGGGTGTCAGATTGGTTTGCAACTGTGGGAAAGTCCAAAGAAGAAAAAAAGAAGATCAAGGCTGAGCGTAAAGCAAAAAGAGCTGCGAAAAAACTTAAGAAAAAATCAAAAAAAGAGGCCCATGAAATTAATCAAAATTCAGAAGAAAAAAAGAAGAAAATGAAGTATAATAAGAAAGAACAAATGCAAAAGAAAGCTAAAAAAATAAAGATGCAGAAATGACAGAAGATAACAAAATCTCAATTTCCGGTGCAAAGTTTATTTTTGTTTTAATAATAATCATTATTTCAGTTATTTTAGTCCAAAGGTGGATCGGTGGCGTAGTAAATAGTGATGAAAATATTATTGTTGCAGGTGTGGTTGAAAAATCTTCGTTGATTGTTCATCGTTAACAGAATTGTCTCGCGATACTACATTTGCTATTAGCGAAGCACAGTCGAAGCTTGATGAGATTAGAAACTCTAATTATGATCTCATTACAACTGATTATATTTCAGGTGGGACACCAGGAAATACCTTTGAAACTACCCAACCTACTGGTATAGGGTCAATTTATATTAATGATTCAAACCCAGATTTGTTTGAAATTACTATTGTTATATGCTGGAGAACCAAAAGCGGGCGCATAGTTGGGGCAGATCTTAATTTAAATGGTGAGCTTGACGCGGGAGAACCTGATGACGGTGACGGCATACTTGATTCTTTGGCGACTTTAATTACAAATATAGCAAGAAGAGAATAATTATGAAAAGATTGTTCAGCTCAAAATTAAATTTCAGAGGTTTTACTCTTGTAGAAACACTGGTTACAACTTTTATATTGCTACTTGTTAGTTCTATCTTTTTAGCCGTTTTGACTGTAGGTAATGACTCTTGGCAGATAAACAGTGGTCAAACTGAATTGCAGCAGGAAATCAGAAAAGCTATAACTCATATATCTGATGAATTGCGTCAGTCAGGCGCTTCTCAAATCTCTGTAGAAGCAGATGGAGAAGTAGACACTTCAGCTATTTTTAATGTTTGTAACGGAATGGCTGGGGGAAATATCTCTTGGGCTCCAGATTCGATACAGTATGCTCTAGCAGGGACAGAATTACAACGGACAGAAGGTGGTACAGATATTACTGTGATTGCTCACAACATAGCATCTATTGAATTTATTAGAGAGTCTACTACTCCTGAAATGGTTGAAGTTAGTTTAGTAGCTGAAAAGAATACTTTTAAAGGTCTTACTATAACGGTATCTAATATTTTTGATGTAAACTTGAGAAATTAATTTAATGTTTTGCAAAGGAACAATGATGACAAACAAAAAAGCAAGTGCACTGGTAATGGTTCTAATAATAGTTGTTGTATTTAGTATTTTAGGTGCAGCTATTATGATGATGAGTCTAAATGAAAATAATATCTCACAACGCCAGAAAATGATCGCCTTAGCTTTTAATATTGCAGAGGCAGGGCTTGAGCAAGGAATTTACGATTTACGTGCAGAATATATCTTAGATCAAGATTGGAGTGGCGGAGTAATAAATAGTATTACTTTAAGCGGTCCGGATGCAGATGGTTTTTATACAATGGATTATCCTTCTACAGCAATATCAGGTGGTTCTTATGAAGTAAAAATTAAGACTGTCTCTTCAACAGCAGTTTGGTTAAAATCTCAGGGAACATATGGAGATGTTTCTCAAATATTGCAGGTATATGGAGTTATGAGTAGATCTACTATTTGGGATAATGCTATTTTTGCTGGCCAGGGTGCTGCCGGTACTACGATCAATGGTTGCGTGGATGTTCGCGGGTCTGTGCATATTTTAGGAACAGGCCTTGATCCCACAGAGTATGTAGTTGATTTAGGCGGGACTGCAGAGTTAATAGGAAATAATTATTCAGGATTAGATCCCACCTTAGAAGCTAAAGTTCCTGCTTTGCCAACAGTACTATTTAACGGAGAAGTCATCTCTACCATAAATGCAGAACTGAGAGTAAAAAGAGGGATGGTTGGCTTAAGCGGAGCTGCAACTGCCGGTCAACCTGATATCTTTGGCAATGGGATTAAAGAAACAATTGATGGTTCTTTTGTAACTGATGGTTTTGGCGGAACTGCAGGATCAGACAATGTTCATTCAGACAATGGCTGGTCAAATGCGTACGATTTAGGTGACACTGTTGTATTTCCAAGCTTATCTGATCCTTATCCTGGATATGCAACTTATCAGGATTACTTGCGGGCCAATGCATTAGTTATTAGCGATCCCGGGGAATTGGCTCAGTTGGCAAACATAGATGTTACTTCGAATTTTAATTATACTAATGCAAATGGAACAATATCAATGGATGGAAGCGGTAACATGGTTATCGATGGCATTGTTTATATCGAGGGAGACTTTGTCATGGATGACAAAAATAATACAATTCTATATACCAATTCCGGAGGTGCCGGTGGCACAATCTTAAGCGAAGGAAATATACAGATAGATACGAATCTTCTTACCCCGGGCAATAATTCTTATCCAACAAATATCTTAGGTATAATGACTCCCAATGATATGACTTTAGGATCTCAGGCCCAACTTGATATTATGGGGTTATTTTATGCGGAGAATAAAATAATTATGGCAAAGCAAACTAATATAATGGGAACAATTATTTCTAATTTTTTTGATTTAGGAGGTCAGGTACCAAAGATTTACCAAGTTCCTCAGACCGTCAGTAATCTTCCGCCCGGAATGATCGGTGATGACCCTATCTGGAGGATGTCTATTATTTCCTGGCAAAGGTTATAGCATTTCATTTCCGTTTTGAAATCAACAAAAAAAATATTGGAATTTGTTAGGCAGGATTATTGAATGGGTTCAGTTTTTTTCTGGATGAATTCTTTAGCTTCTCTGCGAAATAAGGTCTTGAATTTAATTCTCTCGGTGTTAGAAAATAACGTCTCAACATTACAGGGAGTATTGTAAAGATGCATTGTAATTTTTTCAGCTAAATGAGGAGGGCATTCATCTTGTGATTGGAAAACACGAGGGTAAAGCTTTTTTTCTTCCTTGGGCTTTAGTTCATCAACTGTTTCAAATTCAAATCTAAAATCAGTATCGTATCCGTAATCACTTATCGTCGCAGATAAATCCACAATGTTGATGTCTTTGGCAGTGATTTCTCCAGTGTTGATAATAAAAAGACCGATTTTATCTAGGTCTAGCTGAAGATTTAGCTCTGGGACTGTTCGTTTGTGTATCTCAGTTTTTAATTTTTTGTTAAGTCTTAATATGTAAAGGAGGCAGTTTACTAATGTTAGACTTAGAATTATTATAATCCAATCCGCTACCATTAATTCTGATATATAGTCCATTCTATTCTCCTTTTGAGTTTATTATATCATAGATTAAAAAACGCAATAATTATTTAGTTGTTATATTTTACTGTTTAAAACTTGCAAAAATCGCTAATTAGAGTTAAGATAATCAGGTAAAAATAATAAGCAAAAAGGAGGATTTTATGTTTGAAAACAAAAATAATATTCCTGGCATTAGTATTATTATATTGATTGCCAATCTTTCGTTCTTAACGCTTTTAGCATCTTTGATTGTTTCATTCAATATACTTTTTGAAAAGGTTTTTCCTGGGTTTCCCGGAGCCGATTTAACTAATGCGTACATACTTATTGCTATAGCCATGATTTTGATTTTGAAGGAATGGCAAGAGAGCGTAAAACTTAAGTTTGTTCTTAATTTGACTGTATTGGTTTCCTTGTTGATTCTTTCACCCTATATAGTTTTTGTTTTGATAGCTCCATTTATTAACCGTGGTTTGATAATTAAGTAGCTGATTAAGTGAAAAAGCTACTTGCAGTTTTTCTTATTAGTTTTATAGTCTTCAAATCATTCTCGAGAAAAAAACGCATAGTTTAAGGAGTAGTTTATGAACCGTCATTTATCAAGTATTGTTTTTTTGCTTTTATTGCTAGGTATTGCATCTTATTGTTTTGCCTGGTCTGAGTATGAGAATTATACCTATCTTGATTTTGATGGCGATTCTTTAGATGAGATCATAGTTGAATCTAGAACAGTTGTTGATGATAATCATTATAGAGAAGATATGAGAATTTTTAAGGATGAGCTCCCTGAATGGAAGTTGATTTTTCATGCGCAAACCATGGACTCTACTTTTAGAATTCCGGGTAAAGAAAATACCGAAGTTATCTCTGAGGTTAAGTTTAAGCGACCGGATCCCGAAGACAGCAGGATGTACATTGTTGTTAAAACTAGGAAGATTTACTATAGAGACACTATGAATAAAAGACCCAGCAAGCTTGAAGATGTAGGAACAAAGATTTATATGTGGGATGGAACGGTCTTTAGCGAGTTTAGCTCTTTCGAAAACGAATATTCATCTTTTTTTAAAAAGTTAAAAAAAGATTCTATTGTTTTTTTCTTTCCAGCGGATAAAGCAACAATAAACGGTTATGGCATAACTGCAAGAGAGTGGAAACAATTTTCAAAAATTCAGAAAAAAAAATTTATTTCTGAAGCAGTTAAAGAAATCGAAACAAGGGAGAGTGTTTCCGTTACAGAAAAGAACCTAGATAAGATCTCAGCAATTTTAGACGCGGGCGTTAAAAAATTAGGAGAGGGAGATTCTTCTCCAATGATTGGTATGTTGCTGCAGATGCTTAAGGCTTCAAATTATACTAAGAAAAATGAGGGATAGGCAATCTTTTAAATACGATGGAATCAGAAGATCGCGCAGATGTTATAGGTAACCTGAAGAAGAAAAGCACAGTTTGCGTAGTGATTGTTTCTTTGATGACTGTTGCTATTCTTTTTTTCTTCTTTATATTATATTTTGTTCAATTACCTACACAGCAAAATGCTGATTATTATGAAGTTGATAAATCAATTATGCGTCAAGAAACTATTAAATAGTTTATTGATAAAGGAGTTATGATGAAGATTGAAGGAAAAGCTGTAAAAGTCTTTAAGATTAAAAATCGTATTGGTTATGCCGTGATTTGCTGTGATCATCTTACTGAAGGTAGCACTAAGAAACAGGCAATTGAGCGAATGGCTAAGGCTTTAAGAAGAAAAAACAAAAGGACTCGTTAAATATTTTGTGGTGATGACATGAAGAGAGTATTATTTGTTCTAAGCATTTTATTGGTATATGGCTGTTCGCTTCCAAGCCCGGTTGCGCTTGAAGTAAATGGTAATAATCAATTCGAGGCATCATATGCCAAGAGATCTCGGATTCCCTCAGGTGATTCAACCTATGAGAAAATAACCCTTCTGGTTAAGGGGAAAATGTTTCGCGTAAAGTACTTTAAAGAATCCAAGCTTTTATATGAGGTAATCTATAACGGTAAGACACTGTGGTATTATTTTCCCAGTGAAGATTTTTTTGATGCACCTTATGCTGTGCGCAGGAACATTTCTGCAACTTTTTTAAGCAAGAAACTTTTTTTCTGGAAGATGAAAGCTACGGGGTTACCTGAACCCGAAGATATATTTTTTAATGATAGCCCTTGTCATCGCTATGTCTTCAAAGAAAAAGAAGTAGGCGGTTTTAATAACGTAGAGTTGTTTGTCCACAGGGAAGAATTTTATGTTAAGCGAGTGAAGAAAAAGGCTTTTTTAAATGCCGATCCGTATAATCATTACCTTACCTGGGGAATCGAATGTACAGCTTTTAAGACTAAAGAAGACATAAATGAGTATCTGTTTTTCTTTGAGCCTCCGAAAGGAACCAAAATCGTAAGCAAAGAAGAACTGGCAACCGCATCACCAGATCATTCAAAAACAATTATTTCTTTAGAAAACTAAAACTATAAATGGATTCGCAATACAAAAAAATGATCAGCAGGATGAAAGATAAGCTGCAAAGTGGCAAACTTAAGAAAAATGCTGATTTATCCTGGCAACTTTATATTGTTGAATGTTCAGACGGCTCTCTTTATACAGGAATAACTAACAACATTGAGCGCCGGCTTAAAATGCACAATGATGGAAAAGCTTCCTATTATACAAGCTTGCGCAGACCCGTAAAGCTTCGCTATAGTGAAGGAAGGTCAGATAGAAAAGATGCACTTGTTCGAGAATATGAAGTAAAAACATTTTCTCGAGATAGAAAAATAGAACTTATAAATAGCATAAAGACTAAAAAAAGGAAGAGAAATGAGTGAGATTATCAATACTGCCGTATCCGCAGCAAGAGAGGCCGGAGATTTTCTTTTAGAAAATTTTGGTAAGGTCAGCAACATTGAAAGAAAGAAGGACAGGTCTTTAGCTACTAACTTAGATAAAGAAGCAGAGGGTATTATAGTTAAAAAGATAAAGGAAGATTTCCCAGAGCATGGAATATTAGCCGAAGAAAGCGGCTCTCAAGGTAATAATAAGGAGAATCTCTGGATTATAGATCCTTTAGATGGAACGCATAACTATATCCGTAATATGAATATTTTTGGAGTGAGCATTGGGCTTATCCGCAATAAAGAGTTTATCGCAGGTGTTATCTATATGCCGGTTGAGAAGGAGATGTACTGTGCTCAAAAAGGTGCGGGTGCTTTCAAGAATGAAAAAAAGATTAAAGTGTCCGATAATGAGGACTTAAGCAGATGTTCGATTTCATTTGATTCTAGTATTGCCAAGGCAGCAGATGTTATGACTACCACTTTGCGGGATGTTGCTTTGCAAGCTTTTAACATTAGGATGTATGGTTCTTCTGCTCGTATCTTAAGCTATATTGCCGAAGGTTGCTTGGATGCTTCAATTGAGTTTCATGATTTACCCTGGGATTTTGCCGGCAGTGTCTGTATTATTGAAGAAGCGGGAGGTAAGATTACCGGGTTAAAAGGGGAAACCTTAACTCATTCTTCAGTTGGCTATATTGCCTCAAACGGAAAAATTCACGATAAATTAAAAAATATTGTAGCAGCTCATATTTAAGGAGGTTTTTTTAGGTGAGAACTCTTGTTAACTTAGGCTTAATTTTGGTTTTTCTTCTCACAGCATTTACTAGTAATCTTTCTGCTGCCCAGATACATCTTAAAAACAGCGATAAAATAAGCGGGGAGATCGTCAGCGAAACAGAAGATATTGTTGTGATTAAAAGTGAAGCGACTGGAGAAATAACCATTAATAAAGACTATGTAGATAAAATCGTTGTCAATGAAATAGTAGAGGAGATTTCGCAAGAAGCAAAGCCAGCAGAATCATTGCCTCAATGGGAAAAAAATATATCTGTTGGTTATAATCAAACAAGTGGCAATACAGAAAATAGTCAACTTTCTACCAAGCTGGTCGTCCACAGAAAAACCGATGATGATGAATTTCATCTCAAAGGCGATACGTTTTTTTCTTCAACTAATAAAAAAATGGACGCTCAAACATGGAACGGTATGACGCGCTATGCTTACAGTTTTTGGGAAAGGAAGTGGTATAATTTTTACAAGATTGAAAGCAACCACGACAAATTTGCTAATATAAATTATAGGATTATTCCCTCAACAGGGGTGGGGTATTGGTTGGCTGATACCGATGATTTCAAAGCTATGGGAGAAATTGGCATTGGAGCTGAATATACAAATTATATTGACTCAACTAAAGACGAAACAGAGCCGGTGCTTATTCCGCGTGCTTTTCTTGAGAAAAAGCTGTTTAAAGATTCACGCATTTCGGAAGATGTCTATTTGTATCCATCGCTTGCAGATGCCGGCAAGTACAGACTTCATTCTGAAACAGTGTTCACTAATCCTATTAGCGAAAAACTCTCTTTGCAGATCAGTTGGATAAATGATTACAACTCTGAGCCCTCAGCTGGAACGAAAAAAACGGACATGAAGATATTGTCTTCTTTGGTTTATTCCTTCTAGTAATGAATTTTTTGAATTTTCTCTTGCAAAAGAGAAATTTATTGATATTATAGACCCAGGTTTTTATGGAGTTTAAAACTATGGACTTAAAAGACAAAATTGCCCTAGTAACTGGATCGGCAAGAGGCATAGGAAAAGAGATCGCCCTGCAGCTGGCAAAGGCAGGTGCTACAGTGATTATCTCTGATATAAATGCTGAGATGGCCAAGGAAACCAGCGATGAGCTGAAAAAGTTGGGTTGTACGACAGACAGCTTTGCAGTTGACGTTACAAATCTATCAAGTGTAGATGAGATGGTTAATAAAATCCTTGACAAATTCAAAAGGATTGATATATTAGTCAATAACGCTGGCATCACCAAGGATAACTTGCTACTTAGGATGAAAGAGGCAGACTGGGATGCAGTTCTAACCGTAAATTTAAAAGGTGTCTTTAACTGCACCAAGGTAGTTTCAAAGGTGATGGTCAAGCAGCAATCAGGTAAAGTGGTAAACATCGCTTCGATCATTGGCATAATGGGTAATGCGGGACAAGCAAACTATGCAGCAAGCAAGGCTGGAATCATTGGCTTTACTAAATCTATTGCAAAAGAGCTAGCTTCGCGCAATATCAATGTTAATGCAATCGCTCCTGGATATATTCAAACAGAGATGACAAATAAGCTCTCTGATACAGTAAAGGAGAAGATGCTGGCAATGATCCCATTGAAGAAACTTGGCACACCGGCTAATGTGGCTGACGCGTGCCTGTTTCTAGCTTCAGAAGATTCAAAATATATAACTGGCCAGACCATAGTAGTTGATGGCGGAATGGCAATGTAATTTCGGAAAAAGTTCCGAAAAAGCTGATAAGGAGGTTTGTAAATGGCAGTTCAAGAAAAGGTTAAATCAATCATCGCTGAGCAATTAGGAGTAAAACCTGAAGAAGTAACAGAACAGGCTTCTTTCATCGATGACCTAGGTGCAGATTCTTTAGATACAGTAGAGCTAGTAATGGCATTGGAAGAAGAGTTTGGTATCGAGATTCCTGATGAAGATGCTGAAAAAATGTCTACTGTTGGGGATGCGATTAAGTATATCGATTCTAAATCCCAGGCTGTATAAGAACTTAAGTGAAAAACTGATTTAATAGATAAAATAGCCCCGACTATGTTTTAAGTCGGGGCGCTATTTTAAAAAGTTTATGAAAAAAAGAATCGTTGTAACAGGTTTGGGAGCAATCACGCCAGTAGGAAATTGCGTTTCTAAGTATTGGAATTCTTTGCTTGAGGGAAGAAACGGCATTGGAATGATTACTCAATTTGACCCTACGCTTTTCGATTCCAAAATTGCGGGTGAAATAAAGGATTTTGATGCTAGCGATCATTTCAATACTAAGGAAGCTAGGCATCTAGAACGTTTTGTTCAGTTTGCTGTTATAGCTTCGCGTGAAGCCATTAAAGATTCAGCATTAGATCTAGAAAAAGAGGAGCTAGATAGAATTGGAGTAATTCTCGGTTCTGGTATTGGAAGCTTACACACCATGGAATCAGAGTATATTAAATATCTAGCAAAAGGTCCTAAAAAGTTTTCTCCGTTCTTGATTCCTAGGTTGATTGTTAATGAAGCAGCCGGTCAGGTTTCTATAGATTTAGGTGTAAAAGGTCCGAACACTTGCGTTACTACAGCTTGCGCTTCAGGGTCTCACTCTATAGGGGATGCCTTTAGGCTCTTGCAGCACGATGACGCTGATGTAATGATTGCTGGAGGAACAGAGAGCTGTATTTCTATTTTAGCTGTTGGTGGCTTCTGTGCGCTCAAGGCACTTTCTAGACAGAATGACGACCCAACAGGGGCTAGTAAACCATTTGATAAAGAAAGAGACGGTTTTGTTATAGCTGAAGGAGCAGGAATAGTAATTCTGGAAACTCTAGATCACGCAAAGAAAAGAAACGCCAAGATATACGCGGAAATAGCAGGTTATGGTTTATCCGGGGATGCTTATCACATCACAGCACCTGATCCGGATGGTCATGGAGCATCACTTGCTATGGAGATGGCTTTAAGAAATTCTGGTTTAAAACCTGAAGATGTTGATTATATAAATGCACACGGTACTTCTACTAAACTTAATGACAGGATTGAGACGAAAGCTATCAAGACTTCATTTGGCGAACATGCAAAAAAATTGGCCATTAGCTCTACCAAGTCAGTGACCGGACATCTCTTGGGTGCTGCAGGTGGCATTGAGTTTGTAGCTTGCACTCTGGCGATAAAAAATGAAATTATCCCCCCAACGATTAATTACAAAAACCCCGATCCTGAATGTGATTTGGATTATGTACCTAATAAGCCCCGCAAGCAGAAGGTCGAAGTAGTCATGTCTAATTCCTTAGGATTTGGCGGACATAATGCTACTCTCGCCATAAAGAAGTTTGTTGAATAGATTTAATAAAGAATAATGGGATTAACAATTACAGAAAAAATACTACTGGCTCATTCTAAGGAGTCTACTTCTAAGACCTTTCATCCGGGAGAGTTCATCTTAGCTAGTGTGGATTTAACTTTAGGTAATGATATTACCGCACCGCTTGCTATTCAAGAATTCAAGAAGCTCAAGATAAGAAAAGTATTCGATAGGAATAAGATTGCTCTTATTCCTGATCATTTTTTGCCAGCACGTGATTTTACCAGTGCAAATGCAGCTAAATACTTGAAGGACTTTGCTAAAGAACAAAAGATAAAGCATTATTATGAAGTGGGATGTATGGGTATTGAGCATGCTCTTCTTCCTGAAATGGGTTTAATAGAACCAGGTAAGTTGATAATCGGTGCTGATTCACACACTTGTACATATGGTGCGCTGGGTGCGTTTTCGACCGGCGTTGGTTCAACTGATTTAGGTGCAAGCTGGGCACTGGGTAAATGTTGGTTTAAAGTTCCCGAGACGATAAAGTTTGTATATGAAGGTACGCTTAATAAGTGGGTATCTGGGAAAGATTTAATCCTGCATACAATCGGTGATATTGGGGTTGACGGGGCAAGATATAAAGCAATGGAATTTACCGGAAGCGTTATTAGAAATATGCAGATGGATGAAAGGTTAACTATCTGCAACATGGCAATTGAGGCAGGGGGAAAATCCGGAATAATTGAACCTGATAAAATTACCTTTGATTACCTTAAAAAAGTTTTGGCAGCGAAAGAAAAAAAGAACCTTAGGAAAAAAATAGATAAATGGGCGGGATTAAAAAGTGACAAAGATGCTCGTTACTGTGCTATCAAAAAATACGACGTAAGCAAATGGGAACCCGTGGTATCTTGTCCGCACCTGCCTAGCAACACAAAACCAGCGAACAGACTTAAAAACGTAAAATTAAATCAAGTTGTTATTGGTTCTTGCACAAACGGCAGAATTAGTGATTTACGCATTGCGGCAAATATCCTAAAAGGGCGAAAGGCTTTTCCTGGGCTTAGGCTTATCGTGATTCCAGCTACACAGAAGATTTATTTAGAGGCTGTTGAAAAAGGATTTGCCGAAATTTTCGTTAAGGCCGGAGCAGTGTTTTCAACACCAACGTGCGGCCCCTGCCTGGGAGGACACGACGGAGTTTTAGCTAAAGGCGAAGTCGCCTTAGCTACTACTAACAGGAATTTCATCGGAAGAATGGGAGATCCAGAGAGCTTTGTTTATTTATCAAATCCAGCGGTTGCTGCAGCAAGTAGTATTACAGGAAGAATAACCCATCCGCAGGAGGTTATATGATTTTAAAAGGAAGAGCATATAAGTTCGGTGATGATATTAATACTGATGATATAATTGCAGCACAGTATTTGAACCTTACTGATGAAAAAGAGCTGGGAAAACTGTGCATGGAAAATATCGACAAAGATTTTATTAAAAATATAAAGAAGTCTGATATAATTGTTGCAGGAAAAAATTTTGGCTGTGGTTCTTCACGCGAGCATGCACCCAGGGCTATAAAGGGTGCTGGGATATCTTGCGTAATCGCCCAAAGCTTTGCTAGAATATTTTTTAGAAACGCAATTAATATCGGATTACCAATTATTGAGTTATCGCAGGCTAAAAATATTAGGCAGCAGGATTTACTTGAGGTAGATCTAAAAAAAGGTGTTATAAGAAATCTATCACAACACAAAACATACAACTCAAAAAGCTTTCCTGAATTTATGCAGGGATTGGTAAAGGCAGGTGGTTTGATGAATTGGGTTAAAAAAGAAAAAGGAAGAAGTAGAAAATGAGCGCTTACAAAATTGCAGTTCTCCCCGGCGACGGAACGGGCCCAGAAGTTGTAAGAGAAGGCCTTAAAGTTTTAGAAGCTGTTGCTTCTAAAGTTGGTTTTAAGTACGAAACCAAAGAGTATGATTTTGGCGGTGACAGATATTTAAAGACCGGCGAAATTATATCTGATGCTGATATAGATGAATTAAGAGGTATGTCAACTATTTATCTTGGTGCTGTGGGTCATCCTGATGTAAAACCAGGGATTTTAGAAAAAGGTTTGCTACTTAAACTTCGTTTCAGCCTGGATCAATATATCAATCTGCGTCCGGTTAAGTTGTATAATGCTGATTTTTGTCCTGTAAAAGATAAAGGTCCTGAGGATATTGATTTTGTGGTTGTAAGAGAAAACTCAGAGGGTCTCTATAAAGGAATGGGAGAATTCCAGAATAAAGATTCAAAAGATGAAGTAGCTATTCAGATTTCCCACAATACCAGAAAAGGCGTTGAGCGCTGTATCCGTTATGCGTTTGAATATGCAAGAAAAAGAAACATGAGAAAACAGGTAACGCTTTGTGGAAAAACAAATGTATTAACTTATGCCTGGGATCTTTGGGAAAGAACGTTTAATGAAGTGGCAAAAGAATATTCGGATATAAAAACTGACTATGCTCACGTTGATGCTACTTGTATGTGGTTTGTAAAAAATCCTGAATGGTTCGATGTTATTGTGACAGATAATATGTTCGGTGACATCATAACTGATCTGGGTGCAATGGTCCAAGGGGGAATGGGTATTGCTGCCGGCGGAAATATTAATCCAGAAGGCGTATCTATGTTTGAACCTATAGGTGGTTCTGCGCCTAAATATACAGGAAAGAATGTTATTAATCCTTTAGCTGCAATTTGCGCGCTTTCTATGATGCTGGAAACATTAGGGGAAGATAAAGCTGCTAAGATGGTTGAGGATTCTGTTATAAAGATTACACAAACAAAGTTAAAAAGTCTCGGTGCTGGAAAGATGGGATATTCCACCCAGGAAGTTGGAGACTTGGTAATTGAAAATTTCTAAGAGGGGGGTGCTAAATGGTTGATGAACAAAAAGATTTAGGTACAACGGAGGTTGGGCTTCAGCCAAATGTGGCCGCACTTTTATGTTATCTTTTGGGATTTGTCTCCGGAATAATTTTTATTGTCCTGGAGAAAAACAATAAATTTGTTAGGTTTCATGCAATGCAATCCACTGTTGTGTTTGGAGGATTGTTTGTCTTTAGCATAGTTTTGCCTTTTGTGCCAGTTCTTGGCTGGATCTTGATACCAATAGTTGGCGTTTTAAATATTGTACTTTGGGTTATTTTAATGGTTAAGGCTTATAAGGGAGAATGCTTTAAGCTTCCTTTAGCAGGCGATATCGCTGAAAAAAATATATAATAAAATGGAAAAATATAATGTTGCAGTTGTTGGAGTTGGTGCAGTAGGTGAGGAGATGTTGCGTATTTTAGCGCAGCGAAATTTCCCCATCGGTGAATTACGTGTTTTTGCCAGAAGTGCTAGAGAAATATCTGTTGACGATAAAACTTATTCTGTTGAGCAAATAAACAACGATGGTTTTAAAGACATAAACATTGCTTTGTTCGCTGGTACTGAGGGAGAAAAGGGTGCCGCTGTAACCTTTGCTCCTGAAGCTAAAAAAAGAGGTGCTATTGTTATAGATAATGGTGCTGACTTTAGAATGGAGCCAGATGTTCCCCTAGTGGTTCCTGAGGTCAACCCTGAAGACGTAAAAAAACATAACGGGATTATTTCTAATCCTAACTGTTCAACTATACAAATGGTTGTTGCACTTAACCCCATTTACAAAGTTGCTGGGCTAAAGAGAGTAATTGTCTCTAGTTATCAGGCTGTTTCTGGAGCTGGTAGAAGTGCGGTTAAGCAGTTAGAAGGTGAAGTCAATATAGATATAGATTTTTCATCTCCAGCAGTTTCGAATTTTTCTTCAAAGCTTGTTCGACCATTTGCATTTAATGTAATTCCTCAAATTGGCGGATTTTCTGATTCTGATTTTACTTCAGAAGAATGGAAAATGGTTCATGAGACTCAAAAGATTATGCACGATGAAAATATTAAGATTTCTGCAACTACTGTTAGGGTTCCTGTGAAAACCGGCCATTCTGAAGCAATATATATTGAAACTGCTAAGCAGATGCCTATTGTAGAAATTAAGAAGGTATTTTCTGATTCGCCCGGCATAAAGCTGGTTGATGATGTTGTTAACAATGTTTACCCTATGCCCATTGATTGTGAAGGAAAAGATGAGGTGTTTATCGGACGCATTCGCAAAGATCCATATGTTGAAACTGGTCTTTGGTTATGGGTTGTATCAGATAATCTTCGCAAAGGTGCCGCACTAAACGCCATCCAGATTGCTGAAGAAGTAGTTAAGCAAGAACTGCTCTAGAATTAATCCACAATTTTATGAGAAACTTCAAAATTACTATTGAGTATCAAGGAACTAACTATAATGGTTGGCAGACTCAAAAAAGAAAGCCTTCCACAAAGACTATTCAGGGTACGATTGAGAAAGCTCTAGGTAGAATTTTGCGAGAAAAGGTTTCACTTGTTGGTTCGGGCAGGACAGATAGCGGTGTGCACGCGTTAGCTCAGGTTGCCAATTTCAAAACCGCAAGAGATCTATCTGGGAAAGAAATTAAGCGCTCGTTGAATGCAACCTTACCAGAAGATATTGGCATAAGTAATATTCGGGAAGTTCTTTCAAATTTCCATGCAAGATTTGATGTTAAATCTAAAGTTTATAGGTATTCATTGTTAAATAGCCCTGAAAAGCCCATTTTTAACAGACAGTACCATTATCGCTGCTTGTATAAGCTAGATCTTAATTTGATGCGCAAGGAGTCTGAGGAACTAGTAGGCAGGCATAATTTTAAGAGTTTTCAAGCTGCTGAAAAGAAAGAGCGTAGCTCAATTCGCAGATTAAAGAAAATAACCATTAAAAAACACAATGGGTTTATATATTTTGATATTGAAGCCGAGGGTTTTTTGTACAAAATGGCTAGAAATATTGTGGGAACTCTAATTGATATTGGCAGGGGAAGGCTAGCAAAAGGAAGTATTAAGCGTATTTTAAGGCTTAAAAACCGAAAATTTGCCGGATCTACCGTTCCTGCCAAAGGCTTATGTCTTATGAAAGTTAACTATTGACAAGATTTAAAATAAATGATATAAGTATAACTCTTGTGAATCATTAAGGCTTCCACAGGTTCAACTCGTGAAAAGGATATAATTAAATTAATAAGGATTTTTAATGAAAAAGACGTATGTTGCAAAAGAAAAAGACATAAAAGCAAAGTGGTATGTTGTCGATGCTACGGATAAAATTTTAGGTCGGTTGGCGGCAAAAGTTGCTGCTATATTAAGAGGAAAGCACAAGCCTATTTTTACTCCTCATATTGATACTGGAGATTTTGTTATTATTACAAATGCAGCAAAGATTCGCGTAACAGGTAAGAAATTAAAAGAAAAAGTCTATACACACTACACGGGATATCCGAGTGGATTAAGAAGCACGACCTTAGAAACTATGCTCAAAAAACGTCCTGATAAAGTTATATCGTTAGCAATCAAAAGAATGTTGCCTAAGAATCATTTGGGTAAAAAGATATTTGGAAAACTTAAGGTGTACGCAGGAGAAGATCATCTGCATAAAGCACAGAATCCTAAGAAGTTGGAGGTTTAATTAATGTCAGAGAAGACAACTTTCATAGCAACTGGTAGAAGAAAAAAGTCTATTGCCCGCGTACGCTTAACAGCTGGAAAAGGTAACTTTAAGATAAACGGACGCAGGCTAGAAGACTACTTTATGCGTGAGACTGACAGGATTCTTATCTTGCAACCGTTGGTTACAACAGAGAGCACTGCGAAATTTGATATCTTTGCAAGAGTTAATGGTGGTGGTGTTTCTGGACAGGCTGGCGCCTTAAGAATGGGTATTGCTAGAGCACTGGATCGAGCTGATGAAGAGCTGCACTCAAGTTTGAAAAAAGAGGGTTACCTAAGAAGAGACTCTCGTAGGAAAGAGCGCAAGAAATACGGACAGAAGGGGGCACGAAAGAAATTCCAGTGGACTAAGAGATAATTCGAGATTTTTAAATACATTTGTTCTTAAAGCGCCAAAAGGTTTTGGCGCTTTTTATTTTATCGTCGAGCTAATTAATTCTAGTTCTGTAGATTGAGGTCTATTTCCGACGAAAAATGTGTTGACCTCGGCGGGAAATATGATATTATTAGGAATATAGAGTTTCTCAGCTTGTCGCTAAATTCTCTATAAATATTTAAACTAAAGCAGCTATATTAAAAAGGCGGTAATAATGTTAAAGGTAGGAATAGTCGGAGCAACCGGTTATACCGGAGAAACATTGATTGATATCTTACTTAATCATTCTAATGTAAGAATTACATATGTATCCGCTAAAATTGATAAAAAAGAAAACATTTGCAACATCTTTCCTAAGTATTCAGGTAAGATTAACCTAGTCTGTGATAATTTTAATCTTAAACAGGCAATTGATTCTTGCGATGTTTTATTCTTAGCTGTTCCACATACTGTCGCTATGTTGATTTCGTCTGAATTGTTAAAGGCGGGTAAGAAGGTAATTGATTTAAGTGCAGATTATAGATTAAATGATTCTAACACTTATAAAGATTGGTACGGTGTAGCCCATAAGGATAAAACAAACATAAAAAACGCTGTATACGGTTTACCGGAATTTTACAGGGAAGATATTCGAGGTGCAAAACTTATTGCTAATCCCGGGTGCTATCCTACGGCAGCAATTTTATCTTTATCGCCTGCGATAACTTCAGGATTAATCGACACCGGTTCCATAGTGATAGATGCTAAATCTGGTGTTACGGGTGCCGGAAGAAAAGCGGCATTACCATTTTTCTTCTCTGAAATAAATGAGAACCTTAAGGCATATAAAATCAATCAGCATCAACATATGCCAGAAATTAATCAAGAGTTATCTAAATTAGCAGGAAAAAAAGTTGATGTTAATTTTGTTCCTCATTTAATACCTATTAATCGAGGAATTCTTGAGACTATCTATGTTAAAGTTAAGTCTAAAACGTCAGTTAAGGATTTGCATAGTTTGTACAAAAGATTTTATAAAACAGAGCCTTTTGTGAGAATTAGTGAACTAGGCTCACTTCCTCAAATAAAAGATGTTGTGGGTACAAATTTCTGTGATATTGGAATTTCATACACTAAAGAAAAAAAGATGTTAGTTATCGTTGCAGTAATTGATAATTTAATGAAAGGTGCTGCTTCTCAGGCAGTGCAGAATTTAAATATTATTGGAAATTTTAAAGAAACGGCAGGGTTGTTATGAAAACTGTTTCAGGAGGAGTAACTGCACCGATTGGCTTTACGGCAAACGGTTTAGCTAGCGGGATAAAAAAATCTGGAAAAAAAGACTTAGCTTTGATTTATTCTCACAATCCAGCTATTGCTATGGCGATGTTTACTTCAAACATTTTTAAGGCTTCACACATTGTTTTAGATAAAGTGCACTTAAAAAATAAACGGGCTCAAGCGATTGTTGTAAATAGTGGTAATGCTAATTGTGTTCAACTAAAAGAAGGATTAGATAATGCAAAACGCATGACAGCATGTATTGCCAAAGAACTTGGCATTAACGCAACTGATGTTTTAGCAGCTTCAACAGGTATAATTAATCAAAGACTACCGGTTGAAAAAATAGAGAAGGCAGCGCCGCTACTGGTAAAGGGATTGTCTTGTGCAAACAACTATACTGCCACACAGGCAATTATGACTACTGATACAAAGCCGAAAGAAATAGCGGTATCTATTAAAGCAGGTGGTGAAACTGTAACAATTGCCGGAATGGCCAAGGGTGCTGGGATGATTTATCCTGATTTAAGTTTCTCAGGAAACAGACATGCAACAATGTTGGCATTCATAACTACTGATGCGGCAATTGAATCACGGGCTTTGCGCAAGGCTTTAAAGAGTGCAGTTGATCAATCTTTTAATTGCATTACTGTTGATGGGCAAGAAAGTACCAATGATTCGGTGTTTGTTCTAGCTAATGGAATGGCAAATAACCGATGTATCGAATCTAGCAGCAGAGATTACAAGCAATTCGCTGCGGCATTGGCTTATGTTTCTTTAGCACTTGCAAAAATGATTGTTTCTGATGCTGAGGGTGCAAATAAATTTGTAAATGTTATGATTAAGGGTGCTCGATCAAAAGATGACGCAAAGAAACTTGCCAAAGCAGTTGCTAATTCAATTTTGCTTAAGGTTGCAATTTTTGCAGGAAATCAGAACACTGGTAGGATAATGGCTGCAATGGGAGCATCGGGAGTTCAGTTTAATCCTTCAAAGGTGGTTATCGAAACTGATTCGTTTAGAAAAAAAGAAGTTAATATAAATATTGATTTAAAAATGGGTGATCACGAAAGCACGATTTATACTTCGGATTTATCCGTTGATTATGTAAAGATTAACGCGGGGTATAATTAGAATGGAAGCAATTATAAAAAAAGCAGATGTTTTAATCGAGGCGCTTCCGTATATTAGAGCGTTTCGCAAAAAAACCGTGGTAATAAAATATGGTGGAAGCATTCTTGGCGAAGAAAGTATCCGCAAAAGTGTCCTTGAGGATATTGTTTTCCTTCATTTTATGGGAATACGACCTGTGTTGGTTCACGGGGGAGGGCCAAACATAAGTGAAAGAATGAAAGCATTAGGAAAAAAGAACGAGTTCCATCACGGAATAAGAGTAACTAATGCGGATACTCTAAAAATCGTTGATGAGGAGTTAAAGAAACTCAATGAGCTATTAGTTGGAGAAATAAAGAATCTACATGCTGGCGCTATGGGGTTAAGCGGCGAGAAACGCAATCTTATTACAACTGTTCGAAAAAAGAGCAAGAAAAGCTTAGGCTTTGTGGGAGACATCAAGGAAGTGCGTTGTTCGTCAATCAAAAGGGCAACATCTCTCGATTGCATCCCGGTTATTTGTCCTATGGGAAAAAGTGAAGATGGTCTGCTTTACAATATTAATGCTGATGATGCTGCTTCGGCAATAGCCATCGGGCTTAAAGCAGAGAAGTTTGTGCTGTTAACTAACGTAAAAGGAATTATGCGTAATCAGCATGATCATGAATCACTTCTTTCCACTCTACAGGTAAAGGATGCGAAAGCATTGATTAAAGAAGGAGTTATTCAGGAAGGAATGATTCCTAAGGTGCAGGCTTGTATTAAAACAGAGGAAGGTGGAGTTAAGAAAACTCACATAATAGATGCCCGAATTCCTCACGCGCTGCTTTTGGAAATTTTTACTGATAAGGGTATCGGAACGGAAATAATTTCATAAGACAATGAAAGCAAATCAAGTTTTTCAGGCATATAAAGATTTTATATTAAATACCTATACTCGCTCACCTTTGATTTTCGTAAAAGGAAAAGGGATGAAGCTTGTTGATATTCACAATAAAGAATATCTAGATTTCTTCCCGGGCTGGGGAGTAAGTAATTTAGGCCATTGTCATCCTAAGGTAATGTCAGCAGTTAGGGATCAGGTAAGCAAGCTTATTCATATACCAAATAACTTGCATCACATCCCTCAGGCAAAACTTGCAAAAGAGATTATCTTCTGGTCATTTAAAGGTAAAGTGTTTTTCGGTAATTCCGGGACTGAAGCAAATGAGGCTGCAATAAAATTTGCCCGAGCCTATGGAAAAAACAAGCGTTATGAAATTATCAGCTTTAAGGATTCTTTTCACGGTAGAACTCTTGCATCACTTGCGGCAACAGGACAAGAAAAATACCAACAAGGTTTTTCTCCTATACCCATTGGTTTTAAAGCAGTTGAATTTAATAATATCGACAGCGTAAAAAAAGCTATCAGTAGCAAAACCGTTGCTATTATGTTGGAATTAGTTCAAGGAGAAGGTGGAGTTAACGTTGCCACTAAAGATTTTGTAAAAGACTTAGATAAGCTTTGCAAGGAAAAGGATTTGCTTTTGATAGTTGATGAAGTTCAAACAGGAATGGGAAGAACAGCTAAAATGTTCTGTTATCAGAATTATGGCATAACCCCAGACATTATGACTCTGGCAAAATCTATCGCCGGTGGCTTGCCTATGGGTGTGATGGTTGCTCGAAAAGAAATAGCTGACACGCTTAAACCCGGAATGCATGCATCTACATTTGGTGGAAGCCCGATTGTTTGCAAAGCAGCCCTGGCTATGTTTAGATCTATTCAGAAAGAAAAGCTGCTTAAGAACGCTCAGTTAATGAGCGAAAACCTTTTTAAAAAACTTAATGATTTAAAGAAAAAATATCCATGCATAACAGAAGTTCGTGGCATCGGGCTGATGATTGGTATTGAGTTATCAATTTCTGGTAAAAAAATTGTTGAGGATTGCATTGAGAAAGGGTTAATCATTAATTGTACACATGAGAAAATCTTAAGAATGATGCCAGCGCTTAATGTAACAAGGGGTCAAATTAATCGAGCAATAAGAATATTAGATGAGGTTTTAAGCAAAACTTAAAGGAAAAATCATGGAAAAAGATTTTATTGCTTTAAAAGATTATAAACCAAGAGATATTGAAAAGTTCTTTAAGTTAACTGATGATATAAAGAAAAATTCTAAAAAGTATTCTCAGAAACTTAAGGGTAAATCAATCGGTCTGGTTTTTCAAAAACCTTCTAATCGTACGCGCGTATCTTTTGAAGTAGGAGTCTGGCAATTAGGTGGCAACTGTATTTATTTAGGTCCTGATGAGATAAAACTAGGAAAGCGCGAAACTACTAAAGATGTTGCTCAGACACTTTCGCGCTATCTTGATGGTATTGTTGCGCGGACGTTTTCTCATAAGGATATTGTTGATTTGGCAAAAAATTCGTCTATTCCGGTTATAAATGGATTGTCAGATTTATTGCATCCTTGCCAAGCACTGGCTGATGCTTATACAATTCGTGAGAAACTTAAGACTTGCAAGGGAAAAACGCTAGCCTATGTAGGTGACGGTAATAATGTCTGTCATTCGCTTGCTTATGCGTGTGCGCTTGCAGGAATAAATTTAAAAATTGCAACACCAAAAGAATACGAGCCAATAAATAAGGTTATTAAAGAAGCTCAATCATTAGCAAAAAATACTGTTGTTACTTCCACCACTGCATCTAATTGGTCTGTCAAGACTGTCAAAGGAGCTGATGTCGTCTATACAGACGTTTGGACCAGCATGGGTCAGGAAAAAGAATCAGCTAAAAGAATGAAAGCTTTTAAGGGATTTCAGGTAAACAAAAATCTTGTGTCAAATGCAAAAAAGAATTATAAGTTTATGCACTGTTTGCCAGCTCATCATGGAGAGGAAGTGGCTGATAATATAATGGAAAGCAAGCATTCTATAGTTTTTGACCAGGCAGAAAATCGCATGCATGTGCAAAAAGCTATTTTAGTTTCTTTGTTAGGAGGAAAATAGATGAAAAAGGTTGTATTGGCATATTCCGGCGGACTAGATACTTCTTGCTGTGTAAAATGGCTTAAAGATAAAGGTTATGATGTAATCTGCTTTATGGCTGACCTTGGCCAAGGAGAGAACTTTAATTTGATCAAAAAAAGAGCTTTGAAAACTGGAGCTTCTAAGGTCTATGTCAAAGACCTAAAAAAAGAATTCGCTCAAGATTTTGTAATACCAGCCTTGCAGGCTAATGCGATTTATGAAGATAAATATTTACTTGCAACAGCGCTAGGACGCCCGCTAATAGCTAAATATTTAGTAGAGGTTGCCCATAAAGAAAAAGCCAAGGCAATTTCTCATGGTTGCACAGGTAAAGGAAATGATCAGGTTCGCATAGAAGTAACTGCCCGAATTTTAGATTCAAAGTTTGAGGTAATTGCACCTGTTAGAGTCTGGGATCTCAAAACACGCGAGCAAGAAATTGATTATGCAAAGAAGAAAAAAATACCTATTGATGTTACAAAAAAGAAGATATACAGCATTGATAAAAACCTTTGGGGAGTAAGCATAGAATGTGGAATTTTGGAAAATCCATGGAAAGAGCCGCCGAAAGATGCTTATCAGATTACAAAAGATCCTCAGAGAGCACCTGGGAATCCCCAATATATTACTGTTTCATTCAAACAGGGTATACCTAAAGCAGTTAATGGTAAAGATTATTCTTTGCTTAAACTAATTGACAAAGTTAATTCTATCGGTGGTAAACACGGAATCGGCCGAGCAGATTTGATTGAGAATCGTCTTGTGGGGATCAAATCTCGCGAGGTTTACGAAGCGCCTGGTGCAACGATTCTATATCTTGCACATAAAGAGCTAGAGGCAATGGTTTTGGATCGTGAAACACAACACTATAAATCTCTGCTAGCACCACGTTATGCTGAAATGATTTATTACGGAACTTGGTATTCTGGATTAAAGAAATCAATGGATAAATTCATTGAAAAAACTCAGAAAAATGTTACTGGAGATGTTCGATTAAAGTTGTATAAAGGAAGTTGTATTTCAGTAGGAAGAAGATCTCCTCATTCTTTATATAAAGAAGAGCTGGCGACATATGGAAAAAAAGATAAGTTTGATCCAAAGCTTGCCGAAGGCTTTATAAAGCTTTGGGGAATGCCTTTCCAATCTTAAATTTAAAGAGGAAAAAATGAAAAAACTTTGGGGTTCTCGATTTGCAAAGAAGACTAGTCTTTTGGCTGATCAGTTTAGCTCAAGCATATCTTTTGATAAACGCTTGGCCAAGTACGACCTAATGGGAAGTATTGCTCATGCAAAGATGCTAGGGAAAAGTAAAATTATCCCATTAAAGGATTCTCAAAAAATCGTAAAAGGTTTAAATGAAATTCTGTCTAAGGTCAAAAAAAATAAGTTTAAATTTAATTTGAAAGCTGAGGATATACATTCTGATGTTCAGCAAGCTTTGGAAAATCGAATTGGTTCGGTTGCTGGCAAGCTTCATACGGCTCGCTCAAGAAATGATCAAATTGCATTAGACATGAAAATGTACTGTTTGGATGAAGCTAAAACGATAAGCAATCTAATAACAAATTTACAAAAATCTATAGTTGCTTTTGCCAATAAGAACAAAGATGTTATTATGCCGGCGTATACACATATGCAACCTGCTCAAGTTGTTTTGCTTGCTCATCATGTTTTAGCCTATGTAGAAATACTTCAGCGCGATAAGGGAAGATTTTCAGATGCTTCAAAAAGAACAGCGGTTATGCCACTTGGTGCTTGCGCCTTAAGCGGAACATCCTTAGGAATAAATCGTAATCTAGTTGCAAAAGAATTAGGTTTTAACAAGATAACTGCTAATAGCATTGATTCAATAAGTGATCGAGATTTTGTAATAGAAATGTTATCTACTATTTCATTGCTTTCGGTTCATTTATCACGGATTGCAGAAGATTTGATTCTTTGGTCTACGCGGGAATTTAACTTTATCGGCATAGATTGGTCATTTTGTACGGGTTCTTCAATAATGCCTCAGAAGAAAAATCCGGATATATTAGAATTAATCCGTGCAACCGTAGGAAAAGTTCTTGGAGATTTATCCAGTGTATTAATCATGATGAAAGGATTGCCACTTTCTTATAATCGAGATATGCAGTTGGATAAACCACCTTTATTTAGTTCTGTTGATTCTGTTAAGGAGATACTGGAGATTTTCGCAGAATTGTTTAAAGGGGTTAGGGTTAAAAAAGTTTCTCTAGAAAAAAAGATCGAAGATGAATCACTCTTTGCTGTTGACGTAATGGAGTATCTTATCAAAAAGGGTATTCCTTATCGAATAGCACACGATACTGTAGGTAATATGGTACGTAAGTGTTTAGATAGGGGTAAAAAGTTTTCTGATTTAAGTTTGGGCGAGCTTAAGAAATATTCTAATGCTTTTGAAGCGGATGTAAAAAAACTGTTAAACGCTAAGGCATCTGTTAAGCTAAAGAAGTCTTATGGGGGCACATCGCCTGTATTGGTTCAAAAGCAAATTAAGTCTTGGAAAGGGAGATTGAATGCACGAGTTTAATTATAAAAAAGGTCAGCTTTACTGTGAGTCAGCGAAGATAGAAGATATCGCCAGGACGGTTAAGACACCATTTTATCTATATAGCTACAAGACTATAACAGACCATTACAATAAGCTCAGGCGTGCTTTTTCATCTGCCAGGCCATTGATTTGCTATTCCATGAAAGCAAATTCCAATCTTTCAGTAGTTAAGATTTTGGTTAATGAAGGAGCGGGGCTGGATATTGTCTCAGGTGGAGAATTATACAAAGCTTTAAAGGTGGGAGCTAATCCGAAAAAAATAGTATATGCCAGTGTGGGAAAAAGCACCAAAGAAATTCAACAAGCTGTAAAAGCTGGTATCCTCATGTTTAATGTGGAGTCGCTATCTGAGTTGAATATGATTAATTTTGTCGCCAGAAAGCTTAAAAAGCAGGTTAAGGTAGCCATTCGGGTTAATCCTGATGTTGATGCCTTAACTCATCATTACATTACAACAGCAAAGAAGGAAAATAAGTTTGGTATTGATTTAAATACTACCAGAGATATATTTGCAAAAAGAAGAGCATTTAGCCATACGAAAATTGTTGGTTTACATACTCACATTGGATCACAGATTACTCAATCGAAGCCCTTTATAGATGCGATTAGGAAAATAATCCGCTTTATATCTGAACTAAACAAACAAGGGGTTAGGCTTGAATATCTCAATATTGGCGGAGGATTAGGCATTATCTATAAAAATGAAAAGCCTATGACTGCGGAGTTGTTTGCCCGTTCAGTTTTACCAATGTTAAAGAAGACTTCTTTAAAAATTATTCTTGAGCCCGGAAGGTTCATTGTGGGAAATGCTGGAATCCTTGTTACCAGAATCCAGTATATCAAGAGGACTAAAAAGAAGAGGTTCATTATTGTTGATGCTGCCATGAATGATTTGATGCGTCCGGCATTGTATGATGCTTATCATGAGATACTGCCGCTACAAAAGATCAATAACAAGAACAGAGGCTCAAAGGCTGATGTCGTTGGACCTGTTTGTGAAAGCGGAGATTTCTTTGCCAAGGATAGGAATTTATCTGTTCTTGATGAAGGCCAATATATTGCTGTTATGGGTGCAGGAGCTTATGGCTTTTCTATGTCTTCAAACTATAATGCAAGATTAAGAGCTGCTGAAGTTTTAGTTATGAAGAATAAGTTTTATATCATAAGAAAAAGAGAGGTTCACTCTGATCTTATAAGAGGCGAAGAGATTCCCAGGGCTTTAAGATGAAAAAGATAGCATTCACAAAAATGGTTGGCGCAGGAAACGATTTTATAATCGTTGAGGGCATTAAATCTGGTTTGCCGCAATTAGCCAGAAGAATATGCGAGAGAAAAACTGGAATAGGTGCCGATGGGCTTTTGGTATTAGATAAGGCAAAAGGTGCAGATGCTAGAATGCGTATATTTAATCCTGATGGTTCAGAAGCAGAAATGTGCGGTAATGGAATACGTTGCTGTGCTGTTTATCTGGAGGTTGTAAAGAAGCATAAGAAAAAAACAAAGGTTATCCTGACAATGGCCGGCAAATTGCTAGCAGAAAGCAAAAAAGGTGTTGCCAAAATTAAGATGTCACACCCAAAAGATCTTAAACTGGATATCCTTATTGACATAGAACCACGTCCTTTAATGGTAAATTATATTGATACTGGTGTACCTCATGCGGTTATTCTTGCGGATGGTCTCTCAGGAATTGATGTAAAAGACATTGGGAGAAAGATTCGCTATCACAGAAAATTTTCCCCCAGAGGAGCAAACGTTAATTTTATTGAAATCACTGGAAGGGATTCGATAAGCATAAGGACTTATGAAAGAGGGGTAGAAAACGAAACCTTGGCTTGTGGGACTGGTTCGGTTGCCTCAAGTATAATATCATTTTTTAAGACGAATCCTGGAGTTAAAGATAAAAAGAATATAAAAACAAAGGTGCTGACTTTAAGTACTGAAATACTCAATGTCTATTTCGACTTTCTAGAAAACAAGATTTCAAATATTTGGCTTGAAGGCAAAGCAAATATTGTTTACAAAGGAGAATACTATGTTTAATGGTTCAATAGTTGCAATTGTTACACCATTTAAAAACGGTAAGTTAGATGAAAAGAAACTTAGAGAGTTAATTGAATTTCAGATAAAAAATGGAACCAGAGGAATATTGCCGTGTGGAACCACAGGAGAGTCTCCTACTCTTAGCTTTGAAGAACACGAGCGTGTAATTGAGATTGCTGTTGAAGCTACAGCAGGTAGAGTTCCAGTTATTGCTGGTACTGGTTCAAATTCTACCGCAGAAGCGATAAGGTTAACAAAGCATGCTGAAAAGATGGGCGCAGACGCATCTTTACAAGTTTCTCCCTACTACAACAAACCTACGCAAAATGGCTTGTATCTTCATTTTAAAGCTATAGCTGAATCAGTAAAAATACCTTTAATTCTTTACAATATTGCGGGAAGAACCGGTGTTAATATCGAACCGGAAACAATGGCACTACTGGATAGAGACTGTAAAAATATCATCGGAGTAAAAGAAGCTTCGGGAAATCTTGAACAAATGTCGCGAATACGAAAAGTTTGTGGAGACGATTTTCTCTTGCTTTCCGGTGATGATGCGCTTACTTTACCACTTTTAGGCATTGGTGGCGTGGGAGTCATTTCTGTTGTTGCAAACATCGTTCCTCACGATGTAAGTGCTATGATAGATAACTTTGAGAAGGGAAATATAAGAAAAGTTCAAGAGCTTCACTACAAGTTACTACCTCTGGTAAAGGCTATGTTCATTGAAACTAACCCAATTCCTGTAAAAACTGCTATGGGATTAATGCGGATGTGTCAGCCGGATCTAAGGCTTCCGCTTTGTTCAATGAAGAAAGAAAATGTAGTAAAGCTTAAAAAAGCATTAAAAGATTATAAATTACTGAGGTAAAAATGATAAAAATAGCGATAAGCGGCAGTATGGGAAAAATGGGTACTCGCATACGTACCCTTGCTGAAGGAGATGATTCTCTGGCTGTTTCAGTATTATTGGAGAGAAAAAGCCATGATTCCATTGGAGAATCTTTAAATGGTATTAAGATATCCGAAGATATTGCTCAAGTAAAAAATTCTGATGTTCTCATAGAGTTTACTTCGCCAGAATCAACCATTGTCAATTTAAAACAGTGCGTAAAGCTAAATAAACCAATCGTTATAGGCACAACTGGTTTAAGTGTTGAGCAAATTGAACAAATCAAAGAATGCTCAAAGCAAGTTCCTGTTGTTTTTTCTCCAAATATGTCTGTTGGCGTTAATTTACTTTTTATACTTTTAAAAGAAGCCGCAACAAACCTTAAAGAATATGACGTAAAAATAACCGAAGCACACCATGTTCACAAGAAAGATGCTCCCTCTGGTACGGCTAAGCGCTTAGCCAACATCATTGAATCAGAAACTAAAAAGAAAGTGGATAATATAGAATCGATCAGAGAAGGAGAAATTGTTGGTGATCACGAAATAGTGTTTGAAAGTGATGTGGATACAATAAAGCTGTCTCATTCAGCAAAAACAAGGGATATTTTTGCACAAGGTGCTTTAGTTGCGGCAAAATTTCTTGTTGGCAAAAAAAGCGGTTTGTACGATATGCAGGATGTTTTAGCCGAAGTTAAGTAGAAAGGGGTTAAGGTAAAGAGGTATGAATATAGAATTTTCTGAAAGACTAAAAGACATACCACCATATCTATTTGTTGAAATTGATAAGGCAAAAAGAGAAGCAAGGGCACAGGGTAGAGATATCATAGATCTTGGGATTGGAGATCCAGATACACCCACACCAGAATTTGTAATTGAAGCAATGAATAAAGCAGTTGCAAGTGCAAATAATCACCATTATGCGCTTGATGCAGGTTTGCCTAGACTAAGAGAAGCCATTGTTAATTGGTATAGAAAAAGATTTAGTGTACAGTTAGATCTAAATTCTGAGGTCTATCCATTAATTGGTTCAAAAGAAGGACTTACTCATATGCCCTTAGGATTAATTAATCCTAAAGATAAAGTTTTGGTTCCAGATCCTTGTTATCCTGCGTACCGCTCTGCTGTAATTTTAGCAGGAGGTAAGGTTGTAAATATGCCTCTTATGCAAAAAAATAAATTCCTTCCAGCTCTTGAGAAAATCAAAGATGCAAAGCTAATGTATCTTAATTATCCTAATAATCCTACGTCGGCAGTTGCGGATAAAGGATTTCTAGAACAAATAGTTTCTCTTGCTAAAGAAAAAGGAATGATGATTGCATCAGACCTGGCCTATTCAGAGATCTATTTTGATGGAGTAAGGCCTCCCAGTATTCTTGAGGTAGAAGGAGCAAGAGATATTGCTGTTGAATTTCATTCTTTGTCTAAAACTTTTAATATGACGGGTTGGAGGATAGGCTGGGTTTGCGGAAACGCAGATATGATTAAAGCAATTGCAAAAGTAAAGGCAAATGTTGACTCTGGTATATTTCAAGCTATTCAGTGGGCTGGTATCGCTGCCCTAGAGGCTGATGATAGCTATCCTGAACAGATGCGCTCAGTTTATCAAGAAAGAAGAGATTATTTAATAAACGGTTTAAGAAGTATCGGCTGGAAAATTGAACCTCCACAAGCAACATTCTACGTCTGGGCAAAGATTCCTAAAAAATTTAAGGATTCAATGGAAACAGCGAAAGCTTTCTTAGAAAAAGCAAATATTGTAGCAACTCCAGGCGTTGGATTTGGACAAGCTGGAGAAGGATATGTGCGCATGGCGTTAACAGTTGCAAAAGAAAGAATAAACGAGGCAGTGGATAGATTAAAAGAGGTTTTGTAATGGTCCGTGTTTTTTTAGGCATAGGATCAAATATGGGCAACAGAAAAAATAATATAAAAAAAGCAATCAGTCTACTCGCAGAATCTAAAGTAAGCGTTAAAAAGGTTTCCACCTTAGTTGAAACAGAACCTGAGGGAGGAGTTATTCAAAGACGTTTTTTAAATGCAGCGATTGAAGTAGAAACATCTCTTAAGCCTACCGATTTACTCAAATCATTAAAGAGCATAGAAAGAAAACTAGGAAGAAGGAAAACCATAACGAATGGGCCTAGGCCAATTGATTTAGACATACTTCTCTATGGAGAAAAAAAGATAAGAAGAAACAATCTCATTATTCCTCATCCAAAGATGAAAGAACGTTCATTTGTGATTAATCCTTTAAAAGAGATTGCACCTGAAGTTGCTAGAGAAATAACTGCTCATGAGAATAGTTAAGAATATCAACGAAATGTCATCATTGTCTTTGCGGTTTAAAAGACAGGGTCTATCTATTGGATTTGTTCCTACGATGGGATATCTTCATGATGGACACATCTCATTAATCAAAAAGTCAAAACTCGAAAACGATATTACCACAATCAGCATCTTTGTTAATCCTCTGCAATTTTCGCCTAAAGAAGATTTAAAAAAATATCCCCGAGATTTCAAGCGGGATGAAAAGCTTGCTCGAGCAAATGGTGTTGATTTCTTGTTTTATCCTTCTGTTAAGCAAATTTATCCAAAAGTGTTTTTAACCTCAATAAATGTTGACGGCATAACCAGAATGATGTGTGGTAGATCTAGGCCTGATCATTTTCAAGGAGTGGCCACAATTGTGTCAAAACTATTTAATATAGTTCAACCTACAACAGCATATTTCGGTCAAAAAGACTTTCAGCAAGCAATTGTGATTAAAAAAATGATAGAGGATCTAAATTTTAAGCTCAAACTTAAAATAATGCCGGTAGTAAGAGAAAAAGATGGCTTGGCTATGAGTTCACGAAACAAGAATCTGAAAAGAAATCAACGTAGAGACGCACTTATTTTAAATCAATCATTGAAGCTTGCTAAAAAACTAATTTCCGACGGGGAAAGCGATCCTAAGAAAATAATCTCGACGATAAAAAACTTGATTAACAGCAAAAAAACTGCTAAGATTGATTATGTGGTTTGCGTTGATCCGACGAGCCTTGCATCAGTAAAAAGTATTAATAAAAAAATTCTAATTGCACTAGCAGTTAAAATTGGGAACACAAGACTGATAGATAACACTTTTGCAAAATAATGATTATAAAAAAACAAGGGTTAAAAATTGGCATTATTGGTTGCGGAGCAATAGGTTCAAGAATAGCTAATTTTGTTGCCAAGGATTTGAAAGGTAAAGCTATTTTATCCGGTATTTTTGATATTGATCAAGGGAAGTCTTCAGCATTAGCTTCGGAGATTAACAAAAGAAATATAATAAAACATAGCCTAAAAGAGCTAATTAAAAGTAGCAACTTTATCTTTGAAGCAACGTCTGCAAAAATTTCCCGAAAAATAGCAAGACGTTGCATTCTTTCTGGCCGAGATGTGATGATTATGAGTGTCGGCGGAATGATTGATGCTGATGATGTCTTTTCACTTGCTAAAAGAAAGAATTGTAAAATACATATTCCTTCTGGTGCAATTTCGGGATTAGACGCTGTAAAGGCCGCTCATATGGCTAAAATTACTAAAATAACCCTAACCACAAGAAAACCTCCGCATGCACTTACCGGTGTTGAATACTTAAAGAAAAGAAAAATCAAACTTGATCTTATTCGTAAAGAAACAACGCTCTTTGAAGGGTCAGTTAGAATGGCTACTAAATTGTTCCCAAAAAATATTAACGTTGCTGCAGCACTTGGACTAGCATCTGGTATAAAAGAAAAGGTAACGATACGTTTGATTACATCTCCTAAGTTTACGACTAATTCTCACGAAGTTGAAGTTATGGGAGATTTTGGTAAATTAGTCTCAAAAACCGAAAATGTTGCCTGTCCTGATAATCCAAAAACGAGTTATCTGGCCGTACTTTCTGCAATCGCAACATTAAAAGGTATTTTAAGTGAAATAAAAATCGGAACGTAGGAAGGAGGTGAATTATTCATGGCAAAGAAAAAAGTTGCAAAAGTTGGCGTAAAAAAAGAAAAGGGGTTCCTTTATTTTGTCGACAAAAAAGGTAATGTCTCAAAAGCTAAGATGGCTAGAGGCAACAAAAAAGGTGGCAAACCTACTATGGTAGCAAAAGTTGGCATAAAGAAGGAAGCTGGATATCTGTATTTTATTGATAAGCAGGGAGATATTTCTTGCGCAAAGATGGTTCGCGCTGGAAAGAAGAAGAAAGCAAAGAAAAAGAAAAGATAGAAAAACCAAAAGGCCTCTGCGCTGACACGCAGAGGCCTTTGCTTCTTATTTGACTAGAAAAATCGAGGAAATCAAATTATGGAAAATAATAATTTACCAGAGCCGAAATTGAGCTTAGTTGTGCCCATTTACAATGAAAAAGATAGTATCAAGCCTTTGGTGGAAAATATAGTTAACTCTCTTGATGGCTTTTCATTTGAGATTATTTTTGTTGATGATGGAAGCACAGATGGTTCTTGTGAAATTATTAAAAGCATCATTGGTGAAAATGCCAATTTTAAATTAATTCAACTACGTCGCAACTTTGGTCAGACCGCTGCTTTAGCCGCAGGATTTGATCACTCCAAAGGTGAAATTTTAATTCCCATAGATGCAGATATGCAAAATGATCCGTCAGACATTCCAAAACTTCTAGAAAAGATTGAAGAGGGGTATGATATAGTTAGCGGCTGGCGCAAGAAAAGAAATGATCCTCTATCCAAGCGCATTCCTTCAAAAATAGCTAATTTTTTAATATCCATCATTACTGGCGTTCACTTACATGATTATGGCTGTACCTTAAAAGCCTATAAAAAAGATGTAGTAAAGAATATAAATCTTTACGGTGAGATGCATCGATTTATACCAGCTCTTGCAAGCTGGAACGGTGTTAACATAGCTGAGATTCAAGTTCAGCATCACCCAAGAAAGTTCGGAAAAACAAAATATGGATTATCAAGAACTTTCCGTGAAGTGCTGGATTTAATCACTGTAAAATTTCTCTTAAGTTTTTCGACTAAGCCCATACAGCTTTTTGGAACCTGGGGTATATTATCCCTGTTTTTAAGTGGCGCATGTGGAATAATGCTAATTATTTTAAAATTGGTTCAGGGTAAAGACATGACTGGAAATCCTTTGCTATATTTAGCAATCTTGTTTTCTGTTTTGGGAATCCAAATTATAATGATGGGACTTCTGGGAGAAATGATGGCTCGTATTTATCATGAAAGTCGCAATCATCCAACTTATCTGGTGAAGGATAGTCTTTAATTCTAAATATGAGAATTTTACTGATTAATTACGAGTTTCCTCCGATCGGAGGTGGAGGCTCTTATGCATCTTATAAATTAGCCAAAAAACTAGTAGACCTAGGTTACGAAATTGATGTTGTAACCATGGGATACAAAAATCTTCCCAGAAAAGAACAAGTTGGTGACATAAATATTTTTAGAATGCCAGGCATTAGATCAAAAAAACACTCGAGCAATATTATCGAGATGTTAGTTTTTATTGTTCTTGCCGTTCCTCAAGTTTATTCATTAGTAAAAAAAAATCAATATTTAATTAATCACACCCATTTTATCTTCCCAACCGGAGTTTTAGCCTTAATCATAAAGAAACTTACCGGCTTGCGGTATTTCATTACAGCACACGGTTCGGATGTCCCGGGACATAATACAGAAAGATTTAAGCTAGAACACAAACTATTTTTACCTTTATGGAAAGCTGTTTTAAGAAACTCGGAAAGAGTTACTTGTGCTTCGGGATATCTAAGTAATTTAATTAATGATGGGTTAGCCAATAATGTGGTGCCGCAGCTAACTGTTATCCCAAATGGAATTGATATAAATGAATTTAAATTTCAAAGCAAAAAAGAAAAAAAGATACTGCTGCTTTCTCGAATCTTTAAATTTAAAGGTTTCCAATATTTCTTGGAAGCAATAAAAGATTTAAGCCTCGATTACGAAATAAATATAGTTGGTGATGGTCCTTACTTAAGTGAATTAATTAAAATATCTCAAAGACTGGATTTAAAAGTTAATTTTAAAGGTAGAGTTGAAAAAGAATCTCAAGAGTTTCATGATTTATTTAATACGTCATCAATATTTGTTTTTCTTTCTGAGAAAGAAAATTTTCCAGAAGTTTTACTTGAAGCTATGTCAGCTGGAATGGCTATAATTAGTTCCGACGCAGGAGGATGCAGGGAAGTTGTTGGGGATGCTGCGATTCTGGTCGAACCGAGGAATCAAGTTGCTATTAGGAAATCTTTGCTTATGTTGATAAACGATGAATCTTTGCAAAGAGCGTTAGGTGAAAAAGCAAAAGCAAGAATTGAAAAAGAATTTAACTGGTCAAAAATATCAAGAAGTTACAAGGAAATCATCGAATCTTTATCTTGAAGAAAGCTAAGTTTTATGAGTAATATTTATGTTGCTGTCACAATAGACGTTGAGCCAGATTGTTCCGCTGATTGGAGTCGATCCTCCCCGTTAACTTTTAAATCAGTTACGGATGGGATACCTAATCTTCTCCAACCAATTTTCAGTAAGGCTGGAGTTGCGCCAACGTATTTTTTGAGCCCAGAAATTATCAAGAATGATAACTGTATTCCTGCTTTATTATCGCTAAAAGGTAAAAAAGAGTTCGGCGTGCATCTACATCCTGAATTTGTTGAACCTGAAAAAGATTTTGAAGAATCAAGTGGGAAAAAAGCAGAGAAGTTTGCTTGCCTGGATTATTCTGACGATATAGAATTTGAGAAATTAAAAAACATAACAAGCTCTTTTAAAAAAAGAATTGGCTTTAACCCAACGTCGTACCGAGCTGGCAGATTTGGTGCTGATTTAAGTTCTGTTAATTCATTGACTAAGCTTGGATATCTAGTTGATAGCAGCGTTACTCCTCATGTAGATTGGCGAAGAAAAAACGGACCAAATTTTAGAGATTTCCCAGAACAACCTTATTTCGTGGATTCAAAAGATTTTGGTAAAAAAGGAGTAGAGAAAGAGATTTTAGAGGTTCCGGTTAGCATCTCTGGGAAAAGATTTCCCTTTTTACCTAGCAAGTGGTTCTATTATTCATGGTTAAGACCAAGCCTGATGACTGTTTTAGAACAAAAACTTTTGATAAGAAGGTTCTTAAAAAAATTTAACAGCAATCAAAATATATTTTTCTGCATGATGTTTCATAGTGTTGAGATTATTCCTGGGGTAAGCCCCTATTCTAAAAGAGAAAAAGACTCTAGAAAAATTTTAAAAAGGATTGAAGCTATTTTGAATTTTTTTAATTGTTTGGGAGCAAAATTTACTACTTTGTCAGAATTTCATTCTATTATGAAAGAGAATAAATAAAAATGAAGATTTGTTTTGTTGTTAGTCAAATTTTTGCTTATGGTAAATATGGTGGTTTTGGTAGTTTAGCTCGCACAATAGGAAAGGAGCTTGTTAAAAAAGGCATCGATGTCTCCGTTGTGGTCCCTCTGCGGAAAAATCAGAAACCTATCGAAAAGCTTGACGGGATGACCATATATGGTTTTAAGCCCAGTCACTGTTTGTTTGTAAAAAAACTATACAAACTTACAAATTCCGATATTTATCATTCTCAAGAACCTTCCTTCGGAACATATCTAGCAATGAAAAGCATGCCGAGCAGAAAACACATAATAACTTGTCAGGATCCAAGAGATAAACATGATTGGGAAATTTTTCATAAATATTGGACTTCTTCAAAAAAAATAACCTTTCCTTTATCATATATCTATGAACACAATTACTTTAATAATCAAAGTGTTAGAATGGCTGATGCAGTTTTCTGTCAAGCTAAGTTCGTAATACCAAAGGCTAAGAAAATTTACAAATTGTCAAAAGACCCAGAATTTTTACCAAATCCTATATCAATTCCTGAAAGGCAATTAAGCAAATCTGTCAACCCAACAGTTAGTTTCGTAGGAAGACTTGATATTATTAAACGTCCGGAACTATTCTGTCTGCTTGCAAAACAATTCCCGAATGTGAAATTCTTACTATTGGGTAAGAGCCATGATGAAAAATATGATAATTACTTGAAAGAAAAATTTGGCCGAATTCCCAATCTAGAAATGGTTGGTTTTGTAGATAAGTTTTCTTCATACGAAAAATTTTCAAATATTCTTGAGAAAAGTTGGATTTTAATTAATACGTCTGTTAGAGAATGCTTACCCATGTGTTTTCTTGAAGCCGCCGCGCACAAGTGCGCTATTTTAAGTGGCACTGAGCAAGACCCTGACGATTTTGCTAAAAGTTTCGGATGTTACGTAAAAAATGATGACTATGCTAAAGGGCTAGAATTTTTGTTAGAGAATAATCGCTGGAAAAATCTTGGAGAAACTGGCTATGAATATGTAAAAAAGACCCACGAATTAAATTCTGTAATAGATAATCATATATCTATATATGAAAAGCTACTTTCATAAAAATGAAAATTAAAAAACGAAATAAGAAAACTTACGCCTCACAACTTTATGACAAAAAATATTATTCAGAATTTTGCCGGACCCCAGACGATTTTCTTAAAGAAGGAGTATTTAGTGGATATGAATTTGTTCCGAATATGTTAGCTCCAAAAAAAGATGATAGAATCCTAGATATCGGCTGCGGGAGAGGGGAAATAGTAAAAATCTGCAATAATAATGGTGCGCATGCCATAGGCATGGATTATTCTCAGGAAGCTGTCCAGATTGCAAGCCAAGGTGGAAATAAATACGTCATTAGAGCAGAGGCCACTAGATTACCTTTTGCTAGCGAAAGCTTCGATAAAGTATTATTAATGGAAGTAATTGAGCACTTAGATAGTGATGATGGCGGAGCTTGTCTACAAGAAATTTGGAGAGTCTTAAAAAGGGGTGGCTATTTAGTGCTCACTACACCTAATTCATGGAACATAATAATGCTTTTTGGAGTCAGGCTATTAAACATGGTAGGTATAAGGATTAAATGGATGTCAAGAGAAGATCCATATCATATTAATGTACTAAACCCCATTAAACTATGGCGCTTATTAAAACAGCACAACTTTCGTATTAAGCTGTTTCCTAAAATAAAATATTCTAATAAGGTTTCTTTGTCTGAACGCATTAAGAATTCTTTACTTTTTTTTGCAAAACATCTACGCTGCATTGCATATAAATAGATTTCAAGAGGTGATAAAGTAGTATCATGTTAAGTATTTTGATTATTATCGATGGCTGCAATGAAGATTATATAAATGAAAGGTCTATGCCTTTTCTCTTTAGCGTAAAACAAAAATCAAAATATTTGTCCATGGAAATCACTCCTAGTTTTGCTACGCGAATAGAATTATTAAGCGGTAGATCACCCCAAACAACAGACACTTTTACTGATTTTTGTTTTGGACAGCCTATTTTACCTTTTCGGCTTCTTAAGATTTTTCCTCTGCCAAAGAATTTATTTCGGCATAAGAATTCAATAAACTTAAAGCCACTCTGGAGGTTTCTATATTATCTCAAACACAGGACTTGGGTAGAGCAGAAAGATATTTCGATTTTAACTGGTATCTATTTCGCATTTACAGGAATTTGGATAGATTTCGCCAAAATCCCTATATCTTTATTGCCTTATTTTTCTATAAGTGAGTCGGTTCAAAAAAGAAAAAAAACAGAGAAGCTTGGAGCTTCAGACAACCTTATGGGTATTTTGAAAAAAAATGGCTTTAAGGTAGAATCTATCTATGGCACAGCAGAACATATAAATAAAAAGATGTCCAGGTGCGCTCTTAGAGATGATCAAGTTATTGTTCTTCATTACGGAGAAACTGATTGCTTTGGACACAAATATGGCCCTAATTCACCTGAGGTTAAAGAGGTTATTGGTTCGATCGATAAATCGATCAAATATATATATGAATTAGTTGAATCTAAATTAGAGTTTTTAGTTGTAATGGGTGATCATAATATGGTTGAGGTTGTGGATAATGTTGACTTATGGCAAGAATTGCAGCAATTAGATGCAAAGCTAGCTAAAGACTATCTCGTTTTTTTGAGTTCCCCCATGGCTAGATTTTGGTTTGAAAAAGAAGAGGCTCGAAAAGAAGTAAGGTCTTTACTAAGGTCTTTGGGTAAATATGGCAGAGAGGTTTCCAAGGATGAACTGCGGCAAAAAAGATTACCAGTTAATGACAAATACGGAGAATTAATATTTTGGGCTAATAAAGGTATAAATTTTTCTCCGGACTTCTATCATTCTTCGAAAGTTAAAGGTATGCACGGCTATTTTGATGATTCCTCAGTTACCCCATTGCTTATTTGGAGCAAGAAAGAACTGAAGTTTTCAAAAAGTAGATGTAAAATGCAAGATGTAACGCCAACAATTTTGAATCTGTTATCAGTTAATTATTCAGAGATGGATGGAGAAAGTTTGATTATCAGCAATTAAAATTATGATGAAAATGTTTTGGAAGGATAATCCTGAAGCTCAACAGCGTATCGATGAAGCTATAGATTTGACTGCTAAAGCCGCGGAAAAACACATTGGCAATAATATTCGTTCTATAATGCTAGTCGGGAGTTTTTCTAGAGGAGAAGGTATCTGGAAAGAGAAAAATGGAGACGTAGACATTCTCTCGGATCTAGATATATTGCTGATTTCTAAAACACTTCGAAAAGTTCCAAATAATCTAATTAACGAAATTAATCAGATCGGGAATAGATTAAAAGTAAATATTGATTTAAAAATAAAGTCTCTTTTAAAAGTAAAGCTTTATCCAAAAGATACGCATTCATTTGATCTTTGCCAAACTGCTAAGGTCATTTATGGAAAGAACCTACTTAACACTTTACCTAAGGTAAGTCAAAAAGATTTAGACAAGGGTGCTATTGAAGCAATTTTTTTTAACAGAACAATGCTCAATATCAGTAAGTGCTCGCCGGATGATTTATATTCATCTTCCAGAGATGCTTTATTATCGTTGAGTTACGCAGCTGCAAAAACGATGTTTACCTGTGCAGATATTATTACGATTTATAATCACTGCTATAGTTCATTTATAAGTGAGAGAATAAAATTAATGAATGGGAAGCTGCGTGCATTTGTGGTTAACAAAGAAAACTTCCTAGGTGATCTCAACGCTGCATACAAATTTACTTTTGAACATACGGACAAAATTGCAATTGAACAAACCTACGAATATTGGTTAAGAACAAGACAGCACTTAATAGATACTTTTTTATTTGCGATGGACAAAGAAAATGAGGCTGAGGGAATATTGTATTATGAGACTTGGAGTAATTCGTATTTACCTTTTTTTGACAAAATCTGTTTTTTTTATAAAAAGTTAAAAATTAGTTACATTTTATTGAAAAAGTATAATTTTTTAAAACTTTTTTGGAATTTTCAACCAATTGTTTATTTTAGGATGGTTAGTTTAATGCTTTATTTGGCGATCGATAAAGATAAAGAAAAAATTTATACAAGTAAAGCTATGGAGTATTTTTCTAAAATTGGCACCTCTGCTATTAAAAAAACTCAGGTTAAGGATTTATGGATCAGCTTAACAAATGAAATTATCAAATTGAATAAAATGGGTGCTTTCTAGTTTTAATTGTTTACAAAATGAGCAAAAAAAGAATATTTGATATAGCATGTTTTGGTGAATGCGTAATTGACAATTTCTGCAAGACAGACAAAAATAGAAGAAAGAATAGTCTTTCAAGGATTAAAGATTGCAATATTTTGTTTGGCGGGAGAGGGCTCAATTTTATTGCAGCTTCAAGACTATTTACAAAAAACACTTTGATGGTTAGCGCAGTAGGTTTTGACTATGTTTCTTCTGGCTTGAAAGATCATCTTAAAAAAAATGGAATTAATGATTCGGCTATTTTAAAAATAAAATCTTCAACTTTACCAAAAGCGTTGATTTCTCTAAATCGTAGGTCAAGTATCATCAATTTTTATCCGGGCTTATGGTTTGAAAAACTCGAAGAAATTAAACGTTTTTTAGCTAATCATATTAAGAAAGTTGATGCCAAGATTGTTTTTGCTACTTCGGGAAGCCCAGCTTTAAATTTGCAATTTATGAAATATTTTCCTAATGCGTTAAAAGCATTTGGCCCAGGACATGAAATGAGCTCATATAAGAAGACTGAATTAATGGAAATTTTAAAAATTACAGATATGCTCTTTTTAAATAAACTAGAATGCACAATACTAGAAAAAAAACTTGGAAAAACAGTAAAAAAAATCTTAGTTGATTTTAACATAGATTACATTATCACTACGCTTAGCGATAAAGGCTGTAAAATAGTGGGAAGAAAAGTGATCTTAAGATTTCCTGCCTATCCTTGCAACATTTTTGTTGATAAAACTGGTTCTGGTGACGGATTTGCTGCTGCCTTTTTAGCAACTTATTTAGAAAAAAAAGATCTAGTCAAATCTGTTGCCACTGGTAATGCTTTTGGGTCTTTTTTAGTAGAGGCTTTGGGAGGGCATTCAAATTTACTCAATACTAAATTGCTAAATGAAAGGTGTAGTCATTAAACATATGAATATACTCTTTATCAAACATCATTCAAGGCATTCGAAAGGTACAGGCAGATATCCTTTAGCTGTTAATTCTTATCCGCCCCTAGGATTAGTTTATCTAGCAACTGTATTAAAAAATGATGAAAAAAGTGATTTAATTCAAATTCTGGATTCTCAAGCATTAAATCTTAGCCTTGAACAAACTAAAGAAAGAATCATAAAATTCAATCCTGATATAATTTGTATAACAACTATGACTGAAACTATTCCTGGGGCAATTGAAATTGGAGTGTTGTGCAAGGAATTATTTCCTGAAAAACTTAGGATAATCGGTGGTCCACATATGTCCGTAGACCCAGAAGAAATTATGAATCTTGATGTATTTCAAATTGGTGTAATTGGAGAGGGGGAGGCTACCTTATTAGAAGTTGTTAATCAATATAGGGTGAATAAAAAAATTCCTACTAAAATTGCTGGAACAATCGTAAAAGTTGATGGGAAGATTATCAAAAATTCTGAAAGGCCGAGAATAAAGGATTTAGATGTTATTCCTTTTCCTGACAGGCATTTTCTTGAAAATAATCTATACGGGCCCTATCTTGCATTAAAACCTTGGACATACATGACTGTTTCTCGTGGTTGTCCTTTTAAATGTGCTTTTTGCACGCAGGCTGTCTGGGGTTCTCATGCTACATTCAATAGCGGTAAAAGGATTTTTGAAGAGTTAGAAAATTGCATTGAAAAATTTAAGATTAAAGAAATATGGTTTAGAGATGATACATTTACATCTAGGAAAAGAGATGTTTTAGAATTTTGCAATTTAATAATAGAGAAGAACTTGAAGATTCGCTGGACGATTTTTACTCGCGTTGATACTGTGGACGAAGAAATGATAGAAATTCTAAAAAAAGCAGGTTGCTATAAAATTGATTTCGGCGTGGAGTGTGGAGATCAAGAAATCTTGAACTTTATGAAAAAAGGGATAACGATTGAAAAAATTAGAGAGACTTTTGCAATTTGTAGGAAAATAGGTATGCAAACACATGCTTTTATCATGATTGGTTATCCTAGAGAAACCAAAGAAACCATTGAAAAAACTATGAAACTTACTCTGGAAATTGCTGATTGGGCTAGCTTTAATCCTGTTTCTATTATTCGCGGAACTGAATTATATGATTTGGCAGTAAAAGAGGGCTACTTCACACCCCGGAAAATGGATTTTCTTACAGGAGAAAGTGAAAGAGAAAATTTTTGCGAAAGTAAAGAATTGCCAAAAGAGGAAGTTTTACGCTTGACCAACTTAGCATATAAAAGATTTTATCTGAGACCAGCTCACATTGCCCGTTTATTGATTTTAATGATAAAAGATGGAACAATTTGGAATTTTATCAAAATTAGTCCTTATGTGTTAAAAAGAATATTTGGTAAGTTTGAACGAGTTAAGTGGTAGAAATATTATAAAAAAATCCATGAGCAAAAAAAACAAAACAAAAAACACATTAGTTTTCCTTATTAAGATTTCAATTGCCATTGGTATACTTATTTATCTGTTTAAAAAAATTCCCATAAGTGAAGTTTTCTCAGCTTTATCTCAGGCAAAAATAGCATATGTTTCAGTAGCTCTATTACTACAGTTTTCTATGCGTTTTTTTAGCGCGATTCAGCTAAGACTACTTTTAAAACATCAAAATATTAATTTTACAATTCTTGAGCTAGTAAAAATAAATTTTGTTGTTCAATTTTACAGTTTATTTTTGCCAAGTGAGCTTTCCGGAGGCTTAGTGAAATGGCATAAGCTTTCAAGAGATAATAATATGCGGTCTCAAACATTTATCAGCATCGCATTATCTAGGATCATTAACGTTTTATGTCTTGCTGTTTTAGGAATAATTTTTTTCTGGATTGAACTTCCGTTGGGTTCTCTAGCAATTGGTTTATGCTTATTAACAGGATTACTTATTTCAACTCTGACTTACTTAAGCATAATAAATGAGCCTATTTCAAATTTCTTAGAGAATTTATCAGCAAAATTATTTTCATTAAACTTGTTAAGCTTTTTGAAACAAAAATCGGATAATCTTTGGAGTTCAATTAGGAGGTTTCACTCGTTACCATTGTGTACTTTGAATTTTACTTTGTTTCTGTCTTTATTGTTTCACTTATTTGGAATTACCTCTATTTATCTTATAATACAGTCACTAGGTATTAAAATATCCATACTACCAATTGTTTGGATTAGAGCTGCGGTTGTTTTTGTCCAGATGCTTCCAGTGTCCATATCTGGATTAGGGGTAAGGGAGGGTGCTTTTGTAGTTTTATTAGGAAGATATGAAATCGCGCCTTCTTATGCACTTGCTACATCTTTAATTATTTTCTCCATAACACTCTTTATGGCAAGCTTTGGTGGTCTTTTTGAACTCAAAGAATTTCTTTTAAAAAATGAAGAAAAGGAAAAGGTTGGATAGGATGAAAAAAGGCTTGTTATCAACTACAACGATTATTTTGCTTATTCTGATTTTCGCAGCCTCCATTAGATTTTCTACATTTACATTGCCTCACGATAACGGCGATCAAGTCTTTTATCTATCGCTTGCTATGAAGCTTGACCAATTGGGATTCAGTGGATATTCATTAAGAAATGTTGACGAAAAATTCAATAACCAAATTCTAGGCTTTTTCCTTTCAGAAACGCAAAAAGGGAGCATGCTAAAAAATCTTGAATCAGCAGGAGTGCATTATTACGACCAACCTTTATTTCACAGACCTTATTTCTTTCCTTACAGCTTAATGCTGTCTCATAGGATTTTTTCAAGAAATAATCCATTTTTTACATTAAAAACTACATACTACAACAATCAAACTCATGCAAAAACTTTTAATGCGCAAACAATTTGGTATTTGCAGCTTTATGCTGCGTTCATACCTTTTTTGTTCAGCTTGTTATTCATTTTTACTACTTTTTTACTCGCAAAGGAATTTTACACTAAAAAGATTGCCCTTATTTCAGCTTTTTTAATTGCCATTTCTCCTATTGATATTCTATCTTCACAAAAAATTTGGGCGGATACAATGCTTTCTTTTTTAGTTACTTTGTCTGTTTTGACATATTTTATATCTAGAAAAAAACTAAATAGCTTTGTTTACTTCGCTACTGGTTTAATTATTGGATGTTCTATTCTAGTGAAGCAAACTGGTGGATTTATAGTAATTGCTATTTTAATTTTTTCGCTGTTTTACGAAAAAAAAGTTTCTTTAAATTTGAGCCAATTTTTCAAAAGAATTCTCAATAAAAATAATTTTTTGATTTTATTGGGAATTTTCGTTATTACGCTTCATTGGTTCGCTTCAGTTTACAATATTTATGGGGATCCTCTTTTTGGCCCTAAGCCAGAACACAGCGCAATGGAGCAAGAGGGTTGGTTTATGACTATTTCACAAAGACCAGCTTATTTATATCTTATAGCAATTCCATATTTAGTACCTGTGTTTCTTTTAAGTTATTTTGTAATTTTACTTGGACCATTTATAAAAGGCTTTATTGATGAAAAAAAGTCTTTTTTGATTATTTGGATATTGACATATTTTTGTTTATTATCTTTTATTTTTAATACGAGAGAGAATCGCTATATGCTTCCTGCATATCCGGCTATTGCAATTTTATCAGCTGTTGTGCTTCACAACATTGGAGATTTTATTAATAAACACTTTAAAACTAAATTGGGTGGATTTATAATAGTTTCAATTCTGCTTTTTTGTGCAATGTGGTCAGTACCCATTGGTGTTGAACATGCATTAAGGAACCAAGCTTTGATTTTGTTACCATTTTAAACTTTTTTATTAGAGAAAGATGTTATTGAACGATATTGAATATATTTTTTTGAGACTGGTAAGAAAATATTTGTTTTCTTATCAATTTTTAGTAAAATATGGAAATTTTATTCCCGGCTATACTATCACCTCAGCACAATTTTCACCCGATACCATAATTGATAGGTACCTAAAATTCATAAAATCAATTGGTCGCGACATAAAAGATAAGACTATTCTAGAGCTAGGAGTCGGTGTTACAAGTAGTACTTGTTATAAACTTGCCTATTTAGGTGCAAAAGAATGCTATGCATTCGAACCCTATGTTAAATTTAACAAAAAGTTTGATGATAGCATTATTAAAAAAACTCCTGAATATGCATCTATTCTAAATAAAGTAAAAAGGATAACCGACCTAAAAACGCTAAAACTACAAAAAATAGATATAATTTTATCAAATGGTGTCCTAGAATATGTAGAAAATTTTTCAGAATTATGCCATCAATTAAAGGAAGTTATGAATTCCGGGGCTTGCATGATTCATAGAATTGATTACCGAGATCATTTTTTTAAATACCCGTTTCATTTTTATAAGTTTAACAAAAAAACATGGGGAAGAATAGGCACGGGACTTTCTAGACTTAGGGTTATTGATCATTTAAACATTCTAGAAGAAGCTGGATTTAAATCAAGAATTCTTGATCGGGATGTAGCAATGAACGACTTTCTAAAATTTAAGTCCAAAAACAAAATTCACAATGATTTTGAAAGATATAGAGATGAAGAGTTAGCCACCAAGTTCGCGGTAATTTTTGCTGAAAAAACCTAAGAAAATGATAGAATGTCAGTCAATAAATAGCCAATTAAATAATTTAAGACAAAATGAAAATTAATTTTATAGACCTTCAAAGACAGTATAAAAAGTACAAAATCTCAATCGATAGAGAACTTCATGATGTTCTAGATACGTCAACTTATGTACTGAGTTCTAAAGTTGGCAAACTTGAGAAAAAACTGACTGAATTTGTTGGCACTAAATACGCAATAAGCTGTGCCTCTGGAACTGATGCACTCATTTTGGCTCTTAGGACACTAAAAATAAAACCTAAAGATGAGATAATTACAACTCCATTTACTTTTGTCGCAACCGCTGAAGCAATTGCCTTGCTGGGAGCAAAGCCTGTTTTCATAGATACAAAAGAAGATACATTCAATATTGATCCAGAAAAAATAGAATCAAAAATAAACAAAAGAACAAAAGGCATAATTGCTGTTGATCTTTTTGGTCAATGTGCTGATTATGATACGATTAATAAAATTGCAAGGAAACATAAGCTTTTTGTTGCTGAAGATGCTGCGCAATCCTTTGGCGCAACATATAAAAAAAGACGTGCTGGCTCTTTGGCAGATATTGGATGCACATCGTTTTTTCCGGCTAAACCATTAGGATGCTATGGGGACGGTGGAATGATATTCACCAATAGCTCAAAAATTGCCAAAGAACTTTTTTCGCTTAGGGTGCACGGACAAGGGAAAAATAAATACGACAACATTTTAGTAGGAACCAATTCTAGGCTAGACTCTATGCAGGCTGCAGTTTTACTTGCTAAATTTTCTTATTTTAATCAGGAGCTTAAATTAAGGCAGAAGGTGGCTCAGCGCTACAACGCTGCACTTAGCAATATTGTCAAAACACCAATAATTCTAGGGCATAATAAATCTGTATTTGCACAATATTGCATCAGGGTTAATAACCGTTCAAAACTTATAAGCCGTCTAAAAAAAGCAAATATTCCAACCGGTATTTATTATCCTAAGCCACTTCATCTTCAAATTGCCTTCAAATATTTGAATTATAAAAAGGGTGATTTTCCAATTTCTGAAATGATGGCTCAAGATATTCTTGCCTTACCTATGCATCCGTATTTAACCAAAAAAGAACAAGACTATATTATAAGCTGCATTAAAAAATAATCATTTAAATGAAAAAAAACACAAAAAAAGAAAGCATCGTCGTTCGAGGTGCGAAAGAACACAATCTTAAGAATATCAGCCTAGAGATTCCCAGGAATAAGCTTGTTGTGATAACAGGATTAAGCGGCTCAGGAAAATCTAGTCTTGCATTTGATACTATTTACGCAGAAGGACAACGTAGATATGTAGAGAGTCTCTCTGCATATGCGCGTCAATTCTTAGGACAATTGCAGAAACCAAACGTTGAGCACATTGAGGGGATGTCTCCAGCTATTGCCATTGAGCAGAAAACTACTAGCAAAAATCCTCGATCAACAGTCGCCACTCAAACAGAAATTTATGACTATTTACGATTGCTATTTGCTCGCGTTGGTACGCCTTTTTGTTCTAGCTGCGGGGAAAGAATCCAAAAACAATCCTCACAGGAAATAGTAAATCAGCTTTTAAGAATTCCTGACAAAACTAAAATTGATATTCTTGCTCCTTTGGTTAAAGGAAGAAAAGGGGAATACAGGGATATACTTAATCAGGTCCAGAAAGCTGGATTTGTCAGAGTTCGAATAGATGGAAAAATCTTTGAGGTAGGAGAAAAGATTGATTTAAAAAGATACCGAACTCACAATATCGAAGTTGTTGTTGATAGGCTGATTATTAAATCGAGCATTAAGAATAGGCTTACAGATTCTGTTGAGACTGCTATTAAAGTCGGAAAAGGTTTAGTCATTGCACATAATCAAAACACAAATAAAGATTACGTTTTCAGCGAACAGTATTCATGTTCAAATTGCGGAACGAGTATTTTGGAAATCGAACCCAGAGTTTTTTCCTTCAATTCACCATTTGGCGCTTGTCCTGCATGCAATGGCTTAGGGACTAAAATGGAATTTGATCCCGATCTTGTAATGCCTGACAAAAGCAAACCTGTCCTGGAGTCAATACTTCCCTGGAAAAGAGGGGGTCGCGGTTACATAATGTATTACAGAGGGATGTTAAGAGAATTAGCACATGTATTAAGATTTGATATCAACACACCATTTAATAAGCTTAGCAAGAAAATACAGAAATCAATTATATTTGGTTCAGATGAGTGGATTTGGGGAAAACAATTTGAAGGCATCATCCCACACCTGGAAAGACTTTTTAAACAAACAGATAGTGACTATCTTAAACACGAAATCACTAGATTTATGTCTGTTCTACCATGTCCTGAATGTCAGGGAGCCCGTCTAAAAAAAGAAAGTCTGTCAATAAAAATTGCTGGTAAATCAATATATGATGTTGTTCAGATGTCCATAAAAGATGCTCGTAGCTTTTTCAGTAGCATTAAATTTTCAAAAGAAAAAACTATTATAGCTCGCGAGGTGATAAAAGAGATCATCCGCAGGCTTACCTTTTGCATAGACGTAGGATTAGATTATTTAACCTTGGATAGAAAAAGCAGCACTTTATCCGGGGGAGAATCTGAAAGGATAAGACTGGCAACTCAGGTAGGAACAGGTTTAGTTGGCGTAGTATACATCCTAGATGAACCCAGCATAGGTTTGCATCAACGTGATAATGAGAAACTACTGGGCACCTTAAAAAGACTAAGAGATATTGGAAATACTTTGATTGTTGTTGAGCATGATGAAACAACAATAAGAAGTGCAGATCAGATAATTGATTTAGGCCTAGGGGCAGGACGTCATGGAGGAAGGATAATTTTTGACGGCAACTCTAAACAATTATTGAAATCTAAACAGTCCTTAACTGCTAAGTATCTTCGTGGAGAATTAAAAATAGATATATCTGCGAAAAGAAAATATAAAGGTAATAAATTTATTGAAATTACTGGTGCTAGTGAACACAACTTAAAAAATATCAATGTTAAGGTTCCTTTGGGGGTTTTCACATGCGTAACAGGTGTATCCGGCTCAGGTAAATCAACCTTGATCAACGAAACCCTTTTTCGAGCTTTGGTGCAAAAACTCTATTCTTCTAAAGAACATCCTGGCAAGCATAAAAACATTACCGGATGGGAAAACATTGATAAAGTTATTGTTGTTGATCAGTCACCTATTGGGAGAACTCCTCGTTCAAATCCTGCAACTTACACAGGAGTTTTTAGCCATGTAAGAGAAATTTTTAGTAGACTTCCTGATGCAAAAGTTCGTGGGTATAAACCAGGAAGGTTTAGCTTTAATGTTAAAGGTGGTAGATGTGAAGCTTGCACAGGAGACGGTATTAAAAAAATCGAGATGCATTTTCTTCCAGATGTATATGTCCCTTGCGAGGTTTGCAAAGGCTTGCGTTTTAACGAGCAGACTCTAGAAGTAAGGTTTAAGGGTTATTCAATCGCAGACGTCTTAGCAATGTCTGTTGAGCAAGCCCTAGAGATATTCGAGAATATCCCCAAAATTAAACAAATTTTAACAACCTTAAATGATGTTGGGTTAAGCTATATACAGCTTGGACAATCTGCGACTACTTTATCTGGAGGCGAAGCCCAAAGAGTAAAGCTCGCTTCTGAGCTTAGTAAAAGGTCAACAGGTAGAACCCTATACCTTTTAGATGAGCCAACAACTGGCTTACACTTCGCAGACATAGAAAAACTAATTGACGTTTTGCAAAGATTGACTGATAAGGGTAATTCTGTTTTGGTTATCGAACATAATCTAGAGGTTGTTAAATGCGCTGATTACATAATAGACCTTGGCCCTGAAGGCGGTGATAGAGGGGGACGCTTGGTTGCCGCTGGCAGTCCTGAAGAGATTATCAATAAAACCAATTCTTATACCGGGCACTACTTAAAATCAATGTTCAAATAAATCTCAAAAACAGCTTTTCTTATTGAAAAATGTACCAAACTTGTTATAATAAATTGTCTGATGAACACTAAAAATCTCACTTTTCTACTTTTAGTAATTGGTTTTATTTGCTTATTATCTTTTCCAATCTTCGCTGATTCGGATAAGGAAGAAGAGCTGTTTTTTATCGCCCAAAAATCATTTGAAGATGGGTTCTACGATGTTTCTTTGGGATATTTTGAGCGATTTCTCAAAGAATTCCCTGAAACAGAAAAACGCCCCGAAGCCTTTCTAATGATAGCTCAATGTTTCCTTAAGCAAGCAGAGTACTTAAATGCTCTTGAAAAACTTCAGCAAGCTTTGGAATTTCCTGAGAGCGAAAGAATCAAAGATTCTTTGCTTTACTGGATTGCTGAGGTTCATTTTAAAGGAAAGAATTTCTCCCAAGCTAAGAAATTTTGCAAGATAATCATTGATGATTTTCCCGATTCAGAGTTTCTGGAACATGCATATTATTCATTAGCTTGGTGTTACTACGAAGAATCTAATTGGTCTGAGGCAAAAAAAGGCTTTAAAAAAATTATCGCTGATTATCCTGAAAGCCAATTGATTGAGGATTCTTATTTTAAAATTGCAGAATGTAATTATAGTCTGCAAAAATATCAGGAGGCGAAGGATCTCTTTACTGAGTTCATTAACAAATTTACTGATTCAAAAAGCATTGTAAATGCTTACTTTTACAAGGCAGAATCCAGCTATTATTTAGAGAATTTTTCAGATGCGTTAAGCGATTATTTGAAGGTAATTGAACTTTCGCCTGATAGTGAATTAGCAATTTTATCAAAAACAAGCTTGGGTTGGTCGCATCTAAAGTTAAAGAATCTTGCCGAAGCTCAATTGTATTTTGATGAGGCAGAAGAATTGGCTCGTTCCATTGGCGCAGATATGGATACCGTTATTCTTGGTAAAGCCACATTATTTTCAGAATACTCAAAATACGAAGAAGCTATTGCTTCTTATGAATTCTTAATTACTAATTTTTCTGATAGTAAGTGGATCATTGAAGCATATTTGGGAAAAGCAAATGTTTTATATGAAATTGGGAAGTTTGATGATGCTGTTGATACTTACAAAGAAGTGTCCAAGAAGCTTTCACAGGGAAAAGAATTTGAAAAGTACCATGAAAAAATAGGATTTGGTTTAGCTTGGGCATATTTAAAACTTGATGATTTAGACCAGGCAATGGAAGTACTTGAGAATGTTGCCACAGAAGCAGAAGATAATCTTGTGAAAGTGGGTGCGCTCTCCCAAATTGGAGACGCTTACCAAGAAGCGCTACATTTTGAAAAAGCCTTAACAGTTTACGATAATATACTTAAGAATTATCCGGAGAGCTTTTATGGTGACTACGTGCAGCTTCAAGAAGCTTTGACCCTCTTGAAAATGGAAAGATTCGAAAACGCTATACTTGCTTTCCTGGCTTTTCAGAAGAATTTCCCTGAAAGTAAATTTTACGATGAATCAAAATATTATCTTGGACTAACTTATTTTAACAAAGGAAATTTTACATCTGCAAAAGAACACTTAAAAGATTTTGTAGAATCCCTTTCATCAGAAAGCTCAATTAAGCCAGATTCCATGCTTCTTTTAGGTTCGACTTTAAAAAATCTGGAAGAATATAAAAAAGCAATCAATGTTTTCATAAACATCAAGAAACTTTATCCTAGCTTAAGCTCTACTCTTCAAAAATGTGATTATGAAATTGCCATGTGCTATTTTGGAATGGGTAATGATACAGAAGCGCTAAAAATTCTTAAAATTCTTGTTTATAAATTCCCGGAGTCTCAAGCCGGCTTAGATACGCTGATGTTTTTAGGAGACTACTATTCGAAAGCGATGAATTTTGAAACTTCTATAAGGCATTTTCAACGCATTGTAGAAGAATTTCCTTATAGCGATAGAGTAGAAGAGGCTCAATATAGAATTGCAAAGTTGCTTCTTGAACAGGGCGATAATGAAAAAGCAAAAATTGCTATGGAAGAAATAGTTGCTTCTCGGCCAGAAGGTGAATTTACTGCTTTTGCTATTTTGGAAATCGCTGATTTAAAACTTAACAATGATAAAAATTATGAAGAAGCTATTGCGGCTGCTGATAGTGTCGTAAACGATTACCCTGATTTTAAAAGAGATGGCTATATAAAAAAGGGGAAGATTCTTAGAATTATGGGTAAGTCCAAAGAGGCTTTAAAAATTTACGAAGATGCGATCAATGCCCCAAAAAAAAGTTCTACAATAAAAGATGTTCAAATCAAATTTTATATTGCAGAAACTTTAGAAGAGGCCGGAAGAAAGGAAGAAGCAGTTGATACGTATTTTAAAATTGCTTACCTTTATCCTGATAATAAATCATTAATGATTCGCTCTTACTTAAGAGTTGCTAGGATTTTTGAAGACAAAGAAGATTGGTCTGAAGCACGAAAAATATATGAGAAGATTTCTCAAGTTGATTCCGAAGAATCAAAGTTCGCTTTAGAACGCCTTGAATGGATTAACAACAACGTAAATAACTAATTATTAAGAATTGAAGGAGGTAGTAATGGGTTTTTGGAATTCAAGCGCCTGGAAAATATTTTTAGCAGGTGGGCCATTAATGTGGTTAATATTATCATGTTCAATAGTTGCTTTAGCCATAATTGGAGAAAAATTCTGGCAGCTGAATATTCAGTTTAAGGGTAATGCCAGAGAGCTCCTGAATTCTGTGGTTGATCAAATTAAACACAATAAAATTAAAGCTGCCATAGGTATATGTACGAATGCCCGTATTCCTGTCGCCAATATTTTGAGGGCAGGTGTGCTTAATTTGGAATCTTCCCGTGATGAAATCAAAGAATCGATGGAAGATGCGAGTCTTTACGAAATTCCTAGATTGGAAAACCATCTTAGCATATTGGCGACAATCGGCCATATTTCTCCGCTACTGGGGTTACTGGGAACTGTTACGGGGATGGTTAAGTGTTTTCATACAATTCAAATTAAAGCAACTTCAATTAATCCAGTTAACCCCGGAGACCTTGCTGGTGGAATTTGGGAGGCTTTAATTACAACAGTATTTGGTTTATCGGTAGCTATCGTTACATTTTTAGCCTATAACTACTTTGTAAGTAGAGTAAATAGTCACGTTTTGGATATGGAGCGCTCAGCCACGGAACTTACTAATTTTGTTACTCAATATAAAGAGAGTAGGAGAAAATAGGAATAGATGAAATTTAAACGCCACTCAAAATTAGAACACGGCTTAACCCAAATTGATATTGCTCCGTTAATCGATGTTGTATTTCAACTCTTGATATTTTTTATGCTTACTTCATCTTTTATGTTTCATCCAGGGATTAAAGTACATCTTCCCAGGGCCGTAACCAGCGAAGTTATTCAGGAAGAAAGTGCAATTATTACAGTCTCGCGGGAAAACGTTATTTATCTTAACGAGAGTGTTGTCACAATGAAAGAGCTTCAAACAGCGCTAAAGAGAATTGCTAAAAGAAGTAAACCTTTGTTGATAAAATCAGATAGAAGAGCTTCTTTAGGACGCGTGGTTGAAATTTGGGATCTTTGTAGAGAGCTAGGTATTAACAGAGTAAACATAGCAACTAACGAAGGCAGGTAGCTTAGCTAGCTTCAAAAATAAAAATATGAAAGCGGCATTATTGATTTCGATAATTTGTCATATTTTCTGCATGTCGTTCTTTGACATAACTATTGATAAACTAAAGGAAAATCCTCTGACAGCCTTAGACTTCCTGGGATCCTTCTTAAAAGAATCTGACATCTCTGCTTCGTTAAGAAATACTTCTTCGGAAAAAATGCTTAATCAGTATTTGGAGCAGCTATACATACATAAACCGAAGGTGAATTTTATAGACAATAATAAGATTCTTAAGCCACTTTATTCAGCGAAGGCCGAAGATAAAATTTCTTCTGGCTATATTCCAACTAGAAAAAGTATGAGTATCTTGGGAAAAGAAGAACACATACAAAACATACCTGATTGGAATCAAGAAGAGCTGAAATTAGAGATTGAAGAACCGTGATAACAATTAATTTTTCTTTTGCAGTAACTATTTATACAGGATTATTCTTACTTATTATTCTGGTAAGCTGGATTACATCTAGACAAGATAGAGGAAGAGCTATAGAGATGGAAGAATTATGGCAATGTCCAATCTGTACATATCTATACTTTGACTATTCATCACATGATCGTGTTTCTGTTTGTCCAAGATGCAGAAGTTATAATCGAAGGGAGGAAGTTAAAATATGATTACAAAGATTGGTATTATAGCCGGAGAAATTTGGCATTATTTAGATGAACATGGTAAAGAAAAGCTTTCTGTATTAGCTGAAAAGCTTGATAAGTCGCGCGATGCTATTCTAATGAGCGTAGGATGGCTTTCCAGAGAAGGTCACGTGGTCTCAAAAAAAGAAGGGGAAGATTACACAATTGAACTAAGAAAACAAAGGAAGGACAATGAAAAATAATCGTGGTGTTGTTTTAGCTATTGTTATAATTTTTACCCTAGTAGTATCTATTGTTGCTGCCGGAGCTTTAATTCTAATGACTAGCCAGGCACGCCTCACCGAAGGGCATATAAAACGCCTTAAGGCATACTTTGCCTCACAAGCCTCTATAAATCGAAATTTAATGCTGGCTATCCAAGGAGATGCTCCACTTGTGGATCCTTTTCCAGAAGGCGCTGCTGACAATATTATTGTTACATTTTCAGAAAACGTAGGTGCTGGCCCCGACGGCACAGACGAATGGACAATTGACACCCAGTATTAATACCTCTCTTTTTTGCAATATTAACTAAATATGGGCAAAAATCAATGCAAATTGATTCTTTTTATCGACGAGGAGTAAGTTTAGGTAAATATAAGTAAAAAAACACTTGACAAGGTAAGAATTTTATTGTTTAATTATACCTATAGTGTATTATTATAAAAAACACTAGATAGGATAGAATATGACTCGATTAATGGACGTTGATGAATTAGCTCGCTACCTAAGACTACAGAAGCAGACTATCTATAACTGGCTTCATTTAAGGAAGCTTTCCGGGATAAAAATTGGCGGTGTTTGGAGATTTGATAAAAAAGAAATTGATAAGTGGTTAAGATCTCAGGCACGAAAGGCAGAGTATGGGCAATAAGTTTTTAGGGATAAATTTTGGTGTAGATGCTTTAGATATTGTTGAAGTAGAAAAAAGCAATATTATAAGGAATTATCGTGTTGCCTATGAAACAGAAGGCCAGGAAAGCAACATAGTAGAAGTGACTGATGAAATCAAATTAACTGCATTGCTTCAAAAAACAATAAGAACCAATAACATTGAAACGAGAGATGTCATTGCTGCTTTGCCTTCAGAAGATGTTTTATTGAGATCTTTTCTCATACCACAGGTATCAAAAACAGAGATGCAGAGTGCTATAGAGTTTGAATCAAGGAAATTCATTCCTTTCAAGCTTGAAGAAATCTACTTTGATTTTGCTACTCAAAAGCTAAAAGACCCTAAAGCTGCTAGACTAAAATGTTCATTTGCCGGGATGAAGAAAACCATCCTGGACAAATTTCAATACATACTTGAACAATCTAACTTAAGAATTCTTTATTTGGAGCCTGTTTCTTTTAGCCTGCTTAGATTATTCTTGTTTAAGAAAGTCATAAAGCCAGATGAAACAATCGCAATTGTTGAAGTGTCTGCTGAAAGAGGAAGTATCTGCATCATCGAAAGAGGTTTTCCTCAGCTAATAAGAGATTTTAAATTCCGTCATCTCGGTTCAGACCCCAGAGGAGCTGATATGGTAAGCCTTATCTCAAGATTGAAAAACGAAATTCATGTTTCGTTTGATTATTACAGTAGGCAGTTTTCAGACTCAAGTGTAAATAAGATATTCTTTCACTCAAAAGAAGATACTTCGGAAATGCTAGGAAACTTAAAAAATGAAATAGATACGCCAATTGAATTGATAACCAATACTTTAGAAATTACCGATGACTTTGATTTAGGATCCTTTAAGGCTTACGGCTCTACCTTAAGGCAGTCATTCCGTTCACAGTCAGATATTAATTTATATAGGAAGAGAGATGTCCTTGAAGAGAAACCTAGGGATTTCAGCGAGGACGAACCAATTGATTATCAAATCGTAATTCGCGTAGGAATTTTTGCTGTTGCTTTTATTGTTTTAATTTTATTGTCGAATTTCGTAAGGGGTTTCTCTGTCAGTTCAAAGCTAAAAAAAATAGAAAGCTTGAAATCTCAACTTGATCCTAAATATGCTATGGCTAATATAAAACAGCTGGAAAGATTAAAAACTGAATTTGAAAAAAAGTTAAAAGTTTTTGAGGAGCTTCATTTTGACAGATCTATTACCCCTATACTTAATTCTCTTGTTCACCTTATGCCTGATGGCGTGTGGATTTCTGAATTGAACTACGGAGAATCAACAGGAGCTTTAGCCTTTGAAATTAATGGCTATGCTTACCTTGAAGATGAACCTGAGCAACTTAATGCCATCAACAACTTTTTATCACTTGTAAAAAATAATACAGAATTTAAAACAAAATTTAAATCTATTGTTCTTAGCAATATTAGTCAAGCTGCCATAGAACAGTGGCGTGTTTCAAAGTTTTTAATTAAATGTAAATAAAATGGATATTCAATCTTTACAAAAAATTGATGTTGAACAAATCATAAAAAATAAAACAATTGCAATTAGTGTTGCCATTGCTCTTGTTTCTTTACTGTTCGCAAGATCAATGTTTGTAAATAAATCCAAAAAAATTTCAGCTTTCAGAAAAACTCTTTCGAAAGAGCTGAAGCTTGAAAAGCATATTAAAGAAATTGTTGATCTTGATGTCAAAATTAGCGGCTACAAAAAAGATTCACTGGAAGGAGCATCTACTGACGAATTAATTAAAATTGCTACTGAGACGTTAAAAAATAATAACATTTCAATTCAATCACTTAATCCAGAGGTACCCATTGATAAAGGCTTATATACAAAATTTCCTATAAGACTAGGTTTTCAAACTGATTTTGCTAGGTTAGGCAAGTTCATTAGCAGCCTGGAAAATAACAAAAAGTCACTTTTCATTAGCAGCCTGTCTGTTTCCAAAAGTGCTCGAGAGCAAAACGTGGTTGAAGAAAAAGAAAATTTAAGTGTTGAATTAAAAATATGGAGTGTTTTAATAAAGTGATAAAGAAATTATTATTTATTCTATCTATTGCTTATCTTACTTTTTCTTCCACGCTTTCAATATATGCTCAAGTGGACAATAACTTTCCGGTTGGTTTTAATTTCAACTTTTCCAGAAGTCCTTTTAAATCTTGGATTCCCAAACCTCAAAAAGTTGAGCCTGATAAAAAAATACCTAAAATAGATTTCAAACTGCCTGAAAAAAAGATTGAAATAATCCCGCCCATCCTTTCAATTCAAGGTGTTGTTTGGAATACTGAAAACCCACAAGCAATCATAAATGATTCCGTGGTTAGCCTGGGGGATAAAATTAGCGGTGCTCATATCGTAGATATTAGTAAAGAGGGTGTTCAGATTTTATATCAGGATACCCTATTCTTTGTTAAAACTGAAGATCAAAATGACGATTCAAAATTAAAAGCCAGGAGGAAAAAACGATGAAAATATTAGGAAGAAAGATTTTCGTTTTACCGATATTCTTAATTACGCTCATTTTTTTAGGCTCTTTTCTTGAGCTAGGAGATGCTTTTGATAGTTTTATTTATCCCGAATATTCAAAACAGATATCTATGGATTTTAAAGATGCAAACTTAAAAGATGTGCTGAAGATATTCTCTCAGCAGTCAGGAATGAACTTCATCGCCAATAGTTCCATTGAAGATAAAACCCTCACTATTTACCTTGAGAAAGTTCCTGTCGAGAAAGCGCTTGAGAGCATTTTAACAGCTAATAATTTAACATACGAGATGAAAAAAGGTGGAAATATTTTCGTGGTCAAAGAAATAGATCGTCCTAAAATTGAAACTATTACTAAGATTTTTTATTTAAAATATGCTACAACTACCAATTCTCGATTAACAAAACAAATCTCTGAAGGATTCTCTGCTGAAGGAAGCAGCGATTCGGATGACGCAGAAGGAAGCAGCGGCATAAAAGAAGCTGTTGAGGAAGTGCTCACTGAAAATGGAAGAGTGGTTGAAAATTCTCGTACAAACAGTTTGCTTGTAACTGATATTGCTAGTCAATTCCCTTTAATTGAAAGCACAATATCAAAATTAGATATTTCTATTCCTCAGGTTTTAATTGAGGTTGAAATGTTAGATGTAAGTAAAAACCTTATTGATAAAATTGGCTTTAAGATTGGTGAGCAACCCATAAGCTATAGTGGTCCAACGCATACATCATACTGGCCTTTTGAAAATTCAGAGGCGGTTGCAAAATCGGGTACCCCTACTACATATACTGTTGGAACGTTGGATTTATCTAGATTCACAGGGCTCATAAATATACTCAAGTCTGATGCAAAAACAAGATATTTAGCTAGACCACGCCTTTTAACACTTAGCAATGAAACAGCTGAGATTAAAATTACAACTGACGAAGCAATTGGGCTTAAAACTACAACACAGGCTTCGGAAGGGACGGCTAGCCAAACTTCTGAAGCAGAAAGGGCAACAACAGGTGTCTCTTTAAAAGTCACCCCACAGGTTAACTATGTAACCGGCGAAATCACTATGTTTATCGAACCAACAGTTAGTGAAGCCAGGCAGGGCGGAACCTTCGGGGGAACCACGTTTAAAGATCCGGAAGAAAGAGGCACTAAGTCAGTTGTTAGGATAAAAAATAGTCAGACTGTTGTCATAGGCGGACTCTTAAGAAAGCAGCTAAATCAAACAGTTACGAAAGTTCCTTTTTTAGGTGATGTGCCCATAATGGGAGTATTGTTTAGACATAATGATAAAAGTCAAGATGAAGATAGAGAGTTGATTATTTTCATAACACCTCGTATAATAAACGAGAGAAGTATAGCGGCGAACAATAATAACACAATGATATCTACCTATAACTTAGAAAGGGAGCAAGATAAACCAGTAAAGCGTTATAGGGAAATAAATAGCGAACTGGACAAAATTGATCTTATTAAAAATTTTAGAAGATAGAAAATGACAAAAACACATTTAAGACTTGGCGAAATATTAATTAAGCAAAATCTCATTTCTTCAGAGCAGCTGGAAAAAGCTATGTCTGCCCAAAAGCAAGAAGGTGGACGTATCGGAGAAGTGCTAATTAGACTCGGTATAATAAAAGAAGAAGACATGGTAGCTGCTCTAGGAAAACAGCTTTCGATTCCCTATGCTTCAAAAAGTTCTGGTTTGCTAACTCCGTCTCAAGATCAAGAACTGGATCAATTGATAACAAAAGATTTTGCTCAAAAAAATCTTGTTTTACCTTTATCAAGAAATTTGAATTCTTTAACCTGCGCTATCTTTGATCCACTAAATGTAATTCTTATTGATAATTTAAAAAAGCTTACTGGCTGCGAAATTAACCTCGTTGTTGCACCCAGAACCGATATTCTAAAAGCGATTGAAGATTTTTATTCTAAAACAAATATGCTTGGAGAAGCAGTCAAGGAGTCATATGGGGTAGAAACCTCAATCGAAGACAGGGTTTTTGAACACGAAGAGTTGAGCCTTGATAAATTAATTGCCAGAGCAGAAGAAGCTCCGGTTGTTAAATTGGTTGATTTGATAATAAGACAAGCAATTGATGAAAGAGCCTCTGATATCCACATAGAACCTTTTAAAGAAAAAATCAACCTTAGATATAGGATTGATGGTATTCTTTATGAAATACCTCCTCCGGCAAAACATTTGCACTTGCCTTTGGTCTCAAGAATAAAGATTTTAACAAAGCTTGATATCGCAGAAAAAAGATTACCTCAAGATGGAGCTTTTATTGTAAAGCTGGAAGATCGCGTTGTTGATTTAAGAGTTTCTTGTATTCCCACAATATATGGAGAAAAAGTTGTAATAAGAATTCTAGATAAAGGGAATGCTCCTTTAGATTTATCTGTTCTTGGATTTGAACCAAAGCAGCTTGAGGTTTTTAGAAGATCAATTCATTCTATGTGCGGCCTTGTTCTTTTAACTGGACAAACCGGAAGCGGAAAAACAACAACTCTTTATGCTGGATTAAATGAAGTTGTTAATCCCAAAATGAATATAATCACCATCGAAGATCCAGTTGAATATCGTCTCGAAGATATAAATCAGGTACAAATTCGGCCAGAAATTGGCTTAACTTTTGCTTCAGCATTGCGTTCATTTTTGCGCCAAGATCCTGATGTAATAATGGTAGGCGAAATCAGAGATTTAGAAACCGCTCAAATATGCGTTAGAGCATCTTTAACCGGACACATGGTATTGAGCACCTTGCATACTAACGATGCACCATCTGCTGTAACAAGACTATTAGATATCGGGGTTGAGCCATATCTTTTAATGCCTTCTCTATTGTGTATTGTTGCACAGCGACTTGCTAGAAGATTGTGTCCAAAATGTAAAGAGGCCTACGAACCAAAGCCTGATGATTTAGGCGATATCAAAATTAATGCTCAGGGACCGATTTATCGCGCCAAGGGTTGTGAGGAATGCAATCAGATTGGTTACAAGGGTAGAGTTTTACTAGGTGAAGTTATGGCGGTTACTGATTCCATCAAGAGTCTCATTCGAAAGAAAGTAGATTATCAAACAGTTAAGGCTGAGGCAAGAAAAGCCGGTATGATGTCTCTTTTTGACAATGGTATAAAAAAAGTAGAGGCAGGAATTACTAGCTTAGAAGAAGTTTTAAGCGTAACATACGGAGAGGTTTAAAAAATGCCAAGATTTTCATACACGATAACAGATAACACAGGTAAAAGAATAACTGCTTCTGAAGAAGCTAAAACTAAAGAAGCACTAGCTCAATCTCTGCAATCAAAAGGTTATTTTGTTATCAGAATCGAGCCAGAAGCAAAGGAACCAAAAAAACAAACAACGGTCATTGGAAAAAAAGCTAAACGTGGCAACCTTAATCTTCGAGATTTAGTAACTTTTGCTCGACAGCTTGCTACTATGCTTGATGCGGGAGTCACCTTATTAAGAAGTATTGACATAATAAGTCTTCAGGTGGAAAGTAAAAAGCTGCAGGAAACTTTGGTGAGCCTAAAAAAGGATTTAGAAAGAGGTCTTTCGTTAAGTAGTGGCTTAGCAAAATATCCCAAAGTTTTTGATCAATTTTGGGTTAGTTTAAGTGAAGTCGGCGAAGCCTCGGGAACCCTTCCTCAGGTTTTAAATAGAATGGCAGTATATCTTGAAAAAAAAGCTGCTTTTCAAGGCAAGGTTGTATCCGCTATGTTCTACCCAGTAATACTTGTTGTTCTCTGTTGTGGCGCAGTTGCCTTTTTTGCTTATAAGATTATCCCGACGTTCGATAAAATATTTGAATCGCTAAACATGCAATTGCCTGCTTTAACATTGGGAGTCTTGGGATTTTTCGAATTTGTAAGAAATAAATTTTTGTTATTGATTTTAGGTTTTTGTGCTATAATCTATGCTGTTCAAAGATATGCCAAGACAGCAATCGGCAGAAGAACTATAGAAGCTATTACTTTTAAAATTCCGCTCTTTGGAAACTTTTTTAAAGTTGCAATGATTGAACGGTTTACTTCACAAATGTCTATTTTAATAGAAAGTGGAGTTCCCATACTTTACACATTAGAAATAACACAGAGAATGATGGGTGAAGGCATCATGGGAAAAGTTGTTGAGGATATTAAAAATAATGTTCGTGAGGGGAAACTTGTTGTAGACCCTATGATTAAAAGTGGATTCTTTCCACCAATGGTTGTGCAGATGATCATGATCGGAGAAGAAACTGGCGATTTAGGCAACATGCTTAAAAGAATCGCTCAGTTTTACGAAGAATACGTTGATACTTTCACTGAACGTCTGACAACTTTATTTGAACCAATTGCTTTGGTAATTATGGGACTGCTTGTTGGTGTTATTGTAATTTCCATGTTTTTGCCGATAATTAACATGGCAACAATGCGTGGTTTTGGAGGATAGGGCAAACAAAAGGAGGTGGTAGCTAAACAAAACAATAGGACAATAATTATATTTTTTAATATATAAAAAACTTAAAAGGAGGAAAGATGAAAAAAGGTTTTACGTTGTTAGAGTTGATTATAGTTGTAATTATTATTGGTATCTTAGCCAGCATGGCACTACCTAGGTTTATTGACACAACCAGAAAGGCAACAGCTTCAGAAGCTGTTTTAAACCTTGGAGCTTTAAGAAGTGCTGAATTCCGCTATTTTGCCGTAAACAATTCCTATACTGCTAATAAAGGTGATTTGGATATAGAAGATCCTGATATCGCTGGCGGAGCCGCGTTCACTTATGGAATTGTCGTACCTGGAGCATGCGCTAGTGCTGACTTTACTCTTACTGCTACTTGGACAGAAGCAGCAGGAGGAACTGTTATAATGTGTGGAGACGGATCTCTTTCTGGTACTGGAACATTTCTAAACGCTTTTTAATCATTGCGTAATTTGAAAAGCAAAGATTTAAGAAAAAAAATATTAAACCCTGCTTTGCGGTTAGCGAAAAACAACCGTTTGGCAGGGTTTACTCTAATTGAAATACTAATCTCAATGATTCTTCTGGCAACTGTTACAGCAGGAATTATTGGTGCTTTTGTTGCAGCAAATAAATTTATCAGCCGGTCACAACGTAGACTTCAAGCTGCAACTTTAGCAACTGATTTTCTAGAAAATTTTAACAGAGGCGTTGGAGCAGAGCTCTGGGAGAATGCAGCAAATCCATTATGGCCGCTGGGCGTTCCAACAGAAATTGCTGGTTCTGTTCCGGCAGATCACCCGCTTAAAACTAATGTTGAAAACTTATCTGTGATATATGAAGTTACCGAGCCTTTTGCTGGCGAGCCGATGCGTAAAGTTGAAATAATTATTTCCTGGGATGAGCCAAATTAAACACTTCTCTAATAAAAAAGGTATTACATTAACAGAGCTTATAATTGCGGCTGGTCTAATTGCGCTTGCAATCGGAGCTGCTACAAGCGTTGATATCGTTGCCAGGCGAATGCTTCATAATGCCAGCAAACAATCTCAAATAGCCAATGAAGTTGGCTTGGCAACAGAAAGTGTTGTTTCTGATTTAGTCAAGGCTATTGGCTATGGTGCGCTTGATCCCGGAGACGGATCTATGCGTGGGGTTATGATAGTTGCAGGTGGTGAAGGTGTTCAAATTAGACCAGATAGTTTTCCCTATGATGGAAAAGTTGATGCAGCTGATACCTATAGCATACTTTACGATTACAATGCTGGAAACGGACAGTTTCGAGTTTCCCATGATTCTGGCTTAAACTATGATATTATTGCGAACAATATCATTTCTGTAAATTTTGACGATACTGGAGACTCGTCGTCTCCCTTTATTAATTTTTCCATAGCTGCTTTGGATGATTTTTCGCAACCAGAATCAATCGAAAATCCACGAATTGAAATATCTACTTCGGTACGTTTGCCCGGAGTTTCTGCCAGATAACAATTTCTTTAAATCTCCCCAAAAAACTACACTTAAAGTTTATTTAAATTATTGTAATAAAAAACTTTACATAGGCTCAGAAAGCAAGTATAATAATTTTTCAGTTTAAGATAATCAGGGCCCATAGCTCAGTCGGTTAGAGCAGCTGACTCATAATCAGCTGGTCAGAGGTTCGAGTCCTCTTGGGCCCAGAGAATACTATTAGGAGGGCGGTTAGCTCAGTTGGTTAGAGCGCCACACTCACATTGTGGAGGTCACAGGTTCAAATCCTGTATCGCCCATATTGAAAAAAAGGAAATTTGTGAATAGTATAAATTTCAAGGAACAAATAGAAAAACTAATAGATTTACAAGAAATCGATTCTCAGATTTATTCCTTGAATCAAGAAAAAGAAGAAAAACCCGCTAAAATTGCTGAATTAAAAGAACAATTTGAAGCAAAAAAAGCTCATTTGAAAGAACTCGAAGAACAGAAAAAACAGCTTTTAGTAAACAGAAAAGATAAAGAAAATCAGCTTTTGTCAAAAGAAGAAGGAATAGCCAAGTTAAATAATCAATTATCTGCACTAAAAACTAATAAAGAATATTCAGCCATGCTCTCAGAGATTGATTCTGCAAAAGCTGATAAGTCTGTGCTTGAAGAAGAGATTCTAAATAATTTTGACCAAGTGGACTCTCTTGGTGATAAAATAACTACGGAGCAGACAAGGCTTAATGAGGAAGAGCAGGTTTTTAATTCACAAAAGAAAGAAGTTGACGACAGAATAAAAGAAATAGGAGAAGCTCTAAAAAAATTTGAAGCTCAAAGGTCTCAAATTCTACCCGATATTGAAAGAACCATTCTTTCTCAGTATGAGAAAATATTGATTAGTCGAGATGGACATGCGTTAAGCCCTGTTAAAGATTTTGCTTGCATGGGTTGTCACTTAACCGTAACACCACAGATTGTTAATGAAATTAAAATGAAAGATCGCATAGTAGTTTGCGAAGCTTGTGCCAGGATTTTATTTATAGAGGATGAACAGTGAAAGAAAAATTTGAAATTTTTATTGATGGTGCCTCAAAGGGAAATCCAGGCCTAGCTGGGGTTGGCGTTGTTATTTTAAAAAATAATAAAGTTGTCAAAGAATTTGGCAGATATATCGGATATACGACAAATAATGTTGCTGAATATGTTGCCTTAATATTTTCTTTACAAGCCGCGCTCATTCTTAAAGCTAAGCATGTTTCCGTGAAAACAGACAGTCAGCTTTTAGCTAAGCAAATAAATAAAGAATACAAGGTCAAAAATCCAAATATAAAATTCCTTTTTGAAATAGCTACACATGCGATTACTGGTTTTAAGCATTTTGAAATAACTCATATTGTCAGAGAAAAGAATCAAAACGCTGATTTTTTAGCAACGCAGGCTGTAAAGGAGCAGGTTATGTTTTCTGCGCGGGCAGGAAAGATGATTAGTCCGACAACGCGTCGGGCAGGAAAGTCCGGGCTCAAGAGGGCGGCGCATCCTGATAAAATCGGGACGCCCCAGTTAACTTTTCTGGGGTAGGATATACTTTTTAAAGTAGCTTCTCTTCATGAGAAGTAGAGCCACAGAGACGAGTAACCTGTGTTATCAGGTTAGTGAAACGAGGCAATCTCTGCGCTGAGCAAGGCTAAATAGTCGCGATGAATCCATTTTGGATGAAGAGTGGCCCGCTCGTATCTTTTTAAAAGATCGTCGCGAGGGTAGGCTGCAAGATCTCTGTGGCAACACAGAGGCGAGATAAATGATCATCTAGTCCGCAAAAATCGGACGAACAACAGAACTCGGCTTACCTGCCAATCGCGAGAAAAAAAAACCTGCTCCCTACAAAAATAGTAATGAAAAAGAAACAATTCAATCTGATTAAATTTAAAAATCATCATCCTTTTTTTATATGTGGTTAAAATAATTTGATTTATTTTTTCTTTATTATTTTAATTTAAGGAGGAGAGAATGTCAGGACATTCAAAATGGGCAAGCATCAAACACAAAAAATCAGCTGCTGATGCAAAAAGAGGCCAGCTGTTCACAAAATTAATTAAAGAAATTAGTGTTGCCGCAAGAGAAGGCGGCGGAAGCACTGATACTAATGCTAGATTACGCTCTGCTGTAGCTAAGGCAAAAGAAAGCAACATGCCTTTAGACAACATTGATAGAGCAATTAAAAAAGGCACAGGTGAACTCCCCGGCGTTACTTATGAGTCTGTTGTTTATGAAGGATATGCCCAAGGAGGGGTTGCTTTGCTTGTAGAAGCATTAACCGATAACAAAAACCGAACCAGCGCAGAACTAAGAAATCTTTTTTCTAAGAAAAGCGGCAACATGGCTGGTGCAGGAAGTACTAGTTGGATGTTTACGCAAAAAGGATATATATTAGTAGATAAATCGAAGATTGAGGAAGAAAAGCTGATGGATATAGTGCTTGAGGCTGGAGCTGAAGATATGAAGTCAGAAGATAAAAATTATGAAATTACGATTCCAGTTCCGGATTTCGAAAAAGTAAAAGAAGCTCTGAAGCAAAACAATATTGAGGCTGATTCTGCAGAACTGACAATGATTCCAAGTTCTACCATAAAAGTTACCGGGTCAGATGTTAAAGCAGTGCTCAATTTAGTTGAAGCTCTTGAAGAGCATGATGATGTTCAAGCTGTTCATGCTAACTTTGATATTCCAGATGACGTTCTTGAGCAATCTGCCGGATCTTAAAAAGAATGAAGATTTTAGGAATAGATCCTGGATTAATAACCACTGGTTATGGCTTAATAGAGCAAACAGGTAATCAAGTTAAACTAATTGAAGCCGGATATATTAGCACTTCCAGTAACACCGCGATAGAATCAAGGTTGATTAAGATTCACAGCTCTTTGAAAGAGATTTTAAATACACACAAACCAAAAGTTTTAGTCTTGGAAAAACTTTATGCTCATTATCGACATCCGACTACCGCTTGTCTGCTTGGACACGTGAGAGGAACGATTTGTCTTCTTGCTGCACAGGAAAAGATTAATTTAATTGAATACGGTGCAACACGAATAAAGAAATCTATTGTCGGAAGAGGCAATGCTACAAAATCACAGGTTCAAAACATGGTTCAAATGACGCTTAATCTCAGAAGCCAAAAAATTAAAGATGATGTTACTGATGCAATAGCAATAGCACTTGCTCATGTTAATATCTCAAGGGTTAGCTTATGATCGCTAAAATAAAAGGAAAGCTTGCTAAAAAAGGCACTAATTCCTTGTATATTGATGTTCAAGGATTCTGCTATGAGGTTTTGATTCCGCCGACTGTAATGAATAGAGTAGATGATAACGTCGATTCAGATGGAAACATCAACCTCATAACCTATCATTATTACCAAACTGATCAAACAAAAAGTACTCCTGTTTTAATAGGATTTTGCAACGAAGTTGAAAAAGAGTTCTTTGAACAATTTATAACAGTTTCCGGGATTGGACCTAGGGCTGCTGCAAAAGCAATTAATCGTCCAATTTCAGAAATTGTAAATGCAATTGACGAATCAGACGTAGCCATGCTTAAATCATTACCTGGTATCGGACAACAAAGAGCACGAGAAATTATTGCGAAGCTGCAGGGTAAAATTGGCAAATTCGGATTAATCAAAGATAAAAAAGTAAAAACTGCTTCAGCAATTCCTGAAGATATTCAGAATGAAGTTTTGCAACTTTTACTTCAACTGCAGTATAAGAAACAAGAGGCTAAAGAAATGATAGCCAAGGCGCTTGAAAGAAATGCTGGAACCAACTCAAGCGAAGAACTCTTAAACGAAATATACAAACAAAGACTACACAAAAAACCATGAGCGATAACAATACTATTAAAGGAATAATTGAAGCACTGCTATTTGCCAGCGAAAAACCACTTATATTAGAACAGATAAAAGAAGTAATCGGAACAATTGATACTAAGGAAATCCGCTCTTTAATTGAAGAATTAAAATCCGACTATGAACAGAAAAAAAGCGGAATAACAGTTGCCGAAGTCGCTGGTGGGTTTAGATTGTGCACTAATAATGAATATGCTCAATATCTAAAAAAGTTCTACAAAGTAAGACATAAAGAAAAGTTGAGCATGCCAGCACTTGAAACCCTTTCAATCATCGCCTACAAACAGCCTGTTACAAGGTTGGACATAGAAATAATCAGAGGCGTAAATGTTGATGTTGTTGTCAAAAATCTCCAGGAGAAGGGATTAATTCGCATAGCAGGAAAAAAAGAAACAGTAGGTAGACCATTCGTTTATGGAACAACGAGGCAATTTTTAGAATATTTCGGATTAAAGTCATTAGACGAACTGCCCAAAATAGAAGAATTTGTTAATTTATCTATAGCAAAAGAAGAAGCTACAGAGTCGGAGGTGCAAAATGAGCCTGAACAATCTACGCAAGAAAATAGACAAGATTGATTCACAAGTAACAAAGCTTTTAAATCAAAGAGCCAATTTAAGTTTGACTATTAGAAAGGCAAAAAAAGAACAAAACAAAACTGTTTATTCCCCTGAAAGAGAAAGGCAAATTATTAAAAGGTTATCTAGCATAAATAAAGGTCCGCTAAACGATGCTTCCTTGGAAGCAATTTACCGAGAAATAATGTCTGCATCACTTGCTCTAGGGAAACCAATAAAAATAGCGTATCTCGGGCCCGAGGCAACGTATACTCACCTTGCTTCTTTAAGACATTTTGGCACACAGGTTAAATACATCGCTTGTAATAATATTACGGATGTGTTTCTAGAGGTAAGAAGACAAAATGCTGATTACGGCGTGGTACCTATTGAAAATTCAACTGAAGGAATAGTTAGTCATACATTAGACATGTTTGTTGATTCAGATTTAAAGATTTGTTCTCAGATTATTTCTGAAATTTCTCATAATCTTTTAGCTAATTGTGCTAAAAAAAGTATTAAAAAAGTATACTCGAACGCAAATGCTTTAGGACAATGTAGAATCTGGTTAGATAAAAATTTACCCGGAGTAGATACTGTTGAAGTGTCCAGTACAACTAAGGCTGCTCAAGTTTGCGCTAAACAAAAGAATGCTGCTGCTATAGCTTCTACTTTAGCAGCAAAACAGTGTAAACTAAAAATACTTTCTAGTGGTATTGAGGATAGCCCGCATAACATAACCAGGTTTCTTGTTATTGGTCAAACTGATTGTCCGATGACCAAAAAAGATAGAACTTCGATACTGTTCTCTATAAAAGATAGAGTAGGGGCTTTGCATGATATGTTGGTTCCCTTTAAGAAAAATAAGATCAATCTAACTAAGATTGAATCTCGTCCGTCAAAAAAGAAAGCCTGGGATTATTATTTCTTTGTTGATTTAGACGGCCATAGATTGGATAAAAAAGTTCAAAGAGCTGTTAATGAACTTGAAGAAAAATGCAAGTTTTTAAAAGTTTTGGGCTCATACCCAGTATAGAAAAATGAAAACAAGAAAATCAATTTTAAAAATTAAAAATTATAAACCAGGAAAACCTATAGAAGAGGTAAAAAGAGAACTGGGATTAAAAGAAGTCTTTAAAATGGCTTCCAATGAATCTCCTTTTCCGCCTTCTAAAAAGGCTCTTTCTGCTATTTCAAAAGCAGCGCAAAATATCAATAGATACCCAGACGGAAACTGTTTCTCCCTTAGGAAGAAGCTTGCTAAGAAACTAAAAGTGAAAGAAAATCAACTGATCTTTGGAAATGGATCTGATGAGATAATTGTTTTGGCTGCAAGGGCTTTCTTAAACCCTGGTGATGAAATCATTATTGCGGACAAAACGTTTCTCATTTATGAAATCGCTGGAATGACTTGTTCTGCAAAAATTAAGAAAGTCCCGATGAAAGATTTCTGCTATGATTTAGGGGCTATGAAGAAAGCAGTGACAAAGAGAACCAAGATAGTTTTTATTGCTAATCCGGATAACCCCAACAGTACTTATGTTTCTGCAAAAGAAGTAAGTAACTTTTTACGAGGATTAAGAAAGGATATCTTGGTTTATTTTGATGAAGCTTATTATGAAATTTTTGATAAAGAAAATTTTCCTAATACGATAAATCTCTTAAAGAAAAGAAAGAATCTAATTGTTACGAGAACTTTCTCGAAAGCCTACAGTCTCGCAGGGCTACGCATAGGATACGGAATTTCTTCTGCTGAAATTATCAGCTGTTTAAATAAAGTTCGAGAACCTTTTAACGTAAATTCACTTGCTCAAGCAGCAGCATTAGCAAGTTTAGATGACAGCAACTATTTAAAAATGGTAAAAAAATCTCTGAAAGAAGGCAAAAAATATCTTTATGGTAATTTAAAGAAGCTAAATCTTGTATTCGTTGACAGCTGCACAAATTTTATTCTTATTGACATAGGCAAGGATAGCACAAAAGTATTTAAAGATTTATTACGTGATGGCATAATAGTAAGAGATATGAAAGCTTGGGGCTTAAATACGTACCTGCGAGTTACCATATCTACTATGAAAGAAAATAAAGCTTTCATTAATAGCTTAAGGAGACACTTATGATTATTGTTCTAAAGCCTGGTTCTACGCAGGAGCAAATTGATCATATAATTGAGAAAACTACACAATTAGGTCTAGAGGCGCATGTTTCCCAAGGAAAAGAAAGGACCATTATTGGTCTAATCGGCCCTGAAGATGTTTTAAGGACTACTCCTCTTGAGGTTTTCCCTGGTGTTGAAAAAGTAATGCCAGTTTTAGCTCCCTATAAGCTTGTTTCCAGGGAATTCAAAAAAGATAATTCTGTAATAAAAATAAAAGGGCTAATTGAAGTTGGCTCGCAAAAAATTGCTGTTATGGCAGGTCCTTGTGCAATTGAAAACAAGAAAAACCTTTTATCTATTGGAGAGAAAGTAAAAACTTCAGGTGCAACCATCTTAAGAGGTGGGGCTTTCAAACCGAGAACATCTCCTTACAGTTTTCAGGGATTAGGAGAAGAGGGTCTAAAAATTATGAAAGAAGTCGGTGACAAAGTTGGCTTGGCAACAGTCACCGAAGTTATGGATACCAGAGATGTGAAGCTAGTTGCTGAATACGTTGATATTCTGCAAATTGGTGCACGCAACATGCAGAATTTTAACCTTTTAAAAGAAGTCGGCCAAACAAAAAAACCTGTACTACTAAAAAGGGGTTTAAGTGCCACGATAAAAGAGTGGTTAATGTCGGCCGAATACATTTTATCCGAAGGAAATTTCAATGTGATTTTATGTGAACGCGGCATCAGGACTTTCGAAGATGCAACCAGAAATACTTTAGATATAAATGCTGTTGCTGTTGTTAAAATGTTATCTCACTTGCCTGTAATTGTCGACCCAAGCCATGCGACTGGAAAATGGGGATTAGTTCCTGCAGCCTCAAGGGCTGCAATTGCCGCAGGTGCAGATGGTTTAATAATTGAAGTTCATATAAAGCCGGAGGATTCTGCATCTGACGGTGCTCAGTCTTTACTTCCGGAAAACTTTTTCGATTTGATGCAAGAATTGTCCGCCATATCAAAAGCAGTGGGTAGAAAGGTTTAGTAAAAGATGCGAAAAAAAGAAATAATGTTTAACCGAGTAGCGATTATCGGTGTTGGTCTAATTGGCGGATCCGTTGGAAAGGCAATAAAAAAACGTGGGTTCGCTAAAAAAGTTATCGGGTTCTCCAGAAGAAGATCGACAATAAGCAATGCTCTAAAAAAGAAAGCTATTGATATCGGCACTCTAGATTTAAAAAAAGCTGTTTCCAACGCTGATTTAATTATTCTCGCTGCTCCTGTAAAAACAATTATCAAATTAGCACCAAGCGTATTTAAAAATGCTAAAGAAGGAACCATCGTTACTGATGTTGGAAGCTGTAAAGGTGAAATCGTAGATAGCCTAGATAGGTTGATACCTAAGCATCTGAGTTTTATCGGTTCTCATCCTTTGGCTGGATCAGAAAAAAAAGGTGTTAATTTTTCTTGTTCTGAATTATTTCAAAATAGCATTTGTATAGTTACTCCTAGCAAAAAAACTTCAGCCTTAGCTTTATCGAAAATTAAAAAATTCTGGAATTTACTAGGTTCAAAAGTTGTATCATTGAGTCCTTCTGAGCACGACAAAGTTGTTGCACTGGTAAGTCATCTTCCGCACGCTTTATCTTTTAGCTTAACTTCAGCTGTGCCTGAAAAATACCTTAAATTTGCCTCTGGAGGAATGCGCGATACTACTCGTATAGCTGCATCTGATCCGGATATTTGGAGAGATATTTTTATAGCAAATAAAACCGAATTACTCAAAGCTATAAAGATTTTTAAAGCTGAATTGTTCAAACTGGAATCCTTAATTTCTTCAGGGAATAATTCAAAGTTAACAAAAAAGTTAGTCAATGCCAAGTCAAAAAGAGAAAAGCTCAATCCCCACAAATAAACCTACTATAATTACTATTGACGGGCCTGCTGGTGCCGGAAAAAGCACTGTCGCAAAAAAGGTAGCTGAGTCCCTGGGTTACACTTATCTAGATACCGGTGCCATGTACAGAGCTCTAACTCTTAAAGCGATGGAGCAAAACGTTGAAATAGAAAATGCTTCAGTTTTGGCAAAATTGCTTTCAGACACCAATATTTCTTTAAAAGCTGATGAAAAAGGTAATTCAACTACTTTTTTAGATGACAAAAACGTCTCTAAAGAGATCCGTCAGTCTGAAGTGACGAAAAAAGTATTTTTTATTGCGCGAGCACCAGAAGTTCGCGAAGAAATGGTAAAACTACAGAGAAGATTTGCTGAAAAGAATAATGTCGTTGTTGAAGGAAGAGATATCGGTACGGTAGTATTTCCTAACGCTGATAAAAAATTTTACTTAGATGCTGATTCAAAAATAAGGGCATCTCGCAGATTTAAAGAATTGAAAGATAAAAAAGAAGATATTTCTTTAAAGCAGATAGAAAAGGACGTAGAAAAAAGAGATATGTCTGATTTAACTCGCAGCGTTGGCCCGTTGAAAAAAGCTGACGATGCCATCTATATTGATTCTACCAATATGACCATAGATGAAGTTGTTGAAGAAATAATTAGCAAATCAGGTTTTAGAAAATAATATGAATAAAGAGAATATTAGGAATTTTTCCATAATTGCGCATATCGACCACGGAAAGTCTACTCTTGCTGATAGGCTTCTTGAATTCACCGGTGCGGTGGACAAAAGAAATCTTAAAAATCAGCTTCTCGATGATATGGAGTTAGAAAGAGAGCGCGGAATAACTATCAAGGCTTCAGCAGTATGCTTGGATTATACCTCAAAAGATGGAAATAAATATTCCCTAAATTTAATTGATACACCTGGTCATGTAGATTTTACTTATGAAGTTGCAAAATCTTTAACAGCCTGTGAAGGCGCATTATTAGTTGTAGATGCTTCTCAAGGCATAGAAGCTCAAACTGTCGCAAATTATTTTATGGCTCTTGAACAAAACTTGACTATTATCCCAGTAATAAACAAAATAGACTTACCCTCCATAGATATAGAAGAGGTTAAAAATCAACTCAAAGAAACTTTCGGATTTAATGAAGATGAAATCGTTTTAGTATCAGCAAAGGAAGGAAGAGGGATCGATGAGATTCTTGAACATGTGATTAAGCTTGTACCTCCTCCGCAGGGAAGCGAATTAGAGCCGCTTAGAGCGCTCATCTTTGATTCTACTTATGATACATTCAAAGGCGTTATCATCTATGTCAGAGTAATTGATGGTAAACTTCCTTCTAAAAGTTCCATAAAAATGATGCAAGGTGACCGCGAACACAAAATTGAGGAACTTGGGATATTCAAACCTCAGGCTGAAAAAATCGAAGAATTATCCTGCGGTTCTGTAGGATACTTTACCTGTAATGTACGAGATCCTCGAGAAGTAATGGTTGGCGACACTATTACCGGTGTAAAAAATCCTGCCAAAGAACCGTTGCCTGGATATAGAGAGATGAAACCTCTAGTCTTTTGCGGCATATACCCTGTCAACTCTAAAGATTTTCCCAATCTTAGAGAAGCAATGGAAAAACTTCGACTGAATGATTCCTCCTTTGTCTATGAACCTGAGACGTCTCAGTCTTTTGGTTATGGGTTTAGATGCGGATTTTTGGGTTTGTTGCATATGGAAATTGCTCAAGAGCGCCTAGAGAGAGAATATAATTTAAATTTAATCCTTACAACTCCCAGCGTTGTTTTTAAAGTCAAGAAAAAAACCGGTGAAGTTATCGAAATAGACAATCCTGTAGATCTTCCGGATTCTTCTGATATCGCTTCTTTCGAAGAACCCTACATCGAGGTAAAAATAATGGTTCCTATAGAATCGATGGATGCAACAATTGAATTTGTAAAACAGAGAAGAGGCGTATACAAAAAAACAGATTATCTTTATGATAAACTTGTCCTTATTTTTGATCTGCCGCTTTCAGAAGTAATTGTTGATTTTAACGATAAGATAAAATCTATCTCCAGGGGTTATGGTTCTCTTGATTACGAATTTACTGGATATCTACCTGCGAAAGTAGTTAAACTTGATATTTTGCTAAATAGCAAACTGTGTGACGCCTTTTCTTGTTTAGTACATAAAGATAAGGCCTATGAAAAAGCTAGAGCTTTAGTTAGCAAACTTAAAGAGTTAATACCTAGACAGGCTTTTGAAGTTGCGGTTCAAGCTTCAGCTGATAACAAGATTATCGCCTCCGCTAAAGTAAAAGCTTATGGAAAGAATGTAACCGCCAAGTGCTATGGTGGAGATATCACAAGAAAAAGGAAACTTTGGGAAAATCAAAAGAAAGGGAAAAAGCGTCTTAAACAGGTTGGAAACGTACAAATTCCTCAAGAAGCGTTTTTGGCTGCTCTTAAGATTTAAATATTATGAAAAATTTAAAAAAATCCTTATTTAGAGAATGGGTAGAATCAATTGTAGTAGCTTTAATTCTTGCTATGGTAATACGCACTTTTATTATCCAGGCATTTAAAATCCCCACGGGTTCGATGAAGCAAACTTTAATTGAGGGTGACCGCATTCTTGTAAACAAATTTATCTATGGTGCCAAAATTCCTTTTACCACAATAAGACTTCCAAAATTTAAGGATCCAGAAAGACTGGATATAATTGTTTTTGTTTATCCGGAGGATAAAAGCAGAGATTTTATTAAACGGCTCATTGCTTTCGAGGGTGAAACCGTAGAGATAAAAAACGGAAAGATATATATTAATGGTGAAATTATTGATGATCCGGCTATACGCCATATCCACTATTACAACAGGGGAAAGTTTGGAAAGGAAAATCAAACGTTCGAAGTTCCTGAAGATTCATTTTTTGTATTAGGGGATAATTCTGCTTCTAGCAGAGATAGTCGTTATTGGGGTTTTGTCCCGGAAGATCTTTTAATAGGAAAATCTTTAGTTATTTATTGGCCGCTAAATAGGATAAGGATCACTAAATAAAATGGCTTTAACTTTTGCTAACAAAATTTCAATATTTAGAATTGTTTCGGTTCCTTTATTCATTGCTTCTGTGCTTTATTATTCCCCGGAAAATGATTATCTTAGATTGGTTTCTTTGGGAATTTTTCTGATGGCTATTATTTCTGATGTTGTTGATGGCTACATAGCCAGGACTAGGAAACAAAAAACAAAAGCTGGCGCGATTTTAGATCCATTAGCAGATAAGCTGCTTTTGATTAGTTCATTTATTTGTCTTTATTTGGTTGATAATTTTCCTGCTGGAATTAGATTTCCACTCTGGCTTGTAATTGCTGTAGCTAGTCGGGACGCTATTATACTTTTAGGTTCTGGAATTATTTATATGGTTCAGGGTAATTTAGATGTATTACCCACCAGATGGGGGAAGACTACTACTTTTTTTCAAGCAATGTGTGTGATAGGTCTTCTTTTACAATTACAGTTTTCTCATTATATCTGGTATATTGCACTATTCTTTACAATTATTTCTGGCCTGGGATATATCAGAAGAGGAGTCAAGATATTAAATGCTGATACTGAGAATTAGTAGCGGAATACTCATAAGCTATTTAATAGGTTCTATCCCAACAGCATATCTCATAGGAAAGTTTTGGGGAAAAATAGATATCCGCACAATTGGCTCAGGAAACGTTGGTGCAACCAATACTTTCCGAGCCATGGGGAAAATCCCAGGAATTGTTGTTTTAATTTTTGACATATTCAAAGGGATGCTTGCGCCGATTCTTGTAGCTGACCTTGTAAATCTACCTGATTCTCTCTGGAGAGTTGTCTTTAGCTTAGCTGTTGTCTCTGGTCATGTATGGACAGTATTTTTAAAATTCAAGGGAGGAAAAGGTGTTGCCACTAGCGTAGGGGCGCTCATTGGTCTTTCGGTTAAAATCGCTGGACTAAGACCTGCTGTCTTAATTTCCATAGGTTCTTGGATACTTGCTTTCCTTATAACTGGGATAGTTTCATTGTCATCTTTGATTGCGGCGCTTTCTCTTCCTATTTCAATGGTTCTTTTTGGTCAAGAACTTGAACTAATCATTTTAAGTGCAATTTTGTGTGTTTTTATTTACCTGCGCCATACTAAAAATATAAAACGCATGTTAAAGAAGGAGGAACCTCGAGTAAAAATATTTAAATAAAGAAGAAAGCGCTTTCTCTGAAGGCCCAAAACAGTCTTGAATTTGTTCTTTTTCAGGGTATACTTTTAGTGCAAATTCTTTTTTTTCAGGTATTAATAAACTCTTTAAAAAAGTATTTAAACTAAAATGTAAACCATTTTGAAATATCCCACCAGCCATGGGTGAGGGTGGCCGGGTTACTGAAAGGAGACAACACTACAATAAAGCATTCCTGGTAACTCGGCCTTCTTTTTTAAAACAGGGGATAAAATGAGAGAGCTGCTTTTTAAGAATATAACTTCACTTGAAAAAGGAAGGAAGATTCTTTCCTTAACGGAAGAGTTTTCTCAAAATGGTATATTTTCTCATGTACAAAGAAGATTCATCTTCCAGGTAAAGGAAACTTCAAACATAAGAAAAAGAATCAATCCGCCGCAGTTCTATATTTTTAGACAGCAGGATACTGCAAAAAAAGAAGAAGAAATATTCATCAAAATAAAGGGAAACCTTTACACTGTCAATGATGATAAATTCTTTAAAATTGCCTTCTGTCACTCTTTAAAAATCAACATCTGCCCAAGTAAAAAAAGCCAGAAGTAAAAAACCCGCCCTAAAGCAATAACCTCCAAACACACAGGCTTATTTATTGACATTGCAGTGCTTTTATGTTAAGTTATTTCAAATGATTAAAGGTAATCTGCAAAAATTGAATTCGAAGATTGCAGAAGCCTGCGCCAGAAGCAGAAGAAGCTTATGCGATATTAAACTAGTTTGCGTTACTAAAGAAGTAGGCGCAGATGATGTTATAGAGGCAGCTAAGCTTGGTATTTTTGATATTGGTGAAAATCGTATCCAGGATGCTAAAGCTAAGTTTACCTATCTGGAAAAGTTCTCTGAAAAAGCAAAACTGCCTAAATTGACATGGCATATGATCGGCCATCTCCAAACTAATAAGGTAAAAGAAGCAGTTAAAATTTTCAACCTTATTCACAGTGTAGATAGCCTGGGACTTGCTGAAAAAATTAACAGCGAAGCCATCTTGAGAAAAAAAAAAGTTGATGTTTTAATTCAAATAAACACCTCAGAAGAGAGACAAAAATTTGGCATTGACCCAAAAAATGTATTTGATTTCTTGGATAATGTATCATCAATGAACAATCTTCATGTTTTAGGCTTCATGACTATGGCACCGTTTGTTGAAAATCCTGAAGAAACGAGAGATTGCTTTAGGAATCTAAGAGTTTTAAGAGATAGAGCTAAGCAGGGAATTTTCGGAAAAAATATTGAATTAAGACATCTTTCCATGGGCATGTCTAATGATTTTGAAGTTGCAATAGAAGAAGGTGCTGATATAATCCGCATTGGAAGGGCTATCTTTAAACATGAATAGAATTGGAATTATTGGTTTTGGAAATATGGGTTTTACTATTTGCGAAAGCATAAAAAAAGATTTTAGCGTCGTGGCTTTTGACAAAGATAAATCAAAGACTGCCAGCGCAAAAGCTTTAAAGATAGATGTGGCAGAATCGATTGAAAAATTAGTCAATGATTCCGAAGTAGTTATTCTTGCCATCAAACCGCAAGATTTTAGAGAGTTATTAGACGAAATAAAAGAAGTTCCAGGCATAAATTCTAAGCTAGTCGTTTCTATCGCTGCAGGAATAAAAACAAGAGATATCGAAAGCATATTAAATGATGTCCGCGTAATACGTGTTATGCCCAATATAGCTGCAAAAGTAAGAAAAGGGATGTCGTGCTTAAGCAAAGGTCAAAAGGCAACTGATGAAGATTTGAAATTCACAAAAGACCTTTTCGAGCACCTAGGAGAAACCCTGGTCTTAAAAGAAGCGATGATGGATGAAGCAACTGCAATTTCTGGAAGTGGCTCGGGTTACTTTTGCCAACTTTTGGAAATTAATAATCTTACTAAAATAGAAGATTATAAAAAATATACTAAAGTATTTATCCCTGAGCTAATAAATGCTGCAGAAAATATTGGATTTAGTCAAGGACAAGCTAATTTATTGGTAAAGCAAACTGCTGATGGTGCGATAGCTTTATTGGAAGATGGCTTAACTCCTGAAGAACTAAAAAAACAAGTTTCTTCAAAAGGAGGAACAACTGAAGCAGCTATAAATACTCTTAAAAGCGGGGGAAGTTTAAAAGAAGCTGTTGTTGCCGCAGTAAACAGGGCAAAAGAATTATCAGGGAGATAAAAATGTCAAAAATCGGAATTATTGGAGGAAGTGGCCTTTACAAAATTGAAGGACTCAAGAACATCAAAGAAATTGCTGTTAAGACTCCTTTTGGATATCCTTCTGATAAATATATAACTGGAGTCTTGGAGGACAAAGAAGTTGTTTTCCTTCCTCGTCATGGAAAGGGCCATAGAATTCCTCCATCTGAGATAAATTTCCGCGCTAATGTTTTTGGGATGAAAAAACTTGGTGTTGATAAATTAATTTCTGTTACAGCGTGTGGAAGCTTAAAGGAAGAACTCAAGCCTTTGGATTTTGTAATCCCGGACCAGTTCGTTGATAGAACCAATCAAGCCCGACCAACTACTTTTTTCTCAGGCGGTATCGTTGTCCATATTGCTTTTGCTCAACCTATTTGCCTTGAGTTAGCCAAAGTTGTTTATGAGGCTACCAAAAGCTTGGATTTAAACGTTCACAAAAGAGGTACATATATAAACATGGAAGGACCTGCTTTTTCTACAAAAGCCGAATCTGAATTATATCGTTCCTGGGGAATGGATATTATTGGTATGACCAATATGACAGAAGCCAGGCTTGCCAGGGAAGCAGAGATATGTTATGCCACACTTGCTGCCATAACAGATTATGACTGTTGGCGAGAATCCAGCGAAGATGTAACTGTAGACATGGTAATTCAAAACTTGCTAAAAAACGTTGAGAATTCCAAAAGAATAATTAAAAATACTTTAAGATATGTGGATAATAAAAAGAATTGTGAGTGCTCGTCAGCTTTAAAATATGGCATTATAACTAATAAAGATTTTATACCTAAAAAAATCAAAAAAGACTTAAACATCCTAATAGGAAAATATGTCAGAAAATAAAATCAATTATAAAGATACTTTGAATTTGCCAAAAATCAGCTTCCCCATGAAGGCAAATTTACCCCAGAGGGAACCAACTATTCTCACTGAGTGGAAGAATCAGGACATCTACAAAATTCTCAGAGATAGCCACAAAGGGAAAAAAAAGTTTATCCTACATGATGGACCTCCTTATGCAAATGGCGATATTCATATTGGACATGCTTTAAATAAAACTTTAAAGGACATAATTATTAAATATAAAACTATGCGTGGATTTGATGCTCCTTATATTCCAGGATGGGACTGCCACGGTTTGCCTGTAGAGCATCAGCTTTTTAAAGAACTCGGAAAAAATAAAAACCAAATTTCTCAAGTTGAGTTTCGAAAAAAAGCACATAATTATGCCTTAAAATATGTTAACAAACAAAAAGAACAATTTAAAAGACTTGGCATATTTGGTGATTGGGAAAATCCCTATCTTACGCTAAATCATAACTACGAATACTGGATCGTTAAATCTTTATCCGAGCTGGTAAAAAAAGGATACATCTACCGTGGTTTAAAACCAGTGAACTGGTGTTCTGTTTGTGAAACAGCTCTTGCTGAGGCGGAGGTAGAGTATGAAGACCATACGTCTCCATCAATATATGTTAAATTTAAAATTAAAAACCCAGGAAACATAGATGATTCCTTTAAGAGAAAAGATGTTTTTTTAGTTATCTGGACAACTACTCCCTGGACTCTTCTTGCGAATGTTGCTGTTGCAGCACATCCAAACTTTAACTATGTTGCGATTGATTGTTCTGATGAAATCATAATTGCAGAGAAAAACCTTGCTTCATGTATGCTAGAACAATCTAATATACAAAACTACAAAATTATTAAAGAAGTTTCTGGAGAGCAGCTAAATAATATTGCTTATTCACACCCGTTTAATTTAAAAGATGATTGCAAAGTAGTAATGGCTGATTATGTCTCAAAGGATGAGGGTACAGGTTTAGTTCATACTGCTCCAGGTCATGGACAAGAAGATCATCAAACTGGCTTAAAATACAATCTAGATATAGTTATGCCAGTTGATAATAAAGGAAAGTTTACTGATTATGCCGGAGATCTTAGTGGAATCCATGTATTCAAGGCTAATGATATTATTCTTGATAAGCTAAGCAAAAAAGGTATTTTGTTGTCTAGCTCTAAGATGAATCATTCCTATCCACATTGCTGGAGATGCAAAACTCCTATTATTTTCAGGGCAACAAAACAGTGGTTCTTAAATATTGATCATGATAAACTCAGAAATAACATACTAAAAGTTGTCAGCAATAACGTTAAATGGATCCCCGCAATCGGAAAAAACCGCATTGCCACAATGGTCGAAAATAGACCTCATTGGTGTCTTTCTAGGCAGAGATACTGGGGAGTACCCATCCCTGCGATTTCCTGTAGAAAATGTGATTCCGATTTTGATTTATTTCCTGAAGTCGTTGAGCATTTTGCTGATCTGGTTGCAAAAGAAGGAACAGATGCTTGGTTCTCAAGAGATATTTCAGAACTATTACCAAACAATTTTACTTGTCCAAGCTGTAGCGGGAATGAATTCGAAAAAGGAGATGAAATTCTTGATGTTTGGTTCGACTCAGGAGTAAGTCATCAAGCCGTACTAAAAGAAAAAAGAGACCTCCCGGCTTCACTTTATCTTGAGGGCTCAGATCAACATCGCGGATGGTTTCAAGCATCAATAATTCCTTCGATGGCAATTGATAACAAGCCATGCTTTGAATCTGTTTTAACTCATGGTTTTGTCGTCGATGGAGATGGTAGAAAAATGTCGAAATCCTTAGGTAATGTTATTTCTCCGCAAGAAATCATAAAGAAATATGGCGCCGACATCTTACGACTTTGGGTTTCATCCTGTGATTACAGGGAAGACATAAGAATTTCCAATGAGATATTGTCTCGCTTAACAGAGGCCTATAGGAAAATAAGAAACACCGTTCGTTTCTTAATTGGGAATTTATTTGACTTTAATCCGAAAAATGATAAAATTACTTATTCAAAATTATTGGATATTGATAAATGGGCGCTGCACAAATTAAAACTTGCCCTTGATTCTACAACCGAAGCCTATGATAATTTTGAATTTTACAAAGTATATAAAACGATATATAGTTTTTGTAACGAAGATTTATCCTCTGTGTATTTAGACATTTTGAAAGACAGGCTCTACACAGCCGGAAAAAGCTCTTTGAATCGCAGGGCAGCTCAAACAGTAATGTATGAAATTTTATTGTCCTTAGTTAAAATTGTTACTCCGATCATGCCGTTTACAGCTGAAGAAATCTATAAGCATATTCCGAAAACTGAAGAAGTCAACAGTGTTCATGTTTTAGATTGGCCTTCGTTTGACAAAATTTTGGATGGCAATAAAATAATTAAAGACATAGAGCTTGTTAACGAAAAGCTTGATAAAATAATTAAAATTCGACCTCAAGTTTTGAAGGCTTTGGAAGACGAAAGAGCCAAAGGGTTAATTGGTAGTTCTCTGGAAGCCAAAGTCGTTTTTTTAGTAAGCAACAACGATTTTGTATATTTTAAAAATCTTGAAGAACAACTAGCTGGTCTTTTCATTGTTTCTCAAGTTGCAATTGATAAAAATAAAGAAAAAGAAGAGACAAAAATAAAAATTGAAAAAGCTTGTGGAGAAAAGTGCCAAAGATGTTGGAATTATAGCGAAACTGTAGGTAAAGAAAAAGATCATACAACCATATGCAAGAGATGCGCAGATGTAATAAAAGGAGAGGACCAATGAAAAAGAGAATGTTAAAAAAGGATCTACAAGTATTCAAAAAACTACTTCAGAAAAAAAATGAAGATCTTTTGGATCAGATAAAAAGCATATCTGCTTCGGCTATGAACCAATCTCAACGTGAAGCCGCAGGAGATATCTCGGGATACTCTTTTCATATGGCAGATGCTGCCACCGATACTTTTGATAGAGAATTTTCGGTGGGCCTTGCCTCTAACGATAGGGAGCTTCTCTATGAGATTGTTGAAGCATTTAAAAAGATCGAGGATGGTAGTTATGGTACCTGTGAAAGTTGCAAAAAAAATATATCAAAGTCTCGCCTTAAGGCAATCCCCTATACTAGGAATTGCTTAAAATGTCAAAAGCTCCAGGAAAGCAAATAGACTGCTTTTTGGCAGTTCGATTATCATAAATGTTCGAGATAATCGCCTTAATAATAATTGTTGCACTTGACCAAGCTTCCAAACACATCGTAACAATATTCCTTGCTTACGGTGAAACTATCCCCGTGATTAAAGGGGTCTTCCATCTAACCTTGGTTCACAATACTGGAATAGCTTTTGGAATGTTTAAGAACCAAGCGCATCTTTTTGCCTTCTTATCAATTATAACAATATCTTTTATTATCCATTGCGTGATAAACAGAAGAGAGAAAGAAAAAATTCACAAGTGGGAAAAGTTTGCACTTTTTTTAATTTTAGCTGGTGCAATTGGCAATTTAATAGATCGCTTAAGATTTGGATATGTGATTGACTTTCTTGATTTTAGGATTTGGCCTGTCTTCAACGTAGCTGACTCTGCAATAACTGTCGGTATTTTAATAATCATAATTCAGTACTTAAGACTAACTCCAAAATGGAAAACTATACCCTAAAAGCTACTGAACAAGATAGCTCAGCTAGACTAGATGTTTTTTTGTTTAAATACTTGCAGGATATCGGCTCTCGTAGCTTTATTCAAAAATTAATTATTTCAGGAAAAGTCTGCATAAACAATAATCAAATAATCAAACCTCACCATAAAGTTAAGCCAGGAGATGAAATCAGCATAGAAGTAACTCCTCAGAAATACGACACAAATGTTTTGCCTGAAAATATACCATTAGATATAGTATTTGAAGATGAAGACCTGCTAGTTATTAACAAACCCATTAACATGGTAGTTCATCCTGCTCCGGGAAATTACTCGGGTACGTTAGTAAATGCTTTGCTTTTTCATTACGAAAACCTTTCAGACGTAAATCATCCCTTAAGGCCGGGAATCGTCCACAGATTAGATAAAGATACCTCAGGACTTTTGGTTGTAGCAAAAAATAATTACACTCATATAGGATTAGCAAAACAGTTTCAAAAACATACAATAGAACGTAAATATATTGCTATTGTAAAGGGTGTTGTACAATTTAACGAGGATATAATCGAATTACCTTTAGGCAGAGATTCTCGTAATAGAGAAAAAATTGCTGTAAAGTTTTTTAACGCCAGAGATGCGAAAACAAAATACAAAGTGATAAAAAGATTCGAGAATGCAACATTATTAGAATTAACGCCTTTTACTGGTAGAACTCATCAACTAAGAGTCCATCTCGCTCATTTAGGACATCCAATTTTAGGTGACCTGAAGTACGGCGGAGGAAAATCAGGAAGGATGTGCCTTCACGCAAAAAGCATTGCTTTTCTTCATCCAAAAAAGAAAGAGCTAATGAAGTTTGATTCTCAAGTTCCTTTTAATCTGGAAGAATTGTAAGAATACTCTTGTTTTACCCATGTAAATAATATATAATAATTCAAAATTAAGTAAATTAAAAAGGAGGAAGGATGAACATAAGAAAATCCTTAGGGGCGGCTACTGTTTTAATTTCCATTATCGCAATTCTTTTCTTTTTGGTTTCTGGAGCTTCATTGTATTTCCTAAAGTTAGAAATGGATAAGAGAGTACTTGTTGAACAAGCCCTTGAAAAAACTGAACTTGCAAAAGCCAGACTTGAGAAGAATATGGATGGTTTGCAAAAAAGCATCAATCAATATAATGATAAACTGAAAGAATCAAACCTCAAAAATGTAGCAATCGCCAAAGAACTAAATACTACAAAAGAAGGTTTTGATAGGCTGTTTAATGAAAATTCCGATTTAAAAGCATCATTAAAAAATGAAGTCGCCTCAAAGGACAGTGCGCTAAAGAATTTATCCGATCTAAATGCAAATTTATCTAAAGTTCAGGAGCAGCTCAAAAAAAGTGAAGAGCTAAAAGTAGAACTGGAAAAACAGGTTAAAGAGCTTGAGTCTACTCAGGTTAATCTACAAAAAGATGTTGATCTTGAGAAAATTGTTATTAGCCCTGAAGACGTTCCTGCTGATCTCTCAGATGGTAGCGTAATCGTTGTTAACAAGCCATATAATTTCATTGTCATAAGCCTTGGTTCCCGCGACAACATAATGCAAGGTTTGGTTTTTACCGTTTTTCAAAAAGATAAACCTATCGGAGATATTGTTATAGAAAAAGTTGAAGAATCAATGTCTGTCGCTAGCTTTTTAGATGACGCGGTAAAAAACAAGGTAAAAGAAGGCGACATCGTAAAAGTAAAAAAATGAACCTTGTTTTAAAACCGAATCTTTCCTTAAGTGGAAAAATTTCTGCTCCAGCTTCAAAATCATACAGCATCAGAGCTGTATTCATAGCTTCTCTGGGAAAAAAATCAACAATCAAAAACCTTTCTTTATGTGACGATGTAGAAGCATCAATTAATGTCTGTAGACAACTTGGTGCAAAAATCAAATTTCTGAATAAATCTTCTTGTATGATTTCTGGCGTTGAAGGGAAAATTAAATTTCCAAAAACGTTTAATGTAAAAGAATCTGGTACTACGTTACGCTTTCTGCTTTCCATAGCATCCCTGACAAAAAACAACACCAAAATATTAGGTTCCGGTACTTTAAATTCTAGACCAAATAAACCACTGATTGATGTTTTAAAAAAACAAGGTGCTAAAATATCTGGAACAGGAAAAAATCACTGCACTCCTATTAATGTAAAAAAAGGAAGTCTGAAAGGTGGTCGCATTGTAATTGACGGAAGGCTCAGCTCTCAATTTATTTCTTCGCTTTTAATTCTTGGTCCTTTTTTATCCAAAGACTCGATTGTAAAAATCAAAGGGAGCTGCTTGGTTTCCAACCCTTACATCGATATGACTATCTTATCTTTAAAAAAAGCTGGGATTCATGTAAAAAAAAGTAATTCTCGAGAATTTAAAGTTAGGGGAAATCAGAAATACAAAGCTTTGAAAAACTTTAATATTCCTGGCGATTACGGTCTAGGTGCTTTTTTTATGGTGGCTTCTGCCATAAATAACTTTAAAATTTATTTCAACAATTTAAAGAAAGATGATTTTGTCCAAGCTGATATGAAAATATTGCCTATGCTTAAAAGCATGGGAGTTAAATATAAAATTAGCAAAAGCGGCTTAACCATATTAAAGTCTTCAAAAATAAAAGGTGCCAAGCTATTTTGTAGAGATTGTCCAGATTTAGTGCCCATATTGTCAGTTTTGGCCCTTTTCGCCAATAGCAAAACTGAAATTTACGGCATAGAGCACACTAGAACAAAAGAGTCAAATAGAATAAGCGACTTAAGAGTAGAGCTCGAAAAAGTCGGCGCAAGAATTAAAGAGACGAGAGGTAGTCTGATTATTTATCCTAATTGTAAACTAATCACTGGTAAAACCTTAAATCCGCACAATGACCATAGGCTAGCTATGGCATTTTGCATACTGGGGCTAAAAATTGGTGTTACGGTAAGCAACATTAAATGCATCAATAAATCCTATCCCGACTTCCTCATGGACTTATCCAAGCTCGGAGCAGAATTTAATCAGGCTTAAAAACTATTGACAGACAACAGGTTTTACGATATTATTATTAAATCTACAGGAGCTAAAAATGAATCTCCAAAAACTAATCAAAATAGCAAAAAAAATATTAAACTACGCTTTAGGTCTTTTTTCTAATGATATGGGAATAGACCTTGGTACCGCTACCACCCTAGTTTACGTAAAGGGCGAGGGAGTTGTTCTTTGTGAGCCATCTGTAGTGGCTATACAGAAAGATACCAACCATGTTTTAGCAGTAGGTGAAGAAGCCAAGAGGATGCTAGGAAGAACCCCTGGAAGTATTGTTGCTATTCGCCCGATGAAAGATGGTGTTATTGCTGATTTTGAAATTACCGAGGCTATGCTTCGGTATTTTATTAAAAAGGTCCATAAAAGGACAGTTCTTGTACGCCCGAGAATGGTAATTGCTATTCCATCAGGTATTACAGAAGTTGAAAAAAGAGCTGTGCGAGATTCAGCCGAGCGCGCAGGAGCAAGAGCAGTGTTCTTGGTAGAAGAACCTATGGCTGCTTCAATAGGTGTTGGCTTACCCATTGTTGAACCCCAGGGAAGCATGATTATTGATATTGGCGGGGGAACAACAGAGATGGCTATTATTTCACTTGCAGGCATAGTGTTTTCTAGATCAATACGCATCGGTGGCGATGAAATGGACCAGGCTATAATCGAATATATGAAAAAGTCATATAATCTTATGGTTGGTGAAAGAACTTCTGAAGAAATTAAAATCCGCATTGGCTCAGCTTATCCTTTAGATGAAGAGCTTACCATGGAGGTCAAAGGAAGAGACCTGGTAGCCGGACTACCTAAAATGGTCGAAGTATCATCTAGCGAAGTTAGAGAAGCCCTAGCTGAACCAATTCAAGAAATTTTAGAAGCTGCTAAAGTTACACTCGAGAGAACACCTCCTGAGCTAGCCGCAGATTTAATTGAACGTGGAATCATTCTTGCTGGTGGCGGCTCACTTTTACGAGGCATTGACCAATTGATTTCAGAACATACTGGCCTTCCAGTTCACATAGCTGACGACCCACTTACCGCAGTTGCTATTGGTACGGGAAAAGTCTTAGACGAAATTAAATATTTAAAACGAGTTGTAGTTTCCACCAAATTAGAATTTTAGTTTTACTGAATTCATGTGATCAGGCTCAAAAAACGAACTATTTTTTTAATATCTGCTGTAATCCTTTCGCTTATTTTCCTAGCGCAACCATTCTTCATAGCACCATTTAAACTTTTAGTTGTTGATATTTTTAAATTCCCCTTAAAACTAACATCTAAAATATCAAACTCAGTAAAGTCACTTTTTTCCTGCGGTTCTTGTCTAAAAGAAAATGAATCTCTTAGGAAAGACCTTGGAAGCATAAAATCCGATATTCTTAAACTCGAAGAAACATTAAAAGAAAACGAAAGACTAAAAAAATTACTTTCTTACAAAAAGCGTTCCAATTTAAAATTAATCACCGTGCCTGTAATTGGCAGAGATCCCTCAAACTGGAAATCGAACATAATTATTGGAGGCGGAAAAAAACTCGGAATTTCAACTGACGCTGCAGTTATTGCAGATGGTGGTCTCATTGGAAAAGTTGTAGAAGTCGGAAGCTTATCAAGCAGAGTGCTTTTAATAAACGATATCAATATCGGAATTGCCTCTTTGGTCCAGCGCAACAGAGAAGAAGGAATAGTCGCAGGTACCTTGGATGGTCGCTGCCGCATGAGCTATTTATCTTTATCTTCTGACATAAGTATTTCAGATAAAGTAATTACATCCGGCTTAGGAGGCTTACTACCTAAGAGTATCCTCATTGGAGAAGTAGAGGAAATTTTCGAAGACCCCAACGGTCTCATGCGCTTTTGCTTAATTAAGCCCACTGCAGATTTATCTAAACTCGAAGATGTCCTAGTCGTCATCAAGTAACTATTCAAATGAAAAGACCGGTAGTTTTTTCTATTTTATCAATTGCAGCAATATTGTTTTCAATTAATTATCCTGAAAATCTAAGGCTGTTCCATGTTAAGCCTGATTTTCTTTTGATAATTGCTATTGTAGCAAATATTTATTTCTCCAAAAAAGAAGGTAAGATAGTTGCTTCTTGTAGTGGGCTTTTAAAAGATATCTTTAGCTTTGGTGCTTTTGGTTCATATTTGATAAGTTTTACTATTTGCGGATATATTGCTCGTAGATTAAAAAGTTTTATTTATAGGGAAAGATTTTTTGAACAAGCGTTATTTGTATTTATCATTTCGTTTGCGAACATTCTAATCATTTGCTTGCTTTCTTTGTTTTCTGCTAGATTGGAAGCTGTGCCACAGATACTTCTAAAAGGAACGGCCGAGAGCCTGTTTACTTCTCTAGTCTCACCCATAATAATCAATTTAATAAAAAAATGCGCTCCAAAGTATTCCTTTTAATACTAATTTGCTTATTTTTATTCCCTCTTTTTGGTCTTATCAAATTGCAGGTCGTCAGAGGAAACTCTTACTACAATCTAAGCAGAAAAAACTATATCCGGCTAATCGAACAAAAATCTCCGCGAGGAATTATTACAGATCGAAATGGTGAAATACTTGTAAAAAATCGTCTGGCTTATAATATTGCTATAATTCCACAAGAATTCAAGGAAAAAGATTCAACTTTTAATATCTTAAGCAAGCTGCTTGACGTTGAAGAAGAAACTCTTAACAAAAACTTTAAGAAAAACTATTATGCCCCTTTTGCTCCGATCTTAATAAAAAAGAACATTACGAAAAAACAAGCAATGATGATTGAACAAAAAAAGACAGCCTTACCGGGAATCATCATTGAAACTTTTCCTGAACGTTCATATCTTCACGGTAAAATTTGTTCTCATATCTTAGGATATCTTGGATTAGTGAGCAAATCCAAAATATCAAAATTAAAAGAATATGGCTATAGCGTAAAGGATCTGGTAGGACATACTGGTGTTGAAGAATTTTTTGATCGTTTTTTAAAAGGAAAAGACGGAGGAACTCAAATTAAGGCGGATAACCGAGGTCGTCAAGTAGAGGTTTTAGCAATGCGCTCTCCTGAAAAAGGAAAGGATGTTGCTATCACCATCGATCTTAGAATTCAAAAAATCGCTGCCAAAACATTAGGTAACAAGAAAGGTGCAATTGTCATTATACAACCCTATTCGGGAGAAATCTTAGCCATGGTAAGTTCTCCTAGTTACGATCCTAATATTTTTACTGCCGCAAATTCTGAAAATAGAATTAAGAACCTTTTTAAAGATAAAAGAAGTCCTATGCTTAATCGCTGTATTAGCGGACTTTATCCTCCGGGTTCGATATTTAAAATCGTTATCGCAACTGCATCTCTAGAAGAAGATAAAACTAGTCCATATACAAGCTTTACTTGTAATGGTAATTTCAGAATCGGAAATGCATCATTTCGATGTTCAAGAAATCACGGCATTCAGGAATTAAGGGATGCTATTACGCATTCTTGTAATACATATTTTTATAACCTGGGATTAATTTTAGGTCCTGAATTAATAGAAAAATATGCACTTGATTGGGGTTTTGGAAAGCTAACAGGAATAGATTTACCATTTGAACAGAAGGGGAACGTTCCAAGCAAAATCAAAAAAAGACTTTTCAAAAATGAAAGATGGTATAAGGGCAACACGATTAATTTTTCCATTGGCCAGGGAGAATTTCTAGCTACACCTCTGCAAGCTGCACGACTTATGGCAGCAATCGCTAATGGCGGATGGCTAATTGAACCATTTTTACTGCTTTCAATTAATGGCGCTCAAGTTGTAAGAAAAGACTCTGCAAAGAAGATTGCGGTTAAAAACGAAACTTTAGAAACCATCAGGAGCGCTTTAAGAAATGTTGTTTCAGATCCAAGTGGAACAGCACATATTGTTAATATATCTGGATTTCCAGTTGCGGGAAAAACTGGTACGGCTCAAGCTTCCAGAGGAAAATCTCATTCTTGGTTTGCAGGTTACGGCCCTACAAAAAAGCCTGAAATAGCTTTTTGTGTATTCTTAGAACACGGCGGATCGTCTTATAATGCCTGCGTTTTAGCTAAGAAGATCTTAGAAGAAGTAAAGAAGTTGGATTTAAAAAACTAATAGAATGTATAGCAAGCGTAGTTTAAAAATTCTATATTTAACAGCAGCAATAATGGTATTTGGATTACTTGCCGTATACAGCTCAACTTATCAAGCAGCAAATCCTCTTTATAAAAATATCTTTATAAAACATTTGGTAAAATTATTATTTTCTTTTCTTGTGATAATTGCAATAAGCAGGATTAACTATAGACGTTTTTACGACTTTGCTAATTATCTTTACGGGATAAGCGCTTTTCTTCTTATATTAGTTTTGATTTTCGGACGAGAAATTTTAGGTGCTCAACGTTGGTTTGAACTCGGTTTTTTTAACTTCCAGCCTTCGGAATTGATGAAGCTTTCCGTAATCATTATTCTTAGTAAATATTTCAGTCAAACGAGATCCTATAGCGTTAAGTCAGGATTTATAGCTAATTCCATGTCGATGGTTAGAGAATTAATAATTCCTTTTTCGCTCATTCTTATTCCTATGGGATTGATTTTTATGCAGCCAGACTTAGGAACCGCCTTAACGCTAATTCCGATATTTTTATCAATTTTACTTATCGCAGAAACAAGACCAAAATATTTATTTGGCTTGATTGCCACAGGTCTACTTTCTTTTCCTGTTCTTTGGCATTTTCTTAAAGGATATCAAAAAGAACGCTTATTGGTTTTTATGAATCCCAACATTGATCCTTTGGGCGCTGGATACACAATGATCCAATCGAAGATCGCTATTGGCTCAGGAAGGCTTCTAGGTAAAGGGTGGCTTTCCGGAACTCAGAATCAGCTAAACTTTCTACCAGAACGCCATACAGATTTTGTATTCTCTGTAATTGGTGAGGAGTGGGGGTTTTTGGGAGCATCAATTCTTGTTTCTCTATATTTAATCTTGATTTTATCTGCCTTTAAGATTGCCTTTCAAACCAGGGATAAGTTTGCCACATACCTTATCGTTGGCATTATTGGATTATTTGCCTTTCAGGTAGTGGTTAACCTATCTATGACCTTAGGCCTTTGTCCAGTTGTTGGCCTGTCACTTCCATTTATTAGCTATGGAGGCTCTACATTGGTTATTTTTGCAGTTTTAATCGGCATCATTCTGAATATCAACGAAAAAAGAAAAATCTTCTGATTTTACATCAAGTAAAGCCACAACTATCTGCAATTAAATAAATAAAATCAAAAAATCCCGCTGATAAACATTCAAAATTCATTGACATTAATGCAAATGTTATGTATAGTAATAACTTAGAATAAACGGGGAGGCGAAAAATGGGTCGTTTTTCAAAAAATATATCTATAAACTCAAGTGGTTTAAAATCTAAGATTTTAATAGCCTTTTGCCTTACCACCATAATTCCGATTTTACTTCTTCTAAACTACATATTTCCCAATTCTGCTTCTAAATCATTTATTGCTGACAACTTAGGTCTTGTGTTAACATTGGCTTTCTTTTTTGCCTTGCTGGGCTTCTTTATTCTAAAGGGAGTCATTGATTCAATTATTAATGTAAGTTCATCTGCTCGTGGTATTGCCGCAGGTTATGAAAGTGCTAAAAAAACTATCGGCGGGTCCGACGAAATCGGAAGCCTAAACAATTCTTTAAGTGCTTTATCAGAAAAGGTTAAAAGTTTAGAAGTCGAGGACTCCCTTACGGGACTATACAAGCCCTCCTTTTTAAAAGAGAAGCTGGAAGAAGAGATAAAAAGAGCCATTAGCTTTCAAAGACCATGCGCTTTCATGTTGATAAAAGTTGACCGCTTCAAAAATATTGTGTCATCATCTGGTTTTAGCTCTGCTGAAAAATCATTGAAGACTATCTCTAATATTATTAAAGATTGCACCAGCGAAATAGATAAAGTTGCAAGATTTTCTGACGAAAAATTTGCCGTAGTGGTTCCAGAAAGAAACAAAAAACAGGCTATTGTACTAGCTGAAGATATCAGAAAAAAAGTTGAAAGTATTTTTTCTTCAACAGAAAAAACTCTAAATCTTACCATAACAGGAGTTGTCACAGAAAACCCAGTTGATGGTATGACCTCAGAAGAATTGATTGAAAAGGCCCAAAGAATTTTAACAGAAACTAATCCGGAAGAAAGCAACCAAATTTTGTCATAAGGTGACTTTATGACTCAACTTAATAGATTAACAAAAAAACAATTAGGTCAACTCCTTATAGAAAACGGTATTATAACACCAGAGCAGCTTTCTGAGGCTCTTGAAGTTCAAAAGAAAAAGGGTGGCTTAATTGGAGAGGTGTTGGTTTCTCTTGAATATGCAAAAGAAGAAGATATTGTTCAAGCCCTAACTGATCAGTATGGCTTTCCGTTTCTACCGCTTGTTTGCTACGAAATTGATCCCAAGGTTATTTCTGTTATTCCAGAAAATGTCTGCAGGCAATACTGCCTTATCCCGGTTGATAAAATTGGAAAAAGCTTAACTCTAGCAATGTCAAATCCTCTAAATACACATGCAATTGAGGATGTGGAAATGATAACTGAATGCACAATACAAACTTTTGTAAGCACATCTACTGACATTAAACATTCAATAGATAAATATTATGGAGAAGGAAATAAAGAATGATTTCGCTTAAAGAACGCTTAATGGAGCTTTTATTAAAGAATAAGCTCATCACAAAGGAAGACCTAGACAAAGCCTTAGCTGAACAAAAGAAAAAAGGCGGGAGATTAAGCGAAATACTAGTTAAGCTAGAACTTGTTAATGAAAACGACCTTGCAATTGCTTTAAGCGAAAGCTTGGGGCTCCCCAATATAGAGCTTGCACGCATCAAAATTCCTCCAGAAGTAATCAAAGTTATTCCCAAAGATGTTGCTATATTCCACCAAATCATTCCTGTCTCCAAAATTGGAAATTCTCTAACCCTTGCTATTGGTGACCCTTTAAATATTTTTGCTATAGACAATGCAAAAACATTAACTGGATTTGAAATAAATACCGTGGTTGCTCGTCCAAAAGAAATATTAGAAGCAATTGAAAACTATTATTCAGAAGACTCTCACCAGGTACTAGAAGAAATAATGGATTCTATGGAAAAAAGCAAGTTGGAGAAACTAGAATTAATAAAAGGAGCTGATGAAGAGTCTATGTCTATAGATGAGCTAACGCGCTTAACACAGGAAGCTCCTGTAATTAAATTAACTGAGGCAATCTTAAGGCAAGGGATTGAATCTAAGGCTAGCGACATTTTAATTGAACCTATGGAAAAGCAATTAAGGATCCGTTTTAGAATTGATGGTACTTTAAGGGCTCTTGATTCTCCTCCGAAAACGCTGCATCCGTCAATTGTTTCACGTATTAAGGTTATGTCTTCTCTGGATATCGCGGAGCACCGTCTTCCTCAGGATGGAAGATTCAAGACGATGATTGAAAATAGACAAGTGGATTTTCGTGTTTCTATTTTACCTACTGGCTGGGGAGAAAAAGTTGCACTTAGAATTTTAGATAAAGCTAATGCAATTTTAGATATTGATAAACTAGGGTTTGAAGGAAAACCATTAGAAGTTTTAAAAGAGTGTTCTTTAAAACCACATGGTATGATACTTGTTTGTGGTCCTACGGGTTCTGGAAAAACTACCACGCTTTATTCGATACTTAAATACATTGATTCTCCTGAGAAAAATGCAATTACTGTTGAAGACCCTGTGGAATATCAGTTACGAGGAATTAATCAAGTAACAGCTAAACCAGACATTGGGCTTACCTTTGCTTCAAGCCTACGATCCATATTGCGACAAGACCCTGACACTATAATGATCGGAGAAATTAGAGATTTTGAGACTGTTGACATAGCAATCAAATCTGCCTTAACAGGACATCTCGTTCTAAGCACTCTTCATACAACAACTGCTCCCGGGTCTATAATTAGATTGGTGAACATGGGAGTTGAGCCTTTTTTAATTTCTTCTTCAGTTATAGCTATCGTAGCTCAAAGACTCATTAGAAAAATTTGCGAGAAGTGTAAAGAACCATTTAATATTAGTCCAGAGATGTCTAAGCGGTTAGGGATTACCACTAATGCGGAAAGTTCTATAGAATTCTATAAAGGTAAAGGGTGTAAAACTTGTCTTCAAACTGGTTACAAGGGAAGAGTTTGTATTTCCGAAATTATGCCTCTTTCTCCAAAAATTAGAGAATTAATTTTATCCAGAGCAGCTGATAATGTTTTAAAACAACAAAGTAGGAAAGAAGGAATGGTTACCTTAAGAGAAGATGGAATAAAAAAAGTTGCAGCCGGCCTTACGTCTTTAGAGGAGGTACTAAAAGTAACTACTCCTGATGAACCGTTAGAATAAAATGAAAACATTAAAAGAGAGAATAGTAGAAATCATTGTTGAAAACAAAAAAATCAAAAAGGAAGATTTTGATAAAGCTATCAAGGCTCAAAAACAAAAGGGAATCAGCCTTGAAAAAATTCTGGTTGAAAAAGGTCTGATTACTGAAAAAGAACTGATTGGCATTTTAGCAAAAGAACTTAATATCCCACCAATAAATTTATCTAAATACAGAATTGACCCTGATGTTATAAAAGTTATCCCTGAGAGAATTTGCCGTCAATACCGCATTGTTCCAATTTCCAAAATTGGTTCAACTATCACACTTGCCACAGCAGATCCCTTAAATATTTTTGCGCTTGATGATATTAAAAATTTGACTGGATACGATATTGATATTGCAATGTCCACAGAACAAGACATAATCAAATCAATTAATAAATACTATAGAAGTGAAAAAGATTCTGTTTCAGATGTAATCAAAGAACTTGGCGACAGAGATAACATGGTAACCCTTGATGACGATGCTGACCAAATAGAAATTAGCTCAACTATCATGAAGAGTGGAGAAGCGCCAATTATTCAGGTGGTAAACTTAATTATCAGGGAAGCTATGAAGCAGCGAGCATCAGATATCCACGTTGAGCCTACAGAAAAAGATCTGAGAGTAAGATATCGCATAGACGGAGTTCTTATCGACGCAATGTCGCTTCCTAAAAAGAATCAAAATGCTATTATCGCACGATTAAAGATTATGACAAATCTAGATATTACAGAATTACGACTTCCTCAAGACGGAAGATTCAAAATTAGGTTTGGTGGTAAAGAGATCGATTTTCGCGTATCAATCTTACCGATTACTCACGGACAAAAGATTGTACTGCGCTTACTCGATAGAGCGAATCTGTCTATCGGCCTCGACGGTTTAGGTTTTTTTCCTGAGAATACTGCACTATTTAAAAAAGCCATAGCTTCTCCCTTCGGTTTAATTTTAGTTACTGGACCTACCGGAAGCGGTAAGTCTACAACACTATACTCTATAGTTAACCAGCTTAATCAGGTTGAAAGAAATATAATTACCGTAGAGGATCCGGTAGAATATCAAATTGACGGCATTACCCAACTTAATGTTAAACCAGAAATTGGCTTAACCTTTGCCAGCGGCTTAAGATCTTTACTCAGGCAAAACCCTGATATGATAATGATCGGTGAAATTAGAGATTCTGAAACAGCTGATATTGCGGTTAAATCTGCCCTAACGGGAACTTTAGTTTTTTCAACACTCCATACAAACGATGCACCAGGTGCGGTTACTCGTTTAATTGATATGGGAGTTGAACCTTTTCTAGTTTCATCTTCTGCAATTATGGCTTGCGCTCAAAGATTATGCAGGAAAATTTGCGAAAGATGCAAAGAACCAATAAAGATTTCAGAATCCGCTCTTGAAGATATTGGATTTAAGCCTGGAAAAGATGCAAAATTCTTTAAAGGAAAAGGTTGTAAATCATGTAGAAATACTGGATATAGAGGCAGGATGGGCCTTCTAGAAGTTATGATGATTAACGACAGCATTAGAGAAATGATAGTTAAAGGTGCTTCTCAAGATAAAATAAGAAATTACGCTGTAAAAGAAAACGGTATGTTGACTTTATGGGATGACGCCATCAAGAAATTCAGCCTAGGATTAACAACATTCGAAGAAGTTTTAAGGGTGACATCTGTAGAATAATGGATATTAAAAATAATATTTTAATAATTGATAAGACAAAAGAAGTTAAGGATGCTATCGCCAGCGTTTGCAAAGAAACTTTCAGCATTTGGCATGCACTCTCGGGAGACGAAGGGCTAAATCTTACAAAAAACAATAAATTCCAAATAGTAATCATCGACTTGAGGTCTCCCAGCATAAAAAGCATTGACATGATTGAAAGAATGAAAGCAGAAAATCCAAATATCTGCGTTATCGCTACGACAGATTCTTCAAATGATAAATCAGCAGTTGAGGCAATTCGCAGAGGAGCATACGACTATATTACAGAACCATTTAATTCTGATGACATAAGAATAGTGCTTTCACGTACAGCAGAAAGACAGAGGCTTTTAGAAGAAGCTGGAAAAAAAGAATACTACCGTGAACTTTCTATTATAGATGGTCTGACTGGGGTTTATAACTACAGATATTTTTATGAAATGCTCCCCAGAGAACTTGAACGAGCCAAGAGATATCCCCAAGAGTTTTCTTTGTTAATGCTGGATATCGATGGGTTCAAAAAGTTCAACGATTCTCATGGTCATCTGGCCGGTGATGAAATGCTTAGAAAATTAGGACATTTCTTTAAGGAATCCATCAGAGTTGTAGATATGGTGTTTAGATATGGAGGCGAGGAGTTTGCTGTTCTTCTACCACAAACACCTCAACTGGGAGCTATTGCAGCAGCAAAAAGAATACTAAATCTTGTTCGAAAAAATCTTACAATTACAGTAAGCGTGGGAATTTCTTCGTTTCCTTCAGATGCAGCATCTAAAGAGGAGCTTATTGAAAAAGCTGATAGAGCACTTTACCAAGCAAAGTGCCTCGGTAAAGATAGAGCATGCATTTACGGCTCTGAAGAAGCTGTATAATTAAAACGTCAAAAAACTATGGCAGAAAATAAGCCAAAAAAAAGAGTTGAGCAACTAGTATTCCGTGACGAGTTAACCAATGTTTTTAACCGGAGATACCTCTATCAATATCTACCCGAAGAGATCTCTCGCACTAAAAGCTCTGGCGGAAACATGTGGTTTTTTATGATTGATATAGATGATTTTAAATTAATCAACGATAAGTACGGCCATTTGGCTGGAGATGAAGTTTTAAAGACGGTTGCTGAAATCATAAGCGAGTGCGTCAGATCTGAAGATACTGTTGTCCGCTACGCAGGAGATGAGTTCACTGTTATCTTGCCTGGAGGCTCATTAACCGAATCACTGAATATTGCAAAGAAAATCTCAAAAGCAATATCTGGAAATAAGTTTAATTTAAAATCTGCTCAGGTGAGCTTAAAAATCAATCTAAGCATAGGAATAGCCAATTATCCCGACGATGCACAAGATACACTAAGATTGATTGACTTAGCAGATAAAGCTTTATATGTATCTAAGGAAAAAGGTAAAAACCGCATATCACTTGTTACCGATATCTCCAGGGAGATTTTAAGAGAACGAGAGATTCTTGAACGCTTTCCTTGTCCTGCATTAATTGAAAGAGAAGAGCAATTATCTCAATTGAAGGCTTCATTCGATGACTCTAAAAGTAACGACAACTTTGGTCTGTCAGTTATTGAAGGAGAATCAGGAGTAGGAAAAAGTCGCTTATTAAATGAATTTTCAAATTTATTAACCTCTGAAGGGATAACCTGCAATCTTCTTTCTTGTTCAGAGAAATTTACTGAACAATCTTACAGATATATCCTAATTGCTCTTGATGGCTTATTTCAAAATGTAACTTTTGATAAAGAGCTCACCCTTAAAAATTTAACTAATATGCATCAGGCTGTCTTAGGTGAAATACTAAAGAGCTTCCAGAAAACTTTTGAAATACCCACTGAGTCAATCGAAAACTGCTCTAACGAAGAAAGAGAACAGCTGGCCTCAGAAGGCATACTTAAACTTTTAGTTAATATTTCGCAGCAGAGGAAATTCTGCATTTTTTTAGATAATTTCCACCTAATCGATGAAAAATCAATTAAATTGATATCTGCATTAAAACAGGAAGCATGTCATGTGTTTTTCTGCGTTGTGTTTGAAAAAAGCGACTTGTATTCTTCCGAAGAAACAGAATTACCTCTTTCAAAGAATTATGATTCTTTTTCTGAATGCATTGACTTAGACATTAGACTGCAACCACTTACCAACAACGGAACATCACAGATGATTAGTACGATATTAGAAAATGTAGATATCCCTAAAGAATTCGATGAGTTATTGCACAAATCAACAAATGGTAACCCGCTTTTTACCGAAGAATTGCTAAAGTTTTTTATTCAGAAAGGAATTCTCTACGCACAAAAAGGGAAATGGCAAACAGTAGATATTGATGAAATTGAAATCCCTGATTCATTAGAACAGGTAATCCAGCAAAGAATCCAGAGTTTAGATAAATCAGCTCAAGAGCTAATAGCAAAAGCCGCTGTTATCGGACAAGATTTTAATGCAGATCTTTTACATCGCCTAGGCAAAGAGGACGAAAGCTATGTCTTGGATATCCTTGAAAGTGCTAAGCGTGCAGGATTGATCAAGAACAAGATAACTCCCTACGGTGAAGAAATGAGCTTTGTCAGCCAGGAAATCAGAAAAACCTTATACAACCTTATGGAACGCGATGAAACCAAAGACCTCCACCAACAGTTAGGTCAAATTCAAGAAGGCCTACATTCAAATAAACTTGATAACGTGGCTAGTGAACTATATTATCATTTCAAAAAAGCTGAAGACTACCATAGGGCAACAGAATATGCAAAGAAAATTAAAGAATCAGATGGTCTAGTTTATGATCGCGCAATCCAGTATGCTAAAGAATTGCTATCTGAAGAAGCAGAGGAAAGAAAGCTTGTCCCACTCAATAAAAAAAGCCTTGAGCTTCTACCGGATCTTATCAGGCTTTTTTATATCGTCAACATAAACTATACCCTTTATCCTAATGACAGCGAAATGATTCAATCACCCATTGAACAAATTTATAAAAGCATAACACAAGTATTTGCCTGGGATGAGTTTTTAGTTTTTAGTGAAGTAAAAGGTACTCTTGTTGTAAACGGCGAACGCATTAAAGGAATTGAAATAAAGAAACTTTTTGAAAATGCTTTTATCAATTTGCTTAAAACCTACCATCTAGAAAGCTTAACTTTCAAAAGAGGTTTAACTATCCAAGAGCTAGCTATTTTTCTAGAAAACATTGGAAAGATTCCAGAAGATGCTGCTATTTCTGAATTCTATAAATCAAAAGATGTAGTAAATATTGAAGTAAATGAGATTAATTATGACACATTATCAAAACCAAAAAAGACAGAAGAGCGGTCTAAGTTAGAAGATGTTATGCTTATGGATTACCTTGTAGGAAAACTCACCGGAACAGATGAAAAAAGTCCTGATATCTACTCAAAGTTAGATTCGCATTCTAATGAAGTAGCGGATGCTATTTCAAAAATCGGAGAGATGGTTGCCGATGGCAAGGTAGTTAATATTGAGGCTAAGGTATCTCCGGATGTTGCAGAAAATATAGTCAGCGATATAAAAAAAGGTGTTGACAAAGATAAGTCGAAACAAAAAAAATCATCTCCTGCTAAGCCAGGAAAAATTGTAGTGCCGCAAAAAATTGATCAAAAACAAACTCTTCAAGCAGAAGTTGTTGCTAAATCTTTACAAAAACTTGGAAATGAAATTTTTGAAAAGAAACCAAATGACTGGGGTAAATATAAAAAAGGGTTGGCTAAAACAATTCTAAATCTTGAACCTCGATTAAGAGAGCAAGTTTTACTTTCTAGCGGAAAATCCGCCTTGTCTGAAAAAAAGGATATCATTAAAGAACTGATTCCAGAATTTCCTGATGAAGTAATACTAGATTTGATTGCTAATGAGTTTAAAAAAACAGACCTTTCTGTTGTAAAGGTACGGCATCTTGTTGATAAGTTTCTCATTGATCCAAAACAAAAAGCAAGAATTTTTCCTGGCTTAAAATCCAAGCTCACTCGAGGCGAGGGATTTTCTACTGAGGATCTGTCTTGGATTTTTGGGGAAAAACTTTGGAGCGACTTCAGCCTTGAAGAAAGAGTAAATAAATTTTCTAAATTGGCTGCTGCTGATTTTGTGGAACTGGAAAAAGAAATCAACATCAATTCTTTAATTATTGAAATTATTTCTGAAGGGAAGCAAGACTATCTTAAGAGAATTTTGGAAAAATGGAAAAACCTTTTAAGAGCACGAGCAACATCAACCATACATCAACAAATCGTTAAAAGTTTTACAAAAATCATAGACTTAATTCCTTCTGCAAGAGATGATTTTCTCGGCGGTCTTTCTGATTTTCTATTTAATGAATTCCGTCAACAGATGGACGTTGATATTTACGTTCAAATAGTGCAGCATTTAGCAAAATCCTGTGAAGATTTAATAGAAAAAAAGAATTTTGTCTCATCGACAAATATAATTAAAAAGCTTAAGAAAGAACAAAGCTTAGAAAAAATCCTTGATTCACAAAAAAAGCTAATCAAAGAGTCTTTGAAGAATATTTTGCAAATAAAGAAAATTAAAATAATTGTTGATGAGTTGATAAAAAGAATAGATAATAACATATATTATACAGATATTGTTCATTTAATTCTAGAGATGCAAGGTCCTGCCGTTGTTAATCTTTTGATAGAGAAGGCAATGGTAGATGAGAAAATTTTAAGCTCTCTGGGTTATTTCGGCGCATTTTTACGCAAACGTACTGTTGGTGAAATCTTAGTTGACTATATTAAGCTTAACGGCAAAGTTGAAGTAGAAAATGAGATCCAGCTAAGATTAAAAGATGAAAAAGTTTTTATTGTTAACGATGCTATTGAAATGATAACTTATTTAAAAGATACACAAATGGCAAAATGCCTTGAACCTTTGCTGCACCATAAAGACAACAGCGTAAGACGTAAAATGGTTTTTGCCCTTAGGAAACTTGGGGGCCGAGAAAGCATTGATGTGTTAATAAAAGCTCTAAGCGATGGAGAAAAACTGGTTAGAAATAACACAATTAGGGCATTAGGAAACGTAGGCGATGACCTTGCTATTGAAGCCCTTGAACAGTTTAGCGAAAAAAAAGAAACTGAAAGCATTGCATTGGATGCAATTGAAAAAATAAAAAAGAGAGCGCAATAAAATGGCTTATTCTAGAAGAGACATAGTTTCAAAAAAACAACTCCTAGGACAAATTCTCCTTAGCAGGGGAGTAATAACCTCTGATCAACTTAAAGATGCCTTAGATTATCAAAAAAAAGAGGGAGGAGTTTTAGGAGAGATTCTAGTAAAACTAGGATACTTGACTGAAAGAGATGTTGTTGTTGCACTTATCGTTCAATGTGGTTTGCCCTACATTGCAATCAATAAATATGAAGTAGAAGCTGATGTAATAAATCTTGTCCCTGAAAAACTTGCAAAAGAGTTTCATGTAATTCCTCTTGATAAAGTTGGCGATGTGCTTAGTGTTGTTATGGCCAACCCTTTAGACAGCAGCATAATCGACACTATCGAAAAAGTTTCACATTGTAAAGTTGCTACTTTCATTGCTACAAAAACAGAAATAGATGAAGCCATCAATCGCTGTTACTCAAAAATGGAAAAGGAGTAATGAATGCCTTTATTTAAATATGTTGCAAAAGATCAGTCGGCTAAATCAATTTCCGGTAAACTGATTGCAGACAGCAGAGATGTAGTTATAGAGGAACTTAGAAAAAGAAAACTTGTTATAATTTCGGTTACAGAAGCAAAGCAGAAAAGTTCATTGTTCAAGGTCGGAGGTGGCAAGATTACGGCTGATGACCTTGTTGTATTTTCTCGACAGTTAGCAACTATGGTTGATGCTGGTATCCCTTTAATGCAGAGCTTGGATGCCCTACAAGATCAAATGAAATCTGGCGAATTTAAAAGGGTTCTTACCAGCTTACGCGATGATATTGAAACTGGAAGTAGTCTTTCAACAGCCTTTGCCAAATACCCTCATGCTTTTGATACTCTTTTTGTAAACATGGTAAAAGCCGGTGAAAGCAGCGGTATGCTTAATATAGTATTAGAGCGTCTCTCTAATTATATGGAAAAAACCATAGCACTGAAAAGAAAAATAAAAGGTGCCATGATTTACCCTTCTATTGTCATTGGCTTCGCTGTCATTATAACTACTGTTTTAATGATTAAAGTTGTTCCTACTTTCGAATCTATTTTTTCTATGCTTCAAGGAGATCTACCTGTACCAACTAAAATTTTAATTGGTGTTAGCAACATGTTTAGGGAAGGATTTCTGTATATGGTTGGTAGTCTTATTCTCCTTATCTTTGCTTTTTCCAGATATTACAGGACTGAAAACGGAAGATATAGAATTGATAAACTAAAACTAAAAGTTCCTGTTATGGGTTCTCTATTTACCAAAGTTGCAATAAGCAGATTTAGCAGAACTCTTGCGACCTTGATTCAAAGTGGTGTTCCGATCCTTGGGTCTTTAGAGATTGTTGGATCAACCACAGGAAATAAAGTTATTGAAGATGCAGTAAACAATGTAAGAACAAATGTCCGCGAGGGTGAGAGCATCGCCATACCATTAATTAGAAGCGGTGTTTTTCCTCCCATGGTAACCAGAATGATTTCGGTTGGAGAACAAACCGGTGAGCTTGAGAAAATGCTTGGTAAAATCTCTGACTTTTATGATGATCAAGTCGATACAGCTGTAGCAGGTTTGTCCAGCATGATTGAACCTCTAATCATTGCTTTTTTAGGTATAGTTGTAGGTGGAATAGTCGTTGCACTATTCCTACCTATTCTTAAGATAACAACTTTATTGAAATAATGAGAATAAAATCTAGTGGTTTAACATTAATGGAAGTTATGATTGTAGTTGCGATATTGTCATTTGCAATAACAGCTTTGCTAGTCGGATATATAAACTGCGTCACCCTAAATGAACACGATAGAAAATTCTCTCAAGCAATGAATATTGCTCGTGAATTAATGGAACAAATTTATAATCAACGAACTGATTTTGCTTCTATTGCTTCTAGCGAAATTCCAAAAGAAGGCGGCGGAGATACAATGATGAGCCTGTATGGCTTTCTTGGGTCTGCTTCAATAGTTGTAACCGAACCAGTCGGAATTAGTAATTTAAAATTAATAAAAATTGTAATTTGTTGGGAAGAAAAAGGTGGAAGAATTATTGGAGAAGACGTAAACTTAAACGGTCATTATGATTCCGGGACAGACAAAAACGATGATGGAAACGGTGAACTCGATTCAATATGTACTCTTAGATCTGCTATCGCTGCAAGATAAAGGGACTTATATATGCCACAAATAAATTTATTATCTCCGAACATAGGAAAAAAATTAAAGCAAAAAAAACAAAAGAGTAAAACGGTTAGTTCAGCAACAAAGAAAAATCTCCCTCTAATTTATACAATGTGTGGAATCCTAATCGCAGCACTTGCTGCTTCTTGGATTGGGCTTGGTTTTATCTCAAGTAAGCGAGAAGCTGAATTTTCAAAGTTAAAACAACAAGAATCAAACCTTTCAGTAAATCCACAATATGTAATCAGAACTAAGAAAAAAAGGGATAATCTAAAAAAGCGTGTTGAGTTTTTGGAAGGTTTGTCAGCGAAAAAGTTTCTTTGGTCTGAGAAACTTGACAGAGTTGCAGATTTGATACCTTATGGCGTTTACTTAACTCGCATTTCTCTTGACAATAGAATGGTTGCCTCAATCGATAGCTCTGGTCAAGAAGCAAAAGTTCAAAAATCGGTTATTGCTCTTCAAGGAGCTGCTGTTGCTTTTAAAATTAAAGGGGCGGTCGAGCTTGTTGAAGAATTTTATAAGAATTTGAAAAATGATAAGTCATTTGAAAAAGATTTTTCTGATATTAGCACCGAAAAAATTTCTAAATCCGTCATTCATGGAAGAGATATTATGAAATTTGAGATACATTCTCAAGTTAAATAAAGGACTAGTGCATGGAACCTTCTGTAAATTTTAATAGCCTAATTGAAAAAAACCGTGAACAAATCACTATTGCCTTACCGATTGTCATTACAGCTTTGATAGTTATTTTATCTTTAGTGTTTATCCTTGTTCCTGCTAACAGAAAAAATTCCGAATTCAAAAATAAAATCAAGGAAAAAAAGGAGTTTCTCAAGAATGCTGAGGAAGCTGTAAAAGACCTTGAAAATATAAAAAAAGAGATAACGGCATTAGAGGCAAAATCGATCGAATACGAGAAAAAACTACCTAGTGAAATTAGAGCTAGCCTATTGTTTGAAACTCTAAAAGAAGTTACTGAAGAAAGTCAAATAAAGTTTGTCTCAATTGAACCGCAAAAAACAAAGAAAATTGAGCTTGAGGGAAGCGAAAATATTTACCTTGAACTTCCCATAAAAATAAAGCTGCATTGTGGATATTATGAATTAATAGATTTTCTTTATCAGGTAGAGCATTCTGAGAGATTAATGAAGGTGACTGATCTCTCCATTTCCAGTGATTCTAAAGATTACTGGGAACATGGAGTTGAAATATTCATTAGCACTTACGCCAGCGTGCAAAAGCCGGGGGAGAAACCTACAAATGAATAAAACTATTTGCGTTTTCTTTTTGCTTTTGTTTTTCTTGCTAAATGCAACAACCTTTGCTATTGCAAAATCTCCGGAAGAAAAGAGAAGAGATCCTTTTGTTCCCTTGATAGATGCTAAAGGCCGTTTAAGGGACTTCTTGGAATTATTTCCTCCTCGTGCTCAAAACCTACCAATCAAAGTAGAGCTTAAGGGGATATTGTGGGATGAGAATAATCCTCTTGCAGTTCTTGCTGATAAAATTTTCCCTGAAGGCTCATCCCTTGGGGGAGGAGTTACTCTAGAAAAAGTAAACGAGGACCATATAATTTTAACTTACGATGGTGAAAAATTTATTGTTAATTTAAGAAAAGAAGGAGTTAAAAAATGAGAAGAAGAATAGCAAGAATCACCTTAGGTCTTGCAATTATCTTAGCCTCCTTTGGACTTTTTGAAAAGCCGATACAAGATTTAAATGCCCAGGAGGCAACCAAAGAAGCTGCTAAGTCTCCATCTGTTGACGAAGAGCTCCTTAGCCTTGATTTCGAAAAAACAGATATTAGGGATGTTATCCGCGTACTTTCTCACAAAAGTGGTATTAACATGATTGTGGGGCAAGATGTAGCTGCTCAAATAACACTGCAAATCAAAGGCGTAACCTGGAAACAGGCTTTGGATGTAATCCTAAAAACCTACAATCTAACTTATAAAAAAGAAGAGAACCTTTTCCGTATTATGACTTATGAACAAATGCGACTTGAGGCAGAAAAAATTCCATTGATGACCAAGATTATCACATTAGATTTTGCCAGCGTAGATGAAATAAAATCGTCTTTATCTAATATTTTATCCAGCAGGGGAAGCATGGAAGTAAACTTACGCACCAACAGCATTATTATTACCGATCTGCCAGAAAAAGTCGCAGAAATTGAAGAAATTACTGCAAAACTAGATACTCGAACTCCTCAGGTTATGATCGAAGCCTTAATTGCTGATGTAACCTTAACAGAAGACTTCAGAAAAGGGTTTGACTGGACAATCGTGGGTCCCGATAAAGGCAAAAAGGATCCTACGGCTGCAGGTCAAGAATGGAGTCTAGTTCAAGATCTTTCTGCGGCAACCCCCCAGGCAGCAATGATTCAATTTGGAAAAAGCTTATTCGGCAGATGGGATCTCGATGGATTAATCAATATGTGGAAATCTGATAGTCGAGTTAATATTCTGGCAAATCCTCGCGTTATGACTTTAGATAATATTACAGCACAAATTGAGCTTATTGAACAAATCCCCTACACGAAACAAACCGAAACTGATCAGGGTGCAGTAACATCCACCTCGTTTAAAGATGCAGGTATAAAGCTTTATGTTACACCTCATGTTACCACCAAAGAAGGCTATATATCTATGAATATTCAAGTCGAACATAGCTTTCAATCTGCTACAACCAGCGACAATCAACCTGTAATCGACTCTCGCAAGGCAGAAACTAATTTAATGGTTAAAGACGGAGAAACTCTTGTCATAGGTGGATTAAGGAATAAAAAAGAACAAATACAGTATGACAAAGTGCCGTTTTTGGGAGATCTTCCGTTCCTTGGTTTTCTATTTACAAAAAAAATCAAAACTCTTGACGATGTAGATCTTTTGATTTTTGTAACACCTAGGATGGTCCTAGAATCACGCTTAACAGGTAAAGAACAAAAAAGATTAGAAGAGTTCACTATCGAAGACGGTAAAGTTGATTCTCGAGTAAAGGTAGACATAACTGACAAAACAAAGATTACTGAACATATTCCAGCTCTAAAAGAAACTCTCTTTGACTTAAGACCGCCTAAATAAGGAGGATTTTTATGGCGATACATAGAAGGTCCCTGATTATAATTTTTAGTTTTCTTATTTTTCTTCTACTAAGAGCTGATTATGTTTGCTCTGCAGATTCTATGGACGTTCAATTAGGAACCATTGAAGTTAATCAGGGAACTTGGAGAAAAGGAATAGATGGATTAAAAAAATCATTCAAGAAAATTTTAGAAGAAAACCGTGAATACGAACACGAGTTAGATGAACTCCAGAATGAAATCATGGATCTTCGTGCTCAAGTAAATGTATCGGAAATTGAAAAAAGCAGATTGGAAACCTTGCCAGATTCTCTGAAATCAAAAATTAATTTACTGGAGCAACAAATTGCTCAATTAAGAAAAGATAGCAAATCATTAAAATCTGAAAATGCTGATTTACAGAAAAAAAATCAAAAGTTACATTCAAAAGTTGCAAAACTTAATAATAAACACGCTCCCTATAAAGAGAAAATAAGAGAATTAGAGCGAGAGGTTAAGTCTCTCAAGCAGGATAAAACAAAAGGCGCCTCCTTAGCAAAAAGTGATCTATCTAATGCGAATTCTAAAATGGTTAGATTAGAGTCTTTGCTTAAATCTTCAGAACGGGAAAACTTTTTACTTAATACAAAAATCTCTGATTTAAAGTCTACTCTAGGAGAAACCAAGGAAAGCTTGTCAGAAATATCTAAAGAAAATGCTCAGCTCTCAAAGGAAGTTATCGTACTTAAAAAAGAATCTGAGTCAATAAAAGGAAAATTGAGCAGATTCAACGAAGAAAAAAGTCGACTTGCTTCCACAATTAAAGGAAGAGAATCACAAATTGCAGAACTGAAGAAAAAACTTGCAGCGAAAAGTCCTGAACTTTCCAAGCTACAAAAAGAAAAAGACAAGCTCCACAAAGATATCAACAGACTAACCTCAGAAAAATATAATCTTAAGGAAGCTCAATCTGGGACCGTAGAAGGATTTAAATCCAAAATTGCAGATCTTAACTCCAAAATACAGGAACTTCAGGATTTACTTAGAATTGAGAAAGATAAACATGCCACTATCGTAAAAAGCCCCAATGAGCTTCAGAAGCAAATCATTGATCTGGGTTCTGAAATGTCTACTTACAAAAACGACAAAGCCTCTCTTGAAGAAAAAATTCTGACTCTAAAATCTCAGCTGGAGGACGATAAAAAAATAATCGGCTCTCTACAAAGAGAAAAAATAATGTTGGAATCTCTGCTAAATCTTAAATTGAAAGAAACGGATGACTCATACATTCCTCCTTCTAAAGAGACAGAGTTTGATTTCAAAAAACGCATGGAACTTGCATTCAAATATGCCTCCCGAGGGAAAAATCGAGCAGCAGCAAAAGAATATATAAATATTCTTAATCATGATCCGGAAAACAGAGATGCTCGCTACAACCTTGCTTGTCTTTATGCGAAACTAGAACATTATGATGAAGCGCTCACTCAATTTGAACGAACTATTAAAATTGATCCAGATGATAAAGATGCCTATTACAACCTCTGGCGGATTAACGAAATGCTGGGCAACGATAAGAAAGCTGCCCAGTACGAAAAGAAATACAATGAATTAAGTTCAGAAAAATAAATTTACTTTTACGGAGTAGCTAATGTTTGATGACTTATTTGGAAAAAAAGCTGTTAAGAATGAACCAATTATAGGTTTAGATATTGGTAATTTTAATGTAAAAGCCGTTGAGCTTGAAAATAGCTCAGCAGGGCCAGTTGTAAATGGTGTTGGATGCGCTCAGCTGAAATCACTGGAAAATAATTTAGTCATTGAGGCAATACAAAAAGCTTGTGAAGATGCAAGGGTTACCACCAAAAGAGTTAACGCTTCAATTTTCTCTGAAGGAGCGATACTTAGATATCTCTTACTTCCTGAAATGACCGGGGATGAACTTCAGAAAGCAATGAAATATGAGATCGAGCGCTATGTGCCTTTTGGTAAAGATGAAGTAGTAAGCGACTATCAAATCTTAAAGCAAGATGCCGGTAAAAAGAATATGAAGATTTTATTAGTTGCGGCAAAAAAGCAATCCATTGAGAACCGAGTTAAACTAATTCAAGATGCTGGATATGACCCTGAAGTAATCACTATAGACCCTCTAGCTCTAAAGAATCCTTTTGCATTTAACTATCCAGAAAAAAAAGACGTAACCGTAGGCCTGCTTAATATCGGCACAAAGATAACAAATATAAATATCGTCAGAGGTGATGCATCTTATTTTATGCGCGATATTCAGATTGGTGGTGCAAATATCACTAGCCTAATAAAAGAACAGCTTGATTTAGAATACGGAGAAGCTGAAAGATTAAAATGTAATCCTCCCGAAGAAAGAGAGGAAGAGCTATTTAAGGTAATTCAACCCATACTCGGTAATCTGCTAAACGAAATATATCTGTCTTTTGATTACTATGAGAGTGAATTCGGAATGGTTGTTGATGAAGTTTATATTTGCGGCGGCTCATCACAGTTAAAGTGGTTGCCAGATTTTCTAAGAGATAACCTAGGTCGTGAAATTATTCCGCTTAACGCTTCAAAAGTCATAACTACTTCCAAAGAAATCAATTCTGAGAACCTTAGCAACCTATCTCCACTTCTGCCTGTTTCTGTAGGATTAGCAATAGAAAGCTTTGTTTAAACCCCACTAAATAACCACCATCTTGAAAATTGCCCAAAAGCGTGCTATACTTTAATTGAACTCATATATCGTTGTTAAAAGTAAACCATTCGTAAGGATGGGGCACAAAGCTACGAGGGCCTTATACATATTATATTATTTTTAAGGTAGCCAGCTGCCAATGAAATTAGATCCTATTCCAAGAATGGAATAGGATTTTAATTTTAGACCTGTTCTTCGCATGGAGAACAGGTTTGTTTTTTTTAAGAGAAATCATTATACATACTAAAAATTCAGTAAAGAAAGGAGGTGAACTAAAGTAGTTCAACTTAATTTAGGACCAAGACTTAAGTATTTTGTTCTTTTTAAGCTTAAAAAGGTATTTATTGACAAAATAAAAGTTATTATCTGTTTTACTTTTTTTAGGAATGCCGATTCAAGCAAAAAAAGATCAACTTCTTAAGCCTAATCCTGGTCAGGAAGGGAGGCAAAAGAAGATGAAAAGTAGAAAAGGTTTTACGCTCGTTGAAATCATGATCGTTGTTGCAATCATAGCTCTATTAGCAGCTATTGCAATCCCTAACTTGCTAAAAGCTCGTCAGGCTGCAAATGAAGCAGCTGCACAGGGAAACTTGCATTCAGCAGCTACTATCCTTGAAACATATGCATCAGCAGAAGGTACTTATCCAGATTCATGGCAGACACTAATCGACACAGAGTACACCACTGTTGATTATTGTGATGATGAGACCAGAGGTGGATATATCATAGGATGTACTACTATTGGTACTGGCGGATATACTATCGTTAATAATAGAGTATCTGCTGCAATGGGTACTAACTGTTGGAGAGCACTGACTGGCGGCAGAATTGCTACTTATACCTGTCCATAATGGTATATTTGTTGCGTGTCGCGTAGTAAGTTCTAAGGGGAGGGAGACCTCCCCTTAAATTTTTTTGATATCTATAGGATTTTAATTTTTAACCTGTTCTTCGCATGGAGAACAGGTTTGTTCTTTTTAAGAGAAATCACCATGCGCAATAAAAAACAGTTGACATCAGTGAAGAGGTGAGATAGAATAATATAACATTAAGCAAGGCCAAGACTTAAGTATTTTGTTCTTTTTAAGCTTAAAAAGGTATTTATTGACAAAATAAAAGTTATTATCTGTTTTACTTTTTTTAGGAATGCCGATTCAAGCAAAAAAAGATCAACTTCTTAAGCCTAATCCTGGTCAGGAAGGGAGGCAAAAGAAGATGAAAAGTAGAAAAGGTTTTACGCTCGTTGAAATCATGATCGTTGTTGCAATCATAGCTCTATTAGCAGCTATTGCAATCCCTAACTTGCTAAAAGCTCGTCAGGCTGCAAATGAAGCAGCTGCACAGGGAAACTTGCATTCAGCAGCTACTATCCTTGAAACATATGCATCAGCAGAAGGTACTTATCCAGATTCATGGCAGACACTAATCGACACAGAGTACACCACTGTTGATTATTGTGATGATGAGACCAGAGGTGGATATATCATAGGATGTACTACTATTGGTACTGGCGGATATACTATCGTTAATAATAGAGTATCTGCTGCAATGGGTACTAACTGTTGGAGAGCACTGACTGGCGGCAGAATTGCTACTTATACCTGTCCATAATGGTATATTTGTTGCGTGTCGCGTAGTAAGTTCTAAGGGGAGGGAGACCTCCCCTTAAATTTTAACTTTTAAAAAGGCAAGTAATAATGAAAAATAAACATGCTTTCTCATTCATTGAAATGATGGTTGTAGTGGCAATTGTGGCAATTATTACTTCTATCGCAGTACCTAGTCTACTTAAATCCAGACAAGGTGCCAACCAGCATGCTGCTCAATCTACTCTTCAGACCATCTCAGCCGCGATAGAAACATATTTCACAACTTTTATGACTTTTCCTGATGACTATAACAATCTACTGAACACCTCACCTCCATTTATTAATGTAGATTATTGTGACGGACAGGCACATAGTGGTTATGAGATTAACTGTGCCGGCGTTGGTGGCTCAGGAATGACCACAACTAGCTATACGATAACTGCTAACCCTGAATCCAGCACAATGGGAGTAAACTGCTATAGAATTACTCCAGGTGGAGTTTTATCTAGCGTCACATGCTGGTAGACTCTGACTAAAAAAACTAATGATTTTTCCTCAACATGCCACAAAATAAAAACATAATCGCGTTAATATTAATCCTGATAATTAGCGTAACTGTTTACGCTAATTCATTACAAAATCCTTTTATCTGGGATGATGAAGGTCTGGTTGAAAAAAACCATCTAATAAGGAATAGCAGCAACTTTTTTGAAATCTTCAAGACTGATCTTTTCTATGGCTGCACAGAAACATCTGCTTTTTATCGACCACTTCAAAATATAACTTATCTAATCGACTACCAAATAGGAAAGCTTAATCCTTTAGGTTACCATATTACCAATATTTTGCTTCATTCAATTGGAGCTTTTCTATTTTTCTTGCTATTATCTAAGCTTTCAAAAGATTTTTTTGTCTCTCTGGCAGCCTCTTTATTATTTACCTGCCATCCAATCGCAACTGAAACTGTTACCTATATATCTGGCAGAGCCGACTCTATGGTTTTAATCTTTATGTTACTGAGCTTAATATTTTACAGAAGTTCATCTGAGTCACACAAAAAAGCTAAATTCCAGTATTTATTATCAATGCTATGCTTTATTTTTGCATTACTATCTAAGGAACTCGCTATTGTATTTCCCGCTTTAATTTTTCTGACTGATTTAGCCTTTCCTTTAAGCGCAGAAAAAAACAAGAGTAACCTTAAAAAGTATTTGCCGTTTATCTTAATAACAATACTCTACGTAGCCACCAGAGCCTTTTTTTTTCTTAAGGGTGGTTCCCCAGATCTTGGTCCACCGCCAGCACCGTTTTACTCAAGAATTTTGACATTTGCCTATGTTGTGTGCCTCTATCTAGGAATGCTTGTTTGTCCAATAAATCTACACATGAGAAGATCAATTGACGACATAACTACAATATTTGATATTAGCATTTTTAGTTCTGTAGTAGCTATTGTATTAATTCTAATTTTGTTGATTTATTGCTTTCGAAAAAACAAGCTTATATTTTTCTCAGGATTTTGGTTTTTTGTTGCCTTGCTACCACAATCTGGATTATTCCCAATAAATGCAAGTATTGCTGAACATTTTATATATGTATCTTCAATTGGTTATTTTATAATTCTAACATTGATCCTAAAAAAAATCTCCTATAGAAAAATTACCTATGCACTCTTAATAATATTATTAAGCACATACTCTTTTCTAACTTTCCAGCAAAATAAGACGTGGAAAGACCCCGTTGCCTTTTACAAAAGAATTATCCATTTTGAACCATTTAGCTCTATAGCCCGCAGCAACTTAGGAAATATTTATCAAGCGAAAAGGCAGTATATTTTAGCTGAAATAGAATATATGCAAGCATATACCATAAATAATACTTCTTTTTCGATACTGGCAAGTCTTGCGAGCCTCTATTCGGCAAAAGGTGATTTCGAAACCGCGCTAAGTTTTTACAATAAAATTGATCAGCTTTACCCTAATGTTCAAAATGCAGAAACGCTAACTGGAAGAGGCCTGCTTTGCCTTTATACAGGAAAAACTGATAAGGCAATAGAGGAGTTTAATCACGCTCTTTCGGTTAATCCTACCTTAAATTATATACATTTGAATCTAGCTGCAGCATATTACGCTAAAGAAGAATACGATAAATCTAAATCGGCTTTCTATGCTTCTCTGGGCATTAATATTTCTTCAAGAATTATTCAAGACCAATTACTAAAAAATGAAGAGCATAAAGAGATCTTTAGTGTAAATTCTCCACCTGAAAAAATCTATACAGACATTGGCATGTTCCATGCTAAAAAAGGACAATTAGCAATTGCTAAAGCCTGCTTTGAGAAAGTTATTTCCCTATTTCCTGAGAAACCAGATCCGTATTTCAACCTAGGACTACTGTACTTGCAACAAGGTAGTATCAATGCTGCCAAGCAGCAGTTTAAAACCACGCTTAAAAAAGATTCCTCTCACAAACCTTCAAAAGAATGGCTTTTGAGGCTTAAAAATAAATAAAATTAATTGACTTTTAAATTATTTGCAAGTACAATGAAAATATTAACTTAGATAATATTCTTTTATATTTTCTATTCCAAAAAAGTATCAGTTTTACATTTAAAAGTGCTGAAAATATTAAAAACAAGCAGTGGTTTCTCGCTGGCAGAATTATTAGTTGCGGCCATGATTATGGCTGTAGCTTTAATTGCTTTACTGGGCGGGTATGTCACCTGTCTTGAATTAGTCAAACTTGCGACTAACACTTCACTTGCTTTAGAAGCCTGCCAAGCCAAGATGGAGGAAATAGTAGCTGAAGACATAGATCTAATAAAGTTAAATTTTGACCAAATTGCCTTTGATCCGGCTGGATTAAACGGTAAAGGGGTTAGCTATATTGATGATACAAACCCCGACCTTATAAAAATCTCAATTTTTGTCAGCTGGCAACAAAAACCTGATAAGGTAATTGGAGAAGATTCTGATCTCGACGGACAAATCGATGGCGGAGAAGATGCGAATCTCAATAATATGCTAGACTCACCTGCTGAAGTTACAACATTTTTATCAAGAAGATAGTTTTAATCGGAGTATTTTTTGATATCATATTTTTTAAGTAGAAAAAAGCGTGACGGGTTCTCGATCATTGAACTTCTTGTTGTAGCTTTAATATTAACGTTTTTAGTCGCTGGAGTAATCACTGTACTAATAGTAGGACAAGATTCATGGATGCAATCAGAAATAAAGATTGGTCTTCAGCAACAAACCAGTAACGCCATTAATAAGATTGTTAAAGAATTAAGAGAGTCCGGATTCGAAACAACATACAAGGCAAGCTACAGTGATGATACTGGAATTAATGGCACTGACGTGCTAAAGATGTCCCTTTATCTTGACTGTAATGACCAAAAACGCTGGTCAGCGCCACTAACGTGGGGATGCAGAGAAGTTGCATGTCTTGATGAAGATGCTAGCTGCTTAACATTTGAATATAAATATGTTCAATATGAGCTTGGCGCAGATAACCAGCTTCTAAGAAAAGTTTTAGATGATGCGGACAATCCTGTCAGGGAAGATGTTGTTGCGGAAAATATTATAAATTTCCAAATCAATCCTGATGATAGCAGCCCAATTGCAGATTTAGTAACACTTGAAATTAGCGGAAGCGATACTATGATTTCTGGAAGACAGATTCAGCACTCACTTAGAAGCCAGGTACTGCTAAGAAACATCTTTTAGTTAATTCTTGGAGGAATAGATTGAGAAAAACAAATAAAAAAGCTGTTGTTTTACTTTTAAGCATTTTGACTTTAGTTATACTTATTGTTCTTGGAAGTGCCTTCATCTTAAGAACTGTCGGACAGCGCTTTTCTGTTGAAACAGATAAGAAATCTACACAAGCGTTTTATCTTGCTGAGGCCGGTGCAAACTGCGCTTTAAATAAACTAAATTTGTTGATTAACAGCGAAATGCTTAACAATGTAAGCAATGAACGACCATGGAAAATTAGAAACAGGGCGCAAAGGGCTTGCGGCCCAGCAGGCGAGGGGGGAATTTGGTTCCTGGAGCAATACAGCCAATTTAACGATCAAGGAATTTATGAAGGTGCTTGTGATAATCCACTTCAAATTGGAGAGGACTTGCATACTGTTTCTTACAAAATAACTGTAACAGAAACTACTTCTCCTTATTGCGGAGTTCCAGATGAAGGCTTCAACCACTGCTTATCATCTCAATCTTGCTCACCTTGCAGTGATCAAATTTGGTGCATCCCTTTTGACTATGCAATAGAAAGCAGCAGCTCGATAGAATCAATGAAAAGAAATATTGTCTTATCCGGAGATTTTACCATACAGATTCAGCATGATAATTTTGCGCGCTATGCACTTTTTACTGATCACCATAGGATGGAGAGCGGCACAACCGTTTGGTTTACAGATGATACAAATTTTACCGGTCCGCTTCATACCAATGAACGTTATAGCTTTTATTCAAACCCTACGTTTGATGGCCTTGTTACTCAACATATACAAAATGCAAGATTTTATGATGATTGGCCACCAATACTGCTTGATGCTGATTCTAATCCACCTCATGACATACCCGTCTTCAACTCTGGTTACGAAAGAGGAGCAAATGAAATCAATCTCGCATCTTCAGTCACACAACAAGATTTACAAGAACAGGCCTATGGAGAAATTCCTGGTGCATTGGTTGATGGAATTTATGTCCCCAATGATGGAGGAAGCTTAACTGCAGGAATTTACATTAAAGGTGACGGAGATATTATTTTAGGTACTGATGTTGGTGGTAACGCTACTTACACTATTACTCAAGGAGCGACAACTAAAATTATTACAGTTGATGATGCTGCTGTTGAAACAACGGTACAACTTGTTGATTCACCAATGCCTCCACCAGAAGTTTATAGCGGAAAACCTGACGGGCTCGATGATTTAGGTGTTATAATCTACACTGATGGCGCCATAAGCTCGCTCATGGGAACTGTACAAAAAGATTCTAAGGTAACAATATCTAGTCAAAGTGATATTGAAATTACTAATAACATTTTTTATGAAGACTTTGATGGAGGGCCTCCCATTAACGCCGATGCCTATGATAACATTTTAGGAATTCTTTCTTGGGGGGGAGATATCTTAATTGGAACTAGCTGCCCTAATGATGTTAATATTCATGGCACAATCATGGCTAGAAATGGAGTTTGCACTGTCGTTGATTATGCTGACCAAGGAGTAGGACCCCGAGGAACAGCAACGATTTTAGGAGGTGTAATTACGCAATTTTATGGTGCTTTTGGTACCTTTTCTGGCTCGACAGGAGTTCAGTTATCTGGATTTGGCAGAAACTTTGTGTACGATGGACGAATGGCTGAAGGTGCGTCACCTCCATATTTTCCCACAATGAGAACTTTTGTAGCCTTTACT
>CAYOSQ010000002.1:0-99568 GCA_964406665.1 uncultured Planctomycetia bacterium | reverse complement strand
AATGATATAACCGACAAAGTTGTTTTTGAAGAAGTTAAGGAGTAGCGAAAATGGCAAAAAAAGATGTTAGTAAATTATTAGTCAAAATTGGAATTCCTCTAGTGGTAATATTTGTATTTTTAATTTTTATGTTTAACCTTTGGGTCAAAAGCATTTTAAAGGAAGACTCAAAGCCTAAAAACAAAACAACAGCAATTAAGAAAACGGTAGACGATCCATTTAAAGAAAAACAGCAAAGAACTTTTCTCAAAAGAAGATCTACTGAAAGCTCGCAGCTAGATAATTCTGAAACCAACGAAAACAAAATTACGCAAAAAGATGACATTTATAAGCTTGATAGTGAAGAAAAATCTAATGATATAATACTTGAAAAGGTCAGAGCTAGATCAGAGCCATTTTTAATAAACTGAAAATTATGAAATTTGATTTTGATAAAATAAAAAATAAAATCTTGGAACTCAAGGATCTTATCCCTGCAGGCAGCTCTAAAGAAGAACCTGGCTCAAACGTAGGTTTAGATATTGGTTCTTCAAGCATAAAATTAATGGAATTAATCAACTTAAAAGAAAAACAAGTTATTATTAATGCCGCTTCTCAAGGCATGGAAAACTTCTCAATTTCTCAAGCATTAAAACAGTTGTATACTGACAATAAGATAGAAAATAAATCAGTTAATGTTTCTATATCTGGTCACGGAGTTGTAACCAGATGCATACATATGCCTAGAATGCCACTTGCTGAGGTAAAAAATGCTCTTAGTTTTGAAGCTGAAAAATATATACCGTTTGCTATTAATGAAGTTATCCTTGATTGCTGTATACTTGAAGATGCTTCATCAAATGATAACATGCTGGTACTATTTGCCGCAGCAAAAATACCATCTATTGAAAAAAGGATTCAAGATATCAAAGAAGCTGGGTTGGATCTTAATTTAATTGACATTGATACAATTGCTTTAACTAACTGTTTTTTCAATTCATTCAGTGATTCAGAAAAAGAAGAAGGCCTTGACGCTAAATCATTCGCTCTTTTAAACATTGGTGCAAGTTTTTGTAGTCTTAACATACTAAACAATAAATTACCTAGATTCATGAGGGATATTTTTGCTGGCGGAAAAGACATTACTAAAAGAATTGTAAATATGCTCGGGGTTGAGCAGTCTGAAGCAGAAAAAATAAAATTTAACCCAGGTGAAAAATGGGATAATGTTAACCTTGCCAGTGAATCGATATTTTCTAATTTAGCAAATGAAATCCGTCTCTCATTCGATTATTATGAGACACAGGGCAACCCCCAAATCACCACACTTTACTTAAGTGGCGGAGGAGCCTATCTAAACGGATCTGTGGATTTCTTCAAGGAAAATTTGTCTGTAGACACTGTGCTCTGGAATCCCTTTGCAAATCTCGACATATCTGAGAAAATCGACAAAAAGTATTTAGAGTCAAACGCTAGTAAATTTGCCATTGCCACGGGGTTGGCATTACGTTAAATGATAGAACTAAACCTTGTTCCTGATGGACTAAAGAAAAAAGAGTCCAAATTTAAAATCGACATTCCGAGGGAAAATTTGATACTCGTCTGTGCCGGAGTCATAATTATATTGGTGGTTATTCATGTTTTATTAGCTGGTGTTGGAATAATTAGAGGGTGTGCTTATAAAGTACTGAGTTCAAATTGGAACGCACTTCAGCCAGAAAAAGAAAAAGTAGATTTATTCAAAAAGGAGATAAACAGTTTTGATAATAAGGCTAAATCTATTGAAGGAGTTACCTCAGGAGATAGAATTTTGTGGTCACAAAAACTTAATAGGATAAGCGATATCATTCCTAGCGGCATTTGGATTAGGTGGATTATATTTCAAGCTAATCGATTAACGATCGAAGGAAGCTCTGTATCAAAAAAAGGTAAAGAAATAATATTGGTAAACAAGTTTTCATCGGTTCTAAAAAAAGACGGTCAATTTTATAAAGACTGTGCCAGCTCAGAAGTTGTTTCCATCAAAAGAAGACAAATAAAAAACACAGAGGTCGTAGACTTTGTAATTGATACATATCTAAAATGAATATTTCATTAGACTCACTACCAATAAAGCTTGATAAGAATGTTGTACAGAAAACCATTCTAATCTCAGCTGCTATCATAATTTTGCTTCTTGATTTCTTTTTGTTTTTGCGCCCACAATTCCGCGGTTTGTCAGAATTAAGCACTAAACACAACAAGCTTAGCCAAGAAGTAAAGCAAGCACGAGCAGATATTAAAAGATTGAAAAAATTCGAAGAAAGATATGAAGCTGTGAAGGAGAATCTCGGCAATATCGAAAATATGATACCAGAGGAAGAAGAACTACCTCTAATCTTAGAAGATTTATCAAGAATCGCCAACGATGCCAATGTTAAGATTATTCAAATGTTGCCGCTAAGGGACTCTCGTGAAAAAGTATTTACTTCTGATACCGGAATTTATTATAAAATACCGGTTTCAATAGAGGCAAGCTCTGGTTATCACAAATTTGGAGAATTCTTAAATAATATTGAAAATAGCGACATTTTTATGCGCATCAGTGAATTTGAAGTCGCTGCCAGCAAAAAGAGTACGACAAAACATATTGTAAGATTAATTGTTGATATTTTTGTAATCGAAAAATGAGTAATTATAGAATAATTATTATTTTCCTAATTTTATTGTTCTTGGCTGTCACACTTGCAGCAGGAGAACAATTCATATATGATAGTAAAAATAAGAAAGATCCTTTTATACCGCTTGTTACTAGTGACGGATACATCCTCAGTTTCGAGCCACTCCATGAAGCCGGAGACATAAGGCTTGAAGGAATTATTTATGATAACAATTCAAAATCATTTGCCATCATCAATGGTCAGGTTATGGGCATTGGAGACAAAATTGGATCTTTCGAAATTTTAAATGTATATTCAAACGGGGTCGAATTTCTTCAAGGGTCAAAAAAAATTAGGATTGAAATAAAGGAGGATTGACATGTTTAAAGTTTTTATTGCGGTGCTGTTCTTGTTTTTTTCATTTGGCAATACTGCGCTTTTAGCACAAGATAATAACCAACAAGTAGAAGTTGACACCATGGAAGAGCTTGCGATGACTACTCCTGGAAATGTAACTTTGGACTTTCGTGATGCGGACATTCGTAACGTCTTAAGGATTATCTCGTATAAAAGTGGCGTAAATATAGTTCCTGGACCAGAAGTTGAAGGAAATGTAACCATACAGCTTACAGACGTACCCTGGGAAACCGCATTGGATGTAATCTTAAAAACATACGGGTACGGCTATGAACGCAGAGACAATATAATTGTTGTTAATACTCTAGAGAAATTATCTGAAAAAAGAAGGCTAGAGAAAGAACTCAAAGAGCAGGAACCTTTAATAACCGAAGTGTTTGTGTTAAATTTTGCTAAAGCCAGCGAAGTAGTCGACTCTATAAAAGATATTCTTACTTCAAGGGGAAAAATTAACTATGACGAAAGAACAAACACTGTGATGATTTCTGATAGCGCAAGCAATATGGAAAAGGTCTCAGAGATAATCCCTGCCCTTGATATCGTCACACCACAAGTTTTAATAGAGGCAAAGGTGATTGAAACCAAGCTTAATGATTCTGACAAGCTGGGTATTGATTGGACTCTTCAAGCTACTGCCTATGGTGCTGCCAGACCAATGCTCTGGCCGTTTACTCAACATAGCGAAAATAAATATTTGAAGGATTCAAACTTTCCAGCTCCCGAGGATGAAGAATTCAAATTTGGTACATTAGATTTTGCCGGTGTTCAAGCTGTAATGGAACTACTTTATAGTAGAACAGATACCAACACATTATCTAATCCAAGAATTGTAACCTTAGATAACCAACCTGCTACCATAACAGTTGGTACAAAATGGCCTGTCGGACAATACACCTATAACTCTGATCAGGCAAAATGGCAAGTTTCGGGATGGGAATATCTTGAGTTTGGGATACTTCTCAAGGTAACTCCACATATAAATCAAGCTGGTTTTGTAACGTTAGAGATTCAACCTGAGGTTAGCGATCAAGCAGGGGAAGTAACCTTTGAACAAGCAACTATTCCGATTTTGACAACCCAGGAAACTTCAACTAGGGTAATGATAAAAGACGGCGAAACTTTAGTTATCGCTGGTTTGATAAAAGATAAAACAATTGATACTCGCAAGAAAGTTCCGATATTAGGAGACATTCCGCTTTTAGGCCTTTTATTCCAAAAGAAGGAAATTACTACAGAAAAAACTGATCTCCTTATTTTTATCACACCTCATATCATTACACCAAATGTAACTCCACCTGCTGAAATATAGAGAAGAACAACAGTTAATGATTAAACTTTAGAGATGAGCAAATATATTCTAATAAATGTTGCTTCAAAGGAAAACCGTATCGCCATTGTAAAAGATGGTCGCTTGGAAGATTTTTATGTAGAAGTATCTACCCAAGAGACTATTCTTGGCAATATCTACAAAGGGAAAATTCAGTCGATTGTCCCATCAATCAATGCTGCTTTTGTAGACATTGGTGAACCACGCAATGGATTTCTTTATATGTCTGAGTTAACCAATCCTCTTCTTGAAGACGATATGCCAGACGATGTATTTTGGCCACTTAGAGGATTGAAAAAACAAACTAAAGAAAAGAAACCAGCTAAAAAATTCAAGGTGGGAGAAGAAGTATTGGTCCAAGTGGTTAAAGAACCCTTTAGCACAAAAGGGCCAAGACTAACAACATACATTTCTTTACCGGGAAGATATTTAGTACACATGCCTTCACAGCATCAGGTAGGCATATCTAGAAAGATTGAAAATAAAGAGGAGAGAAAAAGACTAAAACAAGTAATTGATAAAAACGTCATCTTCAAAAATAGAGGATATGTTGTTAGAACAGCTGCTTTAAAAAAAGATGGCAGAGATATTGCAAGAGATGCAAAAGTTTTAGCGCGTCTTTGGCAAAATATCAAAAGAAATAGTCAGAAAAAGGTTGCTCCTCTTTTAATACACAGGGAGTTCGGTCTCATATATCGCATTATGAGAGACCAATTTATTGAAGAAATAGACACCCTATATATTGATTCTAAATACGAGTATAATAATGTCGTGCGTTTCGCCAGAAATTTTCTCGGAAGAAATTTTGTTAAAAAGATTAAGCTTTATTCAAAAGAAAAGCCAATTTTTGAGGCTGGTAAAATAAACGAAGATATCGAAAGGCTTTATGAGAAGAAGGCAAAGTTAAAATCTGGTGCATATATTGTAATTGAATCTACCGAAGGCTTAAGCGTAATTGACGTAAACAGTGGTCGCTATACAAATAAAGGTGCTCCAGAACAAGCTGCTCTTCGTGTAAACTTAGATGCAGCCCCTGAGATAGCACGCCAATTGAAACTTCGAGACATAGGTGGAATAATTGTAATCGACTTTATAGACATGGAAAGGGAAAAAAATAGAAGAGCTGTATTATCAGCTCTGAAAAATGCCCTTAGTAAAGATCGTGCAAAAACTGATGTCCTAGGAATATCTAAGCTAGGATTGGTTGAAATGACACGTAAAAGAACATATAGACCAATTGACTCTGCTTACTATAAATCTTGTCCTTACTGCGGTGGAAAAGGCAGGCTAAAAATAAACTAGGATTATTGAAATGACAGGGGGAAACAAATGTACGCAATAATTGAAACAGGCGCAAAACAATATGTTGTTAAATCCGGCGACGTAATTGATGTTGAAAAACTCCCGGTTAAAGACAAGAAAATAATCACTTTAAGTGATGTATTGCTTATCTCAGACGGAAAAGATGTTAAAATAGGACAACCACATGTAAAAGGTGCAAAAGTTACCGCAGAAGTTGTTGTGCAGAAAAAGGACAAAAAAGTGATTAGCTTCAAATATAAAAGAAGGAAAGGCCTACGCTGGAAAAAAGGCCACCGACAGAAAAAAACTCAACTACAAATAAAAGAAATTACAGTAAAATAATTTGAAACAAAATGCCATTTATAGACGAAGCTGAAATATTCGTAAAAGCAGGAAATGGCGGAAAAGGCTGCAGAAGTTTTTACCACGATAAGTTATTAAGGTATCCCCGTCCAGATGGAGGAGATGGAGGACAAGGAGGGGATATTATTGTTATAGCTGATAAAAGGCTTCATACTTTACGAGATTTCAAGTTTAGACAACATTTCAAATCTGAAAACGGAAAACACGGCGGAAGCAACAAAAAAAAAGGTCGCGAGGGCTCAGATTGTTTAATACCTGTTCCCCTATCAACCGTCATAAAAGATGTTAACAAAAAAACTTTTCTGAGAGAACTTACAGTTGATGGAGAAAAGCTGATTGTCGCCAAAGGTGGAGATGGCGGCAGAGGCAACGCATTTAAAAAAAAGCTCATTGATAACAAAGTTGGCGAAGAAAAAAAGATTAGATTTGAACTACGATTAATCGCTAACATCGGAATAATCGGACTTCCCAACGCTGGAAAATCTACTCTTGTAAGTCGACTGACTAACGCAAAGCCTAAAATTGCTGACTACCCTTTTACAACAAAAGATCCGATTCTAGGAACCATAACTTACGAAAATTCTTCATTAACAGTAGCAGACTTACCCGGACTAATCGAAGGAGCGCATCAAGGTAAAGGGCTAGGAGATAAATTCCTTAAACACGTGGAAAAAACTGACGTGCTTATTCATTTAGTTGATATTGCATCTTCTGACAAAAATCCTGTAGAAAGCTTTACATCAATTAATAGGGAGTTAAAACTATATAGCAGAAAACTAGCTTTAAAGCCACAGATTGTTGTTGTCAATAAAATCGATCTTTTAGAGAACAAAGAACCAGTAAAAAAGTTTAAAAAACAATTGGCGCAAAAAGTATACGCTATTTCAGCGCTTAATTCTGATGGAATAAAAGAACTTTTGGAAATAATAAAGAAGACCTATGAGAAATCAATTTTCAACAAAAATTAAGAGAATAGTAATTAAGATTGGCTCGAGTATAATATCTTCCAAAACAGGTAAGCTCGATAAAGTTAGGATTAAACAGCTTTCCAATCAAATTGCTGCTATTTATGGAACAGGGACAGAAATTATCATAGTTAGCTCAGGTGCGATAGCCTGCGGCATGTCAGAGATTGGGCTTACATGTAGGCCTGATAAGCTTTCTTGCCTACAGGCCGCTGCTGCTGTAGGGCAAAACATTCTCATGCAAGCTTATATCGCGATATTTAAAAAGAAACAACTTCGCTGTGCTCAAGTATTGCTTACCTGGGATGATTTTCAGATTCGCTCAAGATATTTAAATGCTAAAAATACCATTAACTCTCTTATAGAAAATAGGATAATTCCGATTGTTAACGAAAATGATGTGGTATCTACCGACGAAATCAAATTTGGTGACAATGACCGCCTTTCAGCACTAGTTGCAAGTCTAATTGATGCTGATTTACTCATACTTCTTTCAGATGTTGACGGTCTCTATAAGGGCAAGCATTCCCAGAAAGAAGTTATATCTCTTGTAGAAAATATCGATGGAGACATTGAAAAACTGGCAAAAGATACAAACAAGAGAAATATTTCAAAAGGTGGAATGATTTCCAAACTTGATGCAGCAGGAATTGCGATTCACTCAAAAATACCATGTGTAATCGCCAATGGAAAAACAAAAAATGTAATCCTTGAAATTTTATCTGGTAAAACTATTGGTACATTATTTACTCCAAAAACCAGCAAAATGTTAGCAAAAAAAAGATGGATTGCTTTCGGCGTAAAACCTACTGGTAAAATAGTAATTGATAGTGGGGCAAAAGATGCACTTTTAAAAAGGAATAAAAGTTTACTCTGTCCTGGCATAATCGGCGTTGATGGAAAATTTCATTCAGGAGATATTGTTGCTATTGTTGATGAAAATGGAAAGGAAATAGCAAAAGGAAGAGCTGGCTTCTCTAATGAAGAACTCTGCAAAATAAAAGGCTCAAGGGTCGCGAAAGAAGCTGTGCACAGAAACAATCTAGCAATAACCTACAGAGGAAGGTAGCATATGTATTCTTTAAATAAATATATTGTAAATTTAACTCGGTCGGCAAAAACTGCTTCATACTTGCTTCCTTCTGTTTCTACAGAAACTAAAAATAAAGCATTAAAAGCCATGGCTTCAGCACTACTAAAACATAAATCTACAATAATAACTGAGAACCATAAAGACATAAGGGCAGCCAAAAGAAGCGGTATGACTAAATCATTAATTGATAGATTAACTCTTACAGACACCAGGATTAAACTAATGGCGGAGTCTCTTCGAGAAATTTCAAAACTGAAGGATCCCATAGGGGAAACAATTAGTTCACGCCGAAGACCGAATGGTTTAATAATTTCTAAAGTCAGGATGCCCATAGGTGTAATTGCCATAATCTATGAATCACGACCAAACGTGACATCTGACTGTATCGGCCTTTGCCTTAAATCATCTAACGCAGTAATTTTAAAAGGCGGCTCTGAAGCACTTAATTCAAATAATGCTATTTTCAGAATCTTAAGAGACGCAGCAAAAAATAATGGCATACCAAAAGAATCAATAAATCTTATTCAGGCTAAGAACAGAAAAGCAGTAGATATTTTCTTAAGCCTAGCTAAATATATTGATGTGGTGATACCACGTGGTGGGGAAGGCCTGATTAGAAATGTTGCAAAAAAGTCTAAAATTCCTGTAATCAAACATTACAAAGGAGTATGCCATACCTACGTTGATAAGACAGCAGATTTAAGAATGGCAGAGCAGATTAGCCTTAATGCCAAGATTCAGAGACCTTCAGTATGCAATGCCATGGAAACATTACTTGTCCATAAAGATGTTGCCAAAAAGTTTTTACCGGGAACTATAAAAAAACTTAAGGAATCTGGTGTTGAAATACGTGGATGTCCCTTGACCAAGAAAATATGTGGTCAGTGGATAAAAAATGCAACCCTAAAAGATTGGGAAGAGGAATATCTTGATTTGATCCTCTCCGTCAAAGTTATTAAGAATACAAAGGAAGCAATTGAACACATTAACCAATTCGGCTCGGGACACTCTGACGCCATTATCACAAAAACAAAAAAGAACGCTGAAGAATTCTTGAAACTTGTAGATTCCGCCTGTGTTTACGTAAATGCCTCCACACGATTCACTGATGGATACGAATTTGGCTTAGGTAGTGAGATAGGTATTAGCACTGACAAACTGCATGCCAGAGGACCAATGGCTTTAGAAGAACTTACAACTTATAAATATACTGTTATTGGAAAAGGTCAAGTAAGAAAGTGAAAGATACTGCTTTATTCGGAGGAACATTTAACCCCATACACATCGGACATCTGATTATAGCTGAAGAAGTATGCAATAAACTTGGACTAAAAAATATTGTTTTTGTTCCTTGTTTTATCCCCCCACATAAATCTACTTACAGCCTAGCTTCTGCAGAAGATAGACTAAAGATGGTAAAATTAGCCATTAGAAATAACGCTAAATTATCTACATCTAGTCTGGAAATCAAAAGGAAAGGGAGATCATATACAGTTGACACTGTAAAATCATTTCATAAAAAACTAAGCAATAAAAGAAAGTTAATGTTTATTATAGGCACAGACTCCCTAAAAGAATTGAAAGAATGGAAAGACATTAAGGAAATTTCCAGAATAGTTAAATTTGTGGTTGTTAACCGACCTGGTTTTAAGCTAAATCGTGTCCCCGGAAACTATATACCGTTAAGTATACCAGATTCAGGAATCTCTTCATCTAGCATTAGGAGAAAATTGGCCAAGGGAACTTCAGTGCGTTATCAAATTCCCGAACAAGTCCTAAAATATATAAAAAAGAAAGGTCTATATAAGAAAAAATGAAAAGAGAAATCTATGTATCACCGTCGCTTTTAGCTGCGGACTTTAGTAATTTAAAAGCAGAAATAAAAAAGGTGGAGGTTGCCGGCGCAGATTTAATCCACATTGATGTAATGGATGGTCATTTTGTTCCCAATATCACTATTGGGCCTGTAGTTGTTCGCTGGCTAAGAAAAGTTACTGATTTACCATTAGATGCGCATTTAATGATAAAAAATCCTTTTAAATATATTAATAGTTTTGTAAAAGCGGGTGCGGATATAATAAGCGTTCACGTTGAAACGATCAACAAAACAGCATTTCTAAAACAAAAAAAGAAGCTAGAAAAATTTGGTGTTGACCTTGCTGTTGCGATAAATCCAGAAACACCATTTTCAAAAATTAAGCCTTATTTAGATTTTGTTGATATGGTTTTAGTAATGACCGTTCATCCGGGATTTGGTGGTCAGAAATTTATGCATTCAGTAATGCCGAAGCTTAGAACTATAAGAAAATCATTCCAGGGAGATATCCAAATAGATGGCGGGATTAATGCACAGACATACAAAACTGCTGTTAAAAATGGAGCTAACATCTTAGCTGCTGGAACATATATATTCAAATCAAAAAACATACATAAAACAATCAAGGGGCTGAGGAATGCAAAGTAGAAAAAAACAAATTGAATTTGGGACTGATGGTTGGCGAGGGGTTATTTCTGACAATTTTACATTTGAGAATGTCAAAGCAGTTGCTCAAGCAATCAGCGATTGGATTAACACTGAGGAAACAAAAAGAAAGAAAAGAAAAATTATTGCGATAGGATATGATACTAGATTTTTGTCTGAAAAATATGCAGAAATAGTTGCCTGTATTGTAGCAGCAAATAAAATTAAGGTTATTCTATCAGATAGATTCGTTACCACTCCAATGCTGAGCTTTACTGTAAAAAACTCATCATTTACCGCTGGCATCATGATTACTGCAAGTCATAATCCCAGCGAATTTAACGGGATTAAAATTAAATCATCTTCAGGTGGAGCTGCTTCGAAAACTATAACTAATAAAGTAGAAAAGCTTTTATTTAAAAATCAGATAAAACAGCTTTCCATTGAAACTGCCAAAAAGAAGAATCTAATCTTGTATAAAAACCTAACCACCGCTTACATAAAGTTTCTTCGTTCTTATATTAATTTGAGCAAGATCAAAACTTTAAAGTGTCGGGTTTTAGTAAATGCTATGTTTGGTAGTGGAAACGGATATATGAAGGATATTTTAAAGGGCTCATCTATTAAGTTAGAATTTATGAATAACAGTCTTAATCCTTCATTTGGCGGACTGAGACCTGAGCCAGTAGTTGAAAATCTTCAAGAAATGTTAAAGAAAATGAAAAAAGAAAATTATAAGATTGGTCTTGTTCTTGATGGTGACGGGGATAGAATCGCGGCTGTTGTTGAAGGAGGAAACTTTTTACATCCACAGCAAATTCTTCCTCTGCTAGCCCTGCATTTAGTTAAAAACAAAAAGTTATCCGGAGGCATTATAAAAACCATAGCTGGAACCAATCAAATTGATAAGGTTAGTAAACATTTAAACCTTCCGCTTTTTGAAACCCCGGTTGGATTTAAATACATATCTGACCTGATGGATACTGAAGACATACTTATTGGCGGAGAAGAAGCAGGAGGAATCGGATACAAAGGCTATATCCCTGAAAGAGATGGAATTTTATCAGGTCTTTTACTTCTTGAGGCAATGGCTTACAAAAAAAGCGGCATAAAGAAACTCCTTTTTGAAATGGAGAAAAAATTTGGCCGTTACTACTATTTACGCTCTGATCTTAAACTTAAGGGGAAAAAACCAAATGTTCTTAGGCTGAAATCATTAAAAGAAATTGCAGGAAACAAAGTAATTGATGTTAAAGATTTTGACGGCTTGAAATTAATTGCTGAAAATGAATGCTGGCTGATGTTTAGGGCTTCCGGAACAGAACCTTTAGTTAGAATATATGCAGAAGCCGCCTCCCTTAAAAGAGCAGAAAAACTAATTAAATTTGGTGAACGAGTCTTAAAACAAATCTAGCAATGTCTCTCTACTGGCTATCCATATCAACATGCTTTATTATCCTACAACCATTTATTCGCTTAGAAGTTACTGGAAAAGAAAATATCCCTAAAAAAGGAGGATTCATTTTAGCCAGTAACCATGTAAGCCTTATAGATCCTGTAATATTGGGAATCGCCTGTCCCAGAAAATTAAACTTTATGGCAAAAGAAGAACTATTCAAAATTAGGCTTTTTAGATTTTGGTTAAACAACAATAAAGCCTTCCCTATAAAAAGAAACAAAAGCGACATCTCTGCCATAAAAGAGGCAATAAAAAGACTTAAACAAGGTGAGGGTCTACTGATATTTCCAGAAGGAAAGAGAATTAATGATTTAAGTATTTTAGATGTAAAACCCGGAATCGGGTTACTTGCAAGAAAAGCTTCAGTGCCTATCCTGCCGGTGGCTATAAGCGGCGCAGAAAAAGCACTTCCGAAAGGAGCAAGATTCATTAGATTTGCAAAAACCAGAATAAAATTCGGTAATCCATTTGAAATAGATAAGAACGATTCTAACGAGCTATCTGCAAAAAAAATAGTCGAGAAAATCAGATGCTTAAAATAAATAGTTTTATTCATTTTTCCGATTTTCCCCAACATAATAATAACTATTGACAATTTGCTAGTTTTAGAAGATAATTGATTACTTGCGAATGTTTAATTTGCAAACCAAAAAGAAAAAATCGAGAAAAGAGAGGTGGATATTTAATGGTAGAGGAAAAACAAAGTAGCTTAGCAGAGCTCTACGAGCAATCGCTAAAAGATATTCAGGAAGGAGAGATTATTAAGGGTACCGTTGTTGGGATAACCGAAAAAGAAGTTCTTATTGATATTGGATACAAGTCTGAAGGCGTTATCCTTAAAGATGAGTTTCCCGAGCCTGGAGAAGTAAAAGTCGGCGATGAGGCTGAGGTTTTAGTGGAAATAATAGAAGATGATGAAGGCAGAGTGATACTTTCTAAAGAAAAAGCAGACAAACTTCAGGGCTGGAAACGAATAAGTGAAAACTTTAAAGAAAAAGATCTTGTTGAAGGAAAAGTTAGGAGACAAGTAAAGGGTGGCTATATGGTAGAAGTCTTTGGAATTGAAGGATTTCTTCCAAATTCACTTTCTTTCTTTAGAGGTTTCAAAACTGAAGATATAATAAATAAACCTTTCAAATTTCAAATTGCAAAACTCAATAAAATCCGCAGAAGCTTAATTCTTTCCAGAAAAGATGCTGTTTTAATGGAAAGAGAAACTGCAAAGACTAAGCTCTGGGAAGAGTTAAAAATTGGCGAGACAAGATCGGGTACTGTAAAAAGCATAACTGATTTTGGGGCTTTTATTGATTTAGGAGGCATAGACGGATTGCTTCATATTACAGATATGAGTTGGTCAAGAATAAGCCATCCATCAGAAATAGTTGCAGTGGGAGACAAAATTGAAGTTGTAATACTTGACTTCAGTAAAGAATCTTCAAAAATTTCCTTAGGACTAAAGCAAAAAACTCCGGATCCTTGGGATGGTATTGGCGAAAAATTCCCTATCGGCACAAAAATAAAAGGAAAGGTTGTCAATATCCTTCCTTATGGTATTTTCATAGAGCTCGAGAAGGGAATTGAAGGATTGGTTCATTCATCTGAAATCTCCTGGCAAAAAAAGATAATTAACCCAAAAGAACTTTTTGCTATTGGAGATACTGTTGAGGTTCAAGTTGTAAATATTGACAAAAATACCAAAAGAATATCTCTTAGTATAAGACAGCTAGAATCTAACCCCTGGCTAGAAGCTGAAGCAAAATATCCTATCAGCTCAAAAGTAACTGGAAAAGTAAGAGGCTTTACTGACTATGGGGCTTTCGTTGAACTAGATGATAGCCTCGAAGGCATGATTCATGTATCCGATATGTCTTGGACCAAAAAAGTAAACAATCCTCAAGATATGCTGAGAAAAGGACAGAAAATAGAAATGCAAATACTCAGCATAGACGTTGAAAATAGAAAGATTTCTCTTGGCATAAAACAACTCACAACAAACCCTTGGTCTGAAATTGCAGAGAAATATCCTGTTGGTACCACACTTGAGGCAGAAGTAGTTCAAATTACCGGATTCGGTGTCTTTGTTAAATTAGAAGACGATCTCGAAGGATTAGTATATTCTTCAGAAATTGATAAAGGTGCCCTTGACGGACTTAAACCTCAAGATAAACTCAATGTCACTGTTATAAAAGTAGACGTTGAGCAAATGAAGATTGGCTTAAGCGCAAAACTTTCTCAAGAATAAAAATTGATGAATGCTTCAGAAGCATTAGCAATAATCAAAAGAGGGACGGCAGAAATTATTTCTGAGCCGCAGCTTTTGGAATTACTCGAAAAAAGCAATAAATCAAATACTCCTCTTAAAATTAAAGCTGGTTTTGACCCAACCGCTCCAGATATCCATCTAGGGCATACAGTGCTTCTTAAAAAATTAAGACAATTTCAAGATTTAGGACATACTGTCTTTTTTCTCATTGGAGATTTTACTGCTTTAATCGGAGACCCTTCCGGGCAAAATCAAATGAGACCAGAAATGTCTCCTAAAGAAATAAAATTAAATTCCCAAACATATAAAAAGCAAGTATTCAAAATATTAAACCCTAAAAAAACAAGGATTGTTTTTAATAGTAAATGGATAAATAAACTAAGCATAGGCAGTCTCATGCAACTTGTTTCTAAGGTATCAGTTTCTCAACTTGTAGCCCGTGCTGACTTTAAACAGCGGCTTTCTGAAGGAAAAGAAGTGAGCCTTTTAGAATTCATGTATCCCCTTTTGCAAGCATATGATTCAGTATTCCTTAAGGCTGATATAGAAATCGGCGGTATAGACCAAAAATTTAATTTACTTATGGCCAGACAAATTCAAGAAAGCTTTAATCAAACACCTCAATCAGTTATCATGATGCCCCTTCTTGAAGGCACTGATGGTGTTAACAAAATGAGTAAATCCCTGGGGAATTACATCGGCATCAATGAATCTGCCTCTGAGATATTTGGAAAAACTATGTCTATCTCGGATGAGCTTATGTGGAAATTCTATGAACTTCTAACTACATTTGATGTTGCTAAAATCAAAAATGACTTACAACCTATGGAAGCAAAAATTAACCTGGCTAAATATTTAGTAGCTGAGAATTATGATAAAGTAACAGCTATAAAAGCTGAAGAACAGTTCAAGAAAATATTTAGCTCAAAAGAGCTTCCGGAAGATATGCCGATTTTTAAAATCGATGAAAATAACCCAATTGCAATCCTAGAAATACTTACAACAACTGGATTAATCAAATCAGGCAATGAAGGAAGAAGGCTTATCAAACAAGGTGCCGTATACTTTAACAACAAGAGAGTTCAAAGCGATACAGAAAAAGCCAATCAACCCGGAATCGTAAAAGTAGGAAAAAGGAAGTTTATCAAATTAGTTTGATTCAAAAAAATCCGCATCAAAAAAAACCACGGAAAACTTTTTTTCGCAGAAGCTTAAGTATTGCAGTATCAATAAAATATGTAAAATTTTTCTTGACAAAACTCTAAATTCTAATAGAATAAAGACTCTACGCCGTGCCCTCGTAGCTCAGTCGGCAGAGCACGTCCTTGGTAAGGACGGGGTCACCGGTTCAATTCCGGTCGAGGGCTTAAGACGAAAAATGGTTTTTTTGATAAAATGAGAGAAATAATAACTTTAGAATGTACCGAGTGTTCTCGTCGGAATTACAACACAAAGAAAGACAAAAAGAAACATCAGGAACGACTCGAAACAAATAAATTTTGCAAATTCTGTAGAAAGCATACTGCTCACAAAGAAACAAAAAAATAGAGTAGTTTTGAGAGACCGCTTTCTAGGAGCGTCGGTTAACGGTAAACCACCGGTCTCCAAAACCGGGACTGTAGGTTCAATTCCTACCGCTCCTGCTTAAAAAAGAAAATACTGCAACAGTTAACATGGGTTAACTGTGCAACGCAGTTCTTTGTGTTTTAAGGGGAAGTAAAATGATAGTAAAAGTAAAAAAATTTTTCAGCGAAGTAATTGTTGAGCTAAAAAAAGTATCTTGGCCTACAAAAAAAGAACTTTATGCATCGGCCTGGGTTGTAATTTCGATAACTTTTATCTTAGCTGCATATATTGGTTCTATTGATTTCGCTCTTTCTAAATTTTTACACATTATGGTTAGGTAATATGAAGTGGTACGTTGTTCATACACAGACTGGTGCTGAAGAAAAGGTTAAAGCAAGCCTTGAAAACAGAATTTCTAAAAGTGAGCATAAACACTTAATAGCTGAAGTTGTTATTCCTACCGAACAAGTTTCAGAAATCCGCGGTGGAAAGAAAAAAATTACCGAAAGAAAATTCTTCCCTGGTTACTTACTGGTAAAAATGGATCTATCTGATCAGAGTTGGTATTTAATAAAAACGACTCCCGGCATTACAGGGTTTATCGGCTCTGGAAGAAAACCTACAGCATTAACCGAACCTGAGGTTGAGAATATTTTAAAGAAAAGTGAAGCCACAGAAGCAAAACCTAGCCCAAAGGTAGTTTTCGAAAAGGGAGAGGCAGTGAGGGTGACAGAAGGGCCTTTTACTAATTTTAACGGCTCAATTGATGAAATACACCCTGAAAGAGGAAAAATAAAAGTTGGAGTTTCGATTTTTGGTAGATCAACTCCTGTTGAACTAGAATATTGGCAAGTGGAAAAGATATAAAATGGCAAAAAAAGTAACAGCACAAATAAAACTTTACGTTCCAGCTGGTCAGGCAAATCCTGCACCTCCTGTTGGTCCTGCTCTAGGACAACACGGAGTCAACATAATGGATTTCTGCAAGAAATTCAACGAACAAACAAAAGGAAAAGAAGGACTGATTTTGCCTGCGGTAATAAGCGTTTATGAAGATAAATCTTTTGATTTCATACTAAAAAGTCCGCCTTCGACAATTTTAATCAAGCGTGCAGCAAATTTGGCAAAAGCTTCTGGAGAAGCAGGAAAAGAGAAAATAGGAACAATCACTAAAAATCAGGCCATAGAAATAGCCAAACAAAAAAAAGTTGATCTCAATACACACGATCTAGATAGTGCTATAAAAATAATCGAGGGAACAGCCAGAAGCATGGGCATTGAAGTAGTAGAAGAGTAAAAAATGAAAAAAATCAGCAAACGACTAAAAGAAGCAGCAAAACAGGTTGATAAGGATAAGACCTATACTATAAAGGAAGCTTTATCAATTCTGCTTAATGCACCTAAGGCAAAATTTGACGAAAGCGTTGAACTTGCCATAAGCCTAAACATAGACCCCAAAAAAAGCGATCAGCTTTTAAGGGGTACTGTAGTGCTTCCGCATGGAACTGGTAAAAAAGTTAAAGTCGCTGTTTTTTGCAAAGGACAGCATGAATCACAAGCAAAAGAAGCCGGTGCTGATATTGTTGGAGCAGAAGACTTAATTGAAAAAGTATCTAAGGGATACTTAGATTTTGATTGCGCAGTAGCAACTCCTGAAATGATGCGCGATTTAAGCAAATTGGGTAAAATTCTAGGACCCAGAGGCTTAATGCCATCTCCTAAGGCTGGCACTGTAACTAATGAAGTTGCAAAAGCCATACAGGAGGTAAAAGCGGGAAAAGTAGAATTCAAATCTGACAAACAGGGTTCAATACATCTAGGAGTTGCAAAAAGATCATTTTCTGAAGAAAAAATTATTGAAAACTTGAATTTCGCTATAGAGGCTATTAACAATGCAAAGCCTTCAGCAATAAAGGGAGATCTTGTAAAAAATGCGTCCATTTCAACCACTATGGGCCCAGGCCTAAGGATTTCGCTATGAAAAAGCTAGGAACAATTCTAAGAGAATCTATTCGCAGTGAAATAAAAGATAACATTAAAGGTAACGATAATGCTTTTATAGTAGGATATTCTTCTGTTTCTTCAGCAGACTTTAGCACACTAAGAATTACTTTGAAGGAATCCGGCGCTAAGCTTTCCATCGTACGCAATGCCTTAGCAAGAAGAACTTTCAAAGAATCAAAAATGGAAGATGTCTCTAATTTAATCGAAGGACCTACTGCATTGATTTGGAACATAGAAGATCCTGTCCTAATTTCTAAGACGCTTACAAAATTTTCCAAAGACCATGAAGGATTAGTCTGTAGAGGGGGTTATTTAGACAAAAAGATTATCGGGGAAGACGTAGTTAAAGAACTCTCTGATCTTCCTTCTAAAGAAACGCTTCAAGTAATGGCTGTAACTGCCATAAAATATCCTATCACAGGATTATTAAATGCATTAAATCATAATCTCCGACAGGTTGTAAATATATTTCATAAACTTAGTGAAAAAAAGGGAGGCGAATAAAATGACAGAAGCAAAAGTAGAAGAAAAAAAAGCAGAAGAAAAGAAAGAACCAATGGTTATTGACGATCCAAAAGTTGCTGAGATAGTAAAGTCAGTTGAAGGGCTGACAGCTCTGCAGCTTTCAACTCTGGTTAAAGCACTTGAAGATACCTTCGGTATCGAAGCAGGCGTACCAATGATGGCAGCAGTAGGAGCCCCTGGTGCAGCTGGTGCAGCAGGTGCCGCAGCTGAGGAAAAAACAACATTTACTGTTGAACTCACTGAAATTGGTTCTAACAAAATATCTGTAATTAAAGAAGTCCGCGCAGCTACTAATCTTGGCTTGAAAGAAGCAAAAGACTTAGTTGATTCAGCTCCAAAAGCAGTAAAGGAAAATATTCCGAAAGAAGAGGCTGAAGAACTAAAGAAGAAGATCGAGGCTGCAGGAGCAAAAGTTACACTTAAGTAAAAATTAAGGAAAATTATGAAAAAGAGAAAAGATTTCGGGAGAATTCGCGAAACTTACGAATTACCTAATCTTTTAGACATTCAAACAAAATCATACGCTGATTTTTTACAGGCAAGGACTCAACCTAACGACCGATTAAATCATGGTCTTCAGGACGTATTCACTGAGACATTTCCTATTGAAAGCTACGATAAACAGTTCCGCTTAGAGTTTATAAGCTATAATTTAGGAAAGCCTAAATATTCTTGCCAAGAATGCAAAAGAAGAGCCATGAGTTATGCTGCACCTCTAAAAGTAAAACTCAGACTCGTCAATCCTCGTGAAATAAAGGAACAGGAAGTTTATTTTGGTGAATTGCCGCTATTAACTGAGACGGGCACTTTTATCATAAATGGTGACGAACGTGTTGTTGTTAGCCAGCTTCAACGTTCTCCTGGTGTTTCGTTTGAAGAAACAATTCATCCGGCAACAGGCAAAAGGATATATTTAGGAAGGATTATACCTTCCCGCGGTGCTTGGCTTGAGTTTAAATACGATATAGCTGATGCAATAATTGTGTACGTTGATAGACGACGCAACTTCCCAGCTAGTCAAATTTTGAGAATAATGGGCTTATCTTCTGATGAAGAAATGGAAAAACTTTTTGGAGAACAATACGCCTCCTTAGAAAATACTCAGAAAAAAGACCATACGAAAACTAAAGAAGAAGCCCTAATAGATTTCTACCGTAAAATGAGACCTACCGAACCTGCAACTATTGAAGTCGCCGATGCCTTATTCTTCAGATTATTCTTTGATCGAAAAAGATATGATCTAAGCCGCGTTGGTAGACACATGCTTAACAGAAAATTAGGCATGGACTTTTCTTTGGAAAAAAGAGTTCTTGATGCAGAAACTGTCGTAGAAGTAATGCGCTACCTTATAAAGCTGAAAGAAGTTGAAGGCACAACCGACGATATCGACCACCTTGGTAACAGAAGAGTCAAAACAGTTGGAGAATTAGTTCAGAATCAAGTTAGAATCGGCCTTGCTCGTCTTGAGCGCTCAATTAGAGAAAGACTGGTAATGCTTAGTAATTCTGAGAATCTTACAATCCATCATCTGATAAATTCTAGAATCTTCTCTAATCAAGTACATGATTTCTTTGCTAGAAGCCAACTTTCTCAATTTATGGATCAAGTCAATCCTTTAGCAGAATTAACACATAAAAGAAGATTGAGTGCATTGGGGCCTGGTGGCTTATCTAGAGAAAGGGCTGGTTTCGAAGTTCGCGATATTCACCCATCACACTATGGTAGAGTTTGTCCTATTGAAACTCCTGAAGGACCAAACATAGGACTAATAGCATCTCTGACAACATACGCACAAATAAATGATTTAGGATTTCTTGAGACACCTTATAGAAAAGTTGAAGATGGAAGAGTAACAAGAAAAATAGATTACCTTTCTGCTGACATAGAAGAAAATAAGAAGATCGCGCAGGCAAATGTTCCTTTTGATAATGCTGGATATTATCAAGAAAAAGATGTGTCCTGTAGATTCAAAGGCAACTTCCCTAAGCTTCGACCCAAAGAAGTTGAATATATGGATGTTTCTCCGAAGCAGTTAGTTTCTGTTGCTGCCTCAATGATTCCCTTCTTAGAACACGATGACGCCAACAGAGCTCTCATGGGTTCTAACATGCAGAGGCAGGCTGTTCCGTTAATGCGCACTGAGGCACCTATTGTAGGTACTGGAATGGAAGCAAAAGCTGCAAAAGACTCTGGGGTTGTAGTTATTGCCAGAAAAGACGGAAAAGTAACCTCGGTTGATGGCCAACAGATTATTGTTGGAAAAGAAACTTATCCTTTAATGAAATTCATGCGTTCCAACGCAGATACCTGTATTAATCAGAAACCTCTTGTAAAACCTGGACAAATGGTAAAAGCAGGAGAAGTAATTGCTGACGGAATAGCAACTCAAGGCGGAGAACTTGCATTAGGCCGCAATCTGTTAGTAGCATTTATGCCTTGGAGAGGATTCAACTTTGAAGATGCTATCCTGATTAGTGAAAAAGTTGTTAAAGAAGACATTTATACTTCAATTCACATAGAAAGATTCGAAGTAGAAGCCAGAGAAACAAGATTAGGAAACGAGGAATTAACCCGAGATATTCCTAATGTTGGTGAAGATGCATTGAAAGACCTTGATGAAAATGGAATTATTCGCATTGGTGCAGAAGTTAAACCAGGAGACATCCTTGTCGGAAAAGTTACCCCTAAGACAGAAAAGGAATTGTCACCTGAAGAACGTCTCTTAAGGGCAATTTTTGGAGAGAAAGCAGCAGATATCCGTGATACATCATTGACTGCTCCTCCAGGTGTCGAAGGTGTAGCAATTAATGTTGAGATATTTCAACGCAAAGAAAGAGGAAGAAAAACAAAAGAAGAAAAAACCAAAGAAATTGCTCAAATAGATAAAATCAAGAAATATTACAAGCAAGAATTACAGTTTCTCGATGAAGAAAGAATTCAAAGATTGGCAAAACTTTTAGGCGTAGATAAAAAGAAGACAGAAAAAATAGATATTTCTTCTAATGAAGATGCAAAGCAAATCAATACTTTCTTTGAAGACCGTGCTAAAGAGCTGATTGAAGAACAGGATCATGAAATCGAAAGAGTTAAACAGGGAGATGAATTACCTGCTGGTGTTATAAAAAGAGTGGTAGTCAATGTTGCTACTAAAAGAAAGCTAGCGGCTGGAGACAAAATAGCTGGTAGACATGGAAACAAAGGTGTTGTTGCAAAAATTCTTCCTGAAGAAGATATGCCGTTTCTAGCAGATGGAACTCCCGTTGAGATCGTACTTAATCCTCTAGGCGTACCTTCAAGAATGAACGTAGGACAAATTCTGGAAACACACCTAGGTTGGGCTGCAAAAATGCTTGGCTTACGCATAGCCACACCTGTTTTTGATGGCGCGCGAGAAAGCGAAATTAAACAAATGCTTAAAGATTCAGGCTTGCCTACTGACGGAAAAGTTAAACTGTATGACGGATTTTCAGGACAACCTTTCGATCAAAAGGTAACAGTGGGCTATATCTACATGCTTAAGTTAATCCACTTGGTAGATGAAAAGATTCACGCTCGCTCTATCGGTCCATATTCTTTGGTTACTCAACAACCCCTAGGAGGAAAAGCGCATTTCGGAGGCCAGCGCTTTGGTGAAATGGAAGTTTGGGCGCTTGAGGCATACGGAGCTGCCTTCAGTCTCCAGGAAATCTTAACTGTAAAAAGTGACGACGTTGCCGGAAGAAGTAGAATTTATGAAGCAATTGTAAAAGGTGAGCAACGTCTTCAGACAGGCACACCTGAATCCTTTAATGTATTAATAAAAGAATTGCAGGGCCTCAGCCTTAACGTAAAAATAGAAAAAGTGAAATAAACTATGGAAGATTCAATTAAATTTGACAGTTTAACAATAAATATCGCATCTTCTCAAGATATCCTTGGCTGGACAAAGGGAGAGGTTAAAAAAGCTGAAACGCTTAACTACAGAACCCTTAAGCCAGAAAAAGATGGATTATTTTGCGAAAAAATATTTGGCCCTGTGAGAGACTGGGAATGCAACTGTGGAAAATACAAAGGTCAAAAATTTAAGAGCACTACCTGCGATAGATGCGGCGTTGAAATAACCCGTGCTTCTGTACGCAGAGAAAGAATGGGGCATATAGAACTTGCCTGCCCAGTTACGCATATCTGGTTCTTTAAAGCTGTTCCTAGCCGCTTAGCTGCACTTATTCAAATAGGACTTCGCGACTTAGAGAAAGTTATCTATTACGAAGAGTATATTGTAACCGATCCTGGAGACACAAAAGAAACTGGATTAAAGAAAAAAGAATTCTTAAATGAAGAGCGCTATCAGGATTGTCTGTCTAAATATGGCAACACTTTTAAGGCAAAAATCGGTGCTGAAGCTATCGTAGAGCTTCTAAAAGAGATCGACCTTGACCAACTCTGTGTAAAACTTAGAAAAGAACTAGAAAGCTCTAAGGCTCAGCAAACCACAGTAAGGCGACTTGCAAAGATTCTAAAAATAGCTGAAGACTTTAGAAAATCTGGCAATAGCCCAGAAGATATGATTCTTACAGCACTACCAGTTATCCCTCCAGATCTTCGCCCATTAGTTCCTTTAGACGGTGGAAGATTTGCAACTTCAGATTTAAATGATTTATACCGCAGAGTTATCAATAGAAATAATAGATTGAAGAAATTACTCGAACTAAATGCACCCGATATTATCGTTCGCAACGAAAAACGCATGCTGCAAGAAGCTGTGGATGCACTTTTAGATAACGGAAGACATGGAAGACCTGTTTTAGGAGCAAATAATCGTCCTCTTAAATCGCTTTCCGATATGCTCAAAGGAAAACAAGGCCGTTTTCGTCAAAATCTTTTAGGTAAAAGAGTTGATTATTCTGGTAGATCAGTTATCGTTGTCGGCCCTGAGTTAAAGCTTCATCAATGCGGCCTACCAAAGCATATGGCTCTAGAACTCTTTGAACCCTTTATCATCAGAAAACTAAGAGAAAAAGGATTTGTTCACACCATAAAAGGTGCTAAAAGAATGGTTGAAAGAGCTAAAATAGAAGTCTGGGATATCTTAGACAGCGTAATCCATGATCATCCTATCATGCTTAACCGTGCACCAACACTGCATCGCTTAAGTATTCAAGCTTTCCAACCTATGCTCATAGAAGGAAAGGCTATTAAAATCCATCCTTTAGTTTGCGCAGCTTTCAATGCAGACTTTGACGGCGACCAAATGGCAGCACACGTTCCGCTTTCTCTTGAGTCTCAGCTCGAAGCAAAGCTACTCATGCTTTCAATTAACAATATTTTCTCTCCAGCAGATGGTAGACCTGTAGTAACACCAACTCAAGACATAGTTTTAGGTTGTTCTTTCCTTACCAAAGATAAATTATCAGCAAAAGGTGAAGGCAAAATCTTTGCAAACGGAGAAGAAGCTCTTATCGCACTCAACGATAACATAATTGACCTTCATGCAAAAATAAAACTAAGAATCACATCTGAAATTTGGCGTGAAGAATTGGAAGAAGAAGATAAAGAAAAAGAGCTTCCTAAATCTAGGATAATAGAAACCACTGTTGGAAGAATAATTTTTAACAATCTTCTTCCTGAAGGCTTTGGTTTTGTTAATGAAACATTAAGTAAAAAACGCATAGCAGAAATAGTTAGTGACTGCTATAAAAGATTCGCCCATCACAGAACCATCCAGCTGCTTGATGATATAAAAGAACTAGGTTTTGAATATTCAACTCTAGCAGGAATTTCTATCAGCATTGATGATTTAAAGATTCCTGTCGCAAAAGCAGACTGTTTAAAAGAAGCTAAACAAAGCCAAAGCAAGGTTGAGGATCAATACAGAAAAGGAATCATTACCGACAGAGAAAGATATAACAAGATCGTTGACATCTGGACACACACCACCGAACAAATTTCTGACCATGTTTTTAAAGAAATGGAATCATTCAACCCAATCTTCATGATGGCTGATTCAGGCGCAAGAGGTTCAAAGCTACAAATTAGGCAGCTTGCAGGCATGCGAGGACTTATGGCTAAGCCTTCTGGCGAAATCATTGAAAGCCCTATCACAGCTAACTTCAGAGAGGGATTAACCGTATTAGAATACTTTATATCCACACACGGTGCTAGAAAAGGTTTAGCTGACACAGCTTTAAAAACTGCTGATGCCGGCTACTTAACCAGAAGATTAATCGACGTCGCTCAAGAACTTATAATTACCCAGGAGGACTGTGGCACTCTCAACGGCATTGCAGTTTCTGCCATCATCGAAGGAGACGAAATTGTAGTTCCGCTGAAAGAAAGAATTATTGGGCGCGTAGCCTTAGACAACATTGTAGACGTAATAACTGATCAGCAAATAGTTGAATCCGGACACGAGATAACAGAAGAGAAAGCCGAGATCGTTGAAAGACTGGGAATTGAAAAAATCCGCATTAGAAGCGTTCTTACCTGTGAATCCGAACATGGATTATGCATAAAATGCTATGGTAGAAATCTTGCTACACAGAAATTGGTTGAGCCCGGAGAAGCCGTAGGAATTATTGCTGCTCAAAGCATTGGTGAACCTGGTACTCAGCTTACCATGCGTACTTTCCATATTGGTGGAACTGCTAGTCGAATAATTGAGCAGTCATTCAAACGCGCTAAGAATAAAGGCGTATTAAAGTTCCACAACTTAAGATGCGTTGAAAGAAAGAAAGAATTTGTTGTTCTAAACCGAAATGCAACCATTAGCATTAATGATGAGCAGGGTAGAGAACTAGAAAGATATCCCATACCTCAGGGATCCTTTATTTCATCTCCTGAAGATTCTTTAATTCAAAAAGGTTCTGTCTTTGTTCACTGGGACCCTTACACTTCTCCAATTCTAACAGAAGTAAAGGGTATAGTAAGGTTTGAAGACTTGAAAGAAAACGTAACTGTTCATGAAGAGCTCAACACTGTTACAGGCATTTCAGAAAGAGTTGTCATAGAACATAAACAGGATTATCACCCTCAAATCATCATCTTAAATGAGAAAAAAGAAGTTTTGGGTATTTACCCAATCCCTGCCGGCGCTCACATCATGGTTCAAGACGGGCAAACAGTAGAAGCTGGAGAACTTGTTGCAAAAATTCCAAGGCTCGCAGGGAAAACTAGAGATATCACCGGTGGTTTGCCTAGAGTAGCTGAACTATTTGAAGCCAGGCGCCCTAAAGATCCTGCAATTATAAGTGAAATTGATGGTTTCGTTGAATTTGGAGAAACCAAAAAAGCCGAGAGACAAATTATCATAAAAAGCACCACCGGAATGATTCGCGAATACACCATTCCTCATGGAAAACATCCCAACGTTTACAAAGGAGATCGCGTTATTGCCGGTCAGCAACTTACAGATGGTCCTGTCGTTCCTCAAGAAATTTTAAGAGTTTGCGGCGACAGAGTACTTCAAGAATATCTTGTTAATGAGGTCCAAGAAGTTTACCGACTTCAGGGCGTTCGAATTAATGATAAGCATATCGAGGTAATTATACGTCAAATGTTGAAAAAAGTAAGAGTCGAAGATTCTGGAGATACTGAACTATTGGCAGGACAACAAATAGACAAAAGCACATTCCGCAAAGAAAATCTTAAAGTAGCAAAGAAAAAAGGTAAGCCCGCATCCGCCACGCCTTTACTACTTGGTATTACTAAAGTTTCCCTAACCACAGAAAGTTTTATTTCAGCTGCAAGCTTCCAAGAAACTACCAGAGTATTAACAGAGGCAGCTGCATCTGGAAAAAAGGATGATTTATTAGGATTAAAAGAAAATGTTATCGTGGGACACCTTATACCCGCGGGAACAGGTTTTAAAACTCATAGACAAATAGAAATGGTGAAAAATGCCGACAATATCACAATTGATCCGGAAGGGTCGAAAGAGAAAAACAAAGAAGACTAAGGCTCGCGCCTTACAAAGATGTCCTCAGAGACGTGGAGTTTGCGTCCAGGTTAGAACCATGACTCCTAAAAAACCAAACTCTGCATTAAGAAAAGTTGCTAGAGTAAGGCTGACTACCGGCATTGAAGTTTCTTCCTATATACCTGGAGAAGGACACAACTTACAAGAGCACTCAATTGTTTTAGTTAGAGGCGGAAGAGTAAAAGATTTACCTGGCGTACGTTTCCATATCGTCAGGGGAACACTAGACACATCTGGTGTTGCTAACAGAAGGCAATCTCGTTCAAAATATGGAGCAAAAAGGCCAAAGTAAAGGTAGAAGATGAGAAGAAGAAAAGCAGAAAAAAGAGACGTTGTTCCTGACCCAAAATACAAAAGTTTAATTGTCAGCAAGTTCATCAACATGGTTATGGTAAAAGGGAAGAAATCCATTGCTGAAAGCATCGTATATGGCGCTTTTGACTCTTTAAAAAAGAAAACTAACGAAGAAGATGCCCTGAAGGCTTTCCATAGAGCAATTGATAATGTAAGACCAAGATTAGAGGTAAAGCCTAGACGTGTTGGTGGAGCGACTTATCAGGTCCCCATTGAAGTAAATCAAGCAAGGGGAGCTTCTTTAGCTATGCGTTGGATCCGTGATGCAGCCAGAGCTAAGAAAAATAAACCAATGCTAGAAAGACTCGCAGATGAATTAGTTTCTGCTTACAAATCTGAAGGTTCAGCTATAAAGAAAAGAGATGATACACATAAAATGGCCGAAGCAAATAGGGCCTTTGCACATTTTAGATGGTAATAAAATGACTGACAACCACTTAGAAAAAATCAGGAACATTGGTTTTGTTGCGCATATAGACGCGGGAAAAACCACAACGACAGAACGCATTCTCTACTACTCTGGCAGAATACACAAGCTAGGAGAAGTGCACGAAGGTACTGCCGTTATGGACTGGATGCCCCAGGAACAAGAAAGAGGCATTACGATTACTGCTGCTGCAACTACATGCTACTGGAACGATCACGAAATCAATATCATAGATACACCAGGCCATGTTGATTTTACAGTTGAAGTCGAAAGATCTCTAAAGATTCTAGATGGTTGTGTTGTTATTTTCTGTGCTGTTGGAGGAGTAGAACCTCAAAGCGAAACGGTATGGCGCCAAGCTGATAGATATAATGTTCCTCGTCTTGCCTATATCAACAAGATGGACAGAACTGGAGCCGACTTTTTCAGCTGTCTTAAACAGATGTCTGACAGACTTGGTGCAAATGCTGCAGCAATACAACTTCCTTTGGGAAATGAAGAGAATTTTAAAGGAATAATTGATTTAGTGGATGAAAAATTAGTTACCTACAAAGACGAAGAAGGGATAGAATTACAGTTTTCTGAAATCCCTGAAGATCATAAAGAAATAACAACAAAGCACAGAAACAAACTTCTAGAAAGACTTGCAGAATTTGACGATAAAATTATGGATAAGTTCATCCACAATGAAGCTATTTCAAAAGAAGAGATTGTTACTGCACTTAAATCATCCATAAGAAAAGGTCAGTTTGTGCCTGTTTTATGTGGATCTTCTTTCAAAAATAAAGGAATTCAATTATTATTAAATGCTGTATGCGATTATTTACCATCTCCAAATGATGCTCATCCAATTACAGGAATTGATCCTGAAACTGAAAATTATGAAGAGATTAAGACATCTGAAAAAGCACCTTTCTGCGGATTATGCTTTAAAATTGCAGTAGACCCTTACGTAGGAAGATTAAACTACTGCAGGATTTACTCCGGAAAAGTTGTCTCAGGTAACTATATATATAATGCAACAAAAAAGGTCAGAGAACGCGTAACAAAAATTGTCAAAATGCACGCAAACAAACAAGAGATAGTAGATGAAATCTCAGCTGGAGACATTGCGGCACTCATAGGATTAAAAGAAACAAAATCGGGCGACACTCTTTGTGATAAGAATACACCTATTCTTCTTGAAGCAATGCATTTTCCTGAACCAGTTATCTCTATGGCAATCGAGCCAATTTCAAAGGCTGACCAAGAAAAACTTGGAATCGCCTTAAGGAAACTACAGGATGAAGATCCATCATTCAAGGTAAGATACAACCAAGAAACCGGACAAACCATCGTTTCAGGAATGGGCCAATTACATCTTCAGGTAATTGTCGATAGGATGATTAGAGAATTCAATGTTCACGCAAATGTAGGAACACCAGAAGTTGCCTATAAAGAAACTGTGACTAAAAAGATTGTCTCCGTTGGTAAATTTATACAACAGTCCGGCGGAAGAGGCCAGTATGGACATGTTATTATCGAAATCGAACCTTCAGAAGAAAAAGGGAAAGGAATAACTTTCGTCAATAGAATTAAACAAGGTACTATTCCTCGTGAATACATACCATCTGCTAAAAACGGGATTGAACAAGCTGCAAAAAGTGGAGCTATTTCTGGTTTCCCGGTTATCGACGTTACTGTTACCCTAGTTGATGGTTCGTTCCATGAAGTTGATTCTAGCGAAATGGCTTTTCAAACCGCAGGTTCGATTGCGTTTTCTGACGGCTTAAAAAAAGCTGGCTCAATTTTGTTAGAACCAATTATGGATATGGAGGTTATTGCCCCAGAGGAATTCATGGGTCAAGTTATAAGTGATTTAAACTCCCGAAGAGGAAAGATTGCTTCTTTAGGTAAACGCGGAAATGCTCGGGTAGTAAAAGTAAGCGTGCCATTGTCTGAGGTTTTTGATTATGCAACCGGTTTACGCTCACTAACACAAGGACGCGCTTCCTACACAATGGAGCCCTCATGCTACACTGAGGTGCCTTCACATATACTTGAGAAAATTATTGGCAGTTCATTCACTGGAAAAAAGATAACCCGGTAAAAGGGAGGGAAAAATGGCAAAGGAAAAATTTGTAAGAAGTAAACCACACCTTAATATTGGAACAATAGGTCACGTAGACCACGGAAAGACAACTTTGACCGCAGCAATTACAATGAGCTTATCAAAATCAGGTCAGGCTGAAGCCAGGACTTATGATTCTATTGATAATGCTCCAGAAGAAAAAGAACGTGGTGTAACTATTAATATAGCTCATATTGAATACCAAACAGAAAGTAGGCACTATGCTCATATTGACTGCCCTGGTCACGCTGATTATATTAAAAACATGATCACCGGTGCAGCTCAGATGGATGGAGCTATTTTGGTAGTTTCTGCTGCAGACGGTCCCATGCCTCAAACTAGAGAACATATACTTCTAGCAAGACAGGTAAACGTTCCAGCTATTGTAGTATTTTTGAACAAAACAGATCAGGTCGAAGACAAGGAACTTATCGACTTAGTTGAAATGGAAGTAAGAGATCTTTTAACTAAATACAACTTCCCAGGAGATAAAACTCCGATTATTAAAGGAAGCGCACTTGATGCTATGAATTCTGGTGGAGATACCAACAATGAAAACGTAAAAGCAGTTCTTGAATTAATGAAGGCAGTTGACGATTTCATCCCCGCACCAAAGAGAGAAATTGACAAACCTTTCTCAATGGCTGTTGAAGACGTTTTCTCTATTTCTGGTCGTGGTACTGTTGCAACCGGAAGAATTGAAAGAGGAAAAGTTAAGGTTGGAGAAGAAGTTGACATAGTTGGATTAAAACCTGAAGTTTCTAAAACAGTTGTTACTGGTGTTGAGATGTTTAGAAAACTGCTTGACGAAGGTGAAGCAGGAGATAACGTTGGTCTGCTCTTAAGAGGCGTTGACAAAGAATCAATGGAACGTGGCATGGTTTTAGCTGCCCCCGGATCAATAACTCCTCACAGAAAGTTTAAAGCTCAGGTTTATGTATTATCTAAAGAAGAAGGTGGAAGACACACTCCTTTCTTTAGTGGATATAGGCCTCAGTTTTATTTTAGAACAACTGACGTTACTGGAACATGCAAACTTCCACAAGGTGTGGAAATGGTTATGCCTGGCGATAACGTTGAAATCGAAGGCGAACTAATCGTTCCTGTAGCTATGGAAAAAGAATTACGTTTTGCTATCAGAGAAGGTGGACACACTGTTGGCGCAGGCGTAATTTCAGAAATAATAGAGTAGCTTAGTTAAGGTAAAGCAAAATGCAAAAAATATGTATCAAACTTAAAGCATACGATCATAGATTACTTGATCAGTCTACCGCAGAGATTGTAGATACGGCAAAGAGAACTGGGGCAAAGGTATCAGGTCCGATACCTTTACCTACTAAAAAAGAGCGATATACCGTATTGAGATCTCCGGTTATCGACAAGAAGTCTCGTGAGCAATTTGAACTCTCTACGCACAAAAGACTTCTACAGTTACTTGAACCAACAGCAAAAACAATTGATGCTTTAAGAAAATTAAATCTTCCTGCGGGCGTGGACGTAGAAATAAAATAGGATTAAATAAATGTCAAAAGGTCTTTTAGGGAAAAAAATTGGCATGTTGCGAGTATATCTGGACGCAGAGAAATCTATCCCTGCGACAGCTGTTGAAGTAGGCCCATGCTATATAGTTGAGATTAACCAAAATTCCAAAAAGCTGACTCTCGGCTTTGAAGAAGTTAAAGAAAAAAAGGTCAATAAACCTCGCATGGGATTTCTAAAGAAGCAAGGATTACCTAGCCTTAAACACCTTAAAGAGTTTGCTTTTGCTGGCGACAAAGAATATAAGGTTGGCGAACAAATAAACGCAGACTTGTTTAATGTTGGTGATTTTGTTGATATTTCAGGAATAACCAAAGGAAAAGGATTTCAGGGTGGAGTTAAGCGATGGCACTGGAAAGGTGGTCCAAAGTCTCATGGTTCCATGTCTCATAGAAGGGTAGGTTCCATTGGAGCAAGTTCTGATCCTTCCAGAGTTTGGAAAGGTCAACATATGCCAGGACAAATGGGCTCTGATAAACTTACAGTGCAAAACCTAAAAGTCATAAAAGTTGATAAAGATAAAAACCTCTTATTGCTTAAAGGTTCTGTTCCAGGACACAGGAATTGTTTGCTTATAATAAGTAAAGCTAAGAAAAAAATTAACAAGGCGACAGACAAACAAGAAGTTAAAGAAGCAGCCTCAGACTCTAAAGACAAAAGCAAAGGAAAGAAATAATGACTACTGCTTTAACATTGCCCGTTTACGACAGCAAAGGAAAACAGATAGAAAAGATGGAGTTAACCAAAGGCGTCTTTGATAAAAAAATTAATTCATCATTGATATATCAATCTGTTGTTATGTATCAGGCAAACAAAAGACAAGGCACAGCTTCTACTAAAACAAGAAAAGAAGTTTCTGGTGGTGGAGCTAAACCTTGGAGGCAAAAAGGTACCGGACGAGCAAGAGTCGGGTCTAATCGATCTCCTTTGTGGACCGGAGGTGGCGTGGTTTTTGGTCCCCACCCTAGAGATTTCAGCTATTCTGTGCCTAAGAAAATTAAAGTCTCAGCTTTTAAAGCAAGTCTTACTGATAGGGTTTCAACTAATGATGTGCTACTTCTCGACGAGTTAAAATTCGAGAATGCGAAAACAAAAGAAATTGCTGCAATGCTTAAGTCACTTAAAATCAAAGGCAAAAGTCTTTTGATCGTTGACAAAGAAAAAGAGCAAACTAAAGAGCTTATCAGAATGTGCAGAAATATCGCGAGATTTCAAATGATAACTGCTCAAGAAGCAACGGCTTATGATGTTTTAAGACATAAAAAAATCCTCATAACAAAGTCGGCATTGAAAAAAATAATTCAAAGATTGAGATAGAAAATGATTAATAATTATGATATTATAAATACTTTAATTCGCACTGAAAAAGGAACAGACCTAGAAGCTGAAAGAAAATATTTATTTTTAGTAGCTAAGGCAGCCAACAAAGTTCAGATAAGAAAAGCGGTTGAAGAAATTTACAAAGTAAAAGTAGATAGCGTCAATACGATGATTGTGCACGGAAAATTAAAAAGAGTTCGCTATCAACAAGGTAAAACCCCTGACTGGAAAAAAGCAGTTGTAACACTAAAAGAAGGAAACTCAATAGAGGTAACATAATGGGCGTAAGACGATTCAAACCAACAACTTCATCTTTAAGAAAAACGATAATATCTGATTTTAAAGATATTACTAAGAAAAAACCACAGAAGAGCCTACTTGAACCACTCAAAAAATCTGGTGGAAGAAATATGTACGGACGCATAACTGCTAGGGCAAAATCTGGCGGTCATAAACGCATGTACAGAATAATTGATTTCAAAAGAAATAAAATAGATACTATTGCAAATGTTATAGCTATTGAATATGATCCAAATCGCTCTAGTAGAATAGCTTTAATTGAATATCCCAACAAAGAAAAGAATTATATTCTCGCACCTCTAGGACTAAAGGTTGGAGATGAAGTAATAAGCAGCAGACAATCTGATATAGAAATAAAGGCTGGAAATTGTTTAACCTTACGCAATATTCCTCTGGGAACATCTATTCACAATTTAGAATTGGCTCAGGGCAGAGGCGGCCAGATTGTAAGAAGTGCGGGGTCATCTGCACAAATTGTTGCTAAAGAAAATAATTTTGCACAAGTACGCTTACCCTCTGGCGAAGTTAGAATCTTCAGCCAGGAATGCACAGCTACTATCGGCCAACTAGGAAATACTGAACATAGCTCTATTCAACTCGGAAAAGCCGGAAGGGCCAGATGGCTAGGTAGAAAACCACAGACTAGAGGTGTTGTAATGAATCCCCATGACCACCCTCACGGTGGAGGCGAAGGTAAAGCTGGACAAGGAAATCCTCACCCGGTGACACCTTGGGGAAAGCCGACTAAAGGTTACAAAACTCGTAAACGTACTAAGTATTCAGACAAACTTATAGTTAAAAAGAGGAACTAATATGCCGCGATCGCTGAAAAAAGGACCATTTGTACAAGAAAGTCTGGTTAAAAAAGTTGAGAAAATGCGCAAAACAGGCCTGAAACAACCTGTAAAAACATGGTCCAGACGATCAATGGTAATACCTGATTTTGTTGGATACACAATTGCTGTACACGATGGGCGCAAGCACATCCCCGTTTTCATCACAGAAAACATGGTTGGACATAAATTAGGCGAATTCGCGCCAACTAGAATTTTTAGAAAACATGGTGGAGTTAAAGCTAAGAAAGCAGCAGATAAAACATGATAGCTAAAGCAAGCGGAAAGTTCATAAGAGTATCACCTAAAAAAACTAGGCTACTAATTGACCTAATCAGAGGACAAGAAATTAATGCTGCCTTAGCAACGCTAGGTAGTATTAATACTAGACCAAAAGTTTCTGTTGAAAAAATCTTACGTTCAGCTGTAAGCAATGCTAAACAAAAGGGACTTCAGCCTGAACAACTATATATTTCTAAAGTAGTTGCAGACGAAGGACCAATGTGGAAAAGATTTAGGGCCGTTCCTTTCGGAAGAGCAAATAGAATCAGAAAGAGAACTTCACACATTAAAATTGAACTAGATATTAAATAACAAGGTGAGTTTATGGGACAAAAAGTTCATCCATTAATACAAAGAATTGGAATAAATAAAACCTGGGAAAGTCTTTGGTTTGCGAAAAAAAGTGATTTTGCTGCTAATCTTCATGAAGATATTAAGATTAGAGATCATATTAAGAAAAAATTCTATCAAGCAGCAATTGCTCATATTATAATTGAAAGATTAACCTCCAGAACAAAAATCAGAATTAGAACAGCGAGGCCAGGTATGATAATCGGTCGTCGTGGAGTAGATATTGAAAAACTACGAGACGATCTTCAAGGAATTATTAAAAGAGATGTCGCTATTGATATTGTGGAAATCAAAAATACATTCCTAGAAGCACAACTTGTTTCAGAGAATATTGCTTTGCAGCTTGAAAAGCGTATCGCATTTCGTCGCGCAATGAAACGCGCTATTGAACAATCTATAAACGCAGGGGCGAAAGGTATCAAAGTAATGTGTTCAGGAAGATTAGGCGGACAAGAAATGTCCAGAAAAGAGTCTTACAAAAGAGGAAAAATCCCTCTTCAAACTTTTCGCGCTGACATTGATTATGGATTTACAGAAGCAAGAACCACATACGGAAAAATTGGTATAAAAACATGGATTTATAAGGGTGATTCAATCCTAAGCAAGAAAGAAGTTACGGAAGAAAAAACCGTAAGCTGAGGTAAAAAGTAATGGTGCTTATTCCAAAAAGAGTGAAATACAGAAGAGTTCATCGAGGCAAGATGAGAGGCATAGCAACTAAAGGCAGTACTCTCAGTTTTGGTGAATTTGGTTTGAAAGCTTTAGAAAATGGCTGGATAAGGAACAATCAAATCGAAGCTGTTAGAGTTGTGCTAACTAGAAGATTACGCCGCGGCGGAAAACTTTGGATACGAATTTTTCCAGATAAGTCAGTAACCAAAAAACCTGCTGAAACTCGCATGGGTAAAGGAAAGGGTGAAACTGACCACTGGATTGCTGTAGTGAAAAGAGGTTGCATTATGTTCGAATTGGGTGGAATTCCTGAAGAACTGGCGCGTCAGGTATTTAACCTAGCTTCATATAAACTACCTGTTCGAACAAAATTTGTTTCACGCTCACATACGTAGATAATAGAGGAAATAATGAAAACTGAAGAAATAAGAAACTTAACAAAAGAAGAATTAGACATAAAAGAAAACGACCTAAAGCAACAACTATTTAACCTCAACTATCAGAGAAAATTCGGTCGTGTTGAAAAACCGCATGTATTCAAACAACTCAAAAAAGACATAGCTAGAATCAAGACTGTGAAAAAGGAAAAAGATGGAACAGAAAAGAACTAAAAGAAAAGAAAGAATCGGCATTGTTGTATCCGATAAGATGAATAAAACTCGTGTCGTTGAAGTAAGAGATACCACTCAACACAAACTATATGGAAAAGTAGTAAAACTAGTGCGCAAATTCAAGATTCACGATGAAGAAAACTCATCTAAAGTTGGAGATAGAGTAAAAATCTCAGAAACTAGACCATTATCTAAAGAGAAACGTTGGCGTCTTGTAGAAATCTTGACAGCCGAAAGGAAATAGCAGCATGATACAGATGAAATCAGTCCTAGATGTCGCAGATAACACCGGTGCAAGAAAAGCATCTTGCATAGGCGTTCGAGGAAGAAAAGGAAGAAGATACGCTGAGATAGGTGACATCATAACTGCAAACATTAAAGAAGCCGCACCCAATTCTGCAGTTAAAAAAGGAGAAAAGGTCCAAGGTGTTATCGTAAGAACTAAAGAGCCAATCCGACGCTGTGATGGCTCCTATCTAAGATTTGATAGAAATGCAATTGTAATTATTGATGCGCAAAATAATCCAAGAGGTACTAGAGTTTTTGGTCCAGTCGCAAGAGAATTAAGAGACAAAGACTTCATGAAAATAATTTCTTTAGCCCCGGAAGTGCTTTAAAATGTTTAGAATAAAAAAAGAAGACACAGTACAGGTAATGACAGGAAAAGATAAGGGTAAAAAAGGTAAGGTTTTAAAAGTTATCCCCGAAAAAGGACGCATTCTTGTTGAAAGAATTAATCTTGTAAAAAAGCATATGCGACGCACACGAGAAGATCAAAAAGCTGGCGTTGTAGAAAAAGAATCTTTACTGAACATCTCAAATGTAATGCTATTATGCAAACATTGCAATAAACCAACAAGGATCGGTGCGAAGAAATTAAATGATGGCTCTAAAGCTAGATTATGCCGAAAATGCGGTGAGGTTATATAATCATGACTGCTAGTTTATTAGAAAAATATAAAAGTGAAATAGTACCGGAAATGGTAAAAAAGTTCGGATACAAAAACCGGCTACAGGTACCGAAGCTTCAAAAAGTTATCGTAAACATGGGTGTTGGCGAAGGAAGTCAGGATATTAAAATTCTTGAAGACGCCATGAAAGAACTTTCTACAATCACTGGACAAAAACCAGTTATATGCAGAGCTCGCAAAGCTATTTCTAATTTTAAAATTAGGGATGGAAATCCTGTTGGATGCAAAGTTACTCTTAGAAAAGTTATCATGTATGAATTTTTAGGCAGGTTGATCAATTCTGCTCTGCCTAGAATTCGAGATTTTTCTGGTGTTTCCGGAAAAGCATTTGATGGTGCAGGCAACTACACCTTAGGATTAAAAGACCAATCTATTTTTCCTGAAATAGAATATGATAAAATTCATCGTGTTCAGGGAATGGATATTTGCATAGTTACAAGTGCTAAAACCAATGAAGAAGCTAAGGAGCTTTTAAGGCTTTTCGGAATGCCTTTTAAAAATTAGTTAAAGGAAAAAAATGGCAAAAACGTCACAAATTGCTAGATGGCAGAGAAAACCAAAATTCAGCACAAGAGCTTACAATCGTTGTGGGAACTGCGGTAGAAGAAGAGGATTTCTTAGAAGATTTAAACTCTGTCGAATTTGCTTTAGAGAGTTCGCCTGGAAAGGGCAAATTCCTGGCATAAAAAAAGCAAGCTGGTAATATTTAGGAGAAATTATGTCGCTTACAGATTCCGTTGCAAATATGCTAACAATGATTAGAAATGCTTCCCGAGTAAACAAAGTCTCGGTTGAAATGCCTTCTTCTAAAATGATGCTTTCTATCGCTGACATCTTAAAAAAAGAGGGTTACATTGAAAATTTCAGATCAATCGAAGACACCAAACAGGGAAAAATTAAAGTTTATCTAAAATACGATTCAAAACATGTTTCTGCGATAACGGGCTTAAAAAAAGTGTCTCGTTCAGGACTTAGGATATATGTCAATAAACATAAGATTCCTTATGTTCTAAACGGATTGGGTATTGCTATTTTGTCAACAAACAAAGGTATCTTAACAGATAAACAAGCAAGAAAAGAAAATATTGGCGGAGAAGTACTTTGCAATATATGGTAGACTAAAATGTCAAGAATAGGAAAAGTTCCAGTACAAATACCCGATAAAGTTAAAGTTGCAAACAATAATGGTCTAGTTAATGTTGAGGGGCCTAAGGGTAAACTACAGTTTGAGCTTCCAAGCGGAATCAAGGCGGAAGTTGCCGATAATACTGTTATAGTAACCAGATCAGACGACTCTAAGATTCAGAAATCTTTACACGGAGTTAGCAGAACTGTCATTTTTAATATGATGGCAGGAGTAACTGAGGGCTACAAAAAAGAACTAGAAATTAATGGCGTAGGCTTTAGGGCTCAACTACAGGGAAAGAATTTAAACCTTCAGCTTGGATTTTCTCATCCAGTAGAATATGCAATACCCGATGATGTCAAGGTTACAGTACCAAAGCCTACTCAAATAGTCATTGAAGGGATTGATAAAGCCCGCGTGGGACAAGTTGCCGCTGAGATTAGAATAATCCGTAAACCAGAACCCTACAAGGGTAAAGGCATTAGATACGTTGGTGAATACGTAAGAAGAAAACAAGGAAAAGCAGTAACTAAATAAAATCAGGGATTATCGTGAAAAATACTAGAAGAAAACCAGTCAGAAGAATAAGGCATGAAAGGCTCAGGAAAAAACTTGTGGGAACTCCTGAAAAACCTCGTTTAAATGTATACAGGGCTCTAAAAAATATTTATGCTCAAATCATCGATGATACTAGCGGAAAGGTTATTATAAGCGCCTCAACGCTAAACAAGGAAATTAAATCAACGTTGAAATACGGTGGAAATGCAAAAGCTGCAGCTGTGCTAGGACAAATAATTGCTAAAAAAGCAAAAGAAAAAGGAATAGAAAAGATTGCTTTTGATAGAGGTGGATATTTATATCACGGAAGAGTAAAAGCTTTAGCAGAAGCAGCTAGAAAAGAAGGGTTAAAATTCTAATGGCTAATACAGATTTTCAAGTAAGTGAATTTGTAGAAAAGATTATTAAAATAAGCCGAGTTACAAAAGTAACAAAGGGTGGAAAAAAACTATCTTTTAGCGCATTAGTTGTTGTCGGTGACGCCTCAGGTAATGTAGGAATGGCACTAGGCAAGGCCAATGAAGTTGCTGATGCCATAAGAAAAGGTCTTTCAGTCGCAAAAAAGAATATGTTTGCTGTTCCAATGCGCAAGACAACCATCACACATGAAATTCTTGGGCACTATGGTGCTGCAAAAGTATTACTCAAACCTGCTGCTGCTGGTACTGGAGTTATCGCCTCAGGACCGGTTAGAGCTGTTTGTGACGCTGTGGGAATAAAAGATATCCTCACCAAATGTTTAAAAACCAACAATCCTATTAATGTAATTAAAGCTACGCTCAATGGTCTCGGAAGACTGAAGCCCATAGCTGTGGAAGCGCCAACGGAAGAAATCAAAACGCAAGAACAAGAACTCAAGGAAAAAGAAGATGAGTCTGCATAATTTAAAAGCTCCCAAAGGAGCCAATAGAAAAGTAAAGCTTTTTGGAAGAGGCCATGCTTCTGGTCATGGAAGGACTTCTGGCAGAGGACAAAAAGGACAAAACGCACGTTCCGGTCGAGGAACAATTTTAGGCTTTGAAGGTGGACAGGTTCCTTTAATCAGAAGAATCCCCAAAAGAGGATTTAACCATAAAAACGAAGAATTTCAATTAGTAAATATTGCAAGCCTTGATAAGCTTAAAAAAGAAGATACTGTAGTTACACCAGATTTACTTTTGTCTTACGGAATTATAAAAAATAAAAAGCAGAAAATAAAACTGCTAGGAGTGGGAGAACTCAAGCAGGCAATAGAAATAAAAGTCCATCAAGCATCAAAAAATGCGCTGGAAAAAGTTAAAAAAACCGGTGGAAAAGTAGACATAATAAATGATTAAAGCATTTATAAACGCTTTTAAAATTCCAGAGCTTAAAAAAAAGATATTCATCACCCTAGCTCTTTTGATTGTTTACAGAGTTGGATGCTATATCCCAACTCCAGGAATTAACGGTGCTGCTCTTTCTCAGTTTTTTGAAAAACTAACATCTACAGGTGGCGGAAATATTTTGGGCATTATGAATATGTTTTCCGGTGGAGCCATGCAGAGAATGTCTGTTTTTGGCTTGGGAATCATGCCCTATATTTCAAGTTCAATTATAATGCAGTTATTAACTGCAGTTATCCCACAACTTGAAAAATTGTCAAAAGAAGGCAAGGCAGGACATCAAAAGATTAATCAAATCACGCGCTTTGGAACAGTTGCCCTTTGTTTAGTTCAAGCGTTTTTTCTCGCTCTTTGGCTAGAAAACCCAGCCAGGTTCGAAGGTTTAAAAATAATCCTCTTCCCAGGATTAGGTTTTAGATTAGTAACTGTTGCGACTTTAACTGCAGGAACTGTTTTTCTAATGTGGCTTGGAGAACAAATTCAGGAAAGAGGAATTGGAAACGGTATTTCTCTTATAATTACTGCTGGAATTATATCTAGAATCCCTGCAGCAATTTACGAATTGATTGTTCGACTTTCACCGCAAAACCCTGAACTGGGAACCATAGAACCATTTACACTTTTAATCATGATTGGGCTTTTAGTTGGCGTTGTCATGGCGGTTACATTTATCACACAAGGCCAGCGAAAAATTCCTGTTCAGTATGCAAGACGAATTGTCGGAAGAAGAGTTTATGGAGGACAGAGTACCTATATTCCTCTTAAAGTAGATACAGCAGGTGTTATCTCAATAATCTTTGCTCAAGCTATTATTATGTTCCCTGCAACTATTGCTGCATTCATTCCCAATCCGGCATTCCAAAGATTGGCGCAAGGTTTAGTAAGGGGACATTTACTCTATACTCTTGTTTATGCAGGCTTAATTATTTTCTTTAACTATTTCTATACAGCTATTGTATTTAACCCTGTAGATGTTGCAGAAAACATGAAGAAGTATGGAGGATTTATCCCGGGCATTCGACCAGGAAATCCAACTGCTGAATATCTTGATTTTGTAATGACACGCATAACCCTAGCAGGTGCATTGTTCATTGTTGTCATAGCAACTTTTCCTGACTTTATAAGTGCCTGGCTGGGCATTCCACCACTAGTTGCGTCTTTCTTCGGCGGTACGGGAATTCTTATTATTGTCGGGGTCATGCTAGACACTATGAAACAAATAGAGTCTCATTTACTTATGCGAAACTATGAAGGATTTATGAAAACAGGTCAAATCAGAGGACGACGATGAGAGTTGTACTTTTAGGACCTCCAGGCGCAGGAAAAGGAACGCAGGCAAAACAATTATGCGAGACCTTTAAAATTCCTCATATTTCAACTGGAGACATGCTTAGAGAGGAAATTAAATCTGACACAGCTCTTGGCAAAGAAGCTAAGCGATACATGGAATCCGGAGAGCTTGTTCCTGATAGTGTTGTAAATGAAATGATAAAAGAAAGAATTTTACGCAGCGATGCAAAAAATGGTTTTGTTTTAGATGGTTTTCCTCGAGCAAAAACTCAAGCGGAATCATTAGAAAAAACCCTTAAAAATATCAGCAATGATTTAGATTTAGTTTTATATTTCGATATGGATAAAGAAGCTATTATAGAAAGATTGGAAGGAAGAAGGACTTGTAAAGAATGCGGTGCAATATTCCACATGAAGAATATGCCGCCAAAAGAAGCAAGCACATGTGACAAGTGCGGCTCTGAGTTATTTCAGAGACCTGACGACAAAAGAGAAACTATTGAAAACAGAATAAACGTTTACTTAAAAGAAATTTCACCTCTTCTTGAGTTTTATGAAAATGAGGGTGCGCTAGTAAAAATAAACGCAAACTTAACACCTCAAGAAGTAAATGATGCACTAGAAAACCTTTTGAAAAAACGAAATTTATTATGATTTCGATCAAAGCTCCTGATGAAATTGAAAAAATCAAAAAAGCTGGAAGCATACTCAATAAGGTTATTGAAAAAATAAAAGCTCATTTAAAACCAGGCCTAACAACTCATGAAATTGATGCGCTAGCAGAAGAACTGATAGTCTCCTTTGGATGCAAGCCTGCATTTAAAGGTTACAGAGGGTTTCCAGGCAGTGCATGCATATCAATTAATGAAGAAATTGTTCACGGAATCCCAAGCGGACGAGTTATCAATCAGGGTGATATAGTAAGCATCGACATTGGCGTTGAGCTGGATGGATATTATGCTGATGCAGCAGCAACTTATCCGATTGGAAGATTGAACGGAAAAGTAAAAAAACTTGTCGATGTAACAAAAGAAGCTCTTCACCTAGGAATAAAAAAGGCGACTGAAGGTAATCACCTTACTGATATTTCTTCAGCGATTCAAAACCATGTTGAGGAAAATGGATTTTCTGTTGTAAGAGATTTTGTTGGTCACGGTATAGGAAAATCCATACATGAAGAACCAGAAATACCAAATTTCGGAAAACCGCACCTAGGTCCGAAACTTGAAGAAGGAATGGTTCTTGCGATAGAACCAATGGTAAACATGGGTACCTGGGAAATAGAAGTACTAGACAATGGCTGGACTGCGGTCACAAAAGATAGGGCGCTCTCGGCGCATTTTGAACACACAATAGCCGTTGGGAAAGATAAAGCAGTAATTTTAACCCAATAAATTATGCCAAAAGAAGATGCAATTGAAGTAGAAGGAGTAGTAGTTGAAGCTTTACCAAATGCTGTTTTTAAAGTAAAGCTGGAAAATGATCATATCATAACTGCTCACATTTCTGGGAAAATCAGAATGCATTTCATTCGTATTTTGCCAGGTGATAAAGTAAAGCTAGAATTATCTCCCTATGATTTAAATAGAGGCAGAATCACATATAGGAGTAAATAAAATTATGAAGGTTAAATCTTCAGTAAGAAAAGTTTGCGGCAAATGTAAAATAATAAAAAGAAAAGGCGTTTTAAGGGTAATTTGTATCAATCCAAAACATAAACAAAAACAGGGATAATTATGCCAAGAATACTAGGAATCGACTTACCAAAAGACAAAAAAATTGAAATTGCTTTAACGTATCTTTATGGCGTTGGTAGACACCGATCTAACCTGATACTTAAAAAAGCCGAAATAGACCCAAACAAAAAGGCTAAAGATGTTTCCGATGAAGAAGTCTCTAAAATTGTTGCTATTATTCAAAAAGACCATAGGCTCGAAGGCGACTTAAGAAGAGAGATATCACAGAATATTAAAAGACTTATAGATACAACAAGTTATCGTGGATCTAGACACAGAAAAGGTCTTCCTGCAAGAGGTCAAAGGACAAAAACCAATTCTAGAACCAGGAAAGGACCAAAAAAGGGTTCTGCAGTTATGAAGAAAAAGGACTAGTGTTATTAAAAAGGAAAGTAAATGGTAAAAAAACAAAGATCTAAAAAGAAAATAACCAGAAAAGTATCTAGTGGAATAGTTAGGGTGCAAGCAACTTTCAATAACACCATAATTACTATTTCTGACAAAGATGGAAATACTTTAGTTTGGTCTTCACCTGGGGTCATGGGTTTTAGTGGTTCTAAAAAATCTACTCCCTTTGCAGCGCAGATAGCTGCTAGCGATGCTGCCAAGAAATCAAAAGAGCTGGGCATGCAAGAAGTTCAAATTTTTGTGAAGGGACCAGGCTCAGGAAGAGAAGCAGCAGTTAGAGCTTTTCAAGCATCAGGATTAAACGTCACTTCGGTTAAAGATATTACTCCTGTGCCCCATAATGGTTGCAGGGGAAGAAAAAGAAGAAGAGTTTAAGAAAGGAAAAGGCAATTAATGGCAAGATACACCGGACCTAGCTGTAGATTATGTAGAAGAGAGGCTACAAAACTATTCCTTAAGGGAAAAAGATGCTATACAGATAAATGCGCTGTGGCAAAAAGGCAAACCCCTCCGGGAATGCACGGTACAAGACGTACCAAAGCCTCTAACTACGCTTTACAGCTTAGAGAAAAACAAAAAGTAAAAAGAACTTATGGAATTCTCGAGAGACAGTTTCGCAAATATTTCAAAAAAGCTGCTTCCATAAAAGGCGTAACTGGAGAAATTTTACTTCAGCTACTTGAACGCAGGCTAGACAACGTAATCTTTAACTTACACTTTGCCACTTCTCGCACTGAAGCTAGGCAGATCGTAAGACATGGACATATTTTAGTTAACAATCGCAAGGTAAATATTCCTTCATATCTTGTAAAAGCTGATGATTCCATAACAACTAAACAAAAAGAAAAAAGTATTAAGAGATTTAAGGACAATATAGAACTTTGTAAAGATAGAAGCATCCCTGATTGGATAGAACTAAATGAGACTGAAGTTTCAGGAAAAATCAGTCGAATTCCCAATAGAGGCGATATTGAGATGCCAATACAGGAACACTTAATCGTCGAATTATATTCAAAATAAAACTTTTACTAACTTAGCAATTTCAGGAAGCAGGAGGTAATAATGGGTATAAAGTGGAAAGATTTCCAGATGCCGAATAGATTAGAATGCGATGAGGCATCATATACAACAACTTATGGAAAATTCATCGCAGAGCCTTTTGAAAGAGGCTACGGTGTCACTCTGGGAAATTCATTAAGAAGAATTTTACTGTCTTCAGTTGAGGGAAGTGCTGTCACATCTGTTAAATTTGACGGTGTTTTGCACGAATTCTCAAACATTCCGGGAGTACTAGAAGATGTTACAGATATTATTCTTAACATAAAGTCACTTATTTTGCGCTCTCATGCAAAGACGCCCAAAACAATTTATATCAAAGCTAGCAAAAAAGGTGAAATAAAAGCTAAGGATATCATCGCAGATGAAACTGTAGAAATCATCAATCCAAATCTTCACATAGCCACCCTTACAGATAATACCAAGTTTAATCTAGAAATGGAAGTAGCCAAAGGAAGGGGATATGTTCCTGCTGATGCTAACAAAAAAGAAGAGCAGCCGATAGGGGTAATTCCCATCGATTCTATCTTCACACCAGTGAAAAAAGTAAGCTTCCATTCTGAGAATACTCGCGTTGGTCAAAGAACCGATTATGACAAGCTAATACTGGAAATTTGGACCAACGGCGGAGTAACACCAAAAGATACTCTTCTGTATGCTGCCAATATACTTCAGAGACATTTAGATGTCTTCGTAAACTTTGGACAACTTCCCGAAGAGGAAGAAGAGGAAGAAGAAGTAACTGCAGAAGAAAAAGAATTATATGATAAACTAAGGTTGCCAATTTCCGAGCTAGAACTTTCGGTTAGAAGCTCTAACTGTCTAAAAGATGCAAACATTAAGTCTATCGGTGATTTAGTAAGAAAACCGGAAAGCGAACTACTTGGATTTAGGAATTTCGGAAAAAAATCATTAACCGAAATTAATGAACTGCTCAAAGGAATGGGCATTTCTTTAGGAATGAAAGTTGACGTAAAAAAATTAAGAGAGAAAAAATAAAATGAGGCACAAAAGAGCAAAAGGAAATCTAAATAGAAATACGAGTCTTAAAAAAGCAACTCTTAGAGACATTGCTAGATCCGTGATTAAATATGAAAGTGTCAAGACTACAAAGGTCAAAGCAAAAGCAGCTAGAAGACTAGTTGAGAAACTTATAACCTTGGGCAAAAAAAATACACTGTCTGCCCGAAGAATTGCTTTCAAAATACTGATAGATCATCGCATTGTAAGCCATCTTTTTACAGAAATTGCACCTCGCTTTAGCAAAAGAGAAGGTGGATATACAAGAATATTAAACATTACTAGCAGACGCGGAGATAATGCCCAAAGAGTCATATTAGAACTTACAGAATTGAAAGAAAAACCTAAGCCGGCTTCAAAACAAAAAGCAGCTGTTGCTGAGCAACCAAAGAAATCCAAGGAAGAACCTAAAGACACCAGTAAAAAAATTGTTAAAGAAAAGCCTGAAGTAAAAAAACAGGAATCAAAAATAGTTCCTGATGAAAAAGTTCAGAAGCAAAAACATGAAACAAAAGAAAAGAAACAAGCAGAAGAGAAACCTAAAAAGAAATTTTTCAGCGGTTTGCGTAAATTTATGAAGAAAGAGCGTGATTCTAAATAATAAACCCCATAAATAATGTGTCTATCAAAAAGGGTATTAAAAGTAACACCGTCAGCAACTTTAGAAATAACTTCTTTGGCAAAGAAATTGAAAGCCGAAGGACACGACGTTGTCGGATTTGCTGCCGGAGAACCTGATTTTGATACTCCCATACCTATAAAAAAAGCGGCAATAACTGCTATAAAACAAGGTTTCACCAAATACACCCCTTCAATCGGCACACCAGCCTTAAGAAAAGCGATATCAAACAAATTCAAATCTGAAAACAGACTAAGCTATTCACCAGAACAAATAGTCGTCAGCTCTGGGGCAAAACACTGTCTATATAACGTATTCCAAGCAATTGCTCAAAAAGGTGACGAAGTCATAATCCCTAAACCCTATTGGGTCAGTTACCCAGAAATGGTAAAGCTTGCTGATGCTAAAGCAGTCTTTTTAAAAACTGAATCCAAAGACAACTTCAAGATAAACCCCTTAGAATTAAAAAAGTTACTTACAAAAAGAACTAAAGCAATAATTTTAAATTCTCCATCAAATCCAACCGGTTCTATTTACAACAAAGCTGAACTTATCAAAATTGCTAAAATATGTGTAAAGAATAAAATCTTAATCATAAGCGACGAAATTTATGAAAAGCTGTTATATGACAACAAAAAACATGTGTCTATAGGCTCACTTGACAAAAAAGTTTTAGGCATAACTATTACAGTTAATGGAGTATCTAAGGCTTATTCAATGACTGGATGGAGAATAGGCTATTTAGGAGCACCTTTAGCGATTGCTAAATCAATTAAGAAAATTCAAGACCACTCAACCTCAAATCCAAGCTCCATAAGCCAAATGGCTACTGTTGCTGCGCTTAAACTACCCAGCAAGAACATTGAACAAATGCGAGCAAAATTTGAGAAGCGCAGAGATTACATACTTTCGCGTTTGGATAAAATAGATAAAATAAGCTACATAAAACCGCAGGGTGCCTTTTACGTATTCTGCAATATTTCAAAATTATCTAAAGATTCAAAATCATTCGCAAAAAAGCTGCTTGAAAAAAAGAAAGTTGCCTTAGTTCCAGGGGTTGGATTTGGTGCAGAAGGATTTGTACGACTGAGCTTTGCTGCTGATATTGCTACAATCAAAGAAGGTTTAGATAGAATAGAACAATGGGCAAAACAATAGCAGAAAAAATATTAAGCAATCATGCAAAAAAAGATCTTCACGCTGGAGATTATGCCGTTTGCGATGTTGATTTTTGTTTCGGACAAGACGGAACAAGCGTGCTCATCGTAGAAAGAATTGAAGAACTTGGAATAAAGAAACTCACAAATAAAAATAAGTTTTGCATGGTTATAGATCACAATGCCCCAAGTCCTAGCCAGCGAGTATCTACGGTTCACAAAAGAATGACTGATTTTGCTAAAGATTTTAAACTAGAAGTTTATGATGTTGGCTGTGGAATCTGCCATCAAGTAATTCCTGAAAGCGGTTCTGTTTTACCTGGTATGCTGGTTTTAGGAGCTGACTCGCATACATGTACCTATGGGGCACTAAATGTCTTCTCGACCGGAGTTGGCTCTACAGATTTAGCCATAACCTTAGCTACTGGGAAAAATTGGTTTAGAGTCCCCGAAACAATTAAGATTATTATTGACGGTAAATTACCTAACGGTGTTTTTGCTAAAGATATAATTCTTTATATTATCGGAGATTTAACCGCAAATGGCTCTACATATAAAGCTGTTGAATTTTACGGTAGCGCTACAAAGAACCTAAGCGTAGACTCACGCCTAACCATTTCAAACATGGTAGTTGAGATGGGGGCGAAGGCAGGAATATTCGAAGCTGACAAAAAAACATACAGCTGGCTGAAAAAACAAGGAATAACAAAAGTTGGCAATGCGCAGAAGGCAGATGAAAACGCCGCTTATTCTAAAATAATTAGATACGATGTTTCTAAACTTGTTCCGCAGATAGCCCGTCCACACACCGTTGATAATGTAGCACCAATTAATAAAATTGCTGGGAAAATAATACACGAAGGATTCATAGGAACTTGTACTAACGGAAGACTTGAAGACTTAAAAATTGCAGCAAGTATTTTAAAAGAAAAAAAGGTAAAAAAGGGAATTAAATTCATAGTTGGACCTGCTTCAAAAAAAGTATTTCTAGATGCGCTAAAACTTGGTATTATTGATGTATTAGTAAAAGCTGGTGCTGTGATAATTAATCCTGGCTGTGGTCCATGCGTTGGTACACATGAAGGTGTATTAGCCGATAATGAAGTAGCGCTTTCCACAGCAAATAGAAATTTTAAAGGCAGAATGGGAAATCCAAACGCATTCATCTATCTAGCATCTCCGGCAACAGTTGCTGCTTCGGTTATTGAAGGTAAAATTACAGATCCTAGAAAATTCTTTAAGAAAAACAAATAGGAGGACTAAAAATGCAATTAAGAGACCTGCTGATGTTAACAATTGAAAAAAATGCTTCAGACTTACACCTTACTGAAAACACGCCTCCAGTGCTTCGTATTGACGGCAAGCTAGTCCTGTCAAAGCTTCCTCCTTTAACTAGAGAAGATACAAAGCGACTTATTTATAGCGCTTTGACAGATATGCAAAAAGAAATATTTGAGAAAGAAAAAGAACTAGATATGTCGCTTGCTCTTCCTGGATTAGATAGATTCAGGGTTAACGTTCATATCCAGAAAGGTTCTGTAGAGGTTGCTTTTAGAAGAATTCCTCTTTTCGTTCCTAGTGCAGAAAAACTAGGAATACCAAACATTATCATGGACCTTGCTAGAAAACCAAATGGATTGGTTCTTGTTACTGGCCCTACTGGTGTGGGCAAAACTACTACCTTAGCTGTTATGGTTGACCTAATCAACCGTGAGCGCGAAAGCATGATAATAAGCATAGAAGATCCTATAGAATTCATCCACTACAATAAAAAAAGTATCATAAAACAAAGAGAAGTGCATGCAGATACGCATTCATTTTCTAATGCGCTAATTCACACTTTGCGTCAAGATCCTGATGTTATTATAGTAGGAGAAATGAGAGACTTAGAAACAATTTCCACAGCTTTAACCGCTGCTGAAACAGGTCATCTTGTTCTTGCCACATTGCATACGCCTGATGCTCCCCAAACTATTGAAAGAATTATTGATGTATTTCCTCCTCACCAACAACAGCAGGTAAAACTACAGCTTTCGGATTGTATTCAAGGTGTTGTTTCTCAGCTATTGCTACCTAGAATTGGGGGACAAGGAAGAGTTCTGTCAACAGAAGTCATGATCGGAACTCCAGGGATCCGTAATCTTATCAGAGAACAAGAGATCGAACAAATTCCAACACTGATTCAAACAGGCAGCCAATACGGAATGAACACTATGGATAAATGCTTAAAAGAGCTTTATCAAGCCGGTGTAATAAGCTACGAAACTGCCTTAAACAAAATCAAAAATCCAGAAGAATTCAAGAACCTGTAAAATGAAACTAAAAGGCTTCGCGTATAAATTCGGCAACGATATCAATACTGATCTAATTATTTCAGGAAGGTATAAATTTTCCATAACTGACATGAACGAACTATGCAAGCATGTTTTCGAAGATATCGACCCAGGATTTTACAAAAAACTTAAACCTGGTAAATCAATTGTTGTTGCTGGAAATAACTTTGGAATGGGTTCTTCTAGAGAACAAGCGCCTCTAGTATTAAAAAAAGCCGGTGTAATCGCTGTTGCTGCAAAAAGCTTCGCAAGAATTTTCTACAGAAATGCATTCAATATTGGCTTGCCACTTATTGAAACAAATACAAATCTAATCAAAGATTCTGATTTCTTAGAGATTGATCTAATAAAAGGTAAATTAATTAATAATAAAAATAAAAAAGTGTTACAAATAAAGGCTTTACCGAAAATCATAAGAACTCTTCTTGCCGACGGAGGAATAGTAGAACACTTAAAGAAAAATAACAGGATAAATTTATGACATACAAAGTTACAATTATCCCCGGTGACGGAATTGGCCCAGAGGTTGCAAGTGCAACCAGAATGTGCTTAGATGCAACCGGTATAAAATTCGATTGGGAAGAAGCCATCGCAGGCGAAGAAGCTCAGAAAAAATTCGGTACCCTTTTACCACAAGAAACAGTTGATTCAATTAAAAAGAACAAAATTGCTATTAAAGGCCCTATTATCACACCTATCGCCGGAGGATTCCGCTCGGTAAACGTTCAGCTAAGACAGACCCTTGATCTATATGCTTGCCTTAGACCTGCTAAGTCGTATCCGGGAACTAAATCAATGTATGAAAATTTAGATTTAGTTGTTGTTAGAGAAAACACCGAAGACCTTTATGCTGGAATAGAATTTGAAGAAGGCGCAAACGAAACAAAAGAGCTTATAAGTAAAATTGAATCCTTTCAAAAAAAGAAAATTAGAAAAGATTCTGCAATTTCAATAAAGCCAATATCGATTACAGGTTCAGAAAGAATAATAAAATTTGCTTTTGATTATGCTGTAAAAAATAACCGCAAAAAAGTAACAGTTGTTCATAAAGCAAATATAATGAAGTTCACTGATGGTTTATTTCTAAAGGTTGGTCGTGACGTTGCCAAAACATACAAAGACGTAGAATTCGAAGAAATGATCGTTGATAATATGTCTATGCAATTAGTCCAAAAACCTAATAATTTTGATGTGCTTGTATTGCCTAATCTGTATGGGGATATAATTTCAGATTTATGCGCTGGACTTGTTGGTGGCTTAGGCATAGCCCCTGGAGCAAATATTGGCAAGGATATAGCTTTATTTGAGCCGGTTCATGGCTCTGCTCCAAAATATGCCGGGAAAAACAAAGTTAATCCCACAGCAACCATCCTTTCCGGAGTATTGCTTCTTAGACATATCAATGAATCCGAGGCAGCAGACCGATTAGAACAAGCAATTATTAAAGTATTAACTGAAGGAAAATCAGTTACATACGATTTAAAACCTCACAGAGACGACCCTACCGCCGTAGGGACAAAAGAAATGGCGGAAGCAATATGCCAAAAATTACAGTAATCGGCGCAGGACAAGTAGGCAGTACTTTAGCTCTTAGGCTTTCAGATGCTAACATACAAAATATTGCTGTAATAGATATTGCAAAGAATATCGTTGAAGGCAAATGCCTTGATCTACAAGATGCAGCCGCAGCAAAAAAAATTAATTCTAAAATCGAATTTGGCGACGATTTTTCTCTTGCTAAAGACTCAGATATTGTTGTTATTACAGCTGGTCTGCCTAGAAAACCTGGGATGACAAGAGAAGACCTGTTGAGAAAAAATGGCGCGATAATAAAAGATATTGCAAGCAAACTAAAAGAACTACCTGTCGAACCTATCACAATTCTTGTTACCAATCCGGTTGATCTAATGACTGCGTTTTTCCATGCTCAAACAGGATTTAATCCTAAAAAAATCATTGGATTCGGAATAAGCTTAGATTCTGCTAGATTTGCTAATTTAATATCCCAAGAACTGAAAGTCAAAGCATCAACTGTGGAAGCCATTGTAATCGCAACTCATGGAAAAGACATGATGCCCCTGCCGCGCTTTAGCTATGTAGACGGGAAACCTGTATCAGAATTGCTTACAAAAGAAAAGATTGATAATCTAATTTCTCAAACTGTGCAAAGAGGTGCAAAAATAGTCTCATGCCTAGGTAGTGGAAGTGCATATTTTGCACCATCTGCAGCGCTTTTTACCATGATTAAATCAATCCTGGAAAACGATGGCAGCATACAAGGTGCTTCAGTTTTACTAAACGGTCAATATGGAATAAATGACGTTTTTATTGGCGTACCTGTTAAGCTCGGAAAAGATGGAATAGAAGAAATTATAGAGCTGGAACTAGACGAGAAAGAAAAAGAAAACCTAATTCAAGCAGCTGTAGAACTTAAAAAATGTACGATATCTGTATAATTGGGGCGGGATGGGCAGGATTTTCCGCTGCTTTAGAAGCAAGAAAAAAAGGCTTAAGCGTCTGCCTTATTGAAAAATCCGCACTTGGCGGCGTGTGCCTCAACCAAGGATGCATTCCTACAAAATCGCTTGTTAATTCAGTAAAAATTTTATCCCTAATAAAAAAATCGTCTACCTTCGGGATTAATTCAGAAATCAAGGATCTGGATTTTTCGGCTATTCAACAAAGAAAACATGATGTTGTTAGTCGACTCAGGAAGGGAATAGAGTTTCAACTTAAAAATAAAGGCGTAGATCTTATCCAAGGAAAAGCCACTCTAGAAAATTCAAATAAAATTCTTGTCGAAAATCAAGTAATCGAATCGAAGCATATTATCATTGCCACTGGATCTCAACCCGTAGAACTTCCTCAGCTAAAGTTTGATCACAGCAAAATTATTTCAAGCAAAGACTTGTTAACAATTGATTCTATTCCTAAAAACCTTTTAATAGTTGGCGGAGGAGTTATTGGCTGTGAATTTGCGAGCATTTTTTCCTCTCTGGGTTCAAAAGTTACAATAGTTGAACTACTAGATAGAATCCTTCCACTAGAAGATAAAGAAATATCTAAAAAAATTGAAGTTGTTTTTAAAAAACGAGGCATAGGCGTACAAACTAAAACCAATGTTGATGACGTCAAGAAGGATGAATTTGATAAAATTTTAGTTTGCGTTGGCAGAAAGCCAACTTCTGATGAACTAAATTTAGAAAAAATAGGTATTAGGAAGGAAAGAGGCGCGATACCTGTTAATGAATACTTGCAAACAAAAATTGCAAATATTTACGCAATTGGTGACTGCATTGGAGGCTTATTGCTTGCCCACGTTGCCTCTTATGAAGGAATTGTTGCCGTAGAAAACATGCTTGGAAAAAGAATCAAAGTAGACTATTCTTCAGTTCCTAATTCAATTTTTACAGAACCAGAGATAGGTTCTGTTGGACTCACTGAAGACGTCGCAAAAGAAAATGGTTTCAATGTAAAAGTTTCCAAATTTAACTTTTTAGCGTTGGGAAAAGCTCATATTTTGGATGAGACCGAAGGATACATAAAAGTAGTTTACGATGCTGATACCTCTATAGTTCTTGGTGGTTCTATCTTAGGACCAGTTGCTACAGAGCTTATTGCAATACTTACTTTGGCAGTAAAAGAAAAACTAACCATAAAAAAGATTTATGATACAATCTTTGCCCATCCAACCCTGTCTGAAGGAATCATCGAAGCCGCCCGCGAATCAAATACAGTGTAAAGTAATTGATCTAGGCCTTGTTGATTACCTTTCTTCATATAAAGTACAAAGAGAAATTCTTAACCAAGTTAAAAACAAAGCAACCACAAATACAATTTTACTTTGTGAACATTTACCGGTAATTACTCTTGGTAGATTAGCCAACAAAAAGAATGTTCTCATTCCAAGAAATGATATTTTAAAAAAAGGTATACAACTTGTAAATTCTGACAGAGGAGGAGACACAACATTTCATGGTCCCGGACAGCTGGTAGCCTATCCAATACTAGACCTAAAATCATTAAAAATGAAAGATTTAAAAAAGTATCTATATACGCTAGAAAATATAATCATAAATGTTCTTTCTCGATTTAACATAAAAGGCTGCAAAGAAAATTCACTCACAGGGGTTTGGGCTGAAAGAAAAAAGATAGCCTCAATAGGCATTTCTGTAAGAAATTGGATTACCTACCATGGATTAGCTCTAAACGTAAACACCGACCTTAGCTACTTTTCAATGATTAAACCATGTGGCTTAGATACTAAAATTACATCCATGTCAGAAATTATAGGAAGAAATATTGAAACAAAAGAAGTTAAACAAATTTTCATAGATACACTTGCTAAATTTTTTAATTTATGTATCATTAAATAAAAAGGAGGAAGCATGCCTGAGGTTAAGTTACCAGAGTTAGGCGAAGGAATCGAAAAAGCAACTGTATCATACTGGCATAGCTCTGCTGGTCAAGAAGTAAAAGAAGGGGCGGATTTAGTTGAGCTTGCAACAGATAAAGCAACCTTTAATCTTCCAGCACCTGCAAGCGGAGTTTTGAAAGAAATAAAAATCCAAGAAGGAGACGATGTTACGGTTGGTCAAGTGCTTGCAATAATTGAATAAGCATTAAATAACTAAAATAATTACAAGCTTATGAAAAGAGTATTATTTCTCTATATTACAGAAGTTTCCGGTCACCACAGTGCTGTTGCTGCAGTTGAGCAGGCATTAAAGTTATATAATCCTGAAATCAAAACATTCAGCATCAATGCTTTTAAATACACAAGTCCAAAAACAGAAAAACTTATTCATTTTCTTTATATGAAAGTTATTAAACGCATTCCTCAAATTTGGAGCTATCTATACGATAATCCAAAATTTTTCAATAAAACTCAAAACCTAAAAAACACCATTCATAAAAAGAACTTCGAGAAAATTGACCAGTTAATTAATAAATTCTCTCCCGATGCCATTGTTTGCTCTCAAGCTTACCCGTGTGGATTAGTTTCTGATTACAAAGATTCTCACGATTGCAAAATACCATTGATTGCGATCTTGACAGATTTTATCGGTCATGCTTTCTGGATTTACAATAAGGTTGATTATTATGTTGTTGCTTGTGAAGAAACTAAAAAAAGATTTATTAAAGACGGAATTTCTGAAGAAAGAATTAAATTATTCGGGATACCGATACATCCAAAATTTACCATTCAGCACAAAAAAGAAGAGATTGCACAAAAATTAGGACTAAACCTTTCCACCCCGATTATATTAATTATGGGAGGTGGCCATGGCTTAGGACCTGTAAAAAAGATTATTAGACATCTGGATAAAAGCAGTAGAAATATGCAGATTATAGTTATCACCGGTATTAATAAGAAGCTTCTAAAATGGCTAGCAAAGAAACAAAAGAGTCTAAGTAAAAAGTTGCTGGCTTTTGAATTTATTAGCAACATCGATGAAATTATGGAAATATCTACAATTTTAATTTCTAAACCAGGAGGATTAACTACTTCCGAAGCTCTGGCAAAGAATCTACCATTGATAATTATGCGGCCAATCCCTGGACAAGAAACTAATAATATGAGATACTTACTTAAAAAAGAAGTAGCAAAGCATGCAACCGACGAAAATGAACTTTTACACACCTTGGAAAATCTTCTTGATAACAAAAATTATATAAATGAAATGGTGTCTAAGATTCGGCAAATTAGAAAGCCTGAATCAGCACTCGATGTTGCCAAACTAATTCTAAATAGTAATGTTTAATTACTTTTTGTTTAAATTTGCTCAGTTTTTATCTTTGCATTTGCCGCTAAGAATGAGGAATGCAGTTGCATATTTTTTTGCTGACATTCAGTTCTACTTATCCAAGAAAGATAGGACGGCGGTAAAGGAAAATCTTCAAGTCATACTTCAGAGAAAAAATGTTTTGCCAGAAACAAGAGAAGTCTTTAGAAATTTTGCCAAATACCTTACGAGCTTTTTTAGAATGCCGCTTATTAATAAAGAATATGTATCCAAAAACGTTAAAATTGTCGGCCTCAAATATATCGATGATGCCCTAAAGAAAAAACGAGGTGCAATTATCCTAGCAGCTCATTTTGGTAACTGGGAACTTGGAGGAGTTCTTATAAGTATGCTTGGGTATCGTTTTGCCGCGATTGCTCTACCTCATAAAAATAAGCACGTGAATAAGCTATTTAATCAACAAAGAGAGTGCTACGGAGCTAATGTCATTGCCTTAGGCAATGCTGCCAGAAAAGCTATCGAAGCACTAAATGATAATCAACTTTTAGCTCTTGTGGGAGATAGAGACTTTACAAATACTGGATTCAGCACAGACTTTTTCGGTAAAAAAACTATGATACCCAAAGGACCTGTTATGATAGCAGCAAAAACTAAATCTCCCATTATTCCGGCATTTGTTATACAAGAAAAAGGGGATCGCCATAGGTTTGTTTTTGAGAAACCAATAGAAATACCTGAAAACTTAACCGACAAAGAAGCATTAATACCTTATGCGAAAAAATGCTTAGAAGTCATTAAGAAATATATAAAGATGTACCCAACACAATGGTCCATGTTTAGAAAATTCTGGATAGAATCATGAAAACTTGCGTTGTAATTCCTTCAAAAAATGAGGCCGAGAGAATAGGTGAACTCGTTAGAAAAATTAAGCAGCTAAACCTAGATGCGATTGTTATCGATGACGGCTCTACAGATAAAACCAGTGAAATAGCTAGAGAAAGCGGGGCAATAGTTTTGAGAAATGAAAAAAATCTTGGCAAAGGCCTCGCCCTTAGAAAAGCGTTTGATTACATCTTGACTAAGGACTACGCGGGAGTCATCGTGATAGACGGCGACGGCCAACACGACCCTGCAAACATCCCAAGCTTCATTGAAAAAGCTCAAGCAACCGGAGCTGGCGTTATAGTAGGCAACAGAATGATTAAACCGGAAAATATGCCATTCATCAGATGGTGTACAAACAATTTTATGTCTATGATTATATCATCAATAAGTAGACAAAATATTCCAGATAGTCAATGCGGCTATCGATACATAGATATAAATGTATTAAAGAAAATTAAGCTGATTTCAAAAAAATTCGAAATAGAATCAGAGGTTCTTATCGAAGCTAGTAGGGTAGGCTACATAATCGATTCCGTATCCATCAAAAGCATCTATCAGGGACAAACCAGTAAAATAAATCCTCTTTTCGATACTCTGCGATTTTTAAGATTTATAATCAGGAAAACATGGTTTGCGAAAATCTAAAATCTCGAATGATCAAAGAACAACTTATGCAAAGAGGCATAAATGATGCGCGAGTTCTGGATGCGTTTAGAAAAGTGTCTCGCCACGAATTCGTCCCGGAGAAAGATAAAAAAAATGCATATAATGACCATCCCATTTCAATCGGTGAAGGACAAACTATCTCTCAACCATATATTGTTGCACTTATGACACAAAGCTTAGAACTAACTGGAGGGGAAAAGGTTTTGGAAATCGGAACTGGTTCTGGATATCAAACAGCAATTTTAGCTGAACTTTGTGATCAAGTATATTCGATTGAAAGAATTAAAATCCTAGCAGAGAGAGCAGTGCAGATCCTAGGAAATCTACACTATAAAAATATCCATCTGAAAATTGACGATGGCACCTTAGGCTGGAAAGAACAGGAACCTTTCAATGCAATAATCGTTACTGCAGGCTCACCAGAAATCCCTAAGCCGCTTATTGATCAACTAGCTAACAATGCTAAAATGGTAATACCTGTTGGTAGCAACTATTCACAAGTCTTGAAAATTACTGAAAAAAAGCAAGGTAAAATAATGGAAAAAAATATTTGTGGATGTGTTTTCGTCCCACTATTAGGTAAACATGGTTGGAATTAACGAGTTAAAAGTTTTAGGACTGGCAGCTTCTCCGATATTTGAATTAAGGGCATCGATTCCCTTGGGATTCTATCTCTGGGGACAAGACCAAATTGCAAAAATATTTTTGCTTTCGATCATAGGAAACTTCATTCCTATCATTCCACTTTTAATTTTCTTAGAACCCGTTTCAAATAAATTAAGGAATTTTTTCTTGTGGAAAAAATTCTTTGATTGGTTTTTTGAAAAAACGAAAAAGAAGGCTTCTCTTGTGCAAAAATACGAAGCGCTTGGACTTGCTTTATTTGTGGCAATTCCGCTGCCTGGTTCAGGAATTTGGACAGGTAGTGTTGCTGCCCTACTATTTAAAATAAAATTCCGATACGCTTTTATAGCCATAACCATAGGAATGATAACTGCAGGGGTGCTAGTTAGCCTAGTATGTTTTGGTGTAATCAATCTTCCCATATTTGTAAAATCTCACTAAAATGATACATATCTATACTGGAAACGGAAAAGGGAAAACAACAGCAGCAATCGGATTAGCGATGAGAGCTTTAGGCGCAAATAAGAAAATTTATTTTGTCCAATTTGTAAAAAAGGGATGCTATTGTGAAATAAAATCTTTAAATCGGAACAAAAAAATAAAAATTGAACAGTTTGGAAGAAGCTGTTTTATAAAAAATAAGTCGAGTTCAAGAGATATCGAACTTGCCCAACAAGGAATAGAAAAGATTGAAGCTGTTTTAAAAAAACGAATCTTCGATATGGTAATTTTAGATGAAATCAATGTAGCGATAAAATTGAATCTTATTAATCCTCAGGACGTTGCCAACCTATTAAAAAGTGCTGGAAAAACAGAAATCATCTTAACTGGCAGAGGGGCTCCTAAAAAATTAATTGCTCTAGCAGATTATGTTACAGAAATGAAAGAAATAAAACATCCTTATCAGAAAAAAATAAAAGCCAGAAAGGGCATTGAATTCTAAACAACTAAATCCCAAAAATGTTTTACGATAAAACCCTCAGAATATTTTTATTAGTTTCCCTTATGTTACACGGCGTACTATTTGCAACTATGCCAAAATTTAACCTGGGCGACTTAAACAAATCCCTCCATCAGCTTGAAATAACGTATCAAAAGTTCCAAATAAGTTCAAAGATTGTCCCTGAAAAAGAAATAGTCCGCAAGCAAGCTATTGAAGACAATAAAGAACTTTCTATTGCTAGTAAAAAAAATTTGATTAAACGATTTTTCAAAAAAAATGACTTTCTAAGCAAAACTTTCAAGGTTTCAAAGAAACCTGCTGCTGCAAATACTGATGCTAAAGAAAAGAAAGTAGTAATACCGGAGCTCGACTCTCAAATCAAAAGCCCTGCCTATAAAAGCTATTACCAAACCATAAGAGAAAGAATCCGTAATTTTGCCTATGTTAATTATTTGCGTTATGGTGAGGGAGAGGTATATTTATCTTTCGTGCTTTCTTCTGATGGATCTTTAAAGGACATTAAGATATTTGATGATAGGTCAACCAACGATGCTTACTTGCGCGATACAGCATTAAAAAGTATTAATGATTCTGCTCCGTTTCCTTCTTTCCCAAAAAGCCTTGGATATCCAGAGCTTTCATTCAATGTAATCATTTCTTTTGAGGTTGATAATTGACATCAACCCATTTAAGTGTTATAGTAAACACTGCTTCAAAAAATACTTAACCCTATGAACGATTTAGCCTTATCAACATCTTGGAATGCATTCCGACATGATTCTGGAAGAAAAATCTGCGATGAAATCTTATCTCTTGGTATCAAAAAACTTGAGCTAAGCTTCAACTTAACCAACTCAGTCATAGACGAAATTAATTCTTTTAGAAAAAACTCCGATATAGAAATCGTCAGTGTACACAACTTTTGTCCAAGACCTGACGGATTAGAAGGAAAAGTTGCCCTGCCGGATTGTTTTTCATTAGCATCTTTAGATAGCGATCAAAGAAAAGAAGCTGTACGTCTTACAAAAAAAAGCATAGACACTGCAAAAAAACTTGGTGCAAAAACAGTTGTAATACACGGCGGTAGGGTAGAAATTAAGGATAGAACTAACGAACTAATATCTATATTCGAAAATGAAGGAATAGATTCACCGGATTATAGTTCACTAAAAGAAGAACTGATAAAAGAAAGAAAATCATTGGTTGGACCACATCTTGACCAGGTCTTAAAAAGTTTCGATTCACTTTCTGAACATGCTATAGAACAAAACATTTTATTAGGCATTGAGAACAGATACTACTTCAGGGAAATACCGACTTTTGATGAATTCAAGATTATACTTGATAAGTTCGACGGTAAAAATATTCAGTATTGGCACGATGTAGGACACGGACAACTATGGGAAAACTTGGGTTTTGACGAACATGAAAATTATCTTAAAGATTACGGTAATAAATTAATCGGGGTTCATCTGCATGATATAGAAGATGCGGATGATCACAGAGCTCCTCTTAAAGGAAACTTTAACTTTGAAATGTTGAGTCCATATATAAACACTAATGTCACAAAAGTTATCGAAGCACATCATCCGGCAACTGCAAAAGACATAGCAAATGCTGTTAAATACTTATCAAAAATATTTAATAAATAAAATGATTAGAAAACCAATTGTCTCGGGAAGATTTTATAGTTCAGATAAATCTCAACTAAAAGAACAGATTGAAAGTTTTGTTGATAAAGAAATAAGGAAAGAAAAAGCTAAAGGCATGATTCTTCCTCATGCCGGATACATGTATTCCGGAAAAGTAGCAACGCAAACTGTTTCTGCCGTCGACTTAAACGATATTGACACCTTCATAATTTTCGGGCCAAATCATACAGGAGAAGGGAAACGCTTGAGCATTGTTGATGAAGGCTCATGGGAAACACCTTTGGGGAAAGTTGAAATAGATTCTGCCTTTGCAAAAACCATATTAGAAAACTCTGAATTATTGGAAGTTGATCCCCGTTCGCACGCTTCTGAGCATTCTATAGAAGTTCAGCTCCCAATCCTTCAGCATATAAAAAAAGCCTTTAAATTTGTGCCAATTACCGTATTTTCTGAAAACTTAGATATCTATAGAAAAATTGCAGACTCTGTAGTAAAATCAATGAATAGCCTAGAAAAACAAAACAGCACCTTAATCATTGCTAGCTCTGACATGACTCACTACGAACCTCAAAAAGAAACAGAAGATAAAGACAGCAAGGCAATCAAAGCTATTTTAGAGCTAGACGAAGAGAAGCTTTTAAACACAGTTGAAAAACTCAGTATTTCAATGTGCGGATATGCTCCAGCTGCAATAGTAATAAGTGCGTGTAACAAATTAGGGGCAAAGAACGCTAAGCTCGTAAAATACCAAACAAGTGGAGATACAACCGGTGATTTCTCCGAAGTAGTAGGATATGCTGGTATAACTATTTCTTAAAAGAAAGAGGATGAAATGGAAGAAACTAACAAAGAAAAAAAAGTCGATGAATCCTGGAAATCTAACGTAGACAACCAAAAACAAGAACCAGTAAAAGAACAAGCTGAAAACTCTAATTTTGTACCGCCTGAGGCAAATTTTGTTACTTTTATTTCAAGTCTAAGCTTTCAAGCTTTAATAGCTTTAGGTGAAATGGAAAATCCTTTTTCAGGAAAAAAAGAAGAAAGCCTTGCACAGGCAAAGTTTGTTATAGATACACTGGATATGATTAAAGATAAGACTTTAGGAAATCTTGGCTCGGACGAAGCAAGCTTACTCGACAACATCACATATGAACTAAAAATGAAATTTACAACAAAATCATCGAGAAAGGAAGCAAAATGATCGATAAAGACCTTCTTGATATCTTAGCCTGTCCTGCATGCAAGGCAGATGTTGAACTAAAAGAAGAAAAAATTGTTTGCAAAAACTGTAAAAAGAAATACCCTATTCGCGAAGGTATCCCGATTATGCTTATTGACGAAGCAGAAGAATAATTTCCATATCGATAAAAAGGAGTTTAAATGGATAAAATTTTAGTAATTCATGGACCAAATTTGAATCTCCTCGGAGATAGAGAACCAGAGGTATACGGTAAATTTTCACTAGATGATATTAACAATAAGCTTACAAAAATTGCTGAAGAAGAAAAAGTCGAGCTAGAGATTAAACAATCCAGCCATGAAGGAGAAATCGTTGAATTAGTCGGTAATGCGAAAAAAAATAATTTCAAGGCAATCCTTATTAATCCTGCCGCTTACACTCATACTAGCGTTGCTATACGTGACGCTGTTTCAGCAAGCGGACTTCCAACAGTAGAAGTGCACCTTTCCAACATTTACTCCCGAGAAGAATTCCGCCATACATCCTTAATTGCTCCAGTAAGTAAAGGACAAGTCAGCGGCTTTGGAATGGATAGCTATCTACTTGGCCTAAAAGCAATTATTAATTCTTTAAAAAAGTGACCAAACAGCTTAAACAGCTAATTAAAGAGCTTTCGATAAACAATTTGGAAGCATTATTAGTAACTGACGAAACCAATGTTTCCTACCTAACTGGTTTCACTTCGCATGATTCTTGGTTATTGATTTCAAAACAAGGCAGCTATTACATAACTGACTTTAGATATATTGATGAGGTGCGCAGTAAGCTCAAAAATATATACTTGCAAAAAATCAACGGCTCGATCTTTAAAACCGTTGTAAATCTAGCCAAAAAACTCAAAGTAAAAAAACTTGGTTTTGAAAGCAAGCATTTAAGTCAAGCAGAATATGTCTTTATAAAAAAGTATCTTAGTAAAAGTATAAAATTTATCTCTACTTTTGATTATGTAGAAATTCTGCGCCAAATAAAATCCGACGAAGAATTAAAAAAAGTGAAGCAAGCAATAACTTTAACCAAACAGGCTTTTGCTTTCCTAAAAAAGACAATTAAAATAGGCGTAAAAGAATCGGCTGTCGAAATTGCTCTAAGCAACTTTCTAAAATCTAAAGGCTGCAGCTATGCCTTTGAACCCATAATCGCATCAGGGAAAAACTCTGCTTTACCTCATGCTCCAATTACCAAAAAAACTATCGCGGAAAAAGAGCCTATTGTCGTCGATATCGGCATTGATTTTTTAGGATATAAATCCGACTTGACAAGGGTATATTTTTTGGGTAAAATACCCTCTGTTGTTTCAAACATCTATAATATTGTCTTAGAAGCACAAGAAAAAGCAATAAATAAAATTAAAGCAGGCGTCCCAATCAGCGAAATCGATAGAGTAGCTCGTAATTATATTAAAAGCAAAGGCTTAGGAAAATATTTCGGACATGCTCTTGGGCATGGCGTGGGTAGAAATACTCACGAAATACCGTCAATATCTTCAAAAAATAAATCTGAATTAACTGCCGGAATGATCATTACTGTTGAGCCGGCAGTTTATATTTCTAACAAGTTTGGAATAAGACTTGAAGATATGGTTTTAGTTACCGACAACGGATGCGAGGTTTTAAGTGCCAATATCAATAAACCAAATTAAAACTGGGCTTACCATTCTCATGGACAATAATATTTTTTCAATAGTTGAATATCAACATGTAAAGCCTGGAAAGGGAAGCGCCTTCGTCAGAATAAAGCTAAAGAATCTTAAAACTGACGCAGTTTTAGAAAGAACCTTAAAATCTGATGATAAAATTACTGAAGCTTTCATCGATGAGAAGACGCTCCGCTACCTATACAGAACTAGCGACGAATTTCATTTTATGGATCAAAATTCATTTGAAGAATCTACGCTTTCTGAAAAAGATATAAATGATAATATAAAATTTCTTAAAGATGACCTTGATGTAACTGCGTTGTTCTATGAGAATGAACTGCTTAGAATCAACCTCCCTAATTCAATTAATTTTAAAATTACTCATACAGAACCAGGCATTAGAGGAGACACAGCTAAAGGCGCAACTAAACCGGCCACTATCGAGACAGGAGCAGTAATTCAAGTTCCGCTTTTTATTTCTGAGGGTGACACTGTAAAAGTAGATACTAGAACCAGCGAATACTTATCCCGTGTATAAGATTTTTCAGAAAGGAAGATTAAATGAATCTTAAAGAAATTAAAGAAATTATCAACCTAATGAACGAAAACGGTCTGAAAGAAATAGAGATTGAACGTGAAGGTGCAAAAATAAGACTTAAAAAAGAAACGGATGATTCTTCTGAGAAAGTTAGGATTATACCTGAGTACAAATTTGAACAGAATGCTCATCCAGCGCCCACTGCCCAACCTGAATCTACACCTGAAAAAACATCATCCTCTAAAACTGTTGAGATAAAATCTCCTATGGTAGGAACGTTTTATAGGGCACCGACTCCAGATGCTGAGCCTTTTGTTGATGTAAATCAAGGAGTTGAAATAGGTCAAGTGGTCTGCATAATCGAAGCAATGAAACTTATGAATGAAATAAAATCTGAGGCCAAAGGAAAAATCGTTGAAGTATTGGTAGAAAATGGTGAACCTGTTGAGTTCGGACAACCCTTATTTTTAATTGAGCCTGCATAAAAATGTTTTCTAAAATTCTTATAGCCAATAGAGGCGAAATAGCATTACGAGTAATTCGAGCTTGCAAAGAATTAAATATTGCAACTGTTGCTGTCTATTCGGAATCTGATAGAAATTCACTACACGTTAACCTTGCTGATGAAGCCGTATGTATTGGAAAATCCCTAAGTTCAGAAAGCTATTTAAATATCCCGGCTATTATTTCTGCAGCAGAGATAACCGATGTAGAGGCTATTCATCCCGGATATGGATTTCTCGCTGAAAACCCTCACTTTGCTGAAATCTGTGAATCTTGTCAAATCACCTTCATAGGTCCAAGTCCAGAATCAATGAGGTTGATGGGAGATAAGATATTAGCGCGCGAAACTATGAGAAAAGTGGATTTACCTACTGTCCCGGGGAGCGCCTCGGCAATACAAAATAAGGACGAGGCTCTAAAAATTGCTAAGAAAATCAAGTATCCAATAATCATAAAAGCTGCTGCAGGCGGTGGCGGAAAAGGGATGAGAGTTTGCCACAATGATATCCGGCTTGTCAGCTCTTTAATGACTGCACAGGCTGAAGCTGAGGCTGCCTTTGGAAATTCTGGGGTTTATGTAGAAAAATACATCACAAGCCCCAGACACATTGAATTCCAAATCCTTGCTGATAATTACGGAAATATTATTCACTTAGGCGAAAGAGATTGTAGCATTCAAAGAAGGCATCAAAAATTAATCGAAGAAACCCCCTCTACAGCCTTAAATAGTAAGCTAAGAAATGAAATTGGCGAACTCGCTGTAAAAGGAGCAAAAGCAGCAAATTACAAAGGCGCTGGAACAATGGAATTCTTACTAGATGAAAACGGAGAATTTTATTTCATTGAAATGAATACAAGAATTCAAGTCGAACATCCAGTTACCGAACTGGTTACGGGAATAGACCTTGTAAAAGAACAAATCAAAATCGCTGCCGGAGAGAAATTAGTAATAAAACAGTCCGAGGTAAAGCTTGAAGGTGCTGCAATTGAATGCAGAATAAATGCAGAAGACCCAGATAATGATTTTACTCCCAGTCCGGGAAGAATTAAAGATCTTATACTTCCCGGAGGCAATGGGGTTAGGTTAGATACACATATTTACCCCGGCTATGAAATAAGCCCATTTTATGATTCTCTTCTTGCTAAATTAATCGTACATGGAAAAGACCGCTCGGAAGCCCTGCTTAGAATGCAACGAGCACTTCAAGAATTTATTGTTGGTCCAATTAAAACAACCATACCATTTCACTCTAAGGTTTTCAAAAACCCATTATTTAGACGCGGCGAAATAAATACTCATTTCATAGAAGAAATTATTAATGTCAAAAACGATGCGGAGACTTAAATGAAAGATGAAAAGATAGATTTAGGTGCTGTGAGAATTCACGGAAAAGTAATCGCTTCCATAGCCACAATAGCTACTTTAGAAGTAGAAGGAGTTAAAGATATTCCTAAAGGTTTAAAAGATAACGTATTCAACTTGTTAAACAAAAAATCTTCTTTAAGCGGCATTAAGGTATCCATTGATAGCGATAATGAAGTTCAAATTATTATTCCGGTTATAGTTAGCTATGGTGTTAGCATTCCTGATATCGCAATAAAGATTCAAGATAATGTTAGGGCAGCGATTGACAGAATGACTAATATGAGCTTAAAAGATATTAACGTTGATATTCAAGGTATCGAGAGGGGGTAACCTATGAAACTTTTTACAACTTTCGGCATATTTTTTTATGCCCTAGTTTTATGTTTTTTTGGAATGGCAATAATTGGATTTGCTATGCATTTAATTCCTTTAGCAGATATAATAAACCTGCTTGATGTGGGATATTCAGATATAAATTTACGCTCTATCATAGGACTAATCGGAGCTCTTCTTATTTTGGTAAGCCTTTCCTTTGCACAAGTAATCCTTGGTAGGATGCAGAAAGAAAAAACAATTGCTTTCAATAATCCGTCTGGCAGAGTAACAGTTTCTCTTTCTGCCGTAGAAGACTTAGTTAGAAAACTAACGTCTCCCATTACAGAAATTAAAGAATTAAGACCAAATGTAATAGTTTCTAAAAAGGGTATTCAGATAGATCTAAGACTTATACTTAAGACTGAAACAAATATTCCTGATTTGACTTTAAGAATTCAAGAGCTGATAAAAAGCAAGGTTCAGGAAATCTTAGGTGTTGATGAAGAGATAACAGTTTTTGTTCATATCTCAAAGATTATTTCCTACGAAACCAAAGAAACGAAACCAAAGAGAAAGAAAGAATCAGAAGAAGAAAAATTAGAAGAACCAACGGTTCCATTTCAAAATTTCTAAAATAAAAAGGGGGATTAAAAAATGGCAAAAAGAATAGGAATACTTACTGGCGGTGGTGATTGCCCGGGATTAAATGCGGTTATAAGAGCTGTGGTAAGAAAAGGTGACCAAGAAGGCTACGAGATAATCGGAATAAAAAATGGCTGGAAAGGATTGGTTGCAAATATTGCTGAACCTCTCAATTTAAGAAAGGCTTCCGGCATACTTCATAAAGGTGGCACAATCCTGGGAACCAGCAGAACAAATCCATTCAAAAAAGAAAAAGACGTCAAAAAAGTTATTGCTAACTACAAAAAGCTTAAACTTAATGCTCTCATAGCTATTGGTGGCGAAGATACGCTTGGCGTAGCTGCTAAACTTGTTAAGAAAGGATTAAACGTAGTTGGCGTGCCTAAAACCATCGATAATGACCTTTCCGGAACAGACTATACATTCGGATTTGACACAGCTGTTAACATTGCAACAGAATGCATAGACAGATTGCATACAACAGCAGAAAGCCACCATAGAATTATGGTAGTTGAAGTTATGGGTAGACATGCTGGCTGGATAGCTACTTTTTCCGGTATTGCTGGTGGCGCAGATATGATATTAATTCCAGAAAAATATATTGATTTTGATTTTGTCTGCAGCTCACTAAAAAAACGTCATAAAAGAGGTAAAAACTTTAGCATCGTAGTTGTGTCAGAAGGAGCTCAGTTCAAAAAAGGTGTTTTTGCAAAACAAGAAGAAAAGCTAGATGCCTTTGGACACGTTAGGCTTGGTGGAATCGGAGATCAGCTAGGAAAAATGATTGAAGATAAAATCGGCATTGAAACAAGAGTAAGCGTACTAGGCCATATCCAAAGAGGTGGCTCTCCTACAGCATACGATAGAATCCTAGGAACCCGCTTTGGGGTAAAAGCCATTGAGTTAATAAAAAAGAAGAAATTCGGTCAAATGGTTAGCCTAAACGGAAAAGATATCGGCTCAGTAAAAATCGTAGGAACTGTAGAAAAACTTAAGACAGTCGATATGAAACTTTATGAAATGGCAAAGATATTTTTCGGATAATCATGAAAGATAAAATTAAACAGGTTCTCGAAGATTCAATCTCAATAAATAAAACCATCCTTGATTCCCAGATAGACACAATTATGGCTATCTCAGATGTAATAATTGACTCTTTGCAAAAGGGCGGAAAACTTATCATTTTTGGAAATGGAGGCTCCGCTGCCGATAGCCAGCATATCGCAGCAGAATTTGTCGGACGGTTTAAGAAGAATCGTCAGGCACTGCCAGCCATTGCTCTTACTGTAAACACCTCAATAATCACTGCTATCGCTAATGACTTTGGCTATAATCAAGTTTTTTCTAAACAGATTGAAGCTCTAGCAAACCCAAAAGATATCGTAATCGGGATCTCCACCAGCGGAAATGCTGAAAGCGTAATTGAGGGAATCAAAAAAGCAAAAGATATTGGCATAAAAACTATCGGATTTGTAGGTGCCGAAGGAGGAAGCCTCTCTAAACAAGCTGATATAAGCCTTAACATTCCATCTGAGATAACCGCCAGAATCCAAGAGGCACATATCATCATCGGCCACATTATATGTGAACTTGCCGAAGAAAAACTTACCGAAAAATGAAAAGTAGAAATAAAATAAAGACTCAAGGCGAGTTAAAAGCGTTAGTGTCTCGACTTAAAAAAATTAGAAAAAAAGTTGTATTCACAAATGGATGTTTTGATATTTTACATGCCGGTCATATTAACTATCTCGAAGCTGCAAAAGAAAAAGGCAATATTCTAATTATTGGAATAAATAGCGACAGGTCTGTAAAAAAAATAAAGGGAACTCTTAGACCAATTATGCCTGGAGCAGATAGAGCAGTAGTGCTGGCTGCGCTGAACTGCGTTGATTATGTTGTGTTTTTTAATGAATCAACACCATTAAAATTAATCCAAAAATTAAATCCTGATATTCTCATAAAGGGAGCTGATTGGAAAAAAAATTCAATAGTTGGCTCTGCTGCAGTTAAATCTAAAGGAGGTAGGGTACTAACTGTCCCCTTGCTTAAGAACCGCTCAACTTCAAAAACAATAAATATTATTCTTAAACGATATGGAAAAAAAAGATAATTTTAATAAAAAGATTTTAAGAATCATTGATGCAAACGTAAACAGAGTAAAAGAAGGCCTTAGAGTTTGTGAAGATGAAGTTAGGTTTTTTTCTAATAATAGCTACTCAACAAAAGAATTTAAGACCATACGACATAGAGTCACGGACCTGATAAAACAAGCTCCCTTTACAACTAATGCGCTTCTAAAATCAAGAGACGTAAAAAAGGATGTGGGCAGGCCATCTAATGCTATTGAGTTTAATAGAAAAAATACTTCTGATATATTTTTAGCTAATATTCAAAGATCCAAAGAATCCATACGCGTGATAGAAGAATTTTTTAAAGTTATAGATAAAAACATTGCAGAAAAATTTAAAGACTTACGCTATAGAATATACTCTCTTGAACAAAAAACTATGAGAAATAGGTTAAAAAAATGACGCTTTTAGAATCAGCAAAAAAATCAAAAATCACTTCCGAGATTTCCCAAGTTGCAAAGAAAGAAAATGTTTCCAAGGAATTCTTGTTGCAAAAGATTGCTCAGGGAAAAATTGTTATTCCTAAAAACAGAATTCATGATTTAAGCAACCCTTGCGGAATTGGGCTTGGCCTCAAAACTAAAGTAAACGTGAATCTCGGCACATCAACTGATAAATCTAAAATCGATGATGAATTAAAAAAACTGGAAATTGCTGTTAAATATAAAGCAGATACAGTGATGGATTTAAGCGTGGGTGGCAACCTAAAAAATATCCGCAAAGCCATCGTCAAAGAATCTCCGATTCCCATAGGTACAGTTCCAATCTATGAAGCCGCAACAAAGGTCCAAAGAAAGAATTCTTCTTTTTTAGAAATGAACATTGATGATATTCTTGCTGTCCTTAGATCGCATGCAGAAGATGGCATTGATTTCTTTACAATTCATTGTGGGGTTACGCTTGAAAACGTAAAAGAACTGAAGAAAAAAAAGAGATTGCTGGATATCGTAAGCAGGGGTGGAGCGATTATGGCAAAGTGGATGTCTCACCATAATAAAGAAAATCCTTTCTATGAACACTTTGACAAGATTATAGATATTGCCAAGGAGTACGACATAACCCTAAGCTTAGGCGATGCCTTAAGGCCAGGAACTATTTTAGATTCATCTGATTCACTTCAATTTAAGGAGCTGAGTCTTTTAGGAAAATTGGGTAGGCTTGCCCGAAAAAAAGGTGTTCAAGTAATGATTGAAGGGCCTGGGCATATACCAATCAACGAAATTGCTGCAAATATTATTCTTGAGAAAAAACTTTGCGACGGAGCACCATTTTATGTTTTAGGACCATTGGTTACTGATGTTGCCCCTGGTTATGACCATATTTCAGCTGCAATCGGTGGTGCCATAGCAGCTAGCCACGGAGCGGATTTTCTTTGTTACGTAACTCCAGCAGAACACCTAAGACTACCAACCTTAGAGGACGTAAAAGAAGGATTAATTGCCAGTAGAATCGCAGGCCATGCCGCTGACCTAGTAAAGAATTCAAAAAAAGAAATTTTATGGGATAAAGCTATTTCAACTTCAAGAAAGAATAGAGACTGGAAAGCTCAAATTGGGTTATCAATAGATCCTGATAAAGCCAAAGAATACAGGGATTCAATCAAAGCTAATAAGATGAACACGTGCTCAATGTGTGGCGAGTACTGCTCAATTAAGATTATTGAAGAAAGCTTGAAAGAACTCGATGCGAGCGTAGTTTAGTGGTAGAACATCAGCTTCCCAAGCTGAACGGGGGGGTTCGATTCCCCTCGCTCGCTTTTAATGTATAAAGATGAAAAATAATTTAAGAATATTTTTGCTTCCACTAATAACACTACACTTATTTTCCTGTGTAAGCCAAACTGTTGTTAGCCCGCCTAAAACATCGAGACGACCTGATAGAACCATTCCAGGAATTTATCATAAGGTGGGAGCAAGCGAAACACTCTGGAGAATCTCTAAAACCTATGGAGTAGAGCTAGATGAATTAATCAAGGTAAATCGCATTCCTGATGCGGCAAAAATAAAAAAAGGTCAGCTTATATTTATTCCTAAAGCAAAAGATCAAAAAATGCTCTTGGCTGTATCAACGAAAACATCAAAAGAAGAACGCTTTATCTGGCCAATAAAAGGAAAAATCATTTCATATTTTGGCCAAAAGTTCAATGAAAGAAAAAATAACGGAATCAACATTAAAATAAATCCAAAAGAAAACATTCGCGCTGCAAAAAGCGGAAAAGCATCTTTTTGTGGAGAAATAAAAGGATATGGAAAAAGTATTATCATAGAACACGATGACGACCTTTCAACTGTATATACGAACAATTCGGAGATCCTTGTAAATTCAAAAGACTATATAACTCAAGGAATGACAATAGCAAAATCTGGTGGCGGTAGTTCTCGGACTAGCTATTTACATTTTGAAGTAAGAAAAAAAGATCGGCCATATAACCCCTTGCATTATTTACCATAACAATTGAAATAAAATGGGATTTTTTGGAAGAGAAGAAGAACTAGCGCTTTTAAACAAACGTATCCACGATTTTAAAGATGGATACAGGCAGAATATCGCATTCATCGGAGAAGAGCTGTCAGGAAAAACATCTCTTTTAAAAAATTTCATCACTTCCCTAGATGACGAACAGATAGTTTCGATTTATCTCGAGATAGCTGCATTCGAACATAATTACTTCCTGAAAAATTTCTTAAGAACTTTACTTTTCAATTACTTAAGAACCAAACTTTTCTTAAGGGGCGATTCCCTAGATTATCTTATTTCCGCAGGTCAAGATGCAGTTCCCAAAACTATAGAATCAGTCAAAAAAATAAAGGTCAACATAGAAAAGAATAAAATCACAGAAGCCTATAGAGAAATTATTGATTTGCCAGACATATTCACAAAAGAAACGGGAAAATTTTGCCTAATCATATTTGATAATTTCCAAAACCTTGAAGAGTTAAAAATAAATAATCCTTATCAAGAACTTGGAAAAAGAATAATGTCGCAGAAAAAGTGTATGTATATAGTAGCCAGTTCTGCCATTGTTAAAGCCAAGGAAATCCTAACCGAAAAACTTTCTCTTCTTTTCGGTAATTTTGAGGTTATTGACTTAGGTCTTTTTAGCGTAAAAGAAAGCATCGCCTTTATTAACTCTGAATTAGATGGATATCAAATAGAGGAGAGTTATAAAAAATTTATTGTTGATTTTACAAGTGGTCATCCGTTTTACTTAAACATAATCTGCAACAAACTAAAAAGTATACTAGAGAGCAATAATTTAAAGGGGATTCCCCTAGAAATACTTATCTCCTCTTTTGAAGAACTGTTATTTCACAAGTGGGGGATATTAAATCAATATTTCAGCAATTACTTGAAAAGAATCTCTTTGGGAAAAAATAATTCCACTTCAATATCTATCCTGCTATCAATAGTCGATGGAAATAATAAAATTAAAGATATCGGTGCCTCACTACATAAAAAGAAAGAAGATATCTCCTTAAAAACTAATCGACTTCTTGAGCAAAACTTACTCTCAAGAAATGGAAGTTTTTATTATATTTCAAGTAAGATTTTTAAATTCTGGATCAAGTACGTATTTAGATTTGGGTTAACCAATATAGATTACAGTACATCTAGCCAACTTAATTCATTTAGAAATACCGTTAAGAGGTTTGTCGATGACTTCGGCGAAGCAGAAAGAATAGATGCCTTTGAAAGAATAATTGAACTATTCAATTTATTCCACAATGAATCTGTTCAATTAAACGGATACAAGTACAGACTTTCTCATCTTAAAGATTTCAAAATGTTTTCTATTGATGAAAAGAGGAAATTTGCCATTGCCAATTCGATGAGTGGAGTTTGGTTTATAATGCTAAATGAAGGTAAATTCCAAGAAGATGATGTATTGCGCCTACTTTCTGAATGTCGCAAACATAAAGGAAAACCTCAAAAAAGAATTATTATCTCCCTGGAAGACATAGACACTAACGCAAAATTAAGAGCTTTAGGAGAAAAAATGTGGGTCTGGACTATCAAAGATGTAAACGCATTATTAAATATTTATAACAGGCCGTTTATCGTAAAATGAAAATTGCAGTTCTTTCGGATACTCATATACCTACCCAGGCAACAGATATGCCAGCTGAAGCCTATGCAACACTCTCTGATGCAGATCTAATAATACATTCTGGAGATATAGTATCAATTCAGTTCTTAGAAAAACTAAAAAAGATTTCTTCGGTAAGAGCTGTTTATGGTAATATGGATTATCCTGAAGTTAGACAGGCTTTACCCAAGAAGGACATCGTTGAATGCGAGGGGTTCAAGATTGGAATTTTTCATGGAAATGGTCCCCCAAACGAAATACTACAACGAGCCGGAGAAGAATTCGACGAAAAATTAGATGTGATTATTTTTGGTCATTCCCACAAAGTAGTAAACGAGACAGTGGGGGAAACTTTATTTCTTAACCCTGGAAGTCCCACTGATAATGTTTTCGCTCCTTATAGATCATTAGCCTTACTTAATGTTGGAGAAAAAATAGAAAGCGAAATAATAAAGTTACCGTGATGAAAAAACTATGGGCTCCTTGGAGAATTAAGTACATACAAAGCAAGCAGAAAGGATGTCTTTTCTGCAGAGTCAAAAAATCTAAAGATGACTCAAAAAACTATATTATTAAAAGAAGTAAATTTTCCTTCTCAATCCTAAACATTTATCCCTATAACAACGGTCACATAATGATAGTACCCTATCGTCACGTCAAAGATTTAAATGATTTAAAAAAGTCTGAGTTATCCGATCTTATGGATTTGCTTAAAACTACAAAAAAAGACATTGATAAGATATTAAAACCTCAAGGATATAACATTGGTTTGAATATCGGGAAGGCAGCTGGAGCCGGCATCGCAAATCACATACATATTCACGTAGTTCCCAGATGGACAGGAGATACAAATGTTATGCCGGTAATTTCTGATACAAAAGTCATCTCGCAATCCCTTGATGAATTATATAAAAAACTAAAAAAATGAAATCGAGAAAACAAATAGAAGAATTTGAAGATCAATATCTAGCAAGCTATGCTATGCATAGCAAAGAAACAAAGGGAAGAATACATAAAGAAGAGGCTCATGACTATCGCTCCATATATCAAAGAGACCGCGATAGAATCATACACTCTGCAGCATTCAGACGTCTGGAGTATAAAACTCAAGTATTTGTTAACCATGAAGGTGATTACTATCGAACCCGTCTCACCCATACATTAGAAGTGGCACAAATAGCAAGAACTATAGCAAGAGCATTAGGGTTAAACGAAGACCTGGTAGAAACCATCGCCCTTGCTCACGACTTAGGCCATCCTCCTTATGGACACGCTGGAGAAGATGCGCTCAAAGAACAAATGAAAAAACATGGTGGATTTGAACATAACATGCAAAGCCTCAGAGTCGTCGATGTGCTAGAAGAAAGATATGCAAACTTTAAAGGCCTGAATTTGTCCTGGGAAGTACGAGAGGGTCTTGTAAAACATTCTAGCAAATTTGATAGTCCAGACAAAACACCTGCGGGCTTCGAACCCAAAAGCCAACCAACATTAGAAGCTCAGGTAGTCAACATATCCGATGAAATTGCTTATGACAGCCACGATTTAGACGACGGCATCACTTCTGAATTGTTGGATATGGATAAGCTTAGAAAAATAAAAATTTGGAGAAACCTTTATCAAAATTCTAACAGCAAAAACCTTAAAGTCGATAATCGTATCTTGAAATATCAAATTGTAAAATCACTTATTCATAACCAAGTTACAGACCTAATCAACGAAACTCAAACTAAAATAAATAAATTGAAAATAAGCTCGCTTAAAGACGTTAAATCTGCTAAAATTGCACTTGTTTCATTCAGTAAGCAGATGCAGATCCAACGCGGTGAATTGAAAAAGTACTTGAAGAATAATTTATATCACCATCATCGCGTAAACAGAATGGCAAATAAAGCAAAAAGGTTTATAAAAGAAATTTTTATCGTATTTTTAAAGGACCCAAGCATGCTGCCGCCGTCAAACCAAGCTAGAATAAAAAAAGACGGAAAACACAAAGTTATTTGTGATTATATTGCCAGCATGACTGATAGATTCGCAGAAAATGAACACAAAAAATTATTCGATCCATACGAAAAAGTATAAGATCGTTCTCTCAATCAACCACATGGTCTACCGACTGATCAATTCTACTTTTGATCTTAAAGAATTGATTTTACGGCTTTCCAAGCTAATAACCCAGGTTTTGAAAGTAGAATACTGCTCGATATTAATGCAGGATCTCTCTAAAAACAATATTTACCATAAAGCCGAAATAACCAAAAGAAGGAAATCTCTGCAGCAAAAAACGAAAAGGCAACTTAACTCATTAGAAAGCAAAATAATAAAATCCGGTGTATCGCTATTAAAGAAATCTTCTGTTTGCGTTCCACTTGTTGGAGAAGATACTATTGGGTTAATTTTAATAAAAAGAAAAAGCACAAAGGACTTTGATATTTTCGATAAAGAAATATTAACTGCAGTTGCTGAACAGGCTGTTATTGCTATAAAAAATCTTCAGTTACACGAAGAACAACAGAAACTGATTTTTGGAAGTATAAAATCCTTGGTAACGTTAATGGATAAAAAAGTACCGCATAAATATACACACACACCAAGGATAAGCCGTATTGTCTTAGGCATAGCTGAAAAGATGCATCTTAACGAAAATCAGATTCGCATCCTTCAACATGCAAGCCTTCTTCACGATGCCGGAAAAATTGATATTCCCCTTGGCATCCTAACTAAACGCAAAAAATTAAGCAGCAAAGAATTCGATATTATCAAAAGCCATCCTTTAAGGGGCGCAGAAATAATTAAACCATTAGAAATCTTAAAACCCCTGGTTCCGATTATACTCTATCACCACGAGAAGTATGATGGAAGTGGTTATCCTTCTGGATTAAAAAAAGGTCAGATACCTCTACCGGCTAGAATAATGGCTGTGGCGGATGCATTCGAAGCTATGCTTTCAGGAAGACCTTATAGAAAATCTTCTATCACGATTAAGGATGCAATTGAAGAAGTAAAGAAAAACAGCGGAACTCAATTTGACCCTAAAGTAGTCAATGCATTTTTAGAACTAACTAAAGACAGAAAATTCAAAAAGTACTTGAGCAACTATAGGTAAAAATACTATAATAGTTACCATATGTTAGATAAAAAACCGAGGCAAATCCAGTATGATTTTATAACAGGTTCAAACGAACCTCGCCGAGAAAAATCAAAATGGAGCTTCACCGATTTATTCAAAGTCACTCTAAACCCAGAACATATTATAATCGGTCTTGTCTTTGCCATAATGCTTTCCTTAATAAGCTTTTCTCTAGGTGTAGAGAAAGGGAAAAAAATTGTCTCTGTACAAACAAAAGATGAAAAAATCGTAATAAAAGATGATGTTGCAACAAAAAAGAAAGAGGCAGAACCACAAATTAAAGAGGTCACAGTTAAAGAGGAAAAGCCCAAACTTATTGAAAAAAAAGCACCTGCTTCAATCGAAACTAAAGAAATAAATGTTGATGCATATACGATTCAAGTAGCAAGCTTTAAAAAGAAATCTTTTGCAGAAAAAGAAGCTGTTCGTTTACAAAAATATGGATATGAAATTGTTATTCTTCCCAAAGGAGAATATGTAATTGTATGCGTAGGAAATTTTCAGTCAAAGAAAGAAGCTGAGAGTTTTAGCGCAAAACTAAAAAAACAATACAACGACTGCATAATTAGGAGGTTGTAACCATGTCGATTCATCGCTCACTAAAAGGCTCAGAAAAAGATAAACAACAACGTTCTGTGCTAAAACGCATTGAAAAAATTAAGAACTTAAAAGAAAAGGACGAATGGAAGGAAGGAGATTCTGTCTTCAGACTTCCCAAGATTAAAATAGTAAAAATTAAGTTCAAGAAAGAAAAACCTGTTGCTGAGAAAACCACAGAAGAAACTGCCGGAACTCCTGCAGAAGCAGCTGCTCCAGCTGAGGGAGAGAAAAAACCCCAGGATGAAGCAAAATCCTAATCCTTGAAAACTCAGTCAGATAACAGAACGCTATGAGTAAAAGAATAATAATACTTATAATAGCAATTTATTTTGCTTTGTGTCTAAATGCCTATTGCAAAGAAAATTTTCCTGCGTTATATAAAGTGACTGCATCAAAGGTTAATGTTAGAGCCGGCTACAATGTAAATTTCGAGATTCTAGAAAAAATAGTGAAAGACGAAAATGTTATTGTGGTAGGCAAAGAATATGGGTGGTATAAAGTAAAGTTAAAACAAAACACTCCATGTTACGTAAGCTCTAAATATGTTAAAACTTCAAGAATCAAACCTCAGGCTATTATTACTGGAAACAGGATAAATGTAAGATCTAGACCAGACCTTAAGTCAACAGTTCTTTGTCAAATCGGATCTGTTGATAAAGTAACGGTGATAGAAAAAAAGGGTGGTGATTGGTATGCTGTCAAGCCACCTGAAAAATGTTTTGGCTGGGTTTTAGGAAAAAATCTTCAATTTGTTTCCAATAAAATCCCTGAAGAAAAACTTCGCCCTGAACCTGTTATAAAAAAAGAGGTTATTGAAATTGCTGCTTCTGAAAGTAAACCAGTGACCCTAGATAAACAAAAGCCTGTTAGTGCAGATGCGCAAGCTAAAAAAACTAAATCAACTCTTAAGCCTAAAAAAGCTATCGCGGAGAAGAAATCTACTAATAAGCTAGACGCAGTTGGAATAATCAAACCCATGGGAAGATTTTTCGGCAGGCCAGGAACACATAAACTTATGCAAAAAAAGAAATTAGTATGCTACCTAAAAGGAGACACCAAACTACTAAACAGCTTCGTAAATCAACGAGTCAAACTCACCGGCACAATCACTTCTGCACCATCAAAAAAATATCCGACTGTTAAGGTTGAAGAAATTAAAATCTCTAAATGACCTATCTTATAATATCGATCACCATCTTTGCCTTCTCTGTGGCCATTCATGAATACGCACACGGTTGGGTAGCTAATAGACGCGGGGACAATACAGCAAAATTCTTAGGAAGACTAACCCTTAACCCCTTAGCTCATATAGATGTATTTGGAACTATAGTGCTACCGATTACCCTTTTATTAATGAATCTTCCTCCGGTGGGATATGCAAAACCGGTTCCTGTAAATTTTTCTAATTTAAGAAATCCAAAAAAGGATATAATCTGGGTGGGCATTGCCGGACCGATAGCAAATATTATTATGGCTGTAATTCTAAGCACGCTTATAAAACTGTCACCATCTGATACCTTGGCCAAAATTATATACCTAGCTGTATTTTACAATGTTCTTCTGGCAATATTCAATCTTGTGCCCATTCCTCCGCTAGATGGCTCTAGGGTAATTATCGGAATTTTACCCTATCGATATTCAGTTCAATATGCTAAAATAGAAAAATATGGTATGTTTATAATTATTTTCTTGATTTACATTTTAGGCTTCTTGCACAAAATAATTATACCGCTTGTAAAATATATTACTAACATGTTAATTATGGGTGGTTTATGAAAACTATAAAAGTCAATCTTAAAGAGAGAGCTTATCCAATTGTAATCGGGAACAACCTATTCTCATCCATTGGGAAAAGACTAAAAAGCTTAAAAATTGGTGATGATGCCATAATAATTTCCAATGCTAAGATAAAAAAACTTTATGGAATCAAACTAAAGAAATCTCTGGTTAAGTCTGGCTTTTCTGTAAATTTTGAACTTATCCCTGACAGCGAAAAAAGCAAATCTCAATTCCAAGCCTTCAATTTAATAAACAAAATTGCTAAACTTGATGTAAAAAAACGGTTTTTTATAATTGCCTTAGGCGGAGGAGTAATAGGTGATCTAGCTGGTTTTGTCGCTGCGGTTTACAAACGAGGAATTAATTTCGTGCAGATTCCCACAACGCTTCTAGGCCAGGTAGATTCTGCCATAGGAGGAAAGGTAGCCATCGATTTAAACACCGGAAAGAATCTCGTAGGTGCTTTTTATCAACCTAAAATCGTAATAAGTGATGTTAACATTCTAACGAGCTTAAGCAAAAAGCAAGTAAAATCAGGCTTATCAGAAGTTATTAAATACGCGATAATAAAAGATAGATCTTTATTTGATTATCTAAACTCTAATTCTAAACAAATACTTAAGCTAAACAAAACGATGTTAGAGTTCTTAGTGCGCAAATGCAGTGCGATCAAAGCAAATATAGTTCAGGCTGATGAAAAAGAGACTAAAGGCATCAGAACAATCCTTAATTACGGGCATACTATTGGTCATGCTATTGAATCTGCTGGCGGATACAAAAAATATAATCATGGGGAAGCGATCGCAATCGGAATGATTTGCGCTGCGGACATCTCTTGCAAACTTGGAATGTTAAATCTATCTTCTTATAATAAGATTAAAAATCTAATTTCTAAATACGGATTACCTACAAGCATAAGAGGAGTTAGGTTAAATAAAATACTTGAAGCTCAAACTAGAGACAAAAAATTCATAAATAAAAAGAATAGATTTGTCCTACCAAAAAAAATTGGAACTGTCATTGTGCGTGAAAACATACCTCTTGGGATAATCAAGAAAGCAATAGCTGAAAGAATGAAATAAGAAACCGGTAGGTTTATTTAAGTTTTAAGATTACAGGTTCTCCATTGAAGCTTAAGGTTACCTCGTTGCTAGATATTTCAAGCACTTCTAATCCATCAACATAATCTCCAACCTTAACTATTACACCGCTGATCAAAGCAGAATTTTCACCACTCATTTCAAAAATACCGCTTAAAATAGGCTTTTGATACTTTATTTCTTCCTTTTCTTCAACCTCCTTAACAACAGAAGGAAGTAAAGGAGAGCCAGTCACCTCTGTCGCAATAGCTTCTTCTTTTACTACCTCAACGGGCAATGAAGGAACATTTTTTATTGAATCAGAATAAGTAAACGGAACATTCGGCGCAGGGTTGTAAAATAAAAGCACTAATAAAATGGCGCAGGCTATAAAGCCTACTGTTAAAAAACCAATAAAAAGCCACAAATTTAAATCCTTACCCCCAGACGAGCTCGGCGCATCCGCTTTTGGAATGAACCTTTTTTGTGTCTTTTTTAAAGCATCATAAATAATACTCATTAATCTCCTTAACGCATTGCTTTATTAAACCATCGTCAATCTTTCTGGCTTCCTTAACAAAACCGGCTAACAACGCCCTATCACAAATGATATTTATAAGTCGAGGGGTACCTGAAGAAAACCTTGATATTTCTGCTACGGCATCTTTTGTAAACTCAAGGCTACCATTAGAACCAGCTATGCTTAATCGATGAATAATATAATTTTCGATTTCATCTTCAGCTAAGGGTTGAATATGATATCTTACTGCGATGCGCTGGCTAAGCTGACGCAACTGAGGCAGTGCGAGCTTCTGTTGAAGCTCGGGCTGACCAACGAGAACAATCTGCAGTAATTTTTCTTTTTCAGTCTCAAGATTAGATAACAATCTAATCTGCTCTAGCTGACGAGGATTTAAGTTCTGCGATTCATCAATTATCAAAGCCACATTATTTCCAATAGTTGACTCATGAAGAAGAAACTTATTTAATTCAGAAATCAGATAAACCTTAGATTTTTTCTCAGGCATAAGCCCGAAATCCTCGATTATAATCTGGAGAAGTTGAAGGGAGGAGAAATTCGGATTTAAGATAAAAGCTGTTTTAGTCTTTTTATCTATACTATTAAGCAACGTCCTGCAAAGCGTAGTTTTACCTGTGCCAATTTCTCCTGTGATAAGAATAATCCCTTTTCTTTGGTCGATTCCAAAGACAAGATGCGAAAAAGCTTCTTTGTGTTTTTTGCTAGAGAAGAAAAAAGCAGGATCAGCAGTTACGTTGAAAGGCTTTTCTCGTAAACCATAAAATGTTTCGTACATTTTTGTAATTAGTAAAAGTGGCGTTTCTTTATCTGATACAAAGAGTTACATCGAAAGATTGCAACTATTATATCATAATCAATGATTTTGTAAATAAGTAAGAATCTTTATCATCTAGCGAAAATAATTGAAAAATTGGGGAAACTATGTTATAGTATTTTTCAGTTTCAATAACCACGGAAACACTATAGGAGCACTGTGGCTAATGCATAATTTAAACCAAGGATTCAACAGGCGTAATTTTATTAGAGAAAATATTCATACTCCCATACGATATGGAATGAAGTCAACTAATAACTTTGGAGCAACACTAACTAAAGATATTAGCGAAGGCGGAGTAAGGATAATTCTAGATAATTTTCTAGCCTTGAATACTGAGGTAAAGCTCAACCTAAGTTTACCTGAAATTACAAGATCTATATCTGCCCTGGGAAAAATCTCTTGGTCGCAGAATCTTCCTTGCTCAGAAAGATATCAATTTGGTGTTGAATTTACTCAGATTAACAGCGAAGATAAGAAACATCTCCTGGAATTCTTAAGAGAAAAAAGACTTAAGGCAGCATTTAATCTATAACAAACTAGTACAATCAATCTAGAAAGGAACAGCATGTCAGAACAAGAAGTCAAAAAATCACCTAAAGAACTAAAAAAAGAAGCCAAAAAGGCAAAAAAAGAATTAGCCGCTAATTGTGCATCCTGTAAAAAACCCCTAAAAAGAGTTAAGAGATACTACCGGGATGCTAAGTATTTTTGCAACAAAAGATGCTGGAAAGCAAAAAATAAAAAAGAAGAAACCCCGGCAGAATAAAACAATGGAACTTAATCAAGAAAGAAGAAGCTATCCCCGAATTGAGAAGGATATACCTCTTAAGATAAGGTCTGGGGAATACGACATAGTAACCAAAACAAAGAATATTTGTTCTGCAGGAGCATACTGTTCGGTAAGTAGATATTTGGAACCATTAACAAAACTTAAAATCGTACTTTTACTGCCCCTGCAAAAGGATAAGAAAATTATCACCAAGAAAGTTGAATGCGAAGGAGTAGTTGTCAGAGTAGAAGGGCCTTTCCCAGGACCAAAACATTATGATATTGCTATTTTCTTCAGCGATATTAATAAAAGTGAAATAAAGAAAATCTCCGAATACGTTGATGGTCATCTTGAAAAGAAAGATTAATCCTACCAGTTAATTTTAATTAGCAAAATGCAATTCAAAAAAAATCCATGTCAAATTACTTCTGTTAAACTTTTTTTCGGATTAATCTCAAAGGAGGTTGATAATTTTTCTTCTTTTTCACAAGCAGCACCTAAAAGATTTGGACCTATTGATTCAGAAAGTGAAGTTTTTCCTTTTGATTTAACAAGTTACTACCATGAGGAAATGGGAAAGCCGTTATTTAAAAAATTTATAGGATTTGAAAAACTTATCAAGCCTGACATATTGCCTGAAATAAAGAAATATAGCGTAAGCCTAGAAAGGAAACTATCTAAAAAACAAAAAAGAACGATAAACATTGACCCCGGATATTTAACCGCAGCAAAAGTTGTACTGGCAAGCGTAAAAAACTATTCCCATAGAATCTATCTTAGAAAAGGGGTATTTGCTGAGCTAGCTCTTTATTACAAAGGTAAAGCCTTCCAACCTTTGCCCTGGACATATACAGACTACAAATCAGAAGCGTATATACAATATTTTGAGAATCTAAGGAAAAAATTCATGAATCAAGCACACGTCAATCAAAATTACCTGTCAAAAATCTCAGATCAAAAAATAAAATATAGAAAATTTGATATTAAATAATAGCAAAAAATGGTATAATTATACAATTGAAATTAGCAAAAATTAGAAAGAGGAGCAGAGATGGAAAAGATTAAAATTGAATTAACATTCCCAAATGAATTGAAAAGTGAGCCGATTTTTTATCAAATTGGAAAAGATTTTGAGGTTATACCTAATATAATTGAAGCATCATTTTCAACTGATACCGGATGGGCAATGTTAACTCTAGAAGGCGAAGAAGAAGAAATCAAAAAGGCACTCAACTATTTAAAGTCTAGAAAAGTAAACATAAACGTAATTAACAGATAGTCCTTGCAGTTCTTATAAATGAAAATAGCAATCCCTTTAAATAAATCACATAGGCTCATTAACAGCGGGGAAGTCATACTTGTTACCTCCTGTTACAAAGACAAAAAGAATATAGTCACCCTAGCCTGGCATATGCCAATGAGCTCTAACCCAGCGATTTTGGGTATATGTGTTGCAAAAAAACATCTTACTTCTGAACTCATAGAAAAATCAAAGGAATTTGCTGTAAACGTACCTGCGCTTGATTTATTGACACCGGTAATTTATTGTGGCTCTCATTCAGGAAGAGAAGTCGATAAATTCCCAGGATCAAATCTTTCTGAAGAAAAAGCCAATTGCCTAACTAGAACTCCGCTGATAAAAGAATGCGTTGGACATATAGAATGTCGAGTTAGAGACATCAAAGAAGTAGGAGATCATAACCTGTTTATCGCAGAAACTGTTTCTGCTTCAGCTTTAGAAGAAACATTTGAAGATGTTTGGAAAATAGATAAATCTCAACTTATTTATCATCTGGGAGGAAAATACTTTACCTCGCCTAAGAATACTGTTAAGATATAAAACTTATTAAGGAGGAAAGATGGATGCAGCTATGGCAGAATCACTACCAGCTTCTTTTATTATCGTCGCGGGGCTAATTCAGTTTGCGCTCTTTGTTTGGATTTTCATTTTTCCAGTAATTATTATTCGCAAGCTTAACGAACTGCTGGATGAATTAAAAAATAGATCATAACTAAATGGCAAATATAAAAAAACTATCAAAGAAAACCAAATTTTTCTTAAATAATGAAGGTGGGTTCGTAATAGAAAATTACGACCTAGCAAAACCTTTTTCTAGCTTTTTTCCCGGCGTAGCTGGAATCTACGGAATACCTTTGTGGGTTTTCTACGTAAACAGAGGGCAATGCATAGCAAGTTTCGGATCAAAGAATAAAGACGGCGCCATACTAGAATTCTTCCCCGCAAATAAAGCTTACCAAAATACATCATTAAAAGGATTCAGAACATTCTTGAAAGTTAAAAAAGGGAAGAATACCCTGTTTTATGAACCATTCCAAAATAACTTCTTAAATTCGAATTATGATGTTACAAGAAAAATGATTATAAATAGTGCTGACCTAAGACTCGAAGAAACAAACAAAAGCCTAGGGATTGTAATATCAGTAAATTATTTTTCCATTCCTGAAGAATCTTTTGGTGGACTTACACGCATTGTTACAATAGAGAACATTTCGAAAAAGCCTCTTAATGTTGAGCTCTTAGATGGTCTTCCCATAGTCATGCCTTATGGAGTTAACGATAGACTTCTTAAAGACATGTGTCGTACATTGGAAGCCTGGATGAACGTTGAACAACTTGATAAGAAAAACATAGCAGTCTACAAGCTAAAAGCTTATGTTTCCGATAAGCCAGAAGTTATAAGTGTTAAACAAGCTAATTTCTACACCTGTTTTCATAAAATTAATCAAAAAACTAAGTCAATCAAACCTATAGTTGAATCCGAATATGTTTTCGGGCCGATAACTGACTTTACACATCCATATGAGTTTTTCAAAAAAAGTAAATTTACTCCTCCAGAAAAACAGATTACCGACAATAAAACTCCGGGTGCTTTTGCTTATATTGACTTCAAATTAAATCCCAAAAGCAAAAAAGAGCTCTTTTCTGTATTCGGCTATACTAATCATTCAAAAAATCTTGATAGTTCAGTAAAAAACATTACAAAAAAGAACTATCTCCAGCAAAAAAATAATCAAAACACAAAACTCATTCACGAAATAACTGATAAGATGTTTACTGCAAGCAGCTTGAGAAACTTTGATCTCTACTGTAAGCAAACATTTCTTGACAATACCTTACGCGGTGGATATCCTATTATCTTTGACGATAACTCCCATGCATTCCATGTTTATTGGAGAAAACACGGAGATCCAGAAAGAGACTACAACAATTTTACTATAAACCCCGCATACTTTTCTGAAGGCAACGGAAACTACAGAGATATTAATCAAAATAGAAGAAACGACACTTGGTTTAATCCGCAAGTTAAAGACATAAACTTAATTACTTTCTTAAACCTTATACAAGCTGACGGTTTTAATCCTCTGACTTTTAGAGGATTCAGATTCACTCTGAAAAACCCTAAAAAAGGGAAGAAGATTGTAAAAAAACTTGTCGCTGTAAAATACGTTAATGAAATTGTTGAACTTCTGAAAAACTCTTTTGTTCCAGGAGAAATCTTTACCTACATTGAAAACAATAACATAAAACCCAAAGTAAGCTATGATGAATTTATAGCCAAAATAGTCTCAATTTGCGAAACTAACATTATTGCCGAACACAACGAAGGCGCCGAAACCTTAGATGGCTATTGGACTGACCACTGGACTTACAATACCGATGCCTTAGAAAGCTACTTATCTATTTATCCGGAAAAACTGCGAGAACTTCTGTTGAAAAAAAGAGTTTTTGCTTTTTATGATAATCCCGTAATCGTAATGCCTAGAGAAGAAAAGTATGTCATAAAAAACAACAAGGTTCGACAGTTTAATGCAATTGGCCTTAGCCTAAAAAATAAAAAGATGATAGATGAAAGGGCTAGTGATATACACTGGGTAAGAGAAAGTTTCGGAAAAGGAAAAATCTACAAAACAAACCTTATAGCAAAACTTTCTTGCCTCATATGCAATAAAATTGCATCCCTGGATCCTTTCGGCATCGGGATTGAGATGGAGGCCGGAAGACCCAACTGGTATGATGCGCTAAATGGCCTTCCTGGATTATTTGGTTCATCTTTAAATGAAACCTTAGAACTAAAAAGATTAATTGATTTGCTGAATAGATATATCGCAGAACTAGACATCCCAGATGATTATGAAATAACTCTTTTCGATGAACTATTTGTTTTCTTTGAACATATAGATGCACTTCTAAAAGAATATCTAAAAAATGCTAATTCTAATAAGGATTTTTCATATTGGGATAAAAGCAACTCTGCAAAGGAAGCCTATCGTAAAAGTATTGAGCTTGGATTTAGCGGACAAGAAACGAAAATTCAAATAAAACACGCAAAACAATTTTTTGAAAACTGTTCAAAGAAACTGGATGAGGGAATAAAAAAATCCTATAAGTTAAGCAAGCATAAATCTATTCCTCCGACATATCTATACTGCGATGTAAAAAGCTACAAACAAATACAGCAACAAGACTTCCGAGGAAATTCTTATCCTAAGCTTAACAATCATGGATTACCTTGCATAAAACCGTTGTCATTTTCTCAAAGAGCCCTTCCGTTATTCTTAGAAGCTCCTATGCATGCGTTAAAACTAGAGAAAAATAAAAGAAAAGCATTAACACTTTATAAAGCAATTAGAAAAAGTGGGCTTTTCGACAAGAAATTAAAAATGTATAAAGTTTGCGCATCGCTTGATAAAGAAACAAAAGAGATCGGAAGAACAAAGATTTTTACTCCCGGGTGGCTTGAAAACGAATCCATATGGTTGCACATGGAATACAAATACTTACTTGAGACTCTTCGAAAAGGACTATACGAACAGTTCTTCAGAGACTTCAAGGAAATGCTCATACCGTTTCAGGATCCGCAGGTCTACGGAAGAAACATCCTTGAAAATTCTTCTTTTATTGCTAGTAGCAGCAACCCTGACAAAAAATTGCACGGCAATGGTTTTGTGGCTAGGCTAAGTGGTTCAACGGCCGAACTTCTACACATGTGGCTTTTGATGATGGCAGGAGAACAACCATTCTTTTTAAACAACGAAGAAAAGCTTTGTCTAAAATTTAATCCGTCACTGCCTAAATGGATATTTTCCAAAACAAATACTGAATTTGAATATTTTATTAACGGAAAGAAAGAGAAATTTATTTTAGAAAAGAATTGCCTGGCTTTCGTTTTCCTTGGTAAAATATTAGTTGTTTACCACAACAATGAAAAGGGGAATACTTTTGGGGCAAGTGCGAAAAAACCCCAATCATTTTCATTTAATTTAGATAACAAAAATATAACCATAGATTCTGATTTTATTCCCAGTCCTTACGCTGAAAGAATCAGAAATTGTGAAACTGACAGAATAGACATATATCTGTATTAATGCTCCTTACTAAACATTAAAAATTTAGAAAGGTGGGATAAACAATGAAAAAGATTATATTAATTTGCTGCGCAGCATTAATTCTACAAGGTTGTATAACTGTAAAGATGTCTGAGCAGCTCAAAGAAGAATTCCCCTATAATGAAGTCTTCCGATCAGATTTCACTCTAACTTTCAATTCAACGATAAAAGCATTAGAAAATCTCGGATGGAAGGTAGAGGAGGCATCCACATCTTCTCTCACAAAGAAAGATAGATTGCCAGAATCAGATCCTCTACTAAGAGCATATATTTTTACAAAAATAAAACAAAGACAATTCTTCATAGCTTCAACTTATTCAACAATTAATGCCCGAGTTGAAACCGTTGACGATTACAGTACTGCTGTATCCATCCGTTATCTCGCGATAACACCCATTCCTCCGTTTTTTAAACAAAAAGTGACTCATAAAAATGATAGACTTGTAAAAAAGCTTTATGCTGAAATCGAAGAGATTCTGGGAATAACACACTAGCAAAGGATAAAAATGTTTAGACAAAAAGCTCGTTTTCAATGGGGGGCAATTCTAGGAATATTCATGCTTATTCTAGCAACCCCTAACATGAAAGTAATACTCGCAGGGTTGCCGATAGTATTGCTCGGTGAATATATACGTTTTTGGTCAAATGGATGCATAACCAAAACCGAAAAACTTACAACTTTTGGACCATACGCCTACGTAAGAAATCCTTTATATCTAGGCACTAACCTGATGATGGTGGGCTTCTGTGTTATTTCTGGGAACCCCTGGGCCTCAGCAATTGTAATGACGGCCTATTATTTTATTTACCGTAAGCAAATTTTATTAGAGGAGAGGGACCTAGAGACCGCATTTCAGGAAGACTATCGCAAATACAAACAACATGTTCCCAAAATAATACCTAACTTCAAGAGATATCCATATGCCCAATCCGAAAAATTTCACATGAATAATTTGAAACGCAATAAAGAAGCTGTAAACGCATCTTGGGTTTTGGTTTTATTTATTGCGTTTTATCTATATAAACTAAATGTTTCTCCGATAATCTATGAAAAAATATTTTAGAAGATATCTAATCCTTCTTATTGTCTTTTTAGTAGCAACCAGTGCTTTCTTTGCTTCGATTGCTTTTTCTAGCGAGGATAAAGATGAAATTTTTACCTTCATGCAACTAAGAAAATTTGTAAATAAGAAACCTAATAGCCCTGAGGCCCAAGAGGCTCTATTCGGCATTGCAGAGTACTTCTTCAAACAAAATGCTATTTTAGATTCAAAATGCTCGTTTAAGCAATTGGTTGAAACCAAGGAAGCTAGAATTGTATCTTTTCTGGCAAATGTATATCTATATAAAATCGCTGAAATCAAAAAGGAAGAAGAGTCGATGCTTCTTCTAAAAAATAAGATATTCAGCAATCCTTTTATTCTACTTTTTTCTGAATACAAAATACTAGAATACGAATCCACAATGTCGAATAAATATGTAATTCATTATTATTTAGATAAAATCGAAGTATTTCTCAATGATAAAATTTTTGCCCAAATTACCCCTTAAACTCGTCATATCTATCATCCTAGTTTTAATAGCCTGCGTTATAGCGATAAATCTTTCTGCACAAATTTGTCTAAAAAATAATCTAGGTGAAATAAATAATCAAATAAAGCTCCTTAGCAATGATTCGATTTTAGTTGAAGACATAGACTTTCAACTGTGGAAAGGCATTCAGTTAAAGAATGTCAATCTATTAAACGATAACAAAGATTCTATTGCCAACGCCAAGGAGATAGATTTAAAGTTTAACCTGCTTCCGCTTATAAAAAATTCTGTTATTGTAAGAAGTATTTCATTAGTGGAAAGCAGCCTTTCCGATGTTGATGCTTTAGAAAAAATAATCTCCCTTACTGAATCAACCGCAAAGGAAGCAGGCGATAAAGACTTTAAACTCACATTTTTGAATCCTACAGTTCACCTTAAAAAAGCCAGAATTCTTTCAACTGACAAATCAAAGCTAGATGACTACCTGATGCTTAATGCAAAACTTCGCCTTCACCCAAAAAATATTCATTGTAAAGGCATCATGGACTTCAACAACTCATCAGAAGTAAAGATCTTACTGAACCAGCTGTTTCTTTACAAATTTGCAAAGAAAATGCAATTTCAGATAAGAGGCTCGGTTTCCCAAAAAGACCTCAACCTCCAAGACATGAGTTTAACCATAGGCAATGTAAAACTTGGAGGGAGCGGGATAATCCACTCTTATCAAGATAACCCTAAATTAGACCTAAGACTACTCTCAAAGACTCTCGATATAGAAGAAATACTAAAATTAAAATCTAAAGTAATCTTAAGCGGTTTAGTCAATTTCACAGCGAACATCACTGGAAAGATCCCTTTGCTTAAGCTAAAGACTAATATTTCTCTAGCTGATAGCAAATTTTATCTACCAGAAAGCTTTCTGAAATTAAGTAGCATATTCTGCAACCTTATTCTAGAAAAAGATGCTTTGATAATAAAAGAATGCGGCGCGATACTAAACGATCGCTTTCCTTTATTTTTAACTGGAAAAATAACAAACATAACAGAACCAGTATTAAATCTACAGATAAGTTCTTTTCAAAGAGACAAGAAAAAAGCACTTATCGCAAGGATAGTTGCAAAGGTTGCCGCTGGAAAATTAACAGGTAATGCCAGAGTTATAGCAACAACACATAAAATAAAGAATATGGTTAACGAAATATATGAAACCGGTATAAAGATAAATGAATTTTCTATTTCTCCGCAGAAAGAAGCTTCACATGGTAATGGAAAAACATACTCTTTTTTAATAGCATCCAAGCAAATGCTATTTTCTCAAGATATTATAAGCAATAACAAAAATATATTCAGAAAAGATCTCCTGTTTAAAGATATGCATTTTCTCTCAAGCATAAAGAACAATTTATTTTCGATAGACAGCTTAAGCTGCAAAGGATATGGGGGAACACTAGATGCAAAAGGTACAATTGATTTATCTGCTCCGACAAACTACAACCTAGATATCTTTTTGGATAACATTATCGCAGAAGAATTAAACGAACTCTTTCCGATTGATTGTAACATAACAGGATTAATGAATGGCAAGATAACTTTAAACGGCAAACAGCCTTATTTCTTAAAAAGCATAATCAAATTTAGTGATGTTAGTTTAAGCAATCTTCATTTCTTAGATCAGACAGCCGATTTTATCGGTCTTGACTCCTTAAGAAAAATTACTGATGCTGTTCTAACAATAGATTTCAACCTAAATAATAATGAGAAATACATGAAAAATTTCGATCTTATCGCCCCAGGCATATTTATGGGTGCTAACTTTAAAATCAATAGTCAAGATTGGCTCGACGGAAAGATTAACCTGCGCCTGAACAAAGAACTGCTTATGGAATCAAGCATACTTAGATTATTAATATCTAAAGCCAAAGAAAAAAGAGATTTCGTTGATTTTGATTTTCAGCTATCCGGATATCCTGAAGCACTAAGAATAAAACTGCTTGAAGGAGAATTCAAAAGAAAGATGCTTGAAAAACTAAGCCCAAACATCAAGACGCTTTTGGAAAAAGAGATAAACAAAATTATTGAAATGTTACGCGATAAATAAATGACTATATATAAACTTATCTCATTTTTTATACTTCTAACCTTTTCTGCATTTTTCTCAGGCAGCGAAACAGCCCTTCTTTCTATAGATAATCTCAAATTCAGAAAACTTCAAAAAAGAGGAGGAAACACACGCTATATTTCAAGATTAATCAAAGATCCCAACCGACTATTAATCACTGTCCTTGTCGGCAACATGTTGGTTAATGTTGCAGCCTCGGCTCTGGCAACATCAATGTTGATAGATTTATTCGGAAATAAAGGTACAGGAATTAGCATTGGTATTATGACATTTTTACTTTTGGTTTTTGGAGAGGTAACTCCAAAAACATATGCTATAAATAGATCGGAGAATTTCTCAAGATTTGTATCGCGTCCACTTTGGATATTTTCAAAGCTAATAACCCCCATAAGAAAAATACTCACCTTTATAACAAACAAAATAACATCTCTGATAGATATCGAATCAGAAGATAAAGAGCCTTTTCTAACTGAAGAAGAATTCAAAACTGTGCTAAAGGTCGGACACAAAGAAGGTCAGGTTAAAGAACAAGAAAAAGAAATGATAAATGCCGTATTAGACTTTACAGATACTACTGCTGAAGAAATAATGACTCCTCGGGTTGATATCAAAGCTGTACCGCTAGACATGGAAAAAGAAAAATTTATAGAATTCGCAAAAAATATCCGCCATGCAAAAATACCTGTATATGTCAATTCGATAGATAAGATTATCGGCGTTATATACACGAAAGAAGCTTTTTTAAATCCACAGAAAAAGTTTAACGGTTTAGTCAAACCTGTGCTTTTTGTTCCCGGAGCCAAAAAAATATATGATCTGGCGCAATCGTTCGGAGAACAAAAAACCAAAGTTGCTGTAGTGATTGATGAATACGGCGGAACTGATGGATTGGTAACTGCCGAAGATATTAATGAAGAAATCTTTGGAGAAATCTATGATGAATTCGAAGTTCCGGAAAAAATTATCGAACAGATTAACGAAAACCAATACAAGATAAGCGGCAAAGCCCTAATTACCGATGTAAATGAAGAGTTGGATATAAATCTTCCTGAGGAACAAGGAATAATTGCCGGTTTTGTCCTTGAGCTTTTTGAAAAAATACCTAAAACAAAAGAAACTATCAAATACGAAAACCTAACATTTCAAATAGAAGAACTTGCAGGTAAAAGAATCCGAAGCATAATTATTAAAAAATGAGCATATACATAACCCTTATATTCATAGCATTAATTTTTGAGGCATTCTTCTCAGGTAGTGAAACAGCGCTTGTTTCAACGAATTTGATTCGCCTAAGACACCTTGTAGAAAAAGGCAAAAAGCAAGCATCGGTTGCCTATGGATTATTAAAAAGACCGGATAAACTCTTAGCCACAACGCTTGCAGGTACGAACCTTTCAGTTGTCATTGCTTCATCTCTGGCAACTTCAATCTGCATACGCGTCTTTGATGACAATGGTACATTAATTGCAACTGCAATCATGACACCCCTGATATTGATCTTCGGAGAAATTATCCCTAAAGCAATTTTTAGAGAGCATGCCAATAAAATAGTTCCCATAATCTCACCTCCGCTAAGCATAGCTCAAAAGATATTAACCCCTATAGTGATTATTGCTAGCTCGATATCATCTTTAATTATAAGACTTTTTGGTATAAAACCATCAAGAAAAAATCCACTTCTGACAAAAGAAGAAATTAAAACACTCGTAAAAGAAATATCGGATCAAGGGGTGCTCGAAGAAGGGGAAGAAGAGATAATCCAAAGTGTTTTTGATTTTACTCTTACAAAAGTTGCCGACATAATGACACCACTTAGTAAAGTTATAAGAGTAGACTATCGAGAAACAAAAGAACAAATTAAAGACAAATCAAAAATACACGGCTTCAGCCGTTTTCCAGTGTTCAAAAATAAGCAGCTGGTGGGCCTAATTAATATTTTTGATATATTTTACAGCGAAGGGGAATGGATAGAGTTTATTCGTCCAGTTAGAAAAACAGATATAAGCTTTAGGATTGACCAGTTATTTTCCAGAATGCAAGCCAACAAGGAAACAATGACAGCGATAATTAAAGACAATAAGTTTGTTGGCATTGTAACCATCGAAGATATTATGGAAGAAGTACTTTGCAAGATTGGAGAAGATCAAAAATAACAAAGAATCCTTATTTTATTTTTTTTCTTGACTTACCACACAAATGTGTGGTATAAACCTACTGATATGATAATCCAAGATTTAACCTATAAACAAAGAAAAGTTCTCAAATTCATACAAGAAAAGATTACGCAAGAAGGAATACCTCCAACCATAAGAGAAATAGCGCGCAATTTTGGATTTTCCTCAACAGGCACAGTCAGGGACTATCTCAAGGTTTTTATCTTAAGAGGGTACCTAAAGAAAACTCCTAAAAAATCAAGGCATATCGAATTGAAGAAACATTTGGGATTCCGCGTTCCAGTCATAGGTCAAGTTATAGCAGGAGCTCCAGATTTAGCCTTTGAAGAATTTGAAGAACATATTGATTTTGATGAATTCTCAAGCACACCTGAACAACCAATATTTGCCTTACGCATAAAAGGCGACAGCCTAATCGAAGCAGGTATTTTTGAAGGCGATATGGCCATAGTAAAGAAACAACGCATTGCTAAAGATAAAGATTTAGTAATAGCTTTACTAAATCAAGAAGCCACTGCTAAACGCTTCAGGCAAAAAAATAGCAAAATATGGCTTGAAGCGGCTAATAAAAAATATCCACCTATATATAAAAATTTCAGCATAATAGGCCGCGTCATAGCAGTTATAAAAAAATTCTAAATCATGTTCAATCCCCAGGCACGCTGGGACAGACAAATGCCAAGCTCCCAGAAATCAGGCTTTCTCAATGATTCCATTGCTGTATCAGTCCTTTTTGATAAAGGGAAGATGTTGCCGCGCTTCTTCACCTGGCATAATAGACTAATCAAAATAAAGAGAATAACATATTCCTGGCAGGAAAAAAACGGTCAGGAACGCATAAACAGGTTCTGCGTAGATACCGGATGCGAAATATGTCAGATATCTTTCAATGATAAAACCCTAATCTGGAAATTAGATAAAATAGCCTAAAATGATACTTCATGTAGATATGGATGCCTTTTTTGCATCCATAGAACAAACCGCCAATCCTAAACTCAAAGGCAAGCCTTTAATAGTAGGAGCTAGAGGAAACAGGCTTCATACAGTTGTCTGCGCAGCCTCATATGAAGCCAAAGCCTACGGCATAGACTCTGGGATGCCTTGCAAAGAAGCTTTTAAATTATGCCCTAAGGCCCAATTTGTAGCTGCGGACTCAGCTAAATACATATACGCATCCAGAGAAATATTTGAGATCCTTAAAGAATTCAGCCCAAATACAGAATGCGCCTCAGTTGATGAATTTATCCTAGATCTAAGCGGCCTAGAAGCCATTTTAGGACCCCTAGAAACCATAGCCAAGAACATCAAAAACAGGATCAAGGAAAGATTCAATATCACATGCTCAATAGGCATATCAACAACCCGGACGCTGGCCAAGCTAGGCTCAGGGCTAAACAAGCCAGATGGATTAACCTTAATCCAGGAAAGCAATCTACAGGATATACTTCAAGCCACACCTGTAGAAAAATTATGCGGCGTTGGCAGTAGCTTAAAGGAACATCTAAACAGCCTTAAAATTTACACATGCCAAGACCTTTTTAATATCCCAGAAAGCATCCTTTCAGAGAAATTCGGAAAGGTAGGACTCTGGCTTTATGATGCCGTAAGGCTCATTGAAGATAGCCCTGTAATGGCCTCAGAATGCCCCAAATTGCCTCCGAAATCCATTGGTCATTCATACACTTTACCAAAACCAATAAGCGAAAAACAAGCCATTTTTGGCTGGATTAGACTACTTTCTGAAATGGTCGGACAACGTCTCAGGCATAAAAATCTCCAGGCAAAAACCACCCATTTAAATCTTGTTGGTTCAACCGGAAAACTGCTATCTAAGCAAAAAAGCTTCAGTGATTATACGTTTGATAGTTATCAAATATATAACCGCTGTAGGTATATAATTTCCCAGTCAAATATACCTATTTTTAGAATCCGGGCTATAGGAGTAAGTGTATCAGGATTATCTCAGGCTCAGAAAGACCTCCATCTGTTTCCTGGAGAAAAACGGAGGGAGGATCTAATCAAAGCATTTGATGCGATTAATGACAAGTTCGGGGATTGGACAGTATTCCCGGCCTCTGTAAAGCTAACCCGTGAATAAGTAAATCTAGGTAAATTTCTGTTAGAAAAAAGCCCCTATCTGCAACAATATAAAAACATAAGTATATACAAGTAAATCTGAACTGAGTTATTCACAGGAAATTATTGAATTCTCCTAACCACATAGGGCTAACGCCTATACATGTGATTTCTCCAATATCATAAAGTTAACATAACATATATTATAGGAAGTTAGGCTATAGGGCAATTCCAAGACCGGTTTAACTATCTTTAGTAATTAACAGGATTATTAATGGGGAAATTTATTCTTTAATAGCTATCTTACCTCCGTAAATTCTAATGATTTTTCCGGAGATCAATGCGTCTGATAATTTATATCTTGCTTGCCTGATTATCCTACCAAATGTTGCCCGGGAAACTTCCATTGCTGCTGCAGATTTTTCCTGACTGAGCCTACTGTAATCTGCCAACCTAATGGCCTCAAATTCGTCCAATGTCAGCATTATTTCATCAGGCCTCCCAGGACGTCCCCTTGGGCTGAATTGACTGATTTTAGGCTCCTTTTTAACCTTTCTGATTTTAACCGGCCTTCCTCGTGGTTTCATATTCTATCCTTTTTAACCTCTTCCCTAAAAAAGCTTTGGCTTAACCCCCTATTTATTATGAGCATATGCTCAATATTAATATACCGTATAATTATTATTTTGTCAAACAAATCATTTATATAATTCTAAGAAACAAAAAAGCCCCGCAGAAAATTCTGCGGGGCTGAAACTTTTCAGCGTAGTTATTAAGTTTCGCTTAAAGGCTCTGGTGGTGGTGGAATAATTGGTGGTGGTGATGTTTCAGGCCGGCTATATGCTTCTGCCACAATCTGAAATCCTAAAGCTACAGGATCATCAATTCCGCATGCATATCATATTTACCGGGTTTCTTCACAGAACCAAGCACAGAGACTTGCTTAACATGATATTTTTCGATAAAAACCTGCACCTGGGGGTTAACCAAATAATCTTTTTCTAAAAGAACTTCGATTTTTTCCCGCAACTCACTAACTGTAAAATCAGTTACTTTTACTTTTCCGATTAAAGGAAGGGTGATCTCACCGTTAGAAGTTATGCGAACCTTGGTTTCTAAATCCGGTTGCTCATAAACTGTAACATGTAAAATATCTTCGGGTTGAAGGCGATAGGTTAATTGCTGGGCAAGAACAATTACTGAAGGTGAGAAAATAATACTTAGCATCAATATAAAACATATAATAATTTTCTGCTTCATCACTATTAATTCCTTTACAGAAAACAAAAACCACCCAAGTTTCTCATGGCGACCCTAAGTGGTTTTTAGAAATTCTAGCTTACAAAACATCTATTAAAAACTACCGTACAGGGAAAGCATAAACCGATTATTTTTATATTCATAGGCAGAAAAATTAGAGTCATTCTTTCTAAATGAATATTTAAAATCAATCTTATAACCTTTCGGCAACTCATAAATTAAGCCAGCACCAGCAGACCAATAATTATCTTTTCGTATAGCAGTTTTGCCTGACTCTGTTACATGTTCAGGATAATCACTAAGCTCATAAGAACCATCTAAAAGACCAAAGAAACTTTCCGTAAATCCATGTTTATAGCTTGTGCTTAAATATGAGCTCTCATAGTAGGCGTTGTTAGCAAATGTAGTCTCTTGTGGTGTTCTGGTAAAATCAATACGTAAAATATCCCTAGTGGTAAAATCTTCAATTATAGTACCATAAAAAACTAAACTATTAAAATCTGTAACATTATCAGTATAGTCCTGTGAACGAAAACCAGTTTTTGCCTCAACGGTCATTTTAGAAGTAGGCTTCCCGCGCAAACCTGTTAAAATACCATAAAAGGTAGAATCACTTTTCTTGCCGGTTTCATGCTCAACTTCCCCGAAAAGTCCAGAAAAAAGAAAAGCAGTTTTTGGCCATAGTTTCCAGGCAGATTCTATTTCACCTTCGAATTCATGACGGTTCAGATCTTTATAAGTAAGGCTTTGACCCAAAAAGGCTCCGATAGAATCATCGGTGTTATACCTTTCTTCTCTATAATGTGTTTTGACAGCTACATCTACCTTAGGGTAGTAAAAGGTACCAATTACAGAAGCATGATCATAGGTCCTAAGAACTCTACTAGTCTCCTCCACTCCTAATGGATCGGTAAACTTACGAAATTTATTAAGCAGATTCAGTTTGAATTAGTTAAAGTTAAATTCTAAATCGGTATTTGCAGTATGTCCCTCACTATTTTCATCGGTATTAGACATGAAATAATTCAGATCTGCGCGATAATACAATGTAAACCTATGCTTGTTAAATCTCGGCTTAAACTCGAACCCAGGACTAACCGTGGTTATCCAGTCACTATCGGTATCATTTCTTTCTAGAAAAATATTATCGTTAAATTCTTCTTTAAGAGTAATAAATGGTCGGATTAAATCATTTACGGCAAAGGCAAGGCTAGCAAAAGCAACAACGCAAGTAATTGAAACTATTATCGTAACTAAAAGTATTCTTATTTTCATTCTTATCTCCTAACTTTCTAAAAAATTTTATAAAGTTTATTTTTAGAGAATCAAAGTTAATATACCAGAATAAACAAAAAATGTCAAACAATATTTTTAACTTAACCAATTTCAACCACTTAAAAATATTTTGCTAATATTAAAAATGATTTCTTAATTTTCAAGATTTGGCAGAAGCTCGTTTATAGCCTTATCTAGCAACGTCCACTTATTTCTAGTCTGGATAGAGAATTTCTGCTTTCGCTTCCATTCGCCTTTCCTTTTCTGCCACAAATAAAGACAAATGCTTTTTCTGCCGTAAGCTTCAATAACTACAGCAGCACTCCACCATCTCAATCCTTTATTAACAGTTCGGAAATCAATGATTTTTAAAGATGGGCTTATGGGTAATGTCTCCTGTTGCGTTGCCACTTTCTGCTCTGCCATAATTATCCCCCTTTTTCTTAAATCCTACCCACTTCTTTTTCATCAAAAATTCTGCTAATCATTTCTTTTTGATACTCATCTTCAATAAATTTTAAAAAAGAGACACCTTTAAGTTTTTTTATTTGCGATACTATAGATTTTAGTTTTAGGTTTAAGAAAATGTAATCCGATGTGGTTACTTCTTTAGTGTTGTTGCCAAAACTTATTTTAAACAAGGTCTTTTCTTTAGAATCAATATATGCCGATAAATCCTGTAAATGTTTTTCCAAATCTTTATTTACTAAATCAGGTAAACCTCCAGCAGATCTCTTTATCTGCTGAAACATTGTCTTATCAATATCTATCTGGGTATATTTTCTATTGATTCTATCCAGTATCTCTTTTGTAGTTTTATATAACCATATAAGATATCTTTTCTTTAAGTCAACAATATCCTTTTTGGCTAAATTCTGTCTAAAAATATCTTTCATAATTATTTTCTTCAACGCTCTCTATGCTCCAGGAATGTTGATGCCTGTAGAAGCTCTCACTTTTTCTGTAGCAAACTCCTGAGACTTCTTAACGGCATCATTAATGCAACTTAAAATAGCACATTCCAATTTTTCTTTGTCACAAGAACTTAATAAAGACTCGGTAATATCAATAGAGTGAGCTTTTAATTTTCCATCAATAACAATCTTGACTTGTCCATCACTGCTAATTCCTTCAATCCTACCAGCCTCAAGCTCTTTTTTGATTTCTCCCATTTTGCTTTGAAAATCCAAAATATTTTTCATCTTACCAAACATTTTTTTCTCCTTAAATCACTATCTACTATTGCTTTTCGAATACTCCAATTACTAGAGTAACATTATCAGGATTAGATCCCCATGGTCGCAATAATGCATAGACGAGGCGGTTACCATCCTCCTTAAAATACATAGATTGACCTTCCCAAATCCCTCCTAACTCTTCAACAACATCCTTAAGGTCTTTAGAAATATCAGGATAGTTTCCTATATTATCTCTGACGAGAGTTCCTAGATGTTCATTTAAAATATTCTCCGCTGCTGCAACATCAGAAGATTGAATTACGGAATCCAGATAATCTCCCTCAGGAAAATCTTCTCTTACATTAACATTAATCTTTTCTTTTATTATATTAATTATTTCCATTTCTTCCTCTCTAAATTAATAATTTATCAGAACGTTTTATATTATATATATTTAACCACCTATAGCCATATTTGTCTACAATAAATATACAAACAAAATATTCTTAAATTTAGATATTTTTTCATCAAAAGTTTGTTGATATTTTTGTAACGGCGAGTAAATTAAGTTTCGGAACGTAAAACTTGTTCGAAGGCTGAAACAATAGCGGGATCAAACTGAGCACCAGAATTAGCCTTAAGTTCACCTAAGGCCTCATCATAAGTCATTTTTCTAAACCTATAAGGCCTATCAGAGGTCATCGCATCAAAAGAATCAGCACAAGCAAGAACTCTAGCATAAAAGGGGATTTGACTCTTTTTTAAACCATCAGGATACCCCCTGCCATCCCAGCGCTCATGATGGTGGCGAACACAGGGAATTCCATCCTCAAGAAAACTTAAAGGAGAAAGCATCTCTGCTCCTTTTATAGGATGCAACTCTATCAAACCTCTCTCGGCCATTGTAAGTTTTCCGGGTTTATTAAGAATGACGTCAGATATTGCAATTTTTCCTACATCGTGAACCTTACCAGCATAAGTTAACGTTTGAATTTGTTTATCACTTAACTTAAGATATTTTCCTAATTTAATAGCAAACTGCGTGGTTCTCTCAGAATGTCTTTTTGTATAAGTATCCTTTGCTTCCATTGCCAAAACTAAAGAGCGAACGGTGTTAAAATAATTAACATGAACATCTTTATATAGCTTTGCTTCTTCTATTGCTACCGCTGCCTGAGAAGCAAAATTCGACAAAAGCTGAATTTCGTTTTCGTTAAAATCTTTTGAAGATTTAAAATATGCTGTAATAATCCCTAGCGTATCTTTCCTAAATACTGCCGGGATGTATATAATAGAACGTATGCCCTCCTTTATCATACCTTCCTGTTTGGCTAATTGAGAATCTAACTTCAAATCATTAATAACCAGCGGCTTTTTAGTATTAACCATTACTCCGGGAAAACCCTTTCCGACCTCAAAAAAAGTATCAGCTAAATATTCCTTGCTCAATCCTGAAGAAGCAACTGTTATAAGAGAATTATTTTTTTCCTTAATCAGTCTTAAGGAAATAGCATCGGCATGCGTAGCGTTTGATGAAACTTTTACAATCATAGAAAGTGTATCATTAAGATCTTTTGAAGGAGAAACTGCAGCACTACTAACTTTAAAAACATCCTGAAGCTCTTCCTTGACTATTTTTAACTCTGATTCTCTAACCTTATATTTTTTCTTAAGAGAATCATTTAATTCTGAAGTTTTCTCGTTTTCTTTCTCAAGCTTGGAAACTACAGATTCTAACTTTTTGTTTGTCTTGACAAAAGTTGAGCAGATATTATTAAGCTCCAGGATTTTTTCTTTCTTCTCCTCACATTCTCTTTTCTTTCTAGTTGCATCTGAAAACATCAGTATTACCTGAATAACACTTCCCTTTCTGTCTTTAATAGGAGAAACGCTTAATTCGAAACATCGCTTTTCCCCATTTTGAATATAGTGATTTTGTATCGATTGAATTGCTTTTTTAAGACCAAAGGCTTTCTTGACAGGACAATTGGAACACGCTATTTTTTGATTTTTGTAAACATTAAAACAATACTTTCCGATATTTTCTTGCAATGAACCAAACCAACGTTCGTGAGCTATGTTAACCCACTGAATCCTCATA
>CAYOSQ010000001.1:2487-283827 GCA_964406665.1 uncultured Planctomycetia bacterium | reverse complement strand
ATGGTGCCGAGACCCAGACTTGCACTGGGGACGCCGGGCTTTTCAGGCCCGCGCTCTACTACCTGAGCTATCTCGGCAGAAAAACATTAGAACAATATTCTACCAGACATTGCCGAACTGTCAACCATTTGTACATTCCAATTAATAATCGGTAGAATTGATAATCTTGCTTTAGAGAAATAGTAAAAAACTGTTCTATTCTGTATTTTCAATGATCCTTATATATAATTTCTCTGACAATCCTAAGTTCGGAAAAATGTATCTGCGGCATTTAACTTTTACTCGCGAAGTCGCCAGAGTTAACTGTTCTACAGTTATTGTAACTCTGGTTTTTTCTATCCTTGCCCTAATTATTCCAACAGCGCTGTCTTCAATATCATGTGCCCCCATCATAGCCAACACATCCTTAGCTGACATCCATAATGAATCGCTGTCTTTATCTGTTTCTCCCGCAATGGTATCTCTGCTTATCGCATATCCTCCCAATGCTCCAACGGCACCTCCAATAAGCAAAGCAGTGCAGCCACTTAAATAAACTCCAAAAATAATAATAAAAACACAATAAAAAATATTTCTGAGATAATTATTAATCATTATCATACCCCCTTCGGGTTCACGAATAATTCAATTACTACTTTTTATGTCCTTGAGCATTTTGCTCTAGAGCATGAATATCTACTCTCCAAGGATGACTTGCAACAATTAATGCCATAAAGAGAGTAATCAACAACCAATCTCTTCCAATAAGAATATTAGATAACCAAGAATATCCTCCGTAAGGCTGAACAATTTCTTTGGTTAGATCATTAACTAAAACTATTGCAAGAGCCGACGGAGTAATAAACTTAACACAAAATTCCCACCACTTTCCTACTTTAAATACGGCGATATGATTAATGTGCTCTCTGAGCCTACTTGCTTTGAATATCCATCCTATAAGAATACACTCTAGAATACCCACAGCTACCAAACCATAATGGGTCAAGAAATGATCGACGATATCCAACCAAAACAAACCGCCTCTTGTTGCAAACACTATGCTGGCTAAAAAACCAAATATTGATATCAGAGTAACTGCTACTTTTCTGCGATAGTGAAATTTATCAATAATTGCCGAGGTAAATGCTTCTAATATAGAAATAGAACTAGATAATCCTGCCACAAATAAAGTTGAAAAAAACAATACACCGAAAAACCGAGCAAAAGCCGGCATAAGGCTTATTGCCTGCGGATATGCAACAAAGGCCAACCCAATTGATTGCTGAACCACCTCAGAAAAAGGTTTACCAGTTGAAGCTGACATATAACCTAAAACCCCAAATACAGCAAAACCGGCAAAGATCGAATAAAAACAGTTTCCAAAACTTATAATAAGAGCATTTTTAACCACTTCTGTTTTTCGTGGTAAGTATGATGCATAGGCAATCATTATTCCAAAGCCTACGCTTAAGGTAAAAAATATTTGTGAAAAAGCATCAAGCCATACCTTTCTATTGGCAAGCTTGGAGAAATCCGGCTTAAGATACCACTGAATCCCGGCAGATGCACCTTTAAGACTAAGTGACCAAATTACCAAGATTACCGTCAAAAGAAGCAATAGCGGCATAAAAATTCTGTTGGCACGTTCAACGCCCTTCTGCACTCCAAAGAAAACTATCACCCAATTCAAACCCCAGACAATAGCTAAGCCAACTAAAATTATGGTGCGAACGTCACCGACAACTCCCGGGCCTGAGCTTATCTGAAGAAATTCCTGAAAGAAGAAATTATTAGGATTGCTTCCCCAGCTCAAGTTAAATGAGAAAAACAGATAATTTAAACACCAGGCAATAACCACAGAATAATAAAGAACTATGCCAAACATTACAAAATTTACCGCCCACCAACCCAACCATTCCCAGTGTTTGTTTACTTTTGCAAAACTCATAGGAGCAGAACCGCGCATCTTTTGCCCTATGCCAATCTCAAGAATCATAAGCGGTATACCTGCTGCAATAAGTGCAACTATGTAGGGAATAAGAAAAGCTCCCCCGCCGTTTTCATAACATAGATAAGGAAATCTCCAGATATTGCCTAAGCCAATAGCAGAACCAATCGCTGCAAAAATAAAACCCATCCTGCTATTCCATTGAGCCCGATGGGGAACTGTTACTTTACTTATCTCATTCATATTTTTATCAGTTTAAATAAATTGGTTTAGTTACTGCTTTTTTTATAATACATTAAAAACCAAGGTTTTAAAATATTTTTTTTACTTTTTGCCAATAAGGATATCTTGTAAATTAGCTTCTAAATCCTCGAGTCTTTCCAACAATTCAGGGCTTAATTCTTCTTTCAGTTTAAGTGTTTTTGGCTGAACCGCCAGAAGAAAAACATCAGTTTTTGCTTCACTTGAAATAAGTTCAATAAACATTTTTATTGGTAGTCCGTGAGTAGAAACACTATTAATTTTAGAAAGTTGCTGGGGAGCCAAAATCTCAATTGTGCCGGGTTGCTTTCCTAAATTAGCCACATCAACAATAACTACTACATCCGGATTTATCTGAGAAACCTTACTGATATAATTCTCCGGAACTATCCCAGCATTAATAATTGTTGCGGCCACCTTGCCTTGCAATCTTTCTGTAAGAATAGGACCAAACCCATCATCGCTTTTTAAAGTATTTCCAACTCCGATAATAAGCACTTTACCTTTAAGTATGCACTTAAGGCGATCTTTTAATGTTTGTTCCATTATTATTAGGATTTAATAACTACTTCTCTTCTGCAGCGAGGACACAATACTCTGATGCGGTCAGCACGTAGGAGATTTTCTTTTGATACCTTAGAATCTTTTTGTTTAGCTAAGAATTTACTCTGAAGATTAAAAAACATTAATGAAGTATTAGAAAATGATAGCGGGCCTAGCTTTTTAGCTACCCATAATATATGTTCACGCGGGGCAATATTTTCACCACAGCATTGACAAACAACCAGCTCTTTCTCCACAGTACTCTTTACTTCTTCACGGTTGGATAAAGTAGCTAGGTCAAATTCGTTGGAAAGCCTAATGCCTTTTTCTGTGATACAGTTAGCTTCACACTGACCGCAGAAAATACAAAGATCATGGCGCAAAACAAGCTTGCGGATTGGTTTACCGTTTTCAACCTCATCAACAACAGCAATAGCTCTAGCAGGGCAAACTTGAGCACAAGCTGTACAGCCAACACAATCTTTCTCGTGAAACTCCGGCTTTCCTTTAAATGCCTCAGCCGGTTTATGCGGTTCAAAAGGAAATCTCTGTGTATAAGGCCCGGTGAAAGCTGCCCTTATAGCCTCTTTGAGAATTCTAAATTGTAAAACGCCTGGTAGTCTCATTTAGTATCATCCTGATATTTATCACAAACACTTTTTTCCCACAACTTTACTCCTGAAATATGAGCTCCCCTTGCCAGCGCATGAGCAGACACCGGAGCAGTTAAAGCAATAAATACAATACAAAGTAGTGATTTAACACCTGCAGCCGTAAAACCATGTATCAAAAAAGCGCCAAACATTATGCTGCATGTTCCAAAAGTAACACACTTAGTTGCTGCCTGCAAGCGATTGTATAAATCCGGAAGTCGCACAAGCCCTAAACAACCGAATAAATCAAAACAAAGTCCTGTAATTATGAATATTATTCCAATTAAATCAATCATCAAAGCTTCTTCCTTCTAAATATTTTGCTAAGGCAAGAGTACCAATAAAACTCTGCAATGCCCAAGCAATACCAATGTCGATATACCAGTTTCTTCCTGTGGAAACACCAAGTATTGCGCAGAAACCTAAAATCAAAATACCTAAAATATCTATTGCCACAGCCCTATCTGCTGCTGTAGGCCCGCGGAAAATTCTAAATAGACAAAGCAAACAGCTTATGAGCAAAATGAAAAACGCTCTTCTAAAAAGCGGAATAAACGGCATACCCGGATAAAATAATATAGGCAAATTAGATATCATTACAACGCTTAAAACCGCAAGCATCAATACTACCCCAACTGCCCAACGTGCTCTCTGTTTCATCTTATTCAAAAATCTCCGTTAAAATTTTCTCGAATTTTTTAACAATCTTTTCAGTCGCACCTTTTACGTCTTTATTCTTTACATCAATCCAGTGAACATACAAGCTGCCATTTTCTTTATCAATATCTACAGTTAAGGTTCCCGGAGTTAACGTAATCGAGTTTGCCAGAAAAGTCAACCCGGTTTCAGACTTAAGCGATGTTTTTACTTTTACGATTCCAGGATTAATAGGCATATCTGGATGAATAACTCTATAAGCCACATCTATATTTGCTTTAAAACATTCCCAGGCAAAAATTAACATATAATAGATAAACCATGTATAGCGTTTACCGTGGGTGAAAAACTCAGTCCTTTTTAAAAACATATCTGCAGTAAGTAAAGCAACACAACCTACTACAAAAATTCCTACCAAGGCATGCGGTACATCCATCGGCCAGCATAAAACTGTCCAGATTAAAAACAAAAACAAGAATACAACAATTGTTCTTAGCATTATATCTTTCCTAAAATTAAGATTGCGTATTCCCTACCTGCCACTAAAACATCGGCTGCAGCAGCAAGAAAAACCTCATTAATCGCCGGGGCATAAAGCAAGCCGCCAAAAATACACAAAGCAGCTAATGCGATCATAGAAAATTTCATCAACATAGGGACTTCTTTTATTTTACTTAACTCATCCCGTAGTGTTCCAAAAAACGCATAGCGCTGAACTTTCATAAAAGATGCCAAAGTAAGAATACTTCCTAAAACCGCCCAAACTGCAAACCCTGGACGCCCAGCCTGGATGCAAGCGATAATTATGATAAACTTACTCCAGAATCCGTTAAAAGGCGGAATTCCTGCAATAGACATAGAAGCAACAAGTGAAGTATTAGCCGTTGCAGGCATTACTTTTCTCAAGCCACCCATTTCTTTTAAATCTCGAGTATTAAGAGCATAATCTATTGCACCTGAATTTAAGAATAGCAACGATTTAAATACTGAGTGATTAAACAAATGAAACAGTCCACCCAGAATACCTAAAGGTGTGGCTAAGCCTAAACCCAATATAATATATCCAATCTGGCTTATCGAATGATATGCCAGAAGCCTCTTTAAATCCCATTGACCAACGGCTAAAAATACTCCGGCAATCATAGACAAAGTTCCTAAAACCATAAATACTATTGAGAAGGTACTGTTCATTCCAATTATATTAAATAAAATTCTTGCTAGTGCATAAACACCTAAAGTTTTTATAAGAACGCCTGAAAGCATTGCAGAAATCGGAGCAGGTGCTGCCGGGTGAGCATCAGGTAACCAGGCATGAAATGGTACCAATGCTGCCTTAAGGCCAAATCCCATTAAGAACAATACCACAACAAAACTAAGTAATTTTCCCGGTGTTTTATCAGCTAAGATCAAAGCCATATCCGCCATATTTAATGTCGAAGTATATCCATACAATAAAGCTATGGCAACTAAGATAAAACAAGATGCCACTGTACCCATTACCATATATTTAAATGCTGCCTCTAGCTCTTCTTTCTCAACACCAAATGCAACAAGTGCATAACTTGAAATAGATGCGATCTCTAGAAATACAAAAAGGTTAAACATATCCCCGGTTACTATCATGCCATTCATACCAGCAACCATAAGCATAAACAGAGTATAAAATAAAGGCTTTGATGTATAGCGCTCCATGTAATTAACCGAATAGATTGCTATCAAACAAGCAACTATGTTGACGGTAACCAGCATAAAACTACTTAAACCATCCAAAACCATATTAATGCCTATAGGAGGCGCCCAACCGCCAACTTCATAAACAACTATTCCTAAATCTTTAACGATAAAACAAGAATATATTGAAGCTACGGCTAGTATCAACGTAGATAAAACAGAAAGCGTATCTGCCGAACCCTTAATTCTCTTACCGATGAAGTAAATCAGAAATGCTGCAGCCAAAGGTATAATTACAAACAAAGGAACAAAGGTCATCCTCTTAATCTCCTAATTCTTGTAATGTCGAATGTCTTATATTTCTCATAAATCCGTATTGCAATAGATGCAAGTAGCGCTGTAGTAGCTAGTCCGATTACTATAGAAGTTAAAACAAGTGCCTGCGGCAGAGGATCTACCATGTTATCCACTACTCTGTCTGCAGCAAATATAGGTGCACGACCGTTTCTCTGATAAGCAACTAAAATGAACAAGAGGTTAACTGCATACTCCACAATAATAGTGCCAATAATAATCTTAATAATATTTCTTTTTCTTAAGATGCAGTATAAACCTACAGAAAATAGAATAAAGTCTAGAAAATATATTGTCATTTCTCGCCTTTCGGAAGTATCTTAAGAAATACAACAGAAACAAAGATGCCAAATAATCCAGCTCCAACCTTTAGGGCAATTGCAATATTACAAAGTGGAATAATCCCAGCTGAGAATAATTCAAAAGGTTCTCCCTTATCAATAAAATTAAGGAAGAAATATCCGCCAAGTAATCCTAGCACCGCAATAGTTAAAAACAGAAGCGCTCCTATGCTTTCAAAGAATGATGCCTGGGCTTCATTCAATCTTTTCAAAGCAAAATCTTTACCGAATGCCAACATTATATGAATAAAAGAAAGTGCAATTATAATACCACCAGCAAATCCGCCACCCGGAGAAATATGTCCGTGAATAACAATATAGACACCGAAGAGAAGGATCAACCCTACAGTAAGACGGGTTATCACCTTAACAATTAACGTCATTCCGGGATCTTTGTTTGTCTTAACCATCTTCTTTCATAACCTCTTCAGGATTCTTTCTTCCTACACGTCTTACTACAGCTAAAACACCTATCACTGCAGTAAATAATACTGTAGCTTCACCTAATGTATCATATGCGCGAAAATCCAGAACAACTGAAGTCACTAAGTTAGTTGCTCCGGTGCTAGATTTTCCAATATCCAAATATGTTCTGGCTACCTTCATAATCGGCTCACCGAAAAGCGGCAACTCTTTTAAAGCAAAAAAACCACAGAATAAAAATACCGCAACAAATATTATTGTTGAATTTGTATTAAACACCCATCGGCCACTGCGCACTAAAGGCAGGTCTTGTTTAATCGTGGTCCTGATAAGGATTATCAGACACAAGATTTCAATCACCAACTGAGCAATTGCTAAATCAGGAGCTTTAAGAATCAGAAATGCAATCGAAAGACCCAGGCCTACTGCTCCCACAGCAATAACGGCAGAAAGCATATCCTTAAGCTCTATCGCAACGATAGCGCCGATAATCATAAATATAAGAATAATATAAAGCTCAACCATTTTTACAAAACATTATAAATAAAACAACCATTCCCAATAAACACCACACGAGATAAGTAGGCAATACTCCGTTATGCAAGCGCTGAAACTGTCCCGTAATGGCAAACACAGCCTTTTTACCTTGTTCGTATATATCGAATTTCTTCTCTTCAGCTTTCTTATATATTAACTTAAATATAGGAATATCCTGAATACTTTTATAAAAATCTACTCCGGAAAATCTACGCTCTTGAGGAATGGGTTCTCCTCCGATATACCAGGTATCTTCACGGATATTTCCTTTTATATTTCCTAATATATAGATAATACAACCTAAAACAATTCCTCCAATTAACAGAAGCGTTGCCCAATCAGATGCCCAAAAACCTATACCATCAATTACACCAACAGCAGGTACAATGAAAAACTTAAGTGGAATGCTACGTGCAAATACGCCGAAAAGAATACATAAACCAGCTAAGATCAAAACAGGCAGCCACATGGTCCAGTGCACCTCTTTGACATCTTTTCTGCGAATATCTGAAGTTCCTAAAAATACCGCGTGAGCTAACTTCATAAAACTTGCCAAGGTTAATGCAGAACCAAACATAGCAGCCAATAAACAAAGTACTCCTAAAAACGCCATTGGTCCGCTATCTATTTTCTGAATAATTCCTTGATAAATCATCCACTTAGAAACAAAACCGTTAAACGGCGGCATGCCCGAAATCGAAAGACTTGCAATAACAAAACCTATAAAAGTAAACGGCATATATTTTGCTAAACCACCCAATTTATCTAAATCAGTAGTCTCTGCTTCTTTTTCTACATTTCCTGCACAAAAGAATAAACAACTTTTGTAGATTGCATTGTTTAACATATGAAATAATGCTCCGGCAATGCCTATCAAACTACCTGTACCAATACCTAAAACCATATAGCCTACCTGGGATACTGCATGATACCCAAGCAATTTCTTGAAATCATGCTGCACTAAAGCCATCATAACAGCAGCTATAATAGTAATTGCACCAACAATCATAAGAAATACATTCATGGCTTTGTTCATCACGAACAAATTAAAAGAAATTCTAGTAAGCAGATAAATTCCCAATAGCTTGTCTAGTGAAGCAGGTAAAAAAGCCGTAACAGAAGTTGGAGCATCTTTTGCGCAATCAGGAATCCACGAATGCATAGGCATGGCTCCGGCTTTAGAAAAACAGCCAATTGCTAAAAGCACATAAGCAAATACGGCCATCGGATTATTAAGTGTCAGGCTTATGGCATCCATTTGTGAAGTACGAGCCAACGAAATAACAATTGCAATGCCTAAAAGAACTAAAGAATCTGCTCCTCCGACGATAATGAATGTCTTTTTCGCTGTGGTACTTGCCTCTTCTGAACCGTTTATATTAATCAAAAGATAAAGCGTAAACCCTAAAAATCCCCAAAGGATTATTAGCAAAATTAAATTGTTTACCAGGGCCATCAAAACTGAAGCAATTATTGTAAACACAACACAAGTGTAATACTGAACGGGTCTGCTGCAGCCTTTCATGAATTTTACAGAATACAAAATACTAAGAACACCAAACAGAATTATGCCTATAACAATAAACCTGCTTAGATTATCTACTAACAAATATGGATAAAAATCATTGAAGAAGTTTAGCATTTTGTTTTATATATTTTCTTTCTAATTCTCTCTGTCTTCTCTTGCGATAATTTGATCAAATCCCAGCCGTTCATAATCGGCTTATTAGAATCCCTATCAATAACAGCAAGTCTTTCCGTACAACAATAACAAGGATCTACGGCTGCTAAAGTAATCGCCGCATCAGATATCGTTCCCTTTGCTGCAGCTACTTTGTTGCTTGCGATATTCATAAAGCTCGGAGCTCTTATTTTATGTCTTATCGGACGGTTAGTCCCATCTGATTTAATAAAATGGAAGACTTCTCCGCGCGGTGCTTCAGCATGGCCTAAACCTTCTGCGATAGGAATTTCTTTTACATTAGCATCTATAGAACCCTTGGGCATTTTAAGTAAACACTGACGGATGATTCTTACACTTTCATACATCTCCAGTACGCGTACGATAAGTTTAGCGAAGACGTCTCCCTCTTTCTGAAGAATAACATCCCATTCAACTTTATCATAAGCAGCATAAGGATCATCTCTTCGTACATCAATATCAATTCCAGATGCTCTTGCGGTTGGACCTACAACGCTATAATCAATAGCTTCTTCTTTTGTAAGGATGCCGACACCTTTGGTACGAGCCTGTATTACCGGATCATCCATAACAGCACCTTTGAATAAATCTAAAGCAGGCACTAAATCATCTACACACTTTCTGATTTTAGGAATATCTTCTTCTTTTATATCACGGCGAACTCCACCTGTTTTCATCATGGCATAATGATTTCTGTTACCAGAAATTATTTCAAATATATCTAAAACCGGCTCGCGGTATTTCCATGCCCACATCCAAACAGTGTTATATCCAATAAAATGCCCGGCCAAACCTAGCCATAAAAGATGGCTGTGTATTCTTTCTAATTCTGCAACAATTGTTCTTATATGCAAAGCTCTCTCGGGTGCAGGAATACCGGTTAAATCATCCATTGCATTTACATATGCCAAAGGATGGCTTGTTGAACAGATGCCGCAGATACGCTCAACCAAAAACGGAACCTGGTCAAAATGCTTTGTTTCAGAAAGCTCCTCAATCCCACGGTGCATATAGCCGATAACTATATCTATATCAACAACTCTCTCACCTTCAACATAAAGTCTGAAAAATTCAGGCTCTTCCTGTAAAGGATGATAAGGACCTATAGGTATAACTACTTTCTTTTTAGCCATTTCTTCTTGCTCTCTTATTCTCTTGTCTTAAGGGAAAATCTTTATCCGGCCAATCATCTATTAAAAGTAAATGCGTTAAATTTGGGTGGCCGATAAAATTCACTCCCAATAATTCCCAGATTTCTCTTTCTATCCAATCAGCTGCTTCGATGAATTTGCCGATAGATTCTATTTCAGGTTTTTTCTTATCTTTAATAAGTACGCGGAAACTAATCATTTGTCCTGTAGCTTTATCGTCTGAAAAATGATATAAAATCTCAATGCCTTCGGGCATATCTGTTCCGGTAGCTATAGCAAATCGCAAGCCTAGCTCTTCAAAACAAAATTTAGATACCTCGACAATATCTTTTTTATCAATATCAATATAGATCCTTTTAGGATTATGTTCTTTAATATTAAGAATTTTCCCGGATAATTTTTCTTTTACTATTTCTAAGTTTTCCATCTACTTCTTTCCTATTAATGCATTAATCAATTTTGCAACGCCAGCAATCATCGCTTCTGGCTTTGGTGGACATCCTGGAACATAAATATTTACCGGAACTATATTATCAACAGTATCTACAAAGTTATAGGAATCCCTGAAACAATCTCCACCTAAAGCACAGGAGCCAATTGCAATGACAACACAGGGCTTCGGTGCCTGACGGTATAATTCTTTTAATTTCGGAGCAGTTTTCTTATTGGGAATACCCGTAACCAAAAGTGCATCTGCATGCCGGATACTTCCGATTAACTGAATACCCAATCTCTCCACGTCATGACGAGGAGTTAATAAATCTAAAATCTCGATATCACAGTTATTGCAAGGACTGCATGCTAAATGAAAAACCCAAATCGATTTTGTAAGTGCTTTAAGTTTTAAACTCATATTATAATCCTAACAGTGCTAATACAACACTTATTAAAGCTACAATCGTTACCGGACCCCAGAAAAATCTCGTTGCCTGATCTATTCTAACTCTGGGATTTGTATTTTTTAATAAAACTATTATAACAAGAAGCACGACATATTTAATAATGATCGTTAATAAAGTATAGGTATGTGCCCAGAATAAGGCAATTAAAAAGAACGGCACAACCACCATTAACATCTGACGCACAAGTTTAAAGACGGCTAATGGCGCACCTGAATATTCTATATAAGCACCGGCCATGATTTCCTGTTCTGCTTCTGCAGCATCAAAAGGAACAAATCCTAATTTTGCCTGCATGCAAAGAATGGCAACAAGAAAAGCAAGTATGCCAGAATAAGAATACCAAACTGAACCACCGTTTATCTGATAGGTAATAATTTCACCTAATTTAATAGCTCCACCACACTTTATGATCGCAACCAATATAGCCAAAACAAAAGGTAATTCATAAGACAATACCAACTTCATCTCTCGAGATGCACCTACAGATGCCAATGGATTGGCAGAACTACTTGCCCCAATAATAACAGCAATCGCCGGAATTGTAAGCAAATACAGAACAACGATTATATCTCCAATAAATGTTTTATTTCCCGGATTTAGCAAAGTAACTCCTAAAAAGGTAGCAATCAAAGTAACACTGGCTAAGCCCAAAAGTGGAGCAAGCAAAAACATAGCTCGGGAATTCCTAGGAACGATTATTTCTTTTCCCAAAAGCTTTACAAAATCTGCAAAGCTCTGATACCAGGGAGGTCCAACGCGCCACTGAACTCTAGCTGTAACTTTTCTATCTATCCAACTAGCCAGCATTCCGGCTATTGCTGTAAAAAGAAACCCTGGGAAAATCAAAAAGTTAAAAAGTAGTTTCATTTTTTCTTAAATGATATATCTTCTCTAATCCATTTTAATGTTTTAACTGCTAGATTGTCACCGACAAAATAAATATTATTTTCCGGATCTTCTTTTACCTCTTTAAACTCAACTGCCTTTTTCGGGCAAGACTTCAAACATACCGGAGCTTTTTTATCTGCACTTTTTATACAATAATCACAGCTAGATGAAAGATATGGTATATATTCAGGAATAATTATTCCGAACGGACAAGCAATTGAACATGATTTACAACTTGTACAAAGCATATCATAACGCTTTAAATGGCCATCGGGCTGCTTTTCTAGCGCATCATGATAACAGGAATTTACACATGGTGCTTCTTCGCAGTGTCTACATATTGTAGCAAATGTAGCATACTCCAATAAAGATGTCATCCCGTTATTTTGTGGATGATAGAAATAACTACATTCTACCGTGCATTCCGGGCAGTTAGCGCAAATTCCTAAATCAATAAATAATCGTTTCATATTATTTTAATCCCAAATATCCGGTATATCTTTAAGCTGTCCATAAGTAAATACCGGACCATCTTTACAGGCATAATACTTACCAACCCTGCAATGTCCGCATTTTCCTAAACCGCAGGACATATTCTTTTCCATAGAAAGATAAATATTCTCCGGCAGAAATCCCATCTCAATCAATTTAAAAGTAGCAAACTTCATCATAATCGGAGGTCCGCAAACTATAGCCGGGGCAGTATTAAAATCAACCTTAATATCATCTAGAATTGTGGTAACCAAACCTACATGACCTTTCCACTTAGAATCCCCTTTATCTACGGTTGTACGCATATCAATATCTTTTTTCTTAGACCATTTCTCTACTTCATCTTTATATATAATGTCAGATGGCGTTCTTGCACCGTAACGTAGATAAACTTTTTTGTATTTGTCTATAGAATTAAAAACTGTGTAAAGCAAGGTTCTAAGCGGTGCCAGGCCAACGCCTCCGCCAACAATTACGACTTCTTTACCTTCAAAACTCTGGACAGGATAACCTTTACCATATGGTCCGCGAACCCCAACGGTAACACCCGGTTTCATATCGTGGAGCATTCCGGTAATCCTACCGGCTTCCATAATAGTGATATCCATAGGTTCTTTAAGTGATTTTGCAGGATCAGACGACGGCGTAAAAGGAGCTTCTCCTACTCCGGGAATAGCCAATTCAACAAATTGACCCGTTTTAAACTCAAAAGGTTCTTTAAGTTTAATGGTAAATGTCTTTATTGTTGAAGATTCTGTTTTTATCTTCTCGATTGTTGATTCTATAGGTTGGTATGGACTCTTCATAATATTTTTATTTCTTAGCTTCAGAATATAATTTTATTAAAATTTCACGAATATCAATCTTCGCCGGACAAACTTCAATACATCTGCCACATCCAGTACAGGCATGAATACCTAAATTATCCGGGAAGAAATCAAATTTTTTCATAAACCTGTTTCTCAACCTCTGTTTTCTTAGTTTAAGCGGATTAGCTCCTCCGGCAACACGAGAAAAATTAGCATATAAACAAGCATCCCAAACCCTTATCCTCTTAGGACGTTGATCATCACTCTCATCAGCCAACAAGAAACAATGACACGTAGAACAAATCAGATTACATCCGCCACATTCTACACAGGTAAGCATTTTATCTTGCCAAATATCAGAATCGTATCCTTTTTTTACCGCATCTTGCAAGAATTCCTTCTTAGGAAATTCACCCGTACCTAATGATTTAGCAAATTCTTCAACAAAGCTTTCTCTCTTCATTTTACATCCGGCTAGCTGACCAGAGCTTGCCGGCTTAAAATACATTGCGTAAGCATCGATTAAGCTTTTTCCTTTATCGCTTATTGCCTCAACAACAAATCCATCATTAATAGGAGATAAATTAATATCAAACCCTTCAGTAGGATAGGGTAAAATATCAAGATTCAAACAAAAACAAGAATCTTTATAAGCAGAACAGTCTGAAGAAATTAGAATTGTACTATCTCTGCGAGCTTTATAATGCGGATCTATGCTATCCCCTTCTAAAAAGACATAATCTTGTATTTTCAATGAGAACAGATCGCAGTTTTTAACTCCGAAAATGATGGTTTTTCTTTTAGAATGAGAAACTTCTTCAGAGGAAAAACAATCACCAATGTCTTCTTTAGTGTGAGAAAGAAATGATTTGATAGGCTCAACTGTACGGTAAGTATTAAAAGCTATCTCTTCGCTTGGAACATCTGAGTATCTTGTTAACACAAAATCATCATCAGACTTCTGCGGCACGTAAAGGTCATGGGCCTTATTAACGGCTTCTAGAAATTTACCTAAATCTTCTTGTTTTAAATAAAAATAGTTCACTCTTTATCGGAATTCTTAAACAGATTCTTTAGAAAGCCACCTTTTTTAGATTTTTAAAAAGGAAGGTTAAATAAACTATATAATACCCCTAAAAACTTGTCAATAAAAATTAAATAAATATTCTATGTCAAAAAGTAATTTTATAAACTTTTAAAAAGTCTTTCTGAATAGATAAAGCTGGACATTTTTTATTTAAAAAATACCTCTTTTATCGCTACTTCTACCAATAAAATATCCCAGTTGTGCAAAACAAGCTCTTTCTTAGCCTCGTCAGCAGATACTCCTTGCTCTTTTCTTTTAAGAAGATACGTTACCAAAATAGATAAATTAAACTGCTGATTCTTGCTTAATGTTTTCTCAAGGTCTTTTTCAACCGGTAGTTTATTTATAAAGAAGGCTACAGCAGCAAAAATAAGCGGCAATGCTAAGATAAATATTGAACTAGAGAATAAATATGCGCTTGCATTGCCTAATAGAAAACCGGAAACGCCCCAAAATACATCAAACAAATAATGGCTTACCAAAAGAGGAATAAGCCCGTATCGCAAAAATATCCATCCATACAAAATTCCTATGATGCTCACTTCAATTCCTCTAAACCATACCGGAAAAATCGGATATTGCGTATGGCTAAATCCCCAGACAATTGCCGGAACAAGAACAGCCAATATAGTATTTCTAATATATTTTTTAGACCAATGAATTCCAAAAACTCTATAAATAATCTCCTCTGACAAACTCGCCCTGCATCCTATTATAAAAGCAGCCAAAAATGGCACATAAGAAGTAGTTATATCGCTTATACGCATGCGCTCAACCCAAACCCCTAAATATTTCTGCCCTAAAGAAAACAGTACTGCTTGCACCCCTAAGAAAATAATCACTAAAACATATCCAAAAAGTATTGAGCCTGCTACCGATCTTGAGAAAAGCGTCGTATTAATATAGTGAAAGAACGAGCTGAATTTCTTCTCGGGAAATGTTTCCTGATGCAAAGATTCTCCCGCAGCTGCCTGCATAACAAAGAATACGCTTAAGAAAAGATAGTTAATGATAAACCCTATCAAATAAATTCCTACGTAGGAAATCATTGAAGAGCTTGTTCGATAACTAAAGAAAAGATCTTGCAGATCATTAAAAAAATAACAAATGCTAAGCGTGAAAAGAAAACTTCCTATAATTATCAACCATTTCCAAGAACGGTTTATATAAGTATCATTTCTTCTTCTGATAATTATGAAAACCGACCAACCAATCCATAGATATAGAACTAGCTGAAAAATGCTACTTAAATACTTTCCTAAAACTTTCTGTCCTTCAACATATCTTTCAAATTTCTCCGGGATATCTAAATCACTCTTATAAAAATTCTTAATTTCTTCTCCGGAAACAACCGTACCAATGATCAGCTTTGCTCCGCCGGCATCATCACCATCTTCCCAAGGAACATACACGCCTTTCTTCTCCCAGGAAAATTGATAATCTATTCGGTTCTCTTTTTTAACAGCCTCTTCTTCATGAAAATCATATTTAGAGAAATCAATTTTATATTTTTCTTTTAAAAATGATTTTGCAAGCTGCTTGGCTACCTCTTTATCCTTAGTATCCCTTGCTTCTGTATCTTTTATTAAATGAGAAAAGCTAAGCACCTCTCCAGTTTTAGGACTTAGACTTACATAGTATTCTTCCTTTTCTCCTTCTTTAAAAAATCTTATAGACCAGGCAAATAATTCATAATCATGTTCCTTTAGAAATGCTTCTTCTCCCCTGGCACCTAAGGTTCTCTGTAAATATCTATCGGCCCAAAAATCCTGCCTGAAAATCATAGAGCTTCGATAACTACTAGGGTCTTCTTCTCTATCAACAAGAACTTGCTTAGCTATCTGCATTGCTTGTTTTTTATCTACCCTATAATCAAATAAGCTAAGCTTGGGATAGCTTAGCTTATACCAGGCGCCAAGACACAATGCCGCAACGCAGATAAAAACAATCCATTCTTTACGAGATAATTTCATTTAATTCAAATTATTTATTAGAATAAAAACTACAGCTGCTTTATTACTTTATCCCTTCTAGAGTTACACAGGACGATTTAACAATTTTATGATTGCCAACTTCTGCTCCGTAAGGATATTCTTCGAGTCCTAATGAAATCCGGAATGTCTCCTCTGATTGTTGTTGAATCGTCGAGAAAGAATCTTTCAAGACATTAATTTTTACATCCTTTATTTTATAATTTTCCTCATCAAAATATTCTATACGTAAAATAAGACTATATATGTCTCTTTCAGCTTTATTATTAACGATTACACTTAATGATGCTTGGGGATTATATAAAGATGGGTCATTTATCTTTGCCTTAGATAATTCTATCTGTTGATGAAGATAACGCACATCATGCGTTTTTGCACCAAGAAAAGCAACGCCTTTCTTACCAAAGACAAAAACCGGGAAGGCAAGCGCTACTATAAAGATGCCAATTAGTAGTCGTGAAGATATTTTTGACATATGTTTATAAAACTATTTAAATAAAGAATTACTTACTACAAAGCCGATAAATACAATTGAAACCATTGACATCAACTTAATAAGAATATTTAAGCTCGGGCCTGATGTATCTTTAAAAGGATCGCCTACTGTATCTCCGACCACTCCTGCCTTATGAGCGTTAGAACCTTTTCCTCCGCAATGCCCTGCTTCAATAAATTTCTTAGCATTATCCCAAGCACCTCCGGAATTTGCCATCATGGTAGCCATTACGAAACCACAAACAGTCGCTCCGGTTAATAAGCCGATTTGACCCTCCACTCCTAATAACAGGCCAACTAATACAGGGGCGACTATAGCCAGAAGTGAAGGTGCTATCATTTCCTTTTGAGCTGCCATTGTAGCTATGTTAACACATCTTTTGTAATCAGCTTTTGCAGTTCCTTGCATAAGACCAACGATTTCTTTAAATTGACGTCTCACCTCTACAACAATCATCCCTGCAGCTCTGCCCACTGCACTCATTGTTAAAGCAGAGAATAAAAACGGTAACATTCCTCCTATAAATAATCCAACCAATAATCTTGGATTTAAAACTGATAAATCTAAATTAGTAAGATATGCAAGTGACTCATGTTGCTCACCCAAAGATTTTAACTGTTGTTGATAAGCAGCGATTAATGCAAGCGCGGTCAATGCAGCTGAGCCAATAGCAAAACCTTTTCCTGTTGCAGCTGTGGTATTTCCTAAAGAATCCAAAGCATCGGTTCTTTTTCTTACTTCGGGCTCAAGCCCTGCCATCTCTGCATTTCCTCCGGCATTATCAGCCACAGGACCATAAGCATCAGTTGCTAAAGTTATTCCCAGCGTACTTAACATACCCACTGCAGCAATTCCAACACCGAATAAGCCTGCATTAAAATTATCTGCTCCACCTGCTAAATAAAAACTAGCAATTATAGCACCGCCTACAACAATAATAGGAATAAGTGTAGATATCATACCTACAGATAAACCACTGATAATTACTGTTGCCGGGCCTGTTAAAGCTGTATCTGCTATCGAACGAGTAGGTTTATATTCAGCAGAGGTGAAAAATTCTGTAGAAAATCCAATAAGAATACCACCGATTAATCCAGCTAATATTGCCCAGTATATTCCCAAATATTCTATGCCTAGAACTGATTTTATCAAAAGATACGCTCCTGCAATAATCAAAGCAGCGCTTACAAAAACTCCTTTTCTAATAGCCTTTAAAAGTACGGCCTGAGTTGCATCTTCCTTGGCCTTAACAAAGAATGTTCCTATAATAGAAGCAACTATTCCAATCGATGCTAAAACCATTGGCACAGTAAAACCAGCAATCCCAAAACCTGCAGCAACACCCAAAGAACATGTTGCCACGATCGAACCAATATAGGATTCAAATAAATCAGCCCCCATACCAGCAACATCGCCAACGTTATCACCAACGTTATCTGCGATAACCGCCGGGTTCCTAGGATCGTCCTCAGGAATTCCTGCTTCAACTTTTCCGACGAGATCTGCCCCGACATCTGCTGCTTTAGTATAAATACCACCACCTACTCTGGCAAATAATGCCTGTGAGCTTGCTCCCATGCCGAAACTAAGCATAATCGTTGCAATTGTGGTAATCTTATCCACCCCTGCTGCTAAAGGATTATTGGTAAAATACCAATTCAAGAAATAATAACCCATGCTTACAAATAAAAGGCCCAATCCCACAACCGTAAGGCCCATTACAGCACCGGAAGAAAAAGCGATGCGCAAACCGCTGTTAAGGCTTTTGCTAGCCCCGAAAGCAGTTCGGTTTGATGCACGTGTTGCTATAGTCATACCGATAAAACCTGACAATCCAGAAAACAATCCACCGGTAATAAATGCAAAAGGGACAAATATCGAAAGGTAGTCTTTTTTAGCTAAAAACAAAAGTAATACGAAAACAACCGCAAAAAACACAGCCACTCCCATATACTGCCTTCTCAAATAAGCGCTAGAACCTTCTCTTACAGCTTTAGCAATCTCCTGCATTTTATCCGTACCCTCAGGTTGTTTAAGAATAAAACAAGATAAAAGTGCAGCAAATCCAAGTGCAAGAATCGCCCCTATAGGAGCTAAAAGCAATAAATCAAACATGGCTTTCTCCTTTCAAAATTATTACTTTAATTATATTGTTTTTGTTATACCAGATAAAACTTGGCTAATCAAGAGAAAACGAAGAAATTGGCTTTTGTTTGAAAAAGACTATGGTTTTTGCTATTATCTAATACATAACAAAGACAAAATTATGTTTAAACTTTCCCTAGTTCTTGCATTTCTTATTCGCGGATTCGCAGCTATTGTAATGCAAATATTGTTAATCCGTGAACTACTTATCGTTTTTAACGGAAACGAGCTTTCTATCGGCATAATATTGGCCTGTTGGCTAATCCTAGAAGCCATCGGAAGCGGCGTTATCGGGCGATTAGCTGATAAAACAAAACATATCGTTGCCTCTTTCATCTCTCTAGAGATATTACTTTTCCTACTTATGCCTTTAAGTGTTTATCTGACCAGAACCACTCGCTTAACCTTTGGTATTATGCAGGGAGAGGTCATTCCGCTGTTTCCTATGATAGCAGGATCTCTTCTTGCTATGTTACCCATTGCATTGATAGACGGGGCAATGTTTTCATTCGGATGTAAATTATATTCCAAAATAAAAAAGAGCGCTGTAAGACATATCGGGAGAGCTTACATTCTTGAAGCTAAAGGCATGATCATTGGTGCCCTATGTTTTACTTATATCTTCATTAAATTTTTTGATTCATTCAAAATAGTATCAATACTAGGATTGCTTTTTGTTGTATCAGGATTTATGATGTATCTTTTCTCTGAGATTAAAAAAAGATGGCTAATAACAGGAATATTTTCCCTACTTTTGTTATTTACCATCTCTTGTCAATTCAACAGCATTCCTGAAAAACTACATAGCCTTTCTCTGAAAAAACAGTGGGATAATGAAACAGTCGTTGATTACCAAAACTCTGTTTACGGCAATGTTGCCGTAGCAAAAAGAGAAAATCAAATTACTTTTTTCTCAGACGGATTACCGATTATTACAACTCCTACCTTTGATATTCTAAGTGTCGAAGATCTGGTTCACTTTTCTATGCTTTTCCATCCTAAGCCGGATAATATTTTAGTAGTTAGCAGCGCTGTTGGGGGAGTTATAAACGAAATCTTAAAACACCCGGTCAAACATATCGACTATGCTGAATTAGATCCTTTGATTATTGAAAAAGTCAAAAAGTTTTCAACGCCCTTAACAAAAAAAGAATTAAGCGACTCTCGGGTTAAAATTAATTATATTGATGGCCGCAGACTTATTCAAAATACTAAACAAAAATACGATGTTGTTTTTATTAATACCGGCATTCCTGCTTCACTTGAAGTTAATAGGTTGTTTACCGAAGAATTCTATGAAGAAACCAAAAGCATACTTAGTGATGATGCCATATTAATAGTTAAGGCGCCGGGATCTATGGTGTATATCAGCGAAGGATTAAAAAATGTAAACGGATTCATATTAAAAACTTTAAAGAATGTTTTCAAATATGTACGTATTATTCCAGGAGATACAAATATATTTATTGCTTCAAAAAATTTAGATATAAATCAAATAACTCCTGACGAAATTTTCTCTCGACTTTCTTCTAGGGATGTAAAAACAAATCTCCTCACTCAATTCTATATCAATTACCGAATGGATAACTACTGGTCAAATTGGTTATCTGAATCACTAGATGAAGCAAAAGATGTTAGGATAAATAAAGATTTTTCCGCAAGCGGATTGTTTTATTCATTGAATCTTTTCTATAGCTTAATCTCTCCAAAGTTCTCAAAAGTATTTACTTTTTTAAGCCATATACGACTTTGGCAAATAATAATTTTATTAGTGTTGCTTACCTTTATATTTGTTTTTATGCAACGCAACAAAAAAGAAAAAGCTGCACTTCCTATGCCGCTTTTTATTGGGATAACAGGAACTGCTGGTATTGCATTTCAACTAATACTCCTGTTAGGCTTTCAGGTAATTTTCGGAGTCGTATATTTCTGGATAGGAATACTTTCTTGCGCTTTTATGTGGGGATTATCTATGGGAGGTATATTTACAAATGAAAAACTTAATAATATAAAAAATCCGATTATATTATTTGTAAAAACTGAAATAGCATTTTTGGTCTTCTCTCTAGCGCTTCCCTTTAGTCTTTATGGAATTTCTCATCTATCATCAATTGCAGTAAGCCCTAATTTACTTAAAGCATTATTTATATTACTAAGCATTTCTGCTGGTATGATGGTTGGCCTTCAATTTCCTCTGGCAAACAAGCTTTACTGGCGAGACGAAAACCACATCAGCAAAACTGCAGGGACCCTGTACGCTTCTGATCTCATCGGTGCTAGCATAGGAGGCTTGTTAATCTCTATTATATGCATACCTGTGCTAGGCATTATACAAACATGCCTTCTTATAGCATTTCTGAAACTTGCCAGTCTTTTAATTTTTAAATTCTTAAGATAAAAAAATTAGTTGGTAAGTGTTGACTGCATAAAAGTGGAGAACTCATCTTCCCTCTGGTGTATATGAGTAAAAGATACACCTAGGCGATAAGCATCATTGGAAGACAAAAAGCTTGAGCGCACAACTCCGGATATTTCGATAGGCTCGTAATAACTTATTAATCCTTTCTCGTCATACTTATAAAGTATAATCTTAAGTAATATTTTAGCAAATATGGGAATAAACTGCTCTGTCAAAAGCGCCATGCCGGACTCACTTAAATCGATGGTGGTTGCTTCAAGGTCAGAATCTCCGAACAGTCGACTCAACAAAGGTGGATGTTCAACGTGGTAAGTAACTGCCAGATTTATTCTTGCACGCTGGGATTTTCGTCTTTCGTTTTGAAAGGTACGATTGTCACGCTGGGCTCTATAATACATATTTTCTCCAATAAAAAAACCACGGGCATAAGGCACTCACCTTATTTCCGTGGCATATTCTCGGAAACAATCTCTAAATGCATATATAGTATAGCCGATTTTTTGCTAAATTTCAAGGTCAGCAGGGAAAAAAATCAAAAAAATAATTTTAGCCTAATTCTTCCTCGAGCATACTAATGAGTTTATCGGCCTCTTTAATGACTCCCGGGGAGAGCATTTTTGAAGAGCGTATTTCATTACGAATAGATCTTATCTGGCTTAAAAAACGTCTGAGCAGCTTAGATCTTCTTTCTTTCCAAGCTTCTTGCGGATCAAGTTCGCGGCGCTCGCGCATAAGCTGCGTTAAATCTTTTCTTACATCCTTTACATCTTTACCTTTTTCAAAAATATCCTTCTTTATCCGAGCATAATCCATATTATCGATTTCTTTATTATTGTGCGCTCTGCGCAATACATCTACAGATTCATAAGAAGGAATCGCCGCGGCTTTGGCTTCTTCCTGATTTTCTATCTGAAGCAGTTGAGGCTCTTCTTTCTCTAGAAATCTATAAGACCTAAGTAATTTTAAAGCTGTTTGATTGCGGATACCGATTTCTTTCGATACATACGTATCAAATTTTATATAACCCCAATCCTTATATAGTTTATCTTTATAAACAGTATAAAGTATTTGACCTAACTCTATCCAAGATGTTTTAAAACGTTTTGTACACTCCAACACCTTATATCGCATAGAGTTGACATCCATTTCTCCCATCTTCTCTTCAATACCCTGAATTGACTTATTCTTTGCTGTGCTCATCTTTCTCCTCTTCTTCCCATAAACTCAAACCTGTTTCTAAATCGTCTACTCTGTTTAATTTTCCTCCAATTAATTCTTTAATATAATACTCCGCTGCAAATATTTCAGCCGGGCTCATGAGGTGTCCTCCATAACAGTTGCCTTTATGATCTGCAAGCGTAACATGTGCATGAACAAAAATCTTTGAATCTTTCAAAGAAACATTGCCAACACAAGAATTTATCTCAAGCTTCTTTTCTAAATTAACACATTCAACGTATTCTTTTTTATCCTGAGCATAATACCCTAACTTTGCAGAAGTCAAAGCACCTACCACAGAAAACACGCCGAGCTTGATATTCTCTTTAATGCAAAATTCAGTTATTGAAGATAAAAGATCATCTTTAAAACCAAATCTACCGATAAAAACTCTTCCCTGTTTAACTTCCATCTTTTTATTATTCCGTTTTAATTAATAGGAGTAGGCATTTAACACATACTGCTGAACCATGCGGTGGGTATTAAAAAATGAAGCGTTCATAGCTATAGCATGACGCATAATATCAATCCAATGTTGACGGTTATGATAAAATGTCGGAATAACCGCTTTTTCTAATTTATCGTATAATGAATTTGCATCACGTTCATCGTCATTTTCCGCATCTTCTACTAAACCTACTGACCAACCAGTCAACCCTTCTATGCAACCTTCTATCCACCATCCGTCAAGAATACTTAAACTAGGAACCCCATTAAGCGCAGCCTTCATGCCCGATGTCCCCGATGCCTCTTTAGGTTTTCGTGGAGTATTTAACCAAACATCTGAACCGGAGATAAGAATTTTTGCCAACTCCATATCATAATTCTCCAGATAAACTATTTTTACATGTTCCGAGATTTCTTTAGAAACCGATAGTATCTTTTTAATTAATTCTTTCCCCGGAGTATCGTGAGGATGTGCCTTACCAGCAAAAACAAACTGAACCTTTCCATTAAACCTTGTAACAGTAGAAACCAGTCTGTTAACATCGTAAAAAACTAAATCTGCCCTCTTGTACGCAGTTGCCCTACGGGCAAAACCAAATGTCAATGAATCACAATCCATCCCGGCATTAGTTTTTCCATTAACATAATCTATAAGTTTTTTCTTTGCTTCCTGATGAGCATTCCATATCTCATCTCTAGAAATACTTAGTGCATAGCGTAAGCTAAACGGATCATTAGACCAACCAGGAATATATTTATCATAAAGGTTTTTGAAACTATCGCACACCCATGTAGGACAATGCACTCCGTTAGTAATAGAATCTATGTGGTATCCGGGAAACATCTCTTGAGAAATCTCACCGTGTTTTTTCGCTACCCCGTTTACATAATCACTTAGATTAATTGCCAGATGTGTCATGTTTAAATTTTCTTCGCTGCCTAAGTTTTTCAAAAGATCCTTAGGCACAAAATCTCCTAAAACCTGAGAAACCAAATCATAAGAAAATTTATCATGGCCTGCTGCAACCGGAGTATGAGTGGTAAATACACAGGCACGTCTAACTCCATCAATATCCCAGTCAGGATTATCTTCTTTTTTTCTTTGTTTTAAAAGTTCCAGAGTAAGTAAAGCAGCGTGACCTTCATTCATATGATAACGGCTAAGACGATGAAAGCCTAACTCTCTTAACATCCTTACACCACCGATACCTAAAACAATTTCTTGAGCCAATCTATATCTTGGGTCTCCGCCATAGAGATGATGAGAAAGGCTTCTGTCATATTCACTGTTTTTTTCAATATCGGTATCCAAGAAAAGTACCGGCACAACATAACCGTTGATGCCCACTACTCGATAAAGCCAAGCGCGGATAGAAACTGTTCTATCTTCTATGGTTACCGTTACTTCTTTTTTCAATGGAGTCAGTAATTCTCTCGGTCTCCAATCATAGGGAAGTTCTTGTTGCTCTCCGTCTTCCTGAAGTTTTTGGAAAAAATACCCTTTGCGATAAAGAAGAGAAACCGCAACCAAAGGAACGCTTAAATCCGCACAAGACTTTATTGTGTCCCCAGCTAATATACCAAGTCCACCGCTATAAGTACGTATTTTAGGATGAATGCCTATCTCCATAGAAAAATAGGCAATTCTCTTTAATGTTTTACGTACTGTTCTCCTAGGGACTTTTTTAATTTCTGATGTCATATATTTTCTGGTATGCTTTAAGTTTCTTGAGGGGCTTCTTCTCGACCTCCGAGGAACCTAAATACTTTCTTTAAGAATTTGAACATCTTTTTTAAAAACCAAATTGAAAACAGAATAAAAAGAATAACCAAAACACCTGCAATGATTGGGTGCTGCATAACCAAAAACAAAACACCCGCAACCGAAGCATCTTCGGTAACACTTGCAATTGAATTAGTAACAGGCTCCGGAGATGTATTAATAGCTGCACGTGTTGTCGCCTTTGTTAGATGAGAATCCATCGCCACACCGCCAGTAAGTAACGCGACAGGGATTTGTGCAATTGGGCCCATGTCGGCCATTGCCATATATCCTAAAGCAGCTCCACCTATGGGACGGATAAAAGTATGCACAGAATCCCAGGCAGAATCAACATAAGGAATCTTATCAGCAAAAAATTCTACTACATACATAACTAGAGCAACAACAATTATCAAAGGATGAGAAATAGTATCCATGTTTCCCGGCAAGGTTATCCAGCCCACCCTATGGGCGATGCCTAATCCTCCGATAGTAAGATACATATTCACTCCTGTTGCCCAGGAGCTACCCAGCAAAACCCCTAAAGAAGAAAACATCTCCATTTTAAATTTCCTTTAAAAGTTTATTCTCTGAAGAACCCTTTACAGATTTTTCAAAAGCCGCAACTGACTGCGACAATCTCTTGAATTCATCTGTTTCAGCAATAGGAATATCGTCAATGCCTTTATGCTCCAGAGCATTTATTACATACTGAATTGTAATTAAATCAATATCACGTGCTGGCTGAAATCCCGGTACCTTATACTCTTCTGTTTTAGTCTCAGCGATAACCCCACATTCGACCAACTCATAAAGAATCTGCCTTGATAAACGAATTGGCATTTCCAGAGTATGGGCAATTTCCGTTGCGGTAAGCGGCTTATCGCCTTCGGAGAAATTCTTCACTAAAAGATGAGTAATGCGCAAAGCAAGTAACCGCTTAAATGAATGACTAACCTGCAAGCAATCCGGTTCGAATTCATACATGTCTACATTTTGATGGGCAAAAGAAATCTCCGCACCAAAAAGTACAACTGTCCAGCTCAGCTGCAACCACACTAAAAACAACGGAAGAGCAGCAAAGCTTCCATATATTGCATTAAATTTTGCGACCCCTACCTGAAACGTAATATAGACTATTTGAACAATTTGATAAATTGTACCCGCAGCAATTCCCGCTAAAATACCCGAGCGAATATTTACTTTAGTATTAGGCATAAAGATGTAAATGAAGGAAAAAAGCACCCAGATCATAACGTAGGGAAGCAATTTCACCAGTATAAAGATAACTGGACTTAAAAACCCTAGAAACGCTATTTTTTCCGTAATCATTGTTATCTGAGTTGCAATGAAAACGGTTGCGCTGCTTGATATAATAACCAAAATCGGGCAAGTTACCATAACAGAAAGATAATCACTTAACTTTCTCCCCCAATTACGGGCATCCTTTATCCCCCAGATGTCATTAAACGATTTTTCAATATTGCCTAAAACTTTTATTACTGTCCAAAACAATACAACTACACCAATTCCTGCAACTAATCCGCCGCGTACGCTATCTAAAAAAGAATTCGCGAAAGCAATAACTTGCTGCAAAACTTCTTCTTGTCCCGGCATCTTCTCAAATAAAACATTCTCAAGCATCTTTTCAAAACCAAACCCCTTGGCTATACCAAATGCCATAGCAACCACAGGAACAATTGAAAGCAGTGAATAAAAAGTTAGGGCAGAAGCCCTTAATTGACACTTATCTTCACCAAAACCCCTTAAGGCAAGAAGTAAAATTCTTAGTTGTTTAATAGCAAATGATTTTTTAGAAGACACTTTGCCCAGACGAATACGCCAGACATCTTTCTTGATAAAATTAATTATTTTTGATATCACTTTTTATCTCCTTAAATCTTAAGGCTATTATTTTTTCTTAACAAGCTGCATAAGTTCAACAACGCTCAATATTCCCATTCCCAAAAATGCATATAGGGTTAACCACACACCTATACCAATATTAACCTGAATTACCAATTTATCTAAATCGGTTGTACTAATCTTAAATAATGCAACCGCAAATATTACTACACCCAATATTCCTATTACAAGATTAGCAATCTTATTTTTGCCTAAAATCCTATTAGCTATAACAATAAGCATTGCAAGCAAAGGAATACCCCAAATAAGAAAACTTTTCTTATCGGCATTGGTTATATTCGGATTGAATATCTTTATTATACTAATTATCAATCTTGATTCAGAACTATTAGCTAGAATTGGAACGTCAAAAGCACTTATGTTATCAACGACTGCGGCACCTTTACCTGTTAAAACTTTAGAAACTGCACTTACTGCGGCTGATTCAACATTTACCCAAGGAAGAAAAAATGCTACGATAACTATAGCTGCAAGTATTGGCATTGCTAAAGATAATAATTTCTTCATACCTCTACCTCCTTTTAAAAGAAATCCCACAAATCTATTTACCTAAATCATGCTACAGACAGGCAAAAACCAAATCTCTTTTACCTACAACTCCTACTAATTCTCCATCTCTAACAATAGGAAAAGTATGAACATTACAGGAAAACATTGTAGCCATAGCATCTTCTATGGACGCATCTTCCTGAAGAGTAAGAACATTCTTTGTCATGTAATCTCTTACAATCCCGCGCGACTTCTCCTCTTCAATCATATTGCTAAGCTCTAATCCAGGATTTCTCTGCTCTAACTCTTTCCATTTATATATACTATCAAACATTTTTATTATATCAGTCAAAGTGATAATGCCTGTAAGCTCGCCGTTTTCTTCAACAACAGGTATACCACTGATCCTTTTATCTTTAAGAATTTTTCCCACCACCTTTAAAGAATCCATGGGTTTTACTGTAATAACATTTGGTGTCATTATATCTTTAATCTGCACGTTGTTCCTCCCTTCGCTAATTAAACAAAGCCTGAAATTTTAGAATCTCTTTTTCAACATTATCTTTTGTTACTACTGATGAAATAGCACTAAGAGCATCTGCTCCGGCATCGACTACTGCTTTTGCATTATCAAGATTAATCCCCCCGATTGCAACCAGGGGAAGTAAACATACATCTTTTATATTTTTTATTAATGATGGACCAACTGGATCAACCGCAATCTTCTTTGTTGTAGTTGCAAATATCGATCCTACTCCTAAATAATCAGCGCCTGACTCCTGAGCTTTTCTAGCCTCTTCAACAGAACGAACAGTTACGCCAATAATCTTATCTTTTCCTAAGATTTCTCTTGCCTGATGATAAGATACATCTTGTTCACCTATATGAAGACCATCCGCATCTACTGCAAGAGCAATATCTATTTTATCATTTATAATGAATTGTGTATTCTGACAAATTTTCTTAAGCTCAAAAGCTTCCTTAAGCATATCTGCAGAGCTTTCCTGCTTGTTTCTATATTGTACTACAGTAACTCCTGCAGCTACAGCATTTTTTACATCACTTATGTTGCCTTTTTTGCTTAAGGAAGAATCCGTAATAAAATAATATCCTCGAATCATTTTGCGCTATTATACCACATAGTTTAACAATCTTAGTTAAGATTATGATTTTACCTTTATTAAAGCCGAAGCAAGTTTCTGAGAATCACGGCAGGCTTTTATCGTTTTAATCATCTCTTTCTTAGTCTTAATATACGAAATCTTTTCCCTTAAAGGACGAACATTATAAAACCCTTTTGTATACCAAATTAAATATTTCCTAAACAGCCTGATGCCACCTCTTTCCCCGTAGAAATCAATACACAAATTCAAATGTTCTGCCATAATCTTCATAATATTTTCAACACTTGGTCTTTTTTTTGTCTTTCCTTTATTAAAAAAAGAATCTAATTCTTTAAATATCCAGGGGTTACCCAATGAACCCCTGGCAACGAGAATTCCGTCGCAACCTGTTTCTTCATACATTTTCTTTGCCAAATCTACGGAAAAGATATCCCCGCTTGCGATTACCGGTATTTTTACTGATTTTTTTGCCTTTTTTATAGAAACATAATCAGCCTTTCCACTATAGAATTGCGCCCTAGTCCTGCCATGAATAAATATAGCATTAACCCCGGCATCCTCACAGGCAACAGCAATTTCTTTAGGGTTTACAGAATCTTTATCCCATCCCGAACGGATTTTAACTGTAACCGGCAACTCAACATTTTTAACCAATATTTTAAGTAGTTTATTTAATTTTTTTGGATATTTTAACAATGCTGCCCCTTCTTCTCTTCTTACAACTTTTTTTGCCGGACAAGCAGCATTAAAATCAAGAATGTCAAATTTGTAATTGCTCAAAACTTCTAGGGCGCGCTTAATATACTCCTCTTCACAACCTACCAGCTGCACCCCTAAAGGTTTATCCTCTGAAGTAGAATACAGCATTTTTTTTGTTTTCTTACTTTTATAGCTAAGCGATCTAGCATTTATCATTTCCACAAAAGCAAGCTTACAACCCAATTTACGATTTATTATACGAAAAGGGAAATCACTCACTCCAGCCATGGGAGCAAGAATAAAGCGTGAATTTAATTTTATGTTACCGATTTGAAACATAGAAGAAAATATGTAAGAAATTTTGCAGAAAATTATTCAAGTACTTAAATTGTTAGCGATTAAAATTGCTTTTAAAATGATTGGGGAGTTCCTTAAAATAATTCAAGAAGTTATTCCAGTTGATGCGCTGCCTAGAAACCAAATACTCTACACCATCTTTAGTTTTATATTCTTGCGTCGTTTCCCAAGTGTTGCTTTTGAAGAAAATGTTTAGAAATAAATAAATGAGTATAATCAGCAAAACTACTTTTTTCATTTTTCTCCTCCTATTTTCAAAAATCTATTACTTAAACATAAATTACATAGATTTAAAGGATTTGATTTCTATTACATCTCCGTCTCTTATCATATCTTTAAATTTTCTCTGAATCCATTGTTTAAATAAATCTCTAGTTACAGGAATTAATCCCATAAATCCTATAGCATCAGTTACAAACCCAGGAGTTAAAAGTAATATGCCACTACACAATATGATAACCCCATCTATCATCTTATCGGCTGGCATCCTGCCTTGATTTACATCTTCCTGAATCCTATAAAGGGTAATCAATCCTTGAAGCTTAGCCAGATAAGCGCCGGTTACTCCAGTAACAATCACTATAGTGATGGTTGAAAAAACCCCGATATATTGTCCGACCTTTATTAAAAGAGCTAGCTCAACAACAGGAACAACTGTAAAAAGTAAAATCAAATAACCTAACATAGACTAGCCCTTATCTTTTGAAATCGCTTAACTTCTCCCACCACTCGTTTAAATCCATAGTTTGTGCCAACTTCCAAAGTCGCTTTGCACTTTTAGTCTTTATATGTTGGGGAGCTTTCTTCATAAATTTTACCGCTTCTCGATATCCATGCAAATGATATTCCTTTGCCTGAATTAAACACTCAAGAATATCCGCATCTCTGGCAACAATACTTTCTTTAGATTTCTGCAACCTATATTCTTTATGGAGCTTGGAAAGCTCAGTCCCCATATCTTTTGGCAAAATACTTGCCTGCTCACTGAAAGCTTTATCTTCCGCCCTTTGAAAATCAATATAACGCTGTCCCATCTTATGTAAGTCATTAATGCGCGCTTCATGAATATCATTAAAAAGAGTCATAAGCAAAACTTCATAAGAATGCACCTTTTCCATCTTTGCAAGGACATAGCCGATTACCACACATCTGAAACTGTGTTCGGCAACTGTTTCAGGGTTCTTAATACCTAATACCCACCAACCTGAACGTCTAACTCTCTTTAACACGCCTGCTTCAGAAATAAAATCCAGTATTTTTTTGTCTTGCTGTTTGCTCACTTAAACCTCCGTATCTATTTTTGTCTTTGCTTAGCAATCTCATGGCATAAAATTGCACATGCCATCGTAACATTAAATGAAAGAGCAGCCCCGCTCATAGGAATTTTTACCTTTAGCTCAAGCTGTTTTTGAATTCCCGGTCGAATGCCTTTTCCTTCTGAACCTAAAACAAGACACAGCGGAAAACAAAGATCTGCTTTAGTTATATCTTCTCCTTGATCAATCACAGAACCCACTATCCAAAAACCTTCTTTTTTTGCAGCAACTAAAGAATTAGGAATATTTGTTACTTTAGAAACTAAAACAAAATTTTCACCTCCTAAAGCAACATGGAGAACTGTTTCATTAATATCACAGGCATCATATGAAGGAATAACCATGGCAAATTTTCCCATACATGCCAGGGTGCGCATAATCGAACCAACGTTTTGAGGATCATATACGCTATCTAAAAAAACTAAAGAAATCCCATCTCTTTTTGCCACCTTTAATAATTCTTTATAATCTAAGTATTGAAATTTATCTACCTCAGCAACAATACCCTGCATACGGTCTGCGCGCTTTACGCGCAAGAATTTTCTTTCTGATAAAATTATTTTCTGAATTTTTGCAGATTCAATGGCACGCAAGATATGTTGTGTATCAAAGTTATCCTGCAGGTATATTTTATGGATACTCTTAGGACTATTTGTTATCCGTTCAAAAACAGAATTTTTTCCGTATAGATACATAAAATTTTTTCTATGCTTTTTTATTTTCGACAAAATTCTTTCTCCTGGATATTATCTTAACAATAAAAGAACAAAACTCAGTATTATTACTGCTATAATAACCGCCGTAATCATTCTCGGCCGAGAATATTTTAACTTACCCAAAACTCCTGTCTCTCTTTGCAGGCTCTCTCCGCAATAAAGACACAACAGTGCATCATCATCGTAAATCGGTTTATCGCAATTTGGACAAATATGTTCAGCCATCTTTTATAAAATTTTTCTTAAATAAGATACATCTTTTAATATCTTATAAGGTTTAGAATATTTAATTTCTGCTCTTGAGCTTGACCCTGTAAGCACAGCAATAGTTTTAACTCCAGCGGAATTGCCCGTTTTAACATCAACAACCATATCACCAACATACAGAGCTTGTTTTTTTGAAACGGAAAGACGTTTTAAGGTTTCAAACAGTATTAGGGGATGTGGCTTGCCTTTTTCTAATTCATCGCCACAAAGAACTTCATCAAAGAATTTATCAATTTTTAGATGTTTAATTAAAATCTTAGAAAATTTGGACGGCCGGTTACTAGCAACGGCTAATTTGTAGCCACTTTTACGTAAATATACAAGCAAACTGCGCACACTTTTAATTAAACGAGATTTCTCAACCAAAGATTTTTTATGATGCCTGCGGTATATCTCTATAGCCTTCCTGGCTCTTGCCTTTCCGATAAAAGGACTAAGCAGAGATTCATCTCCCAAGCCCACCGCTCTTTTTATCACCTCGGGCTTTTGCCTGGGGAATCCCATCTTATCCATAGTAAAATTAAAGCTTTCGATAATAGCTCTATATGCATCTATAAGAGTTCCGTCAAGATCAAAAATAATAGCTTTTATATTCATATAAGATTTCCTAAAAAGGCAGGATGTATAATTCCTTTAATTTATTAATAAAACTAACTTTCTAATTGCATTAAATCCTTAGGATTAAAAACTCCGCAGGAAATTATCATCTTTACCGCTTCTTCAGGTGTTATGTTTAAAAAAGTAATATCTTTCTCGGGAACCATAATAAAAAAACCGGTAAGCGGTCCGGGGCTGCTGGGAAGAAATACATTAAATAATTCTTTCTTTGTTTTATCTTTTGCTTCTTTCATCCCTTCATTAGCTACAAAACCTAACATATAAATGTCTTTTCTAGGATATTCAACTAAAACCACCTGTTTAAAAGTTGGCTTATCCTGTGAAATAATAAAATTTATTACCTGCTTTAGTGTAGGATAAATAGTTTTTACAAGTGGTAACCTAACAAACCACTTTTCAATCATAGGAAACAATTTCTTCCCGAATAAATGGATAGTAAAAAACCCAAAAACTATTATGATAGCAAAGGTCAAAATCAAGCCAATTCCAGGAATATAAATTCCTAAATAAGCATTGATAAACCTTCCTAATAAATTGTCACAAAAAGTAAACAGCAAGAATAAAACATATACTGTAAGAACTACCGGAAGCAATATTGCTAAACCAGTTAAAAAATATCTTCTCATATCGACCTCTCTATTTACATTTTACCCCAGAAAAACCAAATAAATATAGAACCAATTGATACAGCAGCAATAGTAAACGGAAGTCCTATGCGTAAAAAATCTCTGGTTCTAACCTTATATCCTTCTCTGCGCAATATGCCTACTGTAACAACATTGCATGCCGCACCTATAGGTGTTATATTCCCGCCCAAACACGTACCGATTAATAAACCAAATAGTAGCGGATAAGGAGAAATTGCTAAGCTGGATGCCAATATTTTAGCCACAGGAATCATAGCAATCGTATATGGTATGTTATCTACAAACGCCGATATAAAAACCGATATCCACACCAAAACCAAGAATGCAAATATAGCATCTCCTGAAGTAATATCTAAAATTATCTTGGCAATATCATTTATTATACCATTATAAGTTAAGCTTCCGATTAAGATAAAAATACCTGCTAAGAATAATATAGTTTTATAATCAATAATTCTAGAAAATATAAGTTTTGTTTTTCTAAATACAACATGCCACGCTATCCCGATCAATGCCCAGAATAAACATATAAAAGCCAACAGATGATACGGCTTCTCCGGCAAAAATGAAGAAACTGCCAAGCTCATTATCATTAAAACCAGCAAAATGGCAGGAACCCATGTTTGCGGTTTTGTTTCTGGAATTTCCGTGACCTGCTTACGATGTTTTTTAAAGAACAAATATAAAACAAAAAACGCAGCTACAGCTCCAAGTTCAACCGCAAAGAAAATTCCCGGCTTACCTTGCATCCAGAAAAAATTATTAAAACTCATCTTACTTTCTAACGCAAGAATTATACTTGGAGCATCTCCTATCATTGTTGCGCAGCCCTGAAGATTGCTAGATAACGACACTCCAATTAAAAGTGGAATCGGATTCAACGAAAGAGATTTAGCAATAGCTAAAGCTATCGGGGCTACAATTAACACAGTAGCTACGTTGTCCGCGAAGGAAGAAATGAATCCAGACAAAAGACAAACCGATAGTAGCGCCATACAAGTGTTTTTTGAACGAGCCACTAACCTTTGCGATAAATATGCAGGTACACCAGAGTCAATAAATAAATTGGAGAGGACCATTGTCCCTGCAAAAATGCCTAATACATTAAAGTTAATTGAGTAAAAAGCTTCTCTTGCAGTAATCGCCTTAAAAAGAAGAAGCGCGGCAATGCCAACATATGGCATAAAAGCCTGAACTTTCTTCTGAGAAATAATCAGAAAATATGTAAGGAAAAATATAATTAATACGGTCGGTTTCATTTCTAAAATTACCTTAAAGGGTGGTTTTTAATAAGGCGCTTTTTGCCTGATTAAAAAACCACCCTGAAAAAATATATTTTATTCTTTGGCAATAGCAAGAGTAACTAACCCGGCAAGAATAAGTATCGGGCCGATACACCCTTTAAAAACAACTGTAAAATGCCACCACCAGCTAATAAAACACCAAGCACCCGCAACTATAAAAACAAGAGCTAATATGAGCTTTAATATGGCTGGGCTTTTCATTTTAGAACAACAGCACTGAGCTTCTTTCTTTTCTTCTGTCATTTTCTCCTCCCTTCCTAAAAATGATAAAATGTTTCTTATTTTGGAGCTGTTTTCCAACGACGGTGCATCCACCCCCACTCTTGAGGGTATTTTCTTATATATTGCTCAATAATTTTTGTAACCATCTGTATATATTTTCTTACTACTTCGTCACTATTGGTTTCCTCTTTAATAAAAATAGGTGTTTCAAGAATCACTTTGTGTGTATTGTCCGAATTTCTAATAATGAACATGGGGATAATCGGCGCCCTGGTTCTCAATGCGAATATTGCCGGACCCGTAGCAGTAGCTGCTTGCCTGCCGAAAAAATCAACAAATATACCTCCACTTCCAAAATTTTGATCAATTGGAATAAATACTAGCTCGTTATTTCTTAAAGAACGCAAACACGAATCAACACACTGTTTACGCGGTTTACTGTAAATTGTCTTTACGTTAAGATTGTCACGCCTGGCGCGAAAAGACTCCTCTACCTTTTCATCTCGCATAGGTCTAGTTAATACATTAACATTGTACCCTTCCAAACTTAATTTACATACAATAAGAGGAAAATTACCAAAATGCGCGCTTACCCCTATTGCTCCATTGCCTTTAGCAAGGGCATCATCTAAATGATGCAACCCCTCTACAGAAACTTTTTTCTTAAGCAAGGCAGGTTTCTCAGTAAGATATAGAAGTTCTAACGAATTCTTCGAAAACTCCTGTATAGATTGCTTCGCAATCGAAGATATTTCCGAATGAGTCTTCTCTTTACCAAAAGCGATATTTAACCCCTGAAAAGATATCTGGCGATATCTAACTGCAATATAATAAGCTAGTTTTGCAAAAGAAGTAGCAAAACCATAGATCATGTTTTCTGGCAAAGTCCTTATTATAAGAGAGCTTATCTTGATACCAGTCCTACCCCAGAAACGTCCATTAAGTTTACGAAGTGTTTTAATATTCATAATTTGTTTCTAAATTATAACAAAAGGCGAGGTAAATTCAAGATAAAATTACAACTTATAACTCAATTTTCTTAACAAATCCTTACGCCATTTAATGTCTTTATCTCCCTCTAATCCTTTTGGTTTCTCTCCATCAATAACGCCCATGATACCTCTACCCAACCCAGTTTCAGCCACAATAACTTCTAACGGATTTGCGGTTGCACAAAATATTGAACAAACTTCAGAAATTGTTTTAATATTATTTAAAACATTAATAGGAAATGCGCTTTTAAGCATAATAACAAAACAATGTCCACAACCCAAATCTAAAGCACTCTTCTCTGAAAGTTTCTTTAACTCTGCATCGTTGCCTTCGCTTCTTACCAAGCATGCCCCAGAAGCTTCGCAAAAGCTAATCCCAAACTGTATTCCTGGACAAGCAGAAATCAAAACTTCGTACAGATCCTCAACTGTTTTAATAAAATGAGCCTGTCCTATAATAATATTAACGTCTTCCGGTTTATCAATTTTAACTGATTTAAATTCCATATTTTCCTCCGGGGTTAAATCCTTACCATGCAAACTATTAACTTATCCAAAAACTACTATATTGTCTTATCGCAATTTTTAGAACATATTTCGCACTTACTATCACATGGCTCAATATGTATATTAACCGTATAGCCTTTAAGATGCTTTTTAATATCGTCTGTTAATGAATGATTTAACTCATGTGCCTTTTCAACAGGCATATCGTAACGAACAGTTACATGAAAATCTATGGTCTCTATACCCTGCAAAGAAAGAAAATTAACCTCATGGTAATTTACTATTTCTTTATGCGAATGCAGAATTTTCTTTAGAACCTTCTTCAGCTGAGAATTTGTAAGCTTTGACTTATCTTTATGCAAATCTACATGGACTACTGTAGAAGCTTTAAGTTTGTTACTTATTTTGTTTTCAACGGCAGTAGCTAATTGATGAGCCTGTGTTAAATTTAAGGTCTTAGCAACTTCAATGTGAAGAGAAACTACATTGTGATAACCATAATTATGTACCAATATATTGTGAGCTCCTTTTATACCCTTTACTGAAAGAGCAAATTCTTTTATGCTTTTTATCATCTCTTTTTTTGGTGCTTTTCCTAAAAGAAAAGATGATGATTTTTTAATCAACATTACGGCAACAACAATAATTACGATAGCAACTGCTATTCCTAAATATGCATCTACCTTAAAATGACCGTAATAAGAAGCAACCAATGCCACAACTACCAATATGCTGCTTATAGCATCAAAGCGATGGTGCCAAGCATCAGCAACCAAAGATTGCGAATCTATCTTTTTAGCTATTCTGAAAGAATATTGGGCCATCAGTTCTTTTATAAAAACAGTGACCAAGATTATAGCTGCAATTGTAAAATTACCCTTTACAACTGGTGGGTCAAAACATCTTTTGAAAGCATCTTGAGCAAGGCCAATTCCTACGAATACAAGCATTACTGAAATAATTAATGCTGCGATGTTTTCTGTTCTACCATGACCGAACGGATGCTCTTTATCTGGAGGTTTCTGAGAAATCTTGAAACCAACCACAACGACAAAAGATGTAACTGTATCCGACAAAGAATGTATCGCATCGGCAATAAGAGAAATACTATTAATCAATAAACCTAAGTTTATTTTTAATATAAATAATATGATATTACCAATTATGCTTACCCACGCTCCCTTATAGCCCCAGCGGAATTTTTCAGTATTGCTTATAAGTTTTTTGTCCATATTTATGATTTACGTTTCCTGAAAATATCAAACAAACAGATACTAAACAACAGAAATAATATTACAAAAACTAGACTGCTGGAGATTTTAGGCTCAGCGACTATTCTTTTAGCCCGGGTATGATCATTCAAATAAATATATGCTAAATCTGTCTCTACAATTATATTTAAATCATACCTATCTAAGAAAGATAACATTTCTAAATCAATTTTTCTATCCGGATCTTTCATCCAGATGATAATTTTAGCATCTTTTGCAGGATCGGCTAAATTATTTGTTCTGATTTCCTGCAACATAACATTAGAAGTTGCCCTGCGTGTTAAAACAGAGATCAATCCTCCGACATAATCTTGATTACAGTATATTATATCACCTTCCTGAGAATATTTTCCAACGATATCTGAGATGTCTTTGAAAAACTTAGGAAAGTATATTGAGAACTCATTAGGCCTATATAGTGTTTTAAACTCTGGAACTAAATTAACATACGTAGAGTTTACAAAACATAGTTTTTTTTCATCGTTCTGAATCACGATTGAAGGTGAAAAAACAAAAAAGAATACAAAAATAAACAAAAGCAACAAGTGTTTTAAACATCTCTCATTTTTGTTCTTAAAATAACTTATTAGTGATTTTGACATCCTGGCAAAAATAGAATCAAGACTTATTGCTGATAAGAAAATAAAAGCTATAATTCCCTGCCCTGATAGAGTTCGATAATAGTAACCTATTATCAACGGCATCATACTAAATATCAAAAATGACGGAATAAATAAATAGCTGCCTCGTCGCTTAATTGCTATAAAAATTCCCGGTATCGCAGCTAAATAAATCCATAGATTGATTTCCAGAATGAATGACTCAATGTTTTGCCTTATGCTTAAATACTCTCTAAGATTATACTGAAAAACCAATATCGGTAATGCAAGCAATAGGCCAAAGCCAGCAACTTTCAAACAGCTTTTTAAGCGAAGAGAGTTAAATAATCCATAAACACAAAAACTTCCTAGAAAAATCCACGGCACACCTACGTGAGCATAAAAACATAAACCCAACAAAATAGCAGCGGCAATAATTTTATCTTTTTCTAAACATAAAAAAGCTAAAAGTCCCAACACTATCGCAACTGAGGTTGGTATGAAATTTACAGAAGATAAATAAAATGAATATGCTGAAGAAGCAATCAATACAGAGAAAAATGCCGCTCTATCTGAGCAAAAGCTTTTGATAAAATACCACATAGTTATCAACAAAATAGGAAACATACAATATTCAAAAAGGCGAGCAACAGAAAGTATGGGCATTCCTATTTTAAACAAAAAAAGCATTAAGAAGTGTGTAAACGGTGGGTACAGATGCGGCCTGCCAAAAGGAGCTGCTTCCCAAAATGCTGTTGCAACAAATCCTCCGGCTTCATCAAATCCCAGAACTGCAGAAAGATGATAATAAATATCTATAAATGTTGGTGTCAAACTCCATTTAAAAGAAAGTAAAAAAGAAAATAATGCTACGAGGGAAAATGAATAAAAATGCCAACGTGGAATATTGCTTAGTTTAAAGTTTTTCATGTCGTGCCAAACGAGAAAAACTAATTTTGCTTTTTTTTCTCAATGAAAAGACTTATTAAAATAAACATACAGCAGATAACTATAAACAAATCCGAATACCTCATGTAGAATGTGCTGCCGCCACCGGGTATGCGTACTATATCACTGCTATATCCTGAAATAAATATATCTTTCTCTGAAGAAGCATCAGTTACTCTGGAAGTAATTTTTCCGCTAGAATCAATAAAACAAGAAACCCCCGTATTAGCTGCCCTTATTATAGGAATACGATTTTCAACTGCCCTGAAAACTGAAGCCTGTACATGTTGATAAGGTGCGGTTGTTTCCTTAAACCAGGCATCATTTGTAATGACAGCAAGAAACTCTGCTCCCCCATTGGCAAAAGTCCTGGCAACGTTAGAAAATACATCTTCAAAACAAATAAGCACCGAAAACTTTTCATTATTGCTTTCTGAAGAAAACACGCTATATGTTTTTCCGCTGGCACAATCGCCAATTGGCGCAGGGGCGATATGCTCAACAAAGGAAAACAAACGCTTAAATGGTAAATATTCACCAAATGGAACCAAATGCAGCTTATTATACTTTTTAACTATTTCTCCATCAGAAGAAACCAACAAAGCGCTGTTATATAATTCATTACCCTCTGCGGTAATTGCACCCACTAAAAGCGGAATTTTTATCTGCCTTGCAACATCTACTATGCTATCGAAAACATAGCTTTCTCTATCGAGCACTTCCGGAAATGATGACTCCGGCCACACAATAAGCTGAGGATTATCTTCTGCAGCCTGTTTTGTAAGATGCAAATATTCTTTTAAAATATAGGGGCTTGAACCTTCTCTCCACTTAACATCTTGGGGTATGTTTCCCTGTATTACAGCTATTTTTATTTCTTTTTCAAAGCTTTTGTTGTTAATTTTAAAAACGCCATACGAAAAACATGTTATCAACAAACAGAAGCAAATTATCGTTGTAGAATATTTAATAGATTTTTTTATATCTTTTTTTAATATTAAATATATTCCGTAATTAACCATCATCAAAATAAAGGAAACCGCGTAAACTCCCCCAATATCTGCAATCTGAATCATTGGAATAAACTGATACTGAGAATAACCTAACGATGCCCAGCCAAAACCGGTAAATAAAATACTGCGGATAAATTCAAGCACTACCCAACAGGCAGGAATAAAAAATAATGATGATGCCGAATGATTATCTTTTCTAATATTAACTATAATTCCAAACAGTAAAAAATACAAAGACAGATATAAAATCAATACTATCTGACCAGCCAAAGTAACATGGATAAGCCAATATATAGAACAGCTAAAGAATACTACCCCGGATATAAAAGAAGAATATATTCTTCTGGATATTGTCTGATTTTCCCAGGTGAAAAATAGCGGTACAAATCCAAACCACGCGAAAATCCACAAACTACCGCTAAAAAACGGCAGAGATAATATAACCCCGCTTAATATCGCAAGTAGATTAATCAAAAATAAATTATTCTTTTTATTTAAGGAATGACTAGAAATCATTTTCCACAGCATTTCTTGTATTTTTTGCCACTCCCACAAGGACAAGGAACGTTCCGTCCAACTTTTTGGGAAGGTTGCCCTACTGGTTGTTGTGGGACGTCATTAGGCTTTTGAACTTCGGGTTGCTTTTTTTGCGGACGCTGCTGTAAGCCGGAAAAATCATTATGCACCAACTGTTGAGGCAAAGACATAAATATGCTACGCATGTTATCTTTTTTTACTGCTTCTATCTTAAATATAGTTTCAACACAATCATCTTTTATAGAATCAAAGATGCCCTGAAACATGGCAAAACCTTCCTTCTTATATTCTATCAGGGGATCCCTCTGACCATATGCCCGAAGAGAAATTCCTTCACGCAGACTATCCATAGCGTGAAGATGATCTTTCCATTTAGTATCGATTATCTGTAAAGTTGTTACCCTCTCTAAATACCTCATTCTATCTGAACCTATTGTTTTTTGCTTTTCTTCATAAATAGCGGTCAACAAGCTATAAAGTTTATCTTGCAGATCATCTTTTGATGAAGAAATAATGTCTTCCTCCGACATATCTAATCCAAGACTGAAACGTGATTTCAAATAAAGCTTAAAACCTTTTACATCAGGACCCTGGGTTTCTCCTTGAGCATAAATGTAGCGATCCAAAATTACACCGATGAGCTCAAATAAATTATCCAAGATATATGATTTAATATCCTGTCCTTCCAAAATTCTGCGCCGTAAACTATAAATGACTTCACGCTGCATATTCATAACATTATCATATTCCAAAAGCTGTTTTCTTATCTCAAAGTTATATTGTTCTACCCTTTTTTGCGCTATCTCAATTGCTCGAGATACCAGAGGATGTTCGATAACCTGTCCTTCCTCCATTCCGAATTTTTCCATGATAAAAGCTATGCGATCAGATCCAAACAACCTCATTAAATCGTCGTTAAGCGCAACATAGAATCTAGAAGAACCGGGGTCACCTTGTCTACCAGATCGGCCTCTCAGCTGATTATCAATTCTTCTGGCTTCGTGCCTCTCTGTTCCTAAAACATGGAGCCCTCCAGCCTCAACAACTTTTTTATGTTCATCATCTGCTTCATTCTTAAATTTTGTAATAAGCTTATCGTATTGTTCTTTATATTCCGGACTATCGTGTTCTAATTCTTTATCCTTTAATACATTTTTTACCAAGAATTCCGGGTTACCTCCCAACACAATATCCGTACCTCGCCCGGCCATGTTTGTAGCAATTGTAACAGCTTGATATTTTCCTGCCTGACTTACAATATGTGCTTCAAGTTCGTGATATTTTGCATTTAATACCTGATGGGGGATACCGCGCATTTTTAACAGATACGAAAGCCTCTCTGATCTTTCTATAGAAATTGTACCGACTAAAACCGGACGGCCAGCATTATAAAGCTCGGCTATTTCTTCAACCACTGCATTAAATTTTTCTTCTTCGGTTTTATAAATACAATCAGGATGATTTGTCCTAGCCAATACTTTATTAGTTGGAATAACCACAACATCAAGATTATATATTTCCTTAAACTCTGATGCCTCTGTATAAGCGGTTCCGGTCATTCCGGAAAGTTTATTATACATACGGAAATAATTCTGAAAAGTGACTGTAGCAAGTGTTTGGTTTTCCCGCTCAATCTTCATCCCTTCTTTTGCTTCAACCGCCTGATGCAAACCATCAGACCAACGTCTCCCCGGCATCATGCGACCGGTAAACTCATCTACAATTATAACCTGACCGTCTTTTAAAAGATAATGCGTATCTCTTTTGAAGAATTCTTTTGCTCGAAGAGCAGAAATAACATGATGCCTGTATTCTATAGTTTCTAGATCGTGCAGGCTTTCCACACCGAAAAGCTTTGCCGCCTTAACTTCGCCTTCATCTGTAAGAGAAATTGTATGCGCTTTCTCATCAGCTATATAATCAAACCCTACGCTTAAATCTATCTCTTTATATTTTGCTTCAATCTGTTCTTGTTCTGTAATGCGCCTACCCTTGAGCTGCCCAGAAATTCTGTTTGCCGTATAATATTTATCAGTTGATTCTTCAGCCGGGCCAGAAATAATTAAAGGTGTCCTCGCTTCATCCACCAAAATACTATCAACTTCATCAACTATGGAAAAATTGAGTTCGCGCTGAACCATATTTTCTTTATAAATCACCATATTGTCACGCAAATAATCAAAGCCGAACTCATTGTTGGTTCCATAAGCAATGTCGCAGCCATATGCCTGCTGTCTTGACTTACTGTCCATATCATGCTGAATGGTTCCGACCGTTAAACCTAAAAATTCATACAACGGCCCCATCCATTCCCTATCGCGCCGGGCAAGGTAATCATTTACTGTAACAATATGTACACCTTTTCCCGCAAGAGCATTAAGATATGCAGCAAGTGTGGCAACTAATGTCTTTCCTTCTCCCGTGGCCATTTCTGCAATTTTACCACGATGCAGAACAATTCCTCCTACAAGCTGCGAATCAAAATGTCTCATTTCTACGGTGCGCTTTCCCGCTTCTCTAACAACAGCAAAGGCTTCAGGTAAAACCTCTTCAAGAGATTTCTCTGTTACTTCCTTTAGATCGTTCTTTGCCTGCTTAATCTGCTCTTCGATATCTTGCCTTTTAACATTATCTGCCTGTTGTAATTCTTGCTCGAGCTTGCTTAGAAAATCTTGAGCCTGATTTGTATCTTGTTGAATTTTATTCTTAAACTCTTGGGTTTTTGTTTTGAGTTTCTCATCTGATAATTTGGAAATTTGCTCTTCTAAACTATTTATCAAAGACACTGTTTTTGACATCTGCTTAATTGAAGACATAGACTGAAGCGTGGAATCCTTAGGTATGTAGATATTGACCTTGGGAACGTGGGATTTAATTGAATGATTAGCTAATTTCCAAGCAATATTTTTAATCAGAAAACCGAACATGTTTCTTATCCTTAATATTATTCAAAACTTCTTTTGAAATGATCTCTATCAAACCCTTGTAGCCGTAAATACGTATATAGATTATACTTAAAAATAATCGTTATTGCAACCTACTTTACCTATTCTAGCAATCATAGTGTTTTATTGATAAGTGGCTTAGTATATGGTATATTCTTTTTAGGTGACTACTTAATAAATAATTTAAACAAATTAAGAAAATGTTAAATTTTAAAAAGGCAGTTAACAGCAAGGCTTTAACTCTCATTGAGATACTTATAGCAATTTTTATCATTGTTATCGGCCTTACTGCTGTTATTCACCAAATAACTCTTTGTACGCGGTTTATTACAATTTCCAAAGAAACAACTATTGCGTTGACTCACGCAAAAAAGATTATTGAGTCGATTTTAAACCGTGCCGAAGCAGGAACCGGCACCTATGAGCTCACCGACTATTTCCCTGATGGCATCGTTGATGGGCCTACGTTAAACCCTTCCAACCCTTATGATGTGCTTATTGGTGGCTACACCTTGACTGATGAACATATCACAATTATACACCATGATAACCCCCCTGAATTCTTAAATCTAACCGCAACAGTAAGTTGGGATAGATTTGGTCCTGCTGGCCAGACAGAAACCTCGCTTCGCACTATCATAAAAAAATAAGGTTCTTTTAGACTATTCTAATTAAATTGTAAAGCTCACAAATGCGTGTTATACTTATAGAAAGGGAATTTTGCTAAAAAATAAGTGTTTTTTGCAATATCCCTGAACGTTGATGGTTTTACCGAGGAGACCATCATGAAATTATTTTATGAACATAAAGGCCAAGCTCTTATCATCACTCTAGCAGTGTCTGTATTCCTAATAGTCACCTCATTGGCTTTTTTCACAGTAGTTATAAATGAACGGTTTTCCCTAGAAAACAGTAAGTTTTTTGATCAAGCCTTCTATTTAGCAGAAGGTGCTTCTGTTAAAGCTGCAGAGGACTTTAAAGTAGCCATTTTTAATGATCCTGAAATTGAGGAGGATCTAAAAACAGCTGGGGCCACCTGGCCTCACGATTTCATTTATGATGATGGTGAATTTACTGGAGCAGCGGCCCATTCAACAATCTTTAGAATTGCTGCCTTTGGCGATACCGATACCCAAGCCGTAGATGAATATGGCTTTAACAATGCAACGGCTTATTACGGCATACTAACCGAACTAACTGAATTCTCACAATCCACAAGCATCAGACCAAAGATATACAAAGCCCTTAAAAGAACAAAAACTCCTCTTTTACAATTTCTCGTTTTTGATCATGATGATTGGGGAATAACTGGTAATTTCTCAGAACTAAAAGGAAGGATCTTTGCTAATGGCGATATAAATTTTGGTCCCTGGCTTCCCCCTGATGGCATACCCTGGGAAACCGGCATTAGGATAAAATCTAACTTTATTCATTCCGCAGGTAAAATATATCACTGGAATCCATACGATGCTGATAAATCTACCTGGCAATGGCCAGATGTTTATGTCTCATACGACCCTGATGACCAGGATAATTTTGATAAAATGCTACCTATGAAAATAAAAACATCTTCTAACTCGGGTATCTTATATGATGCAAGCGCAAGTGTCCCGGAAGAATTAGTAGACGGTGCTCGTACCTATTATGGACAAGAGCGCTATGATGGCGTTGCTTTCGTCCCTGTCGACTGGGAAACCGTAGCTTTAGAGCGCTGGAACGGAATAGTACAAGATAGTACTCACGGAGTAGAACCTACTCCTCAATATGATATCGGCTCTATAGCACCTGATGGATACTTTGGTGAAAATGCCGGATTAACAGTGGTGATGAACGAGTTTGGAGATACCATACTCTACAACAGCGAAGACAATGCTTTAACAGAAGGCATAGATTATGCAACAGGAGCGATATCTTTTGAAAATACTTTTTATGATAAAAGAGAAGGAAAAAATACTGCTAAAGTAGTTGTAGACATGGAAGCTCTGGCAGGACAATGTAATTGTCTATGTAAAGAAAATGCAGAGGATATTGAGCCTACCGTACCCTGTCCTAACAATATACCTGATAATGGACTAATCTATGTAGATAATCAATTCCCTGCTGATAGTTTTAATACACCGGCTGTAGGTCTTAGAAATTCTAAAGAAATATTTAATCCTGCCAGTGGCGAAAACACAGGACTTACGATTGTTACGGATAAGATAATTTATTCAGAGGGTGATTTTAACAATCCAGATAATCCTGATGATAAGAAAATAGTTATGTTAATTTCAGATGCATTGGTAGCACTATCGAATAATTATCGTTTAGGCTGGGATGATACTGATACCGTATCCGGATTTATCGACCGGCCAGCTCTTGATACGACCATAAATGCTGCTTTGATTAAAGGACGTGGGCCTGAATTATTAGAAAGGTGGTGGTTTGACGGAGAAGATCAACGCAATCTTACTATTAACGGAGCATTTATACAAATATTTGATACTAATCTTTATCAAGGCCCTAACGGCTGCGGACAATGGTACACCGCTCCCAATAGAATATTTACTTACGATGAAAGATTTGACGATTTCGACAACCTACCTCCTTTTGCACCTGACAGCATACAGATTGTTGACTCTGCCTGGATTTCTGGTAAATCAGATTTAGCATCCTACATTGATCTTGCACCTCCTACTGACGAAGTGCTGCATCCTGGAGTTACTAAATATCATTTTGTAATTGAATAGTTTTTTTTATAATATATATAAGAATATGAAATTAAAAAGAGGTTGATAATGAAAAAAAAGGGCTTTACCCTACCTGAAGTAATGATCGGCATACTTATCACCATTGTTATTGTTGCTGTTAGTCTTGCTCTTTTTGTAGCAGGCAGAAGCGCTTTCTTACGAGGAACAATTGCTATTAATCTTCAGCAGCGTGCCCGCTATTCCATGAATAAAATAATGAATGAACTGCGCACATCAAGCCCAGATAAAATTGCATTAAACGACTGGAATAACAACTATTACGAAGGAGAGATGTTAACCTTCCAGGTACCGGTTATAACAAATAACCCTAAGGCTAATACGATTTTTAAAGAAAATGGAGATATTAAATGGGGAGCCAATGGACAAGAAGGTCTCCACTTCTTTCTCCTTGTTCCTAAAGTTGCTTTATCCCCCGACTATAAGAATAAACTGGTGAGGTTAACCCAAAGACCTTCTGGTTCTTCTGGACATTGCTTTCTTGCCGGTACACCCATACTTTTGGCCGACGGAACAATTAAACTTATTGAAGAAATTAAAGTCGGAGATGCCGTACTTTCCTTTGATGAATCCTGCAACAAACAACAAAAAGATACAGTAAAAGCAGTTATGCAAAACAAAACAAAAGGATATTATTTAATTAATGGACATCTCAAAGTTACGGGAGAACACCCCTTCTACGTAAAGGGCGAATGGAAAAAAGCTAAAGATCTTAAAATCGGCGATGCTCTATTAAAAGATACTCACCAAGAAGAACTCATTGCTGATATTAAATTTGTAGATGAAGATGTGCTGGTTTATAATTTCGAGGTTAATCCCTATCACACCTACTATGCTGGAGGATACCTAGTACACAACAAAGAAGTTAATACAAGCCAGCCAGACGAACAAGGACCTTTCGGAAAACTCCATAAACTCCTTCCTTTTACAGACTATGCCTATGCTGGTGGTAGCAGCAAGATTGACAAATATGGAATTTCTTTAATTGCAGATCATGCTAAAGAAATCTATTTTGAAATCGATGGTGATATGCTTTCTGTAGAAGCTACTTTCCGACACAAATCACTTCTAGGTATACAAGAATTCACTCTGAAAGAATCGATACTTTTAAGAAACAAAGAATAGTAAAACCTGAAGGTTAAAACATTGTTTATGGTTTTACTTTTTTGGTTGACTGGCTTTTAAGGTATGACTGAATAAATACATCTATGCTTCCATCCATTACTGCTTGCACATTTCCCGTTTCAGTATTTGTGCGGTGGTCTTTTACCATAGAATAAGGATGCATTACATAAGAACGCATCTGGCTGCCCCATTCAATTTTTTGTTTCTGCCCCGAGATTGAATCCATTTTATCCTGCTTTTTCTGTCTTTCAGATTCGTATATCCGAGCCTTTAAAATCTTCATAGCCATCTGTTTATTCTGATGTTGAGAACGTTCATTCTGACACTGAACAACTATCCCCGAAGGAATATGCGTAATGCGGATAGCTGAATCAGTTGTATTAACGCTTTGACCTCCAGGACCGGAAGATCTGTAAACATCTATCTTTAAATCTTCGGGCTTAAGCTCTATCTGAATATCATCAGTAACTTCAGGTATCGCATCCACAGATGCAAACGAAGTATGTCTTCTTTTATTTGAATCAAATGGAGAAATCCTTACCAGGCGATGCACGCCTTTCTCTGCCTTCAAATAACCAAAAGCATAAGAACCAATTATACGTAGTGTTACATTTTTTATTCCAGCTTCTTCACCATGCAGTAAATCAATAGTTTGAACTTTGTATCCTTTATTCTCTGCCCAGCGACAATACATACGAAACAACATGCTTACCCAATCACAAGACTCTGTTCCACCTGCACCAGCATTAATGCTAAAAATAACATTTGATTTATCAAACTCACCGCTTAAAAGAAGGGTAAATTCTAATCCTGCAACAGCAGAAGAAACTTCATCGATCTCTGCTTTCATCTGAGAAAGTAAAGCCTTATCATCTTCTGATGTAATTTGGATTAATTCTTGGATCTCGTGGAATTTCTGAGAATAGATATGCCAGGGTTCAATGCAAGATTTATGATCTTTTAACTCTTGGGAAATTTTATTTGCCTGCGCCTGATCTTGCCAAAAATTAGGCTCAGACATCTTCTCTTGCAGCTCTTCTATATGTTTCTGTTTGTTATCAACGTCAAAGATAACCTCGCAGCTGCTCTAACTTTTTTTCTAAAACTTTTATTTCTTTTTTAAGTTCATCAATCATTATCCTGCAATCCGCTTTATTCCTCTGAGCTCAAGCTCAAATTCATCCCTGTTGTCCGAAAATTCTCTAGCACTTTCTTCGGTAATCTTACCATCCTTAACAAGCTTAACCAAAGACTGGTTGAATGTCTGCATGCCAAACATCTCGCCTTCTTCTAAGAAACGCTTCATCTCCCAAAGTTTACCTTCTCTTATTATTCTTCCTACACTAGGAGTTAAAACCATAGATTCATAAGCCGGGATTCTTCCAGCGGCATCTTTTCTAGGAATTAATCTAAGAGAAACGATACCTTTCAAAAGAAGCGATAAACGCATCTTTACCTCATTATGCAGATAAGGAGGGAAGAAATTAATCATTCTCTCAATAGTCTGCATAGTGTTCACAGTATGAAAGGTTGACACAACCATAACACCCATCTCTGCAGCAGATATTGCCGCTTTCATTGTCTCTGTATCTCTAATCAATCCAATAAAAATAACATCCGGACTCTGGAGAGTAAAATGCCTCAATGCTTCCGGATAACTGGGAACATCAAGCCCTAATTCTCTTTGGTTTATTATAGATTTTTTGTCTTTGAACATAAACTCTATTGGGTCTTCAACTGTGATAATATGCTTCTGCATACTCTCGTTTATATGCTCCAGCATACTAGATATGGAAGTTGACTTACCGCTTCCGGCAGGGCCTGTTGCTAAAATAATACCTCTGTTCTCTGCGGCAAATTGCTTGAACAGATGTCCAGGAAGATTTAATTCTTCAAACGTTCGAGATTCATCAAGGACATGTCTGATAACTATCGAAGGAGTACCTCTTTGGATAAAAATAATTACCCTAAACCGGCCTAATTTAGGAACAGAGATTGCAAAATCAACCTCAAGGTTTTCCTTAAACTTAGTCCTTTGATCATCGGTGCTCATCAACTCTTCTGCTAATTTATCAAGCTGTTCTGGTGTCAAAACATTTGTATCCAGAGGACATATCTTGCCATCTATTCTAAGCCTGGGAATTCCTCCGGCTCGCAGGAACATATCCGAAGATTTTTTATCAATCATAATTGACAGGAATTCTTTTATATTCATTATCAACCTCCCTCGCATTTTTTCGCTTTATGCTTAATTATATATAATGTTATTGCCTCATTCTAGCAATTTAGCTATGTGTTTTTCAAGTAATAAAAGATTTTTTTTGAGCTTCTTACCTCGTGCATATCCGCCGATATTTCCATCAGATTTTACCACCCTATGGCAAGGTATCAAAATAGGATAAGGATTTTTGTTTAAAGCGCTCCCCACTGCCCTATACGCCCCGGGCTTTCTCACTTTTTTCGCTATCCACTTATATGTACGGACTTCCCCAAGAGGAATCGAACTAACTATTTTTAATACCTTTATCTGAAAAGGCGTTAATTTATTTTTTTTTGAAGGCATTTTTTTTCCTTAAAATATGGTGATAGGCTAAGGCGAAACGATGTGCCTCGTCTCTGATTCTACGAATAAGATTAAGTGCAGGATAGTGTTTAGGCAGCTTGATGGAATTTTTTCTCCCGGTAACAAATATTTCTTCGTTTTGCTTGGCAATACTTATCACTGGTATTTTAAGCTTGAGCTCATCAAGTACATTCTTAACTGCTGAAAGTTGCCCTTTCCCTCCATCAATCAGAATAAGATGCGGTTGTTTTATTCTATACTCTGCTATCCTTTTATACCGCCTTCTGGTAATTTCAGAAAGCATCTTGTAATCATCTATGCCCTTAAATTCACGTATACGAAATCTTCTATAATTGCTTTTATCCGGCCTACCCTGAAAAAAAGAAACCATAGAACCAACTGCTTCGCTGCCGAATATATTAGATATATCAAAAGCCTCGATGCGCATAGGTAAAACAGTGAGACGTAAAATATCTTTGAGTTGCTGTAGCTGCCCTACAGTAGTTTTAATTTGCCCTCCAGAATAAATACTTCCCAATGCCATAATTTGATCCCGCAGCACTCCTGCTTCCTCAAATCTTTTTCCTTTTGCTAATTCTTGCATCTGTCTTGTTAATTCCTTTAATAGCCGTTCATACTTGCCTTCTAAAATCAATATTATATTTTTTATGCTGCGGCGATATTTTGATTTCTCAACCCTAGATATACACGGAGCCGGACAAAGATTTATATAATAATAAAGGCAAGCTTTTTTGGGTAATTTCCTGCAGGAACGAAAAGGAAAAATATCTCTAATAATCTTTAGTATCCCCTTAAGAGCGGTAGCATTGGTATACGGACCGAAATATTTAGCCTTCTCTTTCATTTTTTGCCTAGAGATAAAAACTGATGGAAAGTCATCATTGGTAATCGCTATCGAAGGAAAACTTTTGTCATCACGCAAACTTACGTTGTATTTCGGCTTATGTTTTTTTATTAATTCGGCCTCTAATAAAAGTGCCTGAGCTTCAGTATCGGCTAAAATATAATCTATGTCGCAAACATTAGGCATCAACATCTCTTGCTTAGACATCTGGGAGCTTGGCGTACGAAAATATGATGCTATTCTCTTTTTAAGAGAGATTGCTTTACCTATATAAATAATTTTCCCGGATGCATTTTTCATTAAATACACTCCGGGAGAATCGGGGAATTTCTTTATTTTTTTCCTGATATCCACGATAGCAAAATTTCTTTTTCTTTAGAGCCGAACAACAAACAGGCCATACAAAACGAAACTAAACCCAAAATAATCACAATAACTAATCTTAATATCTCGTTAACGCCAAAGAAAAGATTATTCCAGCTAAAATATAAGACTGTAGCCATTATTCCCGAAATAAAAACAACACGTAAAATATATACAATAAAATCTTTATTTACAACATTTCCTATCTTATCCTTAAAAATATAAAGAAGTAATAAAAACTGTGTTATGGAAGAGATGGAACTAGCCAGCGCAATTCCTGCAACCTTGAATTTCCACATCAAAATAAAATTAAGCAAGGCATTAATTACTAGACATATTGCAGCAATCTTAACAGGCGTTTTTGTATCTTTTAAAGCATGAAAAGCACTTACCATAATTTTTATTCCGGCAAAGGCAAATAAACCGAAAGAATAAAACAATAAAGCTGAAGACGTAATAGCTGTTGCGTATTCTCCGAAACTTCCTCTTTGAAATAATATCTTAATTATCGGTTGAGCAAGGATAGCCAAGGCCAATGTTGCAGGAATCATAATAAGACAAATGCTCTCAAGGGCAAAAACTACTGTTTTCCTGAATTCTTTCGCATCACCTGAAGCCGCCTGAGACATCATAGGAAGAATGGCTTGGGCTAAAGCAATACCAAAAACAGCTAAAGGAAACTGAATAATGCGGTTTGCATAATAAATTGCGGCAACCGCTCCGCTTCCTACGATAAAAGACAATGAGGCACAGAGTGTATCTACAAAAATATTTAACTGATAAACAGCACTTCCGAAAATCCTAGGTATTAACAAATTGCGCATCAATCTTATCGCAGGATGCATAAAATCGCGCACCCTCTTTAAGCGAAAACCTACCCTGTATAAATACGGCAGCTGAATTGTAAGCTGCAAAATACCACCAACAATTACCCCGATAGCTAAACCATAAATTGGTTCTTTTAAAAAATTTGCTGCCAAAATACTGCTGGCAATCAAAGACACATTTAACAAACAAGGCCCAATTGCAGAACTAAAAAAAGATTTGAAACTATGCAAAATCCCCATACTACAAGCTGTTAATCCAATCAACAGCAAATAGGGAAACATTATTCTGGTTAATTTTATGGTTAGATCTAACTGGTAGGTATTTTGCATAAAGCCCGGGGCAATAAGCCTTACCAAAAAAGGAGAAAAAATAATCCCTAAAACCGTAATTCCACTTAAGAATACCAATGCTATAAACATAACTGAATTAGAAACACTTAAGAAATCCTGATGTTTTTCTTCTTCCGTATAATCAGATACAACAGGCACAACGGCAGCGTTAACAGAGCCTTCTCCCACTAGATTACGCAACATATTAGGTATGCGGAAGCTTACAAAGAATGCTTCGGCGGCCAGAGAAGTTCCAAATAGCTTAGCAATAACAATATCCCGAATGAATCCTAAAACTCTGGAAAACAGCGTAAATAGGCCAATAACTGAGGTCGACTTTACTATTTTATTAGTTGACATTTTCCTTTGCCTTTGCTATATTCACTGCATTAGGGATACGGCAAGCTCGTGAATAAATTCAACCGAAAGGAGCAAAATTGCCACAGAGAAAAGCACAATTAAAAAGTTTGCGCGCAAATAAAACTCGTCGTTCACGCAATACTATGTTCAAAGCGGATCTAAAAAAGACTATTAAAAAGCTTGAATCTCTCATAAGCAGCAAAAATGCTGCAGAAGCTAAAGATGCCTTAAAAAAACTTATGGCTAAACTAGATAGAGCAGCACTTAAAGGTATCCTTCACAAAAACAAAGCAAGCCGCAAAAAATCTCAATTCAGTCGCGCTTTAAAGAACATAGCTTAACAATCAACAATTCCAAAGCTAATTCTGGTTTTACCTTTCCGGTTTTTATTCGTATGTCTGTATCCAAAAACTCGTCAAGGCTTTGTTTAAAATACTCCTTAGACATTCTTTGGCGATAATTTTGCCAATGCCATATCATACCACCAATTATTCGCTGTACATCTTCTCCCTTTGACATCAGCTGAGAATAAATCGTAAGCGCTTCCTTACTGTTTTTCTTTTCAACTGCCTTAGCAAGATCGAAGGTATTGTTGACATATCCTCCCTTAAAATTAAATACGCGCGAACCCTCACCCTGCGATAACTGTTTGAAAAAAGTATCTTTTTTTCCGATTATTTCTACGTCTAAAATTACCAAAATTGATCTACTTACTGAATTCTTAAAAGCAACAACAGCTTTTTTACAAGCTGTTGATAATTTTTCAGGCTGCTTTATTACAATTATTTTCTTTGAAGATTTTGCGGGAAGCTGCTGAAGTTCTTTTTTGAAATCTTGGTCGTTTAATTCTTTCCCGTAAAAAATCGTAAAATCAAACAAGTTGGAAGAACCTAATATTTCACGGCGCAATTGTTCAATTTTTCTATTTTTTGATATAGAGTCTGTGCCGACAAATAGATAAAGCATGCATTACCAGTCGTCTACTACTCGCTCAACTATACGTTTAGCTAAATCTCTAACGGCGTCATTTACTGCGGTCTGTTCCGATTTGGCAAGTGAACCTGTAGTAAAATATGTAGTATCTCCTACAAATCTAGTTTCTACCCACTGCTGCTTATTTTCTTCAGAGTTCCAAAAAGATAAACTGACAACTAAGTTAATTCTGTATTCATCTACATCTTGATCATCGTCATAGCGCAAGGCGTCACGCCGATATTCTAATAATTCTCCGGTTAAGATAAAATCAGCATTCTCTTCCTTAGAGATTCTAAGATTACCATCAGAAAGAAATTTATCTATAACTTCATTGGTTATACTTACTTCTAAAAGAGGAAAATAAGTTCTCAATTTTTTGTATTCGTTGTAGTCAGAGGTAAAATCAATTTTATTTTTAAATTGAGCGATATAAATATTCTTGGTACCAGAAAAAATTGCAGATCTTGTTGTATAACCACATCCAAGTATAAGCGCTGAAACAATTAAAGTAGCTAATATTTTTATTTTCATTGTTTTTTACTATTTATGTTTTGAATTTTTTCCAAAGACTGTCCTGCCCAAGCCGTATCAGAGAATCTATCGATAACAAACTGATAATACATCTTTGCACTATCATAGGATTTCTGACGTTCATAGAACTGAGCTATCTTGAAATTGCTCTGTGCCTCTTTGTCTCGTAAAGACCTTAACTCATCACGCGCCTTATCAGATAACTCGGCATCAGGAAAATCTTCTAGGAATTTCTCAAAGCCTTCTTGAGCGTTACGCGCAGATTCTTGATCATAATCTGCCTTGCCTGAAAGCAATGCATCACAAAAAGCTATTTGATATCTAGCCGGCTTCACCCAATCGCTATCGGGATAATCGGTAATTATATAGTCGAATTCTTTCTTGGCTTCTTCTAATAAATGCAAGTTCTTATGAAACATGCCTAATTTGTAATATGATGCTGCGGCATATTCTCCATATGGTTCATTGCTAATTACCGCCCGCAATATTTCCACCACAGGATACTCTTGAGTAGAAATAACATCCCACAAAGATCGTTCTTTCCCTTCTAAAATATGATCTGCGATATCAAATTGTCTCTTGACTATCTCAGGAGTTCGCTCGCTAAAAGGATATTTATCGATTACCTTCTGATAACCCTGAAATGCCTTATAGGGCATCTTCAGTTGCTCTAAGCACTGACCAATAAAGAATTGGGCTTCAGATGCCTCAAAAGAACGGGGAAACCTACGAATAAGCTTTTGAAACTCAGACATCGCCCTCTCTGTCTCTGCGGAATCCAAAATTTCTTTAGCAAATGTCAATTGTTCAACAGGGGTATCTTTAGTGGCATATTTAGGATTTGTCCATTTTCTTGACTCCGGCGTCCAAATCCAATAGGCATAACACTGTGATGCGGATATAAAAAATATGGCAAAAAATACTGCTAACGCCTTATTTTTCATTGACTTAAGCTCCATTTATTAAACTAGTAAAAAGAATTTGGTTCAAGAATGCTCAAGTTTCTTAAGCGAGTCTATCATACTTGAAAGACTTTGTCAATAAAAGAACCCTCCCAAAACCAAATATAAACACTATCAGACTATAATATAAAATAACATACCTTATATTAAAACTACCTGTATAGAAATAAGCAAAGGGCATAAGACTAAACGCATAGGCGGTTTTTGCCAAAATAAACAAAGATAGCTTAAGTGGAAAAGCAAATATAAAAATAATTTTAGGCAACAAAACTCCGCAAAATACAAAGCTAAGACCTAAAGCAATAATTACCGATATAAATGGCACTATAATTAAATTGGCAAAGACCGAAATAAGTGTAATGATGTTAAAATAATAAGCAATCAAACCAGCAACACCTAACCAAGCCGCGGAAGATACACAAAAACACTTCATAAAGAATTTTACAATACCAGGAAACTCGCGCTTAATCATCTTTTTTTCAAAACGTGGGTATAAATATATTATCGAAATGACACTTAAAAAAGAAAGTTGGAAACCAATATCAAACAACTGCTTTGGATTATACAAAAGAATCATCAGAGCGGCAGCTGCTAAAGAATTATAAACATCTATCTCTCTTTCAAATAGATAACCTCCTAACAATACCATCGCCATAACTGCCGCGCGGATAACTGAAGGCCTAGCTCCGGTGATAAAAACATAAACTATTAAAAACATCATAGTAATAACAAAACGAGTCTTGCGTGGAATTCTAACGGCCTTTAAAAAAAACAGAATAATAAAAATTATTATCCCGACATGTAAACCACTAATAGCCAAAATATGAACAGTTCCAGTACGGGCAAATACATCTTTCAAGAATTGAGGAATATCCTGACGCTCACCTAAAAACATGGCTTTCATAAAAGCAGCTTCCAAAAAAGGCAGATGACCAACAAATATATTTTTTACTTTACGTTTCAGCTTAAAGGCAAATGTCTTTAAAGGATTTTCTATTCTCTGACCTAAAATCGTAACCGGAATATCTTTTTTTACACTAAAGATTCCATATATATTTTTTTGTTTTAAATAATCTCTATAATTTAGTCTATCAGATATCTGAAATCTCATCGGTTTGTAAATTTTACCTTTAAGTAATACCTCATTTCCATATTCCAGATTCTCACTGCGATATATGTTTACTAAAACTTTACCGCAGACATCATATTCCCTATTATTAATCCCTAACTTATAAGCATTCAAAATGCAAGTTGTCCTGTTGCCATAACGTAACCTTTTTTCAACAGGATCGTTATCAACAATTCCCTTAAGATATGCTGCCTTTCCTTTATTAGATATATATCTATTAATATGATTACTTGGCAGCATTTCTGCATTCTTAAGCAAAAAAGCCCCTAAAACAAAAAAGCACAACCATAAAAAGGCTGTGGAAATTCTTCTGTTATGCCTTAACATAATAAAAGTCAAAATCGGTAAGATAAAAGCAGAAATAAACAGAATATACTGCGGTATTGGTATGTATTTAGCTAACCAGATGCCCAAACAAAGAAATATACAAATTCCAACAAGTGGCTTTTTCATCTTTACTAATTGAATTTAATTGTCAATAATTTCTCTATGGTGTCAAATTCTCTATCTTTAATCCCTAAAAATTCTTTTACCTCTTGAAGGCTTTGAAAACTTCCTTTTTCTTTACGATAACTAATTAAACGCTTAGCTGATAAAGGAGTTATATATTTAATTTTTATCAATTCAATAAAATTTGCATCATTAATATTAATTTTATTTAGGAAATTATTGCGGTTTATTTCGGAAACAACATCTTCTAAACTTGGCGGGTTTTTTACAAAAAGATGCAGCGATGTACCAATAAGTACAACTATGCATATAAAAAGCAAAACCAGAATTTCCTGTTTGGTAAGATTATACAAAGAAACTCTCGATGATTTTTAAGAAAACTTCTGCCACCTTAGGATCAAACTGCGAACCGGAATTGTTTTTTTATCTCAGCAATAATCTCTTCTTTGGATAAGGGCTTTTTGTACGGTCGCTCAGACTTCATAGCATCAAAAGCATCCGCCAGCGAGAGAATCCGAGAACCCAAAGGAATCTTTTCGGTTTTTAACCCATCCGGATAACCCTTACCATCGTATCTTTCGTGATGATGTTTTATTATATCTTTTTCTCTATCTAAGAATTTTAGAGGATCTAATATATTCGCACTTTTTAACGGATGGGATTTTATAATTTGATACTCTTCTTCACTTAATTTATTTTTGGAGAGCAAAATATCGTCGCTGATTCCTATTTTTCCGATATCATGCAATTTCCCGGCTCTTTTAATTATGTCGATTTCTTCATCCTCTAATTTTAATTCTTCAGCAATTGCAACAGCATATTTAGTGACACGTTTCGAATGCCCCTGAGTATAATAATCTTTTGCTTCCTGACTTAACCCCAAAGACATAATTATATCTATTTGGGATTCCTTAAGAGTATTGTGGGCAAGCATCAATTCAAGATTCATCCTAGAAAGCTTCTCCTTGTCTCTTTGTTCAGAAATCCAAAGATAGAATATGCAAATTAAAGCAACAGCTACGGCAATGTTGTCCGGAATAATTTTTGTAGCCGGGGAATATTTTATAGAAATAAACTGGAACACGATGAGCAAAAACATAATACAAAGAGTACTCATCTTAAAAAAATTACGCTTCTTAAAAGATAGTTTTTTAACAATTTCCATATGCTTAATCGGTTACAATGTTTACCAGTTTATCAGGCACAACAATAAGTTTCTTGATTGACTTATTTTCAATCCACTTCTTGATTTTTTCTTCTTTAAGAATAATTTTTCTTAATTCTTCTTCTTTAAGCCCATAGGCAACGCTAATATTTGCTCTGACCTTACCTTTAACCTGAACAACCAAACAAACACTATCTAGTTTTATAGCATCCTCACTGAACTTCGGCCAAACCTGAGCAAAAATACTTTCCGCATTCCCCAATTTTCTCCAAATCTCTTCTGCCAGATGAGGCGCAAACGGAGCAACAAGAAGTATTATAGCATTGATCGCTTCTTTCAATACAAAAACATCCAACTGTTTTATCTTATCAGCAGAATTAGTACAAGAATGAATTTCATTTAACAACTCCATCATACCACTAATAGCGGTATTAAAATGCATTCTTTCAAAATCATCAGTAACTTTTTTAATTGTGTTATGTGTTTTATATTTTAGATTTTTAGTAATTTCAGTATTTTCACAGGATAAATTATTTTCTAGCTCAGTTGATTTATCAATAAAGAATTCAGCTCGCTCCCAAATTCGGTTAACAAACCTCCAGATACCTTCTATGGCGCGCTCATTCCAATCAAGCTTATCTTCCGGAGGAGCTGCAAAAAGAATAAAAAGTCTTAAAGAGTCAGCGCCGTATTTAGAAATAATACTGTCGGGGTCAACTACGTTACCCTTAGATTTAGACATAACGTCGCCTTTTTTTAAAACCATTCCCTGTGTCAAAAGACGAGTAAATGGTTCTTTTACATCAAGCGCTCCGATATCTTTTAAAAACTTAGTGAAGAAACGCGAATAGAGTAAATGTAAAATTGCATGCTCAATTCCACCAATATATTGATCTACCGGCATCCAATAATCAATATCCTTTTTATCAAAAGGTGTCTTTAAATAATGTGGACTACAGAATCTTAAAAAATACCAGGATGAATCAAAGAATGTAGCCATTGTATCTGTTTCTCTGCTGGCCTTTCCTTTACATTTAGGACAATTTACCAAAACAAATTTTTCTGATTTAGCTAAAGGACTTCCTCCTTCTCCGGTAAATTTTACCTTTTCTGGTAAAGCAACCGGAAGCGCATCATAAGGAACGGGTTGAATTCCGCATTTATCACAATTAATCATAGGAATTGGAGTTCCCCAGTAGCGCTGACGGGAAATAAGCCAATCTCTCAATCTCCAATGAACTGTTTTTTTGCCTATCTTTGTATCCTCCATCCATTGAGCGATCTTTTCTTTAGCTTCTTCACTTAGGATCCCATCAAACTGAGATGAATTAATTTGCACGCCAGATAATTCATAAGCCTCTTTTAATTCTTTAGGATTATCAATCGGTTCTTGCGGATTCTGAATAACAATTCGTATAGGTAGGCCATGTTCTTTAGCAAAAAGAAGATCCCTTTGATCATGAGCAGGAACCGCCATTATTGCACCAGCCCCATACTCCATTAATACATAATCAGCTACCCATACAGGCACTTCTTCCCCATTAACAGGATTAATTGCATAACAGCCGGTAAAAATGCCCTCTTTTTTAACATCTGAAGAAGTGCGTACGACCCTTGTTTCTTTGGAAACCTTATCAGCAAATGCAAGCACCTCTTTTTCTTGAGGTTTTCCTTTAATAATATTTTTAACCAAAGGATGTTCTGGAGCCAATACGATATATGTCGCCCCGAATATTGTATCCTGACGAGTGGTAAAAACAGGAATGATATCTTCTGACTCTTTAAGTTTAAAAAATATCTCAACGCCGTAGCTCTTACCTATCCAGTTGTTCTGCATGGCAATAACTCGCTGCGGCCAATGCTCTAAAAGCTTAAGATCATCAAGAAGTCTTTGCGAGTATTCCGTGATCTTGAGAAACCACTGCTCAAGCTCTTTTTGTTCTACTTCACTATTACACCTCCAACAACCTCCATCTACAACTTCCTCATTAGCTAAAGTAGTATTACAACTCGGGCACCAGTTAACATTAGAAGCTTTTCTATAAGCAAGCCCTTTTTCATACATTTTAAGAAATATCCACTGATTCCATCTATAATATTCCGGACTGCAGGTTGCCGTCTCGCGGGACCAATCATATGAAAAACCCATCTTGCGCATTTCTTCGCGCATCCAATCTATACACTTCCACGTCCAAGAATTTGGATCAGTCTTATGTTTTATTGCAGCGTTTTCTGCCGGTTGACCAAAAGCATCGAAACCCATAGGGTGTAAAACATTAAAACCCTGCATGGTTTTATATCTAGCAACTACATCGCCGATAGTATAATTGCGCACATGGCCCATATGGATTTTTCCCGACGGATAAGGAAACATCTCAAGAACATAATACTTCGGCTTATCAGAATCAGCACCAACTTTAAACGTCTGATTATCTTCCCAGATTTTTTGCCATTTTTTTTCTATTTCTTTATAAGGATATGCCATTTTTATCTTCTAATTTTACGGATAGTATCTAAATTAAGTTCGTCGTCTTTCTCGCTGAGCTTAGGTGTCTCTAAAATCAGTGGAACCCTTTTGAGTTTCGGATGATTAATGATATTTCGAAATCCTTTCATGCCGATTTTACCCTTACCAATATTTTCATGCCTATCTTTGGTAGATCCCAACGCATCCCTAGTGTCGTTTAAGTGAATTACCTTTAATCTGTTTAAACCTATATATTGATTTATTTCACTAAGCATTAAATCCAGACTAACTTTAGTAGATAAATTATAGCCCGCTGCATAAGCATGACAAGTATCAAGACACAACCCCAGCCTCTTATTCCAGCCAGTTGCCTTAAAAACCGGATGCAAATGTTTAAACTTATGCCCCAGGCTATTGCCGCTACCGGCTGTATTTTCAAGCAAAACAGTTACTTTGGTGCGTTGAGTATTTTTCAATATAGCAACCATGCCATCTTGAAATCTCTGCAATCCCTTTTCTTCACCCTTACCTCTGTGGCTTCCCATATGGGTTACTAAATATTCAGCGCCTAAGGCACCAGCTTGTTTTATTTCTTCAATATAAATCTCGATAGATCTATGATACAACTTCTTGTTGGGACTGGCAAGATTAACAATATACGGCATATGCACAACTAAAGGGCAAATATCTACTTTCTGTCTTCTTTTTTTGAATTCGGCTATATCGGATGCGGAAAGAGGCCCACTCCTATATTCTCTAGGACTATGGGTAAAGATCTGCATTGTGTTGCAACCTAGCTCTTTTGCCCTATCGATTGCATTATAAATTTTTCCAGCTATGGATATCTGAACACCTAAACGCATTAAAGAATTGTAGCACGCTGCTGCTTTTACAGTCAAGGTAAATAGCAGAAGCCTTTAAGCTAAAATATCTAGCAACTAAGCGAATGTATTGACAATCAATAACCTAAATGATATATTGGACTTACTCTTTTGACATAGATATTTGATAAATTTAGGAGGCTGTACCCAGCTTTACCGAAATAGGGGGTGCTGCCCCACTAATGGGAACAACTCACGGGGCTGTCCTAAAGGACTGCCCAAATTTACATAGTAAATTTGGGGCTGCACTCAGATTGCTAAAAATATAAAGTGCTGCCCAGCTAATGGAAATAACTTAATGGGGCTGTGGCGCAGTTGGGAGCGCGTTTGACTGGCAGTCAAAAGGTCGGGGGTTCGAACCCCCCCAGCTCCACCAGCTTTAGTTTTATATAAAATAGAACCATATTTCTAATGAAAAAACTAATACTTCTTGCAATTCTTCTCGGCTTAACTGCCGGAACAATTTATGCCGAAACAGATACATCACCTGTCGTTGACGTACTTGTTATAGATAATTACAGCATTAATCCTGTAATTGCTAATTTTATTACCGATGAAATTGATAAAACTAACGAAGAAAATCCTTCCTGCCTTATTATTCAGCTAGACACACCTGGCGGACTTCTTGAATCTACACGTCAAATAGTAAAAAGCATTCTTAATTCCAAAGTTCCTATTGTAGTTTATATTGCTCCCAGTGGTTCTCGAGCAGGTTCTGCCGGAGTTTTTATTACATATGCAAGTCATATTGCCGCTATGGCACCTTCTACCAATATCGGTGCAGCTCACCCTGTGGGAATCGGAATAACTCCTCCTTCACAGAAAAAGGTCCCTGATAATATGCAGGATAAAACCATTCCTCAAGAGCCAAAAGACATCATGGAAGAGAAAATAATGAATGATGTAATTGCCTGGATTACGGCCATTGCTGAATATAGGGATAGAAACGTTAAGTGGGCAAAAAAAGCAGTAGAAGAAAGTAAATCACTAACTCAAAAAGAAGCGCTCAAATTAAAAGTGGTTGAATTGTTGGCAGATAATCTTGATGAGCTAATGGAGAAATTAGATGGTCAGGTTGTTGAAAGCATGGGTGAAAAAATTACACTGGAAACAAAAGATGCCCAGCTAAATTTGGTTTCCCCATCCTTGCAAGAGATTATCTTAAACTATATTGCTCATCCATCCATAGTATCGATTCTTATGTTGCTAGGTACCCTAGGGTTAATTTTTGAATTTACCCATCCAGGGATAGGATTCCCCGGCATCGCCGGATTTATCTGTCTACTTTTGGCTTTCTTTTCTCTGCAGCTGTTTCCTGTTAGCTACTTAGGCGTTGCCTTGATTATGCTTGCTGTGGTTTTATTTATTGCCGAAGCCTTCACTCCGACATTTGGATTGCTTACCTTAGGCGGAATAGTAAGTTTGATTTTTGGTGCAATGATGCTCTCAAAATACGAACACCCATTTTTCTTCACTCCTTCTCTCGCGTTAATTATTCCCTCGGCAATTGCCATGGCAGGCATTACGGTATTCTTAACAAGCAGCGCAGTAAAGACTCATCGAAAAAAAGTAATTACCGGAACAAAAGGCATGTTGGGAAAAACAGCAATAACAATTACGGCACTAAAACCTTTGGGCAAGGTATCTGTGCATGGAGAAATATGGAATGCTGAAAGTATAAATAAAAAACTAATCGCTAAAAAGCAAGAGGTAAAGATTATGGAAATAAAGGGCTTGAAACTAATAGTGGAAAAACTTAAACAAGGAGGAGATAAATGAACGGCACTGTAATTAGTGTACTGCTTATCCTGTTTTATTTGGCAAATTGTATCAAAATAGTTAAAGAATATGAAAGAACAGTTATTTTCCGTTTAGGAAGAATAGTTAAAGAACCTAAAGGCCCAGGTGTTGTATTCATTTTCTGGCCAATAGACAAAGCAGTTATAATAGGCTTACGTGTGGTAACTCTAGATGTCCCTCCACAAGATGTTATTACCAAAGATAACGTATCTATTAAAGTAAACGCGGTTGTATACTTTAGGGTAATGGATCCCAATAAAGCAATTGCTGAAGTAGAAGATTACTTTTTTGCAACTTCACAGATGGCGCAAACTACTTTAAGAAGCGTTATGGGACAGATGACCCTTGACGATGTTCTCGGTGAAAGAGAAAAAATTAATATGCAACTTCAAGAAATTATTGATAAAGCAACTGACCCCTGGGGAATAAAAGTATCTAACGTAGAATTAAAACATGTGGATTTGCCTCAAGAAATGCAGCGTGCTATGGCCAGACAGGCAGAAGCAGAACGCGAAAAACGGGCTAAAATTATTGCTGCTGATGGAGAATTCCAGGCTGCGGAGAAATTAACTCAAGCTGCTGTTAAATTAGCAACAGAGCCGATGTCTTTACAGATGAGATATTTACAAACTCTTGTAGAAATGTCATCTGAGAAAACATCAACTATAGTCTTTCCCCTGCCCTTAGATCTATTTAAGGCTTTTTTTGATAAAAAGAAGTAACCTAATATAGTCGAAATACTGCTGGAGTGGTGGAATGGCATACACGTCGGTCTCAAAAACCGATGGTCGAAAGGCCGTGTGGGTTCAACTCCCACCTCCAGCATTATTTTTTTCCCTGCCAAAGCAATTTTCACTTGACTTCATAAATTAAAAGTGCTGTAATATTTATAGGAGCAGGTACCGCGGGGAGAGTAAACCACCCCAGCGCAACTAAAAATTTCGCCTGCTCCTGTTTTTTTGTCCTGCCAAAATCTACCTTGATATCACCTTTATAACATTTATTTTAATTTATTTGATTTTATCACTAAATAAGGTGTACAATCATTCGTGAGATAAAATTATTTAAGAAACTAAAGGAGGACAAATGCAGATATTTGTTGTACTGATAAGTGGATTTCTTATTCTCTGGGCTTTAGAGATAAGATTTAGAATGTATTTATCACGCTTGGAAGAATTAGAAAAAAAAGCTGAATCAACTAAGGCTGAGCTATTCGATCTTACTAATCGCTTAAGAACTCTTAAATTTATTTAATTTATTTAAGAAAATATCTAGTCTTAAAAAATTGTATAAATAAACGGAGATACTGCTGAACTTTGAACAAATATTATAAGCAATCCTAAAAGAAGTAACATAATTATTATAGGTAGCAGCCAAAACTTTTTCCTATCCTTCAAAAAATCCCAAAGCTCTTTCAAAAAAGATAACATAGGTCTCCTAAAATTGCCTTTCCATTCTTCTCGGATCAGATAGATTTTTATCTCGCTTAATCCAATATGTATCAATCGTTTTTAACTTTCGATTCAAACTATCCTTCCCTAGCAGTTTTAAGATGAAACTAATAGGTGTTAATATAGTATAGAAAAATAACCCTAAGACTACTGTTGCATTTATCTTTCCTATTAAATGGCCGATTTTATTTAAAATAAGATGAAATGGCCTCAGCAATTCTGCTTTTATTAATGCAGCAGAAAAAACAATGGCTGCAAACACTAATATCCAAACATGTTGATGACCACTCTTGGCAAAAAGGATTAAGCTAATTATCGAAAGCGAGGTTGTAAGAATAAATCCAAATCTTTTTAGTTCTTTTTTGTTTATAGCCATTTAATTTGTTTTAAATTGCTTCTCTCTGCAGTAATCATTCCCAGAACTTTTGTTCTGCTTAAGTTTATCTACAACAAAATTTCCCATTACTAAATAATCTAATTCTGTTCTCATGAAACATCTATATGCATCTTCAGGTGTACATACAATAGGCTCGGAGCGTACATTAAAAGATGTATTTATAATTACGCTGCATCCAGTCTTAGCTTTAACGGCCTTAAGTAATCTATAAAACAATTTATTCTGCTTATCATTTACCGTATGAAATCGAGCAGAATAATCAACATGCGTTACTGCAGGGATGTCCGATCTGGGAGTATTTATTATTTCTTTTAAAGATAAACTAACGTTGTTTTCTTGTTGATGAATTCTATGTTTTTCTTTAACCAAATCAACAAAAAGCATATAAGGGCTAGGCTGATTAGCTTCAAAGTACTCTTTTCTATCTTCTTCTAATAAACTAGGAGCAAATGGTCTAAAAGACTCCCTGTATTTTATCTTAAGATTTATCTCTGATTGCATATTTCCTTTACGGGCGTCAGCAATAATACTACGTGAACCTAAAGCTCTCGGACCAAACTCCATACTACCTTGAAACCAGCCAATAATTTTTCCCTCTTCTATTAAATTGGCTACCTCTTTTACTAGATTTTCAGTATCAAGTTGTTTATGCAGTATGTTTTTTTCTAATAAAAAATTCTCAATTCTTTTATTATCAAAAGAAGGTCCTAAGTAAGCACCCTTCATTGAGTCTTCTGCTGTACTAATATTTCTTTCATTGCCTAAGTATCTATACCAAACATCTAGTGCGGCACCTAATGCTCCTCCGGCATCACCCGCTGCAGGCTGAACCCAAATATTCTTAAACGGTCCCTCGCGTAACAGCCTTCCGTTTGATACGCAATTAAGTGCGACTCCTCCGGCAAGACATAAATTTTCTTTACCGGTTTGAGAATATACATTTTTCGCTATCCCCATTACGACTTCTTCTGTAATAACCTGAATCGATCTTGCTAAATCCATATGTTTTTTCTCAAGCGGTTCATTTGGATTGCGAGGCTGTCCCCCAAATAATTTATGGAACTTTTTGTTAGTCATAGATAATCCCGTACAATAATTAAAATAATCCATATTTAATCTAAAAGAACCGTCCTCTTTTAAATCAATTAAATTATCAAATATTGTCTTAACATATTTAGGCTCTCCATAAGGAGCTAAACCCATCACTTTATACTCGGCTGAATTAACTTTAAAACCTGTATAATGTGTAAAAGCAGAATACAAAAGACCTAAAGAGTGGGGGAAGTGAATTTCTGAAATGAGTTCTATGTTATTTCCCCAGCCAACCCCATAACTAGTTGTAGCCCACTCCCCTACTCCATCCATTGTGATAATAGCGGCTTCTTCAAAAGGCGATGGAAAAAAAGCCGAGGCAGCATGCGATTCATGATGCTCGGTAAATAGAATATTTAATCTATAATTCTTAGGTAGACTTTTTTTAGATAAAGATTTAAGTTCTTTTATAATCAAATCTTTCAAAAAAAGTTTTTCTTTCACCCAGATAGGCATTGCTGAAATAAAAGATCTCACTCCACAAGGAGCATAAGATAAATATGTTTCCAGCAGGCGTTCGAATTTAATAAGTGGCTTATCATAAAAAACTATATGATTAAGCTGATCTATATCAATCGAAAATTTTTCCAAACAATATGAAATTGCTTGCTTAGGAAAAGAAGGATCATGTTTTTTTCTTGTAAAACGCTCCTCTTGTGCGGCGGCAATTATTTCCCCATCGCGAATAAGCACTGCAGCGCTATCATGATAAAATGCGGATATACCTAAAATAAAAACTGACATTTAAAAACTGCTTTTTTACAATTAAATTAATTATGTAAAACTATTTATTAAACCAGTGGCAAACAAGAGGCATACCATCAATAGTAAGATCCATATTTACAGCCTTAAGATTTGTATATTCAAGAAGCCCTTCTTCTCCTAACTCTTTGCTAAATCCACTTTGCTTGTAACCGCCAAAGGGCATCTGTGCATGAAAACCTCCGTAAGTATTAACCCAGATCGTTCCTGCCTTAAGACCGGATGCAACCACGTGGGCCTTCTTCACATCGTTAGTCCAGATAATCCCGGCAAGTCCATATTTACTATCATTAGCAATTGATACGGCTTCTTCCAAAGACGAAAAAGTAATTATTGATAGCACAAGACTAAACACCTCTTCTTGAGCAATGGCCATATTGTTCTTTACAGAATCAAATATTGTCGGCTCAAAATAAAATCCATCTTTTAATTTACTATCCTTTGGGGTTTTACCTCCAAAAACCAACTTAGCCCCTTCTTTTTTTGCAGCCTCTATAGATTCTATTACCTTATCCCTCTGCTTATCTGAAGAAAGTGGCCCTAAATCTGTCTCGTGCTCAAGCGGATCTCCTATTTTTAGTTTTGCTACTTTTTCCAATAGAAGGTTCACAAACTTATCATGAATTTTCTCATGGACCAAAACTCGAGAACCGGCAGTACACATCTGACCTTGATTCATAAATATTGCCGTCATAGTTCCATTCACAGCAGTTTCAATATCTGCATCATCAAAAATAATATTTGCTGACTTCCCTCCCAGCTCAAGTGCTACCTTTTTGATATTCTCGGATGCAAGCTTCATTACTTTCTTACCTGTACTAGTTGAACCTATGAGGCTTACTTTATCAACATCTTTGTTGCTAGCAAGCTCACTGCCTATTTCACTGCCGCTGCCGGTTACAATATTCACCACACCTTTTGGTAAACCAGCTTCATCCATTATCTTAGCCAATTCTAAAGCAGCTAAAGAAGTAAGGCTTGCTGGTTTTAAAACTACGCAGTTACCCACACTTATTGCCGGAGCAATCTTCCAGGCAAGAAATAGTAAAGGGTAGTTCCAAGGAATTATTTGAGCAACTACGCCTACTGGTTCTCTTAAAGTATAATTTAATTCATTAGCCGGAACGGGTATTGTCTTACCGCGCATAAATTGATCAGCACAAGTTGCAAAATACTCAAACACATTTGCAGCTGTTGGAACATCAATAAAAGTAGTTTCTTTTATCGTCTTTCCTGAATCTTTTGTCTCAATCTCTGCTAAATGCTGCGCTTTTTCTTTAATTAAATTAGCAATCTTAATAAGATATTGGCCTCTTTCATAATTAGAAAGTTTAGGCCACTCACCATTATCAAAAGCCTCTCGTGCAGCGGCAATGGCTTTTTTTACATCCTTAATGCTTGCTTTAGGAAACTCAGCTATAATCTGCCCCGTTGACGGATTAACTGAAGAAAGTGTCTGTTTTGATTCTGCCTCAACAAAGCTTCCATTTATTAACATCTTATAGTTTTCTTTTTTCATTTTATCCCCACCTGCTTAAATATAATGAACAGCCGGTTAAATGGAGCATACCATTTTGAAATTTTTCCAAAATCTCCCTTTAATTTAAGCTTTCCCTGAGTTGTTGCAACAAAAGGATCGAGCTTCCCTTCAAAGATCAAGCGCCAAATAGCTTCTTTCCCTGAAATAATAAAAGGTGCGTCAAAATCATTATCAATTTTCTTGACACTTCCCTTTTCGAAAACAAACTTATACGCCAGATTTGCTTCATCCAGCTTTATAACAACCTGCGTGGTTAAATCTAGCTCTTCCCCTTTTTCCTTAATATATTGATCCTGATTAGCCAAATCTACTATTCTTTGTATGTGCTGGGATGAAAACATTTCGAAAGATTCTCCAGATACCTTTTTTTCTTCCTGCACACATTTATCTCCAGTTAAACTTTTTGAGGATAGAAACAAAAATATATACGACATATTACTGGCGACCTCCAACTCCTCCATTAAAAGCAAGGCATCAATAGAATTGTTAGCAATAGAAATAGAGCCATGATTTTTTAAAACTACGATGTTGCTAATCTTCAAAGCCTCAATTACCGGTGTAAGCTTAGTAACTGCCGGTGTATCTTGATAAATCACCGGGACATTTCCTAAATAGAGCTTGGTTTCAAAAGTTACCGGCTCCAAAAAATCATTTACGGCAAAATAAGCACTGGTAATCGGCGGATGGGCATGAATAACAAATCCGGTTTTTAAATTCTTATAAATCTCTGTATGAATCGGAACCTCAGAAGAAGGAAATTTTTTTGACTTCTCCTCTGGTTTTCCTTCTAAATCAACCACAAGAAAGTCTTCTTTTTTCAAAAATCCTAAAGTAGTACCTTGAGCGCTGATCAATATTTTATTATCATCAAGTTTAGCACTTAAATTTCCTGATCTACCAACAGCTAAATTTTTTTGATAAAGAATGCTGCCGATTTCAATTAATTGATTTATTATTTCTATCTTTTTATCAGCCATAATTATTTCCTTATGTTTATTTATTTTTTATAAATTTTACCGGGACTTCATCTGTTAATTCTTTATAAACAGAAACATTTTTGGGAGCAATGAGTTTGCCCATTAGATAAATCATTTCTTTTTTTGTAGCGCGCTTTCTCAAAGCCTTACCCTCATAAGCATAAACAGGAACCTTATGCCTTTTTCCTAAAATTGCTAAACCTAAAGAACCTACTTTACATAATAAATTATTTTTGTCTTTTTTTTCATAAAATAAATATATTTTGCTGATTTTATTCTGCGCCATACAAAAAGCAGCCATATTATCACAGATTAAGGTAACATTAAGTTTTTTATCCGCTAATTTTTTTGCAGCTACCTTTGCCCCAGTCAAATCCGGACGGGATTCTGTAACAATATAACTATTTTTTTTGCTTAAGGTTCGATAAAAATCATCTTTAGGCAAACCGTGAATAAGTATAGATTTTTTCATAGCTTTCCTTCTATAGTGGAACCTGTTGGACAACCAATTCTTTTGGAGTTATATCAAATGCTGGATAATACCCCTTTACTCCTTTGGGAACAATGTCTTTACCGTTAAATTTTAAGATCTCTTCACTTGGGCGCTCTTCTATAGCAACATTTTTACTGTGCGTATTTGCTGATTGTAATTGAATAAGCGCATAAAAAGGAACCTTGAACTCTTTGGCTAAACTGGCAATTTGATAAGTTCCAATTTTATTGATAATTGCTTTGTCAGAAGTAGATCTATCTGAACCAACTAAAACCAAATCCACTAAATCTTTGCTAAAAATCTGAGCAACACAGCTATCAGGTACAACTGTTACTTTAAAACCAGATTTTTTTAATTCCCAAGCCGTAAGCCGAGAGCCTTGAAGATATGGACGTGTTTCGGTTACGAAAAACTCAACCTGCTTCTTTGATCTTTTGCATGCCTGAGCAACGGCAACGAGCTCTCCACTTATGTTGCAATGAGTTAAAATTCTGCTTTTATTTTTAATTAACCCGGCAACGATTTCTGATCTTTTTAAACGACTTCCCTTGAGATATTCCAAAAAGCCGCGCAACTTTTTCTCAAGCTGCTCTGATATATCGCCTTCCATTGACTCCAACCAGCCCAAAACCATTGAAGTAAACACATAAAAGGGGAATGTCGGCCGCGATGATTCTATCTCTTGAGAAATTTTTTTAAACCTTTTCTTTAAATGTTCCCTTGAACAACTCTTACAATTCTTAAGCTCAAGTAAAAACATATAAAAAACAATAGAAACCTGCCCTACTGCACGAGTCTTCATCTGACGTATAGCCCGACAACAATCCAGATAAGTTTTAGCCTTAATATATTTTGTCTTCTCAGGCAACAATGTTTCATCTAAGATAAATATTGTATTACCTTTAAGTTCGACAGGCCAAAACAGTGGCGAAATTTTCATTTTCCCTCTAATATTTTTATAGCTTCTGTTGCTACATTTATCATTGATGATTGAGCCATATAAAACATCGGATTAGCAAAACCAACTTCACCGGTCATAAGGTTATCGCTTACCGCTAAAATAGATGCTGCTTTCACCTTATAGGTCTGAGCAATTGTAAGAAATGCAGAAGAAACCATATCTACTGCAATAGCACCTTCTTCGGCTTTTGCATTTACAATCTCTTTAGTTTCTCTTAACAGAGCATCTGTTGTCCAAGCCGGACCTTTGTGTATTGCTATGCCTAGTTTTTTAGCTGCCTTCTCTAAAGCCTCGTTGATACTTTCATCAGCCGAGGTTTTAAAATCCTTATCAACATAATAAGGCGTTACGCCGTCACCGCGGATACAATCAGTAACTAAAATTAGATCTCCAACTTTTATATCTTCTCTTAATGCACCGCAAGAGCCTAAGCGAATAACATTCTGTGCTTCAACATTACAAAGAATTTCTGTTGTAATAGATGTGTTAGCGCAGAACATTCCTCCATTTAAAGCACTTACCCTTATTCCATCTATTGCTCCTGTATACATAGTGTGTTCCATAAAGGAAAAATTTTTAAGCGGGTCTTGCAATTTCTTCATCGCCGCCTGGAGCCTATCAGGTGTCCCCGGTACAATAATATATTTTCCAATATCCTGCGGGCGCAGCTGAACCATTCCAGCTAAATCTTTACCAGTTAAGTGAATATCTTTTTGCATCGGCATACCTATTCTCCTTTTAATGATGACATGATTTATGGAGGCACCTGCCGACATAAATCATTTGTCCGAATTAATCCCGCCCTTTTGGCAGGCTATGTTTATTTCCCACCTTTACCAAAAGGGCGGGACTAACTCGACACTATAACTTACGTCATTGCATTCCGTAAGTTGTTGTCTCGTTTGAAAATCGATTTAATATTCTCTGATAAAATTGCCTGTTTTGATTTATCTTTAATATCTAAAGCCTTAACCGTATTTATACTTTCGGCTAAATCACGCTTTGCAGGAAAATCTGATCCCCAGATGATTCTTGTGGGACCGAAAAATTCCAGCGCCATATTAAGCATAGCTTTAGATTTTGTTCCACTTGCATCTACAAAAATATTCTTTAATATCTCTGTTGGTTGCGCTCCTAAATCTTTTACGATATTTCTGGTACGCAACATAGAATATGTAGCATCAAACCTATCACCTACAAACGGCATTATTCCGGCAAAATGCGCAAACACAAACTTAAGCTTAGGAAACCTTGCAAAAACTCCTTCCATCATAAGTTTACCTGCGCACATAGTTACGTCAAAAACATACTCTAAAACCGGCATCAAAAGAGGATCTTTCACTCTCTCAAAACCAATAGGATTCATAATCTGTGAATGTACAAATACAGGAAGTCCTTGTTTTTCTGCCATCTCAAATACACCTAAGAACATTTCATCATCAAGAAACTTACCGTCATAGCTTGATGCTAACGATAAAGCTGATAAACCTAATTCTTTAATTCTAACTACCTCATCAACCATCTTATCAGGAGAATCAACAGGAAGAATTCCTGCTCCGATAAACCTATCAGGATGCTGCTTTACCTTTTTGGCAACTTCCTGATTATAGACAGAACAGACATCTGCCCATCCTCCCATATTTAAATGTGCATCAGATGTAGGATATAACAATACTGCCTTTTCAATCTGTGCACTATCTAAAGCTTTCAGCAATGCGTCGCTATCAGACCAATGCACCTTAAAAAAAGTAGTATTTTCTGCCACCTCCGGCGGCATCCAATGATTATGGCTATCCCAGATTTTCATTTTAGATATGTGCTTCTCCCTTAGTTGCTCCAGCTTCCCATTTAGGTACATTATTCATAACATCCTGAAAACATACTTTTGCTAACTGGTCGAAATCACTCTCCATAATTCTGTGAATTCTACCGGGCTTACTGAAAAACTCTCTCATGCACCATGCACCTAATCTTCCTAAATCCTCGGGAGACAAATGATCTGTAGGCATAACCGGATGCAAAAAATCCCACTGTCTGAAATCAATTCCTTTATAATCAATTAAACCTTTAGTAATACCTTTCTTCCAAATTGGAGAGTTTGGCGCAGGTGTTACAAAACCAACCCAGAGAATATCCGGGTCAACTTCATCGGTAAATTCGAATCTCTGTTTGATAGTACGTTCACTATCATGATCAAAACCTACCATGATATCTGCAACTACTGCAATATTATTTCCTCTTAATATATCAATCGTCTTTCTTATCTGTTTGATTGTTATACCTTTTGCGATTTTCTTAAGTTCTTCTTCTGTGGTAACTTCAATACCAAATACTCCCAAGAAGAAACCTGCTTCTTTCATAAGAGGCAAAATACTCTCACAGTTAACCCAATCAACCGCACGTCCTAAAGAAACCCACTTAATTGGATTCTTGCTCTTTAACTTTAACTCACAGAACTCTTTTACGCGCTCGGGATTAACATTAAAATTATCATCTTGGATTACTACTACCTTTACACCGAACTTCTCATGTAAAAGATCTAGCTCTTCGATAACTCTCTTGGGAGATTTTGCCCGCCATTTTAAGAAATCATTCGGGTGTCGCGGATCATATTGATCCCATTCATAACAAAAAGTACATGCCGACGGACATCCCCGGGATGTAACTATTTCGACAAACGGCATCCAATATGTATGCCCGACATATTTTTCCATGGGAAACAAATCGTAAGCCGGAAGAGGAAGGCTATCTAGATCCGTCGATAGCGGCCTGTGTGGACCCATTACTATCTCATTATTTATTCTAGAAGTTACCCCAGCAACTTCTTTTAGATTTTTATTCTCTTCAATTGCTATTAATAAATCATTGAATGCTTCTTCTTCACCCATTACTACATAATCTATAGCTGGATTATCTTCCAGCGTTTGCGTCGGCATTGCCGAATACCACAGGCCGCCTACGATTATTGTCTGGTTCGGATTGGCTTCTTTAATCATCTTAGCTGACTCGTTGAAATGCCAAAGAACTCCATATCCTCCGTATGAATGCAACATATCTCCTAAAACTACAAAGTCAGGATTCTTTTCTTTAATCATCTGAACCATTTTATCTTTAGGAATCTCCATTGCCTTGCAATCCAATACCTCAACCTCTGCTGTTCCTTTTTCCCTTATAAACGCTGCCCACTGTGCGTGCAGCTGATTTGGTGCTAAGTGATGACCGTGTGTTGCCCATGAACCTAATTGTGGTGTTACGAATAAAACTTTCATTTGATACTCCTTTCCTTTATTTTGGATGTTTTTGTGCAAATGGAATTACTGGTTTTGCCCAAGGTGTCTGCTGATTAATCACTGCCAGTTCTATCGGACAAGCATTGGCTGGAACCGATAAAGCAAACATTACAGTATCTACAATAGTATCTGCTGTAATAAGACGCTCCTTAGACTCTTGCGTAATATTCTGCAACTTTCCGGTTAAATCTGTATCAGCAACTCCGGGTAAAATAGAAGTTACCTTTATCCCGTGATCTCTCATCTCCCAGAATAAACCCTTGGAAAACGCCCGTAAACCAACTTTAAGAGAACTATAAGTTAAAAACGTCCTAGGTACTGGATCTACTAAAGTAGAGCCTGATACCATGTTTATAATCGACCCGCTTTTTCTCTCGATCATATCCGGAATAAGCAGACGGATTAAGCGCACATATCCTAAATAATTGGTATGCGCTAAACGCTCCAGATCTTCAAATGGTTGTTTTTCAAATGGAAACTGACTAGAAACCCCGGCATTATTAATAAGGATATCAATTGTTTTAAATTCCTTCTTTGCAGAATCAGCTAAATTCTTAAGATCCTCTAATTTGCTAACGTCCGTGGGAATCCCTATAGCCTTAACACCAGTTTCTTTTTTAATCAGCTCTGTTGTCTCATCTAAAACTTCTTTTGTCCTTGCAGCCAAAACAATGTTCACGCCACTTTTAGCCAGACGCATAGCAATGGCTTTGCCAATGCCACGGCTTGCACCTGTAATGATGGCGCTCTTTCCTTTCAAATCACTCATTACAACCTCCATTTTTTATCTATGTTCTAATTTATGTCTTTAATATCTGTCTAGAAAATACAGATAAAGCCAAGAAAATTATACCTACCACAGAGAAAGTCAAAGTAAAACTTTTCTGCATTAATAATCCACCTAATGCTGCACCTAAACCTCCGGAAATAAAGCGCACTGAACTGTTTAAGCTCGTCACTTCCTGTAAATATGGCTTAGGCAAATCAGTAAGATAGGTAGAAAGCCCGGAATGATTGATAGTCCAACCTAACCCCCAAATAAGCATAATAATTGCTAAAAAAATTATCTTACCGCTTACAGGTAATAAAATCAATGCTATGCTCATCAACAAGGCACCTGCTGATAACGCAAATATCCTTCCCTTTTTGTCTGCGAACATTCCTCCGAAAAATTCTCCGAATATCCCAGCAAAGCTTACCAGAGTCAAAAGAGAGCTAATTGCAAACTGAGATAAGCCATATCTATTATCAAAATAAACTCCCATCCAGTCACGAGCTAAATGATAAAAGAAGCTTATAGCAAATATATACAGGAATACGCGAAATATCTTCTGCGTCTTTAATGCCTGAATGTATCTGCTTTTTAAACTTTCCACTTCAATTGTAAATTCAGGAAAAGCTTTGAATATTAAAACAACTGTAGCAGCACTTATTACAGCAGGAATAAAAAATATAAATCTCCAACTAATAAGTCCGCTTAAAAACAAACCTGTCAAAGAAGATAAAAATGTTATACTAAAAAATGTCCCTACAGCCTTACCTCTTTTCTCTGAATTAAATTTATGAGATATATAAAGCAGCGCAAGCGGCGTCATTGCTGAGGCAAAAATACCAACTATAAAACGAAATGTAAACAGACTGCTAAAAGTGTTGGCCAAGCCAGAGAGAAAACTGAAAACTGAAAACAAACTTAAACATACTAAAAGAATATTCTTAATCTTAAATTTTCTCGAAAGTGGCCCATAAAATAAAGCACATATCCCATAAGGCAACATATACGCCCAGATAATTCGACCAGCAACAAATTCTGGATGACCTAATTCCCTAGCTACAGACGGCACAATAGCAGAAATTGATCCCACATTAAAAGCAATTATTAAGCCGATAAGACAAAATATATAATATGTTATTTTCTGATGCATAAATTATTCTATTATTTTACTGCTTCTTTCTCAATAATATCTTTAAAGATATTAAGGTTTTCTTTAGAGTGTTTATTAATCATCTCATCAACCTGTTCATCTGTAAATTTTGCCTTATCATCCATTGTATAATGCTGAATCCAGGTCATGATAATTCCCTCGGGAGACGGCGTATACAGCCAAATTATCTTCATATATTTAAAAGGAAACTCCGGTGGTAGTTTCTGCGCATAGGCAAATTTATGTTCTTTATTTAAAATCCTATATGACTGCCAGGAACGATCTTCATCATCGGTCAATTTAAATGTAAGTTTATTGTCTTCGCGCTTTAGAATCTTTGCTTCCTTATATTCTCCGCCAAAAAGTTCTGTCCAGCGTTCGATATCGTTAGAGATATCAAAAACTAAATCATAGGGTGCATTTATCGCTATAGAATTACATGTATGTCCCATTTTATCCTCCGATCAATTATTATATTATTGCAACCACTCGTGCCCAGCCCGCGCCAGCATTTCTTACCTTAACAGGAAAACAGGAAACCTTAAACCCAAACGGCTTAGGTATTTTATCTAAGTTGCCTAAGCGTTCCATATGGGCAAATTCGCGCTTACGTCCTAGAAAATGCGACGGCCAGAGAAGCGATTTATCTTTTGTCTCTAAAAATTCTTTAAACATTTCAAAGCAAGGCCTGTCTAACCCTAAGGTATCAACGCCCATCATCTTGATACCCTGATCTAATAAATACTCAACGGCTTCTGGTTCAACGCCGATATATTTACTTATATATTCCGGGGTTCCTACCATTTTATCTGCACCAGTTGAAAACAAAACGATATCCAACGATTTTAATTTATAATTTATCTTCTTTAAAACATTAACGACATCTTGCTTGTTGATTGTTTCAGGATGTTTCTTTTTTGTAAAATCCAATACAACTCCATCTGAATAACACCATTGAAGCGGTAAATCATTTATGCACTTAGAAGGCCTTCCTTCACAATCGCTTCCATAATGAAATGGCGCATCAACATGTGTGCCCATATGCACTGAAGAATGAACAATCTCTAATGAAAGCAGCTGTCCATCAGGAACATCATCGGAAGTAATGATTCTCTCTCCCTTATCAAAACGCTCTTGACCATTAGGCTGCTTAGTCATAAGCACCCAGTTAAAATGCTCTACACCTTGTTCGTGGCTTATGCGATCAATTTTTGCCGCGTGGGTTTCTTTCAAGGTATCATCGATAGGAAGACTTAAATCAATTATCTGTTTTTTTTCTGAACCCATTATTTATACACTTTGTTTTGAATCAATTATTCCCACAATTTCACCAAAAGATGAAAACTTACTAATCTGATCTTTATCGAATTTAATATTAAAAGTTTTCTCTAGTGCCACTGTGATCTCTACCATCTCTGTAGAATCTACGCTTAGTGAGTCATATAACTTTGAATCAGCCTGAATCTCTTCTGGCTTAATCCCGATAGTGCTCTGGAAAATATCTTTTACTTTCTGTTCAATTTCGCTACTCATTTATCCTCTACCTCCTTTTCTACGGCTAACACTGCATTAATCCCGCCTCTTCCACGCGAAATAATCAATGCGCGCTTAATTTCTTTTTCCTGATTTTCATTAGGAACATAATCTAAATCACATTTTGAATCGGTTTTATTATAATTTATTGTTGGCGGAACCAATCCGTGTTCCATTGCCAGAATCGTTGTAATTAAATCTACAGAACCAGACGCCCCTAACAGATTCCCAAACATTGCCTTAGGCACACTCACAGGAATACTTTTAGCCTTCTCACCAAAAACTTTTTTAATAGCATTGGTTTCGCTTATATCTCCTATTTCAGTAGCTGCGCCGTCAGCACAAATATAATCAATCGTGTTAGAGTCAAACTCTGCTTCTTCCAAAGCCAGCCTAATTGCACGAGCTAAATCTTCTCCATCTTCGGCAGGTTCTATTCTATCTACACCGTCACAGGTAGTTCCAAACCCACGAATGAATCCGTGAATTTTGGCACTACGATTTCTTGCCCGAGATTCATTTTCTAAAGTAAGAATACCTGAACCTTCCCCAATCACAAAACCATCTCTATCTTTATCAAACGGTTTATAGGCCGTTTCCGGGATATCGTTCTTCTGTGATAAAGAACCGTTTGTGCTGCAGCAAAGAAGCGCATAAGGAGTAACAGGTGCTTCCATGCCTCCGGCTAAAATAATATCTATATCTCTTCTCTCTAGTGTCTTTGCTCCATAAGCAATTGCCATAAGAGAACCTGCTCTATCGGCAACAAAAGTTTTAGAAAATCCTTTTATTCCATAATAAATAGACATCTGCCCCTGTGGTGCTGCAGGAAACCATGCTGAAGCCATAAAAGGACTCACTCCTTCTCTTCCTTCTATGTATAGGTCTCTAAGCTCTGTCTCAGCATAAAGCCAGCCTCCGATAGCATTTCCTGCAAAAATTCCCACTCTATCAAGATTCTCTTTTGATAAATCTATGTGCGCATCTTTTAACGCTAGCTCACAAGCAACCAAAGACATATGCGAAAACGCATCTATTTTCTTAAGTAGTCTGGGAGAAATATTGCTGTAGGCATCTAAATCTTTTATCTGCCCGGCAATCCTAGAAGGATAGCGAGAAGAATCAAAACGTGTTATGGGAGTAATAAAAGATTTTCCGTGACGAATGTTTCTCCAGAAATTAGCCTTGCCGATTCCAGCAGCAGTAAGTACCCCCATACCTGTTATGGCAATATTTTTCATGATTGTCCCTCCAATCTCCTCAACACTAAAGATGAATGAATTCCGGAAAAACCGCTGCTTGTCTTTAGAATAACGTCTACTTTTTTTTCTCTTCCTATATTAGGGATATAATCCAAATCGCATTCAGGATCCGGGGTTTCTTGATTTATTGTTGGGGGTAAAAAATTATTTTGAAAAATAAGACAGGACACAACCATCTCAACAGCGTTTGCCGCTGCTAAAGGATGGCCGATCATGGATTTTAAAGAACTAATCGGGATTTTATAGGCCCATTCACCTAAAGACCTTTTATAGGCATTGGTCTCGAAAACATCATTCTGTCTAGTTGATGATCCATGGGCATTGATATGATCAATTTCCTCTGGTTTAGTTTTAGAATCTTCAAGTGCTAAATTAATACTTTTAACCATAGCATCACCATCTGAAGGTAAGTCTGTCATATGAAAAGCATTGCAGGTTGAACCATAGCCGGTGACTTCGGCATAAATCCTAGCTCCTCTATTAAGCGCATGATTAAGCTCTTCTAAAATCAATATTCCCGCGCCTTCGGATAAAACAAAACCATTTCTTTTAGCGTCGAATGGGCGAGATGCCTTTTCCGGCTCGTCGTTATGAACTGATAAAACATTTACCACATCAAACGCACCAAAAGTAATCGGAGTAATCGGGGCCTCGGCTGCGCCGGTAATCATCAAATCCTGATTACCATCTTGAATCTCTTCAAAAGCAAAACCTACAGAATCTGTTCCTGCGGTACATCCTGTTGATATTGTATTACAAATACCTTTTAAGCCATAACGTGCGCTGATTTCACTAGATGGTGTATTAAACATTGCGGCATCATACAAATCAGGACGAACCTTAGAAGGATCGATCGGATTCTTTCCACTATCTGTTACCATAGAAAATTCTTCTTCCATATACTTCGTTCCACAGATTGCATTTGCTAAACAAACACCATATTGGGTAGTATCTAATTTAGAGAAATCTATGTTTGCATCCTTAATAGCCATATCCGCAGAAGTAACAGCAAACTGAACATATCGGTCCATACGCATTACTTCTTCATGTGTTAGGCCAAGTTTAAACGGATCAAAATCACGTACTTCAGCAGCTATCTTTGTATTAAATAAAGATACGTCGAAACCATCAACTAACTTTACCGCTGACTTGCCCTGCGACATACCTTGCCAAACTCTTTCTTTTCCTATACCGTTAGGAGAAACAACTCCTAAGCCGGTGATAACTACTCTTCTCTTTGCCATTTATTACTTCTCCTTATCGTTTTTATCTTCTTTATCTTCTACTCTATATGCCTTAAAAACTATATTGCCGCCGTCTGGACAAGTGATTGTATCCAACGTATTCGGATCATCCATAAAAAAGAATTTTGCACCAAAATTAAGCGCAAAAAGTGCAGGGAATGCTGTGTGAAATGCTGCCCCGCAGAAACCGGGCATACACTTTAAACCTGTTGTTTCAAATTTATCCCCAACCTTATATTTATAAAAACATTTTCCCTTTGCCTTTACTACCTCAAGACACATCTTCTTTGGATCAGGCCCTTTATGACTAGGATCTTTCGGCATGACTTGAACATCTGGTTTATCTTTTTGAAATATTTCAGCCTTAAATTCCAACTTCCCTCCATCAGGACAAGTAACTAAAAGTGATCTCTGATTTTCCATAAAAGGAAACTTCGCTCCAAAACTCAATGCATATATCACAGGAAACATTGCATGCGCTAAACCCAAACAAAAGTGTTGCGGAGGATGAGTAAAATCATCTAAAACTATTTCATCGCCAATTTTATAACCATGATAACAATGTCCTTCAACTTTATTTACTGTAAGCTTTAACTTAGGAAACGGCGTATCAACCATCTTTTTCTCCTTGCAAACCTGCCAAATCTTTTGTAGCTGAGACTAATTCTTCTTTACTAAAAAAAGTATTATTTTTCTCAACATCATGCACCATATTAACTAACTTTTCGTTTAAAGCTGCTTGAAATTTATTTCGTTTTGCTATATTAACAAACTCTCCGTTTATATAATCAATCTCGGAAATCTTTCCACGCTTGATGCTCTGAAGTATAGATCCATATAATGGCTCTTTACTTAGGGTAATCATAATATCAGAAAATATTTCAGCTGCGGTATCCATTGGTAAAGAAGTTAACTTATTTAATCTCTCTAATGGAAAATTAGGCAAAGAAGCTAAAGCAATATTTGCCTTATTTACAACATCAAGACCTTCCCGCCAAATAGCTATGGCTATTTGACTGATTTCTTTATCACGGAAAACCTGCTGCATGCTATGACCCAAAATTCCGGGAATACAATTATTGGCATTAATAAAAATCTTAAGATATTTCATCCCGGTAATAGCATCACTTACAACAACCGGAAAAGCATCACTTAAAATCATTCTTAAATTTTCTACCTTTTCATCATTGCTAGAAAAACGCTTCCCGATAATCCAATTCCCCTCAAAATTATGCACTATAATGCCTGGCTTCAAACAAGTCGAACCAAACATTACAATACTTGAGACAATGTTTTCTTTCGGGACATATTTTGCAACGATATTATCCGCCTGAATTCCGTTTTGCGTGGTTAACACCAGAGAGTCTTTGATAAAATCAATATTATCTTCAAGTGCTTTTTTTATATCCTGAGTCTTGACAGCAAGAATAACAAGGCCTGGTTTCTCTTTAAGTTTATTAAAAACATCTATTGAAAAAGTGTTGTCGCCTCTGGGTCCAGAAATCCTCAGGCCACTTTTCTTAACTGCGCTAACAGCCTTTTTTCTGCCAATTAAAACAACATTATGCTCCTTTTTCTTTAAAAATCCAGCCACTAAACTTCCTATGGCACCGGAACCTATAACTGCAATCTTCATCAATTTTCCTTATGTTTTGGGGAATCCGTATTTTTTATAATCAAACCCTGATTGCTCAAGAAGACTTACCATCATACTATAAAAAGGACTGGGGACATCGGAGAAAAATGCACCTACGACATCTTCTTCCTGTACCGCCTGGGAATTTCTATTCTTTGCGTTTTTCTCTGCTTTCGCTGTAACAGCTTCAACAGCCATATGCCTGTGAAAAACAGGTAGCTTATTAGTCATTATCTTAAATTTATCTTCAACTTCCTTCTCCCATGTCATCGTCGGGCTAAACATATATATCTCCTTGCGTTTTAACCTTTTATCAATGCCTGTTTATTAATCTTACCCGAAACAGTTTTAGGTAAACTTTCTTTAAATTCTATATGGTGCGGTATTTTAAAATGTGCCATATTTTCTTTAGAATACGATTTAACTTCATTTTCAGTTAGCTGTTCGCCTTCTTTTTTGACGATAAAAGCCTTGGGAACCTCTCCTCTTAATTTATCAGCTATACCTACAACCACAACTTCCTGAATCTTTACAAAGCGCTGCAAAATTGCCTCGACCTCCGGAGCAAATACAATTTCTCCGGCAACCTTAATCATTTCTTTTTTTCTTCCTACTATATAAAACAAACCATCTGTATCCTTGCGGGCTATATCTCCGGTCTTAAGCCAACCATCTTCTGTAATGATTTCTCGAGTTAGCTCATCTTCCTTGTAATAACCTACCATTATTCCTTTTCCTTTAACCCACAACTCACCTTTTTCGCTATCTGCTACAGCATTGCCTTGCTCGTCAACAATCTTAGCTTCCATTCCGTGTCCAAAAGGACCAATGCTACTTATTTTACTGGTGTCAAAAGGAGAATATGTATTGGGTGCGGCTGTTTCTGTCATGCCCCAACCATTTAATAAATTAGCATTAGGACAAATCGCCAAAAATCTCTTAAGCAGTTCTGGAGATGAAGGCGCACCAAAAACAACTGCATAGCGTAAAGCTGAGAGATCAAAATTTTCAATGCCTTTCATTGATAGAATTGCGATATACATCGCAGGAACTATGCAGAACACTGTAACTTTATATTTAACTAAATTCTTAAGTGCTTCCAAAGGATGAAACCTATCCATTAAAACTAAAGTTGAACCAAAAGCTAGCATAAAAATCATATAATCCAAACCACCTAAATGAGAAAAAGGTACCCCTGCGGACAAATAACTATCGTCGCTGGATACCTTTAAAAAATCATAAATACATTCCACAGGATTATCAAGATGTCCGTAACTAAGAAGCACTCCTTTTGGATGTCCTGTAGAACCAGAAGTGTAAAAGATCGCTGAATGATCAGCATCTTCTACCTGTATATTGGGCTCTTGTGAATCCTGAGTTAATAAATCTTCCCAAGAAACAAAATCACCGCTAGCAGAACTTTCTTCTGCCCCCATAAGAATAATCTTTTCAAGCTGAGAACAAGACTTTTTTAAAGCGGCAAGATCAACTTCCTTTTTTCCTTTTGCAATTAATGTAACGCTGTCGCTATGGTTGATAAATCCGGTTATTTCTCTTTCTGTAAGCATAAAATCCAGAGGGACAACCACTGCCCCAATAGAAAATAGAGCTAAATAACTATAAATATATTCTGGGCAATTAGGCAAAAATATTGATACCTTACTTCCTTTACTGATGCCTGCTTTTATAAAAGCATTTGTCAGCTTAAAAACAGTATCTTTAAGCTGCGAAAACGTAATAGTCGTATCTTTGAAAATAATAGCTGGCTTATCGGGAAACTGCTTAGCTTTTTCCAGAACTACTCTTCTAATATCCATTTAGCCTTGCCTCCGTATAAAATTATAGTAAAATTTAATTATTAAAATTTAATTATATAGAAAGAACGCAAAAAGTCAAGTAAATTATTAATTTTTTACAGAACAAAAACCCATTGATTTATTTGGACTTACGTGAAGATTTGCTGGTTTTTCTCTCGAAAGTGTCTATAAAATCAGAGATAAATTTAATCTCTGCCCTTATGAGTTCGATATTATGGTCAATAATTGCTAAATGATGATATGGGAACTTATCTTTTGATGTGTTGTCGAGCTTCTCCAAACCTCTTTCTATCCTTTTTAGTATGCGCAGACGCAAATTAAGCCCTTTTTTAGCTAATTTTGGATCAATAAAGGGAAGAAAATATAGTGAAATATCGATATTGAACGTTGGCCTTTGGATAGTTGTAAAGCTTTCGCTTAGGATCTCGTTAAATCTGGTTTCTCCTAATTCTGTAATTTTATAGATAATTTTTTCAGGCCTTTTACCTGAACGGGCTGAGCTTTTAGTCACTAATCCTTTTTTCTCCATCATCTGTAAAGGATAATATATTGACTGCGCTTCCCAAACGGCAAACTGCTCCATGATATCTTTAATCTGCTTCTTGATTTCATACCCGTGCTTAGGTCCATCTTTTAGTAAGCCCAATATTACAAACTCTTGAATAGCTACCATTTAATCCTCAACAGTTCCCATTTTGCGGAATTTCTTATAGCGAAGCTTAAGTAATTCATCTTTAGGTATATCAATTACCTGTTCTAAATTTTTCACTATCATATCTTTCAAAAATGAAGCTGCCTTTTGTGTATCTTTATGTGCGCCGCCTAAAGGCTCTTGGACTATTTCATCGATAATCCCTAATTCTAGAAGATCACGCGCGGTAAGTTTCAATGCCTCTGCTGCATCCGGGGCTCTAGTGCTATCTCTCCAAAGGATTGATGCGCAGCCTTCAGGAGAAATCACTGAATAATAAGCATTCTCCATAAGACAAACCCTATCTCCTACGCCAACCCCTAAAGCTCCACCACTTCCTCCTTCACCAATAACCACAACAATGATTGGAACTTTAATATCTATCATTTCTTTTAAGTTTACGGCTATGGCTTGAGCTTGACCTCTTTCTTCTGCGCCAATTCCTGGATAAGCACCCGGCGTATCCACAAAGATTACAATAGGTAAATTAAACTTCTCTGCTAACTTCATAAACCGTAATGCTTTCCTGTACCCTTCGGGATGAGCGCAGCCAAAGTTGCGTTGCAGGTTTTCTTTAGTATCGCGCCCTTTCTGATGACCCATAATTAGAATATTCTGATCTTCAATTTTGGCCACTCCCGCAACAAGTGCCAAATCGTCGCCGAACAACCTATCTCCATGAAGCTCTATAAAATCAGCGGTAATCATATTTATATAATCAAGCGTATACGGCCTCTGCGGATGACGGGCAATTTGAATTCTCTGCCAAGCAGTTAAGTTTTCATATGTTTCTTTTTTAAGCTTGATAAGTTTTTCCTCAAGTTTTTTTATTTCTGAAGTTAAATCGATAGCTTTATCGCTATCAAAAGATTTAAGTTCGTCAATTTTCTTCTCAAGCTCGATAATTGGTTGTTCAAACTCTAAGCCATTCATTTTTCTCTAAGGATTTTCCTATATTTTTCTGAAAATTATGATCAGGTTTTATCAGCCCTGTTTAACCTCAATCAACAATAACAACTTCGGTTTCTAAAGGAACTATTGAGTACAATTCCTCGACGTCTTTGTTGAGCATTCTTACACAACCTTGAGTTGTTTGTTGTCCTATGCTCTCGGGCTGCGTGGTACCGTGAATACCATAACTTGCCAAATCAAAACCTAACCATCGAGTGCCCAGAATATTCTCCGGACTTTCTGGAGGGATAGCTTCACCGTCTTTATACCACACAGGATTGGGTATCCTGCTTTTAATTGTAAATGTTCCCACCGGCGTACAATTTTCCGCACCGGTTGCCACATCATATACTTTAATTATTTCATCGTTAGATTTCAAAGTAAGCTTATTTTGTGATTTATCTACCGCCATAGAAAAAACCCCTGTCCAAATTCTTAATTTTCTTCCGGCCTGTATCACATCAGTTTTAAGCCCATTGGATCTTTTAATTAGTTCAACTGTAGTTGAATATTTCTTTGCAATCTTAGAAAGAGTGTCGCCTGATTGAACCTCGTGCATAACCGTCAATTCCCCAGCAGAAACAATTGAAAATATTATTTTCATATTTAATATTTCCAACTTCTGCCTAACTTCATCTATATGTTTGAAATTTGGAAAATCGAAAACTATCTGTTTATATAAATTTTTAGCTTCAACAATATCTCCATCTTCCAACAAAGCTTTGGCTAAAACATGCAATTCTTGCGCACTCTTTGCCACATCTACACCTGAAGATTCTGAAAGTTTTCTTCTACTGCAAGAATTAACCAAAGAAAAAATTCCTAATATAACTACTGCAACCCCGACTAAAAGTATTATTCTAGAACGCATTAATTACTCCTTAATAGAAAATATAAAAGGTTACTGCAATGAAAAATCCCAGAATCGACCCGACGATTACCTGAAAAGGAGTATGACCAACCAATTCTTTAAGTCTATTTTCTTCGATCTTTCCTTTCCAGTATATGTCCTCAAGAATTCTATTTAAGATCCTTGCCTGTATTCCAGTAGACTGCCGCACTCCCTGAGCATCAAACATAGTAACCATGGCAAACACTGCAGCGAACGCAAATATAGGAGAGTCAAACCCAATATACAAGCCGCAGTTTACCGCCAGGGCAGTAGCTCCTGAGGCATGGCTAGAAGGCATGCCACCAGTACCAACAAACCAGCGGAAATTGAATCTCTTCTCTATAATAACACCAATAATAACCTTTATAAGCTGAGCAACTGTCCAAGCTAATAGGGTTATCCAGAGAATTCTGTTTTCCAGAAGGAGGGAAAAAAACGGTATCATGGCTCAAAAGGGAGTACTTCTATTTTTACTTTCTCTTTAATTGTAGACTTACCTTGCCAAATGAGAAAACCTTGATTGCCATCTTTTAATTCTTTAGCATCTAAAGCTTCCTGCATCTCAATACGCTTTACATAAAATTTACTCCTCAAAAGCTTAATCGCCTTCTTTAATTCGGGAAGTGAGTTAAACTTTGCTTCAAAAACATCTCTCTCATTAGTTAGCTGTTCTATTTGTATCTCCAAATCTCCGATTTGATCCCTCAAAACAACTTGGTCTTTATTCAAACCTTCTATTTCTCCCCGTACCTTAGAAAGTTTAATGCGAGTATCTTCTAAATCCAGCTCTCTTTCTAAAAGCTTTCCTTGCAACTCTTCAAGCTGTCCCTTAAGAGACTCCTTGTCATTTAAAACTTCTTTATATTCCTTATTCTCTTTTTCAAGAGATAGCTGCAATTCTTGCTTTACTTTATTTAAATCTTTGATTCTCTTCTCAACATCAAGCAATTTAGTGTTCAAGTTATAATTTTGACTCAAAAGATAGAAGTATCTGACAAACGATATGCTTGCCAATACGACAATCGTAAGCACAAATAATGTTATTAAAAGCCTTTTTACCTTCTTTTTCATATTACTTTATAGGTTTGTTAAGACTTGACCCCAGCGGCAAAATATGTTAGTTTCATTATAATATACCGCAATAAAAAAGCAAGTGCTTTTTTATTGATAAAAAATTGTTCCGATTAAAGAAAAAACTATTTTCTCAGGCGCAAAACTTTAAATTTAACAAAAACATACGCCATTATGCTATCAAAAACGTACAGCTTCGGGCTTCTAGGATTAGATAGCTATCTTGTAGAAATCGAAACTGATATAAACCGGGGCCTACCTAGTGTTTCTATTGTCGGCCTTCCGGATAACGCTGTCAAAGAAAGTCGCGAGAGAACCCGCTCTGCGATTAAAAACAGCGGATTCAAATACCCCATAGACAAAATAATCATAAATCTTGCTCCAGCTGACTTGAAAAAAGAAGGTTCTCTATTTGATTTACCGATCGCGTTGAGCATATTAGCTGCCGCTAACCAAACTAATAAAGAAAAACTGAAGAATTTTATTATTTTGGGAGAATTGGCCTTAGATGGAACTGTTCGTCCAGTTAAAGGAGTGCTACCCATTGCCATCGGCCTAAAAGAAAAAGGATTCTCAAACATTATTGTTCCACAAGATAACGCTAAAGAAGCAGCAATTGTTGATTCAATTAATGTGTATCCAATAAAAACGCTTGCACAAGCAGTAAATTTTTTGTCAGATTCAAAAGCCATACCTGTATATAAGAAAGAATCTAAAGATATACTTAAACAGCTAAATCACTACAATATAGATTTCTCCGATGTAAAAGGACAAAGCCATGTCAAACGCGGCATTGAAGTTGCGGTTGCAGGTGGTCATAACATAATTTTAATCGGCCCCCCAGGAAGCGGAAAAACCATGCTAGCAAAGCGCATTCCTACTATTTTCCCAGACCTAACTCTACAAGAAGCCCTGGAAACAACTAAAATACATTCTATTATAGGGAATATTCCTAATAAAGGCGGGATAGTAACGCAGCGACCATTCCGCAACCCTCACCACACCTGTTCTGATATAGCCTTGGTCGGTGGCGGCTCAATACCAAAGCCGGGTGAAATAAGCTTAGCACATAATGGGATTCTTTTCTTGGATGAACTACCTGAATTTAATCGCGATGTGCTTGAATCATTGCGTCAACCTTTAGAAGATGGTATCGTTGCTATTTCTCGAGCAACCAAGGCGCTTAAATTCCCCAGCAAGTTTATGTTAGTCTGCACAATGAACCCCTGCCCGTGCGGATATTATACAGATCCAAAGAAAAACTGTCGCTGTACACCTACAAAAATCCAGAAATACTTATCTAAGATTTCTGGACCGCTTTTAGATAGAATTGACATCCACCTCGAAGTTCCTTCCTTAGAATACAGCGATATAACTTCCGGTTCTATTGCTGAATCATCACAGAATATTAAACAAAGAATCCAAAATGCCCGCGATATTCAACTAAAACGGTTTAAGACGAAGAAGATATTTTGTAACGCACATATGAACCATAAGCAAATACAACAAGATTGTTCGCTCGATGACGAATCCAAAAAACTTCTTAAAATGGCAATGGATGAACTTGGATTTTCCGCTCGAGCACATGATAAAATTCTAAAAGTCTCACGCACTATTGCTGATTTATCCGGTGAAAAAAATATCCTGCCCGAACATATCTCTGAAGCCATACAATACAGAAACCTAGATAGAAATTTGTGGGCATAAATTCAAAAATGTTTAACCAAACAAAAAACTTGCATAGCTTTCTTAAAAAATTAAAACCCTACCTATCTTCCATTATCATAATTATTATCTTATTAAGCTCTTTTATCTATCTTCTCTCTGTAAGCTGGTTAAAATGGGGGCATCTTTTTAACGACACGCCTCATGAACTATCATTCCCCCAACAGATTCTTGACGGCAGGATTCTCTACAAAGATCTTTTTCATCCTCATGGATTGCTTTCTCCTTACTTTATTGCACTGTTGTACAAATTTTTCGGCGTTAAAATACTTACCCTTGTGTGGCTAGGTATCGCCATAACCACAACACTATCTTTTGTTCTTTATAAAATTTCTCGACTGTTTTTAGGCCGACCTTCGGCCGCCCTAGTAGCAATAACATTTCTCTATTTGTTTGCATTTGGTTTCTATATGCCCTCTAGCGGTATTTTTAATTTTATTCTCCCCTACAGCTTCTCTTCCACTTTTTTTGTTCTATTTACTTCTTGTGCCCTTTACTTTTTTCTGAAATTTATTTTCTCTGATAAAAAGAAAAACCTAATCCTCTGGAGTTTATTTCTCTCGTTTGCCTTTCTATCTAGACCTACACTTGCACTTTTAGTCTGGCTAGGTTTCCTGATAGCCGGAATAATACACTTATTAAAAAATAAGTCCTATAAAAATTGTTGGTACTATTTCTCCGCTCCACTTATCTTAGGAATAGGTACGTACGCTTTATTTGCGATATTTTTTGATGCTTTTGCTGGAATCAAAGAATCTCTTCTGATGAGCACCATTTACATCTTAGGCGGAAGCTCAGCCCTATCAGCCGATAGCGGACTGGTACAAAACAGTGGTTCAAGTACAAAATTATTTTTTGAAAATCTCGTAACTATTCTTAAAGAAAAAGGTTCAATAATATTTTTTTCCTTTTTTGCTCACATAACTATTATTTCTCTGGCAGCAATTGGTTGCCAGGGCATTTCTTGCTTTTTTGCGGGAAAAAAGAAAAGACTTATTTCTATATTTATGCTTTTCGCAGGTAGTATTTTAATCGCAGCATTGTTTGTTTCTTTATATTATTTTTTGAAAACGCGATTTCCCTTAACTGCTTCAGAGACATTCCAGAAAATAAGGACATATCCTCAATTTATGTGTCTGAATCTAATATTTCTTGTTACAATTCCAATACTTTTTGTAAAATCAATAATTTCCAAGGATAAAAATAACATAGTTTTACTAACGCTTTTTTTAGTAGCATTTTTGCCTACCCTAAGAACACCACTGCATGCACATCCTCACGGAGCAGGTTTTTATCTTTACGTATTGGCTATCATATCTTATTATGTTTTCTTTTTTAAATTCGTATCTGCGTTTTTTAAAAAATATTTAAGAAATATTTCAAAACTGCTTTTTTCGTCAATTTTAATCTGCCTTTTTCTCCTGCCGGTTGGCTACCTTTGGCAATTCTCTAAAGAAGCATACTCAATGAGAACCGCACCGATAAAAACAGATTATGGAACATTTTTTTATAACGATATCCCCGACAGGTTAAAATTTTTATCTACCATAGATTACTTAAAGAAAAATACCTCAGAAAATGATACGGTTGTTACGTATCCTGATGCTCTTAGTATAAACTTTTTCTCATCAAGAAAAAATCCTACCAGATATTATATTCTCGACGATGCTGCTTATAGCGAAGATACCATAATTTCTCACTTAGCTGATTCTAAAATAGATTACTTTGTTGTTATTATTAAAAAGCCTTCTATTGTAAAAAGAAAAGTCTTTGCCTGGATCTTACAAAATTATTACCCTATAAAAACAATTGGTCCGCTAGAAAACCTTCCTCCCATAATAGGAATATTCAAAAAGAAATAGCCCCTAAATATCTTAGGAGCTATTTAACAAAAAAATATAAGTTATTTCAGTTCTTATTAAAATCGTCCTCTGCACGCGCAAGTGCACTCAATAACTTATCAAAAGGGGTTAATAGTAGCTCTGGTTTTTGCAAAGATAAACTATCAAGCAAAAAAACATACCGGCTGGCAGACTTTTTTATAATTACGCCCTGTTGTTTGTATTTGTTAATAAAATAAACAATCGCGTGTTTTTTTGTCTGTCGATTTGAAATCTGCTTCCAAAACTTACTAGAACTCTTTAAATTTTCTATGACTTCAGATTTTTTGTAAACAGTAAAAGGAATCAAATGATTATTTGTATTAAGTAAAAAATCTAATTGAGCCTTGGCCCAAATCCTGTTGCCATCCCGATTAAAGTGCGTACCATCAGAATCCCAGTAGTAATCAGAGAGTTTTGAACCGAATATCTCATCCCTTAACACCTGATAAGAATTAAGATAAGCAACTTTTGTATTTTGAGAAAATTCTGCTAAAACATTATGAGGCTTAACAGACCACATTCCTATATATTGAGGGAAATGCGGAACTCCGGTAAAAGCCATAGTCACATCGTAAGAATGTAACAACTTAACCGTCGAGGCTAAAACCTTTATGGACTCAGTAACATTCTCGGTAATTGTCGACGACCATGTTGTCTCAAGCCAATTCGCTTCCTTGTGCTCTACTAGCTTAGTTCTCTTAAGAGATATTTTTCTGATACAAAGATCAATAAGATAAAAAAAGTCTGAATGTCTAACTAGTGCTCGCGGCAGAGTAAAATGCAAATCAACCTTAGAATACCCTTGCGGTGTCAATATATATCTCTGTGAAGTCTCTGCAGGAATTGCAACAACCTCTCCGGAACTATCCATGACCATAAGCCTTCTATAAGCAGCATCATTAGCCACATCTGTCATATCAATATTTACCATAATTAAATCTGGATCATAATTCAGTAGTTGCGTTTTTATCAACAAATAATAAAGCAGAAAAGAATAACTTGATGATCCAGTATTAATTACTTCGAAATTAATATCTTGATCTTCGTAAATTCTATTTAGTTCCCGCTCAACAATCTCAACCATTTTGTATTTAGCATCTACAACACCTTGAGTTGTTGAATCTCCAACATAAAAAATGCGAAATGTATTACTCGGTTTAATTTTTGAAACATCATGTTTTTCTACCCAAGATTGTTTATTGGTAATTAAAGTGTACGGAGTTGAACGGCTACTATCTGTTCTTTTTAAAGAAGGCACCCACTTATGATGCAAGATAGGATCGTTCATCATAGTTGAATGATACGAAGGCACACGTTGCACAAGGCGCGTTCGTGCGACAAACCTAGAAGCACCCTCGAGCACTACACAAATAATAAAAATTAAAATTAATGTAAAAATGAAACGTTTAGGCATGAATTTATAAATGAGATTTTAAGAGGTATCATTTTCTTTGAAATAATTCTTCCGCTTTAAATATTCTTTTTCGTTATTAATAAACCACTCCCAGGTTTGCTTAAGCCCATCTAGAAGCGAAATACTTGGGTTGTAATCAATAATTTCTTTAGCCAGTGAAATATCCATCACCCTTTTAGGAAACCCTGAAGATTTTGTTGTATCAAACTTATAATGAAAATCAAGAAAGCTATTTAATGTTTCAACTAATTCTTTTATAGAATAACCCCTACCACTTCCTAAATTAACAAAATCAGAACGCGTCCCATGATACAAAGCTAATATTACCCCTTCTGCGACATCTCTGCTATAAGCAAAGTCTCGAATAGCAGACCCGTCTCCCCAGACAACCACAGGATTTTCTTTTTTATATATTCGATACATAAGGGAAGGAATAACCATCGCATTATTAGGGTCAAAATTATCTCCCGGTCCATAGACATTACAGGGCCTTACCACAGCAAAATTATCAAGACTATGCTGAATTTTATAAGACTTAATCTGTAGCTCTGCCATTCTCTTTGCCCAACCAGGAAACATATCCATAGGTGGGCCATCTAGATTTTCATCTTCCTTAAAAACTTCAGCACTAGCATAAGCGCCTATAGAACTGGTATACACCATTTTAGAAATATTATTAAGCCTACAGGCCTCGAGTATATTTGTATTCATCATTAAAAGCGGCACAAAGAAGCTTGCAGGTTTTTCTTTGGTAACTACGATTGAGCCTTTTACTCCTGCAACATGAAAAACATAATCCATGCCTTTTGTAATTTCTTTGCAAAACTCAAAGCTGGATAGATCACCTACCACATGCTCAACTTTATCATTAACTTTTATTTCATCTAGAGAAACTATTTTTGCAAAAGCACCGGCATTATACAAAATATCCACTACCTGTCTTCCTATTAAACCAGTGCCACCCGTAACCAATACATTTTTTTTCTTAAACTTCTTTAAAATCTCTTGTTTTATCATATCTTCTAGAAACTCTTGCTTTCTCCACCGTCGATCGCAATACAAGCACCGTTTATTAGGCTTGATTTTTCTGAACACAAAAATACTACCAAGTTCGCTATTTCCTCAGGTGTGCCTATGCGCCCCAAAGGAAGTTGCTTAACAAAATCATTAAATTCTTCAGGTTTTTCTTTCAGCATTTTATCCCAGCCAGTATCAGGAATCATAACCGCACCGGGAGCCACACTATTAAAAGTAATGTTCTTGCTCGCATATCTTCTATCCAAAGAAAGAGTTTTCATCAAGCTTATCTCTGCTGCCTTAGCCATATTAAACCACGGCCTGCCACCTGCTTCTTTTCCATAAATGGAACTTACGGTTATTATCCTGCCCCATTTTTCTTTCAACATACAAGGCAAAACTGCCTTTGTAAAACGAACCGCTGCCATGGCATTCTTATTGTAGACATCTTCCCAAACTTTATCTTCTGTATCCTCTGAAATTTCTTTTCCCCAGCGGCCTCCGCCACCAACATTATTTACTAAAATATTAACTTGCCCCCAGGAACTCATTACTGTCTTAATAACCTTATCAATATCTTTTTTTATCAACACATCCGCAGAAAGATTTAAACAATCTACGCCTTCTGATTTTATCTCTTTAGCTGTATCATCTAGTCCTTCTTTTTTCCGTGCACAGATTGCTAAATTGCAACCTTCTCTAGCTAAGGCAATCGCTATACTTCTTCCAATCCCATGGCTTGCACCTGTTACTAAAACATGCTTTCCCTTTAAATTAAGTTCCATTTTTAACCTCGAGTTTTTTTAGTTTAAATTTCTCTAAATCTAACTCCTGCGGTGTACAATATAAAATTCCGCGATAAGTTTTCTCATCATTACTATGTGCATATCGGATATTACTTAGAGTTTCCTCATCTAGCGTAATTCCGAGAACATCTGAGATTGTTTTTTCATTATAAATGTTACAAAACTCTCTTGTATTTGTATAAAAGTAAAAGCTGGGATTTACTTTTATTATATGCTCTTTAATTAACGGCCATCCTAATGGCTGACCATTATAACAACAATGACCTAATCCTTCACAATCAAAATCATGAACACAGATTATACAATTCTTAAAATCAATAAGAGCTTTTAATTCATTTACAACAACCCATTTCTCTTCAGGTGGAAGTACGGGGTCATAAAAATGAGCGTCGAGATAAATAAATACAATATCTTTTCTATTCTCCTTGTTATATCTTTCAATGAATGAACGTAGAAAATCAGGGCTAGATTGTTTAGATATTTTTACATTTTTGCAATCTTCTGTTCTTTTTTCAGCTGCCTCAATATATTCATCTGAAATATCACAGGTTAACACTTCTTTAAAATTCTGAGCATGAAATTTAGCATTTACTCCTTTAAAAGCCCCTGTTTCAACAAAAGTTGAAATCTGAAATTTATCCCTTAATTGCAAAATTGTTTCAATTGATGTTTTATCCAACCAACACATTATTAAAACGGGCCCTTAAACTTTTTCTCGTGACTATAGAATTCTTCTTTAGATAAATCAGTAGGTGTTAATTTTAATATCTTTTCAATCGCTTTTATAATATTAATTGCATTAGGATAAAACTCATTCTCTAAATGCCTTGCTGTAGGACAGGGTGTTTGTGCAAAACCAATTCTTACAACAGGATGTTTCAATTTTCCAAAACATTTATCCGATACCCTAGCTGCTACTTCTGCGCTAAAACCACAATTGAGCCAATCATTATCTGCCACTATGCAACGGCCGGTCTTTTTCACTGATCTAACAATAATTTCGTCATTAAGCGGTGCAATAGTTCTCGCATCAACTATCTCAACACTTACTCCTCTTTTCTTTAAAATCTTTGCTGCATGAAGCGCTTCAACGTTCATCCAAGAAGTACCTACAACCGTTATGTCTTTACCTTTACGCAAAACATTTGATTCTCCTATGGGTATAGTAAAATATTTCTTAGGAACTTCATCTTCCTGCCAGTAAAGCCATCTATGTTCTATGCAGATTACCGGATTGTTGTCTCTTATAGCTGAGATAAGCATCCCCTTAGCGTCATAAGGAGTAGTGGGCATTATAACTTTTAATCCTGGTATGTGAGCGAAGACTGAGTGCATACTTTTACTGTGTTGACAACCTTGACCCCAACCCCTGCCGACTACAGCTCTTATAACCATAGGAACTTTTAAAGTGCCACCTGAACTATACCTATAACATGACACCATGTTAGCGATTTGATTCATTGCCAAAAGCAAAAAATCTACGCGGATATGAATATGGATCGGCCGCATCCCATTTATTGCAGCACCCAAACCAAAACCTGTCATAGAATCTTCAGAAAGCGGAGTATCAAAACATCTACTCTTTCCAAATTTCTCCCGTAAACCAAAAGTAGATCCGAACACTCCTTTATGATCCGGCACGCCTATCCCATATACAAAAATTTTGGGGTCCCTTTCCATCTCTAAAAAAGTAGCTTCTCTTAGGGCTTCACAATAACTGATTTTTCTCATTAACAAACTTCCCTGTAAAGTTCAGACTTTTGGACAAAGCTGGCTTTTTTGGCTTTGACCACACTATTATTGATTCGATCGCTTATATCAAATTCTACTTTTTTGATTTTAGCTTCACTGCAACCAGATTCCATCAACTTATTCCTCTGCAACTTAACCGGATCATCTTTCTGCCATTTTCTAAATTCAGTTTTCGAACGATAACCAGCATCAAAATCTTCGTTAACCCCCACATGTTCTAAATACCTGTAGTATTTCAAATGAATAAAACAAGGCATCTGCGTTGACTTAAGTGCCTTAATTGCATCGCGGGTTAATTTATGAATAATCTGCGCATCAGTAGTTTTATCTTTAAACACATTGCAATTAAATTTTGAAACAACTTCGGTAATGGATTTAAAACCTTGCCTTGTTGAAGTAGTAGTATGAACTGCCAATCCATTATCCTCACAAATAAATATAATTGGCAACTTCATAAGACAGGCGATATTTAAACTTTCCCAAAAACCACCTTCATCAACAGCGCCATCACCGAAGAACACAACAACAACCTTATCATTACCTGCTACCTTATTTGCAAAAGCAGCTCCCACAGCAACAGGAATCGCACTACCTACTATCGCAGAGGTTCCCATAAATCCACAATCAGGAGCAAACAAATGCATCGATCCGCCCCTTCCCTTTAATAAAGACGTCTCTTTCCCGTACATCTCAGCAAAAAAACTATCTACATCTTCTGTCTTAGATAAATATATTCCGTGCGACCTATAAGTTCCATAAACCTGATCTTTTTCTCTTAACGCATGACAAACGCCTGTTGCAATAGCCTCACCTCCCATAGACATATGCATAGGAGTTTTCATCTCATCTTCACAATAATGTTTAATGATCTTTTCTTCACTTTTTCTTATTAGGTATAGTTTTTTGTAAAGATCTAAAATTAGCTTGTTCATATATTTATAATTTATCGAACTACGGTTTTGCTTTGCCAGGGATTTTTCTTAAGTTCCTCGCGCCAGTAATTAAGCATATCTTCTAAAGTTTTCTCTAACGGGATTTCTGGTTCCCAGCCAGTTTCATCTTTGAATTTATCAATGCAGGGAATCTGCAACGTTATATCTGAAGGACGCAATAACTCTGGATCCACCTTAACTTCACACTTTTTTTGTGAAAAAGACAATAGAATATCTAGCGCCTCTCCCACGGTCAACGTACGGTTTCCGCCAATATTATAAACTTCTCCGGGCTTACATTTATTAACCATAATCCAGTATGCCCTGACAGCATCGCGAACATCACAGACAGTGCGTACTGATTTTAAGTTTCCTACACGGATAATTGGTTTACATAAATTTAATTCTGCAGCTGCAACTTGCTTGGCAAAAAATGATAAAGCAAATACATCCCCTCTTCTAGGACCTGTATGAGTAAACATTCTTGTACGTATAGTTTTGATTTTATGAGAAATCCAATATTGATAGGCTACCATATCTTCGCCAACCTTGCTTACTGCATACGGCGAGGCAGGACGAAGCGAACATGTTTCTTTAATGGGTACATCTTCTTTCTGAGCTTGTCCGTAGACTTCCGAGGAAGAACAAACATGTACAACCGGATCAATTGCCGTCAATCTTATTGCCTCAAGAAGATTAGCGGTTCCAATAACATTTGTCCACAAAGTCTGAATGGGGGAATTAAAACTTGTAAGCACGTAGCTCTGAGCTGCCAGATGAAAAATAACATCAGGCTTGTTTTCTTTAAGCAGTCTGGATAAAGAGCTAACATCACCGAGATCCGCTTCAAGCAAAGAGATCTTATCGAAAACCTCTGATAAATTATTCCGCGGGCTTCTCCAGCGACATAAACCAAAAATCTTATGGCGCTGCTTTAGAGAAAGTATATGTTCCGCTAAATGACTTCCTACAAAACCAGTTATTCCGGTAATCAATATCTTCATGACAATTTTTCTTTCTTAAAAGGCCTAACAAATATAAGAAAAAATTCCTCAATTATTGTAAACAATTCTAAAATGCCATTTTTAATAATACTCCTATAACTTCCGCCACTAATTCTTATGGGTTCATCTCCTGGTATATCTGCAACCTTTAATCCTCTCTTAGCACATCTAATACATAGCTGTGTGTCAACGCTAATCCTTATAGCACCTTCAAGATCCAGTCTTTTAAAAATATCCTTTTTAAACGCACGGTAAAAACCTAAAACATCAGTATATTTAGCACGAAACAATATATTCACTAATTTTGTAAACATCCAGTTTCCAAAACCAGATATTAAAGTATCATCGTAACTCTTTGCTCCTTGAGCATAGCGTGAAACTGTGACCATGTCATAACCTTGCTTCATCTTATCTGCCAGTTCAGGAATTTTTTCCGGTATCATATTTCCATCAGGTGTAAATGTAATAATCACATCTCCTTTGGCAGCCTCTAATCCTTCCTGATAACCTGCAATAACCCCTTTATCCTTCTGCAATAAAATATCAAAGCCTAGTTCTTTAGCATATTCGATACTTCCGTCGGTAGAATGTCCGTCAACAATAATAATTTCATCTACCCATTCTTTGTTTATGCGTGGCAGTATTACCTTTAGGCACTCCAACTCATTTAAACAAAGCATTATAAGTGTAACTGTCATAATTATCTTTTTGTTAAAACCTTCTTTGCATTTTCATATCTCTGGGGTGTGCCAATATCTATACAAGGTGAACTACTTAAGAAACCATGGCATTCTAAATTAAGTACTTGTGGAAATACATCTTTCTCAAGTGAAAAAGAATTGTTTTCAGGCATATGAGAAAAAATTTCTCTTTTCATAAGATAAATTCCAGCATTAATTAAAGCTACACCGGAAATATCTGGCTTCTCCTGAAAACTTGTAATTCTTCCGCTATCTTCTAACTCAACTTTAGCATAATCGCTCACACTATCTGATTTTGCCAAAACCAAAGACAATAAAGCATTTTTCTCAATGTGAAAATCAAAAAACTTATCCAGCCCTACATTACAAAAACTATCTCCGTTCATTGCAAGAAATGTATCGCTTTTAATAAGCTCTTTTGCATTTTTTATTGCTCCACCAGTACCCAATGGTTCTTTTTCTTCTGAAAAAATAATTTCAATCGACAATTGTCTCTGACCATAATATGATTTAATTGTTTCACCTAGATGTCCGATACACAAAATTGTTCTTTTGCATCCGGATTTAATCAAAAACTCAATAAGAATATCCAGGAAGGGTTTTTGATTTATCTCAAGCATTGCTTTTGGCTTACTACCAGCAATACTTTCTAATCGTTTACCTAAACCACCACATAAAATTATGCTGTCTATTTCTGCAAGCTTATTACTCATTTTCCATTCTGGTCAAAATTGTAGTAGGGGCGGAAGTAAACTATCTGGCTTCCCAAAGATTCAAACTTAACCGGCACATAGAGTAATTTTTTCAATGCCTCTCTTACTTTCGGCTGCCTAGAAGGCTTTACAAAGAAAATCATAAACCCACCTCCACCTGCACCTAATAACTTTCCTCCTGTGGCACCGGCTCTGCGCGCAGTTTCATATATGTTGTCAATATATGATGTAGATATTCTTCCGGTTAAACTTTTTTTAATCTTCCAATTTTCATGTAGAAGCTTACCAAAATCTATAAACGAAGGTCTTTTGTTGTTAAGTATTTTAACTGCCTCTCCCACGAATTGATACATTTCATGCAACTCTTTTTTTCTGCGCGGGATAGCTTCAATCTGATGACGCGCAACTTCTGAGGCAATCCTGGAAAAACCTGTAAAATACATCATAATGTGACGGGAAAAATTATCTATCTTATCAGGATTTATTGTTATAGGATGAACTTCAATATTTTCCGGTCGAAACTCAATCTTGTTAAACCCGCCAAAAGCAGCGATTGTCTGATCTTGCGAACCAACGTGTTCTTTAATCAAATTCTGTTCTATATTAATTGCTTCTAAAGCCAGTTGTTTTTTGGAAACAATTTTACCTCGCAAAGCATACAGCGTATGCAGAAGACCGACAGTAAAGGTTGAACTTGAACCAAGCCCTGTACGTGCAGGTAAATCTGCATCATGATGAATATGTAATCCTCTCTTTTCATTGAGGAACTTAAGTGTTTCTCGAACAGAAGGATGATCGATTTCAGATATCTTATTAACTTCTTCTCTGTTGGTGTAAACAATACGATATTTGTATTTGAAAAATGGCGGCAGCATTCGACAGCTTATATAACAGTATTTATCAATACTTGCTGCAAGCACTGCTCCGGGATGATCTTTATACCAACCGGGATAATCTGTTCCTCCGCCAAAAAACGAAATGCGAAATGGTGTTCTGCTAATAATCATATTTTTACTCCTACTGATAAGTTAAATCTATTTTGCTGGATTTTCCTTATACCACTGAATAGTTTTCTTTATTCCTTCTTCAAACGAGGTTTTTGCCTCAAACCCCAATTGTTTTTTTGCTTTAGAAACATCAATTAATCTTTTCGGTATCATTGTTGGCTTAGAAGTATCAAATTTAATTTTTGCATCTTTATAGCCAGCAACTTTTAATATTATCTGAAGCGCTTCTTTTATACTGATAGATTTTCCTGTGCCTATGTTAACAGGGTCGAACGTATCAATCTTCTCCATAGCAAGCAACATTCCCTCAATAAAATCCTCGATAAAGATTAGATCTTTGATATCGCTCCCATCTCCCCAAACTTCAACAGGGTCATGTCGCTCGATAGCTTTACGGATTAATGCCGGAATCACGTGAGATGTTTCCCATTGAAAATCATCTCCTAGGCCAAATATATTTGCCGGGCGCACAACTACTGTTTTCATTGGGTTTTTAATCTTTTGGGTATACATCTGACAGAGGATTTCAGTAAAACGCTTCATCCAACCAACGCAGAAATATTTCTCAAATAAATCTCCGCTTAACATCTCTTCTTCTTTTACAGGATGATCTGTTGAAGGATAAACAGTATTGCTGCTAATAAACAGAAACTTCTCTACCCCTGCCTGATAAGCAGCATCTAAAAAAAGTGTATTCATAATAACATTGGGGGTAACATGTACCAAGGGTGTCTTAGCCATAACTGCTGCACCAGACGTATTAGCAGCGCACATAAATACAAACTGAATATCTTTAACTACCCTAACACAATCTTCTGGTTTTATTAAATCACAGTAAATATATGAAATGCGGTCATCTTGCAAAACTGCGGGTTTTTTATGCAGCGTGGCGGTTATATCTGCACCTAAATCTAGAAGTCTTTTAATCAGATTCACTCCTACGAAACCAGCGCCACCAGCAACTAATACTTTTTTGTCTTTGAACATATCTGCTATATTGTTACTTGAAAGAAAGGTACTTATCTTCTTAAATTAGAGCTTGTTATATCCACTTATTCTACTCTATTTGGGTAGGTTTTGGCAAGGTAAAATGAGTTTTGGGAAGGTTGCTACATTAAAGCTTTTTTACAAAAAGCTAGAATTAAATTCTCAAAAGCGATCGCTTTTTTGATATTGATCTTTGGTTTTTTAATTTTGAACTAACAGCTCCGGTCTTCTCTATCTTATCTGCGCTTCAACCTTCTTAAGGGCAGCATCAGTTTCTCCACCAGGGACAAAAACTCCATCAGCTTCTACACCAAGCGCTTTTTGAACACCTTTTATAAGCTCAGTAAATTTCTGACCAGTTGGATAATTCATCATCTGCATTAAATCATCTTCATCTCCTATTCTATCTACTTGGGTTTGAATTCTTTGAACCTCTTTAGTCAAATATCTGCTATCAGATATCTCAAGGATTCTATAGAAAAGCTCTAAATTCTGTGGTTGCTTACGTAAAAAATTCCTAAAATTAGCTTCTGTGTCTCTTGCTCGCAGCTTTGGATATTGATTTCCAGTAACCCAGGTCAAATCTCTATAATGAGGAGTGCTTCCTCGAATTCTTTCAATCTGTTCAATCTCACTATTTAAAAAATTTCTGTAATCCATAACTCTTAATGTGCTATCTTCAAGACTCGTAAGCATAGGGGGAAGACGCAAAACATGCCCTGGCAGAGTACGTTTTGCAAACCAATTTCTCAACTGCCTACTCCATGTATTTCTCTTATTTTCAAATCTACCCTCTAACACCATAGAAGTATAAGGCCTACTATTTCTACGATTGTAATAATGCGTATCAGCGACTGGAACGCCGTCAGAAGCCAAAAAGCAATTATAAATTTCCGCTTCTCCTCTAACCAATGCCCTAATAGGAGCATAATATCTAGCGTAATTACCTGGATTAAGCTGAGAGAATCCATATTTAAGAAAAGGAAAATAGGTATCTACTTTCCTGTCTCCATGTTGACCAAAAGCCACTCTATCAGCAAGACTTCTATCTGCATAAATTCTAGCAACAATATCTTGCATTGTTGACGGAATTAAGGCAGCATCTGCCAAGATGCCTTTTTGACGTCTCAATTGTTGGAACCGATTTTTAGGTGAATAAAAATATTCATTTCGATTAGGTGTTTCATAAAAATAAAATAAATTATTAAATCCATCTCTTCTAAATGCCGAAATTAAATTATTCCCACCATCAATTATATCATCTCCCCAAATCACAGCTGTTTTACCGATCCATTGATCCTTGCTGTCATTTTCTGAATAGTTAAAACGTAGCCTATTATCTTCATCTATTGTAGGTGCTGAAGAACTAGATAATACATCAACATACGGGCTGTTGCTTTTTAATCCTCCGATTACAAAATCAAATAGCTTGCGAGATCTCCAAAGATAATTTTTTCTTAACATATCTCCACTTTCTAAATGAACATCAACCTCATCCAATTCCTGTTGCACCCAGTCTCTATTTTCTTCGTTTATTGTTATCCTAGAAAGATGGTTAAGGGCTTCAATCGGTTCATTATGCTCGAATAACGTCTTTGCCATATGGATGCGGGCTGCACCTTCCCCTGATTGAGACTGCTTTTCTCTAAACCTCGCAATTACCGTTGGATCAAAAAAGCTACTTGATTCTATCCATTCTTGTGCGTTTACATAATGTTCTTCTGCCTTAATATGATATGATGCATTTCCACCAGGGAGGCCTTCTTTATTTTCTATTGCTGAATCAAATGCTTCGAGCGCAGCTTCTCCTACTTTCAGAGCTTCATCACCAGCACCCTCATGCATCTGCACTGCTTTAACATGAACTCTTTCAAGGGATATGCTGTCCACTGATGCCTGGTTGGTTAAAACTGAATCTGCCTGCGCATATCTTATATCGGCTCTAGAAAAAAGATCTTCTCCAGAAAGCTGGTCGCCAAGCTCTTCTGCGATTCCTGCAGCTGATTCAGCATCTCCAATTTCTACTGCTTTATTATATGCATCATTTCTAATCTCTCTAGCTTTCCCATTGCCCAAACCTGTCTTATCATAAATCTTCGCTAAAAATATATTACTGCGATCTACAAAAGAAAGATCCGGCGTATCTTCTACGCCCACTATTTGAGCCCTCTTTTTTTCATATGCCCTTCTTGTTTGCACGCTTCTCTGTCTTTTTTCCATTACAGCTCTAGCCCTGCTATCTAATCCACCCCCGGATGCTCTTCCATGCGGCTCTAAAGGCAAAAGATGTGTTTGAGGATTGTAGCTGCCGCTTAAATCGAAAGAATCAGGGATACCTTCTAAAACAAGCTCTCGAGAAGCTGAAGCCATTTGTATTCCAGAACCTCCTGTTGAAGCATGTTGTTCAGCAGGTTTTTGTAACTCTGGTGAAATATTCAAAGATGTTTCTTTTGGCTTTTTCTCTTCAGCAGTAGAGCTAGAACTGGATGGCTGTGTTGGCATTGTTCCTGGTCCCCAAAGAGGTGTTTTGGGTTTTGAAGAACGGATGCTCGGGATCATCCGACTTAATGGTAAACCGTATTCAAGGGCAACCCCCACATCTGTTCCTGCACTAGAATGCGTAGATCCAAATTTTTTATCAACATAAGCTTCAAACCCAAAATGTCCCAAATAGGTACCTTTATAAGTAACTGGACCTCCGAAGCCAATACCAAGACTTAACAAACCTACTGTTTTGTTAACTCGAATTTCTCCTATTTCTGGATCGTACCTACCGCCGCGGAAAATATGACTAAGTTTTCCAAGTCCAACACCAAAGCTTGCTACCCCTTTTGCATAGTTAAGTGTGAAAAATTCGTGGTTAATAACTGGATCTGGATCTACCTCGTAGTAGTGGTATCCTTCAGGGATCTCGCCATGGCTATCTTTTGGTAATCTTAAACCTTCTTTACGATAACCAATTGACCAAGTTGTTCCTGTAACGCCATGACTACTTTCTTCACTCCAACCTCCTTCTTTGAAATTAAAAGATCTTTTGATTGGTACTCTAAGCCATCTTCTACTATGGCCGTCAAGAGAACCAGTTGTCAAACTCGGTTCCCATAAAAAATCTTGATCATATCCCCACATGCCTATCTCCCAGCCATAATCTTTAAGAAAACGATCAACACTATCGCGCTGCTGTTGCCGCTCTTTAGTATCCAGTAAATTCCAGATATAATGATTTCCTAACTCCGCGGCGATCATACCGGATGTTTCAGGATCAAACTTAAACAATACACCTAAAAGCTTATCTGCAGATTTAGCGAATCGCGGATCCCTGATAACTTGTTTTAGTTTTGCGCTGAACCTATTATTCTGCTGTAAGCCTTGAATAATCTGATCAGTAAATTCTAGCCTCTCTACTTGAGAAGATGACATCGAAGCAATATGTTCAATCATTGGCCTATGAACTATTTCTGAGACATCAGAGAAGTTAGCAGTCGTATTAAACACTAGTGAAAGCATTCGCATATTTCCGGTTTCAAGAGCACTAACTACTTCTTGCAAGAACTCTTCTCTTAACTGTAGGTCTGGTAAAATCTTATTTCGCAAGATATGACCAAATTGAGCAAATTCTCCTGCAGTAATAGACCCAACAGGATCTTGAGATTCTTCTCCCGAGGCTGATACTGGATGTGGCTCCATGGGCAACAGATGTGCCTGAGGATTGTATCTATCCTGCATGCTGAATGAATCCATAGCACTTGCTAATACAAGTTCTCGACTCTGATGACTACTCTCTAAATTAAGTGAGCCAGTTTTAATATTTGTTGAATCTGAAGAAGATGATCCCGAGCCTTCTTGTCTTAAAATACCATTTAACCAATTCTGCAAATTAAACTCTGTTACTGCAGGTATATCTCCTAACTTGGTTCCTGCAAAAGGGTCTACCCCATTTTCCAAAAATGTGTGCCCTTTAAAAACTTGCTCACGAATTAAAACGAAGGCTCTCAACAATGTATTATAAGCATCTGGGTTTTTACCCTTATAACTTTCAATGTAATTAACAAAATCTTCACCATGCAATACATATGCAGGTATTAAAACTCGAAATAGCTCCTGAGAATCACCGCGCTGAACCAAACTACCATCTTGATTAAACAATATAGAAATATCTGTAAATGAATTCTCTGAGAGAACCTGTTTAAATTCATCGGAAAAAAGTAGATTCGGCGCAAGGATTAAACCTGCACCTGCTATTGCCTCAGCTACTAGCTGGTTTTGATCTTTGGCCAGATCAATTCCGATAGAAATCGGCTCAGATGCATCGTTAGAAGAATGCAATAGATCTCTTGCCTCTCCAGTTTTAAGAACTATTCTTTTACCACCTAATTCTGCTGCAAAATCTTCATTAGCTGATAATGCATCCATAGATTGCTGGGCGCGGATTAAACCTGCAATAAATTCAACAGGGTCCATCTGCTGAAGATCGCTAGAGCTCAATTGAGACAAATTGAATCTTGTAGCAAAAGCAGGTATTTCGATCCCTGCTAAAGCGCTGCGCAACTGCTCGCGTGAATTGCCGCCCTCGGGATCGAGAGAGTTCAACAAGCTTAATGCGATATCCAGATTTATTCCGTTTTCCATATTAGGAATATTCTGTATCATCCACTGGAAGAAATGGCTTCCCTTAATCATATCCATATCAGAAAATTCGATCCTGCCTAACTCTTCTCCTGAAGCATTTCTTAAAGGAGCAACTTTGCCAACTGATTCCTTAGGATATCCCTGATTAACTGCATTTTGCATATCAGCAATCAAGCGCAACATATGAGGATACATGCGCGATAAATTTAAACCAACAGAGTTTTCACTATTATAGTTTTTATCTATAGCATTTAAACCAACCAATATTGTATGAACATCACTTGCTGTTAAAGACGGATCGTTTATAACTTTTTCCAAAGAAGCCATTAATGCATCCGGGGCATGAAGCATCGCCGCATGAAATCCATAATAAATATTTTCTCTAACAAGCTCAGCTAAACCTTTATCTAAAAGCACCTCGCGCACATAATGATCTAAATTATCAGGAGTTTTATATTCAAAACTGCCCGGAGGATAAAGAGCAGTCACTCGTTCATCAGCTTCAAGTCCGGCAATATCCTGGGAAAATTTTACATATAAATTACCTGCAACATCTGCCTTAGGATCACCGCGACGCTTCCAAGCTAGGACTGAATCAGCAAAAGCACTGCCTTTGCCAGAATTAACAATCGGTTCCAATCCCGTTGCAGCAAATTCTTCTTGATTAGTCTTTGAATAATGATGTGCTGTGTGTCGAGAACCTGGCATAAGGGCAAATCCCGGAATACCCTGCATCATAACAAGAAGTTTTCCATAAACTTCATCAAGCTGTAAATCAACATTGCTATCAACAATAAAATGGGAAGCTTCATGATGTGTAAGTTCCCCAGCACTTTCTTCAGAACATAACCCAGATGCACAACCTTCTTCATCGTATTTTATTTTGTGTGAACCCAAAAGAAAATCATCAACATTAAGGTAAATTGTATTAGTATAATAATTGGCATGGGAAGGAAATTTATCAGTAAACTTAACATGTTTAATACGAAACTTAGGATCACCGATAAGCTCATTGCCTAAAGCAACAACCTGTTTAATCATTGCTTTAAGCTGGTTAGCTCTTTGAGGGTCTCTTCCTAGGGCTCTTTTTAAACATCTTCCAGTATGTTCATATTCCGGATAAGGTCTTTCATAAGGATCATCAACCTCAAGCCTACAAGCACCACCACACCTTCCTGAAGTTCCTTCATTATCTACTGAAATAGTAATTTCAGAATCTGAATCATTAAATTCCTCTAAAATCTGCTCCCCTATTTTAATTTCATCTTCTGCAGCCTCACGTGCTAATTCTGCTGGAGTTTTTTTCTTAAGACCAAGCAAAGATCCAGCAAGACCGCCAACTCCTTTTACTACCCCAAAAGGCACTTTTACAACTGCCTCTCCAACATCTAGCGCTGCTCCGGGGACATCTGCTAAATCAACACTAAATCGCTCTCCGCCCTTTCTATCTTCTGCTTCCTGCTCTTCTTCAGGAGTTTGTGGTTCAGGCCTCAGCGTAACCTCTCCCCATTCATCAGATTCATCAAAACTCTCTTCTGAAGCAGCCGTTACAGCTGATCCTCCCACAGTAACTTCTCTCTTATGTACTGGCTCGGGAAGTTGTGGCTGCTCTTCTTGTTCTTCTTCCTTTGGGGGTAGGGGCTTTATTTCTTCTAGTGGCTGTGGAAGAAAAGCTAAAATTTCAGTTCCCCTGTCAGTAAAATTATTTCTCTCCTGAATATCTTTTTTCAACTGCACGAAATCCACTAATGCAAAATAGGAAGATCCATCGCTAAGGGTAACAAGAACGACTCCTACAGAACCAGTCAAGTGCTTAATCTCTCCTGTTTCTAAATCTATAATCATAACTTCTCTATTTTCAACCTTGGTATAAATAACGCCGTCGCTCTCAATGCTTTCTTCATCTTCACCGCCTGAAAGTAAGCCTCCACCATTTCTAATAGCATTAGAAATAAAAATCCCTGTTTTTCTACCACTTCTATAAATTTTTCCTACTTTTTTTAGATCATCAAATGTAAATGTTTCTCCTTCGAAGCTAAAGCTTGAAACCACAGAATCATCTTCTTCTCCGGATTCGTCAGACTCATCGGAACCTCCTCCATCGCCGCCATAAGGATGGTCACCAAAAGGCAAAAGATGTGCTTGAGGATTATATCTACCACTTGAATCAAATGAATCAGAAATGCTTTCTAACACAAGCTCTCTCCTGCCAGTTGACGCAGATTCTTCTGATGATGATTCTTCAGAGGAGCTTTCTTGATCTTGGACTGATGCCCCGGATTCAGCGCTAGCAACCTCTACAGCTTCTTCCCGAGACTCTTCGGTTTTTTCACTTTCATCTGAAGCTGCAAGTTGCTCCTCTGATGGCACAGGACTGTCTGCAGATTCTGATGCAAGCTTACCTATTAACTCTGCTATCTTTTTCTTCCAGATCTTACCCAATGATCCCCTATGGCCACTACCGTAACTTAAGAGCTTTAGTACACCTATCTTAACCAACATAGATAAAGCACCATCTTGACTTGGTTGATTCAGTGAAGCAGGCATAGATATGGTACTCATATATAATCTGGCTACCTGTATAAAAGCCTGCTTGTATCCCTGAACTGCGCTGATGATATTTACATTAGGTTCAATTAAGATAACACCTCGATCGGTTGCTACAGCTATGCCTACTATCTCTGAGGCATCTTCAACATCACTAAGTCTTACCCAGGTGCCATCTTTTAATAAAGCACCTGCGCCAACAAGCTGTTTGAGTTTTATGTTATAGGCTTGGGTTGATGTATCTGGACTAGAAGAATCTTCTGAGACGACTATACCCTGCACTTCTATTCCGTTGTTTCCATGCTCTTCGATTGATTTTAGACGCTCTTGCATCTCGCCGGTTATGAAACCACCGTATGCGGTTATGCCCCAGCCAAAAGCAGAGCCGAATGCTTTAAGAATATTATGATTGATTGTTTTAGCGGCAAATTTATTAATCAGTTCTGTTGCGGCGATCTCTGCAATGCTTTCATCCAGACCAAGTTTTTTCTCAAGAATTTCCTTAGTTGCATCTTGAAAAGCAGCTCTGTACATTGCAGAAGTTATGTCTGCTGCAAGCTGGACAAAAAACGCCGGAAGCCCTTTTATCCCTAAGGCACCATATTGATAATAAGGATTTGTAAATCTGGTGGCTTGAGAAACATTTTTTATTCTCTGTCCAATTTTTTTAGCCAGCGTTTTTATCCTATTAATTGAATTAACAGGTAACTCTTTAAGCCACCTTCCTATATTCTTTAAGGTAATACTGAGTGGTTGAGTAAAGAGCTGTTCGATGTTTTTTGCTACAGAAGAAGCTGCGCCTCTGAGTGTTCTAAACAAAGCTCCTGCCTTACTGCCTACAGTATTAAACGTCCTGCTCCAGAATGATCCCGATGTAAGAGTGTTAAAAGTTGCCTTAAGCATAGAATATGCATTTTTGAGCATTCCTGTAGGTATATTCCAGACAAACGCCTTTGCTAAACGCAAAGATACCTCTGCTGTCTTGTAAGCAGTTTTATAGATAGACCTAGCGATTTTACTAATATTTTTAGCGATAACAACTGGAGTTTTAGCCAATGATTTCACTAGAGACAAAGATAAATCCCAGGACCTTCGCATGATCTTACTGAAGTTCTTTACAATTTTGATGATAGTCTTTATTGGGCTTAATAAAATCTCTTTGGCGTTCTTATAAGAAGCAACAATCATATTCTTCCATACCCAGTTACCGATATTGGTTAAAACGTTGAGCATGCTATTAAAAAAGCTTTGACTGGCAGCTGTTGCCACAGAACCAATGGTTGTGCCTACAACTGCCGTAGAACCAGTATCAGCTGCAGCATCTGCTGCTATTTCTTCAGAATTTCCAGTTATGGCTCCATCAACAAACCCTGCTGCAGCACCAACTACAATACCGGCAATCATACCTATTGCTTCCGCCTTGGTAAATGTTTTTATCTTAGGACCCCAGAAAATAAAAAGCTTTAGATCAAACCAAGGCTTGCTCTGGCTGTCATAATCATTGTAATATACAACCGTACTGGCTACATTTGAAGCTATGCTGCTTAGTGCACCAGCAATAGGATTCATAGCTATGGTAAGGGCTGATATTCCTCCGGAAAGACTTCCGGCCGCGAAAGATTCAAGCGCACTTTGTTCACCACGATTACCTGGCCTCCAGGCATATGCAGGGGTAAGTGAATTGAATAAAAAAATGAGTGCAATAAACACACTCATACATCTGTTCCGCAATTTTCCCCACTTTTTTATAGAAACCACTACTTGCCCCCTGACCCTTTCAGAGTTTTATGTATTTTTATAGCTTATTTAGCTCTCCTTTTGAAATTTTCAATAAAAAAACGACTGGGCTACATAAAGGTATCCATTTTTTACCTTTCGGCAACCCGGCCGCCTCAAATAAACACAATTAATTATTAATTGTGAGACCCGTGGCTTTGCGTCCCACTCTTACAAATGGTTTGCCTCTCCGCAAACTGCGGAGTTCCGTTAAGGATTTATCGACATTTTTCCAATGAAAGTATACTATATTTTTTCTGGATTTCAATAGGTTAGAAGGCAAAAAATAAAAGCGCTTTCTTTAAAGAAATAAACGGAAGGTTTTTTTAAGGCAAGGGTTACATCAAAAGAGTAATTATGCGTTTTATAAAAACAAAATAACCAACTACCACTGATATTATGCATGCTATCCAGACAGCACCAGCTGCCATATCCTTGATAACTTTTATTCTCTCTAAGTGTAAAAGAAGAATTAAATCAATTGTTTCTTCAACCATAGAATTAAATATTTCAGCAACAAACACAAGACCAATAGATAAAAGTACTATCATCATTTCGATATTGCTTATCTGCATTATTATTCCCGCAGCAATTACACCAACAGCAATAATAAGAATAAGTCGGGCATTATGCTGAGTTTTCCATATTGTTATCAATCCGCGCAGCGCGTGGGAAAAACTTCTGGAGAAATTTCTTTTTCTATATTGTTCTTCTTGCATTTTAAGATTTAATTAAAGCTAGTGTTTCTGCGCGCGTCTTTTCGTTCTCTTTAAAAACTCCTCTAACTGCCGAAGTAACTGTTAGTGTACCAGATTTTTTAACTCCGCGCATTGACATACAAAGATGCTCTGCTTCTATTATAACCATTACTCCGCGAGGTTTCAACTTAGACATAATTATTTCTGCGATCTCGGTAGTCAGTCTTTCCTGAACCTGAAGACGCTTAGCCAAAGTATCTACAACACGTGATAACTTACTTAATCCTGTTACTCTACCATTTTTCGGAATATAAGCCACATGTGCCTTGCCGATAAACGGAAGCAGATGATGTTCGCATACAGAATAAAGCGGAATACCTTTTAATAAAACAATCTCATCATGTTTCTGATCTAAGATAACTTCTAGCTCTTCTTCTGGCTTAGCCGATATCCCTGCAAAAATCTCTTCATACATTTCGGCCACACGCTTTGGCGTATCCTGCAAATCTTTCTTTTTGGGATCTTCTCCAATCCCTTCTAGAATCATCTTTATTGCTTGCTCAATTTTTTTCTTATCCATCTATTTTCCTTTCATTTGATTATTTACCAATGCAAAACTCTGAGAATATTTTATCTAACAAATCTTCTCTTGCGCTATTACCTATTAATCTGTCAAAAAAATCTAAAGAAACCTTTAGTTCCTCAGCAACAAATTCTATAGGCAACGCCTTATCTAAAGAAGAGATTGCGCAATCAATGTGTTCTTTAATGCTTTTCAATAATGTTATGTGTCTTACGTTGCTTATTATAATCTGCTCGCTGTTAATAGCTGTCGAAGACATAATACTTTTAACTACTGCCTTCTCAAGAAGATTAAGTCCTTGTTTTTTAAGTGCCGAAATTCTTATAATTTTCTTAACGCCGCAGATTTTCTTTAATTTATCAATATTTATTTTCTCAGGTAAATCTATTTTGTTTACAGCGTAAATAATATTCTTATCCTTAATCTCACTGATTAAATTTTTGTCTTTTTTACTTATTGGCATACTTGCATCAAACAGCATAATTACAACGTCTGCCTCATTGATATTCTGCCGGCTTTTAAGAAGTGCGGCCTCTTCAACGATATTTTCCGGTACTTCTATTCCAGCAGTATCAATGAGCCTAACAGGAATTCCGGATAAGCTTACCTCGTCCTCAACAGAATCTCTAGTTGTTCCAGCAACAGCTGTAACAATGGCCTTTTCTTTCCTTATTATAGCATTAAGCAAAGATGATTTTCCTACGTTCGGCTTACCACATATAACAACAGATATACCTTCTCGCAATATTTTTCCTTCTTGAGAAAAACAAAGTATGTCATTTAACTGTGATTTTACTTTTTTAAGTTGCCCTATCAGGCGCGCTTTAGGTAAACTACTCACATCTTCCTCATCAGGAAAATTAATATCAGCTTCTACATGCGTCAACATCTCCAAGGTTTCATTGCGCATATGTTCTATTCTGTCAGAAAGATCACCTTTAAGTTGATTTATCCCGAGCTTAAAAGACGCCTCTGTTTTTGACTGAATAATATCCAAAACCGCCTCAGCCTGAATTAAATCAATCCTGCCGTTAATAAACGCCCGGCGCGTAAATTCTCCCGGTTCGGCTAAGCGCGCTCCATTCTTAACCACTGCTTCTAGAATTCTTCTTAAAGGCACCATGCCTGAATGACAGTTAATCTCAACAACATCTTCCCTGGTATATGTCTTAGGAGAACGCATCACGGTTAAAATAACCTCATCAATAACACTGCTCTGTTTTTTCTTGGAAGATGATTTCATGTAATCATCTTTAATCCAACCGTAATGAACGGTATATGACTTAAATTTAGATGGCTTCTTTTTGTCTTTTGAAACAAAGATCTTATTGGCAATTGGTAAAGCATCCTTGCCGCTTAAACGCACAATGCCTATCCCGCCTTGTCCCAAAGGAGTAGATATGGCTGTTATAGTATCATCAAAATTTAACTTAAACATTTTTCTCTTGCTTGAGCAACTACAAACAACGAACCAGTAATTACTATAACGCTATTATCATCCATCATCGTATTTGCTATATCTAAAGCATCCGATATGTTTTTTGTTTTCTGCACAATATCTGGCTTAAAATATTCCTCCATTATATCAACTGACATTGCCCGGCAGCTTTGTGCCTGAGTTAAAATTACCTTCTTTGCTATTGGAGAAATTATTTCAGATATTCCTTTTATATCCTTATCGCTACTCACACCTAATACAAAAATAAAATTTCTCCCAACGAACAGCTCTTCTAATGTATTACTTAAAGCAACTGCAGATGCTGCATTCTGGGCTCCATCTAAAACTATTATAGGTTTTTTGCTAACGATCTCGAACCTACCCGGCCAACAGGTATTTTGCAAACCGCTTCTTACTGCTTCTTCAGCAATATTAATATCGAAAGATTTAAGTGCCTCAATAGCGCCTATACTACAAGCAGCATTAACAAGCTGGTGCTTTCCTATAAGGCGTAATTGTAGCTTAGAATACTGTTTTTGTCCACAGGAACAATTGAATACCTGCTCTTCAACATTACCACTAATCTTCTCAAATAAAATATCTTCGCCAACTAAAATACTCTTGGCCTTAATCTCTTTACATCTTGAGCGAATAACATTAAGGGCTTCTTTTACTTGAGGAGCGACAACAACCATCTGATCTATGTTTTTAATAATTCCGGCTTTTTCTCTAGATATCTCTGCAATGCTACTACCAAGAAGCTGTGCGTGCTCTAAACTGATCGGGGTAACCACTGAAACAAGCGGATCCGTAGTATTAGTTGCATCCAGTCGACCACCCATCCCTGTTTCTAAAATGGTAAAGTCTACACTATTTTCTTTAAAATACAAAAAAGCCAATGCGGTGCATATTTCAAAAAATGTTAATTCTCCCTGAGATGAGATTAAATTAAAATCATCGATAAAAGATTTTAAGCGTTCAACATATTTGCACAGGTCTTCTTCAGAGATCAGCCCAGAAAAACAACCGCCTTCTTCTCCTTTGAAGATCCTTATCCTTTCTCTAATTGTAGCAAGATGAGGAGAGGTATATAGTCCAACTTTAAAACCGGCCTGACTTAAAATATTTGCCAAAAATGCGCATGTCGAACCCTTGCCTTTTGTACCGGCAACATTAATTGCACGAAGATGTTTTTGTGGATCCCCTAACGATTTTAAGAAGCTTTCTACTCTAGCTAAACGAAATCCATGTTCATAGGAATATTTTATTTTTTCTTCGTAATTAACGAAAGAATCGAGATATTCTTGGGCTTCAACAAATGTAACCATTAAAAATTATATTGCGGATTGAAGAACTGTTTTAAGAAGTTGTTGTTTATACAGATTCTACTGCTTCTGGATCTTCATCGCTAAAGTGTGCTTCGTTAGACCTATAAAAAACTCCCAGAATGCGCATTTCCACCATCAAACAGTAAAACATCAAAAGTTCCTGAACTATAAATCCCACGAAAGGAATTCCGGAAAAAGCCCCTCTAGATATATAGCGGATACCTACTAAAAGTATAAACATAACTGCTGCCACAAAATACTCAACCGGGACCTTAAATATCGAAACAACAACCAACAAGGGATTTAAGGCAGCAATTTTTTCGGTCATGGCTATAAGCAATAAAAACATTGGATGAACAAACATCCCGCCTAACACTAATAACCAGAAAACAAAATCAAAATTGTGAGTATAATAGACATATGCCACAGAAGGAGCATAACACAAGACAGTGGCAATTAAAATAAATAAAAGCGGACCAAAAACCATATCAATCCATTGAGACATTCCGGGCCATCCGGGTGGTTCATCATCACCATATGCAGAGGTAACTATAATCTGAAATATATAGATAAGAAGATAGCTACATAAAATTATTATTAAAGGCAGTCCGAAAATTCCTGCCATCCTGCTGAATCTAAAAAAAAGACCGAAGAAAATAGCTCCCGTAAAGAGAAATGATCGGGCACCGCTTTTCAAAGGATACAGAAATGATCTAAACAACTCTACCCAAAATGACGCAACCTCTGTTACCTGTGCTTTACGCTCTACTTTGTTCTTTACTCTTCCATCTTCCAAAAGCTCATCACACTTGCCTCCACAATCACGACAGATAAGAGCGGAAAAATCTCCGATCTTACGTTCTTCAATACATGATTTACAGAAACAACCATTACAACTATTACACTGATATACTGCTTCTTTATCGCCATGATTCTTACAAGCCATTATTTCTCCTTATATTATGATGGTTTTATATTAACTCTATTTGCTACTTTTGGCAAGTTGAAAAGAAAAGAATTACGGCGAGAATAAAAAAATAATAAAATGCACTATGTTAAAGCTAAAAATGCATTTACTATTTTAGGATCAAACTGCGTACCAGCATTTTCTCTAACAATTGTTTTTGCCTTAGCCTTAGAAAATGCCTTGCGATATGGGCGATCAGAGGTGAGTGCTTGAAAAGTATCGGCAACGGCTACTATACGGGCCCCAACAGGTATTTCTTCTTTCTTTAACCCATAAGGATACCCTGTACCATCCCAGCGTTCGTGATGATAAAGTATTAGCGGAATAATATCATGCAGAAAATGAATCGGCCTTAATATATCAGCTCCAATTAAAGTATGTTTTTTTATCTCATCAAATTCTTTCTTGGTTAATTTAGATTTTTTACGTAAAATTCTCTCGCTTACGCCGATTTTACCTAGATCATGCAACTTCGAAGCCTGACGAATCTGCTCAATTTGAAATTTAGTCAACTTTAACCTTCTGGCTATTTCAGTTGCAAAAAACACAGTCTCCTCAACATGTTCTCCAGTATAATCGTCTTTTAATTTTATCGTCTTTGCAAAAGCAAAGATTGCTTCTATCAAACTCTGGTTCGCCCTTCTGGTAAGCTTATCTATTTTTTCCTGAAGGAAATTAATATCGGTACTTCTTTCCACCTTGTTTAATACCGGATCTTTTTCTTTACCCATCTCCTGGGAAGAATAAACCCGATCTCCTCCATCTTCTTTTGCCCTGTTTAAAATCTGATCAACCAGATTAATCAAATCCATTCCTTTAGAAGCATTATCTTCAGGATAGGAAGAAATAGACAAACTTAATTTTAACTTTATACTATTTTCCTGATTGCCGAAATTGCATAAATTAACAACATTTAAGAGTCGACGGGCTAAAATCATGGCTGTAAATCTATCAATACCCGGGGAAAGAATAATAAACTCTTCTCCACCAAAACGAATAACAGTATCATATTTACGTACCAGACGCTTAAGTTGACGGGAAAACTGTTTTAATATAAGGTCACCAAACTGATGGCCATAAACATCATTTATGGATTTAAAATAATCAATGTCGAGCATAATTACAGAAAGAGAATAGGCATAGCGTTTTGCGCGGTCGAATTCAGAATTGATTGCTTCTTCCAAATATCTATGATTATATAATCCAGTATGAGAATCCCTTAAAGCAAGCTGTTTCAACCTTCTGTTTGACTGAAGTAGTTTTTTGTTAACTATCTCTAATTTATTTTCTGCACGTTTACGCTCAATAATGTTTCCCAAGAGAGAACAAAACACAGCCAAGGTATCTTGCTTCATAGGATCTAATACACAACCGCTTATGGCTGTATCATTAACCAACACGCCTATAGGACGTTGGGTAGATTGAATAGGCGTTATTACAATCCAACCTTCTCCTATTTGAACAGTTTTATCTCCATCCCATTCTAGCTGCGGCTCCTTAACTACCACCCAACTTGGGTCTTGAGGATGAAGCATCCTAAAACGCTGTTTCCAGGATTCATTCTTTAAAAAACGATTCGTATGTTCGTCTGTTGTATTACCATTTTTATCAGTTCCATAAATACCTTGAACATAACCTCCTTCTTCCAAAAATATCGCGCATCTCTCTAGTCCTAGCTTATTTCTGGCAAATTCTACTGCCCAGCGGTAAACAACTTCAAGATTCGAACAATTAATAAGTTCATCGGTTGCAGCTACCACGGCGCGCAAATGTGATGTCATATCAAGCTGATTTTTTTCAGATATTTTACGATCAGTAATGTCTAAACCTGTTAGAAGTATGCTGGAAATCTTACCTTTTTCCTGCAGTAAAACCTGTCCGGGAGAAAAAAGAATCGTATGCGTACTGCCATCTTTGGCAAGTACGTTAATTCCAACACCGGAGGATATTTCATCGTTAAATGATTTTTTTAATTCCTCTCGCGCTCTTTCTCTTTCTTCAGGAACAACGAAATCTAAAGCTGTTTTTCCAATTATTTCATTTCTTGCATATCCTAAAGTTTCCCAAGTCCACTTATTTACATCTTTGATCTTTTTATCCTCACCGACAACTATGGCAAGAATCGCACTTTTTTCAAAAAGAAATCTGTATTTTTCTTCTGATTTACGCAATTTAACTTCAGATTGTTTTCTCTCGGTTATATCTTCAACTATTCCATCATAATATTTGATCTCGCCATTATCATCTTTTATAGCAACGGCAGATACAGATGCAAGAAAAGCCTTTCCGTCTTTTTTCTTAAGGCGTAATTCTTCATTCTTGACAAATCCCTTTTCCAATAACTTCCTGCTAAACTTTTCTCGATCTGCCTTATTTTGGTACAAATCGCAGACATTTCGAATCAAAAAATCACGCCTGTTTTTATATCCAAACATTTTTATGACCGCAGGATTCGCCTCAATAAACTTACCATGAGAACCAGCTGTATTCCTGTATATGCCTATGTTAACATTATGAGTTAAGGTCTTGTATTTTTCCTTGCTGGTCAACAAAGCCTTTTCTGATTCTTTACGCTTCTCTTCTGAAGCAATGGCAGAAGCAATCAGCTGCATAAATTTCTTATCGTCATTATCTATAACAACATCCTCTTGATATACAACACATAGTGCGCTTACGCACTTTCCGTTGAAAGAAACAGAAATACCTATATAAGTCTGCAGTCCGAAACTTTTTACATTTGGGTCTGATTGCCCATAACGTGACTGAGGTAAATTGCGTACTATCCAGAACTTTCCACTGCCGCGCTTGATAACATCATAACAAATATGTCCCTCAGGATTACTAATAGAATTATAATCCTTAGGGGTGTTCCATTTCCCCACTGAGCAAAGCAATCCTCCTTCTAGCCTATTATAAACAGAACATTTTCCTCCCATTATTTTTCCGCAAAGAGCAACTAATTTATTTATATTCTCATCAGCGTTCGAGCTAAAATCAAGAAAGCATTTGTTTATCTTAGTTATTCTCTCTTCTATTTTTTTACGCTCAGTAATATCCCTAATCATGGTAATTATTTGAACTGTCTCACCGTTTCTTAAAACTGGAATCTTTCTAGCCTCTGTTATCAAGTTTCTTCCTAAAACATTTACGTGTTCCTCGGTTATTAGAGATTCCCTTTTTTGAATGACTTGATCATATTCCTGTTTAACCTTATTCGGCAAAAACGGGAATACTTCAAAAAGGTATTTACCCACCATGTTATCTGACAAACCAAGTTTTTTATTCCATTCTTTAAAGGCGTCATTAATTAAAGTGATTTTTAACTCTCTATCAACAATAAGAATTGAATCAAATAAAGAATTAAGTGCATTGGAGCAATGTAATTCTGTTTCTAGGTATGCCTGTTCTATCTTTTTACAATTGGAGAGTTTCTTAGGTAAGCTTGAATCGTTCTGGGCAGACCGATTCACAGTTCGGTTTTTTGAAGGACTAATTTTTTTGTCTTTTTCAGACATATACTTCCTTTCTGAAAGTTTAGATGTATATGTCCGTGGCTAGGCAAGAAAGCGCTTTTTTAATAGTATAGCCTATTTCGGGATGAATTTCAAGGGATTATTCGAAAAAACTCGAATAGTTTTTTTAATACACACTGCAGATGATTGAAAGCATTAACTTATAACATATTGTATAGCAATGGTTTTTAACCTGAAATAAATATTTAAATAGGAAATATTTAAAAATGAGCATAGGATTGCTCATAAGCGAGGATTTCTCAATAATTCTAACTAATTTAGAAAAAAAAGGGCGATTCTTGTAAGAATCGCCCAATCATATCTAATTTCCTACTAATTAGTGCTTAAAATGCCTCGTTCCTGTAAACACCATGGATATGCTTGCTTTGTTCGCTCGCTTAATTATCTGCTCATCTCCAATTGAACCACCGGGCTGAATAACCGCTTTTATCTTAGCTTTAGCCATCTGCTGCACAGCATCTTCCTTAGGAAAAAATGCATCAGAGGCTAAAACAGCACCCTTAGTTCTCTTGCCGGCTTTTCTTATCGAAATAATGGTTGCATCTACTCTACTAGTTTGACCCGGACCTATACCTACTGTTTTTGTACCTTGTACAAGCACAATAGCATTGGACTTAACATGCTTAACTACTTTCCAGGCAAACATCAATGATTTCAATTGTGCCTTTGAAGGCTTCTTCTTAGTAGCAATCTTTAAATCTTTTAAAGTCACTTCTTTCTTATCGCTGTCCTGAATAAGAATTCCACCAGCAACCTTTTTAATATCCGGCTCAACATTAAATTTATTCAAATCCAGCTTTAGAATTCTAACATTCTTCTTTTTCTTAAGCACGGTAAGCGCCTTCGTGTCATATGCTGGAGCCACTACACATTCTACAAAGCCTGCCTTAGAGATTGCGGTTGCGGTTTTAACATCAACTTTTCGATTCAATCCTACAATGCTACCAAAAGCTGACAAACTATCACAATCCCAAGCATCTTTAAATGCCTGATGAAGCGTCTTTGCTTCTGCTAATCCACAAGGGTTAGTATGTTTTATAACGACAGCGGTAGGATTTTTAAAATCTCTTACAATATTAACTGCTGCATCTAAATCCAGAATATTATTAAAAGAAAGTTCTTTCCCGTGAAGCTGCTTTGCTAAAGGTAAGCCCGAAAGTTTTTTTGCGTTTGCATAAAAAGCTGCCTCTTGATGAGGATTCTCACCATAGCGCAAATCTTGCACCTTATTAAAAGTCAAATTTGCACTTTCAGAATTATCTTCTTTTGCCAGCTGTGCTTTCTTTAGTCTAGATTTAAGAAAATCGTAGATTATGCCATCATAGTGTGAAGTAAGCGTAAATGTATCTATGGCAAGATCCCTAAGCAAAGCATCGGAAAGCATTCCATTATTGTTATCTAACTCGTTTAAAATTTCTCTATAACGGCTAGGATCGCTTATAACTGCAACACTCCTGTAGTTTTTTGCAGCAGAGCGTAACATCGATGGACCTCCGATATCAATATTCTCAATCGCTTCTTCAATCTGTACTTTTGATTTACGTATTACCTTCTCGAAAGGATAGAGATTAATTACCACCATATCAATTGGCTCAATGTTGTGCTGCTTTATCTGTGATACATGCTCCGGGTTATCTCTTAGAGCAAGCAAGCCACCATGAATCTTAGGATGTAATGTTTTTACTCTACCGTCAAGCATTTCAGGAAATCCTGTATACTCACTTACGTCTTTAACAGGAATATCCGCATTCCTTATAAGCTTAGCAGTTCCACCGGTTGAGAGTATCTCAACACCTAATTTACTTAATCCTTTAGCCAATTCAATTATTCCGGATTTATCTGAGACACTTATCAGAGCACGCTTAACCTTAATCATTGCTTATCCCCTTTTTAAGAAAGTTAAACATTAAATCTAAAATTTAAGATATCTCCATCTTCAACGATATATTCTTTTTCTTCCAAATGCATTGCCTTTAAGCGTGCATCCCTTATATCGCCTAATGATTCGACATCTTTATAATTAAAAACTTCTGCCTTAATAAAACCTCTTTGAATATCTGAATGAATACATCCTGCGGCATCATGTGCATTTAAACCATGTTTTAAATCCCAGACCCTGAGCTCTTTTTGACCAACAGTAATAAAAGAAATCATTCCTGCGGCTTTAAACATTTTAAGCATCAGTGAATCTAAATCACTACTGTCTTCTTGAGAAATAAATAATATTGGTTTTATTGTTATAAAATTGAGCGTGGAAACCATACTCTTCTCTTCTTCATTAAAAGATAGGTTTCTTAAAAAATGTTCCTGCTCAAGCTCCTTTTGTAGGCGCAGAAGAAAATTCTTTTCTGTTTCGCTTTCGCTACGCGATAACCTGGTTTCGATTAACTCTAAATCCAAGAGAGCAACATCAGCTTTCTTTGTATCTAAAGCAACAATACCGTCTGCATCCTTTAAATTCTGCTCATCAATAAATTCTATTTGAATATATGTTGTCTTGGCAGGATTAGTTGAAACTTTTAGCGCGTCTATGCGAAAATCCGGTAATTTATTTTTGCCCAGCGGAAAATCTTCTAAACCAAAAACTGCTATCTTCACTACTCTTCTTCTTTCTTATCGGCCTGATATTTACTTATAATACCCTGTGCAATTTTTTGAGGAACCTGCTCAAACCCAGCAAAGCTCATAGAATACGAACCCCTGCCTCCGGTCATAGAGCGCAGATCTGAGGAATACTTGAACATCTCTGATAATGGCACAGTTGCTTTAACCACTTCATTCTTTCCCTTAGAGTCCATCCCTACTATTCTTCCTCTGCGAGAACTAAAATCTCCTGATATCTGACCGGTAAAATCACCCGGCACAACCACCTCTACGTTCATAACCGGCTCCAGAAGCACTGGCCCAGCTTCCTTGACAGCTCTACGCAAAGCCATGGCTCCGGCAATCTGAAATGCCATATCAGAAGAATCTACTGCATGGTAAGACCCATCAAACAAAGTAACCTTAATTCCTTCTATGGAACAACCGGCAACTGCACCTTCTGCCATTGCCTGCTTTACACCCTTTTCCACGGATGGAATAAAGTTTCTCGGGATTGCCCCGCCAAAAATATCATCCACAAATTCAAAATCCTGTCCTGGAGGTAATGGCTCAACCCGAATAGTAACATCGCCGTATTGACCTCGTCCTCCGGATTGTTTTTTATACTTATGCTGAACTTCGGCTGTCTTGGTAATTGTTTCTTTATAAGGAACTTTAGGGGTTCCCAATTCAACTTCAACCTTAAATCTTTGGTTAAGTCTCTTAATCATAATATCTAAATGAAGATTTCCCAAACCAGAAATAATCAACTCCTTGGTTTGTTTATCTCGATTTACCCTAAAAGTCGGATCGCTTAAACTTAATTTCAAAAGGCTAGCTGAAATTTTTTCTTCATCCTGACGGGATTTTGGTTTTACAGACATAGAAATTGCGGATTCGGGAAACTTAATCGCATCAAATAAAACCAGATTTTTTTCATCGGCGATAGCATCGGAGGTCGAAGTATTTTTGAGTTTTGCAATTGCCACAATATCACCACAACCTGCAACATCAACAGGCTTCTGTTCTTTTCCCTGCATAAAACAAACCTGGCCAATTCTTTCTTTAGTCTCTTTTGTCGCATTATAAAAACCTGTATTCGATGCAATAGAACCAGAAAAAATCCTAATAAGGGTAAGCTGGCCTACATAAGGATCGGATATAGTTTTAAATACAAATGCGCTTAGCGGACCTGCTTCAGAAATTTCCAGCTGCTTTTCCTCTTTAGTTTTCGCATCAATACATTTAATTTCACCATGCTCTAAAGGAGAGGGCAAATACTCAACGATAAACTCAAGCAGTTCTTTAACTCCGGTATCATTTAAGGCAGAACCCCCGATTGCAGGAAACACACTTCCTTGCGCAACTGCATTTCTTAAAGCCGTCTTTACTTCTTCCTCTGAAAGAGTTCCGGCTTCAAGATATTTCTCCAGAAGCTTATCATCTGTCTCTGCAACCGCCTCAATCAAATCTGAATCCTGTAAAGATTCTATAGAAACAACCTTATTCGATAATTGTTCTTTTATGTCGGCTAACGATTCTTTAAAATCAGCGTCTTCCTTATCAACTTTGTTGATAAATACTATTCTAGGCATGTTTAATTCATCGGCAATAGCCCATGCCTTTTCAGTACCAACCCCTATTCCTGAAACAGCATCTACCACAACTACGGCCGCATCAACAGCTCTTGCAGATGAGATAACTTCACCTACAAAATCAACATATCCGGGAGTATCGATCATCTGTATCTGGTGATTTTTGTAGACACAGTTAAGCAAAGAAGCTCCTATGGAAATTTTTCTCTCTATCTCGTCTGCATCATAATCACTTATAGTATTGCCTTCGGTTACGTTGCCTTTGCGCGGACTAGATCCACAGGCAAATATTAAACCTTCGGCTAAAGAAGTTTTTCCACAATGAGCATGACCAGCAATCATAAAATTTCGTTTCATCTTTGCTTCCATCATGTTTTCCTTTTTTTGATTGGTTTATGTTTAGGTTTGAAGAATATATTATAAAAAGACAAGGTTTATTATAAATAAAATGCATAAAGACGTCAAGAGAATCTAAAAAAGAACTTTTCTATGCAAAACAGGACAAAAACTGCTAAATAGAAGCAGTTATTAGGGTTTTTCTTCTAAAAAAATTAAAAATTTAATTTTTTGTGAAAGCAACTATATATAGGAAAGAAATAACAGGCAAGTTATTCTTGAGGTTCCAAGTAACTATATTCTTCTCCGCGGAAATTACGCAGGTTATATACACCTTTATCATGCGAAACAACATAATCCGGACTAACAGGAATTTTGCCGCCCCCACCCGGGGCATCTACAACATATGTAGGAACAGCATATCCCGAAGTATGACCACGTAGTTTCTCCATAATGTTAACCCCTGTAGCAATTGACGTACGGAAATGCCCTGTACCTTGGGCAGGATCACACTGATAGATATAATAAGGCCTAACGCGAATTTTCAAGAGTTCATGCATTAACTTTCTCATAGCATGAGATCTGTCGTTTACGCCTTTCAACAATACTGTCTGACTACCTAAGGGAAACCCGCTATCTGCAAGCATGCTGCAGGCAAGTTTGCATCTCTTGGTTATTTCTTTAGGATGGTTGAAGTGTAAACTTATCCAGATAGGAGCATATTTCTTAAGCATTTTAACTAATTCTTCAGTAATTCTTTGCGGAAGAGTTACTGGAACTCTGGTTCCGATGCGCAGGAATTCTACATGATTAATTGAGCGAATATTTTTGATTATATCTTCTAACTTATCATCTTCAAGCATAAGAGGGTCTCCACCAGAGATAAGCACGTCGCGGATCTTACGATTAGATTTAATATATTCATAGGCCGCATCCAGTTTAGAAGGTGCAGTAAGATGCTTCTTCTCGCCTACCATTCTTCTTCTGGTACAGTGGCGACAATACATTGCACATTGCTCGGTTACAAGAAGCAATACTCTATCAGGATAACGATGTACTAAGCCCGGCGCTGGAGAATCTTTATCTTCACCGCAAGGATCAGCCATTTCGCAATCGGAAGTAACAAATTCATCTTTTAAAGGAACTGCCTGTCTTTTGATAGGACAATTAGGATCTTGAGCATCCATCAAAGAAGACCAGTAAGGAGTAATGGCCATGGGTAGGCGACCATTACATTTTTTTATTCCATCCTCTTCTTCTTGGGTTAAGGTAATAATCTTGGATATATCATCTTTGCTACGCAGACGGTTTTTAAGTTGCCACTGCCAATCTTCCCAATCTTCTAATTCAATATCATTCCAGGCATCAATTCTCTGATACTCAAAGAATATCTTTGCTTCTTTTGGGGTAAGTTGTTCTTTTTCTAGAATTGTGGTCTGTGCCACTTAAACACCTCTTGTGTTTAATTTATGCCGTAACGCTCTAAAGCTACTTGAAGCACTTTATCTACCACCTCATCGTAAGACATGCCGATTTCTTTGGTAACGGTATTAAATACATCGTCGACAGATAAACACGGCAAAGGATTTATTTCCAGGACAAAAGGATGGCCTTTCTCATCTACTCTAAAATCAATGCGGCCAAAATCTTTACATTCCATAGCCTGATAAGTTTTTAACGCTAAATTCTTCAACTTCTTTTCTAATCTTTCTGAAATCTCAGCAGGGCAAAGATATTGCAATCTATCAGAATAAATCCTGGCAAATGTATAAAACATGTCTCCCAGATCAGTCTTTCCATCAATCTTTACCTGGACAGGAGGAAAAACTAAGGGATCTTCATTCCCAACGATACCCACTGTAAACTCAGTACCGCTAATAAACTCTTCAACCAAAACAGATTGATTATAAGTCGTTGCTATAAAATCTATCTGCTCTTTCAAATCTTTTTCGTTTTCAACCCGGGATTTATCACTTAATCCTTTGGATGAACCCTCATGCCTAGGCTTAACAATAAGCGGATATTCCATGTGGTTCATCTGCCCGTTTAAAGAAACAGCATTGGGAACTTCGACAAATCTAGGCGTGGGGATACCTTCAGCGACCAATATTTTTTTTGCCATTATTTTATCTAAAGTGAGCGCTAAAGTTAAGCCGTCAGAACCTACGTAAGGAATATTATTCATTTCCAAGATTATAGGCACCTGAGATTCGCGGTTGCGGCCAACAAGACCTTCGGAAATATTAAAAATTATATCAACATCAAGATTATTTATCTTTTGTAATAAATTACTTACCCCGCCAATCTTTTTTACTTTGTGTTTTCTTCTTTCTAAGGCAGCAGCAATATTATTAACCGTAACTTCTGGATCGAATTCCGCATACAAATCTTCCGGATCGCCCTTTTTCAGGCTATAATTTTCCTTAAGGTCATATGTTAGTCCTACTTTTTTACCCATTTCTATTCCTCAAAAATGAAAAAAGGGCCCTAATAAGCCCAATAACAATTTACCGAATATTGTTTTTATTTTTTATTTTTGCCTCCTAAAATAATTTTACAAAAAATTATTTCTATTTTTTTTTTAACATATTGACGACACTTTGTCAAGAATTTTTTGCATACTTTTAAAAAATTTTGAAAAAAAATTATTTTTTTGCAAAAATCTTTATTTGTTTTTAACTATTTTTATTTTTCCAAATGCGCTTAAAATATTTTTGAAAATTATTACAATACCTTTAATTTCCTTATGTATTTTTACAAATTTCAACGCATCAACTATATCAGATTCGATTTTAATTTTGTTGGCTATTGCAGTTGCGAAACAATCCGCTATAATCGCGGAATTAGAAATAACAATAACTGCATCTGCACTGCCAAAACTCAAAGAATGGCCCACTGTTCCCGACGAGGTACAAATACCTAAGGGTGAATCTTCAGGATCTATTTCTAATGAAATTTTTCCTGATAATTCAGAATTTCCTGCATAAATTCCCACCAATCTTTTCTTTGATGTCTTTATAAATATGTCTCCTCCATTTTCTATTATTAAATCTTTACACTTTCTTTGAAAATCTTTTCCCACATATTCAGAAATCGCCCCTGCAACTGACGCCATAGGACCAACGCCAGAAATTTTTGCAGCATTTGCCATTTTTTTTATAATTTCTGGAGAAATTTTATTTATTTTAATCGGTTTTAAACTTGTTAAGAAATTTTTATTTTTTTTAATATAACTTTCTATTTGTTTTCTATATTTTAAAATTGATTTACTAATTATTTTTTTTTCAATAACAAAATCACTTAAAACCAAGAGGTCAGACTCGCGCTCAACTACATTAATTTTATTAAGCTTAATGCTACTGCTCCATTTTCGATAAAACCGTTCTTGAAATTGATTAGTTTTCATTTGAAAAAATTTAACAGATTCTTGGCAAGGGATCACTTGTAAGCATATCTGCAACTCTAACTCCTCCGGAAAAAGTATTAAGACATACCTTTGATTTTGGCTTACCAACTACTTCGCCGATTATTCTTGACTCTTTACCCAAAGGATGTTTTTTCATGCTCTTTAATATCGAATTTGCTTTTCTGCTATCAACTATGATTACTGCTTTACCTTCATTGGCTATATACAAAGGGTCCAGACCTAAAATCTCACAGGCGGCTCTTACTGGTCTCTTTATAGGGATTCTTTTCTCATCAAGCATAATGCCTAATTTAGCTTCTGCGGATATTTCATTTAAAGTCGTAGCTAATCCGCCTCTGGTGGGATCACGCATAAATTTTATTGCACCTTTTATCTTAAGTAATGGTATCAGCAACGTATCCAATGACGCACAATCGCTCTTTACTGAAAAATCAAAATCTAACTCCATCCTCTCTTTCATCACAGCAATACCGTGTTCTGCGATTGAGCCGTTAATAATAATTTTATCTTTGGGTTTTATATTTTCAATTTTCAAATCTACGCCAGGATAAACTTCTCCAATCCCTGCTGTATTTATAAATATTCCATCACAAGAACCTTTTTCAACTACTTTAAAATCACCGGTGACAATGTTGACTTTTGACTTTCTTGCTGTAGCTTGTATTGATTTTGTAATAATCTCTAGTTTTTTAATTTCAAAACCTTCTTCGACAATTATCCCACAAGAAAGGTATCGTGGGCTTGCACCCATTACACAAAGATCATTGATAGTACCACAAACAGAAAGCTTTCCAATATCAGCACCTTTAAAGAATATCGGCTTTACAACAAAAGAGTCCGTGGTAAAAGCAACCTTATTTTTACCAATATTCAATATGCAAGAATCCGAAAGTCTATCTAAATAAGGATTGCTTAAATGTTTAATCAAAACATCCTTAATTAAAGAATGCATTAATTTCCCACCGCTTCCATGGCCTAAAAGTATTTTGTCCATTTTCTTCTATCTATTGTTTATAACATTACTTTTTTTACAATATAAACTAATCTGGCAGATGCTGCAACGGGGCCCTATTGGCCTACATATATTCTGTCCCCATGCTACTAAAAGATAATTATAAACCTTCCAGTATCTCTTGGGTAGCTTTTTTCTTAGAGACATCTCGGTTTGCTCAGGTGAAGATGTTTTAACATAGCCGAGTCGATTAGAAATTCGATGCACGTGTGTATCAACACACACACCCAGCTTATTAAAACCTTCGGTTAAAACTAAATTAGCTGTTTTTCTACCAACCCCCGGTAAACTCAACAATAATTCTAAATCATCGGGAACCTTGCTATTAAAACGCTTGATTAAATTCGCGCAGATATTTTTTATATTCTTTGCTTTAGTATGATAGAACCCCACAGGATAAATTGATTTTTCAATCTTTGCAACAGAAAGACCGGAAACATCACTTGGTGTTGAGGCAAGCCCAAATAACCGCCTCGATGCCTTTATAGTTACATAATCTTTCGTTCTTAAACTTAATATACAAGAAATCAAAACATGAAAAGGGCTGTTAAACTCAAGTGCTATTTCAGTCACAGAAGGCGTTTTAAACTTTTTAACTTCTCTTTTTAAAATTCTTATGGTGCTAGAAATTGTTTCCTTCTCAGCTACTTTCATGGCTTATTTTAGCTACTAATTCTTTAGGAATCCCAATGTCAATAACGCTTAATTCGCCTATATACTCAGGACCGTTTTTTAAGAAAAACCCTCGTTTCGCAAGTGTAAAACTTACTGTTAGAGTTGATTTTACGCAAAATCCGCAAATCTCCCCTGTGGTAGAATCTAATCCGGAAGGAACATCGATAGACACAATCGGTTTATTTGATTTATTCATTGCAGAAATAATATCACTAGCTATGCCTTTTATCTGACCCTTAAGCCCTACGCCAAAGATAGCATCAACTAAAATATCCGAGTTCGGCAAAATATCATAAAAATATTTTTGTGATTTTTCATCAGCTATTTCGGCAACTTCACAATTTAATGCTTTTAGCTTTTTAAGATTTGCTTCTGCATCTTTTTTGATATCTGTTTTTTTACCTAGCAAAAAGACTGAGACGCTTTTTCCTCTATTTAAGAGATGGCGCGCAACAACAAAGCCATCTCCACCATTATTGCCTTTACCGCAAATCACAACTACTTTATCATTATTTTTTTTATTAAGTATTTCTTCAACGAATTGCGAAACACCCCTACCTGCATTCTCCATTAAAAACAGAGAATCAATGCCTAGGCCTTCAATAGCCTGCTTATCTAATTGCTGGATTTGACCGCTAGTAACTGCTTTCACTGAAAGGGTATTGTTTGGATATGATTGTTTATTTTGAGGTGGCTGTTAGTTATCTTTTCTTGTAGTCTTTTTCTTAAATAAATCTAAAAATCTATCTTCATACTCCTTATACGCATTCCACTCATCCAACTCTTTTTTAAGCGTATTAGCTCTGGTAATATCCTGCTGGGCTTGCTTAAACAGAGACTCGATTCTTCGACGAGCAGAATCAGGCACATTGCTTTGAGCTGACAACATATTTTTTATTCCGTCAACTTCTTCTTCCGATATCGGCTTAGCATGCTCTTCCGGAGGAATCTTTAAATATTCAATAAGCTTTTCTATTTCCTGTTCCATAGTTTTAGCTGCTGCTTTTAATTCTTGAAAGTTAATTTCTACTGAAAGAAGTTTTACTGCAACTTCTAACACTGCCAAAGAAGCCTTTGGGTTATCTATGTGCACGGCATAAAGAGGAATCTCTCCCAGCAAACACAATCCGTTTAAACCTGATTGCTTGGCAACACCTAAAAATAAACCGTTTAATCCACTTATCTGCCCAGAGGTTAAGGTCTTTGCTTTTAGTCCTTTTGTACGTTCAAATATTTTCTTGTGAGTTGCAGTTATCCATGCGCCTGGTTCTTGATAATGGTCAATGGGTAAAGGCATAGCTGCAAAAGTCATAACCATGTCTATTTTGAACTTGCTAACAAAATCAATAATTAGCTTTGAATATTCAAGGCTTTTTTCCTGCAAGGGCTGAGCTTCGCTAATAAAAATAATGATGTCGTTTTTTCCATTTTTATTCTTCCAGTAATAAAATTTACCCTCTGGTGGCTTTGGCACACTTATGCAGCCATTTTCAATAACCGCAGCCTGAGGAGAAAAATATTTTCCCGCCTCAAGCTTAGCAAATTCCTGAGCTTTCAGAGAATCTTTCAAGCAAATAGCTGATTTCAATGCAACGCTTCCCATTCCAGGCCATGCGGCGATGAAAATTGCATGTTTCAATCTAGGACTCTTTAATATTCTTATCATATTCTATTTATTAAAGTTACAGATTTTGTTTATTCTAATTGTTGCTGTATTTTTTATTATATCATTATTTTTTATCTTTGCAACAAAAAAATTCTAAAAAAAGATAAAAATGTCTTTTTTTTAAAAAAAAGTTGTATATTTCGATTTTTTTTAACCCCTTGAAAAAACTGGCTTTTATGCTATACTTTGACTACAAGATATAGTAAAATAGCTTGTTGAAAAAGGGTAAACCATCTGTAAGGGTGGGGCACAAAACCAAGGATCCTTGTAAAAGGATAGCCGGGTTGCCAACAAGAAATGTGGCATTGAGCCCATCCATTATAGTTGGATGGGTTTTTTAATCTTAAGATGATATTTAAAAGGAGGTTGTGATGAATAGAAAAGCTTTCACACTTTTTGAAGGATTAGTTGTAACGGCGATTTGTGTTGGTATTGGTTTAATGATTACCTCAACCCTTGTAGTTGGTCGCGATACATTCTTAACTAATTCTGCATATGCTGATCTGACACAATCTACACGGTTTGCAATGGATAGAATTGTAAACGAATTAAAATCTCTAGATGCAGATCACATCACAGTTACTGGATGCATAGAAACTGAATGTGTAGGAGATGTAATTGAATTTCAGGCCCCGATTATAACCAACGATCCAGTAGCAGGAACATATTATGATGAATCCGGTCAAATCAAATGGGGTATTGATGGATGGCCTGATGAATTTGGTTACTACTATGTTCCGGCTCAAGGAGAAAATCAAGGCAGTTTAGTAAGAAAACAACCAATCGATCCAGTTTGTGGAAACGAGGTATGCGAAACCCCTTACGAAATTTGCGATGAATGCATTCCAGACTGCGGAGAATGTAATCCTGCTCATTGCGGCAATGAAATATGTGAGCCAGAGCTAGGAGAAACCTGCAGTACCTGTTCAACAGATTGCGGTCCCTGCCATCCCGGCTGTCTCTTGCCAGGCACCTCTATTCTTATGGCTGATGGCACTAACAAATTTATTGAAGATATAGTTACAGGAGATAAAGTAACCTCTTATGATGAAGACTCTCAAGTTAAGCTGGAAGATATAGTAAAGGAAGTATTCATGCATGAGGTCCAAGGATATCTGATAATCAATGATAATATCAAAACAACAGCAGAACATCCTTTCTTCGCTAATGGTGCATGGGTTAAAGCAGGTAAGCTAAAACAAGGTGATATTCTTCTTACCCAGGAAGAAAAAGAAGAAACAATTACCAGCATAGAAGCTGTTGATGAGAAGATAATAGTTTACAACATTGAAGTAAACCCATATCATAACTACTTTGCTAATGGATATCTGGTGCATAATAAAGATCTGCCCGCGATGCACTATCAGATGGAACTCCGGGGTGGCGATTGCCCACCAGACTGTGGTGATTGGACATCGCTTAATAAATTCTTTAGATCAATATTTTTAACACCATGCGCATATGCGGACATGCTTTATGGAGAACGTGTTCTCACTCAAAATATAGATAGGATAACATTTACAGCAATACCGGATGCAGCAAATCCGGAAGTAATAAAAATAACTATTTTGGCTAAAAAGAATATATTTCTACTCGGTAGAGAGCTAGAGGTAACATTACATTCAGCAGTAAATGTAAATGAATAAATTGCCATCTAAAAGCGAGGGGTAAAATGAACGTAAAAATACTTAACAAAAAGGGTTTTGTACTCATTGGCACTTACATTGTTGTTACAGCACTTTCTGTATTGGCCACAGCATTCTTTTTTAGAATAGCAAACGACAACTTAAACATACGCAGGCAACAAAGTAATATAGAATCTAAGTGTGCTGCAGATGCCGGATTGAATTTGGCAAGATATGAAATTTCACATAGTCTCAATTGGGTTACTCATACGGTAAAGGCAGATGGCCTGCTTGTTCCCACAGGCACTGTTCCAACGGTAACGCTATCTGGATTAACCGCGATAGATGAAGATCCAGAAAGTCCTACCTACGGATGCTATATTTCTAAAGGATCTGGGTTAGGGCTAGACTTTGCTGTAAAAGTTTTTAAAAGCCCTTCAAGTGATGACTATTTTATATATTCCAAAGGACTAAGTGAAAATCAAGGCACTGAAAGAATATTTATGTCTAAAACTATCTCACAATCTCTTTATGATTATTTTTTGTTTTCTCCTTCAACATATTATTTAAGTAGTAGAACATGGCTTGCTGACGGTGGAAGGATGCATACTAATGGAAGCTTCATATTTCAGAACTCCGTTGAAATTTTTAATGTTAGTGAATTTTCTGCAAAAGATTATATTCAATATTATGCCAAGTCATGGCTTCCCTATGAATTCATCGATGACTTCATGGATGAAACTCCCGGATGTACAGACTGCCCACATGAAACCTGGAGAAGCTACTATAAATATAATCATGCACCTTGGACTTCAGCAAATTACGAGCCAGATTCCGGAGAATCTTTAGAAACATATTCAGGAGGAATGTTTTCAGAGTATTCATACGAAAATAGATCTTATGGACATGTGTATGGAGATAAGTATAATATTCGCAATGCCGCTCAGGCAATCTGGGATCCTGATATTGACCCAGATCCTCCCCTTCCTGATGAAGCCCCAGAAAACTATGCTGACGATGACAGGATTGCCTGGATTAACGAAACCAGACTTCCCAACAGGTTAGAGGCACCATACACCATAAACAAATACTGGAGCATTACTGAAGCCTGGGGATTCCCAGAATCAGAAATAACAGTTAAATGGCTAAACACTTCTTTTGCTTCACAAGCCCAAGCTCTATCTGATTATACAGCTTCAGAACCAAATCTAGCCGGAGTTATAAAAGATTACTCTTCTGGAGCAGAATACATTGAACCCTTGTCAGTAGCCGCTTCAAACTATGCAGATGCAGCTCAAGATGCAGGTATATATATCGGGTCAAACGAAGACGGAACTGAAATCAGCGTACAGATTGCGCGCGTTTCATATCCATCTGATGCCTCAGGAGAAGTATGGATAGGCGGACACCTTGTGGCAGAAATTAAAACTTTTATAAACACTCACAGCATGCAAGAAAACATCGTAACAGAATTTAATTTTTCCGAACTGCTTGCATCCGGAAATTCTCCTGGAAACGGATTAATCTATTCCGAAGCTAATATAGTTGTTGATAATGCCGAAGTTTTACCAGAAGGTGGGGTTACCTGGATAACTGAGAAAAACTTGCATTTAAAAGGAGATTATAACATTGGTGATCTCGCAACTGATAAACAACCTTCTGCAGCAATCTGTGCAATGGATTTATATACTTTATCTGATGTGTTTAACTATCCTAGTGCTCTACCAATAACCAGATTTCATATTGAATATCCCTATGAACCTAACTGGGATTTAACAGCAGACCCTGGTGATAGATACAACTGGATGGCTAATTTAAAAGATAACCCAGAGGCCTATCCTCCGCCTTGCGATCCAAAAGAAGAGGTATGCCAAGAGCTGGAAAAACCTCCTCCGTTAACTCTGCCGATATATGACGGAACAGTTGCCAATAATGTAGATAAAGACTATACCTATAATATTTCTGCTATCGGTCACCGTGCTTATGAACCCAAGGTTTTAGAAAACTGGAGCTTTTATCAAGATGTGGGAGATTTAAATAACACTCCTAGCAATTGGACGCAGCGTAAAAGAACTGTCCTTGGTTCCAAGATAAGAATCAGTGAAGAAGATTTTGGAAATCCAGGCCAATATGATAACACTGTCGCCAGACCAGAACGCACAAACCCTGGCTGGCCAAGTTCAATGGGTGCCATTGGTCCTTATGCTGCAAATAACGAATTCAAATATGATAAATCATACAATGAAACAGGCGAGTATCCTCCAGAAGATTATGTTGGTTTCACCGAACAAATCTACATGGAAATACCTCTCTCTGAATTCAATTATTATTATGTTAAATATTATTAATACTGTGATATCATATAAACTAACAAGGGGGGACAAGGAATGAACAGAAAAGCATTTACCCTTTCTGAAACTATGGCAACTGTTGTTATAGCAATATTTATACTTGGTATTGTTATCGGTACTATTATAATAGGAAGAAATACCTGGATTAGAAGTTCTTCAATGGTTGACCTACAACAGAAGGCCCGCTACTCAATGGAACGCATGGTCAAAGAGCTAGAACAATCAGATTCCGGTCATGTTTTTATTGAAGAGTGTACCGGAGAACACGTTAATACCTGTATCGGACATCTTATAAAATTACAGACACCGCAGATTACTGACGATCCTATCACGGGCACATATTATAAAGAAGATCCCTATGGAGAAATTAAATGGGGCGCTGATGGTATTCTTAATGAAGAAGTTGTATATTTAGTACCCCATAGTAATTTTTCTTCCGCGAACGCTGGAAGACTTATGCGCTTAATAGCAACTAACCATTGTGGCATCAAAGGCTGCGAACCAGAGATTGGAGAAGACTGTAATACTTGTGAATTAGACTGCGGTGAATGCGATCCTTGTTTTCTCGCAGGTACCCCTATTCTTTTAGCTGATGGTTCAACTAAAGATATTGAAGCAATTAAAGTAGGAGACACTGTATTAGCCTATGATCAGGAATCTGGTAAAAATAAGTCTGATAAGGTAGTGGAAACATTTATTCATGAAGAAGATAACTATCTTTTAATCAATGGTCGCATCAAGGCAACACCTAACCACCCAGTATTTCATAAAGGTAGATGGGTAGATATCGGCTTGCTTAATATAGGTGATGAGTTAACCAAGGTAAACGGCTCTAAAGAAACAATCACCAGCATAGAAAGGATCGAAGAACCTGTGTTGGTATACAACCTTGAGGTTAACCCTTATCATACATATTATGCTGATAACATATTAGCTCATAATAAAGGCTGTCTCTTACCCGGCACTTCTATTCTTATGGCTGATGGCACTAACAAGTTTATTGAAAATATAGTTACAGGAGATAAAGTAACCTCTTATAGTGAAAATTCTCGAACTAAGCTAGGAGACACAGTAAAAGAAGTATTCATGCATGAGGTCCAAGGGTATCTGATAATCAATGATGGCATCAAAGTAACAACAGAACATCCTTTCTTCGCTAATGGTGCATGGGTTAGAGCAGGTAAGCTAAAACAAGGTGATATTCTTCTTACCCAGGAAGGAAAAGAAGAAACAATTACCAGCATAGAAGCTGTTGATGAAAAGATAATAGTTTACAACATTGAAGTAAACCCATATCACAACTACTTTGCTAATGGATATCTGGTGCATAATAAAGATCTGCCAGCACAGGGTCGAGACCCAGGAGGCTGTCCTCCATTTTGTGCTATAAAAAAATTCTTCTCGAATTTAGTTTTTGCCGAAGATATGGGAAGCATAGACAACTATACATTCTCGGTTGTCGCAGATAATATAATACGGGTTGATTTCCAAGGTTTTGATGAAAGCGGAAATCCTAAAGATAGCAATCCGGACTCTGTCAATATAATCATTGAAGCATCAAAAGATTCTATGATGTCAGGTCCTTTTGAATTTTCTATTACAAGCTCTGTTACTTTAAGAAACTAGCTGGTGTTTTCCTAGACAGCTAAAGAGGTAATTATCATGATAAGACTAAGAAATAAATGTGGTTTCTTACTCGTTGGTTCTTTTGCAACTATTATAGTGCTTACAATTCTCTCTGCTGCTATCTTTGCAAAAAGTATTAATGAAGATTTGATTGCTCGTGAAAATTACGGCGATCTTAGCGCAAAGTATAATGCTGAAAAAGGATTCGAGTGTGCCTACTACGAACTAATAAATCACGGCACAAGCTGGAAAACGCATTACTTCGACCCCGAGGATACCGACCCTACTTTCTTATATGATTACGGTACTCCTCTACATGTTTTTTTAGACACAATTGCAGAACATGATGGTGGAACAGGAGAATACAAAGCCTTAAACGATAAATTCTTTACCAAAGTCTACCTAGATGAAGGAGACGGACAGTTCGCTATTCTAGCCAGAGGCGTAAGCGATACAACCGATAACTCATACCTCATGGCTGCTAAAGTATCAATCAGCACTCTGTATGAATACTTTTGGTTTAGTCCTTACAGTATGTATATGGGTTGGACAACTTTTTTAGCTGAAGGCGGTAGTATTCACACAAACGGAAATCTAAAATTTGCTGATAGTGTAGTTATTCAAAATATCAATACATTAGAAGCTGCTCAATATATCAGCTACAACACATATGCCTATATGCCTCCTGAAGATGTAGCATATGATCAATATGGTAACGTCATTGGCGATGCTCCTTCTTGGAATGACATACTCTACTGGATGCGTGACCCCTGGTGGGACCCACAGAATTTAAATGGTGAGGAATACGACTACTATCATCATCATGATGGAAAAGTCTACGGCGAAAGAAGTGGACTATTTATGGATAATCCCGCATTTAATGGTGAGCTCCCTGCTGGCCCTGGCAACGAGCTATATGCAACTTGTGAAGGCGACTTTGCTAACTGTATTCTTCCTGAAGGAAACTGTGAGCTTGCCACAGGACATGACCCAAATTTAATTAACGAAGATCTTTACATGTATAGTGATTACTATATTTATGGAGATGCTGCTCCGGGAGAACGGTACCACCGCTCTGTAAGGATTAACGCCAACGGGCAGCCAGAAGAAAGAATCCCGACAAGGCTTAGTTCTAGTTATGACTGGGATCTCTTCTGGAGAACAAGCGGTGGCCTTTGGTGGGGCGGTACTCGTTACTACTACCCTAATCCAGTTAGTCCTGTAGATATACCTGCTAACTTTACGAACACTTATGAGCAGCTTGGTGCTTGGCAAGACTGGATGCCCACTTCTTTAGATGGTGTTATACTTGAACACAATACCGGTGCTGAACACATTACTCCTCCGCGAATTAACTCAGCAACTTATTTCAACCAAGCTCAGTCAGAGGGTATGTATATAAATAATTTTGAAGAATGTAGCAAAGAAATTGCTATACAAGTTCATATAGAAGGACAACCTGAACCACTATTAATATGCCCTGAGCCTGATGGAGACTATGTAAGCCCCGTCAGCGGCAAAACGATAGCTCGCAACCGTTCTTTTCACGACACCAACAGCTGGCAATTAAAAGAAAATATTATCTCTCTAGATGTTTACAGAATGAAGACTGATGGAATCTGGCCACAAAATGGTGTTGTTTATTCTGATTACGACCTAGCACTAGCAAAGGCTCGCTCACTACTAGCGCCGCTAACAACAGTTTCCAGAGAAAATATCTATCTCATGGGTGATTATAACGTTGGAGAAGCAGGTCATGACTGGCAGCCTTCAGCAATAATCGCTGCAAAAAGGGCTTTTACGGTATCTGAAAGTTTTCTTGATGAAATGGAACGTATCGCAGGAATTACAGAAGGAGGGCTGCCTTACACAATTCATAATCCAGATTATCCTTATGTAGAAGATGAAGATTGGCATGAAGGCCATTGGGAAATGCTATATGAAGACGAGATGGCTCCTGTTGCCGGAGAAGATGACAATGGTATTGTTGAATACTATGTTTCTATTGTCGGCTATAGAGCATACCCACCTGCAGTGCTAGAAAGATGGGGAGAATCAGGATATACCAGGAAAGTAGTTGGTTCTTTTATTAATCTGGAAAACAACAACTTTGAATGGAAAGAATTTGACGAGGGTTCTAGCTGGCCTATCTTTGATTGGAACAAATCCAGAAAATGTACTAACCCAGAATTTACTTCTGCTTTTCCCGGATCACCCTGCAGAAGCGAAGGACTTGCGGGCTGGCCGTGGGACATGACTTCTCATGGTCCGAGTTCATCAAACAATATATTCCAATACGAAACACGTTACACTCCAGATGTATTACCTCCCGGAGAACTTCCTGGGTATTTTGCTAGCATAACAATTCGTTTGGTAGATAACGACTATAATTTTTCACATCATCCCGCTGGGCTTTATACAGCTGGAGAATAAGATTATTTAGGAAACCTTCTCAAGATCTTATATTAAAACACATCAATCAATAACTCCTAACTCTTGTAATATTTGAGTATTTTCTCTCCAGTCCCTGCGAATCTTTACATAAAGCTCTAAATATATTTTTCTCTTGAGCGTCTTTTCAAGCTCTTTTCGAGCCTGCGTCCCTGCCTTCTTTAATATGCTTCCTCTCTTCCCGATTACAATCTTTTTCTGAGATTCCCTACTAACTACTATCGCCATGTAAACAGCAAGTATATTTTTCTTTCTCTCCTCCACTTCTTCCACGCTAACGCTAAGGCCAAAAGGAATCTCTTCTCTTAAAAGATTAAACAGCTTTTCTCGAACAATCTCAGCCATAAAAAGCCTCTCAGGAAAATCTGAAACAGCATCTTGCGGATACAAAGCAACTGATTCTGGTAGAAAATCAATTATAGCATCAATTAATTCTTTTATGTGTATTCCGGTCAATCCAGATAAAGGCATTAGCATTATTTCACTACCTAATTTATTAATGTCTTTGCCTGTTATGCGTTGCCATAATTCAATATATTCTTGAATATATTTTCCTTCCAAATCTACTTTATTAAGGCCTAGGATAATTGGTTTGTTTTTCTTATCCAGCTCTTTGACGATTACCTCTTCTTCTTTTCCCGGAGCTTTGGATGTATCCATCAAATGTAATATAACATCTGCGTCATTCGCTGTCTGTTGGCCGGTTCTGTTCATTAATTTTCCCAGCCTATCTTTAGGCGCATGCATGCCCGGAGTATCTACAAATATTATTTGAGCATTTTTACTATTGTATATTGCGCGTATAGCATTACGGGTTGTTTGAGGCACTCTGGTAACAATGGCAATTTTCTTACCTAAAATCTTATTAATCAGCGTAGACTTTCCAGAATTAGGCCTACCCACAACGGCAACAAAGCCACAGCGAAAATCATTATTTTTCTTGGATTCTTTTTCTTTCATGTCTTTTTATGATAAGCCCAAACTACTGCAATAACTGCACTAAACAAAATAAAATTAGCGATTGTAAATGTCTTCCACACGATATCTTCAGAAGTGATCCCTGACGGCAATAATAAAACAAGGCATATCCATACTCCGTTAGCCCACCAAAGACTGATATCAGCAGACGAACGTCTTTTGATTACCCTTAAGATCAAAGGAATATTCCATAAGGGTAAAATTACTGAAGCAAACAATCCGATAGTTTTAATCATTGTTTGTCTTTCTTCTTCCAGGAATCATATGCAACAACTTCATCCATTGGCAGCCTATTCTTCTCTGCTGTAGTTTCATCAACAGCATAACCTAATGTTAGAAGTTCCACAACCTTAATCTCCCGGGGAATTCCTAAAACTTCTTTTACAGCATCCTCATGAAAAGCCCCTACCCAGCAAGTACCCAAACCTTCTTCCGAGGCTTTTAAAGTCATGTGATCTATTGCAATAGCTACATCTATAGGATAACACGCCTGCCCGCAGGTCATAATATGCCCGTCGGTCTGGGCACAACAAGCAATCACCACAGGGGCCTGTCCCACAAAAGGCTGATCCTTTGCCGCACCCATAAGCTTCTTGCGTAATGCTTTATCTTTGACCACTACTAAACGCCATTCCTGCCTGTTGCCAGCAGAAGGTGCAAGACGAGCAGCTTCTAAAATAAGATCTAGCTTCTTCTGATCAACTGGTTTATCTAAATAACTTCTTACACTCTTCCTTTTCTTTATTGCCTCCATAACATCCATATTGCTCAATCCTCCTCTTATTTAAAATGCGTGACTTATTCCAAACCACACATGCGGGTCTTCTTTGGGTTCATTAATCGCCTGGGCAACATCAATTCGCAAAATAAGCTTCTCTAAATAAGAACCAATATCAACATGAACCCTTAAACCTAAACCAGCATCTTTTTTAATATTACTTTTTTCTACATCTCCATGCCATATTCTACCAGCGTCAAAAAAAGCAACGCCTTGAAAAGCAGAAATGGAAATTATATTATCTAATAAACGCAAATTTGTTTGTCTAATTAAAGGAAAGCGGTATTCCAGGCTTCCTAAGAAAAAACGGGATCCGCGCATTGCCTTGCGGCCATACCCTCTTAAACTTTCGTCGCCGCCTAATTCAAACAGATTTTTGTCCGAAGGAAAACCCCATCCGCTCTTAAGATGCAGTGCAAGTTTTTGCTCTGGCAAAAATCCATGATATCCTGTGAAATCAACTGTCCCTCTGGAAAACGATTCTTTTCCACCTAAAAAATGTCCTGCATGTTCTAAGGTAACTTTAGCTCTGTATCCGGAATCGGGATCAAAATACGGTCCGGATCTATCTAAGCTAAAATCAATTCCTGTAATGGCTTCATCTTTTCTAGAATACGAAATATCTTCCTGATCCTCTCTGCCTGATGCAATAAAACTTCCTTCAAATTTTCGGTTACGCAAAAGATAAAAAGTAATGTGATCGTTGACCTCTGTTAATCCATAGGCTGCTGGCCAAAGTTCTCGTCGCAAATAAATTTTGCCGCCATCTAAATCCTCTTTTTTACCACTTAAATCTTCGTCTCTGAAAAATTCAATTCCACCGGCAAGTTGTTTATTAAATAAGTTTCTCTGTTCAAATCCCAGTACTGATTTTATTACGCTGGAATTAAGATCATATCCGGTAAATAGACTTAAATTATTATCGTAAGGCTTTTGCAAGCTCACGCGCATACCTACACTATTTTTCATAAATTCCGGACCATAAATAAAGCTATATGAATCTTCAGGTAAAACTACAGGGATTTCGTATACAGCGTAGTAAAGCGGAACTGCTTTGGTTTCAAACAAGCGTGGCCAAAAATTATTAGTCCTATCTAAATCCAACATCGCCTTATCAGGATCGACCACAATCTTTTCTATACGACTAGTTTCTAAAATTTCTATTTCCTTACTTTCTCCTTCTCCGTTCCAAGAATCTTTCAAAACTGAACCATCAGAAAAATAAATTTCCGTTTTAACCGGCATAATTATCTCACCGCGATTTTCTAAAACAACTTTGTTTTTATTTACTTTATTAACAGCATAGTCGCACGTCTTATCTGTATTAAGCCACTGATCGAAAAACCAATCTAAGTCTTTACCGCTTTCTTTTTCACAAATCCTGATAAAATCAGAAACAGAAATATTTTTGAAAGTATATTTATTAAAATATTGTTTCATTATTCTTGCAAAAGCTTCTTCACCAACTAAAGAATGCAACATCTCAATTACAATAGAACCTTTTCCGTAAGCCAAAGCAAAAATGCTGCTTGGTTCTTTAAAACTAGAAAGCTTTCCTAAGATAGGCCTGTCTAATCCTCTTTTAGCCAGGTAAAAATAACGTACGATTCTACCACTTTTAAAAGAAAAATTTGGAACGAAGGGCTGAAGCCATTTAGGTAAAATCATAACTTGGGCATCAGGACCGTATTTATCTTCTAAATACTCTGAAATAAAATAAGAGTTGATGCCCTCATCTATCCACATCTCTTTATATTCATCAGAGCCTACCAAATTATAAAACCATTGATGCCCTGTCTCGTGAGAAATAAGAAAATCAAAATATCGTAGAAGGAATTTAGGAAGTTTGTTAACTCGAGTGTCGATAAAAATAATTCCTGAAGATTGATTTCCTCCATAACCTAGATAGGTAGAAGCTATAGAAAATGTCTTGTAAGGATAATCAATAAAGCGGTCAGCATAATATTCCATCAAAGCCAAAGAAAACTCAGCTGCTTTTTTTCCAAGGAAATCATCTCCAGGCAAATAGTATGATCTTATTTCTACATCATTATGCTCTAGTGAAAATATGCGGAAATCAGGACTGGCGGCAAGAGCAAAATCCCGCACAGGCAGCTGTGAATCTATTTTAATAGTTTTTGTTTCGTCGGAATTTATAAATTCTTCCTGCACGCTTCCTGTATGTGCAACCACATAATTTTTGGCAATTGTTAAGTTTACTTGATACCGGGCGGAATCAGAGAAAAATGGCTGATGATAAGGATAAAAAGGATAATTGTGCCATCCTTCCTCGTCTAAAACCGAAAGAATGGGATACCAACGCATAAGACTAATTACATTATCATTCCAACCCAACCTACCATATGCATGAGGCAAAACCACTGAAAACTCTATGTCTAAGTCAACCGACTTCCCCTTAGATAATGACTGGGGTAAGCCAATTCGCAAAATAGTTTCATCTTCAGAAATAATCTCAAAATCTAGGTGTTTTCCATTTTCTTTAATAGAATCAATTGTCATGCTAGAACTCTGAAAACCTTCAGGATATAGATTCACCTTGAAGTATCCACCGTAACGCAACATAAAATCTTTTTCTTTATCAGTAAATTTCCGATTGGGATAAATATGAAAGAATACTTCTTTGATTTCTCTGTCAATATTATTGGTAAATGTTACCCTTTCCTTGGCCTGAAGAACATGCTTGGAAACATCTAAGGTGGCGTCAATAATATAATGCGGCTGTTTATAAGCATATGCATATGAATAAAAAAACATAACAGCGGCTATGATCAAACCAAACAATTGAAAATGATAATATATTCTGATTCTACTTTTCATCTTTAGAAAACTTTAACGGATTAAAACCTTTCTGAGCAAATATTGTATACGTTGTTCCGGCGACCGAACCAGTGGTACGACCCTGAGGCGTTCTCCACCCATGACCGGTATCTACATTATCCTCGGTTGCGTAAGGAAGACATCCTTCCCCTTGACCCGTCGGAGAAGACGATGAAATAAGTAGCTTTTCAAGTTCATTTAAGAAATGGGTATACTTTTTAGAATAATAAACACTTTTATCAAAATTATTCTGGTTCAAATGATATTCTTGCATTATCTTAAAAGATAATACCATCTGTGCGGTCCACTCGGAAGAGATGACTCCACCCCGGGGCATATTACGATATTTGGCAAAATCAAAACCCTCAACATCAACCTTTTCTCCGTTAGGTCTTTCATATTCTACAAAAACACCACAATTATCTTCTGCAAACGCCATAATTTCATCTGGGTCCATCTTTATTCTCTTGAGCTTCTTAGGTCCTATAGCTGCAATTGACCAGGCATATGTATCAGTTGCTACGGTAGAATCTCCTTTACCACGGTTAATCGGAATTTCTTTGCGGTCATAAGCATGGGTAATCAACCAGCTTAGGATTTTATCTCTAGCTATTTTGTATTTGGCCTCATTTGTTATCTCAAATAACATGTTAAAGAATGCATAGCCATCCAGGTTATGCTCAGTTGCAAACCAGTTAACTGAAGGACCTCCGCGTAAACCTCCAGAAGGATCTTGCTCTTGTATCCTGATAAGCCAGTCAGCAATTTTCTTAGCCAAAGGAAGATACGTGGCATCTAAGGTTGCTCTCTGATAATGAAGCAAAGATATCCCCAGCCAAATATTTGGACCACAATGTACAGCATGTTCTGCTACGTTACTTGTAGAAGCATAGTAGGCATTGGCAAAACCAGAAAACTGTCCTTGTTTATGCGATTGTCTTAAGAAAAAATTGAACGCCTTCTCAGCATGATCATAATCACCGAATAGAATATACGCCTGAGAGGCCAAGGCTTGATCATAAATGAATGCCCAGTCCCGAAGACGCCTATCCCCCTCATAGCTGATTATTAATCCAGTACGAGGGTTTTGATGAACAACAAGCCAATTATACATTTTATCAATCATAGCCTTCCGCAAATCTTTCTTTTCCTCCTTTATAGAAAATAAAACCTTATCAATTAACTCTTTTCTTTGTTTAGAACCTGCTAATTTTAACTCTAAGGTTTCTTTTTTTTCTTCAGCGATAGCTAGCTCTTTTTTCAAACTATCTAATTGCTTAAGCATGTCTTTATCTTTTTGCGTTTTTACTTCATTAATTCTAATCTCCAAATTAGATACTTTACTTAAATAAGATTCAATCTGAACTGCTGCTTCGTTATTGCTTTCAGTTAAAATTTCTAACTGTTTGTTTATTTTTGATTCCTCTTTAGCGCTATCAACTAACTTTTCGACTAATGTTTCATTTTCTTTTCTCATCTTTTGATTATTTAGAAATATGCTACCTGCTAAAGTTGCCAAAAACAAGATTGCTATTACGGCAACCTTACCAGAATACACCATCCAGCGACCATAGCGTACAATACCGTTAATATTTCCTGAATCTATCTTTGAAAATTCTAAGCCCATTAAACATTGATTTAGAGCACCTACTTTGACCTTCTTAACCCAGACAATTTTTGCAACCGCACGCGTAGCTGCGGCAGACATAGGAATATTTATCTGTAAAGATATATCCACACCTTTTTCTTGAAGCTGAGAAAACCATTTATCATCTACGTTGTTAACTTTTAGACAAATACCTCCTTTGCTTATATCAGAAGTAAACCCCTGTTGCCATGGTTCATCCTTATCTGACATAATCCTAAACTCAACAGGAAAAACACTCTTAAGTCTTAGATATTTGCGCCGATCCGAATTAATATGTTTTTTTCTCTTTTTCATATTTTAAATTCTTTTGCATATTTAATCCTCTTTCCAATCGGAGGATGATTGTAGAGAAAAATTTCTACTAAAATAGAAGGCTTAAAATCTGCAAGGTTCAAACTACCTAATTTATTCATGGCTGATATAAATGCTGGGGAGTTTTTGGTAAGTTGCAAACTAAACAAATCCGCTCGTTTCTCTAAAAATCTGGAAAAGCAGTTACGAAAAGGTAAAAGCAAAAAAGCAACTCCAACGAGACTCAACAGCAAAATCGGAAAAAAGGCAATATCATCTAAACCGCTAAAACCGAATCTTAAAGCTGTTGTGCTTATAACCTTATCAGCAACAAAAAATGCCAGGAAACAACATACTGAATTTAAAAAAAGTAACTTCGTTATGTCTCTACCACAATAATGGCCTAGTTCATGGGCAACGACTTGCTCAATCTCCTCGTCGGAAAAACTATTAATAAGCGTGTCGGTTAAAATTACCCTACGGTTTTTACTAAAACCGCAAACCATGGCATTAGCTTTTTTAGTTTTCTCCGAAAATTTAATTACATATACATCTTTAATCTTAACTTTACGCGTATTGAACAATTTTAAAATTTTATCCTTCAGCTCTTCTTTTTCCAAAGGAATATACTTATAGAATAACGGTATCAACAACGTTGGGGTAATTTTTGCCAACACTACACTTATAAATATCCAGAAAAATCCGGCAAAAATCCACCAAATCTCCGAAAAATTACGTAAGATAAAATAGACAAACTCTCCACAGATTAGCAAAATCAATAATCCAATGATAGTTTCTTTTAGACTATCTTTAAACCAGCTTGTTATTTTTTGATTTGAAAGATTATATTGATGTTCTAAATAATAGTTTTCAAAAAAGCTTATTGGCAATGTAATAAAATAAAAAATTGTCGCAAGCAAAAAGATATATCCGGCAACAACTAAATAAAAGTTCTCAAACACTCCAGACACCTGATTTTTCAAGAAAAGAGAGAATCCGGATAACGTAATTATCAATAAAATTGAACCCTGTAAGATGATATCCAGGAACGAAAGTAAATTTTTTATCCTGTGATATTTCTTTGGGTTCTTATTGATATCCATATATTATGAAGGGATTTTGTTACTTCTTGGCAATCGGTGGCTTAAACTTTAAAATCTTTTCTTTAAATCTAACATCTGAGCGCACATTATCTAAATCTGTATCCTTTTGCATATAAACAAAATCATCATAGCCCAACAGAACTGCTTTTTGAAGGGCATCCAGTGACTTTTCTATATCACGCAACAAAGAAAAACTGCAGGCAAGATTGTAAAAAATGATAGGGTCTTCAGGCTTAAGAATAGACAGCTTCTTATCTACTTCCAGACCCTTGACATAAAAACCTTTTTTTGTATAAGCATCGCCCAATGCAATAAGTGCCTCGGAAAACTCAGGCGTTCTTTTTAAGATATTTTCGTAAAATGAAATTTCGAAATCGAGATCTTTTTTCTGCTTACTAGACTTACTCATCTAATCAACTTTATCCCCAATATTACAAAGAAGAGATTCATGTGCTATCTTTTTAAAAACTCAGCTGTGCGCTGCAAAGCTTCTTTGAGGTTGTCGAAGCTTGAAGCAAATGCAATGCGCACATGTCCTTCCCCCGAAGGTCCAAATGCTGTACCTGGCACCAAAGCAACCTTTTTTTTCTTAAGCAACTCTTCTGCAAAATCCAAAGAATTATAGCCTGTGTTTTTTATCGAAGGAAAAACATAGAAAGCGCCCTCTGGTTTTCTGCAAGAAAGCCCAAGCTTGTTAAGTCCATCAACAACAAACTCTCTTCTTCTGCGGTATTCTTTCTTCATTTGTTCGACAGATTTCATGCTATTTCTTAGAGCTTCCCGTGCTGCAATCTGAGCAGTAATAGATGCACAGAGCATGGTATATTGATGAATCTTTGTCATAGCTTGTATTATTTTTTTAGGTCCACAAGCATAGCCAATTCTGAATCCTGTCATAGCGTATGATTTAGAAAATCCGTTTAAATAAACTGTTCTGGATTTCATTCCCTTAAGTGTTGCAAGCGGAGTGTGTCTATAGTCGTAGGTCAACTCGTCATAAACTTCATCGCTAATAACAACTAAATCTTTTTTTATTGCGATTTTAGCTATTTCACGTAACTCATCTTTGGTATAAGATGTTCCCGTCGGGTTTGCCGGATAATTAATAACAAGTCCTACGGTATTTTTGGAGCAAAGATCATGAATGCGCTTCGGTTTAAGTTTAAACCCATCTCCTATATTGGTTTTTACATAAACCGGTTTTCCCCCTGTTAAAGAAACAAGCGGATAATATGATACATATGACGGCTCCGGAACTAAAATGCTATCGTTAGAATTTATTATTGAGCGCATTACCAAATCGTATGCCTCGCTTACGCCTACAGTTATCAGAATTTCTTCCTCAGGATCATAGTTTAAACCGTATCTTTGTTTTAAGAAATGAGCTATTTGTTTTCTCAGCTCAATCATGCCCTTATTGGATGTGTACGATGTAAGCCCTTGCTCCAAAGAATAAATCGCTGTTTCTCGTATGTTCCAGGGAGTGACAAAGTCCGGCTCTCCTACTCCTAGAGACACAACATCTTTCATCCCTAAAACAAGGTCAAAAAATGCCCTAATACCTGAGGGCTTCATTTGTTCAACACGTTTTGATATCTTCATTTTTTTAATACGATATTGCTAGTCGTTTACGCCTATCCTTCTTTTTTAAAATCTGGTTATCCTCTTTATATTTCTGCAAAAGAAAATGCGTTGTAGTGCCTCGTACATTTTCCATAGGAGCAAGCTTTGCAGAAACAAAGTTCGCTACAGTATTAATGTCTTTACCTTCAACGATTAATAAGAGATCATAACTACCTGAAACTAGATAACAGCTGTTGACCTCAGGAAACTGATAAATTCTCTCTGCAAGATAATCAAAGCCAACATCCTTCTGAGGAGCAACATTAACCTCAATTAACGCCCTAACCATTTGCTGCTGTTCCTGTATAAGCTCTTTATTAATCACGGTTTTATATTTAAGTATTACTCCGTCTTTCTCATGCTTTTTTATTGCTTTTTTTATAGTAGCAACGGACTTGCCAGTCATCGTAGCTATTTCTTTTGCTGTTATGCGAGCATCATTTTCTAAAATCTCTAATATCTCGTCCATAATAATCCTCCTTGTTTATTAAGTAATTCTAGCACTTTGCCTTAGATAAATCAATCAAAATGAACGCCTGTTGCCAAATTTGTAATATACTGAGCATGCTCCTTCAAATGAAACCATGCAAGGCCCAAGAGGAAAAGAGGGCTTACATTGTTTGCCAAAATTGGGGCATTGAGTTGGCTTAATGATACCTTTTAAAACCTCTCCGCAGAGACATCTTTCTTGAGATTTAGTCTTCTTAACAACTATCTTCTTTAAAGGCATAACTTTCTCAGCATCAAAAGCAGAAAATTTATCTTTAACAACTAATCCACTTCTAGGGAGAATCCCTAAACCCCGCCATTGGACATCTGCGACTTTAAAAACATCGGATATTATTTTAAGTGCTTTAGGATTTCCTTTCTGCCTTACCACCCTTTTATATTGGATTTCGACCTGTGCCTTCTGTTTTAATATTAGCTTAACCAACATATAAATTCCCTTAAGCATATCTATCGGCTCAAACCCGGCGACAACACAAGGTATGTGGAATTTTCTGGCAACAAATTTATAAGCTTGAGCACCTATAATTGTACTTACATGTCCCGGACATATAAAACCTTGTATATTTAACCTTTCGTCAGCTAATAAAACCTTCATCGCCGGAGGAATAAGTTTATGGGAGCAAAAAACAGAAAAATTCTTCAAGCCCATCTTTTTCGCCTGCAATATAGTTAATGCTACTATAGGAATGGTTGTCTCAAAACCTACTGCTAAAAATATTACTTTCTTCTCTTTATTTTTTGAAGCTATATCCAAAGAATCCAAAGGAGAATATACTATGCGAACATCAGAACCCTCAGCTCTTTGTTTCTCTAAAGAAGTATTTGTTCCTGGCACTCTTATCATGTCTCCAAATGTAGTTAAAATTACATCCTTTAGCTTTGAATATTCTATTGCTTTATCTATATAATCTTGCGAGGAGACACATACCGGACACCCCGGACCTGAGAGAAGATCGATATTCTCCGGCAGAAGATTATTCAATCCGTAGCGAAAAAAGCTATTTGTGTGCGTACCGCAAACTTCCATAAGATTAATCCTAAAATCTTCTGGAGTAATTTTATAGATCTTTTTTATGATCTTTCTCGCTGCCGATTTATTTCTGAATTCATCAATATATTTCATTTGAATAATTTAAGGGTTTTCTTCGCTTCTTTTTCATTCAATTTCTGTATCCCAAAACCTGCATGAACAATAATATAATCTCCGATTTTAGGATTAGGAACCAGATGGATATTAGCTCGGCGCTTTACACCTGCGACGGAAACAGTGGCAAAATCACCCTCTATTTTAACTATCTTCATGGGTATTGCTAAACACATTTATTTTCTTACCTTTCTATTAATGCGCTGTCTGGCGATCATTAACTGTCCAACGCTTATACCAGAATCTGTTGTGGAAATTCTATTATGAGAGTAAACACTAAATTTATCTTTTTGCATTAATTCATTAGTTAAATTTCTCAAAATCTTATTTTGAAAAACTCCCCCGCTTAACACTACATTATTTATTTTGTATTTTTTGCGCAATCTTAAGCATGTATCTTTTATAATCTGGGCAACAGTATAATGAAATCTGTAGGCGATGTTTTCTAAAGACACCTTGCGGTTCAAATCTGCCACTATATCTCTAAAGATTCCAGCCGGGTTGATTACCATGCAATCTCCTGACTTTATTTCATAGCTATATGCCTTCTGTAGGAAAATCTTGGCTTTCGCAGCTGCTTTTTCCAGCTCTATTGCCGCCTGAGCCTCAAACAAAACTTTATTTCTGATACCCAGGAGTGCAGAAACAGCATCAAACAATCTTCCTGCGCTTGAAGTTTTTGGACAGTTAATTTCCTTATCAATCATTTGAGTAATCAAGCGACCATTTTTTCTGTTTAGTTTCTTGATAAAATCTATCTTTAAATTCCAGATATCGTCTTTATAAATAGAATACAGCCAGGAAAATGCCATGCGCCATGGCTCAATTATTGCCTGCTTTCCACCAGGAACCATCATATTCTTTAGATGCGCTACTCTGCGGAAATTGTTATATCCTCCAACAAAAAACTCCCCTCCCCATATATTTCCATCAAATCCATAACCGGTTCCATCGAAACTAACACCAATAACTTTTGAAGTCAAATTATTATCCCACATACCAGAAGCTATGTGAGCATGATGGTGCTGTATAGGTATTCCGGTAAGCCTAGAATTATTTTTCAGTTTTGCAGACGCAAATTTTGCCGACCAGTATTCAGGATGTAAATCATATATTATAAATTTCGGGGCCACCTTAAACTTTTTTTCAGCAGAACAAATGTTTCCTTCATATTTAGAAAAATTACTCAGATCCTCCAAATCTCCATTATTCTCACTCATAAATAAAGATTTCCCTCTAGCAAAACAGAAGGTGTTTTTTAAATCCGAACCGCAAGCCAGTGCAGAGTGGGAAAACTTAACTGGCACCACTAATTGTTTTATACTTTTTTTAATCACTTTTCTACCAACCCTCTATATTGCTTAGATAATATTCCTGTTATTTCTCCTGTAATGCCTTTGTTGATTTTTTTATCTTTAATATAAGTAACCGGCATAACTTCTATAAGAGAATTTGTTACAAATACTTCATCCGCCGAAATCAATTCCTTTAAAGCAATTCTTGTTTCTTTTACTTTAATCTTAAGCTTTTTGGCCAAATCTAAAACTACTCCTCTGGCAATACCAGGAAGACAGCCACAATCCAGTGAAGGCGTAAACAATATTTTATTTTTAACAATAAATAAATTACTGTACGAGCCTTCGACAACAGAACCTTTCGTATTTAACATTATCGCTTCATTATATCCTTTTATCTGAGCAAAACGTCTTGCTAAATAAAAATTCAAATAATTCAATGATTTAATCCCTGCAATTGCAGAATATTCATTCACACGAAAATCAGATATTAATGCCTTAAATCCATTCTTATAAATACCTTGGGGAAGCTTTGGTAAGCTCTTTACAAATATTAAGGTATTTATTTCTTTGTCGCCCTTCCAACATGTAAGTCTAACATAGGCATTCTTCAATTTATTCCTCTGCAAAACATTATTAGCTGCAGCTTGTAATTCTCTTTCGTTCTCGGTTATATTAATTTTAAGCAAAACAGCTGACCTTTTGATGCGCTTAATGTGTTCTTTGAAACAAAAAATTTTTCCACTATACGAACGCATGGTCTCAAACAAACCTAGGCTGTATAAAAAACCTGAGTCTTTAAAACAAACAGTTTTTCTCTTATCGCTTCGAATAATCTTACCGTTAAAATAAATTATTGATTCATCCATATTTTAGGCCTTAATCATTGCTTTTTCGCTACACTGAGATTGCAGGCAGGAAAATAATGCCTTGGCCTTTATTAATGTTTCTTGGTATTCCTTATCCGGCTTAGAATCTGCCACAATCCCACCACCAACCTGAAAATACACTTTATCATCTTTTGCAAGTAATGTCCTAATTAGAATATTCAAATCCATATTTCCTGAAAAGCTTAAATATCCCAAAGAACCGGTATATACAGAGCGCCTGGTTGGTTCTAGCTCCTCTATTATTTGCATAGAACGAATCTTAGGACATCCTGTAATAGACCCACCGGGGAAACATGCTTTAAGCAAATCAACTCTGTCTTTGTCTTTATGCAACAACCCCTCAACCGTAGAGGTAGTTTGAAAAACTGTATTGTACGTCTCCAGTTTTCGCATTTCCTTAACTTTTACAGAACCATATTCACAAACTCTGCCTAAATCATTTCTAAGTAAATCAACTATCATTAACAGCTCCGCACTGTCTTTCTTACTGTTGAGTAATTGTTTTTTGTTTATTTTATCTTCCAGGCTGCTGCTTCCCCGGGCACGAGTACCCTTCATGGGTCTAGTTATTACATTTCTTTCACGCACCTGAAGGAATCTTTCTGGAGAAGAACTAATAATAGTAAAATCTTCACAATTGAAAAATGCTCCAAACGAAGACGGAGAAATATTGCGCAATAATTTAAACATGGCAAATTCTCTATCTTTAGAATTTAAAAATGAACGCGGCAACTCTAAAGCAAACCTCTGTGAAAGATTTACCTGATAGATATCTCCAGCAGCAATATGGCGCAACGCTTTTTGTACAATCTGAAGATATTGTTGTTTGCTGAAATTACTTGTTATACCCAATGACCCATAACAAGGTGTTGTCTCTGCAATAATCACAGGAAGGGTGTTATCATATTTTCCGCCATCCATTTCTATTTCTGATAAAATTCTAATAGTCTCTTTAAGACGCAACACTGCGCGTCTTTTAGCTAAAATACTATTTTTTTCAGGCAACCCGGAAGAAAAAATATGTAATTTTTTCTGCCAATGATCTATCGTAATAACAACATCATAAAATCCTATCAAACTATCCGGTAACAATAAATCGTCTGTTGCTTTAAGAGGCACCTTCTCCATTAATAAACCTAAATCATAACCAAAAAATCCTACTGCCCCTGCAGGCAAAGGAGAAACCTGATCAAAACCATTTACTTTAAACTTATTCAGAGCGTTCCTTAAATCTTGAAACGGCTTTTTATCCTTCTTTTTTAAGATAAGAAAAGGATCAAACCCTATGAAAGAAAAACGACCCAGCCCATAAACATCCATGCTGCTATCTAAGAAAAAGCTGCCCTCGCGATGCTTAACAGCATTAAATACAGCTATGCCGTCACCAACATAATCATATGTTTTTAACTGCAATGATCCGATCAACCCTAAAACTCCTTTTTTCATTTCTCAAATGACAGAAACCATCTAAGAAATAATTATTTCTTTGTTCTTTAATTTCTTCTGGTGAAACCTTGCGCTTGGTAACTTCAGAACCATTAAAAGAAAGATATTGAATCTCTAACATAGCTTTACTATTAATAGCTTTTTTTATTGATGAAATTTTGTCGTCGTTTAACATATCGTTTAAATCAGAATTTACTCCAAAAAGATTATGCAAGCTAGAAAATGAATCTACGCCCTGGCCTCTAGCCAAATCAATAAGTTTATCAAAAACCTGTTTTGTCAATTTTACATCAGAAAGTGCTCTATGCTCCTGCACAGTGCGTAAATTTAAAGCCTGAGATAAATACCACAAAGCGTGTCTTTCAAACTTAGGAAGAAGACTTCTAGCCATGCTCAAAGTATCAATTATCCCGGTATTCTGAGAAATGCTCTTGCCGATTAGAGAAAGCTCATTTCTAATAAAGCCCATGTCAAAATTTACATTATGACCCACAAGACAACTTCCCTTTATAAATCCTAAAAACTTTGACATAATTGTCCGGCTTGAAGGAGCATCTTTAACCATAGAATTAGTAATATGATTCACCGCTGATGCTGCCGCAGATATTTGTCGCTGGGGATTAACCAAAGAATGAAAAACATCAAGTATCTCTTTATTTTTTACTTCTACCGCTGCTATTTCACAAATTCTATCACCAGAAAATGGAGATAGTCCTGTTGTCTCAACGTCAACTATAACAAATTTTATATCTTCAATTTTATCTTTCATTCTAATTCTTGCTAGCAATAAATACAGGCTCAATTTTATGTGGCCTGTAAGATAATTTTACTTTACGAAGACTATCTAATCCTGAATCATCCATTGCGTTAATATAGCGAAATTCTTTTTTGTCTTTAGAAAAATCCCAGAATAAAAATTGAGATAAACCCTTAATCTTTAAATCTGTAATCTCAAAAATAATGCAGAATGTGTCTTTGCTTACTGCATAGCCAATACTAAAACCTGCGACCATACCATCTACAAGCACAATCTTACCCTGCAAATCTAAACTACCATAATGCTCAAGCGCCCTACTCAAAGCAGTATAAGAATCTTTGAGCATCTGTTGAAAAATAGAATCATCATTAGCAGCACTTCTACTTTTCGCCCAACGCTCATAAAGAGCTGTGCAATCATTTGTGTATTTAGAAGAAAAAGGCACAATTCTAAAGTTGTAATTTTTCAAGAAATAATTTCTAGCTGACCTTTTTTTCTTATAAGAATCACCTTTTAAATTGCAAAGTTCTTCTGTTAAATAAACATATTCTCCATCTTTTCTTCTACATGTTAAGCCCGTATCTCGAAAAAAACTTACATCTTCTTTGTCTATATTCTCAATCCTAGAAATACCGCTTCCGTTATTAATTTCCTCCATAGTGCAAAAACATTTCTCCAGAACATTCTCACTGTGCGAACTACCCAAAGGAGGCAAATACATAAAGCAACCTATGGAATCTTTCATAAAAATACAAAGATTTTCGTCGATAAATTCCCAAGAAATGTCAAAGACATCGCTCCATATAAAAACATTGGCAAATGAGAAACAGGAAAGAGAACTCCCTTTTAAATTAATAAAGCGGTCAAAAATTTTTCTATCTTTCAACTTTAAGGTATTCATTTTATTAACTTAGCTCGCACAGCGCAATGACTGATCCTCTATAAGCATCAATCAATTGCGGATTATCAGCAATTAAGCTACGGCAGGCTTGTGAAGACAAAGTTTTATATAAATATTCAACATGCTTTTTAAATTCAACAAATTCTAGTTTGTCTTTTATAAAAGGACATTGTGTATCAACACTCAACATCAATTTACCATTATCTTTTTCCAAAATAAAAGGATACAAGCTACATTCAAAAGGCCTATGTTTGTAAATTGTACATTTATGCTCAGCATGTGCAAGCAACGAACAAATATAGACATCTTTAAATAGAACGGCTCTGATGCTTTGATTTTTTTTAAAAATGCTGGGGGGATATCCTTCTTCAACCAAACATAATAGCTCTTCTTTAGTTAGCTTAGGTGTCCAATCGCTATCCATTTCTGTAAATCTACAGCAAACATCACACTTGATACATATGTGAGAAGGAATAAATTGTTTAAGCTCAACCGAAGCCATAATTATTTACCGATAAACTGAAGCATAATATTTCTCTGGCGAGGCCGATTATCAAAATCTAGAAGAACTATCTGTTGCCAAGTCCCCAGGCAAAGCTCACCATCCTGAAATGAAATAGAAGCACTCGGACCCGTAAGAGCAGCTCTTAAATGAGAATGTGCATTGCCGTCTTTCCAAGCAAAATTATGATTATACTGCTTATTTTCAGGAATAAGTTTTTCATATATTTGCTTCAGGTCCGATATAACGCCAGGTTCATATTCACAAGTTGTAATTGATGCAGTAGAACCTGCAACAGAAATATTAACAATACCATTTTTAAATTTTACTGAGCTCAGTTTTTTCTGAACTAAATCTGAAATATCCACAATGTCGGTATTGCCTTCTGTAGATATACGAATATTTTCTGTTAATACTTCTGCCATAAGATAATGATATGACTAACTTTTAATAATGTTTGGATTTTTCTGAAGGACCTTAAGAAATGCCTCAACTGCCGCCGGATCAAACTGTGTTCCGCTGTTGCGCTCTAATTCTCCGCGTGCTATTTCTAAACTCAATGCTTTTCGATATGGTCTATCAGATACCATGGCATCAAACGCATCCGCAACCGCCAATATCTTAGCACCTGATTCTATTTGATAACCTTTTAACTTATCCGGATATCCTGCACCATTATAACGTTCGTGATGATGGCGTACTATTTTTGAGATTTCCTCCAGAAAAGGCAAAGACCGCAGGATGCTTTCACCTTTCTCAGGATGAGTTTTTATCTGCTCAAATTCTTCATCGGTCAATTTACCAGGCTTTGTAAGGATATCGTCTTTAATACCGATTTTTCCAATATCGTGCATAAGACCACTTCTTCTAATTTTTTCAATCTCTGATAAAGATAATCCCTGCTCCTCTGCAATTGCCACGGCAAACCTGGTAACGTTCTCTGAGTGTTTATGAGTATACGGGTCTTTTGCATCCAAGGCTTCTGCCAAAGCCATTATTGTCCTGAGATAGCCCTCTTGAACCTCTTCGTACAATCTGGCATTTTGTATGGCAATCGCACTCTGCACAGCTAAACTCTTGATAAAACGGATATCGTCGTCGTTAAAAACCTCTCCTGTTTTCTTACGATCGATATTCAATACTCCGAAAACCATGTTTTGTGTCGTTAGGGGAATGCTGACTAGGGGGCCGGTGTAATAATACTCTTTTTCTCCCTTAGACCAGAATTCTTTTTTAACATCTTCTATAGCCATCATCTGATTTCTCTCGGCAACATAACCAGATAATCCTTCTCCTAACTTAAGACTCGTACTATTAATATCTTCATCGATTAAACCAATAGAATATTGTATTTTAAGTATTTTGGTTTCCGGATCAAGCAACAGTAAAACACATCTATCAACACCAAATGTCTTCATGGCATTCTCGACTATGACACGAGAAACATCTGCTAATTGAGCATTAGCGGAAATCTCCTGCTCAATCTGAAGAATCCGGTTAAGCTCATCTTCATAGAGAATTTTCTTCTCCAAAACAGATGAATCAGTTTTAACTTTTTGTTTATCTGCACCTACTTCCGGAACTCTACTTAGAACCTTTCGTATCATAGATTCTCTGCTTCGAGCCTTTTTCTCATCTTCAACTACTTCTGTCCTTGAAATTTTCACAATTAATAAACGGGCAAGATTTAAACCTAACAGTGTTCCGAAAAACAGAACTATTAAATATAATTTAATCTCCATATTATCTTACCTTACTACCTATTTTAATTTCTCTATCAGGAGACAAAACAGATATGCCGTTTTCATCTTGAGCAGCCAACAACATTCCTTCTGATACCACGCCTCTAATTTCAGCAGGTTCTAAATTACTTACAACTACTATAGATTTACCAATTAGCTCGTCGGGACAATAGTTTTGCTTAATACCTGCAACCAAAGTTTTTTCCTCTGTGCCAATATCAATTTTCAATACAAAAAGCTTATCTGCTTTAGGATGGTCTTCGACACTTTTGATTTTTGCCGTAACCAACTCAAGCTTTTTGAATTCTTCAAAGCTAACCATGCCAACTCCTTTTGCGGCTATTATAACATAAGAAAAGCTATAATCTCAATAAAAGAAAATAAACGATATTTGTTGATTTTCAGGGGTTTTTCACATTAAGATGATAAAAAAGAGGAGATACCGTCTCCTCTTTTTTCACTTTTTTTGTAATATTTAAGAAGCTTTGGCTCATTTACATGCGTAAATCCATTTTCCTCCCCGTTCAACCTGATATTTGATGTAATGGCTTTCTACTATGATTTCACCATATTTTTCGCTGTATTCTTTATGTTGCGGAACGTATTTTTTCTTCCAAACCATTTTAGGAACCCACACCCTATGCGAACAGTGCGGATGGCATTTAGCATAACTTGTATGTGAATGTCCTTTATGTCTGTTTATCCCTGTCATGCTGCCAATAATATCTATGTTGCCACCTGAGAGCACTCTCATTCCTTCAATACCTGCAAATATCTTTCCTGCTGTATCCCAATCGCTCGCATAGCCAGGGGTCAAAAAGATTACCACACCAGCCAAAGATATTAAACCAATCATAAAAACTGTAATTATTTTTTTCATAATTCTTATCCTCCTCTTTTTATAAGTCTTTTTGTAACCCTTCAAGTTTTCTACCCACCTCCTTTCATTGCCTTAGACAACAAAATTATAAAAAAAGTTTCACATCGAAAGAGAAAAAATAAAAAACCCCCGTAAGTCAATACGGGGGTTTGGTTTAATGTCTCCTCGCTTATTTTTAATAAGCTCGGTGTTATTTTCCTTCGGCAAACTTAACGGGCCCGACGAGATTTGAACTCGCGATCTTCAGATCGACAATCTGACATGTTAACCAAGCTACACCACGGGCCCTTAGAAAATTACCCTATGTTACAAAGAACAGATTTTTTATCCTGGTCCCTCGCTTCAAACAATTAATCCAACAAAAGCTCAGGACTAGTTTTGCTTCGCAAAATCTTAATGGGCGATGAAGGACTCGAACCCTCGACCCTCTGAATGTAAGTCAGATGCTCTAACCAACTGAGCTAATCGCCCTTTAATATTTATACTATGATAATGATATAATCCTTAACTGTCAATAGAAAATTATTCGGAGACAATGATAACGAGTTAAGTTATTCTGCGGAAGCGCTTGTTGGTAAAACAATAGCGGTGGAAATAAGCGGCATAGTCAGATTTCAAAAAATGTGGAGGTGACAGGCACTATAAGATTTAAACTCGCGGTCTTCAGATCGACAAGCTAAAACAAAAAGGGTAAAATGGACTTCTTGCCCGGATGTGGCCTTGGTGGCCTATCCTCTTCAATAACAGCAATAGTCTGATTCGCAGCTATATCTTGCAAGCTTTGCATTTGTCCACTTGGCCAGGTTATTTCTAACAAATCTATCGATGAATATCCTTTTAGTCCAAACTCTACTTCTAAACTCTGCCCCTGATGATTAGATACTTCTCTTAATTGTTCTTGACCATCACAAACAACTTTTACTTTAGCTCCGATACCATCTTTGTTACTTGTTGTTCCTTCAAGCTTAACCTTAAGCCAATTATTTTGTGTATCAGTAAAATAATCATTAATAAGTAGTTGATTAATATCTGGACTATCGAAATCAGTATGGGCATAGTATATATCCAAGAACCCATCATCATTGCTATCTGCGGAGCTAATCCTCCAATTAAGCGTGCTTCCAACTTCTGGTGCAGTTGCCATAGTTCCAGAAACGATATCAGAAAATGTATCATTACCGTTATTTATAAAAAGAGAGTCTGCCTGAAACGACCTAGAGCAACCACCATAACAATCTTCGCTTTGCCTACCTTCATTTGCTACAAAAATATCTAAGTATCCGTCGTTATTATAGTCGGCAAAAATTGCGTCGCCTCCTAATGCTAAACTATCATTTACTCCGGCATATGCCCCTACCTCCGAAAATGTACTATCGCCATTATTACGATAAAGCATGTTTGGGGTTGGGTTATACCATGAATATCCTCCGCGTGAAACAATATATACATCAAGCCAACCATCATTGTTATAGTCACCTATTGCTATATCGCTAATAATTAATTGTTCACGCTCTAATATACCTGCTTCTATAGAAATATCAAAAAACGTAAAGTTGCCGTCATTGCGATAGAGAACATCTTCGTCACGGCTTGACCAGAGAATATCTAAGTCATTATCGTTATCGAAATCAAGGGCTATTGATACATATTTATAGCCGGATCCCCCTATGATACCTGAGTGCTCAATGATATCAGTAAAGCTACCGTCAGCATTATTTCGATAGAATGCTCCGCCGGTAAATACATCAAGCCAACCATCGTTATCAAAATCTCCGATTAATATACCTGCGGTATTGTTTGTGTTACCCTGTCCGTTAGTATCTATGTCTGCTTCCATAGTTACATCAGTAAAAGTTCCATCTGCATTATTGCGAAACAGAGTATTATCCTCATCGTGCAAAATAAATAAATCTAGCCAGTTATCATTATTATAGTCAAAAAACGTAGCGCGCGTTGAAGACAACAATGAATTCACTCCTGCTTCTTCTCCTAACTCTGTATACGTGCCATCTGCGTTGTTTCGATAGAGCAAATCCAGGGCTGGAACTGTCCAATCTTCATGCATAGCCATATAGATATCCAGATCATTATCATTATCATAATCACCAAACACAGCTTGCTGAAGATAATAAGTAGAATCCCCAACAACTCCGCTTGATGAAGCATGATCATCAAATATTATCCTGGGAACAAATATCTCTATTGGAAAATACATTAAAAAACCTTCGTCAGCGCTAATTTCAGCTTTAAAGTCAACTTCTATGCCTACGGGAACTGTATCAGAAAATTGAACCATCACAGAAGCATATCCACTATCTCCTGGATCGATATCCTCAATATAAGCCTCATCCTCTAGAACAAATACATATGGACTGTTTGAAGCAACTTTTACAACTACTCCCGTGGCAACAAGAAGACCGGTGTTTTTAACAGCAATTAATATCTCTCCTGTTTCCCCCGGATTTGCAAAACGATCATTATTTCCTAGCTCTTCATCATAATACCAGGATTTTCTATGAGTCAAATCCAAAAATGCAACTGGAATCCGAAAATTGCTTTGCCAAAAATCCGTAGCATCTATAGAAAAATTATTTGTAGTAACAGGGGAACCGGTTATTTCTAAAGAAAAGTCAATTTGATAATCGTTCCAATCAACAGGTGCATCTTCCAGCGTAATCTTAAATCTTGCAACACCCGTTTCCTGAGGTTTAAGATCTCCAACCAAAATTTTCTTATTCGAAACGGTAATATATGGATCGACGCTAACTAGCCTAGCTGTAACATTATGAATTGCATAACCGCCTAGACTTTCTATAAGATTATTTAAAAGGGTGACTTCAAGCTCTACAGTTTCACCCGGATCAAGCAATCCGTTATTATTGCCATTTGCATCATCAATAAATGAACCAAAATATTGAATACCTACCGCAGTGGGCTCAGGACCTATTCCATGTCTAGAAAAAGCCGTATATATTTCGACAGAGTTAGGTGTGCCGTCATAAATATTGCCATTATCATCATCAACAAATAAAAGTTCAAGGAGATAATCCTCAAAATTTTCAGGATATCCAAAGCGAGCAAGATGTGATAAAGTATCGGTTTTTTTTATGCCATAATTCTCACCGTATTTATCTATTAACATTTCTCTCAAATCCCACAAAGAACCAGAAAAAATCATGCTGTCATGATGTACTCGGTTGATATAATCATCTGGGTATCGAGCCGAATTATCAACTGTACGCATGTATGGCAAGCCAAATTTACTGAGCCCCCCCTCTCCTAAATAAGGCTCATTACTAATTGTACACGCAAAGTAATCTGAAAAACCCTCGTTCATTGCTCCTGATTGTCCAAAATAAGGCAGCGAACCTTCCGGATAAATATGATCAGTAACGCCATGGGCATACTCATGATAAATAACGTCAGAAAAAAGAGCAAAATTTCTATAAGCTACACCACCTGCTCCAAAGTTAATGCTTTCATCATCTGGGTTGTAAAATGCATTATCCCAATATTCAAAAACAGAAACCATTGCCTTCATTTGATAATCCATGCCAGAAAACCCAAGATTATTCTTTACATAATCATGGATTCGATTGACGTGATAATAAACATTGAGTTCGTCCTGCCTCCCTAAAGAAGCATCCCATGTCCAATCATACGTTCCCTGAGCTTCAATTTCTTCGAGATAAATTGCATCATCACCATCTTCATAATCCACATCTACATATGGGCCTTTTAATTCTGAAATTAAAGTAAATTGCTCTCCTTCATCTGCATCTCCAGTAATGCTGAAATATCCATCCAAATCAGTATAATCATATCCAATATCTTGAACTTCAACCCTTTCATGAATAAAATTTTTCTGCACCAATTCATCATCATAATATTGCGGTAATATTTCTCCATTAACACTGCCATCAATTTGGTAAAATTTGATATTGTTATACTTGGCAAGTATCGTTCCATTGTGCGCATCAATAAAGAAAACCCAGCTTCCAATAGGGTTTTTGGTAGAAAGTACGAGTCTGTAGGCAAGCTGATATTTTATAGATCCGCCATCTTGAACAGGTAGAACTATAAGTCCTGGATAAGAAAATATTGAATCTGTGCTTTCATTGAACTCAATATCCTTTTGAGCTATGCGTATAACTTTTTCATCAAGAATCGAAGGTTTGGTGGAAATTTCTATTTCAGAATGGTAATCTGAACCAAAAAGCGAAATTTCTCCTTTTCCACTCATTCTAATTTCAACAAGTCCATAATATACTGGGATATTATTTAGATATTGCTGATATGTTACATACCATTTATTGTTGATGTTATGCGCCCTTATTAACTTCAGATTAGTTATATCCGCTTTCAGCAAATCTCGTTGACTCAAAATGAAATTTTTCGTAAGTGACTCTATATTATCTTTGTTGATTTGAATATTTTTGCCTAATCTAATGTTTTTAGAAATTATTCTATGTGGTGTCTCCGTAGACAAATTCCAACTCGAAATTTCTATGTCACTTCTTTTCTGAGTGAGTCTTTCGATATTTGCCCGGACATCAGACGCAAGTTCATTGATCTTTTTCACATCTGGCGTCAAAAGCTTATTAGCCTGTTGATTTAATTTTGTATTAGCATCTTGACCTTGAAATGCCACAGCATTACCTAAAAAACAGAGGCTTGCTATCACTATTAAACAAATAATTATTCCTAGGATTTTTTTCTTTTTCATTTTAACTCTCCTTATGTTTAAATAGAAAGCCGAACCACCTTTTGGTAACCCGGCTATCTAAATAAAGGATAATTGCCTAAGATATTCTTCAAAAAGACTTTATATTAATCTAGGCTGACCCTTCCTAGACCCGTGGCTTTGCGTCCCACCATCTCTGATGGTTTACCTTTATCTGTCTATTACTAAAAGAATAACATCTAATTCTACAAAGAAAAGAGTAAATGTAGTGTTTCAAGAAAGCGGTTTCTTGACGACCTTCGGTCTAACTATGTGGATATCCCCTTAAGCCCACCCCCTGCCTACTTGGTGTCCATATAGGTGTCCATACAGCATTAAAAACCATTAAAAACTATTAAACTCTATTAAAACAAAAAATCTCCGTAAGTGATTTACGAAGACCGTATTTACAGCAATTACAACAGCTTATGAAAAAAACTCAGATTGGAATGTAAGTCAGATGCTCTAACCAACTGAGCTAATCGCCCTTTAATATTCATACTATAATAATAACAGAGGCTTTTTTTGTCAACAAAAAGATTTCTTTATTCCTGTAGCTTATTTGCTTTCTCTTTAGCCTCTTGGATATCTCCCACCATATAAAAAGCCTGCTCGGGTAATCCATCCAGCTCTCCGGAAATAATATCCCTGAAACCCTTCACAGTATCTTCCAGTTTAATATATTTTCCCGGCTGACCGGTAAACTCCTGCGCAACGAAAAACGGCTGAGACAAAAATTTCTGAATCTTGCGCGCACGGGCAACAATGCGCTTATCTTCCTCTGCAAGTTCTTCGGCTCCTAAAATTGCAATAATATCTTTTAAGTCTCTGTATCGCTGCAGAATTCTCTGCACTTCTCTAGCAACGCTATAGTGCTCTATCCCTAGAATTTCAGGATTCAAAATTTTAGATGTTGAATCAAGCGGATCAACTGCAGGATAAATTCCTAGCTCAACTATCTCACGAGATAAAACTGTTGTAGCGTCTAAATGGCTAAAACAAGTTGCTGGAGCAGGATCAGTTAAATCATCCGCAGGCACATAAATAGCCTGAATAGATGTAATCGAACCTTTCTTGGTTGATGTGATTCTCTCCTGCAAAGCCGCTAAATCAGTTGCCAGCGTTGGCTGATAGCCTACAGCAGAAGGCATGCGCCCTAAAAGCGAAGAAACCTCACTGCCTGCCTGAATAAATCTGAAAATATTATCAATAAACAATAAAACATCCATGTTCTCTTCATCGCGAAAATGTTCTGCCATGGTCAAAGCAGAAAGCCCTACTCTAAACCGGGCACCAGGAGGTTCATTCATCTGTCCGAATACAAGCGCGGTCTTCTCCAGAACGCCAGATTTTTTCATCTCCAGCCATAAATCATTCCCTTCTCGGGAACGCTCTCCAACACCACCAAAAATACTAACCCCACCATGCTCTAGAGCAATGCTGCGGATCAACTCCATTATAATAACCGTCTTGCCTACTCCAGCACCTCCAAACAAACCAACCTTACCGCCTTTTGGATACGGTGCAAGCAAATCAATAACTTTAATTCCCGTCTCGAAGATTTCTGTTGCCGGCTTTTGTTCTTCTAATGAAGGAGGTTCTTTATGTATAGGCTTACTTTTAACATTAGCACTTACATTCTTTCCTCCGTCTATTACTTCTCCGATTACGTTAAACATTCTACCTAGCGTCTCTTTACCTACAGGAACCTCTATTGGCTTGCCTAAATCAAAAACCTCCATACCTCTTCGCAAACCCTCGGTAGAAGACAAAGCAATGGTTTTTACAATATTATCTCCCACATGTTGATGAACTTCTAGAATTAAACGGGGCTCGGCATTTTTAACTTCAAGTGCCCCGCTAATCGGCGGAAGCTCTCCTCGCTTAAACTCTACTTCGATTACAGGACCAATTATAGTTTTAATCTTTCCAACCTTCATACTTCCTCTCTTTCCTAACTTCAAGTGCAAAAATTAATAAATGATCTATGCGTTTAATGTTGTGGTAATCTCTACCAGCTCTCTTGTAATGCTGGACTGACGTGCTTTATGATAACTTAAATTTAATTTATCTATTACCTCGTTGGCATTATCTCGCGCCTGTTTCATCGCCAGCATACGCGCCATTTCTTCAGCAGCGTTAGATTCTAAAATCACCTGCCCGATTTGATTAGTAAGATATTCTTTTAACAACTGATCTAATACTGCATAAGCATCGGGCTCATAAATATAATCTCTTATTCTTTTAATCTTAAACCCCTCTAGCTTCAAAGGCAGTAATTTAAGGATTTCAGCTGAGCCTAAAAATTGCATTTTAAATTTATTGTAAATTATTACCAGTTGATCAACTTCTCTGTCTAAATACAATTTAGCTATCTTTTCTGCAAGCTGTGAAGCTGTATCAAGATAATCATGCGCCTTTAGAGAAGCTGGGGCGCTGGCAACTGTTATTTCAATTTTGCGTTTTTTAAAAATGGTTTCTGATTTTTTTCCCACGGCTATTCCGGCAATATTTAAACCAGGGTTTTCTGATACAAACCTATCAAAAGAACTAAGAATAGTGGCGTTAAAATTTCCGCATAAACCTTTATCTGAAGCAACTAAAATTACAGCTGATTTTTTTATTGAGCTTCGCTCTCTTAAGAAAGGATGTGCCTCATAAAGTAAATTATCAGCAACGCCGAACATTAAATCACGCAGCCTGTCGAAATAATCCCTGGCCTCCTGAGTCTTTTGTTCAATCTTGCGCAGACGAGTAAGCGCTACTATCTCCATAGCTTTAGCAATTTTCCTAATTTTTTCAACGCTACCAATTCTATTTTTTATGCTGCGCAAGGTTGCCATAATTATAATCTCACAAACTGTTTTTTGAATTCCTCAATTACTAAAGTCAATTCCTGCTCCAGGGAATCGGACACAACCTTCTCATGACTTAGCTGTTCAAGCAAGGTACCGTGCTTTTCTTTTAAAAACACAAATAGCTCTTTCTGAAAGCGCTCCATATCATTAATGTCGATCTCGTCAATTAAACCGCGCACACCGGCAAAAATAATTATTACCTGCTCTTCTTGAGGCATAGGTTTATACTGTGGCTGTTTTAAGATCTCTACTAGCCGCTTGCCTCTTTCCAGCTGTTGAATAGTAGCATTGTCGAGCTCGGTTCCAAATTGAGCAAATGATTCCATCTCTCGAAACTGTGCCAAATCCAACCTAAGCCTTCCAGCTACCTGTTTCATAGATTTCTCTTGAGCATTACCACCAACTCTAGAAACGCTTAAGCCTACATTAATTGCCGGGCGCACACCTTGATAAAATAGACTAGTTTCCAGATAAATTTGTCCGTCTGTAATAGAAATAACATTGGTTGGTATATACGTTGTTACGTCACCTGCCTGTGTCTCTATGATCGGCAGCGCCGTTAGCGACCCTCCGCCGTTTTCTTCGCTGAATTTACAAGCTCTCTCTAGTAGTTTTGAATGACAATAAAAAATATCTCCCGGATACGCTTCGCGTCCCGGAGGCCTTCTCAGCAACAAAGAAAGTTCTCTGTAGGATTGGGCGTGTTTAGTAAGGTCATCATAAACAATCAGCGCGTGCTTACCGTTATCACGGAAAAACTCTCCTATTGTACATCCGGCATATGGAGCTAAATATCTCATGGGGGCAACTTCTCCAGCAGCTGCGTTGACAATAACTGTATAATCCATCGCACCATGTTTCGTTAATGTATCCTGTATTGAGGCAACTGTTGAATTCTTCTGTCCAATTGCCACATAAATACATATAAGGTCTTTTCCTTTAGCATTTAAGATTGTATCAATTGCGATAGCGGTTTTACCTGTTTGCCTATCACCGATGATTAATTCTCTCTGACCCCTACCTATAGGAATCATAGCATCAATTGCCCTTATTCCTGTATACAGAGGTTCTTTAACCGGCTGCCTACTTACAACATTAGGAGCTATCTTCTCAACAGGGCTAGTTTGTCTAGCTTTAATGTCTCCCTTACCATCTACGGGCTGGCCTAAGGCATTAACCACTCTACCAATTAATTCTTCTCCTACGCCTATCTCAACGATTTTACCGGTGAGTCTAACTTCATCGCCTTCCTTTAAAAGTGAATCATCACCAAAAATACATGCTCCCACTGTAGCTTCTTCTAAATTTAAAACCATGCCATATATATTCTGAGGAAATGCCAACAGCTCACCAGACATAGCCTGATCCAGGCCATAAATTTCTGCTATTCCGTCTCCAACTTTAAGCACAGTTCCAGTTTCAGCTGTTTCTATCCTATTTTCATAATTTTCTATCTGTTGTTTAATAATGGACGTTATTTCGCTGGGCTTAATTTTCATACTATTCCCTCTCTTAATCTATTTAATTTTGAAATCAAACTGTTAGAAAATACAGTATCCCCATGACGGATCCTTACTCCTGAAATTAAATCTTTATTAACGCGGGTTTTTAGGGAAACGTTCTTTTTCAACGCCTCACTTAAGGCTTGTTTCATTCTTTGTTTTTCTTCGTTGGACAACTCTCTCGCGCTTTCTAAAACGACACTGGCTCTATTTTCATAAAGTTCATAAAGATCTTTGAATTTAAGAAATACTCCGTGAATTAAACCGCCTCTTTTATTCTCGATCAGAATATTAACAAAATTAAGCAGCGTCTCACAGCAATCTTTAATTTTTGCCAACTGCTTCATAACTTGTTTTTTCTCCCAGCGGGCAATCAAGGGATGCCTTAAGCAGACTCTGAAATTACTATTTGATAACCATAAATCATTTAACGCCTGTAATTGACGCATTACCTTATCAACCTCACCGGTATCTTTAGCATGCTCATAAAGAGCTCGGGCGTATCTATCATGTAATATTTCTACGTTATCCTGCATTACCTAATTCTTCTATCGCTTCACTAATAAGTTTTTTATGGTCTTTTTCTTTTACTTCTCTATCTAGAATCTTCATAGCAACATCTATAGAAAGAGATGCGACCTCTACCTTGAGCTTCTCTTTAGCATCTGCTAATTCTTTTTTAATCTCGCTTTTTGCTCTATCAAGCAACTCGGCAGCTTCTTTTTTAGCCTGCTCAAGAGCTGCTCTTCTATGCTTATCTGCTTCATGCGAAGCAGATTTTTTCATTTTGATGACCTGTTCTTTTGTTTTTTTAAGCTCCTCCTGGACCTTTTTGATTTCCTCGTTAACAATATTTCTGTTTCCTTCGGTTTCTTCTACCATTTTCTTAATCTGGGCAGATCTATCTTCTAAATAATTCATCAAAGGCCTATAAAAAAATTTAGTCAAAAGTCCTAAAAATATAGCGAAGCTTATTATCTGAATTATTAATGTAAAATTAAGATTCATCTTGCCCTCTCAATTGTATAAAACTTTACAATATTGGACTAACAACAAAAATCAACAGGAGAGAAACGATTAACGCATATATACCTGTTGTTTCAGCAATTGCATCTGCTATAAGCATAGTCCTAGTTATGGTTCCTTGAAGCTCAGGCTGTCTGGCAATTCCTTCACAGGCCTTACCTCCTACAAAACCTTCGCCGATTCCAGGCCCAATTGCTCCGGCACCCATACAAATTCCAGCACCTAATAATGCTGCTGCCCGAATAATCACCTTGCCATCAATGGGCATTGTTTGCACTACCTCCACTACCTGTTTTGTTGTTTCCGCTGCATATGCTGCATCCATTATAATCCTCCTTTTAAACTACTATTGTTCTTCTCTTAAAATCGCTATATATGTCAACGCCAGCAAGCTGAACACTAATGCCTGAACCAAACCTACAAAAATTCCAAAAAATGCTGTTTGAATAAAATATAAAATCAGCAAAAACGGAGCGCTTGTAAACACAGGAAAATTAAGCGCCTTGAAAATCTCTAGGGTTACCGGACCAATTAAAGATAAGATTATCGCCCCGCCGAAAAGATTACCGAATAAACGAAACGAGTGCGACAAAACCTTTCCTACTTCTCCAATTAAATTAATCGGTAGAAAAAATGGATAGGGCTTAAAATAATCTGTAATATATGCTTTTAATCCTTTTTTCATTATAGCGGAAACATGGGCAACTATAAATACTAAAATTCCTAAACCTAAACAAGTGTTTAGGTCCTTTGTAGGACTGTGAACTCCCGGAATAACACTTGCCCAATTAGCAACAAGTACAAATAAAAATATAGTTACAACTAAAGGAATAAACTTTTTTGCATCCTTACCCATAGCCTCGTAAGCCATATCAGAAAAAGCTGTGTAGAATAATTCACACCCCGCTTGAAGCTTACCAGGAAACCTGCGCAGACGAAAAGCAACCGGGCATAATACGACGCCAAGAAAACCCATAATAGCCCAGCTGGTTATCAAAGTCACTGGGTTTACAGTAAGCTGAATACCTAACTGCGGTATTGTAAAAGCATGCGTGCTTATAGCGCCGATATCTTGCATAGAATAAACTTTCTAAATTACAAAAATTAGCAGCATACAGATAATTAATGCATAAATAGCCGTGGTGCTGGCAATAGACATAGCAATAAGCATGGTTTTCAAAAGCACTCCTTCTTGCTTAGGATTTTCACTAATCCCTTGAAGGCCTTTAGAGCCAATAATCCCTATGCCCATACTCGGCCCTACGGCGCCTAAGCCCATGCATATTCCGCTTGCTGCCAAAGATACAATTTTGATTATTTCTGACGACATAATTATTTATTTTTTTTAAAAGTTGCTACAAAATTATCCAGATAAATAGTTGCCTGAACAATTAATAACCCCGCGGCAACTCCAAAGAATGTTGCGAGGTTCTTTTGAATGCCGATAAAAAGTGCAAAGCCCATTATTGCATACATAAGAAGAAATCTAATTATAATATATCTCTGTGCGCTTTTAACCGCCAACTCTTTCATCTGCAGTATGTGCTTAGAAAGCAGGGAAAACTGTGCCAGAGAAATACATCCACCCATAAATACCCCAAGCGTAAAGCCTTTATTTAAAAAAGTTCCGGATATTACCAGTAAGCCCAAAAGCACCAAAGACTTCTTTAAAATATTTATTTTGTATACTATATATTCTATTGGGACATTCATTTACTTGATCTCATAATATCTTGATATGCGCTTTTAAATCCAGCAACAATTCCAAAAATAAGAAATACAACTAAAAAAATTCCATTCGTCTTAAATATCTTATCTAAAAAAACACCGATTAACAAACCTACTAAAATACAGGCGGAGATAACCAATCCGAGCTGCATCACTAAGCCAAAATAATGTACCCAATTGTTTTTATTCAAAATAAAATCTAGCGCGCAAGTATTGTTGCTACGTTATTATGCACTTCAATAAAACCTGATTCGATTTCAAACTCTTCTTCAGATTCACCCTTAACTACTATTTTGCCTTTCTTAAGAGCCGCTAATAAAGGAGCGTGATTAGGGAAAATTTCCATCCCTCCCTCTTGTCCGGGAACAACAATTTCTTGCACCTTACCTTCAAATATTTTTTTGTCCGGCATTATAACCGATACGCTGAGTTCGCTCATAATAAACTATTTAATTTCCTGTAGAATCTCTTCGGCAGCCTTTAAAGAATTCCTGGCTTTCACTATAGGCCTACCTACAACAATAAAATCTGCTCCGGCTTCTATTGCCTTTTTTGGGGTTGCTACTCTTTTCTGATCACCTCTGCTGGAACCTTTGGGGCGAATACCTGGAACCACGATAATAAATCTTTTCCCAATCTTCTTCCGGACAGCTGCAATTTCTTTATAAGAACAAACTATTCCATCAACACCAGATTTTTTTGCCAGCTTAGCCAGATTGAGTACTTTGCTTTCTGTTACTGTACTCTTTTGGCTTGTTAAAACAGTTACCCCAACTATATGCGGTCTCTTAACAACAGAAGTTGCAGCAGAAAGCATCTCTTCTCCCCCTGAGGCATGAACTGTAAGCATGAAAACATTAAGCTTCTTTGCCGCAATTACTGCATTTTTGACAGTATTAGGAATATCGTGAAATTTGAGATCCAAAAATACTTTGGCTCTTTTTTTTCTAATAATATCTATTATTTTTGGGCCACAAGCAGTAAACAACTGGCTGCCTACTTTAAATATCTTAACCCTAGGATATAATTTATTAACAAGGCTGCGTGCTTTTGCAAAACTATCAACATCTAAAGCAACTATTAATTTATCTCTCATCTGCGCGTAATTAATGAACCTATTAATTGATTGATATTATTAATTTTATTTTTTAAAAGATACTTACTTAATCCATCAACAATCTCGCCAGATACTCCCGGAGAAATAAAGCTGGCCGTACCCACAGCTACAGCTGTTGAACCTGCAATAATAAACTCTAACGCATCTGTGGTATTCATAATGCCACCCATGCCAATTATAGGAACATCTACAGCGTGAGAAACTTCCCTTACCATCCTAAGAGCAATAGGTTTTATAGCCGGACCGCTTAAACCTCCAGTAATATTTGCAAGCTTTGGTCTTTTAGTATCAACATCGATTGCTAGTCCCAAAAATGTATTCACTAAACTTATGGCATCAGCTCCCGCAGAAACCGCCGCCCTTGCTATTAATCCTATATCTGTCACGTTCGGAGTAAGCTTAACAATAAGCGGCAGAGATGTTGATTTACGCACCATCTTCACAACTCTGTATGTTGCTTTATCAATTTGGGAAACCAGGGTTTTCGTTCCTAAATTTGGGCAGGATAAATTTAGCTCCAGAGCAGCGACGCCTTCTGTTCTATTTAAAGAACGCGTTAAATTACGAAAATCAGCGTCACAATCTGCGGCAATACTTACAATAATCGGCACTCCTGTATTCTTAAAGAACGGAAGCTTATCTCTAACAAAAACCTGTAAACCCGGATTTTCCAGGCCAATAGCATTAAGCATACCTGCTGCGGTCTCCACGGTGCGTGGCGGTGGATTGCCTAGTTTTTCTTTCAAAGTAATTGTCTTAGTAACAAGCGCACCCAGCTTTTTCAAATCCATAAAGCGCTCAAGTTCCTCGGCATATCCGAATGTGCCTGAAGCTACCATTACTGGATTTTTTAGTTTCAATTTTCCAATCTTAACTGATAAGTTAGGCATATTCATAATTATTTAAAAAATATCATTCTTGCACCCACAGCTACTAACAACAACCCGAACATCTTCTTCAATGTCGGATCAGGAACTGATTGAATATAGTGTGCGCCTAGAAGTGCCCCAAAGAAAAAACCCAGACATATAAACGCTGCCATATTAAGCTTAACGTGTCCACTATAGTAATAGCGTAGCGCTGCTAATAGACCAATGGGCGGAATCAATATGGCTAAAGTTGTCCCCTGAGCCTGATGTTGCGTAAGGCCAAACATATATACAAGTGCTGGCACTAGAATTATTCCACCGCCAATGCCGAATAACCCACTTAACACCCCTGCAACAGCTCCTAAAACAGCACACAGCGCTATATTCATAATGCCCTCCTGAAACTAAAAACTCGGCTCGATACAAAGAATCTTATACTTCTTGAACTCTTTCAAACCTCCGATAAAAAAACTCAGGTTTGTAAGATATTTCATTTTATACCATGTAAAGAATTTATTCTTTGGCTCCATATAAGACATCCATTTTGCATACTGCTGTGCGAAATATATTGCCAGCCCTAAAGAAAGCAGAGTAAATATCTTAAAGCCGATTCCAGAAAAAATAATGCTTAAAACTATTCCCACAATAAAACTTAATCCAAAAACATGCATCATATGAAAATTACCCAGATAAATTAATCCAGCCAGAGGAAAGTGGAATTTTATGGATGCACCTTTTAAAAACTGAAATATAATCTCCATGCGTTTCTTCTTAAGGTATTTACTTAACAGCGGCATGTGTGCCCCACCGTATGCTACCCAAACTTTTCTTAAGGAACGCAAATCAGCGCGATGCATATGATCTAACTTTGCGCTGGGTAAAAAATAAAACTTCCATCCTTTTTTCTGATGCTGAAAACTAAAATCCATATCTTCGCCGGTAGGATTATCCCAGAAACGCGCGCCCACTTCATCTAAAGCTTTCTTTCTATAAGCAACGTTGCAAGTTCCAAAGAAATATGCATGATGCCCTCCTACATCTGAAGGCAAAGGGTCTTCGGGCAAAAGAGGAAAATATCCTTCTTTAATAAACCCATACCTGGGAGCAACCATGTTAAAGCGAAAATGTTCACACCACAGTTCTACAAGGTTATCTGGGTCAACGCGCAGCGTATAAACTTCTCCCCCTACCGCTGCAATTTTTTCATCTTTCTGAAATATTCCCAACATCAGATTTATCCATTCAGGGCAAGGAGCACAATCAGCATCAGTGAAGAAAATAAATTCTCCCTTAACTGCCTCTAAAGCTTTATTACGGGCATAGCCGGGGGTAGGACAGTTAGGAACCTCAACCAGCTTGATAAAAGAATATCTACTCTGCCAATCTTTGATAATTCTTATTGTTGAATCAGTAGAGCCACCGTCGGCAATAATGATTTCCCAAGATTCTTTGGGATAATCGATATTAAGCAAATACTCAAAAGTTTTCTCTATGGTACGCTCGAAATTCTTAATCGGAATAATTATGGATACAAACGGTTTATTTGACATATAAAACCTCTCTAAAAAATTATATCTCCAACGTTAAAAACAGGCCCATCTTTACAAACCCTTCTATATCCATCTATGGTTGCCACGGCACAACCAAAACACGCACCTATACCACAAGCCATATGCTCTTCAAGAGATATTTGCGTAGGTATGTTGTATCTTTTAGAAATTCTGGATATTTCCTTAAGCATTAAATGTGGACCGCAGGCAAAAATAGCAGCTGGCATACAATCTCTTTTATGCAGATTCTCATTAAGCAGTCTTGCAATAAATCCCCTATATCCGCGTGAGCCATCGTCGGAAGAAATCTCAACGTCACAACCTATCTGCTTAAATTCTTTTTCACATAAAATCTTATTTTTTGTCTGCGCCCCTAGCATAACAATGATCTTTGCTTTTGGATTCTTTATCTTTTTAAGCTCATCAGCTAAGAATATAAGCGGGGCAACACCCATGCCTCCGGCAACTAAAATAATGTCTGAGGTGCTGCGTATTTTTAAATCAAACCCTTTGCCTAAAGGCCCAACAACATCAAGTAACTGCCCTGGCTTTTTGCGAGATAGAACATTGGTGCCTTTTCCCACAACTTCAAACAATAACTCTATGTTTCTTTTATCCAAAACCCTATGCATGCTAAGTGGTCTTCTTAACAAGGGATCATATCCATCTCTGACGTTAATATTGATAAATTGTCCGGGCAATGCGGCTTTGGCAATGGCTGGAGCAGATAGGGTTATTTTAAAATAACCTGAAGCTATTCTTTGATTTCTGATGATTTTAACTAGTGATTGGGCTTTTTTTAGTTGTTTCACTTTTGACAATTTGGACAAAAATATGTTCCCCTGCCACCTAAAGCAATACGCTTAATCTTTGCTTTGCACTTAAGGCAGGGCTCGTTCTCTTTCCCATAGACCTTATGGTATTTTTCATACCCCCCACTTTTTCCGGAGAGCCTTACATATTGATCTATAGATGAACCTTTATGTTTTGTTGCTTCACTTAGTGTATCTTTTATCTCCTTAAAAAGCAATTGTTTTTCTTTACCAGACAACGACTTAGCAGACCTCTGGGGATGAATCCTCGCTCTAAATAATGCTTCGGCCGCATAGATATTCCCTACTCCGGCAATGAAAGATTGATCCATAATCAAAGGCTTGATCTTGGTAGTTTTTTTAGAAAGCATCTGGCTGAAGGCTTTCGGCGTAAGCTCTACAATCTCAGGGCCAAGAGCCTGAAAAAACCTCATCTTACTCCAATCATCAACCAGCCGCAATTCTCCCAACAGCCGCCGGTCGTTATAATCCAGGGTGTTCCCATCAGAAAGCTTAAAACTTACGCGTGCATTGTTCTCGGCTCCCGGATAAACCAATTGCCCTGTCATGCGCAGATGCACTGTTAAAAATTTTCCGTTAGAGAAACCAAGAATAAGGCTTTTTCCTTTTCTAATTACATTTTTAATTCTGGCATTTTTTAAAAACCTGACGAACTTATCCCGAGAAGGCTCTTTGATTACTTTTGGATTTTTAACAATAACCCTATTAATTGTTTTACCTAAAACGTTTCTGTATAATTCCTTTCTTATGGTTTCAACCTCTGGCAACTCTGGCATAACTTATCCCTTACCTCCGTAAACATCTATCCAAACCTCTCGATTTCTGGGTCCGTCGAATTCAGCAAAATAAATCCCCTGCCAGGTACCTAGCTTCAGCTGACCGTTCTCAATAATAATATTTACTGACGAGCCTAGAAGAGAAGCTTTGATATGAGCCGCAGAATTCCCTTCTGCATGAGAATAATTATCATTAAAAGGAATTACTTTATTCAATTCTTTCAAAATATCTTTTTGTACTGACGGATCGGCATTTTCATTAATGGTAATACCAGCAGTTGTATGCGGAATAAACACTAAGCAAACTCCGTCTTTATTTTTTTGTGCATCGATTACGCGCTGAACCTTACCTGTTATATCTATTAGTTCTGTTTGAAAACCAGTTTTAATATTAATGCTTTTCATCTATTAATTAAATCTACCTAAATGTTTTTTTATTTCCCTAATTGCTTCTTCTACAGTTGTGACTTTAATAACTCCTTTTATATCCCAAGAATTTAAGCTTATAACCGGCTTTTTGTAAATTAGAGCTGTGGCGATTTCAGAAAGAGTTCCATGTTCTCCGGGTAAGGCAACCACAATATCAGCGGCCTGTACCACTAATGTATTTCTAGCATGACCCATTGCAGTCGGAATTGCTATATCAATATACGGATTAGCTTCTGCTTTATCACTTCCCGGCAATATTCCAATAGTCACGCCTCCGGCTTCTTTTGCTCCTTTTGCAGCAGCTTCCATAACACCGCTGAGCCCACCGCATACTAATTTAGCACCCACTTTTGCAATATTTATGCCTATTTTGTGGGCATCCTGCTCCACCTCATTAGAACATTTATGACCGCCTATTACACTTACATTTATTTGTTTTTGATTTGACATTTCCTTGACAATTACATCTATTTCAGATTTTTCTGGTAGGCACGGATTAAAACATGCTTAGCTGTTCTTCACCTTTATCTTCTGGTTCATCTTTTCCGAATATTTCTATCTTGCCATATTCACCATCATAGCCTGGATAAATATGCACCTTGCCTTGCCTAACGCGCATAATGCCCTCAGCAATACGGCTTGAAATAGAGCTACGCAACTGTTCCTCTGGAACATTTAATAATATTTCTAACTCCGTACCAAACCTGCCGATTAAATTATAATATTCCTGTTCTACTGCCTTAGAAGTTCTAGTAGCAAGTCCTTTTGCATCAGCAACTATTTCCACCAGAGGAATAAGGTTCTTATAGGGAATTGCATTATCAGGAACAAAGCCAATAGGCCTGTCAGCTAATTTTGTGACGCGATGCATCACTCCTATGGTTAAAGGTTTATTACACTTCGGACATATATTATTTCTTTCCAGAGATTCCTCAGGAGTAAGGCGGGTGTTACAGTTTCTGTGTCCATCGTAATGATACTTTCCTTCTTCCGGGAAAAATTCTATTGTACTTAAAAACCTTTTTTTATCTTTTGATTTGAGCGTATCAGTTATATCGGCGTAGGTAAGCTCACAGTCAAAAACATTTGCTTCTCTACCTATTCTTGAAGGGGAATGAGAATCAGAGTTACTTATTAAGCTGCAGTGGTCAATTGCACTTAAGCGCCAGTTCATCGCCGGGTCGCTGGAAAGACCTGTTTCCAAACAGTGTATGTGCTTTACTTGTTTACCGAAACACGCCTCTAAACTATCAAACCCTGAACTTGCTCCAAATGCACTAAACCATGGTGTCCAAATATGTGCCGGCACCACAAAACACTGCGAAGATATATCCATAACTATCCTAACCAACTCTTCTGCATCAAGCCCGAGAATTGGTCTTCCATCAGATGCTAAATTACCAATGGAAGAAAGAGCGTTGTTTATCTTATCAACCACTTCAAAGCTTGGTGCGAATAAAACATTATGAATACGATATGTTTTACCACGCTTAGAATAAATACTGCTTATCTCGGCAGTAAGAATAAAATTTATTCCGCCGTAAACAAACAAGCCATTGTCTTGTGATTCAAGAGTATTTTTGAGCTCTTCCAGCCAAAGGTGATGAGTAAAATCTCCTGTACCCATAAGCTGAATACCTTTTAGCTTTGCCCAGTGAGCTATATTCTTCACATCCATGTCTCTGCTGGTAGCTCGACTGTATTTAGAGTGAATATGGAAGTCTGCGATAAATTTCATATTGTTATCCTATAAATATTTTGGCGTGTTTGATAAATAATAGTTTAATTGATTTATTTACATTGGTCAATATAAAGTAACGTCCGGCTTGACCGGACCCTTTTTTGAAAAAACCGATATTTGCATTTACGGACATCTTATTTTTGGTTTTTATATGCGATTTTTCCTCCGACAACAGTGTACTCAACTACTCCCTTTAGCTTCCTTCCAAGAAAAGCAGAGTTGTGCGACTTAGATACAAAATTATCCACAGACACTACCCATTCTTTTTTCGGATCAATTATTGCAATATCCGCATCTGATCCTTGAGTAAGATTGCCTTTTTTTGTTTTAAGTATCCTTGCGGGATTTAAAGACATTTTTTTAACCAGCTCAAGCCAACTTAAAACATCTTTATCAATCAACTCTGTAATCGCAACTGCCAAAGCAGTCTCCAGGCCAATCGTTCCGAAGGGAGCTAAATCAAACACACGGTCTTTTTCTGCAACTGTATGTGGTGCATGGTCTGATGCTATACAGTCTATAGCTCCACTGCACAACCCTTGTTTTATCGCTTCTACATCTGCTTTGCTGCGTAGCGGCGGGTTTATTTTCATATCGGTATTGTAATCAAAAAGTAGCTCGTCATATAAAGAGAAATAGTGAGGGGCGGTTTCTGCAGTTACATTAATACCTTTCTTTTTCGCTTTGGCAATCACGCCTACAGATTCTTTACAGCTAACGTGTGCTATATGAATTTTGGCCTTAGCTTTTACAGCTAAGGCAATATCTCTTTCAATTCTTTTATATTCTGATTCTGCTGATACGCCTCTTAAACCAAGAATTGTAGAAACTAGGCCTAAATTTACAACGCCTTTTTTTGCAAGCAGAGAATCTTCACTGTGACAAATTGTTAGCAACTTTGCTGTCTTAGCTTTCTTTAAGGCCTGTGAGAAAATATTCTCATCATCTACTGAAGAACCATCGTCAGTAATTGCAATTGCGCCTTCTTCGACAAGCTGCTCAACATCAGTTAACTTTCTGCCTAAACGCCCTTTAGTAATCGCACCTGCAATCAAAACATTTGCTTTAGCATCTTTCTTGATAATACCTTTAACCAGCTTGACAACATCAATAGAATCAACAGGAATCCCGGTATTGGGCATTGCCAATACAGAAGTAACGCCACCTTTTACTGCTGCCGAAGTACCACTGGCTATGGTTTCTTGATCTTCTCTTCCCGGCTCTCTAAGATGCACATGCATATCTACTAAACCAGGAATTACCTTTTTATCCTTAGCGTCTATCACCTCATCTGCTTTCGCCTGAATATTTTTATCCAGCTTAAATATCTTAGAGTCTTTTATTAAAATATCCAGCGTCTCATTAGTATTGTTTGCGGGATCAATAATATTTCCGTTTTTAATTAAAATATTCACGGTCTTTCGCTTCCTTTTGAAACTAAAAATAGAACTGCCATGCGTACAGCAATCCCATTAGTTACTTGTTCTAAAATAACTGAGTTAGGGCCATCGGCAACTTCGCTGGATATCTCGATTCCGCGATTAAGCGGCCCGGGATGCATAACTATAATATCATTATTAATTTTATCCAGTCTATCTTGTGTAATTCCAAACTTACTGAAATACTCCATGTGACTAGGGAAAGCATTTCCTTCGTCTCTCTCAAACTGCATGCGTAAAACATTAACAGCATCGGCATCCTTAATTGCTTCATCAATATTATGGCTAATGCGCGCTCCCATTTGCTCAACACCCGGTGGAATTAGTAGTGGCGGAGCACATACTGTTACTGTCGCACCAAGTCTGGTCAATCCCCAGATGTTGGAACGCGCTACCCTAGAATGTGCAATATCTCCGACGATAACTACGTGCCTACCTTTAACATTGCCAATCTTCTCTCTTAATGTAAAAATATCCAAAAGCGCTTGCGTTGGATGCGCATGCCAACCATCTCCGGCATTAACCACGCCTGCATCTACACTTTTAGCTAATAAAGCTACAGATCCTGAAGAGTTATGACGCATAACTATAATGTCTGCTTTTAATGCTTGGAGGTTTCTTCCTGTATCTATTATAGTTTCACCCTTTTTAACACTGGATGTTTCGGTGGCAATATTGATAACGTCTGCGGATAATCTTTTGGCTGCAACTTCAAACGATACGCGCGTGCGAGTAGACGGCTCATAGAAAAGATTGACTACTGTTTTACCCCTTAGGGCAGGAACCTTTTTGATTTCTCTGGTAGAAATTTCTTTAAACGAAGCAGCAGTATCTAAAATCAAAAGGATTTCTTCTGCGCTTAACTCTTTAAGACCTATAAGATCTTTCTTTGTCCAGATAGTTTTATTCTCGCTCAACTATTACAACCTCATCTTTGTCATCTTGTTCCCTAAGACTTACCTCTACGGTATCGGTCTTAGCCGTAGGAATATTTTTTCCCACGTAATCCGCCCGGATAGGCAATTCTCTATGGCCGCGGTCAATCAATACCGCAAGCTGAATAGTTTTAGGTCTGCCAAAGTCTATTAAAGCATCTAACGCAGACCTTATGGTACGTCCGGTATACAACACATCGTCGACTAAAATAACTTTTTTATCAGTAATATCAAAGTCTATTTGTGTCTGCCTTATAACCGGCTGTTCAGCAACTAAGGTTAAATCGTCACGGTAAAGAGTGATATCTAAAACACCTAGCGCAACATCTTTGCTATCTATTTGTTGTATGTATTCTTTGAGACGCTCAGCAAGAAACACGCCTCTTGTTCTTATCCCAACCAAGCAAACATCTGAAACACCCTTATTCTTCTCAATGATTTCATGGGCAATGCGTTTTAAGGTGCGCTCGATGCTGGTTTTATCTAAAATTCTTTTATTATTTTTCATTATTTTAGTTTTTCGTGGACAAAAAAATACCTCGATTGTTTTTCGAGGTCATTATTGAATGTTGTTTTTTTGTTTTCATGTCTTGTCCTTGCCAGTCTCACAGTACCAGCTTAAAGGTATTTGTAGAAATATAGCATTAAATTTCAATAATGTCAAGGGCAATATATTATCTGAAAAAAACAGCCCATTCTTTAAAGAAAGGGCTGCGTAGATAAAAGTCTCTGGCAATATATATTATTCTATAATTTCAGTTTCCTCACTTTGCAATGCACTTAGGTGATTATTAAAATTCTCTTGTGTGTCCGCAAGCAACATCCAGGCAGCAAAATTCATACCTGCTAAATCAGGGGGCGGCAAATTACCATTCATATAATCTGGCTCCCAAGAATAAGTAGTGCTGTTAGTACCAGTAGAGGCTTGAGGGCCATCGTAATTATCACATAAAGAGCCTATGTTAGTCGCACTCACTCCTTCTCCTGGAGTAAAACACCATTCCGAACAACCTCGACAAACAGCATATCCGGCTCCATCAGGAACAATACCCATGGTATGACCTACGCCATTGCAACCCGTACATTTTCTTCTTGCAATTCTACCAACACCTCCATAGTCGTATACACGATTATAATAATCCTCGTCACCCGGAGAAGCACTTGGATCATACGGCAGACGATACAAAGTTCCTGCGATCTCTTTCGTAATCCATGGACGATCTGGCCCTCCATTCCAATCACTCCAAATCTCATTACTGTTTTCCCAACGCAACCAAGTAGTTTTTGCAGCATTATAACCTATTATCGATACACGATATGTCATATCCTCATTAACTTCTGATGGTTTCTGATCATTATAATTATTATTCCACCAATCCTGTTCCCCATCAGGCATATTGTAGTTTTCGTCTACATGCTCCAAAGTATACGGAACATAGTCAGGAAAATCGTAATCCGGACCAAGCAGATATGTTTTATTAACCGGCGTTAAAACCATAGCTGGTTGATAATCAACGGTATTGTAATTACCTGTTATATAAACTGCTCCGTCGGAAACAACACTCCAACCACCCTCTGGGAGACTTTCTCCATTTACCAAGGCTACTGGGTAATCGGAATAAGCAAAGTTTAAATCTGTGGCAAAATTATCAGGATCTTCCGCCATAGCAGCCTTAAGATTACCTACGTCGATTTTGACAGATTGTTCGTAGTGTGTATCAATTGCGCGATAAAACCCTATTTTTTCAAACAGAGTGACTGAACCTAACCCAGGTATATTAACTATAATCTTGCCTTCTGGATTTGGCATGTAAATCTGCCCCTTGATTATAACCTGGTAGCTTCCGTTGTCTTGCAAAGTAAAGTCAGGATTCTCATAATATAGTTCTGGATTATCATTCCACTCCTCAGAATCCACAGTATTAATAATCCTAATGCCATCTTGCATGGCAAGATCCCTTAATGCATCAGCGTCTATTCTCGGAGGAGCAATGCCTTCTTCTGGTGCGCCTGTGTTAGCATCCATTACAGTTCCGTATAATCCGGTATCTTGCAAAAATGTAGACCAAGATTCCGGCTGTTTAAGACTGTTAAGATATGTAACATCTGGACATACCTCACCCGAACAAGTACCTTCCATGTCCTCCGGATCATATGCCCCCGCTCCTGTATTAGCAGGATAAACATAATGCTCCCCATCATGTTCTTCGCGGCGATATCCCTCTTGATTCTGATCAGTATAATATTTAGGTCGTCTATATGGAGAATCCAAAAGCCTGTTAGGAAGCTTAACAGGATCTGCGCCTACGGGCTGTATTGTAGCTGCGCTACTGTTTAATTCCGTAGATGATCCATAATCATCATACATATATACTCTTGCAGAATCAGTATCAAAATCTGGATCAACCATATCCCAAATCGCTCCTGCCTCATATGTACCCCAGAGCTCTGCACAATCCCAACTGGTTTCATAACCTACATTCGGGTTATAACAAATAGCTCCATACCTATCTCCCATTAAGCGACCGGTAGTGCTTTGGTGTATAAACTTATCCTCTAAGAGACCTTCGGCGCCTGTATCAGGATACATAGTGGCTGCCTGAACATCAAAAGAGCACTCCTCAAATGCTTCTGCATTGCCACACCACCCCTGTTGCCAATAGTCTTCAGGAGCAAAATCAGGCCCAAGAGCAAATATCTCTGCCCAAGTGGTTCCATCCGGCGATCCTGTATCTTCGCGCATAGCCAAAGTTCTTCCGTCGGCATCTGTAAACATTCCTGGTGGCGGAACTCCAGCAACAGGATCAATCCATAATGGTGGTCTGCGTGGATACGTATAGTAGAAAAATGATCCGCCGGAAGTGCTTAGCTGACTTACATTATTAATCTCTGCACCTGAATAAAATTGCATCCCGCCTTCGGAATGAATTTTACCTCCGCCGGCATCAAAAGTACCGCCTTCAAAATTTATTCCTGTTGTTGGGGCAAACATAAAATATTCAAATAAAGAATGCATCGAAGCCTTAACAGCCAATAATCTTGAGCGCCTTCCATCACTGCTAAAACCTTTTATCAGGATAATTTTTTCTCTTCCGGAATATAAAGTAGAAGGATCATTATATATTTTAGCAATAAAGCTGACATTGCTACCATCAGTAGAAGCATATTCTCCTAAAGTATTAATCATGGTGTTGGGAACTACGAGATCGGCCGTAGAAACGACAGGAGGATTCGCCTGATCCAAAGTATTGTCTCCAAAGTGAAAATTGGGAACTTCGTGTGTATACCACCGAGAACGAAACGGAGCATTTAATAGCTCTAAATATACCGCCTCCGCTCCTTGTTCTGCAGCATACTGTGCTTCAAAGCTGATCTGTTCATTTTTAACCAACAGATTTTCTCCTACAGTGCGAGAAAACAGAACTCCTGCGATAACCGCTAACATTATAAGCGATAAAAGAGAAATTAGCAGAAGAGCTGCTCCCTTGTTGTTAAGCCTAAAGCTTCTCATCATTACTCACTTTCTTCAAAAATATAAGTTTACAAACTAAGATTTCTTAACTTCATCTCTGTTGATAAATGTGTCTGCACGTCACCGCCGCCAAAAATCTCTTTATACATATCCACAAATACTGTTACGGTGTTTGGCTTATCCGGCGGAAGGGGCGTACCAAGAAAATAAACCCCTCTAACGTCTTCTGCAAGAATCTTAATATCATAATTAGATATACTGTCAAGCGCAGGCAATGTATCATACATATCTATATTTGGTGCTAAAGGAGAAACTTCCTGAGCAAAGGCTATGCCTAGAAACAAACGAGGCCCTAGCCAACTGCGCCCGCCAGGTATTTCAAACGAACCGCCACCTTCCATAACTGGTGGTATTTCTGGCAATACCTCCTTATTGTGCACTAGATAGCCTCCGGCAAAATAATTATGATATGGATTAACTTCTATATCATATACTTCAACAGTATCTTCAACTTTTACAATTTCCGTAATAAGCTCTTCTTTGGCTTGTGAAGTAAAAATAACATCTCCTACTTGTAGATCTCCTATGGGCATCCATCGACCATTACTATAAAACGGATGATTGGGTGTAACCCTTAAATGGCCATTTATTATAATATAATTATCTGCTTTTTGTTTAGCAACGTTTTTTACTTCGTCAGCCACTAACTTCTTTTCCTGCTCATCAAAAGATAATACCATATCACCAATTTTTATATCTTCAATATTTTTTGAAGTTCCATCTGCCATCTGTATGGGCGTCTCTTTAAGAAAACAAGCCCCGCAATCGCTAGAATTCCAAGAGCGTTCTCCTAAATTAGAACAACATACTCCATCACCAGAAACAAAACTACAATCAGGACAACAAGCTATTGTTTCTCCGGTCTCACAGATACCATTTCCACAATATTGATCTTTGGATGTTAATCTAATTAATTTACCACTATATTGAGACAAAGCACCGCCGGCAGCAGGAGCCAAATAAATAATTGGTGAAGAACTTTCCCTTCCATCAAACCCCCACTTTTTCTGTGCGGCACCAAAGCCGGTTGGTTTAAATGTGCTTCCAGCTATAGGATCATCCGTAACTACAGGAACCTGAAATGCTATAGCGCCACCCTCACATACTTCTGAAGGACATTGATAAATTGTAACTTTTCCCGATGCGCTGTGTCGTAATTCATCTGTCATTCTATCTATGCCTTCACGAGCATGTTGCTGCAAGTCTAGCAGAGCAGAGCTAGAAAAAAATGTGTTTTGGCCAACAACAAGTGCTTTAAACGCTGCCCCACCTAAAACAAGAACTAAAACAATAGTAATCAGAACTTCTTGTAAAGAAAATCCTCTTGACCTCATTTTAATCTCCTTTTAAAACCCATAAAAAATAACCCACTCCATTAGAATGGGTCTACATTATTCAATGCTGGCAACTGGTTGCCGCTGCTAAACAAAGCGGTCCTATAGTTTTGCCACCCAATCCAGATTTCTGGACGGGCAACCCTTTCAACATTGTCTATATAAAGTATAGCACGCACAGATTTAATTAACAAGCTGGTAAAATAGTTAATAGAGGTTTTCAATGTAAGCCGTTATATATCAATTGGTTAAATTTACTGTCTTGACAAATATTTTTTGCTTTTCAGGTTAAAAACCAGCACAAATTCACCCCGTGGCTTGTTATGGCGAAAATGTTCAAGAATGATGCTTGTGCGGCTTTTTTTTGTCTCCTCGAATTTTTTCGTAAGCTCTCTGCAACAAACAATTTCGGGATCATCCAAAACCTCTATAATATCTTCAAGGCATCTAATCAATCTATGGGGGGATTCATAAAAAATTACTGTTCTACCTTCCGAAGATAGCTCTTGAAGGCGCTTCTTACGAGCTGCTTGCCTAATAGGAAGAAATCCTTCAAAAACAAATTTATGTAACGGCAACCCTGACAATGTTAAGGCGGCAATTAATGCGGTAGCCCCAGGAATGACTGATACTTCCATTTTGTTTTCCATGGCTAGATTAATAACATAGTATCCCGGATCACTTATTCCCGGAGTTCCGGCATCAGATACCAAGGCAACATCTTTTCCTTCTTTAAGAAGCTTAAGAATATATTGACCTTTTGTGGTTTTATTATGTTCAAAATAGCTGGTAAGCGGGGTTTTTATTCCATAATGAGTGGTAAGCTTTTTAGTCTGACGCGTATCTTCTGCAGCGATGATATCTACGTTTTTTAAAACTTCGATAGCTCTTAACGTAATATCTTTTAAATTGCCTATGGGTGTTGAGACTATATAAAGCATTTCGCAAACTATTCGACTGTTACGGATTTTGCTAAATTGCGCGGCTGGTCTACATCGCAACCACGGCGTACAGCAACATAATATGCAAGAAGCTGAAGAGGGACAATGGTCAGCAGTGGTGAAAAAAGCTCTTGCGAGCGCGGAATAAAGATAGCTTCTTTTACATAGTTTTGTATGTCTTTATCATTCTGACTTGCAACCGCAACAACTGTTCCCTGTCGAGCACGTATTTCTTGAATGTTGGATAACATTTTTTCATATACGGAAGACGCGGTTGCCACACAAACAACAGCTCTATATTCATCAATCAATGCAATGGGGCCATGCTTCATCTCTCCAGCAGCGTATCCTTCTGCCGGAATATAGGAAATTTCTTTTAGCTTTAACGCTCCTTCTAGTGCTGTAGGAAAGTTGATGTTCCTTCCTAAATATAGGAAGCTTCCAAAATGATGATGTCGCTCTGCAATGCGCTTTATTGCCTTTTCGCTTGCTAAAATTTTCTTCTGCAAACGAGGAATATTTTTGAATGTCGACAAAAGCTTCTTGAGAACTCCCACAGATACCGCGCCTCTAAGCTTGGCAAGGTGCAAGCCGAATAAATACAAGATCTCCAGCTGCGCAGTATAAGCCTTAGTAGACGCCACTCCGATTTCCGGACCGGCATAGGTATAAATCACTCCATGAGAATCTCTAACTAAAGACGAACCCACAACATTACAAATAGATAATATCTTTGCCTTTTTCTGTTTAGCCAAACGAACCGCTGCAAGAGTATCAGCGGTTTCTCCTGATTGACTTATAGCAATAACCAAAGTGTTCTTATCTATTAGTGGGTCGCGATAACGAAACTCGCTTGATACATCCACATTAACCGGTATGCGCGCAACTGTCTCTATAATATATTTGCCGACGAGACCAGCATGATACGCAGTGCCACAGGCAACAATAACGATATTTTTTGTCTTCTTTAAAGCGCTGTCCTTTATTTTTAGCTCGTTAAATGCTATCTTGTTACCGGAAATGCGAGACGAGATAATCTTATTGGCCACCTTGGGCTGTTCGAAAATTTCCTTAAGCATAAAATGTGGATAGCCTTCTTTTTCTGCAGCAGAAATATCATATGTAAGCTTATGCCATTTATAAGAAACTTTTTTACCGCTGGATACGTTAAAAATCTCAATATTGTTTTTAGTAATGCTGGCTAGTTGTCCATCTTCGAGATAGACTACATCTTTTGTGTATTCCATGATAGCAGGACAATCAGAGGCAACGAAATTTCCAATTTTACCCTTAGCTATTATCAACGGAGAATCCTGCCTAGCTGCAATTATCCTGTCGGGCTGATCTAAAGAAATGATGGCTAAGGCATAAGAACCTTTTATGAGCCTAAGCACTTTGAGAACCGCTTCTTTTAAATCATTCTTGTAATATTTATCAATCAGCTGTACTATTACTTCTGTATCAGTATCAGAGTTAAATTGTACTCCCTGCTTTATTAATTTATCCTTGAGAGACTGATAGTTTTCAATTATTCCGTTATGAACAAGTGCTATCTTTTTAGAATTGCTGGAATGGGGATGAGCATTGGCTTGATTAGGCACACCGTGAGTTGCCCAACGCGTATGGGCTATACCAACAGTAGCTTCTTTAAACGGAAAATGTTTAAGAGACCACATAAGATCCCTAAGTTTTCCCGGTCTTTTGCGGATTGCTATTTCACCTTCAGCAATAACCCCTATGCCGGCAGAATCATAGCCTCGATATTCGAGCCTCTGCAGACCCTTAACTAACATCGGCAATGCATTATTGCTTCCTATATAACCTACTATGCCGCACATTTTTTGTTTTTTGATTAAAAAATATTGTTGAATGTGAATGCTATTCTATCATAGCAGAAACCTAAAGTAAAGCTAATTCAGCGGTTACGCTTAAATGTCATAATAGGATGTTTAAAAATTTTCAGAAATTTACCTGGCCAACTTGAAAAAGCGCTTTTTGTGTGCTATAGTTTCTATAGAGTATATTAGCTTTTGAAAAAGGCAAACTTAGAGAAATCTAAGGACGCAAAACCAACGGCCTTATTCCCGAAAGGGGGAAGGCGGCAGGGTTGCCAAAAGTAGCAACCCTAGAAAAATTCTAGGGTTTTTTGTTGGAAGCAACGTTCTTTCAAATCCTTAAAAGTAAACTACTTCGAAAGAGTAGGGCACAAAGCCTTGAGCCTAAAAAGACATCGGCTGTCTTTATGGTTGTCGGGTTGCCGTAGTCCTTATTTTGGATTCCGTTAACTGCTACTTGCAAAGCCCCTTCTTTCGAAGGGGCTTTTTTTGAAAATTTATGGAGGTGGTACCGATGAAAAAGACAATGATTATTACAAACGTTTTAGTTATTATTTTGCTGGGTTGCGCTTTGATGGCTAGCGCGGTAGAGGCAGGTAATACTGCTCGAGTTTCTGTTTCTGCAAGAATCCCTGCATTGCTAGAGATGGACACAGAACAAAGTGAAATCGAAGCTGCTAAAGCTGAAATTCGAGATACTACAAAAAGGCTGTGTGTTCAGGAAGAGCGCTTAACAGAAGCTAAATTGTACAGCTTTTATGAAAGATAATGCTGCGCCACAAAAATAATCCTGACCACTCTCATCCATGGCTTTACGAAATTAGTCTTGTGTTTCTTTCAAAGGAATATTGTGCACATAGGTAATTCCCTCAAACACCTCTATCTCTTTAAATAACGGCACCAAAGGAATAAGATTAATAGGTAGGCTATTTATGTCTAGGGTAAGAGTGTGTTTTCCAGGAGCAACTTCTCTTAAATAAAACTGACCTCTTGCATTCGTAGAGGTTGTTAAACCATCTTCTAAAGATAGAACAGCATCTCTCACGCCTTCGTCTTGAGCATCAAATTCTCCGTTGCTATTTAAGTCTTTAAACACAATACCATATATTTCGGAACGCGCTATAACACCAAAATCAACATTTATAAGTTTGCCGTTTTGAATTGTTATCTCTTGGGATTTCTCTTCCGTCGGCACATATCCAGCTGGTAGCGTATTAGTATCTAAGTAAACAAAGGCTTTGCGAGCACGGATATTTTTAAAGATATACGCTCCTTCTTCATCGGTTATATCAAATTTTTCTCTTCCTAAGAAAATTTTAATATCCTTCATAACAATCTCGTCCGCTTGACGCTTGCCATCTGAATTCAAGTCTTTAAAAACAATGCCTGTTATGCTACCTATGGGATTCCATTTCAAGCCGGTATCAAAAGTCCATTGTGTACCGAAACGAATCTCTGCTTCTGTGCGCTTGGTAGTATCGGCGTTTTCCGCCCAGTAGTTATTAACTCGTAGATTTGCGTAGCAATTAAAATCTTCGTTGGGGGTATACCTTAATTCAGCCTGTCCTTCTAAATTATCTTCACCAGCCAAGAAACTTCTTGTTGAAGCAGCATTTTCTTCATCCCGGAAATAAAGCCTAGAGGTTATATAAAACGGGCTGTCGAGAATTTGGGTATTATAATCAAGCCCCGTCTCAAAAACATGCGGTTTTTCTACATCTCCGGCATAATCCTCCAGCCAATTGAATTCCTTGGAGATATAATAATTAAGCGTATCGGTTAAGCCAACTCTTACGCCAAAGCCAGCTTTTTCATTTTTATAGTCCAGAGTTGTCGAACTAGGATTTTTACTAGATTGATGTCTTAAGTTTACAAACGTACTAAGCGGCCTAATGAAATCAATTGTTTTGTACAAGGATAATCCTACAGACTCATCTTTATGCGGCGATATAGTGCCGGTATCATGAACATTATAATAATCTAACCTCATAGATGTACTAGGATTAATGGTATAGCGTATGGCAGTATCGAAATCCGCATTATATCTTTCTTTGTGTTGAGGGTTAGGAAACAAGGTGTCCCTATAAACATTCAGGCGTCCTGAGATATCTAGATCTCTGGAAGGGGCATAGCGATAGCTCACCAAACCACCAACTTCTCCTGATGCATAAGGTCTGCCGGTTATGCTATAAAAATCATCGTCAATATTTCTAAACTCGCCGGCTAACTGAAGCTTAGGAACGGTATATACACCTCTTAGCATATAAGCCAGAGAATAGCCATCGTGTCCGACGTTGGTAAATAATTTTGTATCGCCTAAGTTAAGCTCGCCCGTATAATCATAGGCATCTTGGAACAACAAAGAACTCCTATCAGAACCATATCCGGCGAAATAGGAAAGCGTCTGATAAAGGTTTTCCGGAGAGTTGAATCCAAAATTTATACCTTTAAGATATGACTTGTTTGAACCCTCAAGCCCCGGAGCAAGTGGACCAAATGCCCCACTTTTCTCTTTGCCCCAGAAAACCGTATAATCCACTTTTTCATTAAATGCTTCTGCATCTAACCTCACACCGCGCAAGCTCGCACCACCAAAAGAAATATTATCAAAATCTATATAATAATCTAAAGCACGTAGATCAAAATTCTTAAACGGACCTACCATGCCATCGGTTAATCCTAAAGTATAAAATGAGAGCTCGCTTTCTTCATTTAGCCTGTTTAATTGAACGCGGCCATCAACATCTCCATAAGGAGTCTGCATATCAAGACCCAAGCTTTGATATAGAGTAAGAGAATCCCTTGTTAGGTTATCCGCTCTTCTTCCAGAATAAAACGAACGCCATTCATTATAATAATGGAATTTTAACGAACCAGCCTCTTCGGCTTGCTGACGATATAGCTCGGCAAGTGTCGGCCTGCCAGAGCGAAACGGTGACACTTGAACGATAAAAGTCCACCGGCCTTCATCATCCCAGATATGCACGTAAGTACTTCCAATTTTCTTAGCCACAAGCTTTATCTCGTCGGGACGCAATCTAACAATCTCTAAAATTTCAGGATTAATCACAAGAAACCTAGCAATATTACTTCCAATAATTATTAAATCTCTGTCTATTTGTAAACTTATTTGTGTTTGTGGCTGCGAAGCCCTAACTTCTACATTAAGATAAAGACGCTTAAAACCCTTTGGCTTTTCTATGTCTGTGGAAGGTTCAACATAAGATGTAGAAACAAATTCCTCTGGAAATTCTTCCTCTGGTTCGATAGGATAATAAATAGCTTCTTCGTGTTCGGGCTCTTCCTCAACAATCTCTTCTGGCTCTGGCACAATATCTACAATATCTTCCGCCCCATACCGTGCTTCGAATTCATCGAGCGCACTTCGAACAATAATCTCCCTATCCTGCACAGGAGATATTACTATCGAGGGTTCTTTAGGAACATCTTCCAAAATAGTCTGCTCTCTAGAGACCCTGACCTCATCAAACTTATCCAGCTCTTCTTGAGGAAAAGTTTGTTCGTCATCTGAATCAATAATAATTAATGGTGGTTGAGATTCTGTTTCTTCTTGGATATATGGCTCTTTTACAAAAATAACCTCATCAAAACTATCCAGTGCATTTTTAATAGCTTTGTCTCTGTATTCCTGAGGAATGCTTTCGATGGGCAGATAAGGTGATGGCTCAACAACAACTTCTTCTAGATCGCTGATAATTGCAATGTATTTTTGCGCAGTGCGATTATGGGGATTGATCATTAAAGCTTTTTTGAATTCGTGTAACGCGTTAGGATAATCTCCGCGCTCATAATATTTGGTGGCTAATTCACAGAGGAAATCAGAAAGGTCTTCAGAGTAAGCTGGGCTGCTGGAGAGAAAAAGAAGGCTTGCAGAAAAAAAGGACAATGTAAGAATCGCAAGAATACATCTTGCGATGATTGTTTTTAAACAAATACTCTGACTGTTTTTACAGCTACGCATAAACTCCTTTTTTTTCTATTCTTAAGGGGCAACATAGCGTACCTCGCCAGCAGCATTTACATTAATCTTTGCTTCGTATATTAAAGGTTTATTGCCTAAGTCCAACGTTATTATTAAATCATACTCTCCTGCAGGAATTTTCGCAGACCAAGCAGATGCTATGGTCGCCTTATCTCCAGGAAAAGTGTAAACCTCATTAAACTTACCTCTTGCAAAAACCATGCCCTTGCTGTCGATGATATTGAAAGAACCGTTGGCGGTTATATCAACGTTGCCAATATTATTTAAAACTGCTTCTATTGCAGTTTCCTTACCTGCTTTAGCAATAGAAATATCTGTAATGGTTGCTTCTTTTTGTACGCCCCCTGCCTCTATATAAAATAATGACCCAATGCGCCCTTTAATTAAAATATTGACTCCGGTAGCATCTACAGTTGATCCCACAACGGTTTCAAAAAATAATACTGCATAATGTCCACCGTCTACTGCCTTGGGAACTTTAACCACGAAAAATATTTCCCTAGACCCAAACGGCGGCAGAGTAAATTCGGCAGGATAAAAGCTGATCCATTTCGCACACGACAAAGGAGTTGTCCCTGGCGGAGCAAAATCTTTAATTCCATCTTGTGTGGCTGTATATATCCAGTCTTCGAGATACGCTTTAACATTTACGTTCTTATCCGAGGGATTAGCTACTGTAATTGAACCGCTTTCAGTACTTCCGGAGGGAATGCTCAATCTAACCTTTGGTCTTTGCAGGCGGACTGTGCTTGCATCAGCATTATAAACTACACCAAACAAGCACAAAGCAGCACAAATTAAAAACCATAGACAGATTCTCTTCATCAACAAATGCCTTATGTTCATTTGCCTCCTTATAAATTAGTGCTTTATAATAGTTAAGGGGAAACACAGACCCCTTTTAATCTTTGATAAATATTATATGATATTATACCAAACAATCAAAGATTATGACAAGCTTTCTCTTGAATTTATTATTCAGCTGGCAACAAGTTTTGCCTATCGCAGCTTATAAAGACAAGATCTGCGCTGTGCAAGAGGTCAACTGTTTCCCCTTAACTATATATTAATACAGCACCGCTGTAAGAACTACCTCACCACCGTAAACACCCTGTGGAGTATCAAAACTAATTGATTCATATCCAGTTACTTCGCTCTCGTTAGGAATAGCGTAAATACCCTGGATTATACGAGCTAAACCACCAGTGTCACTTGTATAAAGGACATGGTCTGTTGATACAGCCAAATTTGGAACACCTATTGTTCCAGGAATCGGACCCTGTGGTACACCACCTAATTCATCATATTCTGAATAATTAGGCGTAACAACGAATGCGCTGTTGATGTCGTTGCCACCAGAGGTTACACCAGTACAGGTTTGCTTAAGCTGATAGCGTCTGCCACCAGTATTAGCAACGAGATAAATGGTAAACCATTTCCTCGAAAACCATACGCCGGCCTCTCCTCCTCCTTCTAGGGTATGTGTCAGTGTCTCAAAGTCAAAGCTTTCAGCATCACCTAATGGAGTTTGGTTTTCGTCCATAAAATACTTAATCCATGAACTCAACTCCAGCATATCGGGGATCTGAGCGTTGACATCTACGTTCACAATATTGTCGGCATAGCACATTGAACTCATGCCTAAAAACAATACCGCTAGCAATGCAATGGTTGCTTTTCTAATCATTTGTAATTCCCCTCCTCGTTGTCAGATTTACAATAAGGCATCTACATCTCTAATAAAGAATATATAATTCCGGTAGAATAGTTACCGGAATGGATGTCTCTTGGTATGTCCAGTTTATAAATAACTTTCAGCTTCGCAGATTTTCCGTCTCGCGACGTAAATAAAACCATTTGTCCATCCTCTACAGCAGCCTCTTTAGGATATTTAATTCCATCTTTGTTTTCTTCAGATGTTGTTTTCAATTTAAAAAATCCCGCAGGAATTGTTTTACCTTCCTTGGTAGTTAAAAGACCAGAAACCGTCTGCATTACCTGATATGGTTTATCAGAATTAGTTTTGATCTCAACATAAGATACGCTTGTCTTGGGAGGCTGGTTCGGTTTTAAATCTCTAAAAACGATGCTGCCCGAATGATCTGTTGTAACAACAAGATTAAACAACGGAGTCACCTCAATTTCTATTGGCAACATCTGTGTCATGCCTGCACCCTTAACAGGAACAGAGCTTTCAATCGTATATGTTAATGCACCACGGTAAATCCCGGCGTCTTGATCGATATCATTCAAAGCAAAAGTTAAAATGATTTCATCGGCGCTGCCGCGCTCGTCAGAAGTATATAAAATAACATTCGTTGCAGGTAAAGAGCTGAGTTTTTTTATACCAAGCTGTCCTTTTTCTCCACCTTGTGCATAAAGAGATACACCCTCTTTGGCAATTTGTTTTCCTGTTGCACTAGTAATCGGCCTAGACAGTTTTTGTACAATACGATAACGATTGCCCAGAGAACCAGTTACTTGTATGCGTACGTCTCGTGATAAATCCTGTTGACTTGCGGAAGTTTTTAAAATAACTGTCTTCCCGCCGGTTATTGTCTCGACCTTAAGCTGTGCAGATGATCCAACTTCAACAGATATATTTAGTGTTTTAATAACTGGTGCCTGGTTAGCTGCTCCAATCGGCTCCAGACTATAAATCAATCTGCCACGATACAGCCCAGGATCCTGATCTGCCGGCACATCAACAGAATAAACTGCAACAAAAGAATCGCTGCGGCCAGCGCTTGCAGAAGTATAAAGAACCATCGGGCCTAAAAAAATTGGGCTTTCAACATCATAGCCCAAAGTACCTGCCGCATTAGAACCTCTTAATGTATATACTCTCACAGAATTTGTTGGCAGCTTTGTACCTTTTGAGTTGGTAAGAGGAGCAAAAGTTTGAATTACACGATATTGTTTTGCAATATCGCTTGTTACGCTAATAGAAACTTCCTTATTTGCCTTTGCCCCACCTGCAACAGAACCAAAACGTAAGTCGAATCCACCTTCATAAGGAGTAGCGTTTAAAGTGAAAGCAGCAAAGCAGGTATTGGCAGAAAGAAAACAAACCCCTATGACCATTAAAAATAATAGGTATGCTTTTGAAGAGTGTTTAGATATGATTTTTGGCTTTCTTTCCATGGCTTTAAGTCCTAGTTTTTCTAGCGACTTCTTTTGTTAATAAAAATTTTCAGGAAGTTGGGTAAATCCATGTTGTCAATCTTAGCGATTATTTTACTACTTGCTTATTATTATGTCAAGATATTTGTGGCGCGGTTAAAAAATGTTGTTTTTACACTTAATACTCTTAACTAATGTATTTACAAGTACTTAAATTCCTGATAAAACTGTTATTAAAAGAGCAACAAAAAAAGGGTCAATTTCTTGACCCTTTTATTATATTCGATTGTATTACTTCCGCACCTATAGTATATCACGCTAATAGTAAGTTTGCCACTGAATTAGGCCTTTTTGAGATAGCGCTTTCAAAACAAAAAATTACGACCCCACGGGGATTTGAACCCCGGTCGCAAGCTTGAAAAGCTTGTGTCCTAGACCAGACTAGACGATGGGGTCGTAATTACTCTTCTTTTGCAACAACTCTAGTAACTGAAGAAACTATGTCGCCCTTTCCCATATTGATCAGGCGCACACCTTGTGTACTTCTTCCGCTTGCGCGAACATCTTTTGCCGGACAGCGCACTATCATACCCTGCTGCGTAACCGACATAATTTCGTCTTCTTTATGTATAGCCTTTACTCCCACAACGTGGCCATTTTTGCTTGTAACTTTCAGATTAATAATACCTTTGCCCCCGCGAGTTTGCAAGCGATATTCTTCAAAATTTGTGCGCTTAGCAAAACCGCCTGAAGTAACTGTTAAAAAGGTCATCTCCATTTTATGAATTTCCTGAGGAAGAACCTCCATGCCTACAACTTCATCTTTTTTAGCAAGCTTGATTGCTCGTACACCTTTGGCTTGCCTACCCATTTCGCGAACATGTTTTTCGTGAAAACGAATAGCCTGGCCTTCTTTAGTTGCTAATAAAATCTCGCGTTTTCCGTCAGCAAGAGCCGCATCAACCAAACGATCATCTTTATCTAAGGTAATCGCGGCAATACCTGCCTTACGTGGATTAGAGAATGCGGAAAGTTGTGTTTTTTTGATAAGCCCTGCTCTTGTACAAAGCACTAAATATTGATCTTCAGAAAATTCCTTAACAGCCACAACCGAGGTTATTGTTTCGTCAGAAGCAACCTGAAGAAGGTTAACTATCGCCTTACCTTTTGCTGAACGAGAAGCAATGGGTAGCTCGTATACCTTAAGCCATAGAGCACGGCCTTTGTTGGTAAAAATCAAGAGGTAGTCTTTGGTAGAAGCAATAAAAAGATGTTTCACAAAATCCTGTTCTCGGGTTTCCATAGCAGTTACACCTTTACCGCCGCGTTTTTGCTTACGATACGCGCTAACTGCTAAACGTTTAATATATCCTGCGTGGCTAAGCGTAATTACCATATCTTCCTCGGCAATTAAGTCTTCTATTTCAATCTCTTCAACTTCTGCAATAATTTCCGTGCGGCGCTCATCTGCATATTTTTTCTTAATAGCAATAAGCTCTTCTTTAATTATTCCCTCAACCTTTTTCTCAGAAGCAAGTATGGCTTTAAGCAGTTCGATTTTCTTAAGCAACTCTTTATATTCGGCATCAATTTTGTCTCGCTCTAAAGCTGTTAAACGCTGCAGCTGCATCTCTAGGATTGCCTGAGCTTGCACATCGGATAAATCAAAATTTTTCATTAAAGCAACTTTGGCAGCAGCTGTGTTTTTAGAAGTCTTGATGGTTTTGATTATTTTATCTATGAATTTAAGAGCTATCTTTAAACCTTCTAAAATATGAGCTCTGCGCTCAGCTTTATCTAACTCAAACTTGGTTCTTCTTCTAATGATATTTTTGCGATGATCTATGTAATATACTAAAATCTGTTTCAGATTTAAAATATGAGGCCTACCATCGGCAAGGGCAAGCATGATAACACCAAACGTAGTTTCCAATTGAGTATGCTTATAAAGCTGATTTAATATTATTTGTGGCTCAACGTCTCTGCGTAATTCTATAACAACACGCATACCATTCTTGTCAGATTCGTCGCGGATATCAGTAATGCCGTCGATGGTTTTCTCCTGCACAAGACGAGCCATGTTTTCAATAAGAGTTGCCTTGTTCACCTGATAAGGAATCTCAGAAACGATTATTGCATCTTTGGTGCCTTTCTGACGTTCTATGTTCGCTCTACCCCGGATAGAAAGTTTGCCACGTCCTGTTTCAAAAGCAGATTTAATCCCGCCCTTACCACAAATAATTCCACCGGTAGGAAAATCAGGACCTTTTATATAGCGCATCAGACCTTTTATTTCTGTCTCAGGATTATCAACAAGATATGTAATGCCGTCAACTAATTCGCCCAAGTTGTGTGAAGGAATATTTGTTGCCATACCAACAGCGATTCCGCTTGAGCCATTTAGCAAAAGATTCGGCAGGCTCGCCGGCAAAACAGAAGGTTCTTTTAAAGAAGAATCAAAGTTAGGTGTAAAATCGACGGTGTTTTTATCAATGTCTACCAACATCTCTGAAGCAATAGACGCCAGCCGTGCCTCAGTATATCTCATGGCTGCAGGAGCATCTCCGTCAACAGAACCAAAGTTTCCCTGACCATCAATCAACGGATGACGCAAAGAAAATTCCTGCACCATTCTAACCAAAGCATCATAAACTGCCATGTCTCCATGAGGATGATATTTACCTAAAGTTTCTCCAACAATTCGAGCGCTTTTTTTATAAGGTTTATTGTGCTCCAGATGAAGATCCTGCATGGCAAACAATATGCGCCGATGCACAGGTTTTAAGCCATCTCTGATGTCAGGCAGAGCACGCCCAACAATAACGCTCATAGCATACGAAAGATAAGATGCCTTCATCTCCTCTTCTATGCCAACAGGAATAATTTTTTCTTTAGATTGGAAATTTCTCATTATTATATCCTTATACTATAAAAATGTTTTAAGAGCAAATTGTATCACAAAAAATTTTTAAAAACAAGAATTATAAAAACCAGCTGTTCTCTTTTAACTGTTAAACATCCAAATTTCTAACGTGGTGAGCATTCGTTTCGATAAACTCTCTACGCGGCTCAACTTGATCGCCCATTAAAATTGTAAATGTTTTATCCGCTTCCACTGCATCTTCCAAAGTTACTTTTAATATAGTTCTTTTTTCAGGATCCATGGTTGTATCCCAAAGCTGCTGAGGATTCATCTCACCTAAACCTTTATAACGTTGAATAGACATTCCTTTTTGAGCCTGCGACTTTACAAAACTCAAAACTTCTATTAGACTATAACAACCCTGCGTTTCGCTGCCGTTTTCAACTCTGTATAAAGGCTTTACTTTTTCAGTTTTTTTCTTTTTCTTGTCTTTCTTTTTTTTGTCATCCTCGTGCTCAGGAGGAAAATATGCTTCAATATCAATTCCTAATTTAGAAAATTGAGCAATAATCTTTTCGATTTCAGGAGCTTCAAAAAGCTCCAACATCTCCACATCTTCTTCCTTACCTGTAAGCTTAGCCAGTTCTTTGTCATTATAGGCAAAGTGGTATTCGTGCTCCACTTTTACCCTATAAAGAGGCAATTTTTTGGTCTTTGGATGTAATAAAAGTAGGTATTTCCTAAGATTTACTCCCCTTTTCTTCAAAGTCCTACCAATCTTTTCTAGCTCAACCAAGCAACTAAGTATTTCCTTGAATTGAGCGTCACTATATTTCTGCTTATTCTTAATCCTGATTAACTTTCCACCTTCGCTGCCTAAGTCTAATAACAAACTATCCATTTCTACTTCTGTATCAATATACTCCTCACGGCTACCGCGCTTAATTTTATAAAGAGGCGGCTGGGCAATGTAAACATGGCCTTCGGCAAGCAGTGGTGTCATATGTCTATACAGCAACGTAAGAAGTAGTGTACGGATATGCGATCCATCTATATCGGCGTCGCACATCAAAACAACTTTATGATATCGTAATTTCGAAACATCAAACTCGTCAGATACCCCGGCACCTAACGCTGTAATTATAGTTCTGATTTCAGTGTTACTAAGAATCTTATCTAGTCTGGCTTTTTCTACGTTTAATATTTTTCCTTTGATTGGCAATATGGCCTGAAATGTTCTGTCGCGTCCTTGTTTTGCTGAGCCCCCTGCAGAATCACCCTCAACAATATAAAGCTCACATAAGCTTGGGTCACGTTCAGAACAATCTGCCAGCTTTCCCGGTAAGCTCGCGCTATCAAGAGCACCTTTTCGCCGCGTTAGCTCCTTGGCTTTTCTTGCTGCCTGACGAGCACGCACAGCCAAAATAGCTTTCTCTACAATCTTGTTTGCATCAGAAGGATGCTCTTCAAAATAACCATAAAGACCTTCTAATACCGTGGAAGCAACCCACCCCTCAACTTCAGAATTACCTAATTTAGTTTTTGTCTGCCCCTCAAACTGAGGACTGGGAATCTTAACACTAATAACCGCAGTTAAACCCTCACGCACATCATCCCCACCAATGCTGATACCGTCCTTAAGAAGATTTTTGTTTTTAGCGTATTGATTAATGGCACGGGTAAGCGCAGATTTGAAACCAGTCAGGTGTGTACCGCCCTCTATGGTGTTGATATTATTAGCGAAACTAAATATCGTCTCGGCATAGCTGTTGTTATATTGCAGGGCTAGCTCTAGCTTAACTGAGTCTTTCTCTTTATCGAAACTAAGGATCTTACGGGTTAATAATTCTTTATTTTTGTTTAAGTACTCTACAAAGGAAAGTAGCCCACCCTTAAAATGGAATTCGGTTTCTTTGTCATTTCTCTCGTCGAGCAACTTAATAGCCAGACCTTTATTTAAAAATGCCAACTCTCTTAGACGCTTAGATAATATGTCGTAAGAAAACTCGATTTTTAATGTTGAAAATATTTCTTTATCTGGTTTAAAATTTACCCTTGTCCCGGTTGTTTTGGTTTTTCCCACTGCTGTAAGTTTAGATTTGGTCCTACCTTTTTCATAGCGTTGATGATAAATCTTACCATCTCTTTTAATCTCAACCTCAAGCCATTCAGAAAGCGCATTAACGACACTCACACCTACGCCATGTAAACCTCCAGAAACCTTATATACACGATGGTCAAACTTACCACCAGCATGTAGTGTGGTCATAACAACCTCAACCGCAGACTTCTTCTCCGTTTTGTGGATGTCTACCGGAATACCACGACCATCATCAGTAACACTAATACTATTATCCGGATGAACAACCACCTCTACCTTACTAGCATAGCCACCGACTGCCTCATCTATAGAGTTATCTACAACCTCATATACTAAGTGGTGGAGTCCTCGTACAGACACATCTCCTATATACATAGCTGGTCTACGACGAACAGCTTCTATGCCCTCCAAAACTTGAATAGTGGTTGCGTCATAAGCTCCTAATTTTTTAGGAGCTTTTTCAGAAATCGGTGTTTTTGGTTGTGGTGTAGGTGGTTTTTTTATAGAGTCTTTTTTCACCTCTTTTTTTGCTGGTTTTTTAACAGGTTGTTTCTTAATAGCTTTCTTCTTCATTATAACCTACCTATCTTTAAACTAATGTCTTCAAATTGATTTGTGATCTTCTGCATATGTGTGCGTATTTTTGCTCTTTTTAAATTTAAATAAAATAAAAATGTTGGAGAATCAACAATAACTAAAAGCTTTCCGTCTTTAAATCCAGCTATCTTGGTATGTTTTGCCAGTTTTCGACCTATAGAAGCTTCCCAGGCCACTGATATCCTGCTGTTTAAACCAGCCTGTTGACCTCCCCGAGAAAGATTCCCCACTACCTGCTTAATAACTCTTTTTATCGGCTCCATACTACAACCTCATAGGAAGTACTAGATACAAATATCCCGGGGCTCTAACTACACCAGGTTTATCAGCTTCAGTAACCTCAAGCTCAATGGTTTCTTGATTGAGATTTTTTAATACATCTATTAAATAGTGTGGGTTAAATCCCACAAAAAATTCTTTTCCTGAATACTCTACACCCACATCTTCTCGAGACTCTCCTAAATCTGGGGTTACCTTAGAAACAACTACGCGATTTTTGAAGATTTCAAATTTTACCGCTTGAGAATCTTGAGTAGACAAAAGATTGGCTCTTTTAATAGCAGCTAAAAATTCTCCGCGACCAACCTTAATCTTATTTTCCGTAGCTTCGGGAATAACTTGGTTATAATTAGGAAACTCTCCTTCAATCAAACGAGAAACCATTAAAAAATCATCCATCTCAAACAATGCTTGTGTACCACTCACAACAAGCGACAACGGTCCCTCATCTACAATGTTGCGCACTAGTTCTTGTACAGCTTTTATCGGCAATATAACACTTATCTCTTTTTTTGCATCTATTTTTTTCTCTGCCAAAGCCAGCCTTCTTCCGTCGGTTGCAACCAATCTTAAAACACCGTTTTTCACCTCTAGTAAAATTCCGTTTAAAATATAGCGTGTTTCTTCATGTGACACAGCGAAGGAGGTTAGGTTTAACATTTCTTTTAAGTCTTCCCTGGGTATTTTTATAGACTCTTTATCTTTAAATTCAGGTAGTTTTGGAAATTCATCTTTTGGCAACCCCATTAATTTAAATCTACAGCTGCCGCTTTCTATGTCAACCATGTTGTTCTTTTTAACAATAACAGTAACCTCACCATTTGGTAGCTCTCTTATGATATCGCCTATTTTTTTTGCTGGTAAAGTTATCGCTCCCTCACTTAAAATGTTAACAGGTGCTAAACAGGATATACCAACATCTAAATCAGTACCTATAAACCGTAAGTTTTTACCCTGTGTTTCTATAAGTATATTGTTTAAAATGGGTAGGCTTATTTTTGAAGATATTGTGTTTTGTACTGTTTGGATACCTTTTAATAAATCTCCTTTGTCAATTTGAATTTTCATTGAGTCTCCTTATATATATTTATTAACATAAAAATAGTAATAGTTATAATAGTGTTTGTTTATAAGTTAATATGTTTCTAAGTGTTTTAAGTTAAATATAATATAATAATTCGTCTTGTGAATAATATATGTATAACCTTGTGTATTATTGTTTAAACCCTTGAACAATTCTATCAACCGTTGATTTTAGGTCTCGATCTTCTTTGATGACCCTTTGTATTTTATTCCAGGCATGTAAAATTGTTGTGTGGTCTTTACCACCAAAAGACTCGCCGATTTCCGGCAAAGATAGATTTGTAAGTTCTCTAGATAGAAACATAGCAATTTGCCTAGGTAATACAATGTTTTTATTCCTCTTTTTTGCTTTAAGTTCATTTATGGAGATATTAAATGTTTCCGCCACCTTTTTTTGAATAACCTCAACCGAGATATTCACCCTGGTTTCTCGCACTAGATCTTTAAGAACGTCCTGAGCCATACTTAAACAAATTTCTTTTTCCTCCAACAACGAGTATGCCACCACGCGAATAAGTGCACCCTCTAGTTCGCGAATATTAGATTGAATTTGTTGAGCAATAAATTCTATAACATCATCAGGAGCCTTAACGGGCTCTCTCTCAATTTTTTTCCTTAGAATGGCTACACGGGTTTCGTAATCCGGTGGTTGTATGTCAGTTATAAGCCCCCAGGCGAACCGAGAAACAAGCCTTTCTTCCATGTGTTGAATTTCTTTAGGCGGCCTATCAGAAGAAAGCACGATTTGGTTATGGTTGTCATATAGTGCGTTAAAAGTATGAAAAAATTCTTCTTGTGTGGCTTCCTTCCCGGCGATAAATTGGATATCATCAATAAGTAGGATATCGATTTCCCTATATTTATGACGGAATTTTTCGGTTGAGTGGTGTTGAATCGCGTTTATAAGTTCGTTTGTAAAGCGTTCAGAAGTTATATAACAGCTCGTCAAGTCGGGTTTGCCTTGTCGTATTTTTTGTACCACTGCCTGCATAAGATGAGTTTTGCCCAAGCCTACTTTACCGTAGATAAATAGCGGATTGTAAGCTTTCGCAGGCGATTCAGCCACGGCTTGACAGGCAGCATGGGTAAAGCGATTGCTGGGCCCCACAACAAAACTATCAAAAGAAAAACGCGGATTTAAGTTAGCTGCAGGTCTTCTGTTTTGAATTGGGTATCTTGGTGTGAGAGATACTTCTTTAACAACAGCATCTTTTTTTATCACATCAGGATTAACCCTAAAAGCAAGTTTGATGACCTCAGCGGAAACATTATTAAGCGACTCCTGTATGATTTTTTCATAGTGTTCAACCACCCACTCTTTGAAAAAGTCATCAGGCATCTCAAGGAAGATTTGGTCAGGGCTTGCGGGTACGGCCTGGATTGAAGAGAACCAAGTCTCATACGCAGCTTGGCCAACATGATCTTTAATAAAGCCCTGAGCTTGTTCCCAATAAGTTTTTAATTCTTTTAATTCCACGGCAACTTTCTATTTTCTCGGCGAGAAACACATGCAATTCGTAAACACACTATAACTGAAAATCGGTTATTAACATTATTCACAAGTTATGCACAGCCAGTTTTGTAATTAAGTGTTACCATTATAACAAAGAAAAAACATTTTTCAAGGAAATTTTTCTCTTCATTTTTTGATAGCTATTAATTCTCAAAAGGAAATTATTTAGGTGAAAAAAACCGCTATGAAAAATTTTTGCCAAAACAGATCTATGCAAAAAAATAAAACACAGTTATTCATAACAACAATATTTGCAATGCGATTTTTATCTGCCAAAATTACTTGACTTCAACAGCCATTATGTTATAATTCTGAAACCATGAAGAAAACACTCACTACTCCTACAAAGAAAAAAGGTAAGCGCACGCATGGTTTCCGTCGGAAAATGCGCTCTGCTTCTGGCCGCGCAGTTTTAAAACGACGACGTCGCAAAGGCCGCGCGCGTCTAGCTGTCTGATACTATCCATGATAATACTAAAGCTTCTCATAAATTTTTATCGGAAATGTATCAGCCCTATACTACCACATAGTTGTAGGTATTATCCGTCTTGCTCTGAATATTTTTTAAGTTCGCTGGACAGATGGGGTTTTGTCAAAGGAACAATAAAAGGTGTTTCCAGGGTTGCAAGATGTAATCAATTATTTGAAGGAGGCTACGATCCTGTAGAATAAAATATGGAAAAAAGAACAATATTAGCTTTAGCACTATGCTTTTTGGTGCTTGTTTCGTATCAAAAGATTGTCACAAAGATGTATCCGCCTGTGGATAAAGAAGTTAGCGAAATTTTACCGGCAGAAACTACTTCTGGCGCGCAATTAGCCCCAGTCAGCGCTGCAACATCATCTCCTGTTTACCAGGATTCAGAGATTTTATCTGATGAACTTTATGAGATGGACACCCCTGAGCTGAAGCTTGTTTTCTCAAAGCTTGGTGGCAGTTTAAAAGAAGTACGAATTAAGAAATATGATAGTTTACTTTTGCAAAAAAATATTTTTGGATTAGAAGGATTTGAGAGTACACCATTTGTTTTTGTCCAATCTGACAATAAGGCAGAGCTTACTTATGTCGACGATAAAGTAGATATTACAAAAACATTTTCAGTTAATAAGTCAAATAATAGCATAGAGTTAGGTTTGAAGATAAAAAATTTGAGCAGTGAAAAAAACATATTAATCCCTCCTGTTTTATGCCATTCAGTAGATATGAATTCCGAATCGCCAAAGCTATCTGGTCGCGAAAAGAATTTCATAGAATTGTCTATCTCCTTACCAGATAAGATGTTACGTAAAAATTACACTCGTATAAGTAAAAAATCGGGATTAGAAATAACCTCTTCATTGCAATGGGTTGGAAGTCGCGGTAAATATTTTTGCGTTATTTTTAAGCCATTGTTTACTGTTAGTGGTTTTTCTGCAGAAGTTAATGATTCTGGACAATATATTTCATCCATAAGGCCAACTGTTATGGAAATCGCACCTCAAAGTTGGGCTAATTTACAGGCTGTGCTTTATGCTGGCCCTCAAGATGTTGAGTTGCTCTCTAGCGCGGATCAATCTTTTGCAGAAATAGTATATTTTGGTAAGCTAGATGCTATTGTTACTTCGTTAATGTCAATTTTGCGATGGATCCATAAAATTGTGCCTAATTGGGGAGTTTGTATTATTTTGCTGAGCGTGTTGATTTTCTCTTGCCTTTATCCGTTTACGAGCAAAAGCTTGAATTCTATGAAGCGACTCCAAGCATTGCAACCGGAAATGGAGCAAATACGCAGCCAGCATAAGGATAATCCTCAAAAAATGAACAAAGAGGTTATGGAGCTTTATCGTAAAAACAAGGTTAATCCGTTTGGTGGTTGTTTGCCGCTTGTTTTCCAGATGCCGGTTTTCTTCTCGCTTTACCAGACTTTAATGCGCTCTATTCAATTGAAAGGCGCTAATTTCTTGTGGATTAAAGATTTATCTGAGCCAGATCGTTTATTTGTCCTATCTGGAGAATTTCCCGTTATTGGCTCGGACATTAACTTGTTGCCTCTTTTGATGGCTGTTGCAATGGCTGTCCAGCAAAAAATGTCTATGAAAAATAACGTTGCTACGGGACAAGCTGCTGAGCAGCAGCGAATTATGGCCGTTGTTTTTCCTATTTTATTTGCGTTTATTTTTTATCATTTCCCCAGCGGTTTAGCGCTTTATTGGTTTTGCTATACAATTTTAACTACTGTTGCGCAGCTTAAAATGAGCGCAGCAAAAGTGGTGGTTAATGGATAAACCTTTAGAATTTGAAGGCTCAAATGTAGAAGAAGCCATTCAGAAGGCACTAGCTGAACTTAAGGTTTCCAGAGAAGAAATTGTGGTTAAAGTGCTTTCCGAGGAGCAAAAAGGGCTTTTTGGCATGAAAGGCGCTAAGCCGGCTAAGATCTCTGTTCAGCTTAAAAACGAAAAAAACACTTGATTTTTTCTTAATTATAAATACAATATAATTTAGTAACGTTCCACGTGGAACATACAATAGGACGCGATGGCTAAAATTATTGCCATTTGTAATCAAAAAGGCGGAACAGGTAAGACCACTACAGCCGTTAGTCTATCCACAGCTTTGGCGCTTTCAGGCAAGAAAGTGCTATTGGTAGACATAGACCCGCAGGGCAATGCTACAAGCGGGATAGGCATAGATAAAAACCAAATCAAAGAATCAGCTTACCACGCACTTTTAGGTGATAAATCAGTAAGTGATACAATAGTTAATTCCGCAATTTCCAATCTTTCAGCAGTGCCTTCCAATATAGATTTAAGCGCAATAGAAATTGAGTTAATTAGCGCTGAAAATAGAGAATTCAGATTACAGTCTTGCTTAGAGTCAATTAGGGGAGATTTTGAGTATGTTTTTATCGATTGTCCGCCATCGCTGGGTCTTATTACTATAAATGCTTTAGTGGCAGCTGATTCTGTAATTGTTCCAATTCAATGCGAGTATTACGCACTTGAGGGTGTATCGCTTATTCTCAAAACTATTAATTTGGTAAAAGATCGTTTAAATCCTAAGCTAATTATTGAAGGCGTTGTTTTGACCATGGCTGATTATCGCACCAACTTAACAAACGACGTCATTGCAGAAATTAGATCATTCTTTAAAGACAAGGTTTATCAAACGGTTATTCCGCGCAACATTCGTCTTAGTGAAGCCCCGGGGTTTGGTAAGCCGATCAGTATTTATGATAAGTCTTCCATCGGAGCAAAAAGATATCAAAATTTAGCAAACGAAATTTTAGGCCTGCCGCTTAACGATGACAATTCAGTAGTGGCGTCAGAACCCTTAGAGGCCGAGCATATGCCAGGAGGTCAGAATGGACAAGAAGAGAGCATTGGGAAAGGGATTGACAGCGCTCATTCCTGATGATGTTCCCAAAGAAGAAAGAGCTAATATTCTTTATGTAGAAACAACTCGAGTGCAACCTAGCCGCTATCAGCCTAGAGAAGAATTTGATGGTGAGCGGTTGAAAGAATTAGTTGCTTCAATCAAAGAGCAGGGAGTTCTGCAGCCGATTCTAGTTAGAAAATCAGAAAGCGGTTACGAATTAATTGCTGGTGAACGCAGGTTGCGCGCAGCAAAATCCTTGGGCATGGAAACCATTCCTGCGATTGTTCGCTCTGTTTCTGAGCAAGATGTTTTGGTAATGTCAATAATCGAGAATGTCCAAAGAGAAGAGTTGAATCCTATTGAGGAAGCACATTCTTTTCAGAGGCTCATGGATGAATTCAGCTTTACACAGGACCGCATTGCTCAGGCAGTTGGCAAAGACAGAACATCGATTACGAATACTCTGCGTTTATTAAAACTTCCTTTGGAAATTCAGGAAGCTGTTTCCAAAGGTAGGATCAGCATGGGCCATGCTAGAGGCTTGCTGGGATTAGAATCTATTGAACAACAACTGCAGATGTTTAGAGATTTAATCTCTAAGTCTTTGTCTGTCAGAGAGTTAGAGAGTTTAGTAAAAATAGCTACACCTAAAGAGAAATTAAAAAAGAAGGGTGCTCCTTCCAAAAAAGATCCGTATGTTGCAGCTCTTGAAGAAGAGCTGCAACATTTTCTTGGCACCAAGGTGCGGATTAAACATTCAAAAAAACGCGGGAAAATAATGATTGATTATTATTCACTTGAGGACCTGGATAGAATTCTAGAGGTGTTTAGAAAATGAAACAATTTACATTAATTTTAATTAAACCAGATGGTTTGAAAAAGTCTCTTACGGGGAATATTTTAACCAGGCTGTCTGAAACCAAGCTTGAAATTGTGGCTTCCAAAGTAACTCGGGTTTCAAGAGAGCGGGCAATTGAGCATTATCGCCATTTGCGCAATGAGCCTTTTTTCAATGCACTAATAAAATATTTACGTGGAGAGTTACATTCTAGACGCAAGGTTATGGCATTGGTTTATTGCGGCACTGATGCAATTAAAAAATGCCGAGAGTTAGCTGGTGAAACAAATCCGGAAGAGGCTGATTCAACATCTATCAGAGGTTCGTTTGGTAGGATTACCACGCTTGGTATTTATGAAAACGTAATACATGTTTCTTCGTCTCTTGAAGAGGCTGAGCGAGAGATCAAGCTTTGGTTTGAGCCAAGCGAAATTATCGTGGAATCATACCCTGCTAAAAACTCAGCAGAGAAGGTTCGTAGAAAGTTGGTTTGGGCTTAGAATTATTGGATTTGCCCGAACAATTTTGAAATTAGTTTTTTGTTATATAATTTTTTTCTTTTAAAAGAAGGACTATTATGAGAAGCATGACAGGATTTGGACAAGCAAGCTTGCAGTCGCCCTTAGGAAAACTTGCGGTGGAAATACGCAGCCTTAATCATCGTTTTTTTGACGCTGTTCTTCATTTGCCCAACGGATTTAATTTGTTGGATGACAGGATTAGAAAAGAATTACAAAGAAATATTTCTCGCGGAAGGATTAATCTTTCTTTTAGCTTTGTTCCTATGAAAGCGCAAAAAATAGTTTTGAACGACAAGTTAGCTGCGAATTATGTAAAGGCTTTAAGGGGCTTAGGGAAGAAGCTTAAGCTAAAAGACGATCTTGGTTTATCGCATCTCTTTGGCCTGCAAGGAGTTCTGAATGTTAACGAACAGAGTCTGCAATTGCAACAGATGTGGCCGTTAATTAAGAAGACGCTTGATATGGCGTTAGATAATCTAATTCATATGCGAGAGGCCGAAGGCGACAGCATAGAGGCAGATCTTAGGAAGCATGTTATGGGCTTAGATAGCTCTTTGCAGATGATGAGTAAGCAAGCAAAGAATGTAATTAGAAAAAAGAGTAAGCTGCTATCTCCCGAAGATTGCTCTATGTTTTTAAAAAGCGTTGATATTAATGAAGAGATTGAAAGATTAAATTTCCATATTAAAAATTTTCGATTGCAACAAAAAAAGAAGCGCGCTGTTGGCAAAGAGCTAGATTTTATTGCTCAAGAGATGCAAAGAGAAATTAATACCATCGGTGCAAAATTGCCTGATAGCAAAATATCTTATTTTGTTATAACCATGAAAAGTCTAGTTGAGAAAATGAGGGAGCAGTTGCAGAATGTCGAGTAAGATTTTTGCAAAAAATATTCAGCCGAAGGTTTTCATTGTCTCAGGTCCATCAGGAAGCGGCAAGACAACATTATGTAAAAAGCTCCTCTCGCACAAAGAGATCAAAGATAGCTTAGTTAGGTCGATATCTGTTACTACAAGAGCTAGGCGCAAGGGCGAATCTGCTAGTGCCGATTATAAATTTTTAACGCAGAAGAAATTCATGAAAATGAAAAAGCTTGGTCAACTTTTAGAGTGGGAAGAAGTATTCGGCGCATACTACGGTACGCCAAAAAAAAATGTAAAGGATGTTTTAAAAAAAGGTAAAAGCATTCTTTTGTGTATTGACGTTAAAGGTGCGATGAGTATTAAAAAGGTATTTAAGAAAGCAGTTACAATTTTTATAATGCCTCCCTCTATGCAAGTTTTGAAAAAAAGACTGGGCGGCCGTTCTACAGAAACGGCCAAGCGCCTGCAATTTAGGCTGAACAAGGCTTGCTGGGAGATGGGATTTGCCAAGAAATATGATTATATAATTGTAAACGATAGGTTGGCTGTAGCCTCTAAAGCATTGGCAGCAATAGTGTTAGCAGAGAGCTACAAAAAATAAATGAGTATTATTGATTTGAAACAGGAGGAAGAATGGGTAATCAACCGATTGAAAAACTACTAAAAGCAGCAAAGGATAGCAGGTATAAATTAGTTATTTTAGCTTCGATGAGATCTACAGAGTTGGCAGAAGGTCTGCCGCCATTGGTGGATGGTGTCATCGGCGAAAAGCCGACCGTCGTTGCTTTAAAAGAAATTATTGATGGGAAAATTGAATATAAGCTTTCCGATGGCAAAAAAGCCAAAGAAGAAAAAGTTGAAGATAAGAAAGAACCGAAAAAAGAAACAAAGAAAGAAACAAAGAAAGAAAGTAAAAAAGAAGACAAGAAAAAGAAATAGGTGAATTTTGGCAATGCAGAAAGAAATTATAATCGGAGTAACCGGTAGCATAGCAGCTTATAAAAGTTGCGACATAATTCGTGGTCTCAAAGCAGCTGGGTATAGTACAACCGTAATCATGACAAAGGACGCGGAAGAATTTATTACTCCACTTACTTTTCAGACTATTTCAAGAAACCGCGTGTATCGCGGGTTATTTGATGAGTTATCTGATGAATATGATGCTGAGCATATTTCTTTAGCTAAAAGGGCCAATTTATTTTTAATAGCTCCGGCAACAGCAAATATAATTGGCAAGATTGCTTCTGGTATCGCAGATGATCTGTTGACTTGCACAGTCATGGCAACTAATAAACCTGTGTTAATCGCACCGGCAATGAATGATGGCATGTACAAAAATGTAATTGTGCAGGATAATATTGCCTTACTCGAATCTATAGGCTACCGTTTCGTAGGTCCTGCTAAAGGCAAGCTTGCTGATGGCAGAGTTGGTATTGGTCGCTTGGCTGACGTAGATGATATTATAAAAGAAACTAAGCGCATACTAAAAAAATAGTTGATTATTTAGCGCGGTTGGTGTAAAGTATTGTTCTTTGTTGAGTTAGCAAATGGCGCGGTAGCCAAGCGGTAAGGCGGTGGTCTGCAAAACCATTATTCACCGGTTCGAGTCCGGTCCGCGCCTCCAGATTTTGCAGAGCAAAATCTGGTCCCGAGCACTTATAGGTAAAGAATAGAGCGCGAGGGGCAAAATTGTTTTGTTGGGCAAGTGGTGGAATGGCATACACGAAGGACTTAAAATCCTTTGGCCGCAAGGCCGTGTGGGTTCGACTCCCACCTTGCCCATTGAATAATTGTCGGGCTCATAGCTCAGCCTGGTTAGAGCGCCACGTTGACATCGTGGAGGTCAGAGGTTCGAGTCCTCTTGGGCCCATGTGATTTTGCTTCGCAAAATCCATCCCGAGGCTCTAAATCGAACTGAGCTGAGGGGCCAAGGAAGATTGTACACATTATGAATTTAGAAGTCTTAAGACATAGCTGTTCACATATAATGGCTCAGGCAGTTAAAGAGTTGTGGCCGGAAACCAAGATAGCCATCGGGCCATCTATTTCCGACGGATTTTACTATGATTTTGATAAAAAAGAACCTTTTACTCCGGATGATCTGGAAAAAATCGAAAACAGTATGAAAAAAATAATCGCAGCCGATCTTCCCTTGATAAAAGAAGAAATTGATAAATCCACAGCTGTTAAGTTATTTAAGAAATTAAAAGAGGATTATAAGTTAGAGTTAATTAACAATTTAGAAGGCAACACCATTACTATTTATAAAACTGGGGATAAATTTGTGGACTTATGCAAAGGCCCTCACGTAGAATCAACAGGTAAGATAAAGGCCTTTAAACTTTTATCTATTGCTGGCGCGTACTGGCATGGGATTGAAACCAATCCTATGTTGCAGAGAATATATGGCACAGCTTTTAATACAGAAAAAGAATTAAAACATCATCTTAAGCTTTTGGAAGAGGCTAAAAAACGCGACCATCGTAAACTCGGACCACAACTAGGGTTTTTTAATTTTTATGAGGATGTGGGGGCGGGCCTTGTGTTGTATCATCCTAAAGGGGCAATGTTGCGTAAGATAATCGAGGATTATGAAAAAGAAGAACATCTAAAGCGTGGCTATGAAATGGTAATTACTCCTAATATTATGCGTGGGCAGCTTTGGCAGAAAAGCGGACACTATGATTATTATAAAGAGAACATGTATACGTTTGATGTTGATAGCCAAGAATTTGCCATCAAGCCTATGAATTGTCCGGGCCACATTATTATTTATCAATCCAAGATTTGTTCTTACCGGGATTTACCAATTCGCTATTTCGAACTTGGTACGGTTTATCGTCATGAAAAAAGCGGTGTGTTACATGGTCTTTTACGTGTGCGCGGCTTCACACAGGATGACGCTCATATATTTTGTACGCCCGAGCAGGTTAAAGAAGAGATTAAAGGGGTTGTCGATTTCGTCTTTGCTGCTATGAAAGATTTTGGTTTTGAGGATGTGGGTATTGAAATAAGCACTCGCCCTGATAAATTTATCGGCACTTTGGAAGATTGGGATAAAGCAACTACTGCGCTTGAAGATTCCTTGCAAGAAAAGGAATTATCCTATAAGATAAATGAAGGTGACGGGGCCTTTTATGGTCCTAAGATCGACATTAAACTCAAGGATGCTTTGGGGCGAGAGTGGCAGTGTGCTACTATACAGTGTGATTTTGCTTTGCCTGAAAGGTTTAATTTAAACTACGTTGCTTCTGACGGCAAAGAGCGCAGACCTATTATGCTGCACCGAGTTATATTAGGTAGTCTGGAGCGTTTTATGGGCGCACTCATAGAGCATTATGCCGGCGCTTTGCCGGTTTGGTTATCGCCGACACAGGTAAAGATATTGCCTATCAAGGATACTCATTTAGCATACGCGAAAGAGTTATTGGTACAATTACAGCAAAGTTCTCTGCGCGCTGTTGTGGATTCGCGACAAGAATCTTTAGGAAAGAAGATCCGCGAGGCAGAGTTGGAAAAAATCCCTTACGTTGTTGTGATTGGCGATAAAGAAATACAACAAAAATCATTCAGCATACGTAGTAAAGCTTTGGGTGATTTAGGCAGTATGAGCGCGCAGAAGTTTATCGAGCATGTGGCAGAAGATGTTAAGGAAAAAAATAGACAGTAAGTAAAAAGTAGGAGGTGGTAACAATTCAGAAGTATATTAGAGTAAACCAGCGAATACGTGTTAGGGAAATCAGGTTGATCGGCCCCGACAGTGAACAGCTGGGAGTTGTCCCTACTTCTAAAGGGATAGAAATTGCCGAGAAAAGTGGTTTGGATTTGGTTGAGGTTGCTCCGCAAGCGCAGCCTCCGGTTTGCCGTGTCCTGGATTTTAGTAAGTATAAGTATGACCAGGAAAAAAAGGAACGTGAGGTCAAAAAACATTCTAAGGTTACACATCTAAAAGAAATCAGAGTTAAACCACACATTGAAGAACATGATTATCAAGTGAAGCTCAAAAAGCTTCATAATTTCGTTAGCAAGAGAGATAAAGTTAAGGTTAATCTGTTTTTCCGTGGCAGGGAAATGGCGCATAAAGACCTGGGGGTAAAAATTTTAAACAGGTTCATCGAAGATTGTGCTGAAATTTGTCAGATTGAAAAAGGCCCGTCTATGCAAGGACGGATTATGAGCGTTACGTTCGCTCCTAAGAGTACATAGCATAGGCTTGGCGTAAAATATAGATAGGCTCTTTAGGATTTATGGAAACTCTAGAGAGAAGTTTTGCTTTTAGAAAGGGATAAGCATGAAGTTAAAAACAAAAAAAATGAAGTTAAAAACAAAAAAAGGTGTGGCTAAGCGGATTAGGCTAACAAAAAAAGGTAAGCTTAAGCGCGCACGTGCAAATAAGAGCCATATCTTATCTAAAAAAACATCAAAAAGAAAACGTAGATTGAGAAAATCAAATCTTGTCAGCGCTAATCAGAAATCAGCAATAAAAAAGTTGTTGCCGTACGGTTAACGCGGTATCATATGAGATAAGCACACGAGAAGTTTTATAGAGAAAAACAAGGAGGATGTAATTTTATGGCTCGAGTAAAACATTCAGTAGCAAGTCGCAAAAGAAAAAAAAGAGTCCTGAAAAAAGCCAAGGGACAATTTGGCGATAGAAGTAAACGCTATAGACATGCTAAAGAATCAATTATGCATAGCATGGTTTATGCATACCGCGATCGCAAAGTAAAAAAGAGAGTTTTCCGCAGACTTTGGATTGTGCGCATCAATGCGGCATGTCGGGCAGCCGGTTTAACCTATAGCAGGTTTATCAAAGGTTTGAAGGACGCTAAGATAGAGCTGGATAGGAAGATGCTTTCAGAAATAGCGACATCAGACCCTAAGGCGCTTAAGAAAATAGTTGAACTAGTTAAAAAATCAGCTTAACTTAACCAACGTCTTAAAGCGTTTTGTGTATTAAGACGAAGAGGATAAATATGTATATTGTTATTATCGGATGCGGAAGAGTAGGTTCAGAGCTTGCTCAGCTTCTTTCTTCAGAGGGACACAATGTTGTTGTGGTGGATAAAGACCCTGATGGTTTTGAAAGATTGGGAGAAGGTTTCAACGGCCTAACTGTTGTTGGCAACGGTTTTACTTTAGATGTATTAAGAAACGCCGGTATTGAAAAAGCCGAAGCCTTTTGTGCGGTTACCCACGACGACAATACTAATATTATGGCATCTCAAATAGCTAAGAAAATATTTAACATTCCTCGTGTTATTGCACGCATGTATGATCCACGCAGAGCAAATATTTATAAAGAGTTTGGCTTAGATATTATTAGTGGAACAGAATTACTGGCAGCGATGTTTAGGGATAAATTGATAGAAAAGCATCTTTCTAGCTATTTGGTTGAAAGCGGTAAGTTGGGCACCATGGAGATAGAGGTAGATGAAAAATTAGATGGTAGCTCCGTTGCTCAAATTAATATCCCAGAAGAGTTTATCGTGGTTGCCGTTATCCGAGGCAAAGATACAGTTATTCCTCAACCAGAAATGATAGTGGAAGCTGGCGACAGAGTTTTGGGTGTTCTTAAAATGTCGAGCATTAATAAAATCAAAAAGCTTTTTTCATAGAGTGATTAAGGAGCAGGCTTTATGTATATTATAATTGTTGGTGGTGGTAAAGTAGGATTTTTCTTAGGTAAAAAACTTGTTGCGGATAATCATAAGGTAGTAATTATAGAAAAAGAAAAAGCTGTCTGCGAGGAGATAAAATCATCTCTGGGAGGACTTTTAGTTATTAACGGAGATGGTTGCAACGTAGATAGTCTTGAGCAAGCAGGTATTGAGCGAGCAGATGTTTTAGCCGCAGTGACCGGAGCCGATCAAGATAATTTAGTTATTTGTCAACTAGCTAAAGATAAGTTTGGAATCAGCCGGACAGTCGGCAGAGTTAACGATCCTACCAATACACGTGCCTTAAGTGATTTAGGCGTGGATGTTCCCATAGACTCAACTAGTATAATCGCTAAAATTATAGAAGAAGAAGCTTCTTTTTCAGATTTTGTAAATTTGCTAAGCTTTAAACGCGGTAAATTAGCGATAGTGCGTGTTGACCTCAGTAAAGATTCACCCGTAGTAAATAAGAGCTTGCAGGAAATTACACTTCCTCCTAGTTCAGTCATGGTTTCTATTATAAGAAAAGATGAGGTTGTTGTTCCTCAAGGTGATACTGTTCTTTTGCCCGGAGATGATATCATTGCTTTGACTTTAATAGAGAATGAACAACAGCTATTGGTGAGTTTGATCGGTAAAATATAGCATGAATTCAAAAATAAAAAAATTATTTTTAGGTATAAGCACAGAAGTAGGTTTTGCCTTTGCCATAATGGCAACGGCTTTTTTAATAATATTTTTGTTTTTAAAATTAAGATAAAATGATTTTACGACCACGATTTGCAGATGTCCAACTGATAGGTCATTACTTGGGTAGATTAACAATTGGCATAGGGTTATGCATGCTTATTCCTATGGCTGTAGGTCTTATTGCCGGTGAGATTAATCCGGTGATAGATTTTACCCTGGGCCTTTCAATTTGTTTATCGCTGGGTTTGGTTTTAACCATGCTGTTCCGTGCAGAAAAAGATTTATCTTGGCTGCATGGCATGGTGGTTGTTTCTTTATCTTGGCTAGTTGCGATGGTTTTAGGCGCTATCCCACTATACTTAAGCGGCCATTGGAAATCATTTTTGGATGCTTGTTTCGATTCTATGTCGGGATTTGCCACTACAGGATTAGTTCTTATCCAGGATCTGGATCATTTATCATACTCGCATAATTTTTGGCGACATCTCATCATGTTTTTAGGTGGGCAGGGTATAGTTGTGGTTGCCCTTACTTTTCTTGTGAGGGGGATATCCGGCGCATTTAAGATTTATGTAGGTGAGGCAAGGGGAGAAAGGGTGCTGCCTAATGTTATACACACCGCTAGATTTATTTGGATGGTGAGTATTATTTATTTTATGTTAGGTACAACAACCTTGGGGGTTATTGGTTTTATTGAAGGACTGCCACCTCTTAGAGCTTTGTTTCATGGTGCGTGTATTTTTATGGCAGCTTTTGATACTGGAGGGTTTACTCCTCAGTCACAAAACATAGTTTATTATCACAGCTTTGCGTTTGAGATTGCTACAATTCTCATTATGGTTTTTGGCGCGATAAACTTTAAGGTTCATTACGCTGTCTGGACGGGAAACCGCAAAGAAATCTTTCGCAACATTGAAATAATCACCTTTTTTTCATCCGTGGTTATTATATTTTCATTAATTGTTTTAGATCTTTCTCGCTCAGACATATATCCTCAGGCGCTGGTGATGTTCCGGAGAGGATTTTATCAACTTATATCCGCACATACGGGCACTGGCTATTCAACATTGTACGTTGGACAGTTTATCAGAGAGTGGGGGAATCTGGCCATTTTTGGCATCATTATTGCTATGGCTCTAGGAGGAGCAACATGTTCTACAACAGGAGGCATTAAGGTTTTGCGCATAGGACTTATTGTTAAAACTTTATTTTATGATGTTAAGAAAATTTTGCTTCCTGAGGATGCGGTTGAGGTTGCAAGATTCCATCATATAAAAGATTTAATATTAGAAGATAAGCGCGTTAGAACTGTTTTGTTAATTACTACGGTGTATTTGTTTCTGTATATTGCAGGTGCCATTGTAGGAATGCTTCTAGGATATCCTTTTTTGGAATCTCTTTTTGAATCAACTTCAGCAGCAGCTAATGTAGGGTTATCAAGCGGCATTACATCTGCTTCTATGCCTGCGGCATTAAAAGTTACCTATATATTACAGATGTGGGCTGGTAGGTTAGAATTTATGTCGGTGTTTGCACTTTTAGGTTTTATTATTGCAATAATTAAAGGAAGATGAAAAATTTAAAATATAAAACGATCATTAATGCTGTATTTATTGCAGTTGCTTTTTGTATAACTTTTTTTCTGTTATTAGATGTTGCCTATGCTGCTTTAGTTGAACCTACATCAAGCATCGACCTTATTGAGCATTCTGAAAAATACGATGAGCAAAATATCACTTTCGAAGGAGAGGTTGTCGGCGACATAATGATTCGTGGAGATTTTACCTGGATTAATATTAGCGATATAGATAGCGCTATAGGAATATGGGCCCCGCGTGAATTATCGGATAAGATAACGTATAAAGGTGGCTATAAATACAACGGCGACAGAGTAAGAATAGAAGGAGTTTTTCATCGGGCATGTAGTGAACACGGTGGGGATTTGGATATTCACGCAGAAAGCATAGAGATTCTTGAAGTAGGCTCAGAGAGAATCCACGAGGTAAGCGAAAAGAAACAAAAATTGGCTAATATTTTACTTGGGGTATTATTGTGTCTGGGAATATTAAACATATTCAAGAGCAAGCTGCAGAACAAATAGGTGCAGCTAGTGATATAGCTTGTTTGGAAGAAGTGCGCATTCGGTTTTTAGGCAGAAAAGGGGTACTCGCAGATCTTCTTTCTAAGGTATCTTCTCTTCCTGCAGCAGAGAGGCCTGCTTTTGGCAAGGCCGCTAATCAATTAAAACAAGAGCTGACTCAGCTATTTCAAGAAAGATTCAATCAACTTAAAAATGATTTATTGAGCGCACCTTCTCAAGACATTGATGTGACACTTCCTGGAGTTGCTCGTGAATTGGGCTCGAGACATCCTGTTACAGAGGTTGTAGATACAATATGTAAAATATTTAATAATCTTGGGTTCAAGGTTTTCGAAGGCCCTGAAGTTGAGACAGAACATAATAATTTTACCGCATTAAATATTCCCTTGGAGCATTCTTCTCGGGATGCCTTTGATACATTTTATTTGGATTGCAAAAAATCAGGATTGAGCGACGAGCGCCTTTTGCTGCGTAGCCACACATCGCCGGGGCAGGTAAGAATTATGAAACAATACAAACCTCCGCTGGCGATAATTGTTCCGGGAAGAGTTTATCGACCGGATGCAGTGGATGCAAGTCATAGCTTTATGTTTCATCAGGTTGAAGGATTGCTAGTAGATGAAAATGTGCGTTTCTCTGATTTAAAAGGTGTGTTGGAACATTTTGCTAAAGAGATGTTTGGCCGCGACATCAAGATGAGATTCAGACCACATTATTTTCCTTTTACCGAGCCTTCGGCAGAGGCAGACATTTCTTGTATTATTTGTAAAGGTAAAAAGAATACTTCAAAACAGAAAAAATGCAGCGTTTGTGGCGGGAAAGGCTGGCTAGAAATTTTAGGCGCTGGAATGGTTCATCCGGCGGTATTTAAGGCTGTGGGTTATCCCAGTAAAAAATACACAGGATTTGCTTTTGGCATGGGTGTTGAGCGAATAGCCATGCTTAAATACGGCATTAATGACATAAGGTTATTTTTTGATAACGATATTAGATTCTTAAAGCAGTTTTAATCGCGGGAGTGAAATAGTGCTAAAATTTTCATTAATAATTTGTTTAATCGTGCTTTGCATGTTTGTGGGATTTGTTCATGCCGAAGAAATTACAATGACAACATATTACCCTGTTCCTTTCGGCACATATAAAGAAATGAGATTGTTTCCTAACAATACACCTTCGCCGTGCGCTGCTGTGGATGATGCAGGTAAGCTGTACTATGACAATACAGATAATCAAGTTAGGGCCTGCTCTTTTAATACCGTAACCAGTACATATGAGTGGCAAACTTTTGAAGGATTGTGGGATGTTTCCGGAAATGATATATATCCGTCTGACGCCAATTGGACAATAGGTGTTGGAACTGCCACACCCGATTCTTCCGTTGTGCTTGATTTAAGCTCTACGGTTGCAGGGTTTCTGCCTCCCCGCATGACAACTGCTCAGCGGGATTCTATCGCTGCTCCTGCGGAAGGGTTGTTTGTGTATAATACAGCTGATCAAGAGTATCAATTTTTCAATGGTGCACTTTGGAAAGGTGCCTCGCTTGAACCAGCCACAGAATGTTACTGGTCAGGTACTCCTTATAGCAATCCCACAAAATGTTTCACTAAGCTGGGAACAATATATACTTTGTGGACATGCCTTAGAGACGGAACTTGGGTTGGTGACGGCGGTTGCGTTGGATCTCCTTGTGAGGCGGGCTGGGACTGGTGTCCATAATCATTAAGAAAATATTGTTATGAAATTTAGTTTAAGCTGGTTAAAAAATTATGTTGATGTTAAGCTTTCTGCTGAGAAGTTAGCACAGAAGTTTACCATGGCTGGATTAGAGGTTGTTTCTCTAGAAAAGCAAGGCAGCGATTGGGTTTTTGAAATAGAGGTTACTCCTAATCGTCCGGACTGGTTAAGCATCATTGGCTTGGCTCGAGAAGTAGCAGCCATAACTAATAAGAAATTAAGAATCCCTAAAACAATTGCGCTTTCAAACCTAAAAAAATCTTCAAGCAAAGTAAGTATTTCTGTTAAAAATAAAAAAGCCTGCCAACGTTATATTGGAACCATAATTCAGAATGTTAATGTGAAATCTTCTCCCGCCTGGCTGATTAATAAGCTTGAGTCTATAGGGATGCGGCCAGTAAATAATATTGTAGATATTACAAACTTTTGTTTGATGGAGACTGGTCAGCCAATGCACGCTTTTGATTTGGATAAGTTATCTGGTGGGAAGATCGTTGTCCGTAAGGCAAAATCAGGTGAAAAGATTACTACTATTGATGGTGTTGAGCGCTCACTGGATTCGGATATATTGATTATAGCTGATTCTAAGAAACCCGTAGCCATAGCCGGGGTAATGGGTGGGCTGGAAACCGAAGTAACCGAATCGACAAAAAACATTTTATTGGAAAGTGCATACTTCGATCCAATATTAATACGCAGGGCATCTCGAAAGTTAGGCTTAAGCTCTGAATCTAGCTATCGCTTTGAGAGATTCGTGGATTTTGCGGGGGTGGCTTATGGTTCTCTCAGGGCTAGTCAATTTATATGCGATATCGCCAAAGGAAAAATTATTGCAGCCAAGGATTGTCAGGAAAAACAGCTTTTTAAAAAAGAGGTGGCGTTAGATATTAAATATGCCAACCAGCTTTTAGGGATGTCAATATCTCTGCAGCAGGCAAAGCGCATGTTAACTAGCTTAGGGTTTACGGTGCGTACGACAAAATCATTAATAAAGGCAAAGCCTCCGAGTTTCCGTCGAGATGTAAGCGCAGATGTTGATCTTGTCGAAGAATTGGCGCGTTGTAGCGGTTACGATAATATTCCTTACAGCAGTGCGTTAGTTAAGTCAATAAGCATTAAGTCGCAGCAAGATGTTCAGTTGCGTCCGCTAATAAAAGAAACAATGATTTCTTCCGGCTTGCGCGAAGTGGTAACCTATACTTTAATTTCAGAAGAGTTTTTGGCAAAAGCGAACGTAAGTTCTTCCGACATGGTCTTTATATTGAATCCTCTAAGTAAAGAACAGGCAGTTTTAAGACCTACAGCATTGCCGAGCATGCTTTCTTGCATGTCTTATAATTTTAGAAGAAACCAAAAAAATATAAAGATGTTTGAAATTTCTAACAAGTATTTTAACAACAATGCTGAGTTTAGCGAACAGCCGGTATTGACCATAGGGTTGACAGGAGAGGATGTAAATACTTGTTTACCCAACAAAAAAGTTTATTTAGAGCAGGGCGTATTTCATCTAAAGGGAGTGCTGGAAAATTTCTTTAAACGTCTGGGTATATACAATGTTACATTTGCGACGCAGCACATACCCATGTTTTCTCAAGAAAGCGCGAATATAAGTATTGAAGGAAAACAAATCGGTGTCCTTGGCAAAGTTTCTGATAAGGTACTTAAGAACTTTGATTTTAAAACTACCTCTGAAGTATTGCTTGCAGAAATTAATTTATCAGAGCTTTATCAGCTCGTTAATCTTAGGAAGCATTTCGAAAACATTGATTCTTATCCAGAGGTTGCCCGCGATATAAGCCTAGTAGTTCATAAAAGAATAAAATTTTCTCAACTTGAACAAATCACGAAAGAAGCCGGAGGAACATTGCTGCGTAGCGTAAGCCTAGTTGATTACTATCTTGGAGGGCATATCCCCAAAGATTCCAAAGGTCTAACCCTATCTTTGATATTTCAAGCGAAAGATCATACGTTAAGTGATGTAGAAGTTTCTGGCGTGTTCGATTTAATCCGTACCGAGCTGCAAGATAAAACCGGAGCAGAAATTAGATAATCTGGTTTTTCCCACGAAGAGGAGGTGCAATATGAAAAAAACAATAATTATTTTAATAGGTATAAGCTTAATTGCACTGGCTAGTGTTTGTGCTTATGCTCAAACGACAGAAGGGTTAACCCTGACAACCTATTATCCCGCACCGTTTGGTGCATATAAAGCCTTAAGATTGTTTCCTAACAATACTCCTCCGGCAGCCGGATGCAATGCTGCAAATGAAGGCATTATGCATTACGATGACGGCGCTGGAGGACTTCCCGATGGTATAGGCCTTTATGTCTGTACGCAAGACGCAACACCGGCTTTTGCCTGGGAGCAGATGGCAGGTGTCGGAGGCGGTGGACACTGGAGGCTTAACGGTACAGATCTTTACACACGGGATGTAGATTTGGGTTTAGATTGGAACATAGGTATTGGTACCAATAGTCCTGCGGCTCGGTTTTCAGTGCAGGGAGCAACTGGCCTAGGACAGCATACTGCTTATTTTATCGGGGACAATCAATACGGTCTTGCTTTAGGTAATCTGCGCGAACCATCTGGAGCGGAAAATACCTTTGGCAGTATTCAGGCATTTGAAGATGCTGGCACCTATCAAATTTTAGCGCTTAATCCATTAGGTTCTAATGTGCTTATCGGAGACCCGCGTATAGTATCTAATGATATCGCAAGGTTGTATGTGGGAGGTTCGGGTGATAGCGCTGCGGGCGATTACGATCGCGCAATATATGCAACCTATGTCGATTATGCTGGTAATCTCGGCCAGGGAACAAATTTTTCCGGTTTTGAATCATCGCTAACGCCCAATGGTGACTACGGATATTGGGCAGCAGTCAAAGGAACTATGCTTAATGATGCAAGCAGCGATGTTCATGCAGCGGATTTTCAGTTACAAGGCAATGTTGCATATTCTACTGGCGATAATGCGGTTCAAGCATATATTCATCCGAATGTCTCCGGAGACCCCGATGTACTTAAGGTTTGGAACGAAAGCAATAATATTACTGGACATGGGATAAATGTTCAATATGAGGGTGGTTCTGGGGCTGGGATGTGGATAGATTATCAAGGTGGTGGCCAGGGTCTTGTTGTAGATTACGATAATCCCGCTAGCGCCAACACAGGTTTGGTAGTGAATTATAATGGAACAGGTATGTCTGCGTGGAAGAGCTCCGGCGGCAACCTTTGGAATGCCGTTTCAGATAGACGCTTAAAAAAGAATATCAAAACTGTAGAAGAAGCTTTGGATACCGTGCTTAAGCTGCGGGGGGCTGTTTTTGAATGGAAAGATCCACAAAGACATGGCAATGAAACTGGTACTCGTATGGGTTTCATAGCCCAAGAGATAGAACAAGTATTTCCTCAGTGGGTAATGGATGGGCCGGATGGTTTTAAAACAACCAATATTTCTGGAATTGAGGCACTTTTTGTAGAGACTATAAGGGAGCTTAAGACAGAAATTGATGCATTAAAGTCAGAAAATAAAGAGTTAGCGCAGAGAATAGCAGCTTTAGAGTTAGTATCAGATAATAAATAGAAATCTTCCGCTTACAAAAAACAAAAGAAAAAATATTTTACCTGCCATCAAAATTCCTTGATTTTGTAATTGCCAAGTGGTATATTCAAATTAAGAAGTAATTAATTCTTATCCCTGCCATGCGCGCCGGAAGATATGTGTGTTGAGCCAACAGCTAAACAATGGGAGTTGACTTCTATGTTGCCTGCGGGTAAGTTTAGAGCGACACCCACTTGTAGACACACGGTTCAGTCAACCAGTTTTCCGACGGCATGTTGCGGGGATTTTTTTCACGCAAAGAAATAATTTATTATTTGATTTAAAATGGATCTCTTCGAGACAAAACCAAAAACAGAAAATACAAAAGATAGACCATTAGCTGCACGCATGCGTCCGGGAAAGCTATCAGAGTTTGTCGGGCAAGAACACATCTTGGGAAAAGATAAGCTCTTGCGCCGCGCAATTGAAGCCGATAGGCTAACATCGTTAATCCTTTATGGCCCTCCGGGTGTGGGAAAAACTTCTCTGGCACATTTAATAAGCAATATTACTAAAACAGAATTTGTTCCGATAAATGCCGTTACATCTAATGTGGAAGAGATGCGTAAAATTATCGCACAGGCAAAACATAGGAAATCAACCAACGGTAGGAAGACAATATTGTTTATAGATGAAATTCACCGTTTCAACAAAGCACAGCAAGATGTTTTGATGCCGGATGTTGAAGAGGCTACGATTATTCTTATTGGTGCCACAGTGCACAACCCATTTTTTTCTTTGGTCTCTCCGCTTTTATCCCGTTCGCTAGTTTTTGAATTACACTCTTTAGAAAAAAAAGAAATATTATCAATTTTAAAAAGAGCGCTTGTCGATAAAAAGAATGGTTTGGGTAATCTTGCAGTAGATGTTCAAGATAAAGCCTTAGAATTTTTGTCAAAAACGTGCGATGGCGATGCCAGAAGAGCCCTTAACGCTTTAGAAGTTGGTTGTCTTACAACACCTGTGGATAAAAAAGGTAAAATAAACTTTTCATTAGAAGTAGCTAAAGAGTCTATTCAGAAAAAAATAATATTGTATGATAAAGATGAAGATGCTCATTATGATACAGCCTCAAGTTTTATAAAATCTATGCGCGGCTCTGACCCGGATGCGGCTTTATACTGGATGGCTAAGATGCTTTATGCCGGCGAGGATCCTCGGTTTGTTGCCAGGCGTATATGTATTTGCGCTGCAGAAGATGTAGGCAATGCAGACCCTCAGGCGTTGGTTTTAGCAAATGCTGCAATGCAGGTGGCTGAATTCGTTGGTCTTCCTGAAGCTAGAATTCCTTTGGCTCAGGCAGCGGTCTACGTTGCCTGTTCTCCTAAATCAAACGCAGCTTATATGGGAATTAACAAGGCAATGGAAGATGTCGAAAACCAACGCATACAAGAAGTGCCAAAACATTTAAAGGATGCATCATATCGCGGCGCAAAAAAACTTGGCCGAGGCGAAGATTATAAATATGCACATAATTATTCTGACCATTTTGTTGTTCAAGAATATATGCCGGAAAACATAAGCTATTATCATCCTGCAGATATTGGTTATGAAGCAAAAATAAGACAGCGCATGGAAAATTTAAAGCGCCGTAAAAAAAACGAAGATCAGAATAAGCCTTAATTGTGAAATTCCGGATAATTTTTGGCTTAAGCGAAATTTGTTTACTTTTTGGCAATTTTGATTTAAAATTATTCTACTATGATTATTACTAAACAAAGAGATTTGCAGAAGATTCTAGATAATCTTAAAGAATCTAAGAAGATTTTTGTGATTGGTTGCGGAGAATGCTCTACAACTTGTAAGACTGGAGGAGAGCCCGAAGTCTTAGCAGTTAAGGAAAAATTGGAACAGCAAGGCAAGGAAGTAACAGGATATGTTGTTCCAGATGCCCCATGTGTTTCAGCCCAGATAAAAACATCTTTCGCAAAGAATATAAAGGCAGTAAAAGAATCAGATGCTATTTTGGTTATGGCCTGTGGTTTAGGTGCTCAGTCGGTTAAAGAAAACGACCGAAGAGATCTTTGGGTCGTGCCAGGGTGTGATACTTTATTTGCTGGAGCAGTTGATAGCCAGGGTAGTTTTCAAGAATTGTGCTCTGCCTGTGCCGAATGTGTTTTAGATTCAACCGGCTGTATCTGTCCGATTACTAGATGTCCTAAGGGAATTTTAAACGGCCCCTGTGGCGGCATGGATAAAGGTAAATGTGAAGTAGATAAAGACAGAGATTGTACGTGGGTGTTGATTTATAATGATCTTAAAAAACGCGGCAAGCTGGAATTATTTTCCAAAATTCAATCCGTCAAGGATTACGGAAAAACGGTGAAGCCGAGAAAGGCAACGGCAGGAAAGTAAAATGGCAGAAGGTTACAACGATAAAGTAATGGAGCATTGTTTACATCCTCATAATGTAGGAGAAATTAAGGATGCAGACGGCATTGGTAGCGTAGGAAATCCTGTATGCGGAGATATCTTAAAGTTGTATCTTAAAATAAAAGATGATAAAATAGTAGATGCAAAGTTCAAAACTTTTGGTTGCGGTGCAGCCATTGCAACTAGTTCTATGGTTACAGAGCTAGTTAAAGATAAAACGATAGATGAAGCATTGAAGATTTCCAACCGTATTGTTGCAGAGTCCTTAGGGGGATTGCCTGCGGTAAAAATGCATTGTTCCGTATTAGCCGAAGAGGCTTTGAAATCAGCAATCGATGATTTTAAAAAGAAGAACACCGGAGATTCCGGTGAACAAAAAGGTTAAAGAACAAAAAAGAAAACTTAGGAAATACATCCTAAATAAGTTGAAAGTGCAAAAGGAGGTTAGCAGGGCAAGAAAAAGTTATAAGGTTCAAGAGAAGTTGTTTTCTTGTTTAGAGTTTAAAGAAGCAAAAAATATTTTGTTTTATGCAAGTTTTGATGGTGAGGTTGATACGTTTAAAATGATAAAAGAGGCAAAGAGAAATAAAAAAAATATAGCCCTTCCTGTTATTAAGGAGAGGGCAAAAACAATAGTTCCTTCGCTGGTTAATAGTTTCCAAAAGACGTTTGTAAAGAATGTTTATGGTATATCTGAACCCAAGAAGGAACACATAAAACCTATAGCTAAGGAGAACATTGATCTGGTTATTGTTCCAGGAGTTGCTTTTGATAAAAAAGGCAACCGCCTAGGAAGAGGAAAAGGGTATTACGACCGTTTCTTAAAAACATTACCAAGACACGTTTTTACTATAGGACTTGCCTTTGATTTTCAAGTTATTCCGCGTATCCCTTACCAAAAGAATCACGACTTGCCAGTAGACAAAATTCTGTTTGCATAAACAGATTTAGCTCTACACATGTATCTCTTGTTAGAATAAGAAAAAATATTAAGTTGTGCAATAGGGGGTGTTAAACTCATGTCAATATTTGCCAATACTATGATTCAGACAGTAATGATTGTATTAATGGCTGCCTGTTTTATATTTCTGGGATACTTTGTCAGGAAATATACTGCTGGGAAAAAGGTATATAATGCCGAATTAGAATCCAAGCAGATTTTAGAGACAGCCAAAAGAGAAGCAGAAACAAGAAAAAAAGAAATAGACATAGAAGCGAAAGACCTTCTTTTTAATATCCGTCAGGATTTCGAGAAGGAGACTAAAGACAGGCGAGATGAAATTACCACGCTAGAGAAACGCTTGACGCAGCGGGAGGAGAATATTGAGCGGCGTGTTGATCTTCTCGAGAAAAAAGAAAAAGACATGCAACAAAAACAGCAGGCCGTTTTAGGCCAAGAAGCAGCTATTAAACAGAAAGACGATCAACTCCAAAAGCTGCTTGTTGAAGAAAAACAGCGCCTGCAGCAAATTTCTTCTCTATCCCAAGAAGAGGCCAGAAGATTGCTTATGGTGCGTTTAGAAGAAGAAATGAAAAGAGAAAAAGCTGTGCTTCTTAAAAAACTTGAAGATGAAGTGAAAGAAACTTCTGATAAAAAAGCTAAGGAGATTGTCAGTTTAGCTATTCAGCGCTGCGCAACTGAACACACAACAGAATCAACCGTAAGCGTTGTTAGTCTTCCTAGTGATGAAATGAAAGGTAGGATCATAGGTAGAGAAGGCCGTAACATCAGGGCATTAGAGATGGCCACAGGAATAGATATCATTATAGATGATACGCCGGAAGCTGTGACTTTATCAGGTTTTGATGTGGTGCGCCGTGAAGTTGCCAGGATGGCTTTAGAGAAGTTAATTGGAGATGGCAGGATTCATCCCGGACGCATAGAAGAAGTTGTGGAAAAGGCAAAAAAAGACTTGTCTCAGCGCATTAAAGAAGAGGGTGAACAGGTAGTTTTTGATATGGGACTTTTAGGTGTTAGGCCGGAGATAATAAGGCTCTTAGGAAAATTAAAATACCGCACCAGTTTCGGACAGAACGCACTGCAGCATTCTAAAGAGGTATCTTATCTTATGGGTGTTATGGCTTCGGAGCTAGGTTTGGATTATAAGCTAGCCCGACGTATCGGCTTGTTGCACGATATAGGTAAGGCGGTTGATCATCAGATAGAAGGTACACACGCAAAGATCGGGGCCGAATTAGCTAAAAAGTTTGGTGAGTCAGAGATGGTGGTTAATTCTATAGGAGCTCATCACGAAGAAGAAGAAATAAAAAGCTTATACGCCGTACTTGCTATAGCCGCAGATGGTATTAGTGCTGCTCGTCCAGGTGCGCGTCGAGAAACTTTAGAAAGTTATATCAAGCGCTTAGATAAACTAGAATCAATCGCTACGGAGTTTAAGGGCGTTGAGAAGGCATTCGCAATTCAGGCTGGAAGAGAAATACGTGTAATTGTACAGCCTGAGAGAGTAGCTGATGCCGAAGTAACAGTTTTAGCTAATGACATACGTAAAAAGATTGAAGATGGGATGGAATATCCCGGACAGATAAAGGTAACTGTCATAAGAGAAACTCGTGCCATAGAATATGCTAAGTAACTACAGGGCATAATAATGCTAAGTTTGTTTATGTATTGTTGCTTGACATAGAGATATCTTATGCAGTAATGTAATAGTATGAATATATTGTTTATCGGAGATGTTGTAGGTAAGCAAGGCAGAGAGGCAATTGCCGAGCTCCTCCCACAGATTACAGAAGAATTCAACATAGAATTTTGCATAGCTAATGCAGAAAATGCTGCCGGCGGTGCTGGAATAACTCCAAAAATTATTGATGAGCTTGCAAGATACAACGTTGACATATTAACTAGTGGCGATCATATTTGGGATAGGCGAGAACTTTTAGATGAGATGGACAACAAGGACAGGCTTGTGCGTCCGGCTAATTTTGCTGTAGAAGTCCCAGGTGTTGGATGTTGTGTCGTAGAAAAGGGGAGTAAAAAAGTTGGCGTGCTTAATCTACAGGGTAGGGTGTTCATGGCCCCTGTAGTAGAGAATCCTTTTAAGGCAGCAGAGAAATTAGTGGCTGAGCTAAAAAAAGAAACTAAGGTTATTATTGTTGATATGCATGCAGAGGCAACCAGCGAAAAAGTTGCTATGGGACATTTTTTGGACGGAGAAGTAAGTGCGGTAATAGGCACTCATACTCATATTCAGACTGCAGATGAAAAGGTTTTGTCCAAAGGCACTGCATATATTACTGATGCGGGCATGGTAGGTCCTTGCGATTCTGTTATTGGTCAAAAAAAAGAAAAGATAATAGAGAGATTTCTTACAGGTCTGCCGGTTAGGTTTGAAGTTGCTTCTGAGGATATTCAGCTGCACGGCGTTATTATAGATATAGATGAAAAAACTGGTAAAGCTAATTCTATTAAAAGATTACAAAGGGGGTTCAAATGACATGGCAAGGTATGGATAGAAGAAGATTTCCTAGGGCAAATTATCCCTGTTTGGTCATTATCCGTCGCAGCAGCGTCCGTCCGGAAGCGATGTTGACACATACAGAGAATATCGGGATGGGTGGTGTCTGTGTCATTTTAAAGAAAGACCTTGGTTTGTTTACTCCCGTAGAAGTTGAGCTTGATTTAATGGATACACAGCCTCATATAAAATGTGAAGGTAAAATCGTTTGGGTGGTAAAGAGAAAAGATTCGGATGAAAAGAAACCACTGTTCTTTGATACTGGTATCGAATTAAGCAAAGTTAAGAAAGATGATCAGCAAAGAATCTATTCTATAGTTCAAAGACTCATGCGATTGCAATCAGAAAATCTATAGCCGTGTTAATTGACAGAATCAACTCTCCAAATGATCTTAAAGAACTTCCTGTTGACGAATTGCCGTTTGTAGCACATGAAATTCGCGAAAAGATGATACAAGTAGTGTCATCAACAGGGGGGCATCTTGCTTCTAGCTTAGGCGCAGTCGAGCTAACAGTAGCGTTGCACTACTGTCTTAATACTCCCGAAGATAAAATTGTTTGGGATGTTGGACATCAATGTTATGCTCATAAGATTTTAACAGGACGTGCTAAAAAATTTCATACCCTCAGACAGTTTAAAGGAATAAGCGGCTTTCCTCACAAGGACGAATCTGAGTACGATGTATTTACCACGGGACACAGCTCAACATCTGTTTCGCTTGCACTAGGGTTAGCGGCTGCAAGGGATTTGAAAAAGACCGATGAGAAAATTGTTGCGGTTATGGGTGATGGTTCACTTACTGGAGGTTTGTGTTTTGAGGCCTTAAATAATGCCGGACATTTGAAAACAGATATAGCGGTAATGTTTAATACTAACGAGATGAGCATCGCCCCGTCGGTGGGTGCGCTTTCCAATTATTTGAATAAGATTATATCTCAGCCGATCTATAATAGATTTCGTGAGGCAGTTGAGCATTTTATTAAGGAACGCATTCCGCGGGTGGGAACCCGCATACTTAAGCTTTCGGATAAATTCGAAGAAGTGTTTAAGGGGTTGATTGTTCCGGGAATATTTTTTGAGGAATTGGGATTTCGTTATTTCGGTCCTTTTGACGGACACGATCTAAGCACATTAGTGCCGACACTGAAAAATATTCTTTCTCTAAAAGAGCCGCGCATTATTCATATTGTTACTAAAAAAGGGAAAGGATATGATCCGGCAGAAGAAAACCCTGTGAGGTTTCATAGCGCTTCTCCTTTCGTGGTTTCATCGGGTAGGGCAAAGCCATCTCAATACGCAGATGATACAGCATCGTATACAAGAATATTCGGAGAAGAAATTGTTAAGCTGGCAGCCAAAGATAAAAAAATAGTTGCTATTACCGCTGCCATGCCTGACGGGACGGGGTTAGATTTATTCCGCGATAAGTTTCCTGACAGATTTTTTGATGTGGGCATAGCTGAAGAGCATGCAGTATGTTTTGCCGCAGGGTTGGCAAAATCAGGGTTAAAACCCGTAGTTGCCATATACTCAACTTTTCTTCAGCGTTCGTTTGATCAAATTATGGAGGCGGTAGCGCTTCAAAATTTACCAGTGGTTTTTGCAATTGATAGGGCAGGTTTGGTTGGGGTTGACGGAGCTACTCATCACGGAGTAACAGATTTAGCTTATTTGGGTAACTTGCCAAATTTGGTTGTATTGGCGCCAAAGGATTTATCAGAATTTCAAGCAATGCTTGAATTCGCAGTTAATGTTAATCAACCTGTAGCGATACGTTATCCCAAAGAGGTTGATAAGATTTCTCAGGGCGAACCAGGCATAAAAATAGAATTGGGCAAAGCAGAAGTTATCCGGGAAGGTAAGGATGTCGCCATATTGTCAATAGGAACTATGGTAAAACATGTAGCTGAGGTTGCAGAAAATTTGGCGAAAGAAAAAATAGAAACTACAGTGGTTAATGCTCGTTTTGCAAAGCCGATAGACGAAAAGCTTTTGCAGAAATTATTAAAAACGCACAAGAAAGTAGTAACTATTGAAGAAGGAATTGTTGATGGAGGGTTTGGGAGTACGGTTACTGGAAAAATTGTTGATTTGTGCAAAAAAGATAAGTTACCTCAAATTCTTAACTTAGGCCTCCCGACGGAATTCATAGTTCATGGAACTCGCAAAAAGCTATTTAAGGAGCTTGGTCTTGATGTTGAGTCTTTGACAAAAACAATTAAACATTTTATAAATCAATAAAGTTCATGGCAAAAATTAAGATAAAAAAAGATAAATGTAAAGCATGCTATCTTTGTATTGCTTTTTGTCCGCAAGGATTAATTGGTATAGAATCTTCTTTCAACAAGCTGGGAGTTAAGTCGGTGAAATTTAAAAAAGATCAAAAGAAGAAATGTACCGGTTGCGGGATGTGTTATGTAGTTTGTCCGGAGGTTTGTATTGAAACATACAAAGAAAAAAAATAAAAACAGTTTGTTGATGACGGGAAACGAAGCTATTGCCGAAGCTGCGATACAGGCAGGTTGTCGGTTCTATACTGGCTATCCCATTACTCCGCAAAATGAAATACCCGCATATATGTCAAGGCGTATGCCAGAAGTAAGTGGAATATTTATTCAGGCAGAGTCAGAGTTGGCAGCAATAAATATGGTATTTGGTGCAGCAACAACAGGCGCTTTAGCCATGACTACTTCTTCTAGCCCGGGAATGAGCTTAAAGCAGGAAGGAATTTCGTATTTGGCTGCATGTAGATTGCCTGCTGTGATTGTTAATATTATGCGGGGAGGTCCGGGTTTAGGCAATATATCTCTCAGCCAAGCTGATTATTTCCAGGCGACTAAAGGCGGAGGCCACGGAGACTATCGTTGCATAGTATTAGCTCCTGCTTCAGTACAAGAAGCAGTTGATTTAACAGTTAAGGCATTTGAGTTGAGCGAAGCTTATAGGGTACCGGCTATAGTTTTGGGTGATGGCATGCTTGGTCAGATGATGGAATCTATACACGGCTTTCAGATGCAAAAAACAGTATCTAGAAAAATCAAAAAACCCTGGATTCTTACTGGTGCAAAGAACCGTAAACCTAATATTATCCGCTCTCTGTTGTTGAAAGAAGGTGCCCTGGAAGAGCTGAATAAAGTTTTACAGGCGACATATAGAATAATTTCTTTGAAAGAAAGACGCTATGAGTCTTTGCATTTAAATGATAGCAAAGTAGTTTTAGTTGCATATGGTTCAATGGCTCGTATAGCTAAGCAGGCTATGGAAGAAGCAAGAGAAAAAGGAATTAAAGTAGGATTGATTAGGCCGATATCTCTCTGGCCGTTTCCTGATAATGCATTTTATAAATTGTTCAAGACGAACAAAAAGATAAAAAATGTTTTAACGGTTGAAATGAGCTGTGGTCAAATGGTCGAGGATGTTCGTCTTGCTGTGCGCGAGAGATGTCCTGTGTATTTCTTCGGCCGTTCCGGTGGGAGTATTCCTTCCAAAGAGGAAATTTTAAAGAAGATAAAAAAGATCAGCAAATGAAGAAAAAATATACCAAAGTGTTGTCTAGGCCAAAAAGTTTAAGAGACAATCCTACGCATTATTGTTCTGGTTGTGGACATGGAATAGTTCATAGGCTTGTCAGTGAAATTATTGACGAATTAAAAATTCGCGATAAAACTATAGCTGTTTGTCCTGTGGGCTGCGCAGTGATTGCTTATGATTATTGGGATTTTGATTGCTCCGAGGCTGCTCACGGTAGGGCCTTGGCTGTGGCTACAGGTATTAAAAGATGCTCTCCGGATAAATTCGTATTCACTTATCAGGGAGATGGTGATTTAGCTGCTATAGGTACTGCAGAAACTATTCATGCTGCAAATCGAGGAGAAAATTTAACCTGCATTTTTATTAATAATGCAGTATACGGGATGACCGGAGGCCAGATGGCTCCTACAACTTTAGTCGGACAGGTTACAGCAACTACTCCAAAGGGTAGAGATCTAAAGGACGCAGGGTCTCCTTTAAAAATATCAGAAATCATCGCTTCTTTGCCGGCAGTTACTTATGTTGAAAGGACAGCAGCTAGTTCTCCACAGCAAATTCTTAAAACTAAAAAAGCTATTAAACAAGCATTTGAAAATCAAATAAAAGGAATTGGATTTTCTCTCGTCGAGGTTTTATCTCCTTGTCCTACTTATTGGGGTGTAAAGCCTAAGCAGGCTATGGATTGGATAGAAAATACAATGACTAAACAATTTCCCTTAGGTAGATTAAAATAATAGGAGGTGCAATATGAAAAAAACAATAATTACTTTGATTGTTATTAGTTTAATTGCACTAGCTAGTATTTACGCCTATGCTCAAACAACCGAAGAGTTAAAGATGACAACTTATTATCCGGCACCCTATGGCGCGTATAAAGCCTTGCTGCTGTGGCCTAATGATACGCCTCCGGCTTGTGATGGGGTGGACCCTGCGCAGCAGGGTGTTTTGCATTATGACAATGGTGGGCCTGGTGGGTTAGCGCAAGAGGGATTTTTTTATTGCAGCAAAAATTTAGCCGGTGTCTGGGGTTGGCAGCGCAGTGGAGGATATTGGACACATGTTGACAACAGCTCCTTAGCTGGGGTTCCTGATTTTCTGCTTCCAGCCGACCCAGCGTACTTAATCGGATTAGGAGATATAACTAACCCAGGATTAAATTCTGCTGGAGGATACAATACTAATGTTAAGCTTCATATAGGAGAAGACGGTGCTGGTAGTAAACATTATTTTTATGGGCCTTCTTTTGTTTTGGAATCAAGCGATTCTGCTGCATTACATGTAGTAGGTAAATATAGTACTTCTCATATGTCGCATATTATTCTTAGCGGGGTTGATGTAGGAATAAACCGCCACTGGCTCATTAATGCTTACGGCCCGAGCTACGGTAATCGTTTAGGTATAGGAAATAAAACCTCTGCTGCTACTAATTTTGACCCTCTTTTGCCTAATGCAGCATCTGCTGATGAGCATCTAACTATTTTAACCGCAGCTAATGGTGGCCACGTTGGAATTAATACAACAACTCCTTCGACTCAGCTGGAAATAGCAAGTGATGCTGCCTCTGTTGGAAGCGTGGGTTTTGGTACTGCCAGAAGAGATATGTGGTATGACGGAGGAAATGATAGCAATTTTTGGGTTATGCATACAGGAGCCAATACCGGTAAGACAATATTTGCCTGGGATGATGGAGCAGGAGGAGAAGTGAATTTACTCGCACTTGCTAATGATGGCGCGATTGGAATAGGAGGAGAGATCAATCCTTCAGACGCTATTAATCATCCATCAGGTGCGCATTTAACCATGGGAGGGGCGTGGACAAATTCTTCTAGCAGGAAAAACAAAGAGAATATAAATCCTCTTTTGTTAGATGATGCCTTGAAAACAGTGATAGATCTTGAACCTGTTAGTTATAGAAATAAACTTGACGGCCAAGAATATGTTGGATTTGTTGCTGAAGACGTCCCTGAATTAGTTGCTGAGCCAGATGGAGAGTCTTTAAGCCCGATGGATATCGTTGCAGTGCTTACAAAGGTTGTTCAGCATCAACAAAGAGAGATCGAAGAATTAAAGGCTCAAATTAGAGGTAAGAAAGATTTAGGTTTATAGATTTATTATGAAAGAAAAGATAATTTTTGCAGGTTTTGGCGGACAGGGAATTATGTTGATGGGTAAGATTTTAGCCCATGCCGCTTTAGAAGAAAATAAGGTTGTAACTTGGCTGCCTGCTTATGGTGCTGAGGTCAGAGGCGGCACGGCATATTGTATGGTTAAAATTGCTGAGCGAGAAATCGCATCTCCCCATATTACAGAAGCTGATACATGTTGTGCGATGAATCAACCGTCCCTGGATAGGTTTATTTCCCGTATTAAGAAAAAAGGATTGCTGATAATCAATAGTTCTTTGGTTAGAAAAATTCCTAAGAAAAAAGATTTAAAGATATTATCCGTACCGCTTACGGATGTTGCGGTTAAGTTAGGTAACATAAAGGTAGCAAACACCGTTGCTTTAGGCGTATATCTAGCTCAGAAAAGAATTGTACGTTTAAAAAGCGTTATTCAAGCCATGAGGAAAATCGCCCCGCCTAAAAAAATAAATCTTCTAGCAATTAATAAAAAAGCACTTGAGCAAGGTTTTGCTATAGGTAGCGGAAAGGTTAAAGCATAGAATGACCAGGGTTCGCTTTGCTCCGTCTCCGACGGGATATCTTCATATCGGTGGTGCCAGAACAGCGTTGTTTAACTGGCTTTATGCTAGGGCTAATAAAGGACAGTTTGTCCTGCGCATTGAAGATACTGATGTAAACAGGTCAGAGAAAAAATATCTGGATGAGATTTTAGATAGTCTTAAGTGGCTAGGATTAAACTGGGACGAGATTCATTATCAAAGCAAAAGGCCCGATGTTTACAAGCAACACGTAGATAAATTGTTGGAAGAAGGCAAAGCGGTTCACAGCGAAGGTGCAATTATATACCCTGTACCCGATAAAGAAATCAAGGTTTATGATGTTATCCGTGGAGAAATAGAGTTTGATGCTTCAGAAATCAAAGACCAGGTACTTATTAAATCCGACGGGACTCCTACATATAATTTTGCCTGCACAGTAGATGATGCCGAGATGGGCATTACCCATGTAATCCGCGGGGATGATCATATCTCTAATACGCCCAAACAGGTTTTGCTTTATGATGCTTTAGGGTATAAGGTTCCTAAGTTTGCTCACTTGCCGCTTATTTTAGGTAATGATGGAGGTAGGCTTTCTAAGAGAACAGGTGCTACAGCAATAAGTGAATACAAGGCGATGGGATATTTGCCGGACGCTTTGAGGAATTATTTCATGCTTTTAGGCTGGTCTCCGGGAGGCAATCAGGAGATCGTATCTTTGGATAAGGCCGTTAAAAACTTCTCTATAAAAAAAGTTAATAAGACTGCCGCAACATTTTCTCTAGATAAACTTAACTGGGTTAATAGTGAGTATATCAAGAAGCTGGAAGTTGGTAAATTAACGGATTTAATCACCCCGTTTCTTAAAAACAGGAAGTATCTACAAGAAGACTTTGATCGGGATTGGTTGAATAAAGTTGTTAAGCTGTATCAAGGCAGGATTAACAATTTAGGAGATTTTTTGGATTGGACAGACTTTTTGTTTTTAGATAAGCCCGTTTTTAATGAGCAAGCACGTGAAAAATTACAATCTAAGAATTTATCGAAGGAGTTTTCTTTACTGGCTGAAAAAGTAGGATCTTTGGAAAGTTTTGATGCGCATTCTATTGAGGAAGAGTTTAGGGCTCTGGTGCAGGAGTTAGATATGAGCGCTTCGGAATTGGTGCATCCAGTAAGGGCGGCTTTAACCGGAAAGCTCATCGGCCCGGGATTATTCGAGACAATTGAAATATTGGGTTGTGAAAAAACTAAGCAACGGCTTGTTCAAGTTTATGAAGGCTTAAAAAGAAAGGAGTAGACTTGCATTCAAAAAAAACTTCGATTATAATGTTGTTCTTGGCAGCGTTTGTTTTTTGCGCAGGATGCTCTACCGCTAAAGGTATAGTTCAAGGTGCCGCCACAGGATTGAAAGAGGATGCTAAAGGCGTTGCCAATGGTGCCGGTTGTGTTTTTCAAGGTATCAAAAAGACTGACGATTGGATAAAAGAAAACCTTTGGTAGGTTTTAAAAAATCAAGGAAGTTTTGCCTGTTCACGAATAGGGGCTGTGCAAATTTCCGCTGAATAAAAATTTAGGAAAATTTGCCCCGCCCTTGTTTTTCTGAAACGGAGCGTATCGGAAACAAGGACTGGGCAAAATTACGCTATATAAAAGATTTTTTGTTTATTTGCCCCGCCCACAAAATAGGGGCTGTGCAAATTTCCGCTAGGAGAAAATTTAGGAAAATTTGCCCCGCCCTTGTTTTTCTGAAACGGAGCGTATCGGAAACAAGGACTGGGCAAAATTACGCTATATAAAAGATTTTTTGTTTATTTGCCCCGCCCACAAAATAGGGGCTGTGCAAATTTCCGCTAGGAGAAAATTTAGGAAAATTTGCCCCGTGGTGTAATTGGTAGCACGATTGATTCTGGATCAATTAGTTCTGGTTCGAGTCCAGGCGGGGCAGCCAGATTTATATATTTAGGAAGGGTAATCCCTTCTTTTTTATTTGGTAGGAGATAGATATTACTGAGTTGCTAGAATTTTTTCTAGTTTGGGCAGATTGCGTCTGATAACGCCCATCTCTTGAATCGAGGGTCCTTCTAGTTGTTCGAAGCCGTAAGATTTTATAGGAGCATCTTTTTCTTTAGCCTTGATCTTTGTAAATCCTATGGCTAGTTTTTGCATAAGTTGGGAAAACTCTTCTTCAGTCATACCGTAGGGCTTAAGTAATCCTTGCAAGGCTTCGGTTTGTAGTTGTGCGGGAACGTTGGCAGCTAGCAAGCCTTTACTTTCTGCGAAATCACGACTCAAGGCCCTTAATCTAGGCACTACTTTTAATAATACAGCCATACTTGTATCGTTTAATGTGGAATAGTCAGCAGCAAATGCACTAAAACATAATCCTAAAGCGATTAATGTTGTTATAAGAATTTTCATATTGCTCTCCCTGTTTTATTGAATTCTTTATTGAATTTTCGTATCTATGCTACCACTAAAGTATAACATATTCAATAGATAAAATCATAAGCTCAGCGACCATTTCTCTACTATAGAAAAAGCTTGAAAAACAATTATAAGTATGTTAATTTAATTAACACGATTACAGCTTAGCTAACGCTTAATTCAGGGCAAATTTTCCTAAATTTTTATTCAGCGGAAATTTGCACAGCCCCTATTTTTTGCGGGCAGGGCAACATTTACCAAAAACCTTTATAAAAGGAGATGATATGAAGGTATTCTTGACCTTTATTTTATGCTTAACGTTTGCTAGTTTTGTGTTTGCTGAACAGGATGCTGCTTGTCCTGTTGGCGCTAAAATTTCTGCAGAACAATCTAAAACCCAACAAGCTGTAAATATTCCGCAAGCAAAATATTCTTCTTACGATCTAGATAAATGGGATGTCAAAACAGAATCTTCCTCAGTAGAAGAAGCCCTTGACGTATTTAGACGTAAAGCCGAACCAAGATACAAACAGAAAATATGGATAGTTGATAAAAACAATAGTGAAAAAACCATATTTGTTGAATATACGACTAATGATGAAGCGCAGCAAGGGATATTGTTTTCATCGGGAGAAGATTTTGTTTTTTATACCGGGCTATCTCCTGCCGGGGCCAGCGTTGTTTATGGGATGAATTTAGTAAGCAACGAAGAGTTTATAGTTGATAGCGGTGTGGATTTTAGTGTTTTTACATGTCCTAATAACAACAGTAATTATGTTATAATTCAACAAGATGCGCAGGGAAAAATTAATTACAGTGTTTATAATCTTAATAGAGAAAAAATCGATGTATTAACCGAGGGCGTTAATCTCGATAATTTAGCGGAGCATATTTGTTATTAACTTTTAACTAAAAGGAGGTTACATGCGCTATTTTATTTTTATGCTGATTTTAAGCATGGTTGCCAACGTCGCTTTTGTAGGCGAGGCATATTGTGCAAGCGCACTTAAGAAAACAGTTGCAGTTTTTGATTTCAAAAATGATTCTGGCTATACAAGTATAGGTAATTTAGGTCAAGATTTTTCAACACAGCTTTCTGATGCGTTGATTACAAGCGGTAAGTTTATTGTTTTAACCAGAAAAGACCTAGATGTGGTTATGGCTGAGCAAGATTTAGCTGCAAGCGGACGTTTTGCAAAAGCAAAATCTGCGAAGACCGGAAAAATTGTTCCTGCCCAGATTTTGATAAAAGGTCAGATTACCGAATTTCAGGAAAATACCTCCGGAGGAGAGCAGGGATTTTCTATAAGCGGAGTTACTATAGGTGGCAAAAAATCAACAGCCCACGTTGCAGTTATTATTCAGCTGATTGATTCTACTACCGGTGAAATACTTCATTCTAAAAGAGTAGAAGGAGAAGCTAAGGCCGGAGGTTTTTCAATCGGATACAGCGGTAATTTTAGTATTGGCACATCAAGTTTTGAGAAAACTCCTTTAGGGAAAGCAGTCCAGATGGCGATCGACAGAGCCGTTGTTTATACAACTAAACAAATGGAAGATATTCCTTGGCGAGGAAGAGTAATGTTAGTAAAAGAAGGAAAAGTTTACGTAAACTCCGGGGAAAATGCTGGTGTAAAATCTGGACAGACTTTTGATGTTTATCGTGAAGGAGAAGCATTAATTGATCCTGAAACCGGAATGGAACTAGGTAAAGAAAGTGCAAAAATAGGAGATATTAAAATAACAGAAGTCCAAGATAAATTTTCTAAGGCTGAATTATCCCCAACATGTGCTATGGAAATTATGAAGGGTGATTTAATAACAGAATAGGGAGAATATATGAGACTATTTTTGGGATTATATATTTTATTATTTGCTGCTTCAGTTTTAGGTTGTGAAACAGTCCATGGCGCTGCGAAAGAGACCGGTAAGGTTGCAGGAAAGACAATGGAAACAGTAGGTGGTCTTTCTGAGGGTGGAGCTGAGGTGTATCACGGCGGTGAAACTGATGAAGAAAATCCGTATAGCAGATAATATTACGAAGATATAAAGTTTTTGTAGCACACATTGGCGACCCTCGTGTTGTGTGGGCCGCCTTTTTATTGAATAAATGCGCGGGTGGCGGAATTGGCAGACGCGCTACTTTGAGGGGGTAGTGGGAGTAATCTCATGGAGGTTCAAGTCCTCTCCCGCGCACCAGAATTAATTAAGGTAAAAAAATTGTGCCCGCCTGAAATTAGGCGGGCACAGCTATTTCAACCATACAAATACTTTTTAATTAATCTTAATCAGCGAGCTTCAACATTTCTTTTTGCATAGGAAATTCCGGCTCAAGAATTACCTTATATTCTTCCGGAGCAGGAGCAATAAACGTCACTGTTTCATATAGTCCAACAACAGTGCGCAACGCAGAATTTACCAGTCCTTTTAACAATCCGTAAGACGCTCCAGCCATTGGTCCAGATTCTTTCCCGGTAAGCTCTATGCAGGTTAATATTTCAGTCCAACCCAAAGCGGCATTAGTAACTCCTCTTCCTAGTTTTCTTAGCGCTCTCTGAGCGAATGCAGGTGAACAGGTTAAGCTTAACAAGCATAAGATGATAAGTATGGCAATGCAGGTTTTCTTTGCAAACTTCATTCTTCCCCCCTTTGTTGGTTTATTTCTTCGTTAATGTTTTCTTCAATTACAATATTTTTATTTAGCCACCTAGCTTCTGCAAGAACTAATCTTGCTATCATATCCGATGTATCATTTATGAGATTTTGTTTAGCGACACTTATTGCTGTATTTAAATATTCTACGGCTTTTTTATAAAACCCAAGGTCTTTATAGATGCTTCCTAAGTCTGTATATAGGTAGGGTAACTCTGGCTTAATTTTAATCAGGTGATTATAAAGGTTAATAGCTTCTTCATGCATTTGCATTTCTTTATAGGTGGATGCTAAGCCGTAAATAACATCTGTATTGTCTGGTTCAAGAGAAAGCGCTATGCGATATTCATTTATTGCTTCATCTAATTTACCCAGTTGATTAAAGCATATAGCCAGATTGTTGCGGATGGCTAATTCATTTTCTTCAAGTGTTAAATATTTTCTGTAATAGTCTATGGCTCGCTTGAATTCAGCATTCTCAAGATGAAGGTCGGCAAGTAATCTATAAGCCGTTTTATCTTTTGAGTTAGCCTTGATTACCGCTTTTAACGCATCAACAATATCATTTTGGGATTTTTCTATAGGAGGCAAGTTTTTTACCATGTATGCATTATACAAATAACTTGGTTTTAACTTTGATGCGCCCAAAAGAAGCTTTTCTGCCTTTTCAATTTCTTTATTGGCGTAAGCATCAGATGCTTCAAGAAGCTGATTTTTGATATAGTCTTGTTTGCTTTTTTCCAGCAGGTTTTTGGCAGATACGTTATCTGGATTTATAGTAAGGCCTTCCTTCAAAATTACTATTGCCTCTGAGAAATTATTTTGCTGCAGGTAAGCCGCGGCGAGTAGCTGATATGCATCTGAGGCGAGGGGGTTAAGATCGATTGCTTTTCTTAATTCGCCAACAGCCGGTACAAGTTGTTTATTATTCTTATACGCTTTTCCTAGGTCTATCCGTATTTGTGCATTTTGAGAATCAAGCATCGTTGCAATTTTGAGAAAATCTATCGCTTCGCTTAATTCACCCTTTTGCATGTATTCTTCACCCTTGTTAGTGAAGTAGGGTGCAAGGCCAGGTTTTATATGTAGCCAGACAAAAACTACCAGAAGAATAATAAGTAAAAATTGAGCAACGGTTTTTAATTTATTTATCATAATTGATTAAACAACTAACTATATCTCTTTTCGCTTGTCTTTTACATAGTTACTTCCTTTAAGACTTTTAGCGTATTCTTTTAACTCTGCTCCGATTTCTCCGATTTCTGCAACGTGAGTAATTTCGCGTGAATCATTAGCAACTACGCCGATAGAGACAGAGAGCAGAGGGATTTCTCTCATATTTCCTTGGCGGTCTTTACCAGCAATAAACCCTTTGGCCCGATCATCTTCATTATAAAAACTAGGAGCACAAGCATCAAAATCCTGAATTATTTTTTTGCAGATCGCATCGGATTTATCAAGAGAGGTAATAAAAACAAAATCATCTCCGCCAATATGTCCGGTAAAGTCATTAGGGTCTCCGAGCGCTTTAGTGGTCCTTAAAATTATACGAGCAGTTTCTCTAATAACATCATCTCCGTGCTCAAAGCCATACTTATCATTATATGCCTTAAATTTATTTAAATCTACATAGCCTACGGCGAACTTTGATTTTCCATCAATACGCTGTTGCAGTGCGCTCATAATGGAAACGTTTCCAGGAAGGCGAGAGAGAGGATTGGCATCAAGATCGCGTTCTGTTTTACGCAGCAACATTCTTATTCTAGCTAAGAGTTCTTGTGGCTCAAAAGGTTTTACTATATAATCGTCCGCACCGGCTTCTATTCCACCAACCTTATCAGTGATTTCTCCCCTTCCGGTAAGCATGATAATAGGAAGGTGTCGCAAGAGAATATCTTCTTTTAATGTCCGGCAGACCTCGCGGCCGTTCATCTTAGGCATATTAAAATCAAGTATTACAAGATTAGGAGATTTTGTTCTAGCCAGCTGTAGGCCTTTTTCTCCATCGGACCCAGAGATTACTTCGTATCCAGCATCGGTTAAGGTAATCTTTAAAATATCCAGAATGTCTGGATCATCATCAACTGTTAAGATTTTTGTTTTTAACATATTTTATCCCTGTTGTTTTTTTGGTAAAGTAAAAGTGAAAGTAGTTTTTTCGTTTGGCGTACTCTTTACCCAGATTTTTCCTTGATGAGCTTCAACAATATATTTTACCAGAGGCAGCCCAAGGCCGGTTCCTTTAACCGTTTGGTTAATTGCATTGTCTACTCGGTAAAATTCTTCAAATACATTAGCAAGATCATCCTCGGCAAGACCAACACCTGTGTCTGTTACAGAAGCTTCAATAGCTTCGCCGGGGATCTCTTTTATATCTACCGTTATTGTACCATTTTCCGGAGTAAATTTTATTGCGTTGCTTAAAAGATTAATAAATACGCGCTCTATCTGACTTGTGTCTGCTGAAATCTTAGAAAGGTTTTCTGGCACATTGGCCACGAGCTTGATTTTCTTTTCTTTAGTTTGAGGAACCAGCATATCAGCAACAGAAAGAACCATTTCTTTTAAGTCACACTCTTCAAGTTTCATTGCGACTCTGCCGGATTCAATTCTGGAAATATCTAAAAGGTTGTTTATTAGCTGAACCAGACTATCGCTGTGTTTATTTATTTTTTCAAGACGTTCTTTTATTTTATCAGGTATTTCACCGATTGTCCCGGCCATTAAAATTGCCGCATATCCTTTGATAGATGTAAGAGGAGTTCTTAATTCGTGTGAAACAGCTGAGACAAATTGCGATTTTGCTTTGCTGATTTTTTTGACCTGCTCCAGTGCCTCGGCGAGTTCTTTGGTTCTGATCTTTACTTTCTTTTCCAGATCTTGATGGGAATTATAAACTTGTTCAAATAAGCGAGCATTTTCTATAGATTGTCCCAATTGAGTGGAGAGAATAGAAACAATTTCTTGGTCACCTTCGGTTAGGGCGGGAGCCATCGAGCTATTTCCCACAAGCATGATACCGATTACTCCATCTTGGGTTAGGATAGGAGAAATAATGAAAAAAGCAACATCTATTGTTTGAGAAAGCTGTTCAATTTCTTTTATGGAAACATGAGATGAGTTAATTGTTTTGCCTTCTTTTGCTGCTTGCTTTAAGATAGGATCTTTTTCCAGAAGAATCAAAAACATGTTTAATTGTTCCTGTGAAAACCCTAAGGTGGTTTTCCAGACGTTTTTATGTTCTTTATCGAACATAAGTATTAGCGCTTTTTCAAATCCTAGAGAGGCAACTAAATTTTGGCTGATGCGTGCAAAAATTTCGTTTTCATCAAGCGTAGTACTGACCAGGTGAGAGATGCTTTGTAAGGCATATAATCCAGTAACCTTTTTATCTAGCTCTTCCTGGGTTTTATTAAGCTCAAGGTCTGTCTTAACGATTAGCTTTGCTTGTTCGTCAAGTTGGTCAAAAGATTTTTGTAGTTTTTCCAAGCTTTGTCGCTGCTGTTTTATTTTTTCTCCCTTTCCCAGAAGCACTACTATAAGGCAGATAACACAAAACAGTGAAATATAACCTAGCCAGTCAATGATTACATCAACGCTTAAATTTTGCAGTAATGAGTCCATAGTTTTTATTCTGCTATTACCAATATAGCAATAGCTTCATTGTGAAAGTATGCTTGTCCTTGATAGCCTAGCGTTTTAAGCGGAGCGCTTTCGCCAAAACTGTAAAAACCGATTAACGGAACACTTTTATCAAACACCTCTGTTATCGCTTCAATTTCTTTCACAGCGTTTCTCTGCAGAAGCTTATTTCTGGAAACAGAATCAATTACCATAATAAATTTTGGCTGCTTAGAATGCAACATATTTTTTGCTTCTTCTGCTGCTTGTCTTGCGGCCTGTATGCATGAGTCTTTGTTACCAATCATCAGGCGTATAGATGCACCCTTGGGTATGTCTCCTTGGCAAACAAGAAAGCCATCCTCGGTTACTTCCAGTACGTTACGTAAAATATGCTCTTGTTCATCTTCTAAATAAATACCTAAAGGATAAAGAATAGCAGTCCGCGCCAATTTTGTTTTATAAAGATTGTTTGCTTCTTCTCCAAAATAATCTTTATAGATGCTGATTGCTGCAGCGTTATCTATGGTTTTAATTATTCTGCCTTCACACGAAGTTACTGTTCTGGCTTTACCTATCGGTTTCCAGCCATGCTGAATACCAAAGCCATAGTGAATATCTCCTCCCCAGAGCAGACCCAGAGCGCTATCGGTAAGAACTTGGTTTTGGAAATATTGGTATGTTGTTGTAAATCGTAAATCATCGCTGGCAGCACCGCCAATAAAAAGAAAGCTTTTTCCCAGCACATCCTGGACTCCCCGGATAATATCTGTTGTGTTTTGGATCAGTCCGTCGGAAAACATAGTAAAAACATTACGGTGTCCGTATCCTAAATTGGCCATGGCTGCTTTTGCTAGGTTTTGTCCTGCGGCACGCGGATCTTTTCCTGCTAAATCAGCTTCACAGCTTAATCCGAACTTCATCTGTTTTGAGCGGATAGCCATGATAGCAACAGTGTCTTTTTCGACTCCGGAATTGAGTATAACGCTTGCGGTAGAACAGCCGATAATTTTAGCAGCTGAGGCAACCTCTCGAATACCAGTAATGATGTTTTGATGGCTCGAGCGCAGAGAGGAGAAAGCTATAATTAAATCAAGGTCTTCTTGACCTATTTGAAATTTTGCTAATTGCGTTGCTTCGCGAGCGGCCCGTTGTGCGTCGGCAGACGAGCTGACCCCGATGCCAATTAATGTGGACATAAAATTTCCTTTTTGTGTTTTTATTGTAGCTTTACCGCTTGGGAGTGTCAATAGTTTTATTGAGTTATGAGCTTATTCTTTGACATTTTTTATTTTTACAGAGCAAAATTTAGGATTGACTCCGCTATTTTTTTTGGTAGAATAATCATACGTATTTATTGGCCCCATCGTCTAGCCCGGTCTAGGACAGGTGGTTCTCAGCCATCAGACGCGGGTTCAAATCCCGCTGGGGCTACCATTTTTATTAAGCAGATAACAATAAATTCAAATTAAAAAGAGTTGGTGTTTTTATCACCAGCTCTTTTTTTTCGAAAGCAGAAATATTTTTTTGTATGCTTTAAAATGATTGTTCGAATTCTTCAGCATGCCTACCATGATGATCTTCTGGTGGCATCTCTATGCGGCTAGGGTTGGTTATCCATTGTACGTCAGTGATGCTTGCACCTGGGTCTTCCGGTGTTAAAATAAGCTTATCAAACTCCATAGCTCCTTGTAGATATGGTCTTTGGTTATCAAATTGACCTATTTCTGTACGTAGCAGCATATCTCCTTGAATGTCTTCTCTAAAGAATAAGAAATCACAATTATCCAAACATTGTTGAGGGCCTGTAATGTTGTCACAGATTCTGTGACATTCCGAGAGAAATGCAGAATGCCACGACCCATCATATACCAATTGGAGCCCAGTGGTATCCAGAGTACATTCGGTTAAGCAAGCTTCCATTTGTGTCATTCCATTTGGCGGTTCAATTCCGCAGAAATCTTTGCATTCTTCTCTGCCGTTTTGCCCGCTTTGTTCATCAGCAATGCATGTTTGCACACAGCTTGCTTGGTCTGCCTCGGATGCACAGAGTAAGTTGCATTCTGATTGGGGATATTTAAGTTGGTATTCCTGCGCACACCATCTCATGCAATGTATTGGTTCGCATCTACGATGACATTCGGAATCAGGATGGTTCCACTGAAAATTGTCAAGACAGCCATCCCAGCATTGAGTTATACAATCTTGCCCGATACAAGCGTCGTCAATGGTGTTGCAAAATTGGCTACAGGTTGAATCTTCTTCTAAATCAAGATCATTCCAGCAGGTGCCTACAAAACCTGAAGAGCCTTCTTCGGCATCTTGATCTGAAGGTGTTCCGCCGTGGCAGGCGAACTCTGCTATTTCAGTTTCTTCTTCATCTGAGATTTCAAAAGTATACAGAGGATTTTCATGGACTCCATCTTCATCAATATGTTCATACCATTCTTCATGAGAGTTCTGCATCTCCCAGGGAATATTATATTCGCCGTAACAGACAACGCTATCATTAGCAACGCAGGGAGTCACTCCGTCTACTTCAAAGCCATCGCCGTCATCCGTCCATTCCTCAAGTAAAATATTTGAGTCGCCCAAATGTATATAAGCATCTTCATGGGCCAAAGGGTATGAAGCATTATTGGGAGGAAGAGGAGGGCCAGCAACTTGAGTATAGACTGATCTAAAAGACATGCTATATCTTCCTGGAGGTAAATCTAGATTGCCGAAATGCATAATATTGGCTAATCTGTAGATGCCTCCGGAAGCAAAAATCGTTGCTCCTCTTCTGCCTAATGTTCTGTTGTCTCTATCTATAAATATGGTTGGACCAAGATAGTCATATGCTACTGCACATTGGGCTTTGCGCGTGGTAAATCCTTGAGGTCCTGGGAGAGCGGATATATTTGCCTCTGCTTCAATTAAATACACATATTCTGCAGAAGGTGGATCTTCCTGAACATAATCCGGAGTATCCGGAGCATATTCCCGTATATGAATAAGTGTTGCACTTGAATTGTAGTTTCCGCCGAAAAAAGTAGTGTTTTGCCACGTATACGTGTCACCAATTTCATCAGAATCAACGGGAAAGTTTGTAGGAAAAGGCCCGTTATTAAACCATGTTTCTATATCTCGCATCCTCTGTTGCAGGCCAGCCTCAGCAACCCATACTGCTTTTGTTGTGTCGCGCTGGCGACGCGTAGAAATCCATTCACCTACAGAAGACATAAACAAGCTGGCGGTGATTGCAGCGAAGGCAACAACAAGTATTAAGGTAATAATAACTACTTGTCCTTTGCGAGAATAAATGCCTAACATTTAAGGAATACTCCTTTCAATATATCAGAGCGAATTCACCAGCCATACACCATCTTCCAAAATTATTTCTGCCGTTTGACCAAGGTAAGGAATTTCTTTGGACAATTCAAGACGTAGCGAAAGCATCTCGCCTTCGTCGTACTGATTCGCATCTCCAACAGGCTCTGCACACATAAACGTTCTTACATTATTGCATAGCACCAATGCTACTCCATTGGTATAAACGCGCTGTAGTTGGTTAGTCGTCATATCAACCATATACTGCATTTGGCCGGCAGCATCGTATTCAATGTTAAAATCACAATGTCTTCCTTCTTCATCACAGGCTAAATTCCAAAGACTATCATCGTCATTGACGTCGTAGGGAAGAAAGGCATCGATTATACAATTACCGTTGCTGTCATGGGTAAAGGTTAAAATATCTGTTCCCTGCGATTGCGCATCGCGTAATTCTGTAACAAGAAGAGTAATAGAGCGATTTCCTTTTTGTTGAAGTTCCGTTTTAACCATTTCGGTAAAATAAAACCGCGAGAGAGCAATCAACAAGCCGCCTACAACACCTGAGATAAGTGCAATAATCAATACAGCGATAAGCATTTCTATGAGAATAGTCCCCTTAGAAGAAGCAGACTTCTTTTTATATCGGTATGTACAAAATCGTAAATAAGGATGGAGGGTCATTTTTATAGATTTACCTCCATAACCTCGGTGAGCGTTCGACCGTTATTATTCCATAAAATTTCAACGCGCGCACGTAAGGGTCGTGGAGGAAGCGTGCCCGGCGGTGGCAGCGGGCCATCAGGATAGGTAATTTTTGCCACTTCTCCCGGCAATAGAATCCCATCAATGCAATCGCAATTGCTCCATACTACTTCGTCGTTTACGGGAAAATAGGGATTGTTGTATACTGCTTCTATGCCACTTTGTTTTTCTATCTTTTTCATCGTCTCAATAATTCGTTGCGCATGAAACGTGGCTATCATTTGTTCTCCTAGGGTTGCGCGAAAATTTCTTTCCTGCACCAAGGTAAGAGTCATTACGGCAACGACGATGGTGGTAACCACCGAAGAAACCAAGACCTCCAATAGCATCATCATGCCTTTTTTGTTTTTTGCGTAACGCATGCGATCTCCTTAAAAAAACCCATCTTTATCTAAGCCGAAAAGATAGGTTTCAATTTTTGACCCAGTAATTACCCTGAATGTGAAATAAGGCTAATAACGTTGTGTTGGAAAGACCTGCATCTTGTCTTTCACAAGGGTCAGAGGTAAATTTACTTGTCTCTGAATGCCCATCTTTAACAGACAGTGCGTTCAATCAACTGTTTATGCTTACTATAAAAGTATAACACGAGATAGCGTCTTTTCAAGATAAGAAAAAACATAATTTAACTGTATTCTTAAAATAATAAAACCATCGAAGCCCCCACATATTTTCCCTTAAATTTTTCTATGTACAGAATTATTTCTATGGTATATTGAATATAATGATTAAGGTATTTTCCAAAAATCGCTTGGGAGTATCTTTTGTAGAGATTCTTATTTCTCTGCTAGTTGTTGTTGCTATTTTTGTAGCAGCAGGTAAAACTTTTGCCTGTGCCAGGCAACTACGTATTCTTTTAGGCCAGCAGATGACCGCAACTTTACACGCCCAACGTTTAGTAGAAATATTAAAAAGCATAGAAGTAAAAGAAGGTATCCAAGCTGTTTACATCACACATTTTCCCGAAGGAGTAGCTCCTGATATAAGGGATTGGATCGATCCGCCATATCTTCCCGAAGAAAAGATTTCTGTTGAATACATAGATGACCTTCCTGCGTCTCCGGGATTGCCCGATAGGCCTTTACATGTTCAGGTAGGTGTTAGATGGATTACTGACGGAAAAATTGTAGATGAATATATAGAGGTTGGTTTATGAAGCTAAGAAATATTGGTTTTACCTTACCAGAAGTATTAATGGTAGCTTTAATTTTCAGCATAGTTGCAGGCATTGGAGCTACAGCTCTTGCTGTTACCATGAGATATAGTTTTTCAGAGCTTTCTGCTGTAGAGTTGCAACAAAAAGCCAATAGAGCAACCAACATATTAGTGTCAGAACTAAGAAATGCAAAACCAAACGGTCTGCAGAAGTTAATGTTTAACCATAACTCTGTAAATAACTGTGTCATTTCAGCTGCACTTCCTAAGGATATAAATAATGACGGAAGTCTTTGGATTAGTAGTTGTGAAGGTGGAGAAGAAGGGGGCGATTGTGATTATGTTCTCGAATACTATCCCGCTAATACGAATATTGTGTATAGCGTTAACTCTAATACAGGATGTTTAATGCGAACAGATAATTCTGGCGTGGTAAGTGTGTCTCAGGTTATAACTGACAATGTTGTTTCTTTTACTTGTTCATCTTCTGAAACAATAGCGGTAAACCAACAATATGACGATGGAGAGACTTTATTTTTTGAATTGACTTTGGAGAAGAAGGTTCCCAATATTGATACATCGATTTCTTTCAAATCAATAGACGGAGTTTGGCCAATCAATTCTTTGCAGGAGTAGGTGGGGTGAAAGTAATAAAAAAACCAAATAATAAAAAAAGCTTTGCTCTGATTACTGCTTTAGGTTTATGTATTCTCTTCGGTGCTATCATTACCGGAGTATTCATGTCTTCGGTAAGAGAAATATCTTCTACTAAAAGACAGATTGGTACCACCCAAGCACTCTGGTTAGCAGAATCAGCTGCCAGAGAAAAAATCCAAGAGATAAAAACATACTTTGACATCGGTGAATTCCCTAAACACTTCCCCGTAGACCCTGATAAAGATATAGGTAAAGAGTATGAGTGGGGTTTTATGCCAGATGATCAAGACGGGAGTCATGAAGATCCCTCAGGACATGAGCCTGATTCAGGAGGTGGTAGTCAGCCAAAAGGTCTGCCTCCCGCCTCTGGTGGCGCTAGTCAGCCAAAAGGTCTGCCTCCCGCCTCTGGTGGCGCTAGTCAGCCAAAAAGCGCATCTTCCCAGAAGGCAAAGATTGAAAAGATTGTTGATGCTCTAGATATTCCAGTCATAGCCACCAGTGCTCAATTAATCAGCGTCAATCTTTATGGTTCTGGAACAGGAGATCCTCCTATTCCAGGAGACTACATTTATCTTTTAACCGCATCTGCAACAGTTCCTATATTAGGAGGCTCAACATCAAAGACAGTACAATGCTCAGTAAAATACAGCTATGTTGCTCCTATGAATATTGAAGTTGGTGATGCAACTATAGGAGAAGATGGACGTATAAAGATGGGAGTCGATAATATTATTTATTATAAAGATTTAGATCTGCCTGCAGGTAGATACGATTTGAGCTATGTTGCAAAATATAATCAGCATATTGGCCGTAGTTTACGGGAAGCAGAAAAAGTTAGCCCTTTTCAAGAAGAGAATTTTTACATTAGATTAGGTAAAAGCGAAATTCTTCTGCAAGAGTGGGTAGATGACGGTGACGGTTTTGATGAAGCCGGAGAACTTCCTTGTGTTGCTGGAGATGACATGTCATGTTACGGCGAATATAATATTCCCTGGGATTTACAAACAGGATTTGCTGAAAACTTTACCCATATTGCTGATAACGGGGTTAACGAAGATCTGCAGTATCACTTTGAAGTTGATGATGATCCTTTGGTTGAAAGCTTTTTAGGTCTGTATGATATTTTAGATCCTTCGAGGCTTGAATTTTATCAAGATGATTGTGATCTAGAAGAGGATTCTTTGTGTAGCAAAATGTGCGAACAGCTTGATGACGATTGTGAAGGTTCTGGTTGTGGCGGACCATGCTATAAAGGTTGCGTAGAAATTTTTCAGAAAGAACATCCAAACTCTGAATGTCACCGTAGGTGTGACCCGGTTCATTGTATGCGTTGGTGTGCCTTTGAGTATGAAACAGCATATATACATTCTCAGTGCGTAGAATTATGTTGTGGCAAAACGGCCTGTGACCAAGATTGTTTGCTTCAATGTGCATTTAAGCAAAAACAAGCTATAGAGGGATATACAGAGTGCAAAGATTTTTGTGCTATAGACAATCCCGGAGAGTGCGTGGATGATTGCGCTTTGAATTTTCAGAGAGACTATAATGGAGAGAATGTTAGGCCTGGCATTCCCGAAGCAGCAGGCTTTATGTCTGAATGTCATAGGCTATGCAAAAATTTATCTAGTAAAAAGACTTGTTTTTCTAACTGTGATTCTTATTTTCTATGTGATGATTTTAGAGGTAATCTTTTAATTCGTTCAGAGGTGCCACAATACCACTATGCGTTACCTTATTTACAGGGTTCTGTTCAGTTTGAAAGCTTTGATATTGTTCCGGAAGAATCCGGGGCTACGGTTAGAAGAATTCAATGGTTGACTAACGTAAATTAAATAGTGGCAATTAATGAATAAACCAAATAATAAAAAAAGCTTTGCTCTGATTACTGCTTTAGGTTTATGTATTCTCTTCGGTGCTATCATTACCGGAGTATTCATGTCTTCGGTAAGAGAAATATCTTCTACTAAAAGACAGATTGGTACCACCCAAGCACTCTGGTTAGCAGAATCAGCTGCCAGAGAAAAAATCCAAGAGATAAAAGTTTACTTTGACACAGGTGAATTCCCTAAGCATTTTCCCATAGAGCAGAAAGATATTGGTGAAGTGTTTGAGTGGTCTTTGCCAGAAACCGATAGAGGTTCTGGGGAAACTGGTGGGACCGGGCACGGACACTTCGAATGTACACCTGAACAGCTTGAATCTATTAATAAAAACACTGCTCAATTAATCAGCGTAGACACTTACGGCTCTGGAGCAGGGAAACCTCCTATCCCAGGAGACTACATTTATCTTTTAACTGCATCTGCAACAGTTCCTATATTAGGAGGCTCAACATTAAAGACAGTACAATGCTCAGTAAAATACAGCTATGTTGCCCCTATGAACATTGAAGTTGGTGATGCAACTATAGGAGAAGATGGGGAGCTGCTTATGGGAGGTAAGAATATTATCTATTTTGCAAATTTAGGTCTTCCTGCTGGAAAATATGATATAAGTTATTCTGCTAAATATCATAAACTTGAAGGTCCAAATGACTCCCCAGAGGGAGAGGATCTTTCTTACAAAAGTGAAGATATATATATTACTTTGGGAAAAACAGAATTGTTGCTTGAAGAATGGGTAGATGATGGCGAGGGCTTTGACGAAACAGGAGAATTTCCCTGTGTAGCCGGAGACGGTATACCGTGTTATGGGGAATATAATATTCCCTGGGATTTGCAGACGGGATTTATTGAACACTTTGCCCATGTTGCCGGTAACGGTGTTAATGATTCTCCTGAGTACTTTTTTCAAGTTGATGACGAACCATTGCTTGGTCAAACGCTTTGCCTGCAACAAGAACATGACCCTACAGATTCGGTTCGCTGTGTTGCCGATTGTGATTTAGAGGAAGGTTCTGCTTGTTATAAAATGTGCAGCAATATTGATAAAGATTGCAAGGGAATTGCGTGTAGAGATCAATGTTTTAATAGTTGTTTAGAAATTTTACAGCCAGAGCATCCTGATTCTGAATGTCATCGTAGGTGTGATCCTGATCATTGTATGCGTTGGTGTGCCAGAGAATATCAGTTTGCATATGGAAAATCTGGATGCGTACAAGAATGTTGTGCTGTAGACAAATGCGATACAGAGTGTATTCGGAAATGTTTAGACAATGAAGAGTTGGGAACCGTTGACGGTTATTATGAGTGTAGAGATTTTTGTGCTCTGGATAATCCCGGACAGTGCATGCAAGAGTGTTTAGATTTTCAGGAGATTTATCATTGGCTGAACGTAAGACCAGGCATTGCTAACTATTTGGCATATAGATCCGAATGTCATAGGTTATGCGACAGTGTAGTGATGTCATCATTGTGTTATTCAAACTGTGATGCTAATTTTGCATGCGATGGTAGTCGGGGGAATCTTCTCATTCGTTCAGAGGTGCCACAGTATGCAGGCCAGATTCCATATTTACAAGGTGCAATAGAATTTGAAAATTTTGATATTATCCCTGAAAGCTCTGGAGCTACAATTGGAAGAATACAGTGGTTGACTAATGTAGAATAAAGGTTTATTTAGTTTAGATAATAAAAGCAGTAAAAGTAGATTTTTAATTTATTTTTTTCAAAAGCGAATGATTATTTTTTCTATTTTATCAAGAATTTGCAGATTTTTCTTGCAATAGAAAATAATAATTGCTATAATTTTTTCAAATATAGAAAGGGACATAAATATGAGTAACCTTAAGTCTTTAAAAGGATTAGTGGTAGCTGTATGCTTAGTTATTATATCTTTTTATTTTATCGGTTGTGAACAAATTCCGTTTTTAAGCCCACCTAAAACGGGTACTTCTGCAACGAAGTCGGTCAAGATTCCCATGGTAACCGGCACAGTTGTTGCAAAAGTAAACAATTATCCCATCGTACTAGAAGATCTTAACGAAGAGGTTGATAGTTTTAATGCCTTAGTGCCAGAAGACAGGCCTGAAGTAAAAATTACCACACCCGAGCAGAAAGTTGAATATTTAAAGAATGAAATGGTGCGTCGTTCTTTGCTTTATCAAGAAGCACAGAGCAGAGGGCTGGATAGTAATCCTGAGATACAAAGAATTTTAGAGAAAACCAAAGCAGATCTTCTGGTTATGGAGTTGGTGAGAAAAGAAGCCGAGAGTGTAGTGGTAACATATGATGAAATAAATAATTTTTATGAAACGTATAAAGAACAGTTAAAAGATCCAGAAGAAAGACATCTGCGCGAAATAGTGGTTAATACCGAGGAGGAAGCAAGGGGTGTTATTATTCAAATATATCAAGGAGTCGATTTTGCTGCTTTGGCCGTAGAACGTTCGAAGGCAGCCAGTAAAGATAAGGGCGGAGATTTGGGTTTTATACAAAGAGGAGTAAAATCTCCACAGTTTGATGTTGAAGCTTTTTCAGATACTTTGGAAGTTGGTAAAACAAGTAATTATTTTAAAGGTCCGGAAGGATATTATATAGTGAAGCTTGAGGAGAAACGCGGCGGTGCTCAAAAAGAATTGTCTGATATCTGGGATGATATTAAAAGAGAACTTACTTTTGTAAAGCAGCAGGCGGCAATTGAGCAGCTTATCGCCGATCTTTCTAACAAGGCAAAAATCGAATATTACGAAGGGGAGATACAATAGTGTCTAAACGAATAAGTTTGATAGTCGGTGGCGTATTAGCGATTTTAGCTGTTGTATTGATAAAAATTTATCTTGATCAACAAACACAAGCATTGGCTATAAGGGCTAGGCAGGCATCAGAGAAATTGCAGGAACAAAAAGAAAGAATATTGGTTGCTGAACAAAAAATTTCTGCAGGGATTCCAATAACCTCAGAGATGCTCGGTGTAGTGATGATTTATAAAGAGCAGCTTGATCCTAGGATCGCTACTTCTTTCGGCGAGGTTGTAGGTAAGACAGCCGGAAAAGATATCGAGAGAGGCGAACCTATATTGAAAGGTATGTTAATAGCATCCAAAAGACCAAGGAAAACCAGGGCATCATCTCTATCAGTGGCAACGCCTGCAGGTAAAAGAGCAATTGCAGTTCAGGTTAAAGAGATTCAATCTGTAGGTGGGATGTTAAAGCCCGGAGACCACGTAGATATTTTATGTACTATCCCTTATGTTGAAGAAACAAAGGACAAGAAAAAAAGTAAGAAAAAGCAAGAGCTCGTATATCCTGTGTTTCAAAATGTTTTAGTTCTTGCTGTGGGTACAGATATAGGATATGAAGATCCTCAAAAATATGCTGAAGATGGAAAAAAGAGGAAAAAGGTCACTAAGCCAGCAAAGATTATCACCGTTGCCTTAACTCCTCAAGAATCCAGCATGCTAGCTTTTGTTACCGAACAAGGTGAGATTCAGATGGTATTGCGTTCACCCGAAGACAAGGAAATAGTTGAGGATATAGAACCGGCTAACTTAGAAGCTTTACTTGATCAGATTATGCCTCGTAAGGCACCCAAGAGAAAGCCAAAACAAATTATTGACACTCCTCGGGAAACTATCTATTCAGGTAAAGATGTAGAGATTATTCGCGGGCTTGAATTAGAGGTTGTTCCCTTATCTCAATAAGGAGGAAAATGAAGAGCTTATATAAGAATCACACAATGAAACATTTCAGAAGAAATATCATCAGCTGTTTTTTAATTTCTTTATTATTTGTTTCACCTGTCATCATCTCAGCTGAGGATATATCTTTTGAAGAATATTTAAACAACGAAGAAATAGTATATATTGGGGAGATAAAAGTTCTTCCCATAAAATCTCCTACTAGAGTAGCTATTGGTAATCCGCAGATTGCAGATATTACCAAGGTATCTGAAGATGCAGTTAGCATAGCTGGTAAGGGGGCAGGTTCTACAACGTTGGTGGTCTGGGATGAATTAGGAGAACGCTCATTTGAGATTAGAGTATTAACTGCAGACATGACTAACACCAAAAGGCGCGTTGACAATTTGTTGAAACCGCTTAAGCTTGATAATGTTTACACAAAGGCTAACCACGAAGAAGGTAGAATTCTTATTTTGGGAGATGTTCCCACCGAGGAGGAAAGAGAATTAATTGAGCTGGCATTAGGTGAATTATTCCCTCAGACTATAGATCTCCTTCAAGTTAAAGACGAAGGCGTTATTGATATAGAAGTTCAGGTTCTTGAATTGGATAGAGATGCAACTAAGACGTTAGGGTTTACTCTGCCGGGACAGTTTTCTGTTTTGGAAGCATCTGGCCCTACTGCAAACGCAGTAACAGGGTTTAGTGCATTATTCCATGTATCCGACTGGACAAGAAATGCACTTACTGCCACAGTTGATTTCTTAGAGCAGGAAGGTAAGGCGAGAATTCTTTCTCGTCCGAGATTGACATGCTCAAGTGGAAAAGAAGCAGAGCTGTTGGTAGGCGGAGAGAAGCCGATGTTCAGCACCGCTGTTCAATCAGGTGGAGCTTCTTCAACTAGTATCGAGTATAAGGAATATGGAATCAAACTTAATATTCAGCCCACAATTGATGATGGTAGAATTCATGTTGGGCTTAATGTTGAAGTAAGTGAAATCGGAGACGCGATTACTATCGGAGACCCCAATGCTCCATCCGCTAAAGCCTTTCCTTTAACCAAGCGTAATATTTCAACCGAGATTTATTTGGATAATGGTCAGACATTAGCTATCGGTGGAATTATTAAGGAAAAATTAGAAGAAGATATAAGAAAGAATGCTTTCTTAGGCGACATTCCGATTATTGGAGCATTGTTCAGAAAGAAAGAAACTAAAATGGGTGGCGGTCAGGGAGAAAGAGGAAATGTAGAGTTATTTATCACCCTTACTCCAACGATAGTTTCAGAAATTAAAAAAGCTCAGGCTCAAGAGTCAAAAGAAGAGAAACCAGTTGAGTTTTCTCAAGAAGATGTTCAGCGACTGCTTAATGAATATGTTCAGATGGTGCAAACTAAAATATTAAACGCAGCATACTATCCTGCAGACGCAGAAGAATTAGGCTGGTCAGGCACTGTAAGGTTAAGCCTGCTTATTTCAGATAATGGTTCATTGCAAGAAGTTGTCGTCCAGGAATCTTCTGGACACGCGGTATTGGATGAGGCTGCGTTAGGGGTAGTAAAAAATGAGGATCCTTATCCTTCCTTTCCTTATCAGTTGCGGGCAGATGAGCTTCGTGTAGAAGTTCCAATTGCTTTTCGAAGAAACAATAATTAAACTACCAAAAACATATGGCGTTGGCAAAAACAATCGTTATTCTTAGCATAAAAGGAGGCGTTGGTAAAACGTTTCTCGCGGCTAATTTAGCTGCTGCATTAACTAAGGATAGAAACGTCAGAGCCCTTCTTGCCGATTTAGATTATCAAGTAGTCGGGGACATGGGAAGAATGTTAGACCTATCTCCTAAAAAGACGATGCTTGATATTATTACGGAGATTAAAGCCGCAAAAAAAGATATAGTTCTTGGAGATTTTGTAGCAAAGCATTCTTCCGGGATGGATTTTTTGTCAGGTATTGCCAGGCCGCAACAGGCCCATCAGGTTGAACCATCTCATATAAAAGCCGTGTTCGATATTCTAAGACCCAACTATGATTATATCATTGTTGATGCAGGACGTGGCTTTACTGATTTAATGTTAAGCATTTTAAATGAGGCAAACCTTGTTCTTTTAGTAGCAAACCCCGACGTGCTTTCAATTAATCAGGTTAAGGTTTTAATAAATACCCTGCAATCAATGCTTATCCCGGTTAATATGATCAAAGTTGTTTTAAACAGATCAGAAAGTTTAAGTAGTATTGGTTTACATGAAATACAGGCAGCTTTAAAAAGTGAAATTATTACCCAGATTCCATCAGAGGGCAAAGTTGTTATGGAGGCGGTAAACAGAGGCTTACCGGTTAGCATGGTTAATGCTCGCAGCAAAGTAAGTAAAACTATAGATAGTTTCGCGAATAAACTTATAAGCGACAGTTCGATATTTATTGAGCATCAAGATTTCAGCGCTGCTGAAAAAGGAGACAAGACGTCTGGTAAGATAAATAAATTTTGGCAAAAAATTGGGATGGCTGAACCCGTAGCTTCACCTACTGTAGTTAGTGAAATAGATAAGATGATTATGTTAAAAACCCGTATACATAAGCGTCTTATAGCAGAGTTAAATCTTAAGAAGCTCGATATAAAAGCTTTTTCTGATGCAGCCAAAGAGGAGTTGAGAAAAAAGGCTGGTAATTTAGTTTCAAACTTGCTTGCCGAGGAATCAGGAAAATTTATTTCTTCTGGGGAAGCGCGCCGTGCTCTTGTGGAAGATATATTGGATGAGGCTTTAGGCCTAGGTCCTTTAGAGGCGCTACTCTCAGATTCAGAGATAACAGACATTATGGTTAACAACAGGAATGAAGTCTATGTTGAGCGGAAAGGAAAGCTGGAGTTGACCCCAAAGAAATTTACCTCTAATGCTCATGTAAAGACAACCATAGAGCGTATAATTGCTCCTATAGGCAGAAGAATAGACGAGTCTGTTCCCATGGTTGATGCACGTCTTCCTGACGGTTCACGCGTTAATGCTATCATCCCTCCGCTGGCATTAACAGGGCCTACCTTAACTATTAGAAAATTTCGCAAGGAGCGTTTTACTGTCGAAGAGCTTGTTGATTTAGATTCACTAAGTAGCCCCATGGGTGAGTTTATAAAAGCATGTGTACTTTCTCGCAAGAACATAATAGTTTCCGGAGGTACGGGAAGCGGAAAAACAACTGTATTAAATGTTCTCTCCACTTTCGTTCCCAGCAGTGAACGCATTGTTACTATCGAGGACGCAGCAGAGTTAAAATTAACCCAGGATCATTGGGTAAGGCTTGAATCGCGTCCGCCGAACATTGAAGGCAAGGGTGCAGTTATTATTAGAGATCTTTTTAGAAACTCTTTGAGAATGCGTCCGGATAGAATACTCATTGGAGAATGTCGCGGGATTGAAACGTTAGATATGCTTCAGGCAATGAATACAGGCCATGACGGATCCATGACCACAGTTCATGCTAACTCCACACATGATGTTTTAACACGTCTGGACTCAATGATACTTATGTCTGGTATCGAGTTGCCCATCAGGGCAATTAGAGAAATGATTGCATCTGCTGTTCATGTCATAGTTCATACCGCAAGACTTTCAGATGGTTCGAGAAAAGTGCTTCAGGTTACTGAGATAACAGGGATGCTTGATGAAATGCACATCGGCTTAAAGGATATATTCGCTTTTTATCAGACCGGAGTCGATGAAAAAGGTAAGGTGCTTGGTGAGTTTAAGCCTACTGGGCATATTCCTTCGTTCTATGCTGAGCTTAAGACACGTGGCATAATTATCCCTGAAGAAGTTTTCAAGCCGTAAATTATTTCATGAAAATTTTCAATCAAACCCGCAACGCGCTATTAGCAGATAAGGTAGTAGTTGCGGATACTTTTTTTTCAAGGACAAAAGGTCTTCTGGGCAAGCAATCGCTAGAAGCAAACGAAGCCCTTATTATCCGACGCTGCAATTCTATCCACACCTTTTTTATGCGCTTTAATATGGATGCAGTTTTTATAGATAGCAAAAACAAAGTTATTGGATTAAGAGAAGATATGTCGCCCGGTAAGATAAGCAGAATTTATCTTAAGGCGCATTCGGTTGTTGAGTTACCTGCAAAAAAAATATCCCAAACCCAGACTCAGATTGATGATGAGCTGCGCTTCGAGTAGTCAATTCGTATTAATTTTATGATTTATCCCCGAGTCAAAAAAACTATCTTGACAGCTTATGTATTAGTGATAGACTATACCTATTAGAAATCAGATTTAATCTAAGACGTAACATCTGAATTAACAATATGTTATACAAGGGAAATGTCCAATCTAAAAATCAATGGGCGTAGTCTATAAGCTTAAAGACGAGGTAAAGAATTTTATTATCAGCCAAAAACAGCAGAATCCTAAGCTGGGATGTAGGAAGTTGGTTGATATGGTCAATAAGCGTTTCTCAATATCCGCATCCAAATCATCTATAAATTCAATTATAAAAGAAGCCGGATTAAGCAGTCGCGTAGGCAGGCCTAAATATCAAAACGGCTTAAGATCTGCTGCAAAGCAGGAATCTCATATTCTGCCTAGGCATGAGCAATCCTTGCTTATTGAGAAAAAAGAAGATGTTCAATCTCTGGAAGAGACCCCCCCACCTATTAAGCCTGCTGAAGTAGTCAGTAATATAGAGGAAGAAAAAGTCGAAAAAGCCATACCGGCAGAAGATATCATTCCGCTTATTGAACCAGAAGAAAAGAAAGAATTAGAAGTTCAGGAGCCTTTGGCGCCGATTCCTGAAATTAAAGAGCCTGAGATTAAAAAACCTGATGTTTCTGCTTCGCAAGAAAAGATTGAGCAGATTGCAGAAGAAGATGCTCCTAAGTTAGAAGAGCCTAAAGAAACAGAGCTTGAGCCTGAGCCAGAGCCAGAACGAGAACCTGAACCAGAGCCTGAAGATATCAAGGAACCCCCAGCTCAGATAGATCAACAGCCACCTGTTGAAGAGACTGATGTTAAGCCACCAGTAGAAGAAATAGACTTGCCAAAAGAAATCGAAAAACCAGATCCTGCATTAGAACAGCTGCAGGAAACTCCAGAGAGCGATTCCGCAGAGCAGGAAATCTCTGAGGCTGAACTTGATCAGGAAGCAGCTGAAGAAATTGAACAGGTAAGACAAGAAAAAGAAGATATAGTTATTCCTGAACAGGAAGTAGAGGAACAAAAGCCAATTCTTGAACCTAAAGCGAAGGAAGACTTGCAGCCTGAGCCAGCTGCTATCTTGTCGTCGGAAAAAGCTGAAGAAGAAAAAGAAATAGAGCCTCCTGTGCAAGAAGAAGAAATTCAGGTTTTAGTCCCTGAGGAACCTATAATTCCGGTTAAGATAAGTGATGATGAAGAAATAGATTCGGTGGGCACGTTTTTTCTAAAGGCGGCTGAGTGGGAGGTATTTAATGCCAATACTTTTGATGGAATACTTCGCGGGCCACTGCAAAATAAAAGCTATGCAGCAAAGACAGATTCGTTAATTTATCATTCGGTCTTTGGGATAAATGATCTAAAAGAGATAGATTTGTATAAAGGTAAAGGTCTGTGGTTGCTAAACGATTCTTTAGGAAAGTTTTCCAGTTCAGATCTCCAGAGTTTTATGCAGAATCTCATGGCAAAAAAAGAAGTAGCTCTTGCCCTGCATGATCATATAGCCAAAGGATTTTCCCAAATAAATAAAATAAAGTTTATTTTAAATGATAACTCTGTTTTTTTTATCGACGGGCAATGGAAAACTATTTGGTCAGGTAGTAACATACCGGCTGTTGTTAATACCAGCATTAGCACAACAAAACATTATATTGAAAGGACATTTGTTAATAACAGCAGCCCAATCAATATTTTTAATATTTCAGGATTTAAAGAGTTTTCAAAGATTACGTTTGAATTCTTAGCTTTATGTGAAGACACCATCGAAAAAAGAATAAAATCAGTAATTGCCTTAAGTCCGAAGGAAGAAGAGCTCTATCGCGAAGATGTACCATCAGCCTTAAAAAGAAATTTTATTATCGGGTTTTGGCCCTGGCAGGCTCAGGCAAAATCGTTTCAGCCGTTTGATACTAAAGCTATCAAAACTTTTGTTATAGAAGAGTTAGGAAGACAAATATTCTATAGTAATTTTAAAGTTGATTTTCCTAAGTTAAGCGTAACGCATAGGGTAACGTTTAGAGTTATATTCTTGAGGGATTCAGAGTTTAGTTCGCCGCGTATCGGCATACTTACTAATATATCGGAAGAAAAGTCTTCGCCGGAAGAAATAATACGTAAATATGTGATGCGTTGGCCTAATTTAGAGGAAACATATCAAGATTTGTTGAAGAAACAAGATCCTTTTACTATGCATAATTTCATGTTGAAGCAGAAAACAGATTTAGTTGAAGAGAAAAAAGACGATTATCAGCTGAACTGTTCAACAACAGATGCAAAAGAAAACATAAAGTTTTTGCTTAGCAGGCTGCATAACTATGCTGTAAATCATTATTTTCCATTTAGTTACAAAGGAATGGATTTGCTTAAGATGAAAGAGCAGTTTTACAGCCTCCCGGGGAAGGTAAGAAGAATTAATGATATGCTGATAGTTTCTTTATTACCTGCTAAAGATTATGCGCTGCGCAATGATTTGTTGTATGCCATTAGAAGAGTCAACGAATCCGGAATACGCGATAATAATTCTAGTAGATTATTCTTTAAAATCGGTTAAAAAAGCGTTTTCTTGCGTATGAGTATTTAGTCTTGACTTTTGCTCATACTGTGTTATATTTTACTTGCAAGTAGCACAATACAATTTGGAAATTTTACGGCAGCGAAACGGCAATTCCGTCGATCAAAAACGGCGGATGCGCAAAGCCACGGGATTCGCTCGCTACATCTTTTTATATTTTATCGCTTTCACAGGGTCAAGAGCGAGATAGAAATTAGCCGGGTTACCGAAAGGCCGTTATGGGTTTTTGAGTAATCCGGTTTTTATTTTTGGAGAGTTGATTATGAGTTTTAAAAAGTCTTTAAAAAGAATTTCAGGCAAATCAAAGAAAAGAAACGGCCAGGTTTTATTAGAATATGTTGCACTGGTCAGTTTTGCTATTATTGCTTTGATTGCAGTTTATTTCTGGGTTGATGTAGGTAAGTCAACAGGTGGAGAAGGAGAAAGAGGAATATTCGATCAATATTTTAGAACCGTAACTCAGTGTGCAGGGGGGGTGATGATTACAGAATGATACTAATTAAGCTTAATAAATGCAGAAAAGCACAGAGTATTATCGAATTTACATTACTATTCGCTGTAGTCGCAGCCGGGATTATTATTACACATCGGTATGTATATCGTTCCGTGAATGCGCGTTTAAAACGTGTTCAGGAAGAAATGACATATAATAGATATTTAAAACGTGTTCAGGAAGAAATGACATATAATAGATAAAGGAAGGGAGGTGAATAATATGAGAACAGCGTCAAGATCAGGTCAGAGTATATTGGAGTATACCCTTATTCTCGGCGTGGTTGTTGCTGCTATTGTTGCCGTTTTGTTTACCGGTATCGGTGGTGGTTCAATTAAAGAATCAGTCGAAGGTGCCTATTCTAAAACAGGTACAGCATTAAAAAGTACTGTTGATGACTTAGGCATGGGTGTATTTCAGGAAGAGTAAGCAAATTGTGAAAACAATGAAATTGAAAATAAAATATATAGTAATTTAAGGAGGCGAATAAAACATGTTTTTGAGACGATTATTTAAAAGCAAAAGGGCGCAATCGACTGCAGAATACGGCATAATCTTTGCCGCTGTAATTGCGATTGCCGCTGGCGCTCTTTCAGTCTCATTGAAGAACGCCATAAACGTAAAGCAGGATAGAGCAGTTGAGTTTATGCTGCGAGCAGGTACTTCAGAGCTAGATGATGCTATGGAAGAAGCAGGTTTTGACACAATGCAGGATGTCTATGCAGTAAGCGAGCAGGTCCGCCATACCACTAGCTTAGAAACCGGTTATACGGATGAGAAGATCAGGTTAAAGGGTGGTGCGGAAATGAAGCATAACGAGACCGCGACTGAAACTACTACACTTGATATTAACAGATTAGTAGAAGAGGGAGAATAGTAGAGATTTTTAAATTATTTAATAAAAGCATAAAACATTAAGGAAGGTGAGAAATATGAAGCTGTATAAGAATAGAAGAGCACAATCAATGATTGAATATGCTATTCTTTTAGCAGTTGTCATCTCCGCGTTTTTACTTTTGCAGGCAATAGTCAAGCGTGGTGTTTCAGGTGGTATTAATGATGCTGCTTCAAGAATGGGTGATCAATACTCAGTTTCTAATTCAGTTATACAAGAAACACGAGCAATGGCAGAAGGTGAAGATCATATTATCGTTGAAGAAGGTGGTATTGATTCTTCAGACGATCTTATGACAGACTTGATCGCTGATGCTGCTGCTGATGCTGGAGTTGCAGATTATGACATTGTAGGTGCAATCGATAGAGGCGCTAACAGCATTAGTTCTCGTGTAGGGCACGGTTATTCAACAGATACAAGGCAGACAACTGATTCAACTATTCATGAAGATCATACATCAGCTGAGTATGAGGCTTTAGATGATGAATGGGACAATCCTGAAGCTCTTTGGGAATAATAGGGATTGTTAAAAGCAGTTTAGAAAAGAAAAGCAGGAGAGAAGATGTCCTTTAAAAAAGGCAAACGTAAAGCTCAAAGTATGTTAGAGTACGCAATTGTTTTGGCGGTGGTGCTTTCTGCTTTGCTACTTATGCAGACAATTGTTAAAAGAGGATTTTCAGGTAGCATGAATGATGCAGCAGAAAGGATGGGGGAACAGTTTTCCCCCACTGCCACCAGCGAAAGAGTTGCGCGGACAATGATCGGCGATCAGGAAGTAGCAGAAGAAACTGCTACAGCTGAGGGCGCCGGGCATATATCCGAATTTTTGCCTGATGGTTTTGGTTATACTCCGCAGTATGTTGCGGACAAAGGTATTTATTCCTATAGAGCTTCCGTTGGCAATAGATTTGATACTGACATTAGAAAACAAACAGACTCTGCCATAGGGGAGCTCTATAGGACTGAAGATATAGTTGATAACTCAACCGTCTGGGAAGATTTTCCAGCACCTTTTGATTTAGGTGAAATTGATTAATTGAGCTTAAGAATAACTATTTTAAGGAAAAGCTTATGTTAAGAAAAATGAGAAACTGTAAAGGTCAAGGGTTATTAGAGTATACGGTATTGATCGCGCTTGTCCTCAGCGCTCTTTTACTTATGGCGACTTATGTCAGGAGAGCATATTCAGGAAGACTGAAGCAGGAAGCCGATACAATAAGCCCGTCACAATATTCCCCAAGACATACAACCGCACTAATAGAATCTACAGTTACTACTAATACAGATAGTTATATGGGAGTAAACGGAGCTCCTGACGGTGTTACATTAACTTTTTCTAATTCATCTACTACGTTTGATCGCAGGGAAGCTGTAGACGGGTTAGCTGGTCTAGATTAAAAAAATGGAGGAATTTTCTCCTATGGATGGTAAAATATTAAATAGAAAAGGCCAAAGCATTATAATGTGGGCGTCGGTGTTTGTAGTGGTTCTGGCAGTCCTTGCTACAGTTCAGAGGCCGCTTTCAAATTCCCTGCAGCAGAAGGTTAATCAGACTTCTGATTTAGTGCTCTGGTCAAGCTGGGGAATTGGAGAGCCCTGGAGGGTTGATACTGGAGAAGAATTACTTGAAGAACTTGCTGACGGAGATGAATTTGATAACACCAGGACAAGGACCAGAACAGCCCAGAAACGCAAGCAAGTAGCGCATGAAGCTCATGGTGGTTTAAAAAGCTCGTTCCTTGATCCTAATGATAATGAAGTATTGATGAATAGGGTTACAGCATCTACTGGTGACGGTTACGAAATGTTAATTCAGCAGGATCAATTTTTAGATCAGGGTGAATTTGATATTGCAGCTCCAGAATTTTAGACTAACAACTTCAGCTAGGAGAGTTTATGAGGTTTGGAAGAACGCATAAGATATTAAAGCCGAATCAGAAAAGAAACAAATATTCTGCATTTATTTTCCGCACAGGCCAGGCAGCAGCAGAGCTGGCAATCTTAGGAAGTTTAGTTCTTGTTGCATTTTCTTCACTTATCACATACGGACAACGCATAGATGCACAGCAAGCATTAAAACAGGAGGCATTCCGCAAGGCTTTGCAGAAATCATATCAGAGAAATGCAAATGTTTCTTATACTTTAAAGAAAGACAACCGTTTTTATAATGCTTTAGCAAATTTTGGTGAAAGCCAACCATCTACCTTAACTGCATCTGCATCGGTTATGTGGCAGAAAGGTATGGCTGGTTGCCAGCATGATGAACATGGATGCCATAATAAAAAAGAAGACAATGATAGTTCGACAATACAAGGATCTTTTTCGTATTACGAAGTCAACAATCAGTTTGTGGGCACGCATGATTGGGAAACAGCACGCGTAGGCAACCCCGATGTAATGTTAACTCGCTACCCCAAAGCAGCAACCGATCCTACAGGGGGAGACGACACTTGGTCGAAAGTTCCTTCTACTGTTTGGAGAGATGTTACAGCTAAGCATACACAGCTTACTTCAACCTCGAGAAAACATCAGCTGCCCGCTGGGGAGGGACCGGCAAGAATTTCTAATACGCAGCGTATGGAATTAAGTGAGAATATTGAATCAACAGTTTTTTTGCGCAGAGATACATCTGTATCGCAACACGATGCAGATGATGGTTCTCCGGCTGAAGGTGATTGGGAATTATTGGATCCGCAAGATCTTGCTCAGGGAGCCTGGTATGATACTAATGACAATAGAATAAAATATGATCCAAATACTATAAACAATCCCGATAATCGTGTTATAATAAACCGAACGTGGGATACTAATTTTTAGAATACATTTAAGTAAAGATTATATTTACAAAAGGGGTCAGCATGTCAAATAAATCTTTCTCTAGAAAAATTTTCTTTAAACCCCCAGGAATAAGACGCGGTCAGTCAATCCTGGGTTTTGTTTTTTCCTTCATAGTTGTTTTGGCATTAGCAATCGGTATTACGCGTATCTGGCTTTGGTTTACCTCAAACTTTGCCCAGCGCCAGGATGAATATCAAGATACCCGCATGGTTGCAGCGAATAAAGATTCTTACGGAGTCCTCAATAACGATACTGCTTATTTGGGCTCTCCCACTATTGATCCTGCAGCGCCCCTGGACATAACCGATGATTGGGTTTTTGCAGGAAGAACAGATCAAGAAATATCATTTGTTCTTCAACCTATAGGTCTTGCAGATGCCGAAGAGGAATGTAGAAATGAATGTATAGATGCTAACCCTGATTGTTTTGAAGAGATAGATGGTGTTTGGATTGTGACCGGATGCCTTTGTTATGATAGATGTTTGTGTAATAAATCAATCGATCCCAAGATGGCATCTTTTAACGGACAGATAGCCTCTCTTAACGATGCAATTAATGCTATGAGACACGAAGCTAATGAATTAAGAGAGCAGGCAGAAGAATGCGACGATTGGTGGGAGCTTTGTTGGTGGGCAGGCTTTGGTGTAACAGCCAGAAAGCTTAAAGATTCGGCAAGAAAAATAGATCAAGAAGCAGATAAGCTTGTAACCAGAAGAAATGAGATTGCCGCAAGAAGAGATGCGATTTATGCTTGTTGTAATGATGCTGCATATGAAAATAGAAATGAAATGGATGCATGTTTAGATGAAATTGCTGCAGCAGAGTGTCCTATAATTGTTGCTGGTATTGTTGATGACTGGGAACAGATGGTTGATGAGATTAATCGCATGATAAATGAAGCCAATTCTATTCGTGGTGGAATATGGAACGGACTTGAGGGAGCTAACGGCTGTGATCTTTACACAGAGTTGCGTTGCCAGAAAGATTGTGTTGTACCAAACATAGACCCTTGTAGAGACCATTGTGAAGATGTGTACGATTTAGACCGTTGTTTAGATCGCTGTGATGATTGGGCAGAGGATCAATGTACAATTGACTGTGATGGCCTTGAGGGACAGGCGTGGCAGGATTGTTGGGATGATTGTATTCCTGATAGAACAGATGAATGTGTAGATAACCGTTGTGATAATTTTACCGAAAACCGATTACGGAATAATTGTTCACCTAACCCTGGAGGATACACGGGTTCTGACTGGTGGCGTTGTTGGGACTTGAGAAGATGTCTTACATCTAATGCCGCAAACCCGAATTACTACCGTCATTGTATGTGGACAGTAAACGTGCCTCCTTGTAAAGCCGACTGTATTGCCACAGGAGCTGGGCCAGGATATTTGACTGAATGTTGCCAGAGTTTCTGTTGTCGGGAAAATGCTCAAGGATTTTTCTATGGTTGCGAGTTCGGAGTAATGCATGAAACAGAAAGCCACGGAGTATATACTCCATGGTGGGATAGCTTACCAGGACCACAGAATTATTATGTTCATCCTTGGGTAGACAATATTGTTGAATGCATGGGTAATACTTGGGGCAGAGATTGTTACCAGCCAGATGATTTTTGCGATGAGGATTGCGAAGGAGCAGAAATGCCGCCACAGTGTGAAGGCGGTCGACAGTGTGGTCTGGAAGAACTGCGCAGACGTCTTTGGCACGTAATACATGATGAACCAGATGGGTTACTATATAACAGGACAGAACTAGAAGCAAAAATTGTTGCTATAGGAGAATGTTGTGATGTGGACTGGGTTGATGACGACGGCGATGGATATTGTGATTATACTACTGCTGATTGTTTTATAGGAGAAACGCACTCTGGTTGTCAGCAGCGTTGTATTTCAGAAATCGCAGAATTTGGAGAAGGCGGCGGAGAGCTGCAGGATGAATGCCCCCACTGTTTTGATCCTGCAGATGCAGGATGGGATGAAGGATGTGTTGTAGGCGGTGAAATAATGCCTTATTGTCAGGCTGAATGTATAAGTTTATGCGTAGGCTTGGTTGGAGAGTGTCAGGATTGTTGCGCTCACTATGCTACAAATCATGAACCGGAGAAGCTAGAATGTTGTAATGTTCTGTGTCAAAATGATTATCCACCGTGTCCGGGAGCAATACCTGATCCGGATGATCCATCTTGGCCGGATGAATGTCCTGATCCTCCGGAATAATAGTGGAAAAAGGATTTTATGTTTATTAAGTTTTCCCAAGACAAAACAAAGTATGAATCAGGTCAGATATTTCCTTTTCTGATTGCGATTCTCTGCGTTGTAATCGTTATGGTAATGATTACCGTAAACGTAGGTCAGATAGCCTTGTTTAAAACCGATGTATCCAATGCTGCTGATGCAGGGTCAATCTCTGCAGCTAGCACTATGACAGGTCAGTTGCTTAGCTATGGTCTTACCAGCGACTTAATGTGTGGTGAGAATATAATAAAATGTGTAGCTATTATATTAGAGCTTCTTCTTATCCCGTTTCCGGGAAATCTTATTACTGCTATAGCAACATTGGCAACGGTAATGTCTTCCAATTTATCAAAGCTTGCAAAAGCTGGTTGGGATTCTCAGATGGCCTGGGCAAGAGCCAGAAAGGCGGCCATACAGTATGCGTTTAACAATGTAGGCGTTGATGAACCTAGGCCTACCTATGAAGATTTTCTTGCAGGATCGGGTAAGGCTGCCAGCAATGCATCATATGATGAATACATAGCTGGTATAAGCCCTGACGCTAAAGAGCATGGAATGAACGGCTTTTCCAGATTTATGTCTCATTCAAAAACTGGGTTTTGGGTTGAAGATGTTTTTGGAGAAACTGACGACCCCTCAGCAGATTTAGGCGACCCCATGCCGATAAACGGCTATGGTTGGGAGTGGCAATGGTCTGTTGCTGCTGATGATTGGGTAATGCATAACAGTTTTGATGATTCTGGAGGAAATCAACAAGCTTGTTTGGGGGGCGGCCTGGATGATGGCTGTTGGAGAGATTATGATAACTGGGTAGAAGTAAGTGTAATTTCTATGAGAATGTTGTACATTTTGGATTTAGTTGATTTAGGTGCACCTCAGGATATGGCTGCTAATTTAGCTTGGGCCTATATATTTGTAACAAGATATCCTACTTGGCTGGCCATGTGTGGTTGGGCAGGTCCGCTTGCACCAATTATCGCAGGGTTGTTTGCCGGTGCCGAGGCAACAATAGGAAGGTTGCTAATTAAATCCATTGCTTTCGGCCTGAAGTTTAAAGATCCAAGCGAAGGTGGTATGGATGGTCAACAGTGGCAGGTAGAAAACAGTCCTATATTGGTTAAAGTGCAAAGGTACAAGCAGGGAGAAAACTTAGGTTTATGGAATTTCCGCTATGGTAATTCTGATCCTATGTTGGAGCAAATTGATGCCGAGTCTTCCTCACGGGTTTTTGTAGAAAGCTATCCCGGAGGAAGGACTTCTACTATTCAGCCGACTTTATGGGATGCCGATAATCTCTGGGGTATATTCCTTACATTGTTAGCTGCACCTATCGGCATTGCCTATATCATATCTCACTGGGAAGATTATTTTAATACTGAACTACATCTTTATGAAGCAGGCATAGAAGAGATAGAATGGGATGATGGTACATAGAAAATATTTCAAAAAAAGTAATTTGTTTGTTTATCCGGGTGTCATTATTGTAGTGACACTTGTTTTATTGTTATCTTCTGTTTGGGCTGAAGATGAGGTTGGTATTGATTTTGTTGTGCCGGCACCAGAGAACAGTGAAAAGATAGATACATTTACTCTTAAATTAAGAGGTCAAGATGTCTCTGGAGTTGTATACAAAAGTGAAGATAATCGTTTCGATGTTGCAAACTATTACAGTGATTTTTTCCGAGACGAAGAATTTGATAATGTTTTAGATGAAAAAATGCCTGATATGGTTCCACCAGAGTCAATAGCTAAGCCGGAAAACGCGTCTTTATTAAAAGGTGGAAACATTAAAGATAAAGTTATGGAATTACTTCCCAGAAGCAAAATACGCAGGATGCAGTTTAAGAAAGATCAGCTAGTAGTTGAAGTAGCTTTAACTGCTGCTGATGACGGCACAGATGTTGGTATTGCTAAATATCTTCTTCCCATTGGCGTTGCCAACTTAGATGAACTGCCCATGTCAACAGAAGACACTTTTTTTGATATGCCCAAAGAAGATTTAGAGGGGGAAGATTTATCAGATGTTCCTCGTCCACCTGATAGTGTGCGATTGTCCAACATGAACATTGGAAAACAAACATATGTTACTTACACTACTGAACTCTCTTTAGATGAAGCATTGGAATTTTATGAAAGGATGATGGAGCTCGAGGGTTGGGATTTAACCAGTTCTTTTAAGGCAGGAGATATGCTGGATAAATATAAGAAGATGTCAGGCAGCAAAAAAGGATTTAAATTAGGAAAGCTTCGTTTTCCTTTCAGCGGTTCCAGGGATTTAGATAAAGCATTTTATCAGACCTATACTTTGAATTTCACTAATGATTATGAGTTTGTCAAAATTACCATCATGCCCAATATTATTTCTTCAGAGGAAGGAGCCGTAGTTCAGATAGTTTACAGCGAAGAAGGTGATATGTTTGGGTTGTAAAAAAATACCTTTCCTAGTTAGAAAAAACCGCAGAATAGGTCAGTCAATCCTGGGTTTTGTTTTTTCCTTCATAGTTGTTTTAGCATTAGCCATTGGCATTACGCGTATCTGGCTTTGGTTTACCTCAAACTTTGCCCAGCGCCAAGATGAATATCAAGATACCCGTATGGTTGCAGCGAATAAAGATTCTTACGGAGCCTTCAATAACGATACTGCTTATTTGGGCTCTTCTACGATTGATCCCATAGCGCCCCTGGACATAACTGACGATTGGGTTTTTGCAGGAAGAACAGATCAAGAGATTTCGTTCGTTCTTCAACCCATTGGTATGGCAGATGCAGAGGAACGGTGTAGAGCAGCTCATCCTGAATGCGTTATAGAACATGTTGGAGAAAATGGGATTATTATATATGAAATAAGAGAAGATTGTTATGTTTATGATAAATGTATGTGTGAAAGAAATACTGAAGCAAAGCTTGCTGCTTTAGCGGGACAGATTGACGCGCTTGACGATGCAGAAAGAGCTATGCGCAGTGAGGCAGCAGAATTAAGAAGGCAGGCAGAAGAATGCGATGATTGGTGGGAGCTTTGCTGGTGGGCAGGTTTTGGAGTAACTGCAAGAAAATTGAAAGACTCTGCAAACAAGATTGATGCAGAGGCAAACAAGCTTGCAGCTAGGAAAGCAGAAATCCAGGCAAGGTACAACGATATTAATAACTGTTGTCAGAACCCAGTTTATACAAATTTAGATGAAATGAATGCGTGCCTAGATTTAATTGCTGCAAATCAATGCCCTATGTTAATACAAGGATATAAAGATGAGTGGGATAGCCAGATAGCAGAGTTAGGTGTTAGGATATCTGAAGCCAATAATATCATTAATGGAATTACATCGGGTCTCGCGGGCAATGGCTGTGCAGAGTATGCAGAGTTGCGCTGTCAGAAAGATTGCGCAGAGCCTGCCATAGAGCCTTGTAAGGCTCCTTGTTATACTTGGGCAGAAGATAGATGTGAAGATCAGTGTGATGCTGAGGCAGAAGATTGGTGTGCAAACACTTCTCCAATGTTTGGAGGGTGTCAAGGTCTTCCCCCGGGAGATCCTTTTGATAATTGCATGGCTTTGTGTGTTCCGCCACGTTCCAGCGATTGTCAGGATGATCATTGCGATACCACAATGACTGACTGGCAGCTTGAAAACGATTGTGGTAGTGATTGGGGACGCTTTTGGTGGTATTGCTGGAATGTTAGAGAGTGTTTTCAGTGCGATGATGCTGGCAATAATCCTCCGTGCTATGGATACTGCATGTGGACAGAAGAAGTGCCTCCATGTGTTGAAAATTGTATGACAACAGGAGCTGGTTTAGATTATGAAGAGGAGTGCTGTGAAAGTTTTTGCTGTTTGGATAATAATGACGGGCTTTTCTATAATTGCGAGCTTAAAGTAATGCACCAGACGCAAAGCTATGGACAATATCCTCCTTGGTGGGATAGTTTGCCGGGAGGAGAGAGGGCTTATCTTCATCCCTGGGTAAACAATAATGTTGAATGTGGCAATAATCCTCCTGATCTTTGGGGCAGAGGGTGTGTGGAGCCTACAGAGGATTGCGATGAAGGTTGTGACATTATGGCATCAGATATTCCTCTATCAGAATGTATTAATATGGTAGAAGGTCCTTTGTGTGGATTATCAACATTGCGAGATAGGCTTCAACAATTAATCAATGATGCAGAAGATGGGTTGATTGCTCAGCAAAATGCACTTGAAGCTTTAAAGCTAGCTATAGATGCCTGTTGTGAAATAATGCCGGGCAATGGATGGTTTGATGCTGATAGGGATGGATTTAATGATGTTGCAACTGATGAATGTTTTTTCGGAGAGACACTTACTGATTGTCAACAGCGTTGTATTGCAGAAATTGCTGATCTTATTGATGGTGATACGAATATACAAGATGAATGTCCGGATTGTTTCAATGCAGACTTATTTGAAGAAGCATGCTTAGGAGAAGAAGGAGAAATCTTGCCATATTGTCAGGCAGAATGCATAAGTGAATGCGTTGGCTTGGTGGAAGAGTGTCAGGACTGTTGTTCTCACTACGCAACAAGCGATGAACCGGAGAAATTAGAGTGTTGTAATATCTTATGTCAGGAAGATTATCCTCCTTGTCCAGCAGCAATACCTGATCCTGATTATGAGAATCCGGATTGGCCGTGGGGCGACTCAAATCCATGTCCTCTACCTCTGGAATAATGAGATTTTGTTAGTTGAAACAAAAATATTTTATTGAAAATAATATAATAAGTTTAGATTGTGGGGAGTAAGATGAAAAGAAAACAAAAATGCTACCGACATGCTCAGGCAATGCTAGATTATGTAGTTTTACTTGTAATTGTTGTTGCAACTTTGGTGGTTATGGGGTATTATATAAGAAATAGTTTTGTGGGAAAATGGCGTGAAGTTTCTGAGACTTACGGTAGAGGGGAGACCTATGTGCCGGATATAGTTGGAAACGAAGGTATTCGTAGTACAGTAACTACAGATATAAGCACGCCGACCCCATAGTATTGCCCTATGAACGCACTTATATATTTACTAGTTTTTATAGCAACTTATATTTTTTCTTTCGTTTTGGTCGAAGCGATTATTCCTGCTTTTGCAAAAAAGTGGGGTAGTTGGCAGGAAAAAAGAGTAGATAAGGTAGTAGATAAACTAGAAGACTCTTTTATTTTTTTAGAAAAGAAGAAGCTAGTTTTAATTTCTGTATGTCCCTTGATTTTTGCAGGGGCATTTTTTATTTTGTTCCAAAGTGTAATAGGTTTGATTGTAGGGTTTTTCTTAGGCCTAGCCTTTCCAGGTTTTGCGAGTAATTTTATTAAACAAAGAAGGCTTAAGCAGTTTACGGCTCAGTTAGTTGATAGTATGATGATTCTTTCTTCTTCATTAAAAGGTGGATTGAGTCTTATACAGGCAATAGAAGTATTATGTGAAGAGATGCCTCCTCCTGTATCACAGGAATTTAATTTGATCCTTAAGGAAAATAAGTGGGGCGTTAGCCTGGAAGATTCTATGCGTAAGCTGAGGGTAAGAATGCCGATTGAAGAAGTAAATCTTTTGGTTAGCTCTGTTCTAGTTGCCCGCGAGACAGGTGGTGAGTTAACCAGGGTTTTTTCCAGGCTTGTTGAGACGATGCGTAACAATATAAAATTGAAAAATAAAATAGCGACTCTTACTCTGCAGGGAAGAATGCAAGGTGTCATTATGAGTATTTTACCGATTGGCTTCGCATTGTTCATATCTAAGCAGCAGCCGGATCATTTTGATGTTATGTGGAGTTCTGAGCAGGGCAGGATGTTACTTATTGCTGCAGTTATAGCTCAGATACTTGCTATATTTCTGATTAAGAAGATCAGTACATTGAGGGTATAATGGATTTTGAGACAACTTTATATTATTCTATTTTAGTTATGGTTGCTACGGCAGTTTATATGATGTCTACCTCTATGCTTCAGGTGCAAAAGAAACCACGTTTGCGTTCTGTATTGGATTCTAAAGGATCTAGGCTTAATCAGCTTTCTTCTTCTAAATTGTTGAAACCCCTGCTTCCTTTGACTCAGCCGATTGCCAATATGGCATATTTAAAGAAACTTCAGATGCAAACAGAGGTTTTAAGAATCAATCTCGATGTTACCGGATTGGTGTTGGTTAAAATATTTTTGTCATTGTTCAGCGGATTTATTGTTTATTTGTTAACCCAGACAGAAGGCTATGCATTCGCGGGTGGAACGATTGGCTTCTTTATTCCAGACATGATTTTCATGAATAAGATAAAACAAAAGAAGCGCGAAATAGTCAGGGTGTTTCCAGAAACTATAGACTTAATTGATCTTTGTATCGGTGCCGGATTAGATTTTACATCATCACTTAAATGGGTAATTGAGAAAGTAGATAGAAACGCATTTAGCGAACAACTTGAACTTGTGCTTAAAGAAATTCAGGTAGGCCGCAATAGAATAGATGCTTTAAAAGATATGTCTAGAAGATTAGATATTCCTGATATCAGAAGTTTTGTGCGTACGGTTGTTCAGTCTGAGCGCATGGGTACTTCTGTTGAAGAGGCCTTCAGGAACTTATCTGAAGATACCCGCGAAGGGCGTTTTATAGAAGGGGAGAGGCAGGCAATTGCTGCATCTCTTAAGATTCTGTTTCCACTGTTGTTTTTTATTCTGCCGGTAATTATGATTGTTGTTGCAGGCCCAATTATCATTAAGTTTACTTCAGGAGAATTAATCCCAGGAGGATTTTAATAATGAGCTTAAAAGCTAAAAGAATTATTGGAATTATGCTCGTTGTTATAATGGCAATGATTTTGTTTGTGCCTGGGCTTCTGTGGCAGAATTATGAAAGCAAGCATTATGGTTTCTCAATTTCTCTACCTCGTTTGTGGGTTAAGATAGAGGGATTGTACGGAACGATAATTCTAACTAAATCCCCGCTGGAAGATAAAGCAGATCGTTTTCAGGAGAATATCAACGTAGTAGTTACCACTGCACCTGTCGGTATGCAAACGGTTACTTTTTTTGAACTATTCAAAAACGAAACCTTAGAAACAGTCCCTGGAGAAGAATATGGTATTTCTGAAGGGGAGATCTCTTCTGGGTCGCACCGCGGTAACTGGCTTAGTTTTACCAGTGATGGTCAAGACATGTCTATAAAAACCTTGGCAGTATTATGGGTTAAGGACGGTAAGGCTTATATCGTAACTTGTACTGCTCAGGATATCCAATTTGCTAATTATGAATCTACGTTTAAAAAAGCAATCCGCAGTTTTCGCATCCACTAAAACCTTCTATATTTAATTAAAAAGATTATCCAGTTATTCTGAAATAGTTTAGCCAAATAAGTATTCCTGCGAGGCTTACTGTGTAAGTAAGTATGATGGGATGTTCTTGGTAGTTTTTTCTTACAATGAAAAATAAAAACAGCGCAGCGAATAAAATGCTGGGAATCAACAAGATCTTTGCTACTAGCACCAAGGGAATCAACAGATAGGATAGAAAAAATAAGCAGCCGATAAATAGCTTATATCTTTTTTCGCCGAACATCTCTAGCAAGGGGAAGGCATCTTTGGCGGCGTCTTGTTTTTTATTGATTTCAGTAATGTTCAGGCAGCCGGTGAAGAAAATTAGAATGTATAGGCTAAATATCTGAGGGAACTGAGAAAGCTCACCACCGGCAAAAAGCCACCCTAGCATAATAATTAGTAGAATCATTAATGCTAGAAAAACTTTTGAGAAAAAAGGAATGCGCATTAATTTTAAAGGTGGCAGGTAGTATATAAAAGCACAGGCAATTGCGACCAAAAGGAAAAAAAGTGTTGTTATGTTTATTGAAGCTGCACATAAAATCGCAAGTAGCAGAGCAATAGATGAAATCTTTAGCGATGTTTTACATGGTGTTAATCCATCTCGGCTTCTTTTAAAAAGAGTTATTGCAGTTAAGGCGAGCATGATTACTAAAGAACTTAAGAAAAATAAACCGATATTATTAAATATAAATCCGTTAAGGCGCGCTCTAAAAAGTAGGATACCCAAGGTAAACATAAAAACAAGCTGCAGACTTTTTAAAATTCCCGCACTTTTAACAATGGAGATAAAGAACTTTTTATCGTATAAATAGAAAAGAAAAGCAGCTTCAACAACTATTACGGCAGAGAGAATAGGAATTATGTTTGCCGGAGATGTTATTGTAAAAGCCTTATTAAATATTCTTGCGATTGATGTGATTAAAAACGGAAACATAAAACTAAGCATATTAACTAAATAAAAAAGAAAAGCTAAAAGTAAGGCCTTGTTTAGCTTCTTCGTTTTGACGATTGCATAAGTAAAAATTAGCAGGATACTGACAACGCAGGTTATTTTTTCTCCAGGGTTAAGCGCCTGTGGCAAAGGAATAATGCTTCCTAAACTTGTTGGTGCTATAAATGTTGCCTCGATGCCCTGACCTCTTGAAAGTAAAAGATCAGCAATTGGAGTAATGACTATAATCCAGCTGAAACCTAAGATAATGCGCAGAGTTTTACCTATATCTTGTTTAGTAATAAACGTAGCTATAAAGGGAAATATCAAAAATAGCGCAATCCAGAAAAGATAAAAATGGGCGAAAGATATGCCTAGACTTACATATGCTGCCATAAATAATTCGTGAGTTATAGGAAATAATGTAAATGATATGCGTGCGGTATCGGAGAAAATATCTAGGAAATTCCTTAAGCTTATTACTGCAAAAAATGTTAGGAAATAATATAGAAGAGGGACATTAGGATTTTCTATATAGCTGATAGATTTTTTAGGATACTTTAATAGGTCCACAAGAAAATTGTAGGATATGCATGATGATTTGTCAACACATTCGTATTTTATGAGGCGAAGCCAGAATCAACGCGGATAGTTTCTGAGAATATATAGCTGGAATCTTTACTAGCCAGAAACAAAACCGGCTCGACTATTTCATTTATTTTGGCAGGTTTAAAATGAGGAAAATACATCGACAGTGCTGCTGCGTGGGTTCTAAGGACCCTGGAGTAGTCTTCACCCTCGATAGGTCCTGGGATAACTGCATTGAGGCGAATATTCTTTTTTGCCAGCTCTCTGCCTAAGGTTTTGGTAGTTGCTGTAATAATATTTCTCACTGTAAGATAATGCAGGGTTCCTTGAATAGGTGTGTCAGCGAGCGTTATAATAGTGCTATTTTTTTGATTAACCATGGAAGAGATAATTGTCTCAAGAGATGAGTTAAAACTTTTTAGATTTACTGAAAAGAATGATTGCCAGCTTTGCTTTACGGCTTTCTTTTTGCCAATTGAGTAATGAGATCCTTTTTCAGCATTTAGATAATTTATAACGATATCGATAGATTTACATATTTTTTTAGCTTTAGCAATGCCACTCTTTAGAGAGGTTTTTTGTTTGCCAATTTTTATGCATCGTATATTTAGTTTATTCTTATTGATAAGCTTAGAAAAACTGTTATCGGCCATGCTTGTTAAGACAGTTACCTTAGCACCTTTTTTAGCCAGCTCAATACTTGCTTGGGCGCCGAGCCGGCGGTTGCCCTCAATAACTATAGCGTTTTTTTCTTTGAAGCTCATGATATTATTTCCTGAACAATATTGGGTAATCCCATTTTTTACCCTTGTTTTCTAAGACAAGCTTTGCAGCGTTTCTGCCTAAGCTTGCTACTCCTGAAATGCATCCTGTACCAATCCCTTTGGTGCACCAGTGGCCTGTTAAATACAATCCTTCAATAGATGTTTCTTGTGGGATTAAAGAAGAATTCGCCTGTTGAGGCGTTGGCGCCCAACCATAAGCTGCTCCCTGTTTATTTGAGGTATATCTTTCAAAAGTAAGCGGCGTAGCGGTTAATGTTGTATCTATGTGATTTTCTATACCCGGCATTAACTTTTTAAGTATCTTTAATATTTTATCTTTTAAGACATCTCTTTCTTTATCCCAGAAATCCTTTGATTCGTATTCTGCAGTTGTAAGAACCGTTATGCAACTTTTTTCTTTATTAGCTTTGCTTGAATGTATAGATGAAACCGAGGCCATCAAACAGGGTAGCTCAGGATTTATTATATTTTCATGAGGATTGGAATATAGTTTTTCTGTATCATAGGTATTAGAATACCAGATGTTGCAGGGTTCTTTTAGGAGATTATTTAAATCAGTGTTTAATCCTAAATATAAAGCAAAGATAGAAGGAGAAGACTGTAAGCTCTTTATGGTTTGTTTTTCTGGGGTTTCTTCTGCATCAAGAAGATTCAAGAAAGTCTCTGCCGCATCCGCATTTGATATTAATGTTTTGCTTGTAAACATTTCTCCGTTTACTGAAACACTGGTTGCTTTTCTGTTTTCTGTTGTGATAGCCTCAACCTTGTTTGAGAGTATTATTTCTCCGCCTAAAGTTTTAAACCTGTCGGCTAAAACATCAGGAAAGGATTGCATGTTGGCATCAGGGTAATATCCAGAATCTAAGATAAATTCCTTAAATAACATAAGCGCTGTTAAGGCTGTTATTTTGCTTGCAGGAAGGCCTATGTTTCCCAGAAGCATGCTAAGGGTTCCTTTAAGTTTGTTGTCCTGGAAATATTTATCCAGAATATCTTTAAAAGTAAGTTTTTTGAGTTTACTGTATGAGTTAAGCAGGTTATCTTCAAGCACATATTTAAAGAAATCCTCTATGTTTTTTTTCTCACCAGGGAAGTTGTTTTGAAAGTTTTCAATCGTCTCTTGTGGATTTGTCCTTATGTAGGTTGTGGTGTCGGGCATAATGACTTTGTCGCTGGGATCAAAACGGTTAAATTTTATAGAATCCTCAGATAGATTTAGCTCAGCAAGGATTTTTCCTAGCAACCCATTTTTGATTCCACCTAAATAATGTACTCCAGCATCAAAAACATAGCCATTTTTTTCAAAGGATGTGCAGTATCCTCCGACTTTATCATGTTGTTCCAGCATAAGTGTTTTCAATCCTGCTTTTACCAGGTAGCAGCCACAGATGAGCCCGCTTATTCCCGAACCGATAATAATTGCATCATATGATGATGTTTTGGTGGTCATTAGATGAGAAGTCCTCCGTCAGCCACAATAATCTGTCCGTTAATGTACGAAGCTTTATCAGATGCCAGAAATGAAACTATCTTGGCAATTTCTTCTGGTTTTCCCGGACGTCCGGCAGGAATAATTTTTTTAAGCTTAGCCCGGTTTTTCTTGATAAAGCCTTCAGTCATAGAAGTATCAACATAGCCAGGCGCAACAGCATTTATGTTTATACCTTTTCTGACAATCTCTTTAGATAATGATTTTGTAAAGCCTATAATAGCTGCCTTAGATGCTCCATAGGCAACGTGTCCGGGGTTTCCGAATAACCCGCTTATAGATACAACATTAACTATTTTTCCGTATTGCTGTCTGAGCATTTGTAGCAGGCAGTTGCGGGAACAATAATAAGTTCCGTTTATGTTTGTATTCATGCAGTTGTGCCATTCTTCATCTGTCATTCTGAATAGATACTTTTCCGGCATCACTCCGGCATTGTTAACCAAAATATCAATATTGCCGAATTTTTCCTTGGTTAGCTTAATCATGTTTTTAACCGCAGAAAGATTTCCTACATCAGCCTGGATGATTAAGGCCTTGCGCCCTAATTTTTTTATTTTTAAAGCAGTTTGCTGCGCGCCTTTTTTATCCCGGTTATAATTTATAACAAGATGAGCACCTTGTTTAGCTAGTTCGTAAGCTATGCTTCTGCCGATGCCCTTGGATGCTCCGGTTACTATCGCGATCTTGTTGTTAAGAGACATGGCTTTATAAAACCTCTTTCTCGAAAATTAAACAGGCACAGTTTCCTTCAGGGCTTAATGAAATAGAGAGAGCTTTATTAACTTCTTTTTTTATCTTTGGCGGAATAGTGTTGTGTTTCATCGAAAGGATGCAGGCTATAGCATCAAATGCCCCAGCCGCACCTAAACAATGTCCTATTGTTGGTTTTATTGAACTAAGGGGTATTTTATCCGCTGACTCTTTGAATATATTATTTATAGCAGATTTTTCTGCAGCGTCGCTTTTAGTAAATCCGCTACCTTCAACATTTATATAATTTATGTCAGATGGTTTAAGCTTAGCCTCATCTAAAGCAAGAGCGAGTGTTTGCTCAACTGCGCTTTCCAAAGAAGATGAATTGTAGGTAGAGTTATATGCTGATATTTTTGCATACACATTTGCTTTTCTTGCCTGGGCATGTTGCACAGTTTCTAAAACCAACATAGCTGCGCCTTCACCGAGAAACAGGCCCTGTTTGTTTTTGGTGTTTGATAGATAGTCTAATTTATCAAAACTACCCATTATCCAGGGGTTGAGTTCTTCAGCGCCTCCGGCAATAATGGCTTGAACTTTACCCAGCTGAAGATAATTTAAGGCTTTCCCAATAGCATCTGTGCTGGAGGCGAATCCAGAGCTTAAGGATGTATTCAGTCCTTTTATGCCGAACTCTATAGACATTTGTCCTGCCGGAGAGTTGGGAACTGTGTTGGTAAAAAGCAAAGGATTGACGCGCTTCATCTTGTATTGCAGCATTTGTCTGTTAAACTCGGCAATGCTTTCCCACCCTCCGAACATGCTTCCTAAGACAACACCTACTTCAGTTGCGTTATCCGGGCTTATTTCAAGCCCGGCATCTTTAAGGGCAAGCGTCCCTGCTGAGATTGATAATCTGGAAATCTTATCTAGATACTTTATGGATTTACGCTGGATGAATTCGCGCGGGTCGAAATCTGCAAGCTCTGCTGCATTGTGAGAATTAAACATAGAGGTATCAAATCCTGATACAGGTTTTATTAGAGATTTGCCTGCAGATACTGCTTTCCAGAATGAGGTGATATCTGTTCCTGCCGGAGAAACTGTTCCTAAGCCTGTTATGACGATTGAGTCTTTCATCGGTATTTTTTAAGTATTACGGTTGAGTTGTTTCCTCCGAAAGCAAATGAGTTTGACATGGTGATATCTATTTCTTTTTTCCTGGATTCGTTGGGTACATAATCTAGATCGCATTCAGGATCATTTGTCTGGTAATTTACTGTTGGTGGAATAGTATTATGTTTTAACGCCAAGATACATGATATGGCCTTGATAGCACCGGCTGCTCCAAATGTGTGTCCGAGCATAGACTTAACAGAGCTAATAGGTATTCTATAGGCCTGTTCGCCAAATGCTTTTTTTATACCGTTTGTTTCCATCTTATCATTAAGCGGAGTACCTGTGCCGTGGGCGCTGATATAATCAACCTTTTCAGGGGTAATACCGGCATCCTTTAATGCCATATTCATTGTTTGGGCAGCACTTTCGCCACTTGCTTGGGGGGCTGTCATGTGTTCTGCATCGCAGCTTAGGCCGTATCCGATTACTTCAGCATATATGTTAGCTTGTCTTTCGATGGCATGCTCTAGGGTTTCTAAGATTACTACTCCCGCAGCTTCGCCTATGGCCATGCCGTCTCTATTTTTGTCAAATGGCCTGCATTTTGTTTTTGTCAGTGACCTAAGAGCATTGAATCCACAGTGAGATAGTTCACTAAAAGCATCTGCACCTCCGGTGAAGATGACGTCAAATTTACCGCTGCGCAGAAGATCAAAGGCTTCTCCTATGGCATAGGTGCCTGCTGAGCAGGCAGTGCCTAAAAGTAATGAGCAACCAGAAAGAGAGAATTCATCAGAGATAGAATTAGCAATTGATTCGTGTTTGTGCTTAGCCACATCTTCTGGTTTAACTTTATCAATGCCTTGTTCAAGCCAGGTTTTATGGTAGTTTACAAAGGCATTGCTAGTGCCTGAAGTTGTTCCCATGATGACGCCGATTTTTTTCTTATTCTCTTTCTTTAAGTTGAGGTGTGAATCTTCTAAGGCCAGATATGTTGCAGAAAGTCCTAGTTGACAAGATCTATCCAAAGAGTCTATTGGTTTTCTATTTTCAGTATTTTGCTGGAGATATTTGCGGAATTTCTCAATAAATTCTTCAGGGTCAAAATCTCTAATTTCAGCACCTATTTTACAACTATAGTCTGAAGTATCAAAGGAACTAATTTCCTTTATTCCGCAGGTGCCTTTGGTTAAAGCTTGCCAAAAGGCATCTTTACCAATGCCTATGGGGCTTGCGATACCAATACCGGTTATGACAATGCTTTTATTTTTCACCAGAAAGATTACCTTTCAAGATGATAAAACCTAATTCTGCTTTTACGGCTATTTCGCCGTTTACTTTAGCTGTTGCTTTGACCCTAGCCAGGTTTTTGACCCTTTGCATAAATTCACTTTCTAGTATTAGGGTATCTCCTGGTACCACGGGTTTCTTAAAGCGTGCTTTGTAGATACCGGTTAGGAACCCAGTGAATCCTTCATCGCCTATGATAAAAGCAGAAGCTTGAGCCATTGCTTCAATTACCAGCATACCTGGCATTACTGGTTTTCCTGGAAAGTGTCCTTGAAAAAATTCTTCATCTACGGTTATACATTTTTGAGCTTTTACTTTCTTCTTTTCCTCTAGCTCAAGAATTCTGTCGATTAACAGAAAAGGATAGCGGTGCTGCAGGATATTCTGGATTTGGGAGATATCAAGCATTTATTTTTTAGCTGATAACTTCTTATTGGTTAATTCTATTACAGCATTAAATGTTGCCAGAGATATGACTTCTTCATCTTCAATTTTGATATCAAATTCTCTCTCTACAGCCGCGACTAATTCTAGGCCCAAGAGAGAATCTACCCCAAGCTCTTTGAAGAAGTTTAAATCCTTCTTGTCTTTAAGTGCTTCTCTTTCGATTTCTAGGATTTCGGCTACAAGGTTTTCTAG
>CAYOSQ010000001.1:0-2387 GCA_964406665.1 uncultured Planctomycetia bacterium | reverse complement strand
TAACAGGATAACCAGAGGGCCTTATTCAGCTTAATACAAGATGAAGTTAAAGGAGGCTATCATTAGCCAAAGGCAACTTTGCAGGATAGGGGGAGGAAATAGTAGTAAGCTGGCTGGGTCTCCGTTGCTGGAAATAGGGATCATAGCTGGCAACTATAATTTCACGCTTACCACTAGAATGGACATTATTTAATAAGCTGAAATGTATAGGATTGGCTAATTGATGGTTACAGAGTGGACATTTAACAAAGCTATTAAATCGTTAGAATGGACATTGCATACATGTATGTTTTGTTTGATTGGACATTATCATTAGAGATTAGTTATCTTATATTCTTTTTATAGCTTTGTTGGTTGATAGTGCTTTAAGCCAGGGGCTATGTTTTAAGCCTTTAAGCATTCTATATCTGCTTGGTATGCCTTTCTGAAAAATCTATCGTTGCTTGCCTATCTCTTTGCCTGTCTAGGCCTAACTCTGAAGGATGTGTCTTTCAAAAAGTGAGCATTTTTGTGTCTTTTATGAATTGGAGTGAAATTTCTTGTTGTTGATCTTATTTACTGGCCTATAATCGAAGCTTCTGTAGCCATTGATCTTTTGTGCTTGTTTAAAGGAATTTTATGCAGGAAAGCCCTTTCTTAAAGGGGGGAAAATAAGCTTGACAATATATATATTATATATTATACTTATAGTGCTCAAGTGAACAATAATATAGTTAATTGATCTTTAATAGCACGTAATAAATATACGTCGAAAAGGCAAATCCACTAATGCTCAAACGGTGGATGCGCAAAGCCACGGGTCTTATATTTAGGATTTTCAGATAGCCGGGTTGCCGACGATGAGTATCATTAGGCAACTCGGTTTTTTTATTTATATATAAAAAAGTTTTAAAAAGTATTTAGATAGATGAAAACACAAACTAACAACAATAAGAATATTGGGGGCAAGGGGGAGATATTGATTTTTTCTGCTTTAAGAAAAAAGAAATGGAATAAGATTGTGAGTGCAATTATTGCACTCGTTTTTTTATTCAATACCCTAACCCCAGCTTATGCCTGGAGACCAGGTAACCGCGGTGAGTCTAGTTCTTTTGAGATGTTCGCCAAGGGTGCTCTCTCAGGTGCTATTACCTCTCTGATGGTTTATCTTAATCCTGTAGCTGGAGCAGCAAGTAGTGTTGCTTCGGATATCGCAGGAACCGTAGTTTATTACAACGATTATGAAAATTATAACAAGCCACGGTTTGATCTGAAGCTATTTGTTTTCTGGGGACCGAAAATCAAAACTTTCAAAAAAGGTGAAACCATAGCTATGATTGCAGGTATTGTAGCTGGTGCTGCAGCAGGATTCGCTCAAGGGTTAGCTCAGGGTGCTGGTAGTGCTGGAGGGGAAACAGTTAAGCAAGTTGGAACAGAAACAGCTAAGCAAGTAGGTACAGAAGCAGCTCAAAACGCAGCAAACGCAGCATTGCAGGCAGGAGCACAAGCCACTGTTACCAGCGTTGTCGCAAGCACGGTTACTCAGAGTTTTCTAAATTCTCTCCTAGGCACCTTAGTTAATATTGGTAAGTTTTTCGTTAAGATGGTAGTGGATGCAGCTAAGGCTGCTTGGCAGATGATTACCAGTCCTATAAAAACCATCATCAAAATCTTCCAAGGAATTGGAAAAGCCTTCCAGGCTATTTGGAATAAAATTGCCGGAAAAGCCGCAAAAGAAACAGTAAAACAGGGTGCAAAAGAAACAGCAAAACAGGCTGGTCAAGGAATCTTAAAGACCATAGGAAATGCTGTTGTGCAGGCTTTTGTTGCAATTGGTAAAGCAATTGGACGTATAGCAGTGGCGTTATTTAAAGCAGTTAAGGCTGTGGTTTGGGACATCCCTGTGGGAATGGTTAAAGGGTTTTTCAAGACAGTGTTCTCGGGCGCTTTTTGGAAATCAGTTGGTAAAGCTATATATGATACTGTTAAGGCAGTTGTGTATGATTTGCCAGTTGGTATAGCTAAAGGCGTTACCTCTAAAGCATTTTGGGCAAAACTTTGGGATGCAACAGGTGGTGCATTGATACGTACAGTTAAAACCGTAGCTACTCTTGTATGGAATACAGCAGTTTCTGTCTTCAAAACTCTTAAAAAAGTATTCACACAAAGTCCTATTAAGACATTAAAAGATTTTGGTAAATTCTTAAACGAGCTTCCCGCCAGATCACTTAATTTCTGGAAGAGCGTTGGTAATAGAATCTATAAAATAATTAAAGCTAAGTTTATGAATTCTGCGCCAAGCCCGTATGTTATGTATGGTCAACAAGGAATTAAGGGATTGGGCAAGGCCGTTGTGCATATGGTTACAGATATTGTTGTGCGTTTGTACGAGTCTGCTGCTCAAGATG